>CAVTCR010000062.1:65000-442265 GCA_963733195.1 uncultured delta proteobacterium
TATGCTGGCTAAAGATCTTCCGAACCTGGATCTGTACGACTCAGTGACCTCTCTCTCGCCAGAAGAGAAAATTGCTCTTGCACGTGAGGCAGAAACTGTCGCTCTCAGTGTTGATCCGCGGATAACGAACTCTGAAGGGGCTGAGTTCTCTAGTGGTGATCACGAAGTGCTATACGCGAACTCCCTCGGTTTCTTGGGACGCTATCGCACTAGTAGTTATTCTCTCACCGTGGTCCCGGTTGCTGCCCACAATGGCGCGATGCAACGCGATTACTGGTACTCGTCACACCGAAAATTCACGAAGCTTGAATCCCCCGCAGCTATTGGACAAAAAGCAGCAGAGCGCACTCTGCGCCGTCTTGGAGCACGCCGCGTAAAGACTCAGGAAGCACCGATTGTTTTTGATCCACAGATGGCCGCAAGTCTCCTACGTCACCTTGCGTCGGCAATTTCTGGTTCTGCATTGTACCGAAAAACATCTTTTTTATTGGGAAAGCTTGGAGAAAAAATCGCCGCCAATGGTATCTGGATCGATGACGATGGCCGCATGCCTTCCGCTCTCGGCTCGAAACCGTTTGACGGCGAAGGGTTGCCAACTCGTCGCACCCCGGTTGTCGAAGACGGAGTCCTCACCAGCTATTTGCTCGATACCTACTCAGCACGGAAACTCGGCATGCAGTCCACTGGTAGTGCAAGTCGCTCATTTTCAGACGCACCATCTGCTAGTACGACCAATTTCTTCCTCAAACCAGGTACCACACCACCAGAAGAAATCATTCGTTCTGTGCGCTCCGGTTTGTACGTCACTGAGCTTTCTGGTTTTGGGGTGAATCCTGTCACCGGCGATTATTCACGAGGAGTAGTGGGAATGTGGATCGAGAATGGCGAACTCGCTTACCCTGTCGAAGAGATCACGATTGCCGGTAATCTTCTCGATATGTTCAAGCAGATCGAAGTGGTCGGAAACGATTTAGACCTGCGCAGTACTGTCGCGGCTCCGACCCTCAAGATCGCCCGTATGACCATTGCGGGTGAGTAAACACGGCTTTTGCCAAGCCGATCGTAACGCGCTACTCTCGGCAGCGCATGCGACAGAAGTTATACGATTATCTCCTTGAGCGGCCTGGAGGAGCAACGTCGAGCGAGCTGCTCGGGTTGCTCTTCTCTTCGGGTTTGAAAGTCCAGTCCACACTCTCCACCACCAACGAGTTTGCGGGACGCTTTCTGCATTCCTCTTTAGGAGCTGATCCACATTTTTCCTACGATCCTACGAGCGACCGTTGGTACATTGCTGTTCATGCCGCTTTACAACAGCCGTTGCAGCAAGCACAGTTTGTCGTCGTTGATCTCGAAACGACGGGATTGAAACCTGGAAAAGCAGCAATCACTGAGGTTGCCGCGGTACAGATCAGTAACGGCGAGCTTAGTGAGGAATTCCATACTTTAGTAAACCCAGGGCACCATGTTCCGACAATGATTACGCGTTTGACTGGTATCACGGACGACATGCTTCAGAACCAACCGCGGATCGATGCTATTTTTCCCCAGCTGCATAGTTTCCTCAGTTCTTCTGTCATCGTCGCTCATAACGTTGACTTTGATGTCAGTTTTCTCAACTTCGACGCGCAGCGACTGCTCTCGACACCACTGCTTAATCCTTCACTCTGCACCGTACGGCTCGCGCGACGGCTCTTGCCAGGTTTACGTTCTCGTGCCCTTGACGCGGTCGCCAGTCATCTTGGAGTTTCCAGCGTCAACCGTCACCGTGCGTTAGGTGATGCACGAATCACAGCTGAAGTGTTGCTGATACTTTTGGAGAAACTCGCCGCCCACGGTGTTACTACGGTAGGCCAGCTTCTTGATTTTCAATATAACGCTCGCGATGGTCGACGCTTTGAATTTGCAGTCCCCCGCCCTACCCTTGTTCATTTACCAGATACTCCTGGTGTCTATCGCATGCTTGATGCTGAAGGTCGTTTGCTCTACATCGGCAAAGCAAAAAATTTGCGTCGTCGGGTGAGTTCTTATTTTACGAATTCGTCGGGACATAGTGATAAAGTTCTCGACTTGGTTCGTAACGTACGCGAGGTCACATATGACGAGACCGGCTCAGAACTCGAAGCTGCACTCCGTGAAGCTGAGTTAATCTACACACTCAAGCCACCATATAATCGACTCTCGAAACATCTTCCACGCGTCGCTTTTCTCAAACTCAACGTTAATAATTCTTACCCACGCCTTGGTCTCTCGGCAAAACCTGGAAGTGATCGTGCAGTATACATTGGCCCGTTTCGTAGTCGCGATTTCGCTGAGAAAGCCCAACGTCTCCTTGCTCGACTGTTTAACCTGCGGACATGCCACGGCAATTTAGTCCCAGCTCCAGAAGTCACTCCTTGTTTAATCGGCCAGGTTGGTTCGTGCTCGGCTCCGTGCGCCACGCGTATTTCACTCGAAAAAATTACCAGGTCCAGGTTACAGCCTTCTTACAGTTTCTGAATGGTGAAAGTTCCCAGCTCCGCGAATCACTTGTGGAAAAGCGTGACAATTTAGCTGCCGAGCTACGCTTTGAAGGTGCTGCACGTATCCAGCAAGACCTACAACTGCTCGACCAAATTCAACGCGTTCACCAGCGCTTTCACTGGATCGTCACTCGCGCACACGCGTTCTTGCTGCTGCCCAGCCGCGAACCAGGCGCAGCGCAAGCCTATCTTGTGCTCAATGGTCGTCTGATCGGCAGTGGCCTGGTACGCTCGCGTGATGAGTTATTGCCGTTCATCACCCTTTGCCGTGACCGCTTCGCTATTGACCAGGATCGACCGCTACGACCAGAAGAAATTGATGCCAGTGTTATCCTTGCTTCCTGGTTACGCGATTCTGACCATGTGCAGGGAGCAGTATTTCCTATCGATGGCCCATCAGCACTAAGTGACCGTCTTGAGGAAATCACAGTCGCGCTCCAAGATTCTCAGCGAGTAGAACCACTCTCATCCTTTTCTCCATAACGCATTCTGTAGAGTTCGTTTCAGGCTCTTGCGGCTCCACAGCTTGGCTCGTATAGTTTTGCGCATTATGACAATGCTTTCAGTCGCTGCGCAATTGCGCATGTTGTTACGCCGTCCCGGACCGGCGTTGGTACTCGGGGCCCATGATGCATTATCCGCCAAACTCGCCGAAGAAGCCGGGTTCGATGCTATCTGGGCGAGCGGATTCGGCATCTCTGCGGTCAATGCCCTCCCCGATGCCAACATTCTCACCATGAGTGAGACACTTGAGGCGGTACAGCGTATGTCCGAAGCCGTGCGCATTCCGGTCATCGCTGACTGTGACAATGGCTTTGGCAATGCCATCAACGTCATGCGTACGGTAGCGCAGTACGAACGCGCTGGGGTCGCTGGACTTTGTATCGAAGATAACATCTTTCCGAAGCGCTGCAGTTTCTATGCTGGAGTGCGACGAGAACTCGTTCCGACTGAAGAACATGCACGCAAAATTCAAGCGGCTAAAGCTGCGCAACAGAATCCCGATTTCGTGGTGATTGCTCGAACTGAGGCGTTCATTGCCGGTTGGGGAACGCAGGAAGCTTTGACTCGCGCCCGAGCATACGCTGAAGCTGGAGCTGATGCGGTTCTTGTCCATTCGAAATCTTCCACCTTCGACGAATTGAAAGATTTTACAGACGCGTGGGAGGGGGCTTGTCCTTTGGTCGCTGTCCCAACAACCTATGCTGGCATCACTGCTAATGATCTCGCCGCCGCCGGGTTTAAGCTCGTGATCTTTGCTAATCAGGCGTTGCGTTCGGCGGTCAAAGCAATGCGGGAGTCACTCGCTGTTCTTAAACGTGAAGCCCGACCAGCCGCAGTTGATAGCCGGATTGCCACCCTACCTGAAATCTACGAGCTTGTCGGTGTTCCTGAGTTGCAGACCAATGAGAAGAAATTTCTCCTTCCAGGTGGGCACGATGTCACAGCTGTCATAATCGCCGCTGGATTTGAAGAGAACCTGCTGCCTTTGATCGAAGATCGGCCAAAGGCGATGTTGGAAATTAAAGGCAAGACAATTCTAGAGCGACAGATCCAAGCGCTCAACGAATGCGGCGTAAAAGATGTCGCAGTGGTGCGTGGCTACCGCAAAGAAAAAATCAATCTTCCTAACGTTCGCTATTACGACAACGATCGTTTCCGCGACACGGGCGAACTGGTGTCGCTGTTTCTCGCCGAGCGCGAAATGTCTGGTCGTTTCCTTTTTCTCTACTCCGACATCATTTTCGATCCAGCGATTCTCGAAAAGCTATTGAAGTCAGAGGCCGACATCAGCGTTGTGGTTGATCGGGCCTGGGGAGATCATCCGCATTCTCAAGAAGAGCTGCGGTCTAGAAAACCAGACCTTGTGGTTACCCATCAACCGCCAAAGAAAGACTACCGTTTCTTACCGACGGCAGAAGGCACTACACTTGCTCGGGTCGGTCGGACCCTCAACGCTGACGAAACTGATGGTGAATTTGTCGGTCTCGCCATGTTTTCAGAAGAAGGCGCGCAATTGCTTCGCACGGTGCATCGTCAATCCCACCAACGTTTTCAAGCCCGGAAATTTCACGAAGCAGAGTCGTTAGAGCACGCTGCGTTTACCGACATTTTGCAAGAGATCATTGATTGCGGCGGGAAAGTCGCGTGCGTTGACATTTATAAAGGCTGGTTAGAGATCGACACCTTTGAAGACTACCGCCGTGCCTGGGCGAAGGTGAAATAGGAACGTGAAACGTAATGCGTGATGCGTGAAAAGTAAGAAGTCATGAATAAAGAATTCAGGAGTCAGAATGCAGCAGGCAGCATGGAGGCCAGAGCAGCGAGAGAGAAAGTAATGTTCTATTTTGTATTCTATCTCTGGGCCTCTGCATTCTTGTTACGCTTTACGTTTGACGATTTACGGTTTCTCTCTTCCATAAGGATCTAGAAATGAATCTCGAACATATCGACCAATTGCTCAAAAGCGAATACGCCTTTTTCTTACGTGAAAAAAAAGACTGGAGTTTAATCGCTGGTCCGCAAGATCTTGAGTTAGTCGCTCACGCACTACGTGTGTTACTCCACGCGAGGACGACGCCGGATTTCTTGCCTGACTACCTGGCCCTTGTCGATTGTCAGAATAAAGATAACGGCTGGAGCCCATTCTCTGCCGACGAGGAAAGCACAGTGTGGGTCTCGGCGTTCTGTGGTCTGATGTTGATTCGCGGCAACCGGCTCCTCAGAAACGACCGCATTACCAAGTCCGTGCATCGTGCCATTGATTATTTCCTGGACACGCAAAAAGGCGATGGTCATTGGGTTGACCCTCATTGGGCAGACCTCGATACAACGAGTCACCCTGTGAGTTTTTTTAATGTCGTTTTGGGCTTACATGAACCCTATCGCCGTGCTGACGTGCTCCGCTCGTGGGAACGCGGAGGCCGCTTTATCATCGACAATCAAAGCTCCGATGGTGGATGGTACGATGCTGACTTCCATCCTTCTGGTGTCGAGATTACCGCGCACCTGATACAGGATGCTGTAGTTGCAGATCTCGTGATTGATCGTCGTCTCAGTGGAGCGTATGAATCCTGCGCAAAAGGTGCAGCAAAGTTATACGAGTGGCAAGCACAGGACGGTTCGTGGGATGGTGAGAATGTCGATCACACCATGGACTGCACCCGCTCTCTCATGGTCGTGACTCGTATTCTCAACGACAGCCGGGCAGAAGAAGTGATCATACGCGGCCTCCGATGGATTCTCACCAATAAGAATGAGAGCGGCTGGGGTGATTTCCCGGGTGAGGAAACCAACCTCGAACGTACCTGTGACGGACTGGATACATTGCTGAAGTATAAAGCTTATCGTAGCAACAACCCTCAGGATGTGGTGCGGTTGTGGGGGTACATCCAATAATGATGAATGTAGAATGCAAAATGATGAATAGGAGAACAAATACTCAGAAGGCCGAGTATGCTAGGAAAGAAAACATTCCTCCCTTCTTGACTATTGCCTATTCTGAACCTCCTAATTGTTATACTCGTTTCCCCGTTCATCATTCATCATTCATTATTCATTATTTCTAGGGTTATGCCCGAACAGTGGTTCGAAGCCTGCTCCGTCAAAGACTTGCCGCCTGGGGGCCGGAAGCTAGTCAAGCTGAACGGTATCGAGATTGCCCTTTTCAACATCGGCGGCACAATATTCGCAATCAAAAACCGCTGCCCACATCGCAGTGGCCCGCTCATCCGTGGCTTCACGGACGACGCTGGTGGGATCAAGTGCCCAATGCACGGCTGGCGGTTCGACCTGCGGGACGGCAGTAGTGAACGCCCAGCCCAGGCAACCGTCTACCCGGTCAGGCTTGAAAATAATCTGCTGTACCTCCAGCTATAACCTGCTATCCTTGTACTCTAGCTGTTGGCTGTGGAATAAAGTTTCACCAGACGGAGTTTGGGTAAGTAAGGGAGGGTCCCCAGGATGCGTAACCGAGCATCATTTGAACAGGAGGCACTTCCTCATATTGAAGCCTTGCTGCGAACTGCTGCTCGTATGAGCGGTGACCGCGCGCGAGCTGAAGATGCGGTGCAGGAAACGTATCTACGTGCGTGGCGATCGTTTCGTACCTACCAGCCAGAAACGAATTGTCGCGCTTGGTTGTTCCGAATCCTCCTTAATGTCTTAAAGAAAACAGCGGGGAAAAAGCGGCATGACCCACTCGCTGAGGCAGAGGATGTTGAAACCGTCTCAGGGAAAGTTATCCCTTTATTCCCGGCTAGTGAAAACGGAAATCGTCACGATCTTCTGGCAGCAATGAATCACTTGGCACCGGAGTTCCGTGACGTACTATGGCTCGTCATTGTAGAAGGGTTTGCATATAAAGAAACGGCTCAAATTCTCGATATCCCTATAGGGACGGTGATGTCGCGACTATTTCGGGCCCGACGTGAGTTACGCCGATTTTTGACCCCTGCAATCTCAAAAGGAAAAGAGAGGGCCTCTGGTCATGGACTGTAAAGATATTCAGAAGCTACTGAGCCCTTTTATTGATAACGAATTAGGCGCACAGGATTCGTTTGCCGTTGCCGAACACCTTGAGACTTGTCCTTCCTGCCTGCACGAGATGGAAGCAATGCGAGATCTTGATGAACAACTGAAGCAGGTCAGGACAGACGCCTATCGATAACACTGAGGAAATACGTGCCCGAATCCTAGAAAGTATTTCTCCCGTCACCTGGCTACGACGATGGCGCATGGCAGGAATCGCCGCCGCCGTGCTGTTTTCGATCGTTGCGGGTCGGCAGATCTTCTCGGCTCCTTCCGATCCTGAAACAACAGCGTTTAGTGAAGCGTTGATCACTGAAGTGCAGTTGAACAGCAACCAACCGTTCTCCCTTACTTGGCTTGATCCCCACAGCTTGAAGGACGTGTTACGTCAAGAAGGACTAGAGGAAGTGCCCAACTTGGCACCAGCAGGGTTTCACCTTGAGGGAGCGCGCATTTGTAATCCACTCAGTCATTTATTTCTACAATTGGTGTATCGCAACCAGAATGAAGAGGTTTCACTATTTGTTTCTAAACGTTGGAACCGCCCGTTCTCAGGCATCGTCAAACGTGACGGGTTTACCATTGTTCCGCTCGGGATCCGGGCGGTCTATTTGGTAGCCAAGGAATCCCTAATCAACTTCGTTGATACACACGAACTGGCCAAAGAGGAGATTGACGCGCTGTCCACGTAAAGGATGCCTTAATGGCCCCATCGCACCTGAATGTAAAACCAGCCAGTATCACGCATTACCCAGACACACCCTTGGTCCATATTCGGTGGAAGAGCAGTTACCACTTCTAACTCTTCCACTCGCGGCCATGCGCGTGGAGAGCTGTGCTGAATCCCTCGTGCGCAGTCCCGCCCATGTTCGGCCCCCCGGGCGAAATGCTGCCACAGCCCAATATGTTCGGTGATTTTTTCTTGCGGTACCTGATAGGAAACGAAATCCTCCTCGTAGGAACCGGTGAGCATCGGAGGTCGCGCGCTGATGCAGGTCAGCCCTTCAGCAGGAATCCAAGTTTCCGAATCACCAGGCAAGCATTCTCGTGCGGCTGCCCCAGAACGAGTTTTCTCACCGAAGACAAGAGGAAAGAGGGTGAGTCCTCCAACCAGCACCCCAAGCACAAGCACAAGATTACCATATTTATCAAGAAATCGATCAACTGAATCCCACATCCCAGCTCCTATACTCCACCCCACAGATTACCAGGCAAGTCCCTATGACACGGCAATCTTTCTATTCATAGGTACTTCTTCTAGCCACATCTCGCAACAGATGACCGAGCCGGGCTGACATCTGACCAAAGGACGAGAACCCGTATAGGATGATATTTCTCCTGTTATTCCTGTCTTTACTGACCGTCAGAAGAAAGCGATGAGTTCCACCAATAGCACTTGCCTTAGCAAGTTTGTCTGCTACCCTGACCGCGCGTGAGATCGGAGGGGAGTACCCGAGAGGGAGGGTATTATGTCGCAATACGTCGAAAGCCCGGAAGCGGCACAAGTCGTCGAAAATCGCTCCCAATTGATTGACTACTTCTACCAGGCAGGAAAGCCACGCGAAGCGTGGCGGCTCGGTACTGAGTACGAGATGGTTGGCGTGTCTCGCCGGAGTGGCCGAGCTGCGCGCTATTCTAGTAAACGCGGGATTGAACGCATCCTATTTCGTCTTGCGGATACCCTTGGCTGGGAACCAGTCGAAGAGGAAGGGCACGTCATCGCTCTGCATGGTGAACGCGCGAACATCTCCCTTGAGCCTGGAGCCCAATTGGAACTCTCCGGGGAACAGTGCGAAACGATCCATTGTGCTGACAAAGAGTTACTGAAACATTTCACACACCTCCTTCCGGCAGCAGAGGAACTCGATTTAGCGTTTCTCAATCTTGGGATGCAGCCGGTAAGTCCGCTCGATGACATCCAATGGATTCCGAAAACCCGCTACCGCTTTATGGCTCCCTACATGGAACAGGTCGGTACCCTGGGCCATCGGATGATGAAACAAACGGCGTCTATCCAAGTCAATTTTGATTTCAGTACCGAAGCCGACGCGATGATGAAATTCCGTGTTGGTATGGGACTAGTGCCGATCCTCACAGCCATGTTCGCCAACTCGCCGATCTCCGATGGCAGCCTCAACGGTTTTCTCACCATGCGCGGCCATGTGTGGACCGACACCGATCGCCGTCGCAGTGGACTCCTGCCCTTTGCTTTTTCAGACCGTGCCAGCTTTGAGGACTATGCTGAATACGCACTCAATGTTCCTATGTACTTCATTGTTCGTCATGGCCGCTGGATTGACATGACCGGCATTCGCTTCCGCCAGTTTCTCACAGAGGGGCACAATGGCGAGCGGGCAACCATGGAGGATTGGACCCAACACCTCACCACCCTTTTCCCCGAAGTCCGCATTAAGAAATACTTGGAAATCCGCTGTATCGACCAACAACCAGCCGAGTTGATGTTGGCAGTACCAGCCTTATGTAAAGGGATCTTCTACGAAAACGACTGTCTGTTAGCCGCGTGGGATTTGATCAAGAAGTGGGACTGGGAAGAGCGCGTCGAAGCCTACTTCGCTTCCCATCGGCAAGCGTTGGGGGCGCGAGTGCGCGGCATCACGTTGCTCGATTTCGCAAAAGAATTGCTCTCAATCGCCTGGACCGGCCTGGAGCGTCACAATCAGTGTAATGCGAAAGGCGAAAACGAAACAATCTATCTCGAACGGCTTCGAGAAGAACTCGCGAAGGGACAGTGTCCAGCCTATGGTGTCATTGAGAAATGGATGGGCGAGTGGAATTACGATGTCAAACGCTTAATTGAGGGTACGGCGTATCGATTGCCTGAAGAAGGCAGATAAGTTTCAGCTTTCAGAAAACGGCTCCCCGGCAACAATACGATCAAGCAGCGTCGCGATCGTCGCGCATTCCAGACGAGCTGTTTCCTCTAAGTGCATACCAAAATATTGGCAACTCCGAGAATAGCGCGTTGCTCAGCCTGTACCCTCACCCTATCCTCCTCCGACTACGCGAAGGACAAGCTCTCCCAATGGGAGAGGGCAGCAGGCGCGCAGCGCTGCGGGTGAGGGCCAGAGCAAGTAACAACCTTTAGCCTGCCCTGCTAGCCTGGACGTATGGAGAAACGGGACAAGCTAAAGAGGGGCTGGCTCAACTGGCTGAGGCTTTAGCTCTCGTGAACAAAAATAGGGAGTGGAACTACGAGGCGGAGCTGTATCGGCTCAAGGGTGAACTCACGCTACAGCAGGTAAAGCAAAAAGCAAAAGGCAAAAAAGTGGTCAGTCGTCAGTTCTCAGTTGTCAGTTCCCAACGCCCAGAGCCCAATCCGAGGCCGAAGCATGTTTTCACAAAGCCATCGAGATTGCCCGGCAAGCAGCAAGCCAAATCCCTCGAACTGCGGGCCGTGATGAGCCTGGTCCGTCTCCGACAACAGCAAGCGACGCAGGATGGATCACGCACCACGCAACACGAAGCACGCATTAGGCTCGACGAAGCTCACCAGATGTTATCCGCAATCTACAACTGGTTCACCGAAGGATTTGATACGAAAGATTTGCAAGAGGCGAAAGCGTTGTTGGAGGATTAGTTGAAGGATACTCTCAGGATTTACACACCCCTGTAAGACCGCTAAGACCTGAAGGAAGACCCGAGGAGCACCACAGATGAAAACTATTAACAGTGTGAATTTGCGGAAAGACCTTGGGGGCGTCCTAACCGAAACAGAACACAGCGATGAGGGAGTTGTTATTACCCGCTCTGGAAAACCCGTTGCTATTCTGATCGGTATAGAGCGCTGGGAAGAGATCGAGTCGATCCTGGCGACCTGGGAACAACTGCAAGATCCGGACAACAAGAACAAACTGCGGGCTGCTAAGGCAGATCTGGCTGCGGGCCGGACTCTCTCCCATGAGGAGATTAGGGCTCGCTACCTTCATCGTCGTAGTGCCTGATGCCTGACATTCTTTGGTCGCTCACGGCAGAGAGGGATCTCAGCAGGGTACCTGCCGCTATCCGCAAAGCTCTTATCACCAGAGTAGAACTGTTACGAGAATACCCGCTCCTCGGGAAAGCTCTGCAGGGTGAATGGAGGGCTTTTCGGCAACTCGTTGTCTCCGGTTACGGTGTCGTGTACCAGTTACTTCCCGAGAATCGTGGAATTTTCATCTCCTACGTTCGTTTTCCACGGTCGCGTTAAGTCGCGCAATGCTCTAGGAGCGTGCATAAATGTCGCACGTTGTGATTATCGGTGGAGGGTTTGGTGGACTGTACGCCGCTCGTACGCTGAAAGACGCTCCGGTACAGGTAACCCTGATTGACCGCCGCAATTTTCACCTTTTTCAACCCTTGCTCTATCAAGTCGCCACCGGCTGGTTGTCGCCTGCGGATATTGCCTCTCCTCTACGCGCTATCCTTAAACGGCAGCGCAATGTCCAAGTGCTGCTGGCAGAGGCAACTGACATCGATGTGCCCAATAGGCGCGTTATCCTCAAGGATGGAGAGGTAAATTACGATACGCTTATTGTCGCCACCGGCGCACGGCATCACTACTTTGGCAATACGCAGTGGGAACAATTTGCTCCCGGTCTTAAGACTATTGAAGATGCCACGGAGATCAGACGCCGCATCTTATTCGCCTTCGAAGCCGCTGAACGTGAATCCGACCCCGAGGTCGTGCGAAGCTGGCTGACGTTTGTCATTGTTGGCGGTGGACCAACTGGAGTGGAGCTAGCCGGGACTCTAGGAGAACTCACCCAGGACACACTGCGCCATAACTTCCGCCACATCAATCCGACTGAATCTCGCATTCTCTTAGTGGAAGGGACAGACCGTATTCTTCCGGCCTATCCAGCCGAACTCTCCGCTAAAGCTGAGGCAGCGTTGGCGCGATTGGGGGTCAGTGTCCGTACTGGGGCAACGGTAACAGATGTTCAATCTGATGCAGTTATCCTACGCAGCAACGAGCAGAGCGAACAGCTTGCAACCCGCACCGTGATATGGGCTGCGGGCGTGCAAGCATCTCCCCTCGGTCGTCTTCTTGCCACTGCAACTGGCGTCGAACTTGATCGCGCAGGTCGGGTCATAGTGGCACCAGATCTCAGTGTCCCTGGTCATCCCGACATCTTTGTCATCGGCGACCTCGCCCACTACCGCAACCAACACGGTCAGCCGCTTCCTGGCGTTGCCCCCGTTGCTATGCAGCAAGGACACTATGTTGCTGAGGTGATTCGTCACCGTTTACGTGGCCAGACACTCCCACCGTTCCAGTACCATGATCGTGGCAGCATGGCGATTGTCGGGCGAGCTGAAGCTGTGGCCGACGTTAGTGGATGGCGCTTTTCTGGATTGCTCGCGTGGTTGGCCTGGCTCTTCATTCATTTGATCCAACTCGTCGAATTTGAGAATCGCTTCCTCGTTCTCATCCAGTGGGCATGGAATTACTTCACGCGCAATCGCAGTGCTCGGCTGATCACCGGAGAACTGCCATCCTCGCAAATATCACAGGAACGCAAGTCCCTTAATGAAATGTAATGGATTCTTCTGCGTTCGCCCTTCGACTACGCTCACCTGTGCCTGCGGCACTGGCGCAGGCAGGACAGGCTCCGGCGGGCATCCAAAGATAAGGTTTTGGGATGACTTGCGCTTCCTCGGCAGCTATTTCTCTAGCGTGGCAAACCACGGCAAAACAATCTGTTCGTTGATCCTATACGGATACGCGTGCCCCCAGTCGGGAAGCTCTCGATAAGTGACGTTATATCCAATGCGCTCAAAGAGCTGGCACGCTTGACGGGCGGTCTCGATCGGGAAAATCGCATCGTGGACGCCATGCACGACAAGGAACGGAGTCTCGATCCCTTTCTTCTGTCGCAAGAGCGGGTCCATCATCGGATGGAAGTCACCAGCAATCGGCGCAATGCCAGCAAATAATTCTGCTGACGCGAGACCAAAAAGGTATGAAAAGGTCCCACCGTCAGAGAGTCCGGAGAGATATACCCGTTTGCGGTCAACGTTGTAGGTCTCGCATATTTCCGTCAGCATCGTCTGAATCGAGCGAATGTCGAGCGGAGGTTGCAAAACTGACCACGTCGGCCCAATCGATTTGGGTGAGAGGAGCAAGTAGCCGTTGCTCTTGGCTGGCCGCAGCCACGTCCAGATATATTCATTTCCTTGCCCATAGCCACCGTGAAGACAAACGACTAATGGCCAGTCTTGTTGTGGCGTGTAATTTTCTGGAACATAGAGTGAATATTCGTGATGTGTGTTGGTTCGTCCTTTGTGAATAAATCCGACTGGCACTGTCAGTCCAGAAGCTCGCGTTTCTAGTTGCTGCCATGAAGGGAGAGCCTCAGCCGTCACCCAATACTGCTGCAACGCTGGTAGTTGCTCCCGAAGCTCATACAAGAGGTATAATCCTTGACACCAACTTTGCCGACTGCGGAGAAACCACTCGGCAAAACTGCGACCAGATCCTTTGAGCAACGCAGTATACGCGTCGCCACAGGAGGAGACGGCCTGGGCGAACTTGGCCTGGAATTCTCGCGCGGGTTCTGGTGGTGGCAGTTTTGTGACTTCCTCGGTGAGGGTGGGAAACAGATTTTCTCCTATAGCACGTACACGCTCCTGTGCTTCTCGTTCACGGCCAATCAGAATCTCTTCTTGCATCGCCTCAAGTATACGAAGGAATGGGAGGAGTTGTTCTTCGGTCTTTTGTATCGTCTCCCAGTATTCTCTGTTCGTCGCTTCCATCAGTACACCTCGTTTCCACTTCGCCCTTCGACAAGCTCAGGACGAACGATTGATTCGGCGCGCACAGCGCGCCCTACATTTTCTACCCATCCGCAATCTGCAATCCGCAATTGACAATTTCCTACTTTCCAATTTTCACACTCATCTCCTCACCCATGCCAATCGACAGGAGCTGACTGCGTACATTTGAATAGGCACGAACATGTTCCTGATACCGCTGCATAGTTTCCTGAAACGTCGCTGGATAAGTGATGTTATCAGCAACGACACAGCCACCGACACGCAGTTTTGGTAGCAGGGCATCGAAGTAAGCAATGTAGTCGTCTTTCCACGCGTCGACAAATGCCAAGTCAATTGGCCCGTTGAGCTCGCGGACAATTTGTTTTGCATCACCAAAGCGGACTTCGACAATATCTGACAATCCCGCACGAGCAAGATTGCTCACCGCTTGTTTATGTTTGGCTTCGATCGCTTCCATACCAATGACCTGGCCGCCAGTTGCGCGTGCAGCTTCTCCCAACCAAATGGCGGTGTAGCCGATCGACGTTCCCACTTCGACAATCCGTTTCGCACCCGTCGTACGGATCAAGAGATTCAAAAAGCCCGCCGTCTCCGGTCCAGCCGCCAAGGCAAATTGATCAACGTCAATCGGTCGCCCAGAGTTGAATTCTTCAGCTTCACGTTTCAAGCGTTCATGAAGTTCATCCAATACCTATCTGCACTCGTTGTTCCATTGTTCCTCCAGCTCTGTTACGCCAAATGATGAACGTGAATGATAACGGTGAACGACACATAGAACACGAAGTCACTTTTCCCAGAAGATCGTGCGCATACTCCGTTACAAAGCTAATTCATCATTCTGCATTTTCCTCCCTACCGCAGGTTCAACCGCTTCATGATCCTCGACAGGTTTGACTGCGGAAGCTGCAAACGTCGCGCGGCCTCAGTCTGATTCCCCCCTGAGGCCGCTAGCGCCTTGCGGATTCGCATCCGAGAGAATTCGTCGATTGCTAAAGACAGGGATAACGATTCATCAATTTCGTCAACAGTAGAGGTTCCGTCTGACCTGACGCCGGACTGCCCATTCATTCCAACTGGCAGATCGGCCAGCGTTATACGTACTCCTTGCGAAAGTACGACTGCACGTTCAATGGTGTTTTGTAGCTCGCGCACATTTCCTGGCCAAGCGTAGTTCTGCAAACGATCGAGCGCCTCTGGCTCGATCGTCATCGGCATGTGGTTCATCTCACGGCAGTAGTGCTCAACAAAATGGTGAACCAAAGCGGAAATATCCTCACGACGTTCTCGTAGTGCAGGAAGAGTCAAAGCAACAACATTGAGGCGATAGTACAAATCCTCACGAAATGTGCCTTTGCGCATCGCCTGCTGTAAATCACGATTCGTCGCCGCAAGAATGCGAACATCGACATGGAGGTCTTTCACGCCGCCCACGCGTTGGAACTCTTTGTCTTGTAAAACCCGGAGCAACTTCACTTGCAGATTCGGAGCAAGATCGCCAATTTCATCCAGAAAAATGGTGCCACCGTCTGCCAGCTCGAACTTTCCCTTTTTCTGAGCAATGGCGCCAGTAAAGGCTCCTTTCTCGTGTCCGAACAGCTCGCTCTCCAGCAACTCTGGGGTCAGCGCGGTACAGTTCACCGCAATAAACGGTTGCTCTGCACGTGGACTCCATTCATGAATCGAACGGGCCACAACTTCTTTCCCAGTGCCGCTCTCACCAAGGAGTAGCATAGTGCTCGGCGTTGCCGCTGCTACCCGTGCCAAGCGTAAGACCTCCTGCATTGCTGCGCTTGACCCAGTCACCAGGCGGTACCGGCCCTGTACGGTTTCCTGAAAGGCAGCGCTGACATTACGCACGCTGGCAAATGCCCTAGCACGCGAGAGCGCGGTCGTCGCTAAACTCGCAAACGCTGAGAAGAGATGCAAGTCAGCGTCAGTAAATCCCTCAGGCGTAGTCGTGTTTAACGCTTCGATCACGCCGATAACACGATCATACTGTTTAAGGGGAGCACACATCACTGACTTCGTTTCGAACCCTGTCTGTTGGTCAACCCCCGTGAAGAATCGTGGGTCCTGTGACACATCATTAGAGAAAACTTCTTGCCCTCTCCGTGCGACCCAGCCCGCAATCCCTTGGTCGAGCGCAATACGAAATTCAGCGACTTTGGCTTTTCCCTCCATCGTGGTGAATGCAAGCTGCTGGGCAGCCGCATCGACTAATCCGATACTGCACCCTTCAACAGCAAACAGGCGAATCGCTGCGGCAAGAATAACGTGTAGCAACTCCTCCGGCTCTACTGTGCTCACCAAGAGCTGGTTCATCTCGATTAGACTCGTGAGCCGTGCCTGCGCTTGTTCGAGATCTGTTGGCATACCAGTTCGATATATCACTTTAGTATTGCAGGCAAAGGGTGAACGAGCTGGGCTTCCTGCGGTCTAAGTGAGAGTAGAAAAAATTTCAGCAAAATAGCTACTTTTCGTTTCCTCGAGTTTTTTTATGACGGTCATCCTCCTGGCACATTTTCTGCTCAGACACTCTAAGTGAGAATAATAGAAACGAAAGGAAAGGGGGTACATCCCATGTTGAACTTCATCTCTATGGTTGGTCCTGCAAGCGCGACGGTCAATTTTACCGATGATTTCTCTATCCTCTTGTCTGGCTTGATTGGTTTGATCTGGTTGTCGGCAGGGATGATCATCGTCTCAGCTCTACGAGAAGCATTCTCTCGACCAGTAAAACCTGCGCCGCTCATGACGAATGACGTTCCGGAACATCGGCTCGCCGCGTAACACTAGGAATCACAATACCCATCACCATCGACAAAGAAGAGGAGACTCAACTCATGGCACACAATATTTCGTACAATCTCTCATCGCATCTGGAAGCACGAACGACAACAACACCAGCGCAGCCGATGACATCCCATGAGTGGTTCCATGCACGGCAGGCTGTTTCTGGTATCGCAGGAGAACATATCGCCGGTGCTGTCCTTACTGCGGTATTGGTAATCTGGGGTGGCTGGCTGATGTGGGCACTTTCGCACGCAATAGAAACATACCGCGTCTTTTAAGGGTGTTGAGTAATCAAGAGGAGGGGTCCCCGTTTCTCTCTCATCCTGATCTTCTCCCCTGAGGGGAGAAGGGACCTATAGCCGTGTCTGCCTAACAAGTACCGCACCCTATTGCTTTTCACTACAATCGTAACGGCCACGACAATAGGGGACGCTCGGCGACAGGTCGGGGAAAACGTTCCCCACATACGTAATCGAACGAACGTATAATCACTGAGCGTGTGGCACGTGGGTCGATCACATCATCAATATGAAAGTCCCCGGCAGCTCCCCACGGAGCAGTATTGAAGTCGGTACTCTCAGCTAAAATCCGTTCGCGCTCTGCATCCGGATCTGCTGCAGCCGCGATCCGTTTTCCGTGTACGACGTTCACACCAACGCGAGGGTCGATAAAAGAAATATCTGCACCCGGCCAGGCATAGATAAAGTCGTTATTCGAGTTTGTTCCCGCCATGCTGAAAAAAGCCATTCCATACGCTTTGCGAATGATGATGGTCACCTTCGGCATTGTTGCTAGAGCCAGTGCCTGAAACCAGCGGAGAATCTTCGTGATGATTCCGGCGCGTTCTGCTTCACGACTGACAAAAAAGCCTGGGACATCTTGCAGATATACCATCGGAATGTTGAATGCCTCACATAGACAGGTGAAGTGTATCGCCTTGTCACAGCCTGCGGCATCAATTGACCCAGCAAAGAAGTAGGGGTTGCTAGCAATAATGCCAACAGAGCGCCCACCAATGCGAGCAAGAGCAGTGATGAGCGACGGACCATACTGTGGTCGTAACTCAAGGAACGTGCCGTCGTCGGTGAGACGTGGAATCATCCTACGCATGTCGTACCCGCGATTGCGACGTTTCGGTATCATCTCCGGCAGTTTTTCGTCGAGCATATCGTAGTTCTCATCCCACGCGGTCCGCGTTGGGATTGACTCGGCATTTTGCGGCATGAACGATAACCAGTGACGAATTTGAGAGAATGCCTCCATTTCATCCTCTGCTACCACGTCAAGTTGTCCGGTCAATTGAGCATGGACCTCGACGCCGCCGAGGTCTTCGAAATCGACCTTCTCACCAGTTGCAATTTCAATCACCCGTGGTGATGAAACCGCCATACAGGTTCCACGCATCTGCACAACGAAATCCGAGACAGCGGCATACCACGACGACCCACCGAACGATTCACCGAGAATCGCAGTGATCATCGGCACTGTCCGATTGCGTTTCACTAACTCGAGGGACACGCCAAATCGCGGCAACCCGCGCGAAGTCATAATGTCAGGAATTCGTGCTCCGCCGCATTCACCGAGGAAGATAAACGGAAAGCCGTGCTTGTATGCCATGTTCTCGATGCGTTCGACTTTCTTCATCCCAACGTATGACGAGCTAGCGTGAAACACGGTGACATCATCTGCGCCCACACCAACTTTGCGTCCGGCAATAGTGCCGAGGCCAATAATTTTGCCATCACCTGGAGAGCGGTCAGCAACTTCATCGCGCTCAGAGTGTGCCAGTGCTCCAAGTTCCATGAAGCTACCGGGATCGAGTAGTGCTGAGATCCGTTCACGGGCAGTCATGCGACCTTTACGGTGCTGGGCCTCAATCTTGTCTGGCCCACCCATATTGGTAATCACCTGTTCTTTTCGACGTATGAGTTCTTGAATGTCTTTATCTTCAGTCATCGACAGGTCTCCCCATGGTCAGCGTTTAATCGTGAGCTATCAGAAAAGAGAAGGTGAGGACTAGGGGTGAGAGATGAGGAGAGGGGAAAGAAGAACCCACGAGGTTGTGAACGTTGACAGGAGAATAAGACTATACCAGAGTATAAAGGTAACCAATGAACCGCCTTCCCATCACTCTTTTCTGGCTCCTTGTCGCCCTCTTTGTGAGCTATGTCATCTCATCGTCATCGGTACTGCCCAAGCAAATGGCAACGCATTTTGACGGTGGGGGAATGCCAAATGGCTGGATGTCTCGTAATGGTTATATCCGATTTATGCTCGCGTTTGGACTCGGCGTTCCATTTTTCGTCGTAGGACTTCATTACTTCCTCGCACGTTATGCTGGCAACCAATTCAACATTCCTAACCGTGAGTATTGGCTTGCACCAGAGCGACGCGCCGATACGTTGCGTTTTGTGATCTATCATTCTTGGTGGCTGGGCTGTCTCATGCTGTTGTTTATCCTGGCCAGTCATTATCTGCTTCTTGCCACCAATCGTTCGTCCCCCCCGCACCTGCCCACCGTCCCGTTTCTTCTGCTTATCGTTGCGTTTCTCGTTGCGCTCGGTGGTTGGATTGTCGTACTCATGACCCGCTTCCGCAAAAAGTCGTAGTTCGATAAGAATCTCGGCAACAGCCATACAGAGAAGAAATAAAAACTATGCTGAAGAAAATCGTGATCTCCCTTGTTGTGGGAATCATCTCGTTGAGCCTTTTCCAGCCTGCCGCTCGTGCAGCCGACAACCCGTGCCAGGAAGCCCAGGAAATTCTCGGATTATCTCTTTCCGCCCCAGCGAAACGCGAGTCAGACACTTCTCCTGTTCTGGTGGTCACGGAGGTTCTGCCGCTCAGTCAGGCTGCTCGGTTAGGTATCACCAAAGGGGATACCATCGAGCAGATCAACAGTTGGCGTGCACGCGACTGTCAAAGCTATAGTCGTGCAGTTCAGGATGCGCGGAGTGAACAGAAAGCAATCTTACTGCTCATGACTCACAAAGAACGGCGACAAACACTCGCATTTGAACCAGAGATCTGGGTACGAAAGGAAAAAGAAAAACAAGAGAAGGAAGCCGTGGCGTCACTCCAAACGATGTTAGCGGCTCCGTTGCCTACAGAGCTGAAAGGCAAAGTAGGCAACGTCGGTGACCGCGCGCTCACAATCTTACACGATGTAGAAACAGTAACGCTGGCGTCGGGGAAACCGACTGCGTATGAAGAAGAAATGGTAACCGCGCGTGCACAGCTCCGCGCCCTCGATCAGACTAGTCAAAGTGAGGCTGAAAAGCGTGTCGTCGCTGGGGCAAAAGTGTTGCTAGACTACTACCTCGCGGCACAAGAAATTCGGCAATACAAACAAGATTTCGTCAAGGAAGAACGAAAAGATCTTCGTAAAGGGCGGGGGGCGATGTTTCAATCCACAAGCATTCCATACTTTCTCAAATCACCTGTACCTGGCTGGATTGACCGTTATCCGTTTCTTCGAGTGAGTGTGAACGAAACTCCGCGCACGGAGAATTTTCTTGAACGCCCAGGTCACTGGGACCCTGACAAAGCCGTCACTCTCTTATGGGAAAAAGCCAAAGAAGAAACCGCAACGTTCGCACGATGGCTCAAACAGTGAGGAGGGATTGAGTGAATGAGTGACGAGGGATGAGCAATGAGTAATGGACAAGATGATACTTTTCTGTGCTCATCGCTCAGCACTCCTTACTCGGAACTATTCATCAGAACGGCCACCATCGTTTCCACCAACTCGCTTTCTCAATCTCTTGTGTTGCAATAGCAGGAACAGTACTGACCACAGCCCCATCGAAACTGACAACAACCTCTCCCACCGCCTGTCCAACGGTTAACGGCGCCCAGACGCGATCTGGTGTTTTCACTGTCACCGCTACCTTCTTTTCTTCCCCCTTTTTCAACAAAATTTTCACGTCTTGTTTGGCAGCAATGGTAACATGCTCGGCAACACCACCACGAACAGCCAGATCTTTTCCTTCGAGTACAACATTCCCTTGGACAGGCAAGAACATCCGGTAGGTCGCAAATCCATAATTCAACAATTGCGAGGCACTGGTAAAACAGGCCCCTTTCGTCGGTGTCCCCATAATGACAACGATCAGGCGCAAGTCTCCTTGTTTTGCACTTCCGGTGACACAAAATCCGGCTTTATTATGGAATCCGGTCTTGATCCCGTCGGCCCCAGGATAATTCTTCAACAGGTGGTTCGGGTTGACCAACGTGAACTGGCCATCACGAAACGGCTCCTGGATTTTCGCCGCCCACTCGGCGAGTTGTGGGAATTTCAGCACCTCGCGACCTAACGTTGCCAAGTCCGCTGCACTCATGACATCGTCCTGTTGGCCGGCTTCGGGTGGCAAGCCATGGACACTGTGGAATCGTGTTTCCTTTAAGCCGAGCTGTGCAGCGCGATCGTTCATCAAATCGACAAAGGCGCCTGCATACCCACCCACGTACTCAGCAAGGGCAGCCGTCGCATCGTTGCCGGAGTGAATCATCGTCGCTTTCAGAAGCTCCTCAACCGTCATCTTCTCGCCTTCTTTAAGAAATACCTGCGAACCGCCCATTTTTGACGCCCAGCGGGACACTGTCACGACATCGCTCAACTTGATCGCACCATCACGTACCTTTTCCATGACGATGAGGCTGGTCATCATCTTCACCATCGACGCAGGTGGTAACGGCTGGTGCGGATCTTTCTCGAATAAAACTTTGCCCGTCTCTGCTTCAATCAGAATCGCAGAAGTATAGGGGACCGGTTTTTCCGTTTTCTGGCTCTTTGGTGTAGAAGGCTGGGCAACGGGAGGGCTCTGGGCAGTTCCCCTAATTGGGGTTCCTAAGAGCACCAAGAGAACGGCTCCAAGGGTAAAGAAGGACCCGAGTTGTTTCCCTGATTGTCCGGTGTATATACCGAGGACGTGCCCCATGCTCCCCGAGATCCTCATTCCGCATCCTCTCTTCTGGAGATTTTGTACAAGCGATGAGGCTTCATCTTTCGGCACGTCGTGCGGCCTGTCAAGTCGAACATTCAAGATATCCCCTTTTCTTGACAAAATTGCTCCATCCACCAATTATGCATCATAAAAAGGAGGCACGAAGAATATGGCAGCAAGAGTAGCAAAAGCGGCACGAACAGCCAAAAAACCGGCGCACGGCGCAAAGAAGCCTACACAGAAGGCTAAGAAAATGACTGCGCGCCCCTCAGTGCCTCGGCTTGTCAAAAAGGTCGTCGATCCAGGGTGGACTTGGGATGACCGTTTACCACTGGCCCAGGCCCAACAGATGGGCAACACGATCTACGTCTCAGGACAGATCGCATACAGCCCAGAAGGAAAGCTCGTCGGCGAAGGAGATATGAAAGCGCAAACCCGGCAAGTGTATCAAAACATCAAAGACATCCTCGCCGCTGCTGGGGCTGACATAAGAGACATCATCAAGATCAACACCTACATTACCGATCAAAGTAAGTTCATGGACATGTTAGAAGTTCGGAAGGAGATTTTCGGCGACAATCCGCCGGCAAGTACGGCAGTCGTCGTCGCCGGATTAGCTTTCCCTGGGCTTCTGATTGAGGTCGAGGCGGTTGCGATCAAAACAGTCTAGAGTCTAACAGTCTAGAGTCGCATAATAGATTTTCCCTTACAGACTCTAGACTGACAGACCCGAGACCGGCGACTTCGCTAGCGGCAACGTAAAGAAGAAAGTGCTTCCTTGACCAAGGGTACTTTCTGCCCACACCCTGCCTTTGTGGGTCGTGACGATGCAAATCTGTAGAGAAAGAAAAACAAAAGGTAGGTTATTGCCGCCTACTCCGTAGTTGCTGTGTTTGTTCCCAATCGATCATTACCTTCTCTCCGAAAGCAACTCCATACTGTTCGTGCGCAGCCGTAAGAGAAATATATCCGTTGATTACATCCTGCCGCACGAGTTCAGGATCTCGCTCGAAGGAGGAAAAAAAGCCGCCACCACCAGGTAACCGGAGCGTCACTTTTTGTCCAGGTTGCAGTCGATATTGCGCTTTGGGGTGTGGATGGGTGCCATCGGATAAGAAGAAATCACCTAATGCTCCATTTTCTCCACCGGTAAACCCTAACGCTGGGAACTTCGTCCGATCGTACATCGCTGAGTGGATGACTGGTTCCTGCGAGCGCACCGACAGCACCATTTCTTGTCCGAGTCCGCCCCGGTACTTTCCCGGTCCACCAGAATCCGGCACCAGCGCTCGTTGCTCCATCACCAAAGGAGATACATTCTCGATAATCTCCGCTGGAACGCCTTGAATGCCACTTGGAAACGCAGTTGCCGAGATTCCATCCTTGTTCGGTCGCGCTCCCATACCACCGGACGAGAAGAAGACATAGGTAAACGACTTATTGTTGATATCCTTGCCGGTAAACTGCGTGATCCAAATGTTTGCTGCGCCATCCGCTAACACCCGATCAGGTACCGCTTGCGCCAGCGCACCAAATACTGCTGTCGAAAGAAAATGACCGACGATGTGCCGTCCACCGACCGGTGCCGGGAACTGACAGTTGAGAATACACCCCTCGGGAGCACTGATATGCACGGGCCGGAAACTACCTTCGTTGTTCGGCACGTGTGGAGAGACGGCGCATTTGAGTGGATACGTCGTGTAGGCAACACAATAAGCAAACGGTACGTTAATGCCACGGTCGCACTGCGGCGAGGTACCAGCGAAATCGACAAACAGTTCAGATCCTTTCACTGTTACAGCAATAGGGATCACGATTGGTTCATCGAACCCGTCGGTACGAATTTCGTGACGATAGGTTCCTTGTGGCAGCTCAGCAATCGCCTGTCGCATCGCCTTCTCTGATGTGGTTAGGATTGCTTCGGACAGCAAAGCAAGAGAGGCAAAATCATATTCGTCCATGAATTCGAGCAACTTCGCTCCACCGACTTCATTGCCACCGACCTGCGCCATCAGGTCGCCTTCGACCAATTCCGGTGTGCGCACATTTTGTTTGACCAGACGGAAGAGATCACGATTCGGCTCGCCTCGGCGAAACAGTTTCATAATCGGTACATAGATGCCTTCTTCAAACACTTGACGCGCGTCAGCGCCTAACATGCGCCCGCCAACATCGACCGCATGGCAGGTATTAGCAAAGAGAGCGACCGGTCGGCCCTGACGAAAAATCGGCGTGACCACCGTAAAGTCATTCAAATGTCCCGAGGTCAGCCACGGATCATTGCTGATAAGACTATCGCCTTCTTCCAGGGTTTCCCACGGATATTCCTTGAGAAAGTGGCGCACAGCCATTGCCATCGTATTGATATGACCCGGCGTGCCTGTCACCGCCTGTGCAATCATATTTCCTTGTACATCGAACACACCGGCAGACAGGTCACCAGCCTCACGTACGACTGTCGTAAACGACGCATTCTGTAATGCTGTCGCCTGTTCGTTGACAATCGAAATCAACCTATTCCATAGAATTTCGAGCGCGATTGGATCAATGTCTGCTAAAGTACTTTGCCGTTGGGGCGTTGCCATAGGAAATTCCTGCTGAGGATTTGCAAGTTACAATTCAAACGATTCCACAAGGACAAGATAAATCCCGCAATATAAATGAAGATGCCTTTTGGTTACCGTGTACCTCTTGGAACTTATTTTGCCCAATGTATCTGACTTTATCCGTCAGATAAAGTGAAGAACAGAGAGGGCAACTAACCAAGACTCGTGGCACCCGCTGTCTCTTGTCTCTTGAATTCTTGCTTTAGGAAGACGCCTTGGGTTATAGTTCTACTTAGGCAAGCGGGTGGATCTCAAAGAGTGAGGAGGGACACGTGGGAGCCAACGAAGATCAGAGAATTACTAGTTTTTATCGGGGACAACTGGAAGTTTTTGGAAAAAACGAGGAACCTGCCACGCTATTCTTTACTTGTTGGGAAAGTATTGCCCATATCGTTCTGAGCGTAACCGCCGCCTTGGCTCTCCAGGTGATCCTTCTTGGTCGTCCCCATACAAGCGAAGCGCGAGATCTTACCGATGTCTTCGTCCAGGGGTTTTCCTACAACGCAGTCGGAAAGAATACTGCCCCAGCAGCAGCCCAATTTGCGCCTTTCTTCTCGGCGGCTGTGGCACAGGCAGTCACCCAGGAATTCCCGTATGCGTCGGTCTCTCCTGCCTTTACCTATCGTTATAATCCAACATTGAGCGTATTCGAGCGCTCGACCAATGTTCCTGGGCCACTGTTCAGCGAGCGTTCGCTCACTCTAGGAAAGGGCCAATGGAACTTGGGTGTCGGTTATTCATTCGTCGACTTTGATGAATTGAATGGCACCGGCCTCCATTCCTTCACCAGTCCAGGGCTCCTACTAGAGGTGATCACTGATGAGGACGACCTCGTACAACGACCCGATGGGCTGTTCCTGGCGCCGATTGCTACTTCTTCGTTGCGCACCAAGATAGACTTAAATGCTCATATTGTCGTACCAACGCTACGGTACGGTATCACCGACAATTGGGATGTAACTATCAGTATCCCAATTGTGGATACGTTTCTTCGGGTCAGAAACGAATTCAAACGCGTTGCTGAAACCAACCCTACGGCAGCGAGTGCTTTGGTCGAAAGGAATAGCCAAGGGGGATTCCAGCTCCGTGGAGTTGTCGATGGGCAAGGACAGCCGATCGCCAGTGCGTTTTCTATCCCTTTTGTAAAATCTCAGCGACCTACGTCCACCCTAGCGCGTGCGGCGGGGAGTAGCACTGGGGTTGGCGACATTGCCCTACGGACAAAATATACGTTCTGGCAGCAAGAGAGTGGAGGGGCGGCTCTGGGCTTGAACCTGCAGCTTCCCAGTGGAGATGAGGACAACTTTCATGGAACAGGGGATACCCATCTCAGTTCATTGGTGTATGTTTCTCAAGTACTCTGGGAGCGTTTTGAACCGCATCTGAACCTTGGAGTTGATTTCAACACGGGCGATGTTGGCCGCAGCAGTTTCCTCTACGCAGTTGGAGCCGGAGTGCTGGTGTGGAAGCAGCTCGGCCTGGTGGTGGATTTTCTTGGACGCAGTGAGTATAGTAAAAATTCCTTTCAAGTACCGCAGGATGCGACCTTCCCTGAGTCGTTTCTCACCAAACCAGCAGACCAGTGTACGCAAGCACAGCCATGCTTTCTTGATCGTACACGTGGGAACAATGGAATCATCAATGCTCCATATTTACCTGCCAAAGTGAGGCGGAACGATTATATCGATTTCTCTTTTGGCTTCCGCTACGTACTCGGCACGCGAGGGTCCCTCTTCTTTGCTGGATTGATTCCACTGAATAATGACGGATTTCGCTCGGATTTCATTCCCTCTGGTGGGATTGAATACACTTTTTAACTGTTCTCTGTAGGGAATATCGTATGTACTTACTCCTATCTCTTCTCATTTCTGTTCTTGCACTCCTGTTGCAGCCTGCGGTTGGAGAGACCCAAGTACGGTTAGAGAATCCGGCACCGGGGTCATCACAGAGTGGGCTTGGGCTAATTTCGGGCTGGATCTGTCAAGCCACACGCGTGGACATTGAGATTGATGGACGAGCCACTTTCGAGGCTGCCTATGGCACAGCGCGGAGCGATACCCAAGGCGACTGTGGGGATATCAACAATGGCTTTGGGCTCCTGTTCAATTGGAACTTGGCTTGGGGATGGGTCAAATCACCGCGTGCGAGTGCTTAGCCGATGGGGTGGAAGTGGCCACGTTCGACCTTTGCTGTCACCACGCTCGGACTTGGACAATTTCCACAGGGATTAAGTGGGACGGGAACGATCACCAATTTCCCTCAGCTGGGCCACTCAACCCAGCTCCAATGGCAAGAGAGCTTGCAGAACTTTTCAATTATGAATCCGAGCGGGAACAGTAACGGGGATGGTAGCAATAGCCCTGGGGCGCGGTTAGAGAATCCGGCGCCGGGGTCATCACAGAGTGGGCTTGGGCTGATTTCGGGCTGGATCTGTCAAGCCACACGCGTGGACATTGAGATTGATGGACGAGCCACCTTCGAGGCTGCCTATGGCACAGAGCGGAGCAGATACGCAAGGCGACCTGTGGCGCGGCCATACCAACAACGGCTTCGGGCTGCTGTTCAATTGGAACTTGGCTAGGGGATGGCACGAACCATCGAGTACGAGTGTTGGCCGATGGGGTTGAAGTGGCGAGTTCGACCTTTAGCTGTCACCACGCTCGGACTTGGACAATTTCCAGAGGGGTTAAATGGGACGGGAACGATCACCAATTTCCCTCAGCCGGGCCGCTCAACCCAGCTCCCAATGGCAAGAAGAGCTTGCAGAATTTCTCGAATCACGCAAGTCAGCCCTAGTGGCGGATACAGTTCACCAGAACTTACTACCTCGGGGACTGCTCGACTTCGGCAATGTGACAGTTCTGGAGAGTAGTGATCGGACCTTTACCGTGACTAACAGTGGTGGAGGAACCCTGACTGGTACTGCCAGTACAACCACTCCGTTTAGTATTGTGTCTGGCGGCACGATCAATTTAGGGGCAGGATCAAACGCAGACGGTGACGGTTAGCTTTAGTCCCGACAAGTCTAGGGCAGTTCAAGCGGGACAGTCGCGATCAGTTCAAATGGTGGTTCAGGAAGTGTTGCGGTTTCAGGAGTCGGGGAAGACAGGACCACAGGTAGTGGTTAGCCCAAGTGGTATATCGTTTGACGACACTCCAGTTGGGCAGAGTACGACTAAGACTTTTAATATAATAAACGATGGTGGTGGGACGTTAACAGGAAGTGTGAGTGCACCAGCCCCCTTTAGTATTGTGTCTGGTAGTCCATTCAGCGTGGGAGCAGGGCAAAGTCAGACGGTAACCGTCCGGTTTAGTCCAACCAGTGAGGATTTTTCAGCGACTTTGCCACAGTGACTTCCAATGCCGGGAGTGCGCAAGTCACCCTTTCAGGAACAGGGACGGACTTACCACCCCAGTGCGAGGTGTCACCAACCGCTTTAGACTTCGGCGATGTCGAGAGTGGTAAGATGAAAGATCTTTCCTTTACGATTACAAATAGTGGAGGAGGAGTACTAAACGGAGATGCGAGTATAGACTCTAACTCTCCTTCCTTTGCAATTGTGTCTGGAGCATCGTTCAATTTAGGTTCGGGGCAGAGTCAGGAGGTAGTTGTACGGTTTAATGCATCTGCCTTCATTGGAGGAGCCAGCGCAAGCGTTACCGTCTTTAGTTCCGATGATATCTGTTCATCGGTATCCCTCTCTGGGGTTGGTGTATGTCCACCTGGACAGGTTTGTGCCCTCTGAGCCAAGCAAGAAGGATAGACACGGAGCTCACCACATAATCTGAGTGGACAAACCAACAGAAGCGGAGTCGAACTCTTCCTAGGAGGTCGTAGGGATTCCTGGTGGGAGATCATCGTCATCGTCGAACGGTGGAATCACGATAGTGCCTCAAGGAGGGCTTTCGCTTCTCGTAAATCCCCAGTCTCAAACCCTTCCGTGAACCAACCATAGATTCCCGCGAGTAGCTGGCGTGCATCCTCGGCTTTGCCTTGTTGTTGCCACAGGCGACAGAGACTCATGGTTGCGCGTAGTTCTAAGGACATGGCTTGCTGTTGGCGGGCTACCATGATTGCTTTATGGAAATACTGCTCAGCCTCTGACTCCAGTCCCGTATCCGTTGAGGCAAATAACAACTCCCCTTTGATTCGGTAAAGTTCGGCCTCCCACCATCGTTCACCACTCCGTTGTAGTTCAGGCACGGCAGTAGTCATAAGACGCAACCCCTCGGCTGCTTTTCCTGCCCGGCAATACATGTCAGCAAGCAGCAGTGAAGGCTGGCCAAGTTGATCGCTGCCGATCGCTCGCCAACCTGCAAGTCCTTGCTGCATCATCGCAATCCCTTCTTCAAATTGCCCTTGATCTGCTAACACCCACCCACGAAGGAACGTGCCACTTGCGAGCCACTGGGCAGACTCTCGCTCGGTCGCAATTGCAATAACTGCCTCTGCGCGTTCGAGTACCGCTTGATTATCGCGACACAGTCGATGGACCGCTGCCGCAAAGTATTGCGCCGCAGCGTCGCTAATCGAAAGTTTGAGATCGTGTGCCAGTATCTGCGCTTCTTGACTGCGCTGCAGAGCCTGGTCTGGGTAGCCGAGGTACCACAACACCCACGCAAGCCAGGAAAAACTCGCTACGCGGGGGTCCATCCCAGTCGATAACCGATACACGAAGACTCTCGAAGTGCCCCGGTTGTTGTTGCCCTTTGTGCAAGGCCACGGCTTCTTCAAGATGCTCACGCGCCTCGCTGAATTGGCCGAGACGAAACGCCGAATAGCCTAACGCAAAGTGTGCCGGTAGGAGAACCTTTGCCTCTTGGAGCCCTTGGGTTAATCGCCGTAACCGTGCGGCGATCGCATGTGAGGTCTGATATTCTCCCCGAACACTAGTAAACCGCCACAAGCCCATAAGTACAGGAATAAGATGGGGAGTTTCTTCCGCCTGTGGCAGCAACTCCTGAATCTGCGCATACACCTGTTCGACTTCAGAATCCCTGTACCCCTTACGCCCGCTGAGCGCGCCACCAAGGACGATCAACAGTTGCAACTCCTGGTTAATTCGCGCCGGAGAGTTCGGTAGTGTCCGCAACAACTCTAACGCTTGAGCAAAGTGATTGCTTGCCTCGCTGCGGGCAGAACGTTGCATTGCTTGCTCGCCTGCACGTTGGAGGTATTCAACCGCTTTTTCGATATTGCCACTGCGGCTGTAGTGATACGCTAACTCACTACATTGCTCTTCCAATGTCTGTTGAGAGTTTTCGCGACAACAATTTTCTTCTATTGCTTGAGCCGTTCGTTCATGGAGGGCCTTGCGCTGCTCGATCAAGACAGAATTGTAAGCAACATCCTGCGTCAGCGCATGCTTGAATGTATACGCCGATTCCGGGAACGCGACCTGTTCATAAATAAACTCTCCAGCTTGGAGATGCGAAAGGAGTGTGAGCAGCTCTTCTTCGGGGATATTTGTGACTCGACGAACAAGACTAAAGGGAAAGTATTTACCAATGACAGCCAAGGTCTGGAGCAACCCCTTTTCTCCTGCACCTAAGCGGTCAATGCGCGCGGCGAGAATGCCCTGCACGGTCAACGGTAATTGAATCTCGGATAACGGTTTGGTCAGCAACGGAACCGGAAATGGCGCTTTGCCAGCACTGTTGCGCAGCAAAATTCCCTGATCAACCAACGATCGTACGATTTCTTCAAGAAACAGAGGATTCCCCTCTACTTTTTCCAGCAAAAAATGCTTGATCGGGGCCAGGTCGGTACCGTTTCCCAGCAGCGTCGTCAACAACTCTTCAGCATCCCGTTGTCCCAAAGGATCCAGTCGCACTCGCGTATAGTAAGTTCGCCCACCCCAGTGATCTTGGTATTCAGGCCGGTAATTCACTAATAAGAGGATACGTGCAGTAGCAACGCTGTCACTAAGAAGATCGAGAAATTCTTGCGTCTCGTTGTCTAGCCACTGCAGGTCATCAAAGATCAGCAAAAGCGGCTGATTGAGACTCTCCCGTGAGAGGAGTCGTTTGATGGCTTCACGCGTACGACGCGCACGAGTTTGCGGGTCCATTTCCTGAAGGGTTGCTGTTTCCTCACCCGCTGAGAGCAAGAAGAGAATGTACGGCAATGTATCTTCGAGACTGCGATCAAGCGTTAATACACGACCAGTGACTTTCTCGCGTCGTCTGCGCTCGTCATCTTGTGGCGTGATTTGAAAATAGCCTTTCAAGAGGTCAATCAATGGGAGATATGGATACGCCTTCCCATGCGAGACAGAAAACGTCTCCAAGACGAGGCACTGTTTCTGTACAAGCAATTTAAACTCATGACACAGACGTGACTTGCCCACTCCTGGTTCGCCAATCACGCCAACGATCTGTCCATGGCTTTCTTTCATGAGGGCAAATGCGTGTTGCACTTGCGTAAGCTCATGCTGTCGCCCAACAAATTGAGATAATCCTCGTTTGGCTGCGACCTGCAGCCGCGTCTGCAGCGGTCCAACACCAAGAACTTCGTAGATAGGAATGGGTTCGTTCGCACCTTTCACCGTCGCGGCACCAAGGGTTTTACAGTCAAAATACCCGTCAACCAGCTTATGGGTGTGTTCGCTGATGATAATTGAGCCAGGCGTAGCCAGGCTTTCCATACGCGCCGCAAGGTTAGTCGAGTGACCAACGGGCACATAGTCAGTATGGAGATCATCCGTCCGAATGGACCGGACTACTACTTCACCGGTGTTGATTCCTACCCGAATCTGTAACGGTACGCCGCCCTCTAATCGTAGCTTGTCAGAGTAGCGTTGCATCTCCTCCTGCATCCGCAGAGCAGCAAAGAGCGCACGCTGGGCATGATCTTCATGGGCAATAGGGGCACCAAAAAGGGCAAAGATCCCATCACCTAACGACTGCGCGACATACCCCTCGTAGCGGTGCACCGCATCCATCATCAACTTGAGGGTTGGATCAACGATACGTCGCGCTTCTTCGGGGTCAAGCTCTTCGATCAGCGACGTTGAACCTTTGATGTCAGCAAACAAAGCGGTGATGGTCTTTCGTTCCCCATCCGGCGCGCCACGCGCAGCCATTGCGGCTTGTTCATCACGAATACGTTCCGCTAGGTGATTCGGCGTATAGCTGACTGGGGGTTGGGGGTTAGGGGTTAGGGGTTGGACTTCGGACTTCGGACTTCGGACTCTGGACTCTGGACTGCTCTTCCCCGTTTCCCCATTGACAACGCGGGTTCCGCAATTGTCACAAAACTTCGCATTGGACCGCAGGAAGGTCCCACACGTTGGACAGGCAAGCTCAAGCTTGCTGCCGCACTCTTCGCAGAACTTGGCACCTTCGCGATTCTCGTGTTGGCACTGTGGACAGCGCATACGAGTGTTCAGACCTCCATAACGTAGGATGTCGGTATCTTATCCAGTCCGTACAGTAGATGGAACGCGGGTATGTTACGTGGTGCGTGATGTGTAAAGCGTGATACAGGGGGTGTGAAACTAGAAACCGGCAACCCTTCTCTGTGCCGGAAACGCTCCGCTTTTACGGTAAAGAAATGATGAGATTCTGTTCCTCATCGACACTCGCCGTTGCCCCAGGACCTATAACCACCGTACATTCGCGCTCTTCTACGACTGCTGGCCCGACGAAACTGACACTACCTGGAAGCAGATACCGATCATAGACGCTGCACGAAATAAAGCCGTTGCTCTCAGGCATATACACCTGCCGCTCGCCTTTGCACGCGTTGCAAGTCGTCTTGCCAGCCGTATTTGGTACCGGAAGATGTATGGATGGGCGTGGTCCTGAAGCTATCAACCGCCAGTTCACAACTTCAACCTCTACGCCAGGGTTCAGCCGCTTGTAGAGGCGTTCGTATTCTTCCGTAAAAGCCTGGCGGAGTGCGGACAGACTGTCTGCGGTAAGCTGTCCCGGAGGCAATGGTACACGAATCTCAAATCCTTGATGCAAATAACGCATATCGGCTGAGCGCGAGAGACTAATTTCTCCCTCCATTCCAGCCGCGGTCAGTAACTCACGCCCACGCTTTTCCATGTCAGCATACAGACGATCGAGCACGGCAAAGTCAATATCAGTTAGTGAGGTAACATAACTCTGCACGAAGTCAAACGCCAAGGGTGCAGTCAGCATGCCAAAGGCTGAGGTGACGCCAGCCGCGAGTGGGCACACCAGGGTCTTCAATTTCAAACGTTCGGCTACACGATAGGCATGTACCGGCCCGGCCCCACCAAAAGCAATCAGGTTGTAATCACGAGGGTCGCGTCCTTTTTCGACCAGATGAATACGCGCCGCATTGGCCATATTTTCATTGACAACCTGATGAATCCCCCATGCGGCGCGTAAGAGATCAACCTTCAGAGGTTTCGCGATCTTCTCTTCGATAGCTCGCTTCGCCTTTTCGAGATTGAGATGCATCTTACCGCCAAGAAAATATTCTGGACTCAGATAACCAAGCACGAGGTCAGCATCTGTCACCGTTGGTTCTTCTCCGCCACGATCGTAACACACTGGACCAGGCTCCGACCCTGCGCTATCAGGGCCGACTTTCAGCAAACCCAGCGTATCAACACGAGCAATGCTTCCTCCACCCGCACCGATCTCGATCATCTCGATCACCGGCACTTTGAGGGGTAAACCACTCCCTTTCTTGAAACGGTAGACACGTGCTGCTTCAAAATCTGTCGTCAGCAATGGCTTCCCGTAGTCAATCAGACAAATCTTCGCTGTTGTCCCCCCCATATCGAAAGAGATCACGCGCTCGAGTTGGCGATGAGTACTGTAAAACACTGCAGCCAGTGCTCCTGCCGCCGGACCAGACTCGATGAGGCGAATCGGATACTCACCAGCTACACCACAACTCGTAATGCCTCCGTTTGAAAGCATAATGAACATATCGCGAGGCAAGCCAAGCGCTCGCAAATCGGCATTGAGCTTGTTGAGATACTGTTGTGCCAACGGTTTGACGTACACGTTGGCAACGGTCGTTGAGGTACGTTCGTATTCGCGGATCTCCGGCATCACCTCACAGGACAGCGAGCAAATAAGTCGGGGAAAGTGTTCAGCCACTAACTTCTTTATCAGCAACTCGTGTGTCGGATTACGAAACGAGTGCAACAAGCAAACCGCTAGAGCGTCAATGCCATCATTCACGAGCCCACGAATCACGGTGAGGGCTTCCTGAGGATCGAGTGGCGTCATGACCTGGCCAGTGTTATCCAAGCGTTCATTGACTTCACGCCGCAGAAAACGTGGTACTAAAGGTTCTGGATTTTCCAACGAAATGTCATAGATGTCGTAGCGCCGCTCGCGGCCAATCTCTAACGCGTCACGAAATCCTTTGGTCGTTATCAATCCAGTCTTCGCCCCTTTACGTTCGATGATGGCATTCGTGATGAGCGTTGTCCCATGAACTAAATGGGTTACCGATGCAGGAGCAATTTCTCGTTCTGCCAACAATGCTTGCAAACCGTTGACTACGGCTGAGGCAGGGTCGCGTGGGGTCGTCAACACCTTCCCGATGGCAATCTCGCCTCCGTCGTTAGATAGCAGAAAGATGTCGGTAAACGTGCCGCCGATGTCGACACCAACCCGGTATGTTTGTCGCGCCATAGAGTGCACTATATCTGAGAGGGGATTCAGCTGTCAGCTATCAAACAATCGACAGAGAGACATAGTATAGAAGGGTAAAAGTAGGATACAATGTAACCAATCTTGTCAGAGTTGGAGTAAGGAAGAGAGACATGCAACATCCTCGACGCGGTGCAGGTGGTGGACGATGGCAGCATCGGTCAAGACAACAACAACGAACTCCACAAAAAACCCGAGCAGCCTCTGATATCCTCCGTGAGCTTCAAGCGCGGGTTGCCCTTGCTCCAACGCGGCGGATTCCGCTCGCTGGTCCGAACGCTCCATTAACCTTACGCTTGCTTGACCTCCTCTGCCCGATCGGCTTTGGACAACGTGCGTTGATTCTCGCTCCGCCGAAAACCGGAAAAACGACTTTCCTCAAAGATATTTGCAATGGCGTCTCCGCCGGAGCCCCCAACGCCAAACTGTACTGCCTTTTGGTGGATGAACGCCCGGAAGAAGTTACCGACTTTCGTCGTTCAGTAAAGGCTGAGGTTTTTGCCTCCTCAAACGACCGCTCCCTTGAAGAGCATTTGGAAACGGCGAGCGTATGCCTCGAACGTATAGTCGCCGACACGCTCACTGGTCATGACGTGGTGATTGTCGTTGACTCCCTTACTCGTCTTTCCCGCGCTCATAATTTGAATACCCGTACAGGTCGGACAATGAGTGGAGGTATCGATGCCCAAGCATTAGAAATGCCCAAGCGTTTCTTTGGCACCGCACGACAGGTAGAAGACGGCGGCTCACTAACGATTGTAGCGACAGCATTGATCGACACTGGCAGCCTGATGGATGACGTCATTGCGCAAGAGTTCAAAGGCACAGGCAATATGGAACTCGTGCTTGATCGTCGCCTGGCTGATCGCCGGATTTTTCCTGCACTTGATATTGCCAAGTCAGGCACCCGCAAAGAAGACCAATTGCTCACCCCGGCCGAACTCAAAGCGTCTCATGTCATGCGACGACGCATCGCTGACCTCACTCCCGTTGAAGGGACAAAATTGATTATCTCACTGTTCGAAAAGGTCCCGTCGAATGACGCGTTGGTAAGGGAATTAGCTGCCGACTAATGTGGTAGGAGGGCCTTCAATATTTCCTCCCCGTTCTCCATGGCCAGCATTCTGTTCATTCCCGGAGCATTCAGGTTTTCGCCCCGTTCTCGTTCCTTATACTTAGCCTCATACGCGGAAGAGAGCAACGATTCCCGCGTGAGGAAGTCTCACCTCATTCACAATGATTGCTGCACTCTCTGAGTCCGGAGAATCGACGGGCTCAGAAAGTGAGCGCGCACCTTAGCAAGGTCTTCTGGCGTGTCGATCTCTCCCCACCATAATCCTTCAATAGAAACGGTTTCGACGATAGAAGAAAGACACATCGTATTGAGAACTGACAGATACCAACGTTGCAACGCTTCTGGGCCACGCACTGCCTCCTCTAGCGTCGCACGAAAGGTGTTGATTCCTTCACCACAGAAACGGATAAGACCGATCGACTCTCCATGTACCGTTGCGCGTGGTAACGTTTTCCCCACCGCTTTCAGTCGTCGTCCACCATTGAGAGACACCTTCATGTCATCATCGTCATATTCCAACTTGCGGTTGATGGTCAACGTGACCGGAGCTTTGGGGGAGGCCAACAAGCGACGGAGTGCCTCAGCCTCGAATAAAGAGTCACCATTCAAAAGGATAAAATCTTCGGTCATTTCTGCCGAGGCTAACCAGCACGTGATGAGGTTATTACTCGTGGAAAAGAAAGGATTGTAACGAGTTTGTACTTTAATCCCAGACACTGGGTTTGTCAGTAAGAATTGTTCGACTTTGTCGGTGCCGAAACCGACCATGATCGTTACGCGATCGATACCGCACTGTGCCAACGCCCGCAGTTGGAGTTCCAACACCGTACGCCCAGCATCCACAGGAAGAAGACACTTGGGGAGATCTGCCGTAAATGGCAACAGACGCCGCCCCTGCCCCGCACTCAAAATAATCGCTTTCATCACAGAGAGAGGACCGGTATAAGAGAAATCAGTGAAAGAATCAAGGAGGAGCGCCTCCCAATGGCAGCCACAAAACGCCCCAGAACCACTCCCACTTCCACCTCCTAAGCGGAATGGAACCCTTGGGCCCACACTCCGCTGGTATATCATCCAGGAACTGATCCGCCCTACCCTCATTGCTCTCGGCGGTCTCACTGCCCTTGTTCTGACCAAAGACCTGCTGAGCTTTTCAGATCTGGTTATCAATCGCGGCTTCGGTGCTCCCGCAGTTGCAACGATCGCGTTTTATGAGATCGTCCCGTTGCTGTCGCGTACCCTCCCCTTTGCCCTCCTCATTGGTACGCTTGTGGGCCTCGGTCGCCTGAGGGCCGATCTGGAAGTGTTGTCAATGGAAGCTGCGGGTATCTCTGTCCGTCGGCTGGTAGATCCGGTCCTCACCTGGAGTGCAATCACAACTGGAATGGGGCTCTTGTTATCACTCGTGGCCGCTCCTTGGGCAACACGGTCACTTGATGCGGCGTTGCAACGAATGGTGGCAGAGAACCCTGGCCTCGCGTTGCGTGCAGGCACGGTCTACGATTTTAGCGGCGTGAAAATGCTTGCTCGTGAAGTGTCTGCCCGTGGGGATCAACTACGGGGTATTTTGCTCTGGCTTCCCGAGCAAGGACAAACGCTTTTTGCCGAACGTGGAGAACTCTCGCCGATTGGTCAACAAGCCACGCAGTTGATCCTCTATCAAGGCGTCATGCTCCCCTCTCCTCCACAACGAGGAGAGGAAACTCGTTTTGGCAGTTTCATTCAGACGTTACGCGAAACTCCTGCTCCGGCACGGAAAGAGAAGAGACATACTGCCAGGTGAGCCACTCGGACGGCTCCTGACCTTGACACGGCAAACCGGCGAGAAAGAATCTTCGACCTTTCTCGCTCGCGTCGAGTTATACCATCGACTGGCCTACCCAGTCGCTGCGCTGGCGTTGGGACTACTGGCTGTTCCGCTCGGGTTAGCAGGAAAACGATTTTCTCGTGCTGCCGGCGGAGTGACCGGACTTCTGGTTGCAGTGGTCTACTATGGACTGATGCAACTCGGCAATGGACTTCTGCAGGCTCGAGTCGTTCCCCCTCTGCTAGGCGTGTGGTTGGCCAATCTTGTGATCTCAGTATCTGCCATTCTTCTCATCTGGCGAGTTCGCAAGTGGGCAACCTGGAGCCGCCAGACGGGAGAACGGACAGCACCAGAAGAGCCAGCTTTCACAGCCGCAACGTACCAGTCCCGCTCTCGACGATTTGTGTTGCAACGCTATGTCACGCGACAGTATCTCATCATGCTCCTCCTCGCCTTCGGCATGCTGTTCGTCGGCTACTTACTCGTTGATATCCTCGAACGCTTGCAATGGTTCGCGCGTCATCAAGCACAAGCGCTGGCTATTCTTCGCTTCTACGGTGCCCGGACCCCGCTCTTGGCATCACGTGTCATTCCTATGTCCCTGCTCCTCGCAACCGCACTGACGGTGAGTATTCTCACGCTCCATCGCGAGATTATCGGCATGCGGGCCTGTGGCGTTTCTGTTCCCCGTGCCTTAGCGCCGATCTTGTTCATTGCTGGCGTCATCTTGCCTGCCTACTTTGTACTCAATGAATTTGTGGTGCCCCGCACCAACGCGCTCGCCGATCAGCTCAAAGACGAAGAGATCAAAAGGCGTGGACCAGATGCAAGCCTCCGACAGCGAATGATCTGGTATCAAGACAGTACCCATCTGTACCAAGCCACCACACTTGACCCTAAAGTCGGTGAGGCTCAAGGCTTGGCAATCTACGAGCTCGATGACTCGGGGTTACCAGTCAGCCGTATCGACGCACGAGGAGCCAAGCATATTGGCAATGGCGTATGGGAACTCATCGAGCCAGTCCGTATTGGCATTTCCGCACAAGGGCTACAACCTCTCCCCGCCGAGTCACGTATTACGCTTGGCGAAGCTCCGAGCACAACACCGGATAGCATGCATTTGAGTACCAATCAGCTCGCGCAGGCGATCAGCGATGCCGAGGCAACCGGCTATGATGCAACGACCTATCGTGTTGACTTTAATGTAAAGCTCGCAGCGCCGTTCGCGTGTCTCCTTCTTCCGGCCGCGGCATTGTTCTTTGCTGTGAGTGGCCCGCCCTTTCCTGGCCCTGCGGTGACAATTCTCACTTGCAGTGCACTCGGAGTGAGCTATGTATTGCTGACAGGGGTCGCGGCATCTTTAGGGTACGGGGGAGTACTTCCTCCATCTCTTGCCGGATGGAGTCCGGTACTGCTACTTGCTGGCCTCGTCCTCGCCTTGGTACTGCGTAGTCGGCAGTAAAGGTAAATGAAGAATGAAAAATTAAGAGTGAAGAATGAGAAGAAAGTAGTCAGTAGGAAAAAGGCTATAGGCTGTAGGCTTCAGGCTCTAGGGGGGAAAAATGGAGGCAGGGAACAGCATGTTGTGAAGTGTATGAATTTGCCGCGATCTGATTGAGCCGCTGGCGGCAGGCGCAGCCTGCCCTACACCCTATAGGCAATATGTAGGGCTGGGCTGTGCCCGCCAACGCGCTGATGACTGCCGACTGATTACTGACTCCTCGTTTTTGCCTTTTGACCTTACTTCCTTGCCGCAGAAAAGGAGAATCTGTGAAACGTTACAGCCGTTGGCAATCTGTGTGGAGCGTGGTGGGCTTGTCTCTGTTGTTATTGCCCCTTGTCGTACACGCCCAGACCGGCCATCACCACCACCCCATGCCGCTCGACAAGTACATTTCCGTACTCGAAGATCCGAAGCGGGACGAGTGGCAGAAGCCAGACGCCGTCATCCAAGCTCTCAGAGTCCAACCTGGACACTATGTTGCCGACATCGGCGCAGGAAGCGGCTATTTCACACGTCATATTGCGCGCGCCGTCGGCGAAAAAGGCTCGGTATTCGCCCTTGATGTGGAAGAAGGGATGATCGAACATCTGCAACAGCGACTGAAAAAAGAAAACCTCGACAACGTCAAAGCCATGAAAGTACCTGCTCACGATCCGTTGTTGATCGACGGTTCACTCGATCTCGCGTTTATTTGCGATGTGTACCACCACCTCGAAGACCGCGAGGTGTACATGCGCAAAGTACGCAAAGCTCTCAAGCCGACTGGCCGAGTTGCGATTGTCGATTTTTACAAGCACGAAACGCCAGTCGGCCCACCGATGCACATGCGACTTAGCGAAGAAGTAGTACAAAAAGAACTACAAGCGGCGGGGCTGAAGGTAACGGAGAAACTGACTATCCTGCCGTATCAGTACATCCTGATCGCGCAACCTATGACGAAGTCGAGTGAGACTTCTCGACCCGCGGGACAGTAAAAGTGTCGACTCGACGGTCGACCAATTCATCCGCACGGTTCAAGAGCGCTTCGTTCTTGGTAAATTTTTCGACCATGTAACTGAGATCACTAAGGTCATGGAGCATCAACTTCACTGCCTGATCATGCAGCATCGGTTCCTTCACGACTTGCAGGAGTTCAACGACAACATCCTCAAGCTCCGACCCTTCGATATCCAGCGCAAGCTCAAACGCGCGCTCAACCGAAACTCCTTTCGCGGCTTCTCGACTATAGGCACTAAGCAACGAACGCAGCCGCACCACAGTCGAAGGGTCAAACCACACTTTCGTGGTCTCCGCGATGTTAGGCTCGTTCTCCAGTACCCCTTCGACAAGTGCCAACGCCCCAAGGTGGCCGGCCTCGTGTCGCGCCATCGTAAACCAGAACTTGCGTAGTTCTTCCGGCTTTTGAAATATACGCGCAAAGCGCATGTACAACGCCATGGTCTTTTTTTCCATATCCACAGCGGTACGAAGAATGTCCTTGATTGTTACACGTTGCGTCCGGCGATGCAGATCCGCTTTCTCCACCATGATTATTTCATAGCAGAAGTGACCAGGGTGACAAACCGGGGGTCAGTAAATAAAAGATTCCATGGTCACCGCCAGAACAATCCCAAACGTTCAAGCGCTTTGGTCGCGGCTACAGTGTGACTGATCACACGAAGTTTCTTACAGATTGCTCCAACTGTGCGCGGATACTAAGCGAGCAGATCCCCAGGAGCGTTGAGATTTCTTTGTTGTTTTGCCCGAATGAACAAAAGCAGGATTTCCACGTAAGGAATTCTCAACAACACCTTAGAGGAATCTTTACTTTTTGTGAGAAGGACCGTTCGTGCTCTATTTTTGGGACCTTGACGGCAGTGGTCTCGTCGCGGCATAAGCTTAGAAGTGATGATGCGTTTCTTCTCTTTTTCGATCGGTGTCAGTATTCGTACTCTTTGGTCTTGTGTGTCCTGGTTTTTCTCTACAATTGGGACGAAGCTTCTTGTGTCTGTTTTCTCTCTGTTTGCGTACTGCCGCGATCAAGGCAAAGTACTCTTGAAACCGTCTCCTGTAGAAACCGTCCCTCGCCTTGTATTCCTCAATGTCATGCTCCAAACATTTGATGGGCTCGCTACCTACCAAGGACTCTCGCTTGGCGTCCAAGAGGGAAATCCAGTGATGCATGCGGCGATGGTACAATGGGGAGTTGGAGAGACATTGCTCGGGACAAAAGGGGCTGTTTGTCTGGCTCTGCCGTTCTTCTTGTTGCTACGGCACCGTCGTCTCAGTGTCTGGGCACTTGCCCTCATCGCTGGTGTTTATCTCGTCCTATCGTTTGTCCCGTGGCTCACGATCTTTCTCACAGAGGCCCAGCAAATCTGGGTGTAGGGCTTTCTTCCGAGTAGCAACGAAATAATCATGCACAGCGCGTTCCACTTTCATGTACACATCCAGAAGACTCCAGCAGATGTGGAGCACGGATTGGAACTTCCTCCCATGATGCCCATGTCCCTGGAGCAATCTCTATTTGACATCCTCGCCATGGTGAGTAGAAAGAGTCAGTCAAGCTCGGAAGTGCCTTGGCGTGCGAGACACATTCATCGAAGCGGGGCTTGAAGTATAAGGTTGCCATGAGAATGGCGAGGCCACACCAGGTCATAGTTGCGAGCGTTCTCTTAACGGTTGCCACAGGTTCGTCTCCTCGCCTGTATATATTGGCGGGGCGAGAGGAAACTTGAGTCATGCTATCGTGTGAGCAACTCGTTTTCGGAGGAACAAAGGATGAGTGCCTCGAAGTGAAAAGACGCAGCGCACAGAGATCAGACTTTCACTCGCAGTGATTGTTTTTCTTTTCGTTCTCCTTGCATCTCAAGGACTAGCGGATGACCCTCATCCGTCACAGTATCGCTTCACACCAAAGACCTACAAAGGTAGGACCATCGCACCGGCCATGAGTTATCTCGGTGCCGATTGGCTTGAACGCGCAGAACGTGACAGCTTAGAGCAGCCGGACAAAGTCCTCGAAACCTTGGACATTGCACCTGGAAGTGTGGTGGCGGACATTGGTGCAGGCATTGGGTACTACAGTTTACGTCTCGCTGCGAAGGTCGGCCCACAAGGCCGCGTGCTCGCCACCGATATTCAACCAGAGATGCTCTCGCGGCTCCGGGTCAATATGAAGAAAGCGAGCATCACTAACATCGAGCCAATCCTCGCAACTCCAACCGATGCCAAACTTCCCGTTGATCAGCTTGATCTCGCACTCATGGTTGATGTGTACCATGAGCTTGCTCATCCAGAAGAAACGATGGCTCAGGTACGTCGTGCGTTGAAGCCAAGCGGGCGATTAGTACTCATTGAGTATAGAGGAGAAGATCCGACCGTACCGATCAAACCTGATCATAAGATGACCCTTGTGCAAGTGCGTACGGAAATTGAACCGATGGGTTTCCGTCTCCAACAGGTCTTCGACTTCCTTCCACGTCAGCATCTTATCGTTCTTGTTCCAACCGCTACAGAAAGTGAGTCAAAGTGACTGACCGCAAGTATCGGTTATTTCCGGTATATCATCCTGGCCCGTTTCCGCTCGGGCTGAGCATAACGTTTGGTGTGTTTATCGGGCCTCACCCAAGATTGCCGGTTCTGCTCTTCAACTCTGATACACTTCTGAAGCCATGAATGCAGCGTACCAGTACGCGCCGCATAAGCACACGCCGAGGGTTCCCATGCCACAGCAAGCCGGACACAAGGGTGTTGGTATCAGCGACCACTCGCACGGGCGGCACGCCTCTCAGCACGAGCCGCCTGAATTTCTGCTTCCACTTCTGCCTCAGTCAGTGGTGGAAGCGCGGCCAAGCGATCCGCGGCTTCAAACAACTGGGTGACGCGACGACGCTGCACTTCCTCTCGGAGGAGTGCCTCTAACCCTTGCGGCGTCAATAATCCGCTCGCTTCTGCTTCTCGCGCTAATGAATCAGGTAACCTTAGCTTCAGCTCGAGCTCTACGCTGTTTTCTTCTGTCAACATATCGATCACCCGGACCAAATATTTTCATGAGATATTTGCTACAGTATCGCAGAACCAGGGGAATAGCGACATCTTTGAAAGACAGTTAATAGGTTCCAGCTTAGCTTTCATTATAGGTGTATCGTACTCGGTGCTCCTCACCCTTATCTCAACGTTTGTGGAACATCCAACTTACCCGTCACCGCCGCCGCAATCAGAGCTGCACGCCGCTCCTTCAGCAGTCCTATTGTTCTCTCTGTCGCCTTGCGCAAGTCGCCCAGGCGGGTTTCTTGCTCAAGGTAACATCGAAATGTGATGCGGGAATCAAAAAGACTCATTGTTATAGCTCAGATGGTTCCTCATACTCTTAAGGAATACGCTTTGGTGATGGTTAAGTCTCAGCTTTTTTCTTTGCTGTACCGTGTACGGCACTTGTTGTCCGAAGATCAATTATTTCGAAAGTATTGGGATCGAAGGAGAAGTGTTCTTTTTGAAAATCATAGTTAGCGATTCGTGTACGTAGAGCACTCATAATTTCGCGCCAAAAAGGTCGTTCACTGCCATTGTCTGGACGATTTCTATGCTCAGACGCATACTCGGCGAGTGCTTTCCCCCATTCTTTACCTTTCAGGCTTTGTTGTCTCTTCGAAACTGTTTTGTAATTCTTTTTCAAAATCCCCCCCGTTGCGAACGCCTACCCAATCCGCATTGCGAATCAGCTCTCCCGAAAAACCTTTTCTTTCATCAATTCGAGCAGTAATTTCAATAAGCTCCTGAATTGTGAAATTGGCAAACTCAAAGTCCGGCTTGTGAGCCGCGATGAAACCAACAATATTTCCTTGCTCCACCTGTCGCCGTATTGCTTTTCGATTCGCCGGCACGTCTCGATCAAAGGAAATTATACTGAAGCGTCTGAGCGCTTTATCTTCTTTTAACCAATCTCCCAGCTTCAGTGCTATGTTATCCCGTTCAGATGCGATAACACCTTCGGAGATTGATAATCTATATTCCACTTCTGGATGGTTCTGAAAGTAAACGGAGGACGGCGTGGTATTCTGTTTCACCCTCAACGTACCAACGGACAACACTTCCAGTGAAGCAGCCCAGCTACTATCCCAGGTGATATAAGGTCTGGAATGGGGTTCATCATCAAGGGGACAATCATATCCATAAAACATCTGACAACCGCCAGGACGCCACATGCCGAAACCTTGATCCTCTTCTATCCATCGCTAAGCAAATACCTCTTCAAAGGCTCGCCTGATCACTTCTGCAAGGTGTCGAATCGAGAGAGCACCAGCGATGGTCCCCTTCAGTTTTTCACGTTGCCCCCATTTCGCAAGTCGGAGGAGTAGATACAAGTCACTATTTTTATCCATCATCGACGCTTGCCAACACAGAGATTCATGAACTTTTTTCCAAACGGCTGGATCAAGACTTCTAACTAGCCCCAGAGCTTTTTCGCGGTATTGATCTTGCAAAACTTTATACTCGCTTTCGCTGATAAAATCTCTACGAGTCGAGTGATTCCACCAGTTATGCGCGTCCAATAGAGAGGCTCCAACAAAATTGCGAGATTCGCAATCTGATTTTCTTGCCATGCAGTCTCTTCGATCTGATCAACGTTGCGTAAGAACATCAGCTCTAAATCCATCGGTAGAAATGGCCTATCTCCCTGAGTGAAGCTAGACATTGCATTGGTGATCTGACCTGCATCAAGAACGCGAAGAAGTGGATAGAGCCGGAAGGGGTGGAACATTGGGGTATCTCTATAGTCCACGCCATCACTTGTCAGCCAACCTCGTCGGCAAAGCTCACCAGGATCCCCTGTTACCGCTCCCTGAACGTGAACTCCTCGTACGTCTCCAGAAAAACTGATAAAGCTTCCTTCAAATCTAGAATCCTATTCTGTCGAAGCCAGCTCTAAGTCCTCAGACCACTTTTCTAGATATTCGCGAAAATCTTCAATTTGCCCCTACACTTGCAAACATCTTTATTTCCTCCGGTGCCTAGACAATTTATTTCAAATTGCGCCAGACAATAAAGACTTTATCCACATAAAAGACCAACTAAAACATCACCGTATTCAGATCTCTATTGACACCTACTGTAGACAAGCTGGACGGGCTGGAAAATGCAACTAGACGCAACCCAGACGCAACCAACGACTTGAACACCGTTTCCAAGCGTGACAGAAGTGCTTGACCAATCAACAGAAGTACGAGGAATGACGATTCATGACTTGGCAACCAGAAATCGAAGCAATTGAAGCGCGCCGGCAACACGCCCTGCAAATGGGTGGAAGCGACAAAGTCGCTAAGCAACATGCCCAAGGGAAACTCACGGCACGTGAGCGTCTTGCACGACTCCTGGATGAGGGGTCTTTTACCGAACTGGGGATACTAGCCACACATCAAAGCCAACGCCCTGAGATGCAGGGTCTATATACCGCTGCCGACGGAGTCATCATCGGCTATGGGCGGGTCGATGGACGTGACGTGATTATCGGAGCTGAGGACTTTACGGTGATGGGTGGATCGGTTGGGCAGACTGGGATCATCAAACGCGAGCGAGTCTGCGAGCTTGCCCACCAAACCAAAGTTCCGGTCATCTGGCTGCTTGATGGTTCGGGTGCACGAGCCAACGAGTGGGTACGTGGTGGTTGGGTGGGTGGTAAACATTTTACTTTAATGTCCCATCTTTCTGGGATTGTACCTCAAATTGTTGCGGCGATGGGGCCTTGTGCGGGTGATCCTGCGCTGATGGCGCCATTGGCAGACTTCGTCGTCATGGTCAAAGGGACGAGTATGTTGGCTGCCGGCGGCCCTCCAGTGGTTGAAGCGGCGATCGGCGAGAAGGTATCAAAGGAAGAACTAGGGGGCTCGTCCATCCATTGTTATCTGAGCGGAGTCGGGGACAACGAAGCCGAGGACGATGAAGATTGCTTACGCATCATTCGTCAGTATCTCAGTTACTTTCCGACTAATGTGTACCAACTGCCGCCACGGCTCACGCCAACTGATGATCCCGAGCGCCGTGACGAGGCGTTGTTGTCTATCGTTCCGCGCAATCGCAAGCGACCATATGACATGCTGAAAGTCATCCGCCACTTGGTTGACCAGGATTCGCTGTTTGAAATCAAGCCCTACTACGGACGGTCGGTTGTTATCTGCCTCGCACGTATGGATGGGGAGGTGGTTGGCCTGGTTGCCAATCAACCGTTGCAATTAGCGGGCATCATTGATGGTGCGGCGGCAGATAAAATGACTCACTTCATTCAACTTTGTGATGCTTTTCATATTCCGCTCATTTTCTTGTCTGATGTGCCGGGGTTTATGACGGGAAGCGTGTCCGAACGCGAAGGAACGTTACGTCGGGGCCTACGCATCGCCTATGCGATGTCGTTCGTGACTGTTCCGAAGATTTCGGTGGTGCTGCGCAAAGCCTACGGTATGGGCGCCGTAGCGATGTGCGGTCATCAAATGGGGCAAATCCTCACGCTGGTCTGGCCGTCAGGGGAGTTCGGTGCGTTGCCGGTTGAAGGTGGAGTCAGTGCTGGACATAAGTCTGCGTTAGAAACGGCGGATGATCAAGAGGCAAAGCGACGTGGTTTTGAAGACTATTACAAACAGTTTGGTAGCCCGTTTTCAACGGCAGAGACCTTTAACTTTGACGATCTTATCGATCCACGTGATACGCGTCCGCTCATCATTCGTGCGCTCCGAGCGGCACGCGCCGGCAATACTGCGCCGCTGGGACCGAAGACACGACACGGTATTATGCCGTAGAAGTATTCAAGACGTGAGGCTAAAGGCCGGGAAACCGTGAAACTGGAGATTGCCCACCTGGCTAATGGTTTTTGATAAACGGATACGGGAAGGTCCAGGTAGAACAGGCTTCCAGCCTATTACTAACGACGGGTGAGAAGTCCGTCCCACCAAGAAATCTGAATACCAATTTTGCTTGTTAACGTTTATGAAGAGAGCCTTTGGCCTATGGCACTTTACTCGCGGTGCATAATTCTTCACTGTGAGCGTGTCACTCTTCGTTGAGGGAGGGGTGTATGCCACGAAAGCAAGTAAACAAGGAAAGCGTGTTGGTACTTGGTGGAGCGCGGTCCGGAAAGAGCACCTACGCCCTACAGCGAGCGCAGGCATGGACGGGAGGGCTTGTCTATGTGGCTACTGCAGAAGGTAAAGATGCAGAGATGAAAGCCCGGATTGCGACACATCGTGCTCAACGACGTGGTCGGCGCTGGATGACTGTTGAGGAGCCTATGGATGTGGTCTGGCAATTGAAAGAACTTGACGACAGAGTTGGCGCAGTTGTACTCGACTGCGTCACTCTGTGGGTGTCGAATGCATTGTTAGCCAAACGCCGCGATGAGCTGGAGAACCAAGTTGCTGAGTTGGTTGAAGAGATCCCTTTGTTGCCCTTTCATTTCCTCGCCGTGAGTAATGAAGTCGGTCTCGGTTTGGTACCAGATAATGCATTGGGACGTGAATATCGTGACGTGCTTGGCACCGTGAACCAGCAACTGGCACAGGCATGCAAAGAAGTGCTTTTTCTGGCTGCGGGCTTACCACTAAAACTGAAGGGATAAACTCCGTATTTCTTATGGGATTGCTCGACACGACGCTCGCTCAGATTCGTCCACTCAATACGTTACGTAGCGATAGCATTCAGGCCCGTCTTGATTCGCTCACTAAACCGCGCGGCAGCCTTGGTCGGCTGGAAGAAGTCGCGCAGCGGTGTGCCCTCATTACCGGGTGCGACCGTCCGCGTGTCGATCACAAAGTGTTGATTGTTTGTTGCGGGGATCACGGCGTCTGTGATGAAGGCGTGAGTGCCTATCCGCGCGAAGTCACTGCCCAGATGGTATATAACTATTTGCGCGGCGGCGCGGCGATTACCGTGCTCGCCCGTCAACTTGGGATTGAGTTGCAAGTAGTTGATCTTGGGATTGACCATAATTTTGCACTGGAATTGCCAGGGTTGATCCAGCGCAAGGTTGCACGTGGAACGGCGAATTTCGTTCATGGACCAGCAATGCCCCTTACGCATGCGATCCAGGCAATCGAAATCGGTGTTGCTGTAGCGACCGAAGCTGTACGTAACGGAGCGCAACTCCTGGGTGTGGGAGAAATGGGGATTGGTAACTCTACCGCAGCTGCGGCGATCTGTGCTGCTCTGAGTGGCATTGCTCCCGAGGAGTTAACCGGCTTTGGTGCTGAGATCGATGAAGAGCGGAGACGCCGCAAGATCGAGGTGATTCAGTACGCTCTGACTCGTAACCCTCCCAATCCTGCTGACCCGTTGAGTATTCTTGCCAGTGTCGGCGGCTACGAGATCGCCGGGATCACCGGCATCTGTTTAGCCGGTGCTGCATTGCATATTCCAGTAGTGATTGATGGATTCATTGCTACAGCGGGCGCTTGGGTAGCATGTACGCTTCATCCGGCAGTCAAAGAGGCGTTGTTCTTTGCCCATCTTTCCTCCGAGCACGGACATCGCCGAGTGTTGGCCGCATTGCAAGTGCAACCGCTGCTGGAGCTTGGGATGCGACTTGGTGAAGGGACTGGTGCCGCGCTGGCAATGAGCCTGGTGGATTCGGCCGTGCGTCTGTATGACGAGATGGCCACCTTCGCTGAAGCGGGAGTGGCAGATAAGAAATAGGCAAATGTCACATATCGAGTGGGACAAATGGGTAAATGGAGAAAAGGTGAAATGAAAAGTAAAAGGGTTCTTCCGCTTTCTGACCATTTCCCCGTTCTCCCTTTTTCCCGTTTCCTCCTATTGTGAAGACGACAGAGGCAGCGGTGGAAACTTCTTGGGTCACAAGTGTCCGTGAAAACACTCTCATTGTGACATTTCCTGAGCGCTATCACGTGTTAAGTTGGGCACCGTTGGGTGGTGGCTTAGTCGAGGCCCACACCATCCTCAATCACCAAGTGAGTATCAACGAGCACTCGACACCAGAACCGAGAACGCATCTGAGTAGTCTCGCCGAGCGATTGGCAGTTCCGTTCCCGGTGGTGGGTCTCATGACCGGCGTGTTGATGAAACGGCTTGTACAGCGGACCGTGCAACATGCGGCTACCTTGATTGAGTGCTTTGCCACTGTAGGGCTCAGCAATGCACTTGCTGCTGGAGATCTTACGACCTATGAGGAACAGCTTGGTACGATCAATCTAATTGTTGTGCTCAGCCAGCCGCTGACGCTTCCTGCCATGATAGAAGCCGTGCAAATCGTGACTGAAGCAAAGGTCAGCGCTTTAGTGACGGCAGAGATCAGAAGTACCGTATCGAATACACTTGCTACTGGAACTGGAACTGATTGTGTGGCGATTGCGTGCCCGACTGCCGGGGCTATGTACCGCTATTGCGGGAAACACACGAAGTTAGGGGAGCTGATCGGGCAAGTAGTGTCGAATGCCGTAAGAGAAGGTATTCAAAAGGCGATCCCAACGTAGCGGCTATGGATCACCTCACCTTACTCGTCCTTGCGTTTGCCCTTGATGCAGCTCTTGGTGATCCACCATGGCTACCACATCCCATACGTCTGATCGGTAAAGCGATTGAGTATGGAGAAGCTCGACTTCGACAAACGACGTTGCCCTTCAGGTCAGACTTTCAGCGTGGCGCCATGTTGGTTATGATTGTTGTTCTCTGCACGTATCTTCTGACGGTCTGGTTGCTCTATTTTTTGACCTTGTGGTCCTGGTGGATCGGAATCGGTATTACGATTTTACTTGGGTCGCTCTGCCTGGCGCGTCGCAACCTCAAGGAGCATGCGCAGGAAGTGTTACAGCCTCTAACGAGTGGTGACCTCGCGAGTGCACGCTCAAGGCTTGCGCGCATGGTGAGTCGTGAGACCTCTAGGCTATCGGAATCAGAGGTTATTCGTGGAACTGTCGAGTCGGTTGCAGAGAATAGTTCCGATGGCGTCATTGCGCCGCTCTTCTACATGGCGATCGGAGGTGTTCCGCTGGCCATGGCCTACAAGGCTATCAATACATTGGATTCGATGATCGGCTACCGCACCGAACGATATGAGCAGTTCGGCAAGGTCGCTGCGCACCTCGACGATGTGGCGAACTATATTCCCGCCCGACTGAGTGCGCTTGCTCTTATTGGTGCAGCAGGGATCGGCCGTTGGTTCGGGTGTCCGTATGATGAAAAAGAAGCCTGGCGAATTACCTGGCGTGATAGTCACAAGCACGAGAGCCTGAATGCTGGCTATCCCGAAGCGGCGATGGCAGGAGCGTTGGGAGTTCAACTCGGTGGGCCGAGCCACTACTTTGGCGAACGTGTCGAGAAATCAACCCTAGGAGATGCACGCCACCCGCTCTGTCCTGAACACATTTCCCAGGGACTCATGTTGCTTGACCTCGCCAGTGCACTAGTGCTGGCGCTCTGTGTAATTATCATGGCACTGTGAGTGTAAGTCGTGAGCCGTAAAAATACTGACGTTAGACACCAGACGCCGGACTCTAGACTGTCTATGCATGGTGGTAATGTGTATGCCTTCGCCCAGGCACGAGGAGTGCAGCCAGAACAGGTGCTTGATTTCAGTGCGAGCATCAATCCGTTAGGCTGGTCACGTGGAGTTGCCGCAGCCTATCGTCGCGCGCTCAACCGAGTCGTTCACTATCCTGAGCTGTATGCAGAAACGCTGACGACCGAACTTGCTCAGTATCACGGTCTTGATCCTGCTGCGATCTTAGTAGGAAATGGCTCGACACAATTGATATACCTTCTTGCGCGTGTCATTGCTCCGCGGCAGGTGCTAGTGGTTGCCCCCTTGTTTAGCGAACACGAGACCGCGTTCCGGCTCGCTGGGACGCAGGTAACGCGATTCTTTCTGCGACCACCGACGTTCGCTCTTGCTATAGACAAACTTCAGAGCGCTCTCACTGCTGGTTACGACGCCCTTGTCCTTACCAATCCGAACAGCCCGACGGGTGCATTGATTCCTCGTACGGCGATGACGGAAATTGCTCGCCTATGTCGTCAATTACGAGTGCAACTGGTCGTCGATGAAACCTTCGTTGATTGGGTCGAAGAAGAGTCACTGAAATATCTTGCTACTCAGAATACGTCAGTTATTGTACTCCGGTCATTGACGAAATTTTTTGCTATACCGGGCCTCCGGGTCGGCTACGTTATCGCGCATCCCACTCTCATCTCGCGATTGCGCAAATATATAGAACCGTGGTCGGTGAACTCTGTTGCCCAAGAGATGGCAATCCCCTGTGTCCGTGACCAAAGCTTTATCGAACGCAGCCGGACGTTCATCGCGCGCGAACGAACGTGGTTGGCCAATCGGCTGATGGCTATTCCTGGGTTGCGGGTGTTTCCTTCAGTAGCGAATTTCCTCCTGCTGCGCGTCACCGCCAGAGGCCTTGATGCGAGAACCTTTCGTCAGCGTGGAGAAGAAGCGCTGATCCTGGTTCGCGAGTGTAGTAATTTTGCCGGTCTCGGGAAACAGTTTTTCCGGGTTGCGATACGGACGCGCCGAGAGCATCAGCAACTCCTCGCTCTCTGTGAAGCAGTGTTCAGCAAAGGCGAGGAAAAGCGTCACTGAAACGATTAGCGGTGGCGGAAGGTGATCCGCCCGCGGTCAAGATCGTAGGGCGAGAGCTGTACGGTGACGGTATCCCCTTGGATAATCTTGATAAAGAACTTGCGCATCTTTCCGGCAACATGGGCGAGGACGAGATGGTTGTTGTCGAGTCGAACCCGAAAGAAGGCATTCGGCAGTACTTCCACGATCTTCCCAGAGAGCTCAATAGAATCAGCTCGCTCTGTCCTTGGTGGTCGAGGGGTAGTGGTTCGTTTCGAACCACTACGCTGCGGGCGTGCATTTCTCATGCGGAACCTCCAGAAAACAAAAAGGCCCTAGAACCTGTGAGAAGGTTCCGGGGCCTCGTTTCTTCTGAACCACCTCAATGTAACAAACGGAGTAAACCGAACAACGAAAGTCTCTCAACCCTAGCAGGGGGGCCTTTCTCTCGCAAGCAAGGGTAGAGACCCACGGTAGTTATTTCTTGCCGAAGTACTTTTTCATCTCAGTAAAACTGAACTGCTGATGATACTGCAACTCATCGAGAGGATAGCGATGTTCGCGACCATAGACACAATCGAAGCGCGCACGACAGTAGTCAACGCAGTCGGTTGTCACGCGCAGACGATGCTGCACACAACCAGGGATATCCCAGCCTTTCTCTGTTGAAATTGCCGAGGCTGGGCAGGCCGCCATGCACGCACGTTCGACACAGGTGGGACAGGGATTAAAACCAGCGGCAACTGGCTCGGCATGTAATTCTTGGTTAATCAACACCGCAGCTCTGAGCGCCATCCACGGCCCATAAACAGGATGAATCACGACACCCAGTATGCTTGGGCTCGCCAGACCTGCCGCTTGGGCGATGTGCATGAATGACACCGGCTCATTCCAGAAGCGAAATGGATAGCAATAGCGATATGCAGAACCGGACTGAGCAAGGATTGGAGTGAGCATCTTTTCGATAACTTCAACTGTGTAATCGTCGAGAGGGTGCTCACGTTCTTGAAGATAGCCTGGGCGCTTTTGATAGTACGAACGAAACCCTTCCCAGAACTGCCCGCCACCGTTGCCAATCACTACTAGTGTCTTCGCTTCGGGAAGGAGCGAGGCGACATGATACTGCGTCGGTACCAATGCTTCGTACGCCGTGACGGTTGTCGTGCCGATCAGGTTCAAGCCGTAGGGAGCGAGGGCATCAATGATCGAGTTGAGGAGATCCACTATCTATCCTTTTCGTCATAACCTTTTTCTCAAGCTGCGGCCATCACTTGCCTACCTGCTTGCATATCCGCCACCACATAGCGCGACCCAATATAGTGAAACAGTGCGGCAAAGATATCGGCAACAGGTGCGATGAGGAGCATGTATTGTAAGAAGAGTGGGTCACCGCTCATGTCTGTCAGTTTGCCGACCAAGAGGGGAGAAATTCCCGCTGCAACGTTGATACATAGAACGTATACTGCAACCGCGAGAGAACGAAGCTCTGGTCTGACGAGATCATGCACCACTGCGGCTGCGGGACCGAACCAGAGTGAGCTGACCGAACTGCCAATAACAATCAAAACGATAAGCATGAACGGAGAGGAAACAAAGAACATCGCGACCAACAGCGGGATGACCAATACGCTACGCACCACCAGAATACGCATGCGCGCGTCTTTTCGCTTCTCCATCCAACGGTCAGCAACAATCCCGCCGAGAAACGTCCCTAACAAGCCAGCGATGATGGCACTCACACCAGTGATAGTCCCTGCAGTTTCGATGCTCATCCCACGCACACGAACCAAAAAGGTCGGAAGCCAAACAGCATAGGCATTCACCGAGAAACCGATGACAGCCATACCTGCCAAATGCCAACGCAACGACCGGGTGGTACGCAGGATAGTAAGAAATTGTTTCAAGCCATAGGATGATCCAGTGCTTGACGCAGGTTTGCCGGTGTCCATCTGGCCACGGATCGGTTCTTTTAAGGTCGCTACGAGCAGCGCCAGCAACAGTCCGGGAATACCCAGCAAGTAAAACGCCCAGCGCCAGCCCCAATGCTGCGCGATATAGCCGCCAAGATACAAACCCAGGCCATGCCCAATCGGTACTGCACAATTGAACGTTGCTAGAATCGTTGAACGTTTGGCTGGAGGAAAGTAATCGCTGAGAATCGTCTGCCCGGCCGGGGCACATGTCGACTCACCGACCCCCACACCAGCTCGCACAGCGAACAACGACCAAAATCCGCGAGTCATACCAGACAAGGTCGTTAATCCACTCCACACAACCAAACCGATAGTGATGAGCCGCACCCGATTCCAACGATCAGCGAGCCAACCGAGTGGAACACCCATGAAGCTGTAGAAAATGGCAAAGGGCAGAGCCCCCAAAGCTCCAAGCTGAGCGTCAGTAAGATCTAGGTCTTTCTTAATCAACGGGAAGAGGATGTAGACGACTTGGCGATCGGCGAGATTCAGAATGTTGACACAGAAAAGCACCGCCAGAACGTAGTACGCATAACGCGAAGCGACATCTGTGCGTGGCATATTCTCCTCACCCTCCACTTCGACTCCTAGTACGTTACGGTAACTAAAAACAATCCCTGCGGTGGAGCGTTCACTCCAGCGCGGGTACGATCGTGTGCAGCAAAGATCGCGACAAAGTCTTCGACACTAAGCGCACCGCGACCAACATCAACCAACGTCCCGACGAGGTTGCGCACCATGTGTCGCAGGAACGAATGCGCTTCGACATCGTAGACGAGAAACTCACCATCTTGTCGGACTTCGCTACGCAGGACGGTACGTCGAGGGTTGTGCTCTACCCAATCTGCCCCTTGGAAAGACGAGAAGTCGTGTTCGCCGATAAGCAGCGTTGCTGCTTGATTCATGGCTTCCGTATCGAGTGGAAACGACACATGCCATGAGTAACGCGCCCAAATGGCTGACGGCCACCGATGATTCCAGATTTGATAGCGATAGGTGCGACTTCGCGCGTCGAAGCGAGGATTGAAGGTTTCTGGAACTTCCTCTATCTGTTTAACGACAATGTCACGTGGCAACAATCCATTCAATGCGCGTTGCAGGCGATAATGCTCGATAGGTTTTTCAGTTTTGAAAGATGCGACCTGCCCAAGCGCATGCACTCCGGTATCAGTTCGACCGGCCACGCGAACCCGTACGGCTTCACTGAAAATCTGCGAGAGCGCCGCTTCGAGCGTTCCTTGAATGGTGTCGGCGTTCTTCTGTAATTGCCAGCCATGGTAATTGGTGCCGTCGTATTCGAGTGTGAGTTTACAGTGCAAGGGGGTGCAGTCCAAAGAGGGAGGTGGGCAGAGCCCACCCTACATTGCCTGAGAACTGATTACTGATAACTGACCACTGAGGTCACGGTTTCACCGGCCCGCCACGATGCTTGCGATAGATGTTGTCACGCCATGAGAAGACTGCGGCAAAAGAAGGATCGCGTGTTTCTTCTGCTGTGAACATCGCACGAATGGGTGGAGGAACGAGATAAAGATCGTCCGGCGGCGGATTCACCACATTGAGTAAACTCGCCACTGTGAGGTCGGCGCGAGTAAATGTATCGCCAACCAGATAATTGCGTCCCTCTAAGGCATGCTTGAGAATCGTGAGATTCCGTTGCACCGCGACTTTGGCATGCTCTTCGGCGTAAGGGGAGTATTGATATTTTTGGCCCATGAACTGTCCACCCTGACGCATCTGTTCATTATCCGAGCGCAAGAACTTACCGAGAATCAGGATGCGCCCCTGCGGACCTAACACCCAATCCATCAGCTCTTCCCACATCATGACCTGGGCACGGTCTTTCTCTGATTTCGGTAGTAGTGCGGGAGTGGGATGCTGCTCTTCGAGCCAGTTCAAGATTGCGGTCGAGTCGGGGATGACTTTACCATTAGCAAGGACTACCGGCACCTGTGCTTGCCCGGTCTGTTTCTTGAGGTTTTCTTCGCCGGCACCAATCTGGTAATCCTCTTTTTCGTAGGGAACCTTCTTGAATTCAAATCCCCACCGTGCTCGCTCTGACCACGGCGATTGATACAACTGGATCATTTTGACGGTACTCATGATTCCTCCTTATACAATGTTAAAGTCGTAGCAGCCAACAAAATTTGAATGACTGTCCTTAGTACACAACGCAAGAAACAGGAGCGGGTTCTCTTCTTCGTCATTCCGGGCAAGGCCGCAGGCCGCGACCCGGAATCCACTCCTCCCCCTCTGGATTCCCGCTTTCGCGGGAATGACGCCGTAGCTCTTCGCCGGCAAAAACTTACTTACTTAAAGCACTCTTTAATTCTCTCTTCGTTTCCCTGTTAGCTCTTTTCGCACAATCGCTGCACCGGCAACAAGTGCATTCAGTTTTACCCGTGCCAAGCCACGGGAGGAAGCGGAAAATCCGCAATCACAGGTCAAGTAGAGCTTCTCTGGTTTGACATGCTTCAGTACCATGCGAATCCGCTCCGCAACATCCTCGGGAGTCTCCAAATACATCGATTTCACGTCGATCACACCAGCAGCTAACTCCCGGTCACCACCGTATTGGCTCCACAATTCTAACTCCGCCATCTCGCGGTTCGCATACTCCAAAGCGAACTGGTCAGCTTTCACTTCAAGAATTCCGGGGAACAGCGGCTTATACGTTCGTTTCATTGCCGGGCGGCCTTGGTTATTGCCAAAGCAGATGTGGAGAGCAAGCTTGGCCTGGACACCTTCAACCGTTTTGTTGAAGAGTTTCACAGTTTCACTGACTGGCAGCATTGGCGTGCGGCCAGCCGCAGAGGGTTCATCTACCTGAATAAACGTTGCACCGGCAGCAACGAGTTGACGTAACTCTTTGTTGACCAGCTCAGCAAGATCATAGAGCATCGGCAGATAGTCACCGTTCGTGTAGCCACCTTTTGGAGTGATCGGCAGAGCGATCGTCAGTGGTCCTGGACAGCAGATTTTCAACGGTTTGTCCGTCAGCGTGCGCACGTACTGGTACTCGCCCACCAGACCGAAACCATGCGGGGCCGTTACTCGTTCCACCGTCTCGAATCGCGGAGCACTGTCGTAACTTGTGACTCCGAGTTTACGCTGGGCGGGAATGAGTTTGAGGCCAGAAAGTTTTTCAACTACATTCCACAGAAAGCGCTGGCGACGAATTTCACCGTCCGTGAGAATGTCAAGACCAGCCTCTTCCTGATCCCAGATCGCAATCTTAATCGCATCTTGGACTGCCTCTTCCATATCTGCCGGACCAGCGTCTCCAGCGCGTAACACGCGGCGCGTCGCGGTCAGCCAGGTGGGCGAGGCATAGGAGCCAACACCCATGGTTGGTAATAATCCGAGATCCACTCCGTTTAGCATTGGCATTGCCATTCCCCCTTTGCCCTAGCACTTTTCACGTTTTACGCATCACGCTTTACGTTTCACGTTCCTCATAGCGCCTCTGGAAACAACGCGAGTAAATCTGTTCCTTTTGGTGGCTTCCACGGACCACGCACCATGTAAGTTTGCAGGTGGTCAACGCGGAATCCCATCTTTAGCCCGTCGAGCAACAACTCCTGATGCCGAGCTGGCAACCGCATACGCAACACTTTGCCCCGCTCTATCTCGACAGCACGAGCAATGAGGGATCGTAAGATGGCTGGTTCCGTCGCTGCGGCTGGACCAAGGAAAGTGCTGGTTCCGGCACGCAAAAGACAGAGATAACCTGTAAGTTTGCCTGCCGTAAGACTGACAAGCTGAGGCGGTTGATCGGCAAAGAATTGCAGATCTTGGAGTCTGGTGATCCCGCTGAGCTTGGCATCGAGTGCAGCCACTCGTTCTACTTCCTCTAGTGTCATTTCACGAATGGTATGGGCGCGAGGGCGTGAAACAGAACGCAGATTTTGACCACTTAACCCAAGGACTGTTCCGCAAGCCACAAACCCGAGCTTGCTATACAGTGGAAACGAGGTCGTGTTAAAGGCATCTTGCACCAGCCGTAACGATGGACAGCGCCGCCCGGTGCGGATCACCGCCATCATCAGCTCTTTACCGGCCCCTTTTGCTTGTGAGGCCGGATCGACAGTGATCGGACCGATTCCAGCCGTATCGCCACGCAGATGGAGAAACCCTGAACCGATCACCTGGCCATTATCGATAGCGACGAACGATTCTTGTGGTTCACGCTGCCAATAGCTGCGAGCGATCCCGATACCAACCTCGCGTGAGGGAAAGGGCGGTTGGTATCCATGTCGCGTGAACACATCATTGAAGGCGCTGACCATCACCTCTCCGGCGCGCTCAATGTCTTTCTCCTCCATCCGACGAATGATCAATGTCCGTTCTGTCACAAGCGTCTTCCTCTACCAAGACAAAGTCTTACGCGGGCTTGTAGCAAAAAAGTTGGATAGTGTCTGCTCGCACATCCATATGGAGGGTACGATTGGTGATCACTACAACTTCGTAGTCATTTATTCCCGTTGCCGATGGCTGTATGTTCGTTCTTCTTGCTCGCCGTTTTTGACAGACAAAGCCGGTTCATGTTAGCGTAGCTCCCGCACGTATTCGTCACCCATAAGGAAGAACAAGAATGGAAACTGCTGGTGAGTTGGCCCCTCCAATACGGATTCTGCTAGGTCCTGGGCCGAGCAATGTCCATCCGCGTGTGCTGAAAGCCTTGTCCACTCCGCTCGTGGGGCACCTCGATCCCGAGTTTATCCGACTGATGGAAGAGACCAAAGAACTTTTACGGTTTGTTTTCCAAACTAAGAACGCGCTGACATTCCCTATCTCTGGCACGGGCAGTTCCGGTATGGAAGCCTGTCTCGTCAATCTGCTCGAACCTGGAGATGAAGCCCTCATTGGGATCAACGGTGTGTTCGGCACTCGCATGAAAGATATTGTCGAGCGCTGTGGCGCGAAACCGGTTGTGATCGAAACCCAGTGGGGTAACGTCTTTACTCCAGAGCAGGTGCGAGACGCCCTCAAACACTGCCGTCGACCCAAACTAGTTGCACTCGTCCACGCCGAAACTTCAACCGGCGCGTGGCAGCCGCTCGAAGAAATCTCACCTCTTGTTCACGGAGCCGGTGCGCTATTTGTAGTTGACGCAGTGACATCACTCGGTGGTTGTCCGGTGCAGGTGGATGCCTGGGGAATCGATGCCTGTTACAGCGGGACGCAAAAATGTCTGAGTTGTCCGCCAGGGCTGTCACCGGTGACATTTAATCAGGCAGCAATCGATGTTATTCGCGCGCGGAAGTCGAAGGTCCAGAGTTGGTACTTGGATCTCACGATGATCGAGAAGTATTGGGGAGAAGAGCGCGTGTATCATCATACCGCGCCAATCTCGATGAACTATGCGCTACGTGAATCGTTGCGTCTCGTCCAAGAAGAAGGGTTGACTGCTCGGTTCCGTCGTCATCAGCGGAATCATGAGGCGCTAGCTGCGGGATTGGCGGCAATGGGTATGGCGATGGCAGCTCAGGAAGGACATCGGTTGTGGACCCTCAACAGCGTAACCATTCCAAGCGGTGTAGATGATTCCACGGTTCGACGGCAGCTATTAGAAGAGTATAATATAGAGATCGGTGCTGGCCTGGGGCCTTTACGCGGGAAAGTTTGGCGCATCGGCCTAATGGGGGAATCCAGTACCCATAGTAATACCCTCTTGGTATTAAGTGCGCTGGAGAGTATCTTACGGAAGCAAGGATATTCCTGTACCCCGGGGGCCGGAGTGAGTGCTGCCCAGGCAGTATATGCAGCATAGAATAACCTGCGAGAGATGAGGAGGCGGGGATGTGGTGGTGGCAGCAGGAACAATACAGAAATAGGAAAAACTCGATGCAGCAGAAGAGCATCTCCCGTTGGGGGACTGGCTTTTCTTATTGTTTTACTTCTCGGTGCCTTGCCAACAGTCGGGCATAGCCACATAGGAGATGTCGCTCTCCAACAAGAAGATCCAGAGTTCGTCCCTTTCTTTGCTGATGACTTGGATCGTTCTTCTCTTAAGGCGGCAGTGCTACAGAGCGTAGCTGCCCTGCGCCGACGAGATGAATCGCAGATCCTCGCTTTTGGCGATCAACGCATCTCTGTCGCTTTAATTCGTGAGAGCCTCGAAACATTCGCGGGCCTGCTAGATACCGAACCTGATATCAGTGCCGCACTGTTACGGAACTTCGATATCTACCGTGTTACTTCGCCGATTTTATTTACTGGATATCATGAACCAGTGATTAACGGCAGTTTAGTGCAGACAGAACGGTATCGGTACCCACTGTATGGCGTACCCAACGATTTGCCTGCACGTGGTACTGCAATTCCATACTTCTCGCGGGCTGAGATTGATGGACAAGGTGTCCTCAAAGGTAGAGGCAGTGAGATTGTGTGGTTAGATGACCCGGTTGAGCGATTCTTTCTGCACATTCAGGGCTCAGGTCAGATTCGCTTGCCCAGAGGGAAGCGCATTCGCGTCGGCTATGCCGGAGACAATGGCAGATCATATCGCAGCATTGGGCGTTACCTCCTTGATCAGGGAGTTTTACCGCCGGGGCAAGCCTCTACGCAAGGTATCCGCCGCTACCTGGCAGCACACCCAGAGGAAAGAGATGCAATCCTCTTTCACAATCCCCGCTATATCTTTTTCAAAGCGTCCTCGACTGGACCAAATGGACCGGTCGGCAGTTTAGGGGTGCCTCTCACTCCTGGACGCTCGTTAGCCGCTGATCCTTCGATCTATCCTCTGGGAGGACTCGCCTTCATTCATGCAAGGCGGCCTGTATGGAATGCGCGCAATCAAGTGACCTGGAAAGAGTTCTTCCGCTTTGTCGTTTTACAGGATACTGGCTCAGCAATTCGGGGACCGGCGCGTGCGGATTTGTTCTGGGGAAGTGCTGCAGAAACCGAAGCCGGTGCAATGGCGCAACGAGGAGAAATGTATCTGCTGGTGAAGAAGCCGTGAGGCGGAAAAACGTAATACGTCAAGCGTAATGCGTGATGCGTAATGGACGGTACGTGTCACTCTTAATGCTTAAATTCTACATTTTACATTCTGCATTCATCACTCTTCTCTTGTCGTGTTGCATCTGCCACAATGACGCTATTCTTTTCGCGAGAATACGTTGGCTATGAGTATAACCGCGGCAATCCCCACGCTTGGACTTCGACATTTGGCACTGAACGTCGCGGATGTCTCCACTTCTGTCGAGTTTTACTCGTCTCTGTTCGGCATGCAGGTGGTGTGGCAACCAGATCCTGATAATGCCTATCTATCGTCGGGTTGTGACAACCTGGCGTTACACAAAGTGACAACTCCGGCTTTCCCTACCAACCAACGACTCGATCACCTGGGGTTCCTTGTAAGAACCCCGGAAGAGGTTGACCATGCCGCTGAAGTGCTCACAGCACATAAGGTCCGCCTTCGTCAGCCACCACGCACGCATCGTGATGGTAGCCGGTCACTCTATTGTTTTGACCCTGACGGCAACGTCATCCAAGTTTTGTATGAACCAACCCTCAGTGCCCAACGGCTCAGCTGAGGGTACCCTCAACGCTCCTTCGCACTTTTCTATTCTGCGCCAGTCCCTGGCATGGGCAGTCCATGCTTATACTGCCTCAGGCACAATCGCGGGCTTTCTTGCCCTGCAGGCGGTTGTCGCTGGAGACGTGCGCGCCGCGTTTCTGTGGATGCTTATTGCGGTCCTCATCGATGCGACCGATGGCACGCTCGCCAGGATAGTAGAGATCAAAAAAGTGCTGCCATGGTTTGACGGCTCTAAACTCGACGATATTGTTGATTACTTCACGTTCGTCATCGTTCCTCTCGTAGCCTTGTATTACTTCAATCTCTTACCTCCTTCAGGAACGGTATTCTTTGTCGCCGTGCCGCTGCTTGCAAGTGCTTATGGATTCTGCCAGGCCGCGGCAAAGACTCCGGACTTTTTCTTCACCGGATTCCCCTCCTATTGGAATATTGTCGCGTTCTATTTGTACGCACTGCACACCTCACCCTGGGTGAATGGATTGCTGTTGTGCGTGTTGTCCATACTTGTCTTCGTTCCCATCCGGTACGTCTACCCGACTCGCACCGTCCAGTTCCGCTTCCTCACTAATACTCTCGGAGCGTCATGGGTGATTGTCTTTCTGGTGTTGATCTGGCAATTGCCAACGCCGTCGTTGTGGCTGGTTGTCGTTTCCCTCTACTACCCGATTTACTACACGGTTGTATCGTTTTACCTGCACACTACCCACCCAAACACAACACAAAACCCTTGACATAGGGAAAAAGCCGACTCACATTTCCTGTAGGTCTACGAGAGAGCGAGGAACCGATCCTATGGAAGTAGCGAAAGATCGTATTGAGAAAGCATCTGACTTATGGCAGCAAGGGTACGAGGCGCAGGCGGAAGGCAACGTAGGAATGGCCATGCGCCTCTATCAAGAGTCACTTGCGACCTACCCGACCGCCGAAGCGCATACGTTTTTGGGTTGGGCCTACAGTTTTCTCGGGCGTTACGAGCAAGCCATTGAAGAATGCAAGAACGCGATCGCGGTCGACCCCGACTTCGGCAACCCATACAACGATATTGGTTCATATCTCACACAGTTAGGGAAAGGCGAGGAAGCGATTCCCTGGCTTGAGCAAGCGCTGGTAGCAAAACGCTACGAGCCACGCCATTTCCCCCACGTTAACCTCGGACGTATTTATTGGGCCAAAGGAGACTTACTCCAGGCCATACGAGAATTTGGCAAGGCAGTAGAGATTGAACCTCGCCATCTGGTTGCCCGTCGCGCTTTGGCGCTTCTGTCCTCGCAACTGAACTAGCGAGAAAGGCATTTATGCTTACTATCGCAATGCTGACCTCGGGTTTTGCCACCCCAGCGACGATGGTGAACGAGCACGACGAGTGCGCCGCCGTCTGAATAACAAGAGCGGCCCGAGGATGAGACCAGAGACGAATCCTCCTACGTGCGCCCACCACGCCACTTCCGCGACGCGGGGCTCGGCTGCAGGCTGCACATACATGCCAGCACCAATCTGGAGTCCCAACCACAAGACGAGATAGAACACCGCAGGAATACGGACCACAGGGAACGAAAACCCTAGCGGCAGTAGGGTCAGCACACGGGCAGTTGGATAGAAAACAAAATAGGCACCCGTGACTGCAGCAATTGCGCCACTCGCGCCAATCATCGGAATCGCAGACGACGGGTTCGTATAGGTCTGCACTAACACTGCGGTCACTCCACCAGCACAGTAAAACACGAGGTAGCGGACATGCCCGAGCCGATCTTCGACGTTACCGCCAAAAATATACAGATAAAGCAAATTCCCCAGGAGATGAGCCCAATTCCCATGCAAAAACATACAGGACAGCAACGGAGAGAGAGCAGGAAAGGTTCCGCGTTCGAGAGCTTGCGAGAAATTTGCCGGGACCCAGCCATAGACTCGGACTAAGGTTTCAACCTGAGGCCCAAGCGCGAGTTCATAAGCAAAGAACACAAGGTTCAACCCTATGAGCGTATGATTGACCCAAGGAGTCCGGTGCTGTGTGACAGAAGTGCGAAGTGGGATCATACGGTAGCTATCTCGCGTGAGGTATCGCTCACCTGCGCACTGAGATTTCCTCTTCCATCGACTACGACTACCCTAGCAGCCTTCACATCACCATCAGCAAATATGACCGTTCTTATAGCACCCCTATCGAATCTGTGGTAGGGGAAATAAGTGTATGCCAATCTACGAATACCACTGTCAGGAATGCGGGAAAGACCAGAGTGTACTCTTTCTTTCGCAAAAAAACGCCACGGCGAAGCCGTCGTGCAAGTATTGTGGTGCTCGTCGCTTGAAACGACTGCTGTCGCGCGTTGCCTACCACCAGACGGAAGCGTCCCGACTCAACGATTTTGATACCAGTGCCTCCCGTGATGAGTCCTTTTATCGCGACTCACGCAACGTTGGCCTCTGGGCAAAGAAGCGGGCAAAACAAATGGGGGTAGACTTGGGCTCTCAGTTTGAGGAAACTGTAGAGAAGGCCCGAAGTGGAAAGCTCGTCGATGACCTGTGACCTATGTTTCAGCGAATCCGCCTGCAACTAAGCAAGTTCTTCCATGGGTGGTGGGACTTGCTCCCACATCCGGTACAACGACTGATCAAGGTGGGGTTCGGTATTCTCTTTCTTGTGTTAGGGATTATTGGGATTTTTATCCCTGTTATGCCGCAAATTCCGTTTCTGCTGTTGAGTTTGACCCTATTGAGCAGCGAAAGTTCACATGCTCGTAATTTATTACGCAGAATGAAGCGCTGGTTAGCTCGACAACGGCGAGCGCTACGAAGGAGAAACAATCATGGCAGACAAAGATCAGTTAAGTGACAAGTTACGCGACAAGGAAAAAGCAGAAGAAGACCGATACTTCGCCGCTTGCCACCACTTCGTAGTGTTGCCAGGTTGTCGGTAGGGAGGAGAGACAAATGATCAAACTCTACGATTTTCCCATGTCTCCTCGTGCCCGTAAGGCACGTATTGTGTTGGCAGAAAAAGGGCTCCAACACGAAAAAGTAACAGTGGACATCACCAAAGGCGAACAAAAGAAACCCGAATATCTTGCAATTAACCCCTACGGAAAGGTCCCAGCGCTACAAGATGACGGCAGCAATGTGTACGAGTCAACAATCATCATGGAGTACCTCAACGACAAGTACGCAAATCCATCGCTCCTTCCTGACGATCCAGGGCAACGTGCCCGCGCTCGAGTCCTGATGCATTATGGTGATAATCCATACGATGGTGCGCTCGGTGCCATTGTCGGCCAGGTCTTTTTCAAGCCCAAAGGACAAGCCGATCAAGAAGTAATCGTCAAGGCAAAGCAAGATCTGAACGCTTGCTTTGAGCGCTTGGAGCGAGAGCTGGGGAGTCAGGACTATCTGCTCGGTTCACAATTCACGCTGGCAGATATTTGTTTCGTTACCTGGGCACCGCTCTTCGGACCACTACAAGTCGAGATTCCCGGTCATTGCTCGCGGGTACAAGCGTGGTTTAAACGCATGCAAGAGCGAGCAAGTGTGAAAACAGCAGGCTAGGCTCTAGGAAATGGGAGTTGGGATTTGGTAAAAACGCTTCCCTCCCTACTCCTTACCAAGATCCTAACTCCCAAACCCTAAATCCCAATTTCTATGTTTAGCGGCATTATCGAAACAACGGGCACGATCACGACGATCGAGCAAATGAACGAAGGTGCACGACTGTTTCTCACGAGCCAGCTTCCCCTCTCAGAAGTTAGTCTCGGCGAGAGTATTTGTGTGAATGGTACCTGTCTCACGGTTACGGTCATCGGGGACACCACACTTAGCTTTGATGTGTCGGCTGAGTCACTTCGACGGACGAACCTCGGCGATCTCAAATCTGGGGACCTGGTGAATCTCGAGCGATCACTACGTGTGAGTGATCGCCTCTCCGGGCACGTTGTGTCCGGCCACATCGATGGTGTGGGCTCGGTCAAAAGCATTCAGCCTGAAGGTGACTCGTTCCTGTACACCTTTACCGTTCCGCCTGAATTGGGCCGTTACCTCATCGAGAAAGGTTCGGTTGCCATCGATGGTATCAGTCTTACCGTCTTTCATTGCCGACCGACGGAATTCACCTGCGCGATCATCCCCCACACCCACCACGTCACGACTCTGCATGCGAGAAAGCCCGGCGACAAGGTCAACATCGAAAACGACCTACAGGGGAAATACATCGAAAAGTTTATGCAGGAAGCGCTGGCCGGACCGCTGCAAGCGTTGCGTGATGAAGTCGCTGAGTTGAGGAAGCAACTACAGAAGTAGCTCTCGGAGGGTGGGCCTAGCCCGCTTATCTATCGGCGGCCACAGGCCGCCCTACAGACGAATAATTCTTTCGCCTTTCTCCTTTTATCCCGTTTCTCCTTACCTGAGATCCCAACCCCTAGCCCCTTGCCCCGCTTCTCGGCTATGACAGAGAGCACAATTCACACATTGGTCGGAGGATTGTGTATGTCTACCCCAAATGCCGCAATCATTATTCAACAGGCCCGCTCACAAAATCGTCTCCTTCTGACCGAAGTCGAAGCGAAAACACTATTGAGTGCAGCCAACATTTCCGTTGTGCAAACCCAGCTCGCTCGCACCAGAGAAGAAGCGATTGCCCATGCGCAAAACCTGGGATTCCCGGTCGTCTTGAAGATCTGTTCGTCAGAAGTCGTCCATAAAAGCGACGTTGGCGGCGTGAAGCTCAATCTAATGACTCCTGATGCAGTAGCTGGAGCGTTTGATGACATCATGCAGGCAGTCAAACGCTCACAACCAACCGCAGCGATCGACGGTGTATCAGTCCAACCAATGGCCAAGCCTGGATTAGAGGTCATTGTCGGGTTGACCACAGACCCACAATTCGGACCGGTGTGTATGTTCGGACTTGGCGGTATCTCAGTCGAAATTCTCAAAGATGTGGCATTTCGTCTTGCGCCGCTTCGTCAGCGCGATGCCCAGGCGATGATCCGAGAAATCAAAGGCTACTCTTTGCTCACCGGGTATCGGGGGCAACCACCGGTCGATCTCGATGCGCTAGAGCACTTGTTGTTACAGGTATCAGCTCTACTGGAGATTCATCCGGAGATTAAAGAACTCGACCTCAACCCAGTGTTTGCCTATGCCAAGGGCTGCCTAGCGGTTGATGCCCGCATTGCACTGCATGGATCGCAACTACCCGCGACTCCTCGCCCACTCTCCTCCACGACACGGGCGGCATTGGATCGTGCGTTCAATCCGAAAGCCGTGGCCGTGATCGGCGATAAACGCGCAATGAATTATCTGTGGCTACGTGCCCAGAGCACCTTCCAGGGGAAGACCTATTCTGTGCAAATCGACGAGCGAGAGCTTCCTGGCATCCAAGCGCTGGGGGTTCCCAATTATAAAAGTTTGGCTGAGATCCCTGAGCCCATTGATTACGTCATGACGGCAGTACCACGACAGATTGCACCACGGATCGTCGCCGACTGCGCTGCACAAAAAGTGGGAAGTGTCATGCTCTTCACCTCTGGCTTCTCCGAAGTTGGCGACGAGGATGGGAAAAAACTCGAACGTGCGATAGTTGACACTGCTCACTCAGCCGGAATGGCGCTGATTGGTCCGAACTGCATGGGGTTGTACCATCCGCGTATCGGGCTGCGTAACTACACCGAACTGCCAGCCGGCGATGCGGGCACTGTCGGGTTTATCGGCCAGAGCGGCACTCATACAATCACGTTTAGTTTATCTGCTCCGAATCATGGCATAAAAATTAGCAAGGCAGTCAGCTTTGGCAATGCCGCGGTGCTGGATGCCAGTGATTATCTCGATTATCTGGCTAATGATGCCGAAACCAAGATTATCGGCATGTATCTCGAAGGCGTGCGTGAAGGTCGCCGCTTTTTCTCGCTCCTCCGTGAGGTGACAGCGAAGAAGCCCGTCGTGGTCTGGAAAGGTGGCAGAAGCGAAGCAGGAAAGCGTGCGGTGTCTTCTCACACTGGGTCGTTAGCAATTCCCGCTGCGGTCTGGGATGCGATGGTACGACAGGCTGGGGCCGTTTCGGCTGAGACGTTCGACGAAGCGCTCGACGCGATCAAACTACTCTCCTTTGCCAAGTCAACCACCGGAACCAGGGTCGGGCTGGTCGCCATGAGTGGTGGGCCGTCGGTCTCTATCACCGACGCCTTTGAATACGCTGGACTCATTGTCCCTGAGCTCAGTGACGCCTCGTACCAGGAACTTTCTTCGTTCTTTACCGTCATAGGTGGCAGCTTCCGTAACCCACTCGACTCTGGCTACACTATCGGAATGGGCCAAAGTGTCGATAATCTAGAACGGCTTTTTGCTATTCTTGATCGTGACCCGAATATTGATGTGATTGTCATGGATACTGGAGCAGGGTTAGTGGCTGGCCAGTGGCAGGCCCATCCGCAAACGTTGACGACACTGTTAGAGACGTTGGAGCGTTTTGCGACACGCTCAGCCAAGCCGTTTTTTGTCGTCTTGCAGCCGTTCGCCCATGAAGCTGCACTGTTACACGTACGAAACCAATTCCACGCGCGCAGCATCGCAACCTTTGCTACGCACCAGCGTGCAGCCCGCGCTTTACGTTTGGCTACAGATTATTGGCGGTTTCACAACAATATCGACGGCAAGAATGTTGCAAACTGAGAAACATGTCGATACAACTATAGAATAGGTGAGGGGAAATTTTGGATTGGAGGGTACAAGCATGCGAGAACACCCTATTTTTACACGACCTCTTGCCGGCTTGGCGATCGGAGCAGCCATTGCTGTCGGCGTAGCGTGGTTTGCCGGGGCTGTCTATCGAGAAGGGAACTTGTTCGCTCCTCTTATGACGCTCTTTATTGCCATGATCGCTCCATTTCTGCTGTACCAAGAACAACCTAAACGGCTGACCTACGCGCTACTCACTGCCGCATTGCTCACAGTGCTCTCTCTTCTGACCATCATTATCGGCGGGCAACCGAGTGGACTCACCGTCTTCGGATTAGGCTTAACGGCGGTCGCAATTCTGATCGGCATTGATCTGGTTCTTCAAGACTTTGGCAGCCGACTTACCATCTCGCCATCTTTCTCATATAGTGCAGCAGCTATCTTCCTGCTCATTGCCGTGCCATTGAGCACCCACTTGGTAGTACGTGAACACCGCTTGGCAGTTGAGGAAGATGAAGCCTTGATTCGCACAGTTGCGCAGAACGTACACCCGCAAGGAAATGCGATTGTTTTTGAGCAAATTAGTCCGATACAGAAGGAAAAACTCAAAAAGCTTGTCTCGGTCCGAACCAAAGGGAAAACCTATAACCTTGCCGATGCTGAGGTTGAGTCTGTCGTCGAAGAGCGGACGGTGCGGCGACAGAATCGTAAACAGAATCAACCTGCTGTTGTGAGCCGTGCCCAGGAAGAACGGATGCGCATGATTCTGAGCCTCCAAGGGACCCCCATACCTGGTGACATCACTCTCTTCTCTCGCCGCGGACCGATCACCACAAGTGAACAGGTCGTTGCACTAGAGAATAAGAATCCAGGATAGTGCGGTCTTCTCCGGTCTTGCCGCTCATCCGGGTTTTTCCACACCCGCTGATAGCGCTGACTCCGTCATTGACCTGCGCCAGGTGATACGATAACCAAAGGAGCGCTCGACGAGTCAGCGCGGTTCACGTTTTCCAATTTTCGAATACGTCAGGTTGGTGACAAGGAGATAAACAATGGCCTATACGATCACGAGGCTATGCCGTGAATGCGTAGATACTGGATGTGTGGCAGTGTGCCCAGTCGATTGCATTTATGAGTATACCGGAAGCGACAAGACTACCTACCCCAATCAGCTCTATATCCATCCCGATGAATGTATTGATTGTGGCGCATGTGAACCAGAATGTCCGTACCAAGCCATCTTCGAAGAAGTGTCAGTCCCGAGCGTCTTTAACGATGACATTAAGTTGAACTACGCGGTGAAAGACAACGGGAGCGATTTCAAGGTCGCTCAACACAAGAAAATTCCTCACCCAACAGCAGATCAAGTCGCCGCCAACAAGCAGAAATGGGGTTGGGCCGGATAATTAGGCATTAGGAGTGGGGAGTTAGGATTTGGGCCTTTCCCCCAAATCCCAGATCCTAATTCCTAACTCCGCTTTTCTCGCCGCAGTTCTTCCTCGACCAATACAATCCGATCATTGCCAAAAAACATCGAACCGTTCACGAAAATCGTTGGGGTACCATAGCCGCCGCGAGCCATGACTTCGTCGGTGTTGACGCGGATACGGTCTTTGTAACCCTGACGGTTGATCTTGTCGAAATACTCAGTCGCATCAAGTCCGACCTCTTCCACAATGCCTCGTAAGATGTCATCTTTGCTAATATCTTTATCCTCTCCCCAATACGACTCAAACACGCGGTAGCTATAGCGGAGAAACTTCTCGGGATGATCGAGAGCAACCAATGCGCCTCGTAAGGCTTTGATCGAGTTGACCGGAAACACGGTCGGGGATTTGATCACCAATCCGTAGAATCGCGCCCAATCCTGCAGATCCTTGGCCGCATACTTGGCTTTAGCCGGGACACCCTTCTCGCGGAATTCATACACTGAGGGATTGACAGTATTGAAGATTCCACCGACTAGGATCGGTCGCCATTCCAACGTTGCATTGTACTTCTGACAAACACCACTAATCTTGGTGAAGGCCAAATAGGTCCACGGGCTCGAATAATCGTAAAAGAACTCAACTTTCGCCATTAGCTCCTCCTTTTTTCTCGTGCAGAAAATCGACTAACATTTTGTTAAATTCTTGCGCATAGGCAAGATGGATATTGTGTTTGCCGTCGGGAAACATATGCAACCGCGAGTTGACAATCCCCTTCTTCAACACATCGGCGTGAAACGTAGGAACGAGCGGATCTTTCATTCCGTGCAAAAGAAAAGTCGGACAACGAATCAGGTGCAGACGAGTCTGACAGAGTTCCCCACCAGCGCGATAGAGCATTTGCATTGCGTCGCACCAGCGTGACCACAGGTCTTGCAGTTCCTCACCATAAATCGCAGCCATCGCATCAATCATCCGCTGTGACCAAGAAGAAAGCTGACGTGTCGCTTCATACGCTTCGATGTCCTCGCGAGCGAGGTAGGCGTTTCCACCCCACGGGATCCAGTTTTGTCACTTGCTGTGGCCGTTGCAGCGTCAATAACATCGCAATGATCGCTCCATCACTCCAACCACCCACGGCATAGGTTTGACAACCGATAGTCTCCATTAATGTTGCACAGTCTTGCGCATCTTGTTCGTAGAAATCGAGCGGGAATTGCCGCACCGGCGGACGGGATTTTCCATAACCACGTGCATCCGGCACGATCACCCGCAGTCCTTGCAGAGGAAGCTGTTCAAGCTGTGGAGCAAAATCACTTTCCCCAGTCCCCAGCGCACCAGGAATCAGCAACAGCGGTTGTCCCTGCCCTCGATCTTCGTAGTATAGATTGACTCCACGTATCTGCGCGTAGGGCATGGCTCCTCCTTTTGCAACCGCTTATCCTCGCCTCTCTGCCGGTATTTTGAGCTTGAACACTCGTGCGGCATTGAGTCCGAGGACCTTGGCGCGGCTCTCTTCCGACAAGCAGCCCATTTGTCGTTCAATGCTTTCTGCCGAATGTGGCCAGCTTCCTTCATGATGCGGATAATCATTCGACCACATAAGGTTGTCCACGATCTTCAACTCCTCCGCACGTGGCAGGGTGACGTGATCTTCCATAAAGGCGGAAAAACAATTGCGGCGATAGTAGAAACCTGGCAACTCCGGCGTCACCGGGCGCACCCACATATGATGTGCTTGAAAGGAGTAATCCATCGCCTCGATCATCCACGGCACCCAGCCAATCCCGCCTTCAATCGATCCAGCCTTTAATGTGGGATGGCGTTCAAACACACCAGAGCTAATCAACTGCACCAATGGTTCCATCACCGTCGGCATGGAGTGACACACATAGTTAATCACTGCACCACCAAGGCCAGTGACTCCCCGTGGATCACGACCAGTGGAGACATGAAACGTCATGGGGAGATCGACCTCTGTAATCAACGACCACAGCGGATCAAACACTTTGTCGTTGTACTGAAGTTCTCCAGGCTTGAGTGGCCCAAAGATGGGCTTGTTCGGTAACGTTAGCCCTTTGAACCCTTGCTCGGCTGCCCATTTTACTTCAGCCATCGCGCCTTCAATGTCACCAGGCGCGATCACAGCCATCGGGACAAAGCGGTCCCAATAGTCGGCAAAGTTTTCCCGTGCCCAACGATTCCACGCCCGGAACATGGCTTGTTGAAACATGGGATCAGGAGTGGTGAAACACAGCATCCCTTTATTAGGAAAAATAATCTCGGCATCCACTCCGTCAGCGTCAGCATCACGGGCACGCTGGGCAAGCTCGCCACCAGCCCGGTAGCGCAGGCGATCTTCTGCTTCCATACGACTGGTGTAGGGCTGAAAATAGTCAGGTTCTTCGTAGGTCTCTTTAGCAATAAGATGTTTCACTGCGTCGCGCCCAGGCTTCACTAACATCGGTTGAATGCCCTCGGTAATCATCCACTCAGCTCCATCTTCGTCCACTTTGACGCGCGGAATGCGATCAAGGTATTGCTTCTCAATCCGCTTCGACAGGAAATCAAGCGGCTCAATGCCGTGGGTATCAACTGAAACCATATAGTATTTGCGTGGATCTCCAGGCCGCACGGTTCGCGCTCCATCCTTGGGGTCCCGGCGTCACTTGTCGCCAGGCGTTGTGGGGAGACTCGGTGGGTGATGAGGTTACTGCCATATCGTTCCTCCTAACGGGTTCGTATGTGAGTGCAATGCGCTCATTACTGAGCCCCTGCTCTCGTGTCCCAGGTTGTACCGCATTCTGTATGCGTATTCCAGGCTGATCACTCGGTCTCCAGTTCTTGCAGAACCGGATAATCTCTGCCACAACAAAGCAACAACACTCTCTTATACAAACGAGGCACTGTGAAAACGATTGGACTCACTGGTGGTATTGGTTCAGGGAAAAGTACGGTCTCGCAACTTCTAGGCGAACTCGGGGCGTTTGTCGTCGACGCCGACAAAGTTGGGCATGAAATTTATCTGCCCGGCAAAGAAGCATGGAAACAGGTCACCGCAGCATTTGGGCAAGACATTCTTGCGCCAGATCAGACCATAGACCGTAAGAAACTCGGAGCTATCGTTTTTGGTAGTGACGACGCACGCAAAAGGTTGAACTCAATTGTTCATCCGCTCATGTTCACAGATATCGACCGTCGCATCAAAGAGAAACGCGCCGAAGGTTTCACGCAGCCGATCGTTATCGAAGCGGCAATTTTAATCGAGGCCAATTGGCTCCCTTTGACTGATGAAGTGTGGCTGGTCGTAACCAATAAGGGCGCAGTCATTGACCGAGTTGCCGGCTCAACGTGGCATGTCAGCCAAAGATACCGAAGCGCGTATCGCCAGTCAGCTTTCTGATGCTGAGCGGCGTAAGTATGCTACACTCGTGATTGAGAATGACGGTTCTCTTGATGATCTGAAGCAAAAGGTCCAACAGGCATGGAGTCGAATATCCGCACAATGAACCCACAACAGCTGAAAGGTATCATCTTCGATGTCGACGGCACGATCGCCGATTCGGTTGGATTTTTCTACGAGATCGCTCTCGAAGTCCTGAGTATTGCTGGGGTTCCACCGGTCGAGAAAGAGCACGTCTACGCACTGATGCGAGTCGGGGACAACTCGCCGTTGGAGAAACTCTTCCCACCTGATTATCCTGATGCCGCCGGGACAATGAAACGGATTTTCGATGACCGTATGGGCGAATGGATGCGTCGGTATCATGACGAAACCACCGCCATTCCTGGCAGTATCGAACTTCTCCATGACCTGCACGCGCGTGGACTCCAGCTTGGCATTGCCACTTCATCAGGTCGCGCCCTGCCCTTCCTTGATCGTTGGGGTGTCCGCCACTTGTTTAGTGGTATTGTGGGCCGCGAGGATGTTGAAATCCGCAAACCTCATCCCGAGCCAATCCACAAATGCCTCGGCCATTTAGGACTTGCCCCGCAGGAAACTGTCTACATCGGCGATTCGCCGATCGATATTCAAGCCGGGAAAGCGGCAGGGGTATACACGATAGGTGTGCTGACTGGCACGAGTCCACGGGATGTTTTACATCTTGAGAGTCCCGATCATATCCTCGATACGGTCGCAGGGCTTCATTCACTTCTTTCGGTGTAAAATCGGGAACTTTCCTGACGCTCACTCGTTATTGGGAGGAGCGTCCCCGGTAGGTGTGCTGGGGGATAGGTGACAAGGCAGGAAAGGAATCGTTTTGTCTCAGCACACGAACAAAGGGGAACCAAGCCGGAACCTCGCTGAACGACCCCAGCTTTCAAGAAATGCGCCGCCTTACGGGCGAGGCACGCCAAACAGCACAGGAACTGCGGCAGCAGTATCGACGCGGTGGACGAGGCCAAGAACCAGAAGACAATTGATGTAGGGCGGCCTGTGGCCGCCGACAGATTCGGCAGGCATAGCCTGCCCTACAATTCAACTTCTTACCAAAGCTGCTGCGACGCGATCCGCGCTCCCTCAGCCATCGCCTTGAACTTCTCCCACGTGATCTTGGGATCGACATCGGAAAGTCCAGCAAACGTCGCAAAGCCACAGTCCGTGCCAGCAATCACATTCTCACGCCCGACAACTTCAGCGAAGCGACAGATTCGTTCGGCAACCAGTTCGGGGTGCTCGATGTAGTTGGTGGTTGAGTCGAGCACACCAGGAATCAGGACTTTATTCGCTGGTAGTGTGAACTCACGAAAGACTTTCCACTCATGCGCATGCCGCGGATTGGCGGCCTCGAACGACAGCCCACTCGGACGCGCTTTCAGGACGATATCGATGATCTCGCGCAACGGCACATCACGATGATGAGGACCTTCATAATTACCCCAACAGAGATGTAACCGCATTCGCTCCGGAGGAATGTCGGAGAGCGCATGATTGAGCGCGTCGATATGCAACTCAGCCATCTTGCGAAACTCAGTTACAGCTCGCATCGGCAAACTGAATGTGACGCCCCATCGCGAGGTCAGGGCAATCCAATTGGAGAATAAACCCGGCTTGATGGATGGCGTCGTACTCTACCTTCATCGTATCGGCCAATGCAGCCAAATATGCTTCATGATTCGGGTAGTAGTCATTTTTGAGAAAGAGAGAGATCACGCCTGGTGAGGCAGCACTCACGAATGCCTCTTCTGGATTCACGCCCTGGAGCGCAGCCTTGAAGCACGCAAGCTCTTTTTGTAGCGTGTCTTTGTCTTTGTAGGCGACTGGCCCGGTGCACGCCGGGCGTTTCGCCGCTACACGCGAGGTTCGCCGAGCATACTCTGGAAATTCCAACATATCCGCCGCACGCAGCGGTCCTGCCTGACCATCAAACCCCGTCAGGCGATCTTTGACATACGTAGAGTAACCAATTTTCCCTGCCTCGCCATCATTGACGACATCAACTCCACATTCGATCTGTTTCCGTACTACGTCACTTACGGCTTGCTGCACTCGCTTCTCAAATATGGCGTTGTCTTGCAACTCACCTTTGTCCTTGGCGTACAACATCGTCACCAGATCATCTGGTCGTGGCAAACTACCAGTGTGGGTTGTCAAAATGCGGTCCGTACTGCGCTTCATGATGGTTTCTCCTTCTCATCAGGATGGTCGACAGCAAGAAGGGCCGGCAACGCCGTGCCCCTACAAATCCGGCGATGAATACACCTAAGGCTTCCATACGAACGTATCCTTTTCATCAATTCCTCTACGGGCTGGATTTTCCTGATCTAGATGCCATCGCATCGGATTCATAGCGATATAATCGCGGATATTTTCTAAGGCGTGATCGTTCCGGATGATGTGTTCATAATAATTACGCTGCCAGACAGGAAAACCCGGCGTTTTTCGCAGCTCATTGATCCGTCTACTGGTGATCGATTTGAGCGAACGGATAATCGTAGGCAGTACCCCCATAATAGGCCTACCGAAGTCCCTTTTTTTGTAGGGGCACGGCGCTGCCGTGCCCGTATTCACATTCATAATAATCAATATACCATGCAGATGATTCGGCATGACAACAAAAACATCCAACTGCACGTACGGTCGAACAATATGAGTTTGTTCCCACTCTTCTTGCACAATACGGCCAGATTCGGACAGTACCATCGCTCCATCGGCCACTTCTCCGAATAGACATTCTCGTCCATACGTACAGACTGTTACGAAGTACGCTCCTGGTTGTGTATAATCGTAGGTTGGCAAACGGACCGAACGTCTATGATGTTTATCTGGATCGTAGCTCGTCATTTAGGTCTTTCTTGTCCCGGAGGGCACGGCAGCGCCGTGCCCCTACACGAACAATCATTACCAAAATCTTTACGCGTCTTCATAGCGCGGCTCGCGCTTTTCGAGAAATGCGGCAATCCCTTCTTTTACATCGTTCGTGCGTGTCGTGAGAATTTGATTGCGGTCTTCCATAGCGATGGCAGCTTCGAGCGTTGGAGCATCAACTGAATAGCGTAAACATTCTTTCGTCAGCCGCACGCCAAGCGGCGAGTTGCGCAAGATCTTCCGGGCCATGTCTTCTGCAGCACGATCTAGTTCAGCTTCTGGCACCACCCGAGAAACCAAACCAGTGGCTAGCGCCCGGTGAGCATCAATAAAATCACCGGTCAGCAACAACTCTGATGCAATCGACGAACCAACAATGCGCGGCAGAAAATAACTCACCCCAACGTCACAAGCAGATAAACCAATACGAATAAACGCCGCATTCATGCGTGCTGTCTCACTGGCAATACGAATGTCACTTGCTAACGCTAAGGCAAATCCTCCGCCTGATGCTGGACCATTGACTGCAGCAATAAACGGCTGAGGCAAGCGATGAATTTTCATCGCCAGTTCGGCAATCCGCCGTTGGTCCCGCAGACCTTGAGCGACAGTCTCACGTCCACTAGCAGCGCTAGAGCCAGCGCTGGTTTCTTTCAAATCGAGTCCAGCACAGAACGCACGCCCTGCGCCACGCAGAATCACCACACGAATACTCTGATCATCGTGGAGCATGTTGAGCACGTCGTGTAACTCGTCCACAAGTTGACGGCTCAACGCATTGAGCGCCTGCGGGCGATTCAAGATCAGCCATAACAGACCGCCGTCACGGCGAAGGTCGAGGGTGTCGTATTGGATTGTTCATAGGCTTTCGTCTCCCAGCAACTTATTCCTCTCTCATTGTAGAGAACAGAGCAAGCGCCTCGGCTTGGCTGTTGCTACTTCCGGCAATTCTGCTCTGCTCATAAGGGATCAGAAAGATGAGAAACCATCGGAGAAAAGCGGCTTTTAATCGACAGCAAGTTTCTCACCAAACCCGACAATGAATTTCAAATCAAAGGTTACAAAAAGATCAACCCTCGAAGACGGTCTCCCCGGATAGATCCGTTCCAAACGTTGCCAGCGACAGCAAGTGAGCGTCTTCTCGGCCAAAGCCAAAGTCCTGGTGTAATCGCCGCGCCCAGCGACGTTGATACTTGTGTGAATCAACCGTGCAGGAAAGGGCGTATTTGCTCGATTGCCAATAACGGTACCCGGCGGCGAAGTAGATTCCCGAGTTCAGGAGAGTAAAGAATTGTTCTGCAACCGAAACTGACAGGAGGACGCTGAGCGATACGCTGTTAAGGAGTGAGAGGTCTGACTTCTGACGGATCTCCAGTAGCCTTCGGTTAACGCCTCATTATTCCTTTGTCGAGCAGTAACTGCATCAGAGCGGATTTCTCTTTCAGAGAGCTGTAGTTTGTCAAGCTCCTCTTCGGACGCCCGAGTCCATAAAGCTTCTCGTTCTTCTTCCGACAAGTGAGAAATAATCTTCGGATGGCAGCCCGAACCACGTATCGTCTTCGGCCTTCCTCTCCTTCGTCATAAACTCTGCCAAGGCGCGATTGATGACCGAGTCGGGACTTTCATTACTTGCCTCACAGTAGCGTAGAAGAATTTCCTTGAGGCTTTGCTCGATTTCTACAGTAAGTTGTTCGCCCATATCAACATGCCTTCTTTTTGATAAGGGTATTCCATCTTTAGACAGTTTTCTATCTCTTCGTGCCTTTCCCGGCTTTTTTGCTCACCAGTTGGTCACTAGGGGTTTTCTTTCCTCCCTGTTTCTTTACTTTCTTTCCCTCCAACTCCTCCAACAACTCCTTCGCTTCTTGCAAGTCTTTCGTGTCGAAGCCTTCGTGAACCAGTTGTAAATCTCGGATAATACCGTGTGGGCTTCATGCTGCTTACCCTGAGATTGCCACAACCGCGCGAGACTCATCGTTGCGCGCAGTTCCAGCGATTTGGCTTGCTGTCTCCGTGAAACTTCCAGAGCCTTCGAAAACACGCCTCCGCCTCTGACTCTGGACTTGGGCATTAGACGTTGGACTGTCTTCGATTTTTGCCTTTTGATTTTTGCCTTTTGCTCTTTGATTTGCTTGTTGAAGCGTCAGTTCGCCTTTGAGGCGGTGCAGTTCGGCTTCCCAAAAACGCTCTCCAGTTTCGTCTACCACAGCCAGCGCTTCAGCTAGCATGATCAGCCCTTCTTCAGCTTGCCCTAGTTTCCTTTACGCTTCGGCTAACAAGGCAAGACAGATACGGTCGCGACGATCTCTGCTCCCGTGGCCTGAAAGGCAGCCAAGCCCTGACGTATCTGCACAATTCCCTCCTCCCTTGTCCCTGCTCGGCCAGCGCCCAGCCCCGCATGATAGTTCCCCATGCCAGCAGAAGTGGAAATCCCTGCTCGGTCGAAAGGCAATCGCTGCCTCTGCCTGCTCTTGGCTGCGTTTGTCTCTCCCGGCGGAACTGATGAAGTACAGCCCAAAGATCAGAGCAAAGCTCAGACTAAAGGGATGAGACAACTCTCTGGGCTAGAGTGAGCGCTTCGTGGTTCCTCTTCGAGGCTTGGTCCGGATAGCCAAGATACCACAAGGTCCAAGGGCTCGCGTAAGAGAGGCAGCACACTCCGGATCATGCCACGCAGTAAGAAAGCATGGAGAGTGGTACTGTCTGGGGATCATAGAGGGCAATACCTTGCTCCAGATGGTCTCGAGCGAGGATCAACTCTCCCAGATAGAAATAAAGTGTCTCCCAGCGCAAAGTGGGCCTCCAAGAAGAGAGCAGGGTCTTGTACGCTCTGGGCTAGGCCGAGAAGTTGCTCCCCCAGTTCGCGCGCTGTCTGCAATCTACCCGCACGCACAAGATAAAATGCCCATAGTCCCCACAGCACGGAGAAGAGCTGAGGGGTTTCCCCTAGCTGCTGGCACAGCTCCCGCGCTCGGGTGTAAACTCTTTCCACTTCCGGGGCGGCAAAGCCTCTTGGTGGCCATCAGAGCGAGCACCCAGGGCAAGTTGCAACGCAAGTTCTTGCTGGATACGTTCCGGGGTATCCGGCAGGGTCTTGAGTAACTCTAAGGCAGTGGTCAAGTGAGTGATTGCTTCCGCATTCGCTGACCGTTGCACCGCCTGTTGCCCGGCAAGTTGCAGATAATCCACTGCCTTCTGCGTGTTTCCACTCCGAGTATAGTGATGAGGCAAGTTCGCTGTAGCGGTCTTCTAACCGATTGTGAAAAATCGTCTCGATCGCTTGGCAGCACGTTCATGTAACCCTTTGCGTCGCTCCACGAGCAAGGAGTTGTAGGCCACTTCTTGCGTGAGTGCATGCTTGAAGACGTAGTCTGGTTCTGGAAATGCGGGCTGTTCGTAGATAAATTCGGCGTCGCGTAGACGAGAAAGGCGTTGTTGCAAGGTGTCTTCGGATTGATCCACAACCTGTTTGAGCAGACCAAGAGAAAATTCTTTGCCGATGACCGCGAGCGTTTGCAGCAGTTCTTTTTCTTCCGGTGAGAGACGGTCGATGCGTGAGGCCAACACGGCTTGGACGGTGGCGGGAATGTGTAGATCGCGTTGCCGTAGGTTTTGGTGGGCGGCTGCGCCACCCTACGATGAGCGAACACACCCTGCTCGGCCAACTCCTGCACGATCTCTTCCATGAAGAAGGGATTGCCTTCGGTTTTGTCGAGAATGAAACGTTTCAGGTCTTGTAGGGGCGACTGCGCGCCGTCGCCCCTACTTTCTCTCCAACAACGCCGTTAGCATCTCTTCGGCTTCTTGCTTTCCCAACGGGTCCAGGCGCAGTTGCGTGTAGTAGGTCTTATTACCCCACTCATGTCGATACTCAGGGCGATAGTTCACCAGCAGCAAGATACTGCGCACTGGCGATACTCTCACTGAGCAGACTGAGAAACGCTTGGGTCTCGTTGTCCAGCCAGTGCAAATCTTCAAAAATCGAGAATCAGCGGCTGGTTGAGACTCTCACGGATCAACAACCGTTTGATCGCTTCCAAGCGTCCGTTTGCGGCGAATCTGCGGGTCCATTTGCTGCAGTGACGAGGTCGGTTCGGCAATGCCCAACAGAAAAAACAGATACGGCAAAATATCTTCCAGACTGCGATCAAGCGTGAGGACTTTGCCGGTGATCTTCTCGCGTCGTTTGCGCTCATCGTCCTGCAACGTCAAGCTGAAAATAGTTCTTCAACAGATCAATCAACGGCAAATACGGATAGGCTTTGCCGTGCGAAACAGAAAAGGTCTCCAAGATCAAGCAGCCACTCTGCGCAGCAAGTTTGAATTCATGAAACAGCCGTGACTTGCCTACGCCCGGCTCACCCATCACTCCAGCGATTTGCCCATGCCCTGCTTTGGTTTGTTCCAACGCCTTCTGCAAAGTTTCCAACTCACGCTGCCGCCCAATAAAACGCGCAAGGCCACGTCTCGCCGCCACTTGCAACTTGGTGCGCAACGGGCCTACACCAACAACTTCGTAAATTTTGATCGGTTCGCTTACTCCTTTGACCTGCGCCGCCCCCAGTGACTTGAACTCAAAGTATCCATCAGTGAGGCGATGCGTATGTTCGCTGACGACGATGGAGCCGGGCGTAGCAAGACTCTCCATGCGTGACGCTAGATTGGTGGAGTGGCCAATCGGCACGTAATCGGTATGCAGGTCATCTTTGCGAATTGAGCGCACCACTACCTCACCGGTGTTGATACCGACCCGCAGTTGGAGGTTGATGCCTTTTTCCAGCCGCAATTTTTCCGCCTGTTTGCGGCCTTCCTCTTGCATCAGCAGTGCAGCGTAGAGCGCACGCTGAGCATGATCTTCGTGAGCAATGGGAGCACCAAAGAGAGCGAAGATGCCATCGCCCATCGACTGGGCAACATAGCCTTCATAGCGATGCACCGCATCCATCATTAACTTCAGCGCTGGGTCGACGATGTGTCGTGCCTCTTCGGGGTCGAGATCTTCAATCAGTGCAGTTGAGTCTTTGATGTCAGCAAACAACGCGGTGATGGTCTTGCGCTCGCCATCGGGAATACCGCGTGCCTCCATCGCTGCTTGTTCGGCAAGGATACGCTCAGCGAGATGTTTGGGCGTGTAGGTAATTGGGTACTGGGTGTTGGGGGCTAGGGGCTGGAGGAGGCCCTTGGACGTCTGGACCTTGGACTTTGGACTGCACCGCCAGGGGCGTTCCGCACTCGCCACAAAACTTGAACTTCGGCGGATTCTCAAACCCACACTGCGGACAGCGGCTCTTGAACGGCGTGCCACACTCACCGCAGAATTTCATGCCGTCGGGATTATCGTTGCCACAGCTTACGCACTGCATGCTTCCCCCTTCAAATCAAAGATCGAGATTGGCATCCATCCACGTTAACACACGCGCCGGAGACCCAGCGTGCACGGTCTGAGGCGAGAAACACCACCACATCGGCAATCTCGTCTACTGTTCCGAAACGACCGAACGGCAACTCGGCTTTTACGAAAGCGGCAATAGCTTCTGGATTGTCCTTTTGCCGTTTCTCCCACGACCCTCCAGGAAAGAGGATTGAGCCCGGGGCAACGCTGTTGACGCGGATTCCTTGCGGTGCCAGTTCACGTGCCATTTCTTTGGACAGGCTAATCATCGCGGCCTTGGCTGCGTTGTAGGTCATCGGTCCACCCCATTCACGACCATAGACTGACGCAATGTTAATCACACAGCCACTTTGCTGCACGCTCATCAGTGGCACAACGATACGACAGAGTTCCAGCGCAGAGAAGAAATTCAGATTGAAGCCGCCAAACCAATCTTCACGCGAGGCGGTCAAGTTACCGCCTGGACGAGAGCCACCTGCGTTGTTGATAAGAATATCGACTTTGCCGAAGTGCTTTTGCGTTTCTCTGACCCAGCGGTGCGCATCACCTTCGTTCGTTACATCCCCAGCAATAGCAAGCGCTGCCGTGTTCTTCTGTTGTACTTCAAGCGCGACTTGATCGAGCGTGTCCTTGCCACGCGCACAGAGGCTCAGGCAACAGCCTTCGGCTGCAAACCCCAGGGCGATTGCTCGTCCTATACCACGGCTCGCACCGCTCACCATGACCACTTTTCCTTTTAGTCCAAGGTCCATAATTCCTCCGCTTCACAAAGGGGGAAGAGGCGAAATGGCGAAGAGGGGAAATGGTGGGAAGAAAAATCTCTTTCTTCGACTTTCCTTTTCACCTTTTATCCGTTTCACCTTTTTCCCTTCTCCTGAATGCTTACAGCTATTACCTGATCGCCGCATCCCTTGCCAGGGTTATGAGGCTATGGCTAGATGGGGGGCTCTGTGGCGAAGGAGTACCTATGCCTGATCATTTTGTGTTGGAAAAAGAAGGGCAGATTGCGACATTGACCTTCAATCGACCGGAGAAGCGGAATCCGCTTAACGAAGAAATCGTTCTCGAACTAGAGAATCTGCTCTATCAAGTCCGCGATGATAAAGACACTCGCGTACTGATTTTTACCGGTACTGGCAATACGTTTTCCGCTGGTGCTGATCTGTCACAGGTCAAAGGGATCACTGACCCAGCAGAGCGGCACCGCATATTCGCTCCACTGGGGAAACGACGCGTGCGCCTGATCGGGCGTGTGCTGCATACCTTAGTCAATCTTGAACAAGTCACCATCGCAGCAGTTAACGGCTACGCAGCAGGTGGAGGCTGGTCGTTGGCACTCGCTTGCGATTTACGTATCGCTGTCGAAGAGGCAGAGTTCTGGTTTCCTGAAGTGGACTTAGGTGTTCCACTCAGCCCAGCCTCGACCTCCCTAGTACTGGCACACGTTGGGCCGGCGTTGGCAAAGGAGATCATCATCAGTTGTCGCCGTTTCAAGGCAGCGGAACTTCTCACTCTCGGCATGCTCAACCGTGTTGTAAAAAAAGCTGAGTTGATGCCAACGGTCCGTGAGTTAGCCCAGAGTGTGGCCGACAAAAAACCTTCAGCGGTCGCGATATCCAAAGCAACGATCAATACACTGGCGATGGGTCAGTCGGTGCTGCGGACGGACATTTTTCTGGAAAGGGAATGATTATGGATTGGCAACAGGAATACAACCAACGCCTGACAACCGCCGATATTGCCGTGAAGGCCGTCAAATCTGGTGATCGTGTCGCAATTCCCGTGTACTCAAACCCGTCGCTTATTGCTGGTGCGCTGGCGAATCGACTCGATGAATTAAAAGGCGTCACCATCCTGATCGGTGCCGCAGCCTCAGATTTGCCGTGGTACAAACCAGAAGCAGCCTCAGCTTTTATGATCGAGCCGTGGTACACGAGTCCGTACTTACCGAAACCGATTCGCCAGATGGTCAATGAGAGACGCAGCGACCATCGCGTGTGCCCAAGCGCGTTATTGAGTAAAGCTTTGGATGAAGGTCGCTCAGACACCCCTCTTCCAGATGTTGCATTGCTCGATGTTTCTCCACCGGATCACAATGGTTTTGTGAGTCTTGGCGCAGGGGTGTGGGATAAGAAAGAGTTGGTCAAATACGCCAAGATCTCGATTGCTGAGGTGAACAAGAGTTTCATCCGCACTGGTGGTGATAATTTCATCCACCTTAGTGAGATCGATCATTTTGTCGAGCTGCCAGGATCGGAAGAGTTTCGCCCACCGTTTCCAGACGTGGAACTCAGCGATACGGTCAAAAAGATTGCCGCGTTCGTTGCACCGTTAATTCGAGATGGCGATACGATCGAAGTCGGCGCCGGTAGTACTAGCGAAGCGATTGTCACTGCCGGTATCTTTTCTGGCCGGAATGACATGGGCTGGCATACCGAACGGATTCCGCGTGGCGGGGTTGCACTCGTACAGCAAGGGATTTTCAACGGGGCAAGGAAGACCCTGCATAAAGGAAAAGCCGTCGCAACCGCGGTTGCCTTTAGTCGTGAAGAACGTGACTTTGTTCACCAGAATCCGCACTTCGAGTTGTACGGTGTCGCCTATGTGAACCATCTTCGGACCATCGCGTCGCACGATAATATGGTCGCGATCAACAACGCCTTGCGGGTTGATCTCACTGGGCAAGTGGTCGCCGATTCGTTTGGTCCGCAGATGTTCACCGGCACTGGGGGGCTACCCGAGTATGCCATTGCTTCGGTGTACTCCAAGAATGGTCGCTCGATTGTCGTCCTGCCGTCAGTAACCTCAGATGGAAAGATCTCACGAATTGTGCCGTTGATCGAAGAAGGAAGTTTTATTACCTCGCCACGCCAGTTTACTGACTATGTCGTGACCGAGTACGGAGTTGCTCGTCTTTTTGGCAAGACACAACGTCGTCGCGCCGAAGAGCTGATCGCTATTGCCCACCCTGATTTTCGTCCGGAACTTGAGAAAGCCGCAAGGCGTGTATTCTGGCCATGAGAGGAGTTGAGAAGTATCGCGTTTCACGCAACACGTAACACGTGATGCATAATGCGTGTTACGTGATCTCGTACACAAACATGACGCGTTGTTAGAAGGGGTAAAGATTATGGCAAACAAAGAACAATGTCCCGAGATTCGTAGCGAGATTCGTAAGTTTTGCAGCAAGTATGGTGATGAATACTGGCGCAAACTCGACAAAGAAAACAAATATCCTGAACAGTTCGTAGACGAATTGACAGCAGCCGGGTGGCTCGGGGCGCTGATTCCTGAGCAGTACGGCGGCTCAGGTTTGTCGATGAAAGAAGCAAGCGTCATCCTCGAAGAGATTAACCGTTCTGGTGGCAACTCTGCGGCCTGTCACGCCCAGATGTACATCATGGGCTCGTTATTGCGTCACGGTAGCGAGGAGCAAAAACGCAAGTACCTGCCCAAGATCGCGAAGGGAGAGGTTCGGCTGCAAGCCTTTGGCGTCACGGAGCCAGATGCGGGCTCTGACACGACTCATATCCGCACGTTCGCGAAAAAGGACGGCGATTTCTACATCGTCAATGGAGGTAAGATTTTCACTTCGCGCGTACAGCATTCTGATATGTTGTTGCTTCTGGCGCGCACAACCCCCTACGACAAGTGTGAAAAGAAAACCATGGGGATGAGCATCTTCCTGGTCGATCTCCGTGCTGCGGGGGACACCCTTGAAGTCCGACCGATCGATGCGATGATCAATCACGAAACCAATCAGTTATTCTTCCGCGATCTCAAAGTTCCCAAAGAGAATCTCATTGGCGAAGAAGGCAGAGGGTTTTATTATATTCTCGACGGCATGAACGCCGAACGGATCTTGGTCGCCTCTGAATCGATTGGCGATGGCCGTTGGTTTATCGACCGCGCGGTACGCTATGGCAAAGAGCGCGTGATCTTTGGTCGGCCCATTGCTCAGAATCAAGGAATTCAATTCCCTATCGCGCAATCCTATGCGCAAATTGAAGCTGCTGACCTCATGCGTTTCCGCGCGGCTGAGATGTTCGATGCAGGTGAAGCGTGCGGTCCAGAGGCGAACATGGCAAAGTTGCTCTCTTCACAAGCTGCATGGGCGGCGGCAAACGCGGCACTCGATACACACGGTGGCTATGGCTTCGCTGCTGAGTACGACGTTGAGCGGAAATTCCGCGAGTGCCGTCTGTTCTCCGTCGCACCGATCTCGAACAATATGGTACTCAACTACGTTGCCGAGCATGTGTTGGGGATGCCGCGGTCGTACTAGGGGTCGAGGGCCAGGGATCAAGGGACGGTTTCTTTCGCCTGTTTTACTGACCCCCGCCCCCGTCTCCTGGCCCCTTTTGCCGCTCACTACCAGAAAAGGAGGAAGTAAATGAAAGTCGACACCGCATTCTTCCCTACGACATTTGACGCAGCGGCACAGCTTGCTCGTCGGGTAGAAGACACCGGTTTTGATGGATTATGGAGTGCGGAGACCAGCCATGATCCCTTCTTCCCGCTTGTCGTTGCGGCACGCGAAACACAACGCGTTAGTCTTGGGACTGGAGTTGCTATCGTGTTTCCACGCAGCCCAATGGTGTTGGCAAATATCTGCTGGGATCTGCAAGCAAACTCAAAAGGTCGCTTTATTCTTGGTCTGGGTACGCAAGTCAAAGGTCACAACGAACGTCGCTTCAGTGTGAAATGGGTATCGCCGGTAAAGCGGTTGCGAGAAGTGATTTTGTCACTGCGCGCGATCTGGGATTCTTGGCAGAATAATACGAAACTGAAATTCATCGGTGATTTCTATCAGTTCACATTGATGACGCCGTTTTTCAATCCTGGCCCGATCGAGCATCCCAAGATTCCGATTTACATCTCAGGTCTCAATCCGCAGATTACCCAACTCGCTGGTGAGCTGTGTGAAGGGTTTTACATTCACGGGTTTCACTCAGCAAAGTATATCCAGGAGACTGTACTACCTAATCTGCAAAAAGGCTTGGCCAAAGCGGGACGGAAACGAGAAGAACTGTCGCTTATTACTGGAACGTTCATCGCCAGTGGCGCAACGCGAGACGAAGTAGAGAAAGCCAAACATCCAGTGAAGCAGCAGATTTCGTTCTATGCCTCGACGCGTACATACAAAGGCGTGCTCGATGCGCATGGTTGGGGCGACACGTGTTATCGTCTCAACGAGAAAGCTGCCAAAGGACAATGGGCTGAGATGGCCGCAGAAATTAAAGATGACATGTTAGAAGAACTCGCGATCGTCGGCACCTATGACGAAATCGCTAAGAAACTCGCTACTCGCTACAAAGGTGTACTCGACCGTGTCGTGGTCGGACTGGGTTCACCCGAACGACAAGATGCCGGACGATCGCGCGAATTTGTGCAGGAGATTCGCCGTTACATGGGAACGTAAACGCAGAACGATGAACGCGGAATGATGAACGGCCAATAGGGGGAAGTACAAGCTCGCCTTTTCATTCATCGTTCAGCATTCATCATTCATCGTTCTCTATCTCATGATTTACAAATAAGGAGGAGCCGGGAATGGGAGCGTTGACCGATAAGTATTGCATCGTCGGGGTTGGAGAAACGCCGCACATGCGACCATCAAATCGCACGACGTTATCAATGGCGTGTGAGGCAGTAAAAAAAGCAATGGCCGATGCTGGTTTGGAACCGCGGGATATTGACGGCATGACCAGTTATCAAGCTGGAGATTCGACCAGTTCCAACCACGTCGCCACTTCACTCGGTATTCGCCTGAATTATTCACTCGACATTTTTGGCGGCGGGTCGAGCACAGAAGCACTAGTCGGCCATGCCATAGGGCTATTAGAAGCAGGTTACTGCAAAACGATTGTGATCTTCCGTTCGATGAACGGTCGTTCTGGTCGCCGCATGGGCGGTCAAGCACCAAGTGGTCCTGTGCCACCGACTCAAGCTAGCGGCGATCAACAGTTCTACATGCATTGGGGATGGACGACACCTGCGCAGTGGTTTGGCATGTCAGCGATGCGCTATTTTCGTGACACTGGCGCAACGACAAAAACGCTGGCAGAGGTTGCTGTTGCTCATCGATACCACGCCAGTCTCAATCCGAAAGCGATTATGCGGGCGCCGATCACGATTGAGGATCACCAACGATCACGTTGGGTGTCCAAACCGTTTCGCCTGCTCGATTGTTGCTTGGAAACCGACGTGTCCGCTGCAATGATAATCACTTCTCGTGAACGAGCCTATGATCTCCGTCAACCGCCGGTCTTCATCATGGGTGGCACCGCTCGCACGATGGCTCCGAGCCCAGCATGGAACTATTCACGTCCAGAGATTCACTATGTCGCTGGCAATTATGGCCGTAACCGTTTGTTTGGCATGGCAGGGATCAGCCAGAAAGATGTGAATCTCATTTCTTGTTACGATGCGTTTACCTTTACTACCATCATCCAACTCGAAGCTTACGGTTTTTGTGGCAAGGGTGAGGCAAAGGACTTTGTCCAAGGGGGGCGATTGCAGATCGATCACGAGCTACCCTCGAACCTTTCCGGTGGGCATCTCTCAGAGGGTTACACTCACGGAATCAGCATGGTGATTGAGAACGTGCGCCAGTTGCGACATCGAGTCGATGACGCCTGTTCGCGGGCGGCAGAGGGGAAACATACCTACGATCGGAAAGCAGGCTGTCGCCAAGTGAAGAACGCGCGCATCGCGGCGTGTTTAGGTTGGGGAACTGAGGCCACCTCTAGTTCGGTCATTTTACGAGGGATTTCGGCGTAGACTGTATCAGCCTGCCTCAGCTGTTACGCGCCACGAAACACGAGTATACGTAAGCGTGATGCGTGTTACGTGATCTTCCGAGTCGATTGGCATATACAGAAAGGATTTACCATGCCCGGGCCAATTGATTACAGCAAAATTGTTATCGTACCGGATTTTGATACCGCTGAATGGTGGATGGGCACCAAGCAACACAAATACCTCGTTCGCCAATGCAAAACCTGTAGTCACAAATGGTTCCCGCCATTTCCGGCGTGTAATAAGTGCACCTCTATGGATCTGACCTGGTTCGAAACCTCTGGCAAAGGGGTTCTCCACAGCTACGTTGTGGTTACACAACCAATCCTCAGCGCTTTCATTGAGGCAGTACCCTATGTTGTTGGCCTGATTGAGTTGGACGATTGTCGTGAAGCTGACGGATCGCTTGTTCGCATCGCCGGCGTGCTCATGAACGATGAAGAAGATGTCGCTATCGGTCTTCCGGTCGCGGTCGAATTCGAAGCAACTAAAGACCCCAACGTTGTGATTCCGCGGTGGAAAGTGAACGGGACTGCAGAAAACACTTGGAAGTTTACAGAGTAGTCTCTTCATAACAGTCCTTTTCCCTCTCTTCGTGGCAGGAATCCTGTTCGGTCCGTATGCTTTCCTGCCACGCTCGTATTAGCTCGATCAGCCGGCAAAATCTGCCAAATACCAGTCCTGGTTACACTTTTCTAAAGTATTGGTCCCTCTAGCCGATGAGAAAAACGAGCGAGAAAATAAGATGTCGGCAGAACGCAGGTATAAACAACAACAGGGTGAGCACTAACCATTAACGAGAATAAGAACCCCGTGGCTATCCTTCTCCCTCCACAGGAAACGTCTGCGCTCGGTCCGTCTCCTCACGAGAACGACCTTCACGCTCTCACCGACCGGCAGTACCGCACTCGGCTCGCCCCTTTAGGAAGGATACTTCGATGACCGACACCCTCACTCACCACCGTCCCCCCCTCATCCTTGTGGTCGACGATGGTATGACTATCCGCTTACTCGTTCGTGAGGCACTCGAACAAGCAGGTTTTCTTGTCGAAGAGGCAGAAGACGGACGGCAAGCATTAACGATGTTTCAGCATCTCACACCAGACCTTGTACTACTGGATGTAATGATGCCTGAACTCGATGGCTTCCAAACCTGTACAGCGCTCCGACAGCTACCTACCGGGGAACACATTCCGATCGTCATGCTTACGGGCTTGGAAGACGAAGGATCTATCCATCGGGCGTATGAAGTCGGGGCTACCGACTTCATCACCAAGCCAATTAACTGGGTCTTGCTCGGGCACCGAGTTCGGTACCTGCTCCGCGCGAGTCGAGCATTTGACGAACTTCGTCAGAATGAAGAAGCCCTTCGTCAAGAAGTAAAAATCTCAACCACACTCGCACAAGTTGGTCGGGATCTCACCTCCTCACTTGCGACTCCGGTCATTTTGGAGCGCCTCTGTCAACTAACAGCTTCGGTTCTTGGCTGTGAGAGTAGCCATGCATTACTATGGAACCCTGAACAAGATGCCTACACGCCTGTTGCGAGTTGGGGCTACTCTTCGCCGCAGTGGTCCACTCTTCGGAATTTTTCTGCTCCCCGTTCGACCTTGCTTCCCTTTTTCCGTAGTTTGGCGCGCGAGGAAGTGATCGTACTCGGCGGCCCTCAATCTCAGCCAAAGATACCAGACTCCCTCCTAGCTCCTTTTGGCTTCCGTTCAGCCTTATGTTTTGTCCTTCGCAGAGGGAATGAGGTCATCGGCGTCCAAACTGTAGGATCACACGGGAATACGCCTTATTTCACACCACAACAACATCGCCTCGCGCTCGGTATCGCACAGTTTGCTGCACTCGCCTTGGAAAACGCGCGACTGCTGGAACAAGCTGAGAGTGCAAACCGTTTGAAGTCTGATTTTCTCGCAACGGTCTCTCACGAGCTGCGAACCCCACTACAGATTATTCTGGGTTACAAAGATCTCTTGTTGGAGCAGACGTTCGGCCCTCTCACGACCGAACAAATTGAGACCCTCCGGCGGTTAGAGCGGAGTGCACAGGGGCTCTTAGAACTCATTAACAACACGCTCCAAGTTGGGCGACTGGAAGCCGGACAGTTACCTGTCGATGTCAAAGATGTTGAAGTTGTTCCGCTTCTTACTGAGCTACAGAACGAGATGTGGGACTTGTTCCAACAGAGTGGATTGCAGCTTGAGTGTCATGCGGATGCAGCACTCCCATTAGTAAGTACCGACCCCAACAAACTGAAGGTCGTGATCAAAAACCTGATCGGCAACGCGATCAAGTTTACAGAGAAAGGCAAGATTCTCGTGGCCGTACAAGCCAGAGGTGAAGGACTTGAAATTGCGGTTTCCGACACTGGGACCGGAATTTCCCCAGAAGATCTTGCGGTAATTTTTGAAGCGTTCCGGCAAGGAGAACAAAAAGTGCTCACTCGCAGACACGGAGGGGTCGGTCTTGGCCTCTATATAGTCAAGCGAATGTTAGAGCTGCTAGGTGGGCAGGTCTCCGTAGAAAGTGTCCTTGGACAGGGTTCAACGTTCCGTATTTGGCTGCCGCTGCAACGACCACCGTTGCCCATGTCGGTTCCAGCGGCAGCGTGAGTTCTGTTTTCTGTAACTCATAGCTCGACAATCTAATGATCTTCGCACGGCGATAAAGTCACCGTGGACAATAATAGCATCCAGTAAACGGAACTTCGAAGCTGGATTTCATCCGGCGCGGCCCTGTAATGCGGGCACTTCATGCCTGCGCAAAGGCTGTGAGGTTTTACGCTTACTTCACTTCGGAAGTACAATGCCCACAACGCGTTGCTTTAATCGGAATGGTCGATAAGCAATAAGGACAATCTTTCGTGGTCGGAGGGCCAGGCGAACGTTTCCTTGTACTGCGAATTTTTTAAACTCCTCCCACATAATGCCCCATCTTACCTAAGAGAGTTTTCTTCTCATAGAAGCATTTCGGGCAGGAGGTCAATACTAAGGAACGTGGAAGTTTCTTTCTTTTCAGGATTTCTCCCCACTCCCGCTCTCGCAGTTTGTGACTGTTGGCAACACAACAGACATGCAAGTTCCAACACCAGGAGTGCTGTCGACTTCGACTCGACCACCATGCGCCTCGACTAAGACTTTGACAATGAAGAGCCCCAAGCCAGATCCTTCTCGTTTACGATCTCTCTTGGCTGTGCGGTATTTTTCGAACACGACGGCAATCTCCTCTGCTGTCATCCCCGGTCCAGTATCAGCCACCGATAGCACTATTTCGTCTCTCTGTCGTACGAAAGCACTAATAGAGACTTTTCCTCTTTCCGGAGTAAACTTCAGTGCATTATGGAGCAGGTTGGTAATTACCCGTTCCAGTGCCATCGTATCACCTCGCACCAAGGGCAACTCGTCGGGAAGAGAGAACTCAAGCGCGACTTGCAGGCGCTGTGCCTCTCGCTCGTATTGTTTTCCGACTCGACAGAGAACCTCACGCAGAGCGACAGCTCCTTTCGCTAAGACGACAGGGCGAGCCTCAATTTTTGCTAGATCGAGATAGTTCATGACCAAGGTTGAGAGCGAAAAGGCACCACTGCGTAAACTGAGGAGCATATCAGTCTCCTCATGCGAAGAAGCGCGGGATTTGGCTTCACTTAATAGGAGGTCTGCGTACCCGAGAACAACACTTAGGGGGCTGCGAATATCGTGAGCTAGCATCTCTAAAAAGTCCGCCCGCTGACGTTCGACATTCTTCTTCTGAGCAATATCTCGTAAGACAACCTGGATTCGCTGTGACCACCCATCACTCCCAAGTGCCCCAATATGCACCTCAACAGGAACACGAAAGCTGTCCTTGCGAACGACTTCTGTTTCCCAAGTAACATTCGTCTCAGTCAACACACTTTGTTGCAATTGCTGCAGTGCTAAGGGTGCGGTCACCGGCGAGAAAATTTCCGTGTACGAATGTGTGACGATTTCATGAGGCGCGTAGCCTAACAGTGCTTCAGCACGACGATTGACATGCGAGATTATTCCATCCCTATCACAGACAAGCATGGCTTCCACGGCGTTCTCAAAAAGCTGACGGTAAAAATCGACAGACGCTGGGCTCTGAGAAAGAAAATCTGGTCCACCCATGACTCCTTGCGTTTTCTCACTCTTTTGTTTGCTCGTTGCATCTGTCGGATAATCCGGTTCTCGCTTCTTCACCTTGTTGACCTCCCCGTCAGAAAAGGTTTATGTGGGCCGCACACGTCTACGAAGGAGGCGCAGCATGTCGGAGATTCTTTGCACGGTAAAAGACGGGATTGCCACAATCACGATGAATCGACCAGAGAAACGCAACGCACTTAATACCGCACTTATTGACGGCTTTCGCTCTATGTTTCAACAATTGGAAACCAACGCTGATGTTCGTGTGGTCATCATTCGCGGCGAAGGAAAAGCCTTCTGCTCTGGCATCGACTTGCGCGAGCTCAGTTCGCGGCAACAAGCTGAAGCAGACCCGGAAACTGGCGTCGTACAAATCTTTCAACAGATCGAACGCTCGCGTCATCCTACTATTGCCATGGTCCAAGGTGATGCTCTCGCCGGTGGCTGCGAACTGGCACTGCATTGCGATCTGCGCGTCGTTGCGGACGTCGCCCGTTTCGGCATGCCACTGGCGCGCTTGGGATTGGTCGTTCCCTTCCCTCTTGGTCAAAAACTGGTGGAAATCGTCGGCCCAGCTTTTACCAAACAGATCTTGCTCACCGGGCAACCTATTGACGCCAAACGCGCGTATGAAATCGGGATGATTCATCACCTTGTCTCCCCAAGTGAACTTGAGAGTACCACCTATGCACTCGCCCGCACGATCGCTGACAACGCTCCCCTCTCGCTCGCGGGAATGAAAGCCATGATTCTGCGATCGATCTCGCTCCGTGAAACTATCAATGCACAGGACCTCCACGAGATGGTGAACCGTGCTCGCAAAAGTACCGACGCCAAAGAAGGAGTCTTGGCCATGCTTGAAAAACGCAAGCCTACTTTTCGTGGGCACTGACTGTGCTTCCAAACCTGCGTACTACTCTGACCGCAGTTGCCATCTTGGGGGTACTCTTGGTGTACTTTCCGTTGCATTTGCTCCGCTTTGATGGTCAAGTTCACGGAGCGCTGAGACCCCTGCTGCCATATAGTGGGGTGGTGTTGTTTGTTACGGGGTTCGCTCTGAGCTTTTCTGGGACATACTATTTGATTCGCCGTGGAGGCGGTACTCCTCTGTTGTGTAGAGAAACGGATCGGCTGGTAGTTGCAGGCCCCTACTCTTATCTTCAACATCCAATCCTGCTGGGAATACTCGTGATACTGTTTGGTGAAGCGCTGTGGTTGCGCTCGCCAAGCGTGGGTATATACGCCGTTGTGTTGGCGATATTGAGTCACTGTTATGTGGTCTACATCGAGGAACCACAGTTGACACAGCGATTTGGTATAGATTATCGCTCCTACCGACGTGCCGTGCCTCGCTGGCTGCCGCAACTGACTGAGTCGAGAAAGGAAGGACTGTAAGCAGACGGGTCGTGTATCACTTCTCCCGTCCTGCCATCTCTTGGTATCTATTCGCCAATGAAACGGAAGATGCTTTTCCGTCTGGAAGGAGGATAAACAATGCGTTTTGGTGTGCATCTGGTTGCTGCCGGGAAAATGATCGAAGGAGAAAGCATTGCTCGCGCCGCCCGACGTGCGGAGGAGCTTGGATACGACTCGTTGTGGGTAAGTGATCATATTATCTTTCCGACACAATTACAGTCAGCGTATCCGTATTCTCCAGATGGCAAATTACCCCTTGACCCAAACAATCCCTTGCTCGAACCCTTCACCGTGCTCAGTTACGCTGCTGCGGTGACGAAAAAAATAAAACTGGGCACCAGCGTGATCATCGTTCCGTACCGTGACCCTCTCGTCACAGCAAAAATTGTTTCCTCCTTGGACGTTCTCTCTGGCGGACGATTCATCTTCGGTGTCGGGGTAGGCTGGTTGGAGGAAGAATTTCGTGCCTTGCGGCAAAACCTCCGTGACCGCGCGGCACAGACCCGCGAGGCGCTGTTGGCCATGAAAGCCTGTTGGACACAAGATTCCCCTGAGTTTCACGGCAAATTTTTTGATTTTTCCGAAATCAAATTCGCTCCCAAGCCGCGACAAAAACCCTACCCTCCAATTTGGTTTGGCGGGAACTCGCTCCCTGCTTTGAAGCGAGCAGTGGAGTGCGGAGATGGTTGGCACGCAGTATGGGAGACTCCAGAAGAGGTTACCGAGAAAGCCAAAATTCTTCGCGATCTGTGCACCAAGGCAGGAAAAAACTTTGCTGATTTTCCGCTCACCATTAACGTGAACAACCGTGTTCCTTACACCATAGAGAACGTAAAGAAATATGAAGCTGCTGGCATCAGTATGATGTTTATTCCGCGTTCCTTTCAAGCGGATGTCGATACCTTGATTGAGAACATGGAAAAATTTGCCAAAGAAATAAAAGACCCCCTCGAAAAACAACGATAGCTCCCAAGGAGGTAGCCTATCAGGGTTCTCTCCTGTAGAGAAATGCATATCTCTCCTGAGATGATCGGACCTGGGTTGAATCACTATTCGAGTAGAAGCGAGTAAGATTTGGACAATTTATGCGCCAGAGAGATTCACTTTCTGTTACGACTGAAGGGGACAGAAAGTGAAACCTCAAGGCTTGAGTATAGCATAGTTCTCTTGGATATCAGGGCTCAATTTTCATAAGAAAATAAGACTCGAAGTTCTCTATCTTTTGGACAACACGCGAATAAGGCTCATTTTTTCTTAAGGAGACGTTGCCTCACAGGACGCCGGTAGCAACTGCACGTGTTGAATATCTTTGACAGATTCATGAAGACACCTATCGGTGAAATGCGAAAATCCTGAGCAAAGAATTAGTAGTAGCGATTGTCCATCGCTATCTCGTGTACGAGAGAGGAAGAGATATGGCAGATCGACATCTTGAACTTGGCGTGTTTGCCCCAACCATTGGGTGTCTTCCACCACAAGGCAAATCCTCTTTTATGCTTGTCTCTGGAGCTGAGCAGCGTACAGAACCAACGTTCGACTATAACCGCCGAGTCGCTGAGATGCTTGATAGCGCTGGACTTGAAGTATTCTTTATGGCGCAACGTGGGAGGGGATTTGGCCCATCAGATTTTTGGGGGACCTCGCTTGACTCGGTCACCAGTGCGGCAGCTCTGGCCATGGTGACAAAACAGATAAAAATCGTTTCTACGGTCCACACGGCGTTTCTCCATCCTGGAGTACTCGCGCGGATGGGGGCGACTCTTGACCAAATCACGAATGGTCGTTGGGGTTTGAATCTCGTCAGCGGGTGGACACACAAAGACTTTCACATGCTCAACATTCCGTTTCTTGAGCATGACGAACGATACCAACAAACAGCAGAGTTCGTCGAAGTGCTGGAGAAATTTTGGACGATGGACTGGTTTGATTACAACGGCAAACATTTCACGATTCAGCAAGGAATCTGCAACCCCAAACCGATCCATCTGCCGCCTTTGTATAATGCGGGAAGTTCCCCAGCCGGCAAAGACTTCACTGCACGTTACTGCAATTGGTACTTTACCGGTGCGGTGACACCGCAACAGGTCAAAGCAGAAATTGCCGATGTCCGCGCACGAGCCGCAAAGTACGGACGGGATATTCATTTCATTACCTATGTTTTTGTCTTGTGTCGCGAGACCGAAGCACAAGCCGAGAAAGAAGCAGACGAGATTCTTTCGCTCGGAGACTTCACAGCCGCGCAAGAGCTGATAGAGGGCCTCACTGGCCAAACCATCGGCACAGCAGCTTCAATCATAGGTCAGGGTGTAACACCAGAGCAAATGTTAGCCGCAGTTGTTCTCGGTGTGGGGAGTGCCAAATTGATCGGCACTCCGAAACAAGTCGCCCTCAAGTTGTCACAACTCCAAAAGGCAGGCATTGATGCAGTGGGTCTCACTTTTCGTCATGTTGAAGAAGAAATGGCAGACTTTATTGAGAAGGTTTTGCCACGCCTCGAAGAGATGGGCGTGCGTCAGCCACGACCACGCAAGGTAATTCCTTTCAGTCGAGCAGCAGGGGGAATTCAGCAACGAGCGGTGAGGAACGAGCGATGAGCAGAAAGTCTTGAAAATCGCGACTCTTCATTTTCCTACTCACAACTCGCCCCTCATTCCTTGTTCCTGAAATTCTACGCATTCACATCGATTACCACCCGTCCGCGCACCTGTCCTTTCAAGATCTCTTGGGCAAGTTCTGGCACTTTTGACATTGGCTCAACGGTGGTCATCGCATCCAACTTGGCGAGCGGCAGATCGCGCGCAAGTCGTCGCCATCCTTCAAGTCGCTGCGGTTTCGGGCACATGACCGAATCGATGCCTAGTAAATTGACCCCACGTAAAATGAATGGATAAACAGAGGTCGGCAAGTTCGTACCACCCGCAAGACCACAGGCAGCCACGGCACCACCATAACGCGTACCGCGCAACACGGACGCCAACGTCTCCCCGCCAACCGAGTCGATACCGCCAGCCCATCGTTCAGCATCAAGTGGTCGGCCAGAAGGCTTCTCCAGTGCAACCCGTTCAACGATGCTTGTCGCTCCTAGTGACTTGAGATAATCGCCGAGTTCGGCCCGACCGGTTGAAGCCGCAACTTTGTAACCAAGTTTAGCAAGGATTGCCACCGCGACACTACCAACACCACCGGCAGCACCGGTGACAATCACTTCATGTTCCCCAGGCTTCACCCCCATACGCTCCAGTGCCATAACACTTAGGATCGAGGTGAACCCTGCTGTACCAATCGCCATTGCTTGTTTAAGCGAGAATTCCTTCGGCACAGGCACCAACCAATCCGACTTCACACGTTGTTTCTGGGCAAAGCCACCCCAATGCGATTCACTTAGTCCCCACCCAGTGATCACGACCTGATCTCCGGGTTTGTAATCTGCGGAACTCGACTCCTCGACCGTTCCGGCGAGATCAATTCCACAGACCATAGGGAGGCGTCGCGCAATCTTGGCCGTTCCTGTCACGGCAAGACCATCTTTGTAGTTGAGTGTCGAGTAGGTAACTCGAACAGTCACATCACCTACCGGAAGATCATTCGTCGAAATCTCCTTCAGTGAGGCTCGAACTTTCCCGTCCACTTCTTCAGCAACAATCGCTTTCACTGTTTCCGCCATGGTGCAAACTCCTGTATATGATCTTCCTGAGCGACAACTCGGCCCCCAGACCGATAGTTGTGGGAAGACTTGGCCGAATCTACCACATGTCTCTGCATTTGACAGTGCCTTGAGTCTCGCTGAATAATCTTATTCCTGAAGGAAAAAAAGATGCTGAATCTTCGTCTCCGTACAATAGCTGCAGATCCGTTTCGCCCATATCAAGATGCCAGCGGTCCAGAACGCATTTTTTCATTCTATGACCCTGTTTCGCAGATGCGTGCGGTACTCGTGATTGACACTACCGCCTTTGGCCTCAGTGCTGGTGGCATACGCATGCTCCCAGACTTATCACTCATGGAGATGGTGCGACTGGCACGAGCGATGACCTACAAGTATCTCATGCTCGAAGTCCACTGCGGTGGTGCAAAAGCCGGCGTATGGTACGACTCGACCACACATGACCGCCAAGCGGTATGGAACGCGTTCCTCGCTGCCCTGCGCCCGTTCGTCGAAAAACGCATGTATCTTCCAGGTACCGATATGGGGACGACGGAAGAGGACTTCCAGTCTCTTCATGAGGAAGGTGCACGTCAGCGTTCCGGTGGACTTCTCAAGCAAGTCATCGACGGGCTCCCGCTGGAAGATCAACTCACCGGTTTCGGTGTCGTCGAATCTGCGCGCGTCGCGGCTGATTTCTTTGCTGTCCCTATGGACGGTGCAACTGTCGCGATCGAAGGATTTGGCAAAGTCGGTGGTGGAGCCGCACGCTTCTTTGTCCGCTTGGGCGCACGAGTCGTGGCGGTCTCAACTATCGCCGGGACGCGCTACGATCCTAAAGGATTAGACATTGAGCAGCTTTTCGCGCTTCGTCGTACATATGGAGACGAAGCCGTGCGGCACTATCCGAGCGGAAAATTGTTTTCCCGTAACCGCCTGTTCTCTCTACCTGTCGATATTCTTATCCCCGGCGCACGCCCGGATGCCATCAACGCTAAAAATGTCGAGAAAGTTCAGGCAAAGCTCATAGTACCAGGAGCAAATATTCCTTTTACCGTCGCGATAGCGAATCGCCTGTCAGCCCGTGGGATCGGAGTCGTACCGGATTTTGTTGCCAACGGTGGCGGAGTGTTAGCTGCTCTTGCTGATCTCCAGGGGCTCGACGTTGACGCAGCTTTTCGTTCTGTACGTGAGCGTATCAGCGCGAATACCACACTCGTACTCAACCGTAGCCGCGAGCATCACTGCACGCCTGTCGATGCGGCAATGCAAATCTGTCAGGAACGCTGGCAGCAAAAGGCCGCACCTGAACGCAAATTAGCACTTCATTCTCACTTAATATGATACACTCCAGCTTTGGGAGGCTGAACGCTAGACTTCCAAACCTAAGCGAATTTCTCGTATTTCCAGCCACTGTCAATCATCCACAACCGGTGACGTTGACCGGGACGATCAACGTTTATGTCCGGATACCCAACGTCATCTTCGTACATTGAACAAATGCCTCCAGACACCTTTGTATAACGAGGAATGAAGATTTCCGGTTCTTTTGCGGCAAAATGTGAGAGTGCCTCGGGAAGCGAACCATACGCGGACAACTTGGTGAGAGTAACAAAAGTTGGTGGGGGGAGTTCGATTTCCTGGGTGCGTTGTGCTGCCAACGCTAGATCTGGTCGCATCCATCGATGGTCGTGAATTTCGTCACCATCGATTTGTACTGCGCCATCCTGCGCAGCCGCCAGAAAGAACCATGTCGCGTACCGTTGCGGCTGTCCTTCTGGCGTTGTCCAATGCGAGATCCAGATCATTTCTTCGCAAGGAACAGTCAAGCCTGCCTCTTCTTGGGCCTCGCGAACCGCAGCCCGGCGTGCAGCAGCGAGTGTATCGTCGGATTTTCCTGGGATATAATCTTCTGGATCGATGCGCCCCCCAGGAAAAACCCACGCTCCGCCATGAAAGGCGATCTTTGAATTGCGTCGAAGCAGGAGTGTTTCCAAGTGACCACTCTCTTCGCGCAAAAGAATGACTGTCGCAGACGGAATGGGAGTAACAACAGGTGTGTTTGTCATTTGGTTACTATATCGAGTGCAGATAGAAACGCCTAGAAGGCAAAATAAGAGTTGCGTAGAGACGCCCACCGGGCGTCTCTACGAAACAGTCCGTGACTGGCCTGTTCGCCAAAATCTAACAGTACGAAGAGAGAGATTTTCTCTATTGCCACGGCCAATCGCGCGAGTAGCCACGACGACGACCTACAGTAAATTCTGCTCGACACCCACGATCAACCCATATCCCACCGGAGTCGTAGCCCCAGGAACGCCATTTGACACATTGAGCCTCAGAGAGCTGCCGTTCCAGTCGAACATAGCCACCGGTATCACCCGGACAATAATTATATCGCTCACCTTTGCTCGCGCAGCGGATCGATCGGGCTGGACGAGCCGATTCATCATAGTAATCACGCTCATCATAGTCTCGTGGGCGTTTACGCGGACTATCGTAGTACCCACGTCTGCCCAACAATGAACCGGGCTCGGCACCCGTTATCTACCCAAATCCCCCAATCATCATAGCCCCACGTTCGCCCAGCAACACATGGAGTGTCAGAGTATTGTTCATCGAGACGAACATAGCCGTCCGTTTGCGCTCGACAGTAGCGATGACGTCCTTGTTCACTCGCGCAATCAAGTGTTTGTGCCGCCTGCACTGGCGAGGCAAAGCATCCACAACAAACCTACACCGCCAAGATAAGGAGAACGAAAGACTTTCCGCCCTGAGCACTTACCCAAAGTTGAGTGTTCATATCCACACCCCCTGGGTATAACGTATAGTTCCTATTTGACGCGTTGCCAAGTGATTCGCATGTTCAGTTGTTCGTTGCCCACTTGTCGTTGTGGTGGTTTTAGCACGAAGTATCACCAGACAGTTCATAGAGACCGCTTCTGATCCGAACCAACGTAATTTGGAAACGCACTTCCCTCGACATGGTGGACAACAAAGCCTTCAGCCTCATTGATCTCATACGTACCGAAATAGGCACTATACCCATCCCAGGCGGCTTTGAGCTCTTCTGCAGTGCCTTTCTCGATATCATTGACAGCAAACTTCGGACGATCAGGACGCATGATCTGTACCGCGACATGTCCAGTGGAGTCATACATCAAATAGCCAATTGTCTTTGTCCCATATCGCGCCGGTGTCGAAGCAACCTCGCCGTTTGGCCGTCGGGCTTCAACAGAGGCTAACCTCCATGTACCGATAAACTTGCTTGCGATTCCTGATGTGTTGTTCATAGGTGCCTTCTTTACGTTTTGTAGTAAAAAGGCGGGCACAGCCCGCCCTACGAAGCTTCGTGTGCATAGCGCACGCTACACTTTCGACTTCGGACTCTGGACTCACAGACTCCAGACTACTAGACTCTCTTTATGGCGAGTACACTTCCCTCACCATCACCGGCGACATAGATCGTGCCGTCACTACCAACCGCTAATCCGGCAAACGGCGAGAGAGGACCAGGAATCAGATCAGGAACTCCCATCAACGGTTTCGGAGTAACACCGGGAGCAGCACCAACTGGAAGGCCGGAGACGAGTGTCTGTTGTTGCTTGGTTGATAGTGAGAAGCTCACTAACTTCTTGCTCCCAACATCAAGGATGAGCAGTTGATCACCGGCAAGTGCAACGCCATGTGGAGTTTGGAGCCCTTCAACGACCGTTGTTTTTCCACCGTTGAGTTTAATGACACGACCGGCACTTGCTTCACTCACATAACACGAACCATCCGCCGTTGCGGCAACACCAGCCGGGCGTCCGAGCCCCTGTGCAACAACGGAGACGTCACCTTTGCTGTTCACCTTCACAACTCTTCCTGCGCCCGCTTCTGCCACAATCGCCGAACCATCTGAGGCACAGGCTAAGCCCAGCGCTTCTTGCAAGCCGGTGGTCAACGTCTGAGATGCGCGCGTCCCAGGATGATAAGAACTAACAGTACCAGCCGAATTAGTCACATACAGTGCACCACCAGGAGCAGCAGCGATACCACGAACAAATCCTGGGAACCCTTCATCGAGCAGCATGCCCGATCGGCTTTGCTTGCCATCACGAGAAATCACCACAAAGCTCATCCCATCAGCAGCATAGAGCGTCCCATCGTTGCCAACCGCCAAACCCATGGGGCCGAGCAATCCAGCCGGAACCAGGACACGTTCTTGTCCATTACTGAGGATTTCCGCAACTCCACCGTCAATGAAGTGAGAGATAAATATACGGTTGTCCGTATCGACCGCAAAGTTGTCGATTCCCGGTCGTACTTTGCTGATCGTAGTTTTTACCCCGCTTTGGATGTCGATCTTGATCACTTCGCCGCTCCCCGCGAGCGTGGAAGTCAGCACTCCTTTTTGATCAAACTTCACTGCCGTAGGCACGGCTAATCCAGCGATAAACCGTTGCGGTGTTCCACCAGTAAGTGGAACGCGCCAGATCTCTCCAGCGGCAATCTGTGGAAAGTAAATCTGTTCATCTGGGCCAACTGACAATGCGTTCGGCAGCGCAAGATTATCGGCGATCAATCGCGGCGTACGCCCGTCAGGAAAGAGCTCGAACAGCCGCCCGCCTGGTCGGCATTCGTCCATGAACAGACGATCCTTATATGCCGTAATACCGTTGGCACCAGGAACATTATCCGCGATGATGCGAGTCTGCCCATCGGAAGTGCGCGCGCTGACCCGCGCACTCATCACTTCTGTAACATACATCACTCCTCGTGAGTCAAACGCAATGTCGTCTGGCGCAACGATCGGTCCACCCACTGGTGAGATGGTCTGACACGCACCGGTCTTGGTGTCTATCGCACTCACCTGACTGCCAAATGCCTGGACGACATACAGCCGTCCATCGGGGCCAAATCGCATGCCATTGGCACCAAACAGCCCACTGGGGGGTGAGAGGTGTGTCACGTGCCATCCGGCTGCCGTTTTAGGTCCCGCGTTGCCTTCTGCTTGATAACGGTTCATAGAATACCCTCCTCTTTTGGTCCCAGGTTATAGCACAATTGAGGAGAGACCCGGCAAGGACCAGCTCTGTTGCGAAGGGAAAGGCGTCCAGCCTTCTTCGTCACAGCCCGACACCGTTAAACCAAACTATATGGAGGAGCTATTTTGCTATACATGATCATTGAACATTTCAAGAATCAGGACTCTGTTCTGGTGTATCGACGCTTCTGTGATCAGGGCCGTCTCGCGCCGGAGGGGTTGCGTTATGTAGCAAGTTGGGTCGATGAAACTCTTAGCCGTTGTTTTCAACTCATGGAAACAAGTGATCGCAGACTTCTCGATGAATGGATGACCAATTGGAGTGACATTGTCGATTTCGAGGTGTACCCAGTCATAACTTCGCAAGAAGCAGCAGAAAAGGTTTCGCCGCATCTATGAACAGGGGCGCTAGATGCTTGTCATTCGTCGCATCAACTTACCGCTCGAAAAGGGCGGCTTCTCTGTGTAGATATACCAATGGCGGCCAAGAGAAAAAAACCTATGCCAACATCGCTCTTACATAAAGCAGTTCCCCTGTTGCGACGAGAATGGGCTTTATTCGTAAGCATCATTACGACAGCGCTGTTTCTCGTGTTTGGGAAAGCGTGGCTCAGCAATCTCGACAATTCTATCTGGTTCGCCCTTATGTTGGGATGGCTCTTTGGGGCGATTTTGGTTTCGGCGTTCGCCGTTGTGCGCCATGCAGAAGGTCTCGCTGTGCGGCTCGGCGAGCCTTTTGGCACGCTGGTGCTGACGTTGTCCATGAGCGGCATGGAGATGATGATGATCACGGCGGTCATGTACAGCGGCCAAGGAGAATCTTCATTGGCACGTGACACCATGCTTGCAATCGTGATGATCGTATTGAATGGGCTGGTAGGTGCCTGCCTACTGCTCGGCGGGTTGCGCTACCATGAACAGACGTACAACCTCTATGGGGCAAACGCCTTTCTGGCGGTGATCCTGCCATTGTCGGTTCTCGGCTTGGTGCTGCCGAGGTTCACCGTGTCGTCACTGGGGCCCACCCTCTCCCCACTACAGTCCACGTTTCTCATTTTTATGTCGATGGGCCTGTATGGTGTGTTCCTCGCAATCCAGACCACACGCCATCGCGACTATTTTGTTTCGACGAGCGCTGTGACAGCAACGATGAACAACCAAGAAGCAGACCTGCATGACAAGTTCGAGGTGCAGTCGGTGAGAATATCACAGCCTGCTGCTGCTAGCGTATGGTATTCCCATTGTTCTTCTGGCTAAACAGATCGCGGTGCCGATCGATTACAGCATCAGTGTTCTGGGAGCGCCTCCCGCACTCGGAGGTTTACTGGTGGCAGCATTGATACTTTCCCCTGAATCCCTGGCCGCGGTCCGGGCTGCACTCTCTAATCAGCTTCAGCGTTCGATCAATCTCGCGCTGGGAACCGCACTGTCGAGCATCAGCCTGACAATCCCAGCGGTCCTCATCATCGGCTTCATTACGGAGAGAACGATTATTCTCGGACTCGATGACGTTAATACAATCTTGCTGCTGTTGACACTGGTGGTGAGCATGCTGACCTTCGCTCTTGAACGAACCAATGTGCTTCTCGGTGCGGTCCATTTGTTATTGTTCTTCGCCTACCTTATGCTTATTTTTGAAAGATAAAGGTCGTGTGTATATGACCATCCCCGCTCAATTTCACGTGCTCGTCATTGACGACGAGAAAAACATCCGCGCCACCCTTGCGACCTGTTTAGAAAGTATGGCGTGTCAGGTAACGGCGGTTGCTTCCGCTGACGCCGCGTTGGCGGCACTTGCCCGCCAAGCTTTCGACTTAGCGTTTCTGGATCTTCGTCTAGGCCAGGAGAATGGGCTTGACCTTATCCCCAAACTCCTCGCCGAAGCCCCAGATCTTGCCATCGTCGTCATCACCGCCTACGCGACGGTAGATACCGCTGTCGATGCAATCAAACGTGGTGCGAAAGACTATCTTCCCAAGCCGTTCACCCCGGCGCAAATTCGCCACCTTGTGGAACGATTTGCTGAGCAACAGCACCTTACGACCCGTATTCGCGACCTTGAAGCACGATTGCAAGAGGCGGTTCCGGAGGTCGATGTCGAGACGGCTTCCCCGAAAATGCGTGCTGCGCTTGAGATCGTTGCACGCGTGGCTCCCACGGACGCGCCGGTTCTCTTGCGGGGTGAGAGCGGAACAGGCAAAGGGGTCGTCGCACACCTCCTGCACACGCAAAGTGGGCGCGCTGCCAAACCTTTTGTGATGGTCAACTGCCCAACGCTTTCTGAAGAACTCCTGGCGAGTGAACTTTTCGGGCACATGCGGGGTGCCTTTACCGGTGCTGTTCGTGACCAGCCGGGTCGTGTAGAGATGGCAGACGGTGGCACTCTATTTCTTGACGAAATTGGCGAGATCGCGCCGGGACTGCAAGCAAAACTATTGCGGTTTCTCCAGGACAAACAATTTGAACGACTTGGTGAGAATAAAACCAGATACGCAGACGTTCGTGTGCTCGCGGCTACCAACCGCGATCTCGAAACCGACGTAAAAACTGGCCGCTTCCGTGAGGACCTCCTCTATCGTCTCAATGTGATTGAAGTGACGCTCCCGCCGTTGCGTGAACGCTCAGAGGACATTCTTCGGCTTGCGCGCTGGTTTCTCGCATTTTTTGCTCGCAGCGCGCGCCGGTCACTCCCCGAACTGTCGCCAGCTGCTGAGCAGACGCTGTTGACATATGCGTGGCCGGGAAACGTACGCGAACTCCGCAACGCAATTGAACGCGCGGTCATTCTTTGGCCTGCACAGGTTATCGAGCCGCAGGCGTTTCCTGAACGAATCGTCTCACATTCTAATCTTGGGTCGCAACTCGGCGGTGATCACACGATTGAGACGATCGAGCGTGAGCACATCCTGAGAGTGCTCGCACGTACGAGTACATTAGAAGAGGCGGCGCAGGTGCTTGGTATCGATGCGTCGACGTTATGGCGCAAGCGGAAAAAATACGAAGAGTAGACTTTCTACAGTTTCTCTTTGAGAACTAGACACGGAATACGCGCCCTTCGACTATAAAAAAGACTGAACGAGCCTGGATGCCCGCTTACGCGGGCATGACGAAGAGCGTTCTCTCAGGCATGTCATTCCCGCGAACGCGGGAATCCAGTTTTTTGATGGCGGCACGGCTACAGTACAATGATACCAGTGCGAATGAGATACGCGAGCTTGGTGCGTTGCTCGGCATCAAGCAGCGTGTGGATCTGGCGGAGTGCAGCCACCAATGCGTTCTGCAGCCGCTCCGTACTCTTCACCCGGAGCGCAGCCCCTTCACTAGCTTTCTCTGCATCAAATGAGGCCGCAGCGAGGGCATCAGCGAACGCTGAAACTGTACGCCGCTCGTCGACCTCCGCTTGCGCCCGCTCGGTCTTCAGTTCATTGAGAATACGTGCCAGCTCGTTGACCTGATTGGGATCGAGGTCAAGCTTATAAGCCAAGAGGCGCAGCGGCCGACGCACGCCAAATGCTGTGCCGCCGTAATCACTGTGCCGACCACTAGTAGCATAACTTTGATACCGATCACGCCAATCTGTGAAGGGTCCACAATCAGCCCATCCACCTCGCTCATTACGGCGGCGGGCATACTCCCACCAATGAAGCATTCCTGAATGCATAGATCCTCCTCTCGCCAGGGCTATCGCTCCTAGCGGGTTTGTTGAAACGTGGGCACCATGCCTCACGTTGTTTCGTCACGGTAATCGTGGCTCTCGTGACAGTCAACCGGGGATCAAACTTGACGACCCTCGCCGTGCTCCAGGAGTGAGTTCGTGCCTTCTTTGCCTAGCTCACTTTGGCGTTCATTCGTCCTAAACGTACGAGCGCCTCGCGTGCGGGCTGGAACGTAGGTCTGACATCCAGGGCCATATAATAATAGTGTGCAGCTTGACGCATGTCCCCTTCTTCTTCACTGAGAGAGCCTAACCGGTAGTAGGGCTCTGGCCGCATGAGCTCACGCAGCATCGCGGTTTTGAGGTATGCTCGTGCTTCGCCGTAGGCCTTTCGCTTTCGTGCCAGCTCTGCCAGATGGAGGAGGTCCTCAACTGATCCGCCAGACCCTAACTGTTTGCGCACAAGAATTTCCTCAACGAGGCGCTGAATCGCTTTTGGGTCGAATGGCTTCTCTATGAAGTCTGTAGCTCCGAGCTTCATAGCCTCAACTGCACTTGCGACTGATCCGTAAGCGGTTAGGATCACGACTGCGGTCGTGCTGCTCAGGCCACGGAGGAAGCGCGTGAGTTCAAGTCCCCCCATCTTCGGCATCTGCAGGTCGACGAAAGCGATGTCGTAGTATTGCTCCTTACTCTTAGTGAGTGCCTCCTTCCCATCTCCCGCAGTGTCAACCTCATAACCAGCCGCCTCCAACACCATACTAAAGTTTTTACGAATGTTTCGCTCGTCATCAACGACGAGAATTCGCGCTTGCGGCTTCGTCATACTTGGCTCCTTGTTTTGCCTCACCTGCTGTCGCGTAGGGCAGCGTGAACCAGAAGGTACTGCCCTGTCCTCCTTCGCTCTTCACTCCAATATCCCCGCCATGTCCTTGCACAATCTCCTTGGCAATAGAGAGGCCCAATCCAGCACCACCTACGGGCGCAGCCCGGAACGCGGAAGAATTTGTCAAAGAGGCGCGGTTGATACTCTTTGGGGATGCCGCCGCCCGTGTCGGTAACTTCAAAACGCACCGAATCGTCCGTCGGCTGTGCGCGCACCCAAACCTCCCCATTCCTGGGCGTGTAGCGGATCGCGTTGGTGATGAGGTTCGCAAACACCAGCGCAACGCGCTCCGGGTCCGCCATCACCTCACCGTCTAGCAGCGGTGAGGTGATCTTGAGCTGTATGCCGCGCTCTTCCGCCGCAGCCTGATGCGCCTCTACCGCAGCTTCCACCAGAGCCGCAGCGGACATTGGGTGCGGATGCATCTCGACGCGGCCGGCCTCGATACGGGAAAGGTCCAAGAGATCATCGACCATCGCTTGCAGCCGCTCACAGTCCTCCCGTGCGGCATGAAGCAGGTCAGCCTGCTTCTCAGTGACCGGGCCGACCACTTGCTCAAGGCAGAGATGGATGGCCATGCGCAGAGAAGTCAGCGGGGTGCGAAACTCGTGGGCGACGGTGGCTACAAGGTCGTTCTTTAACTCGTCAAATCGTCGGGGTCTGGTGACATCCTGGAGGATGACGGTGGCCCCGACGATTCCCCTCTGCGGCTCGTACACCGGGGTCGCCCGCGGCAAGAGGTAGCGGTCGCCCTCCGCCGAAGACACTCGGATCGCTTCCTCGAAGCCTTTGGGAATGTAGGGTCCTTTCCCGCCTAAAACATGGATACGCAGCCGCTCCAGGACCGCACGCACAGCAGGGTCGGTATTTTTCAGGGGATCGGTGGTGCCGGCCTCTAATGCCAGTCCGAGCAACGTCTCGGCAGCGCGATTCACGTTACGGACATCCCCTTCGACGCCAAACACCACCACGGGGTCGGGAAGGCTGTCGATCGCCGCTTGCGAGGCTTGTTGGACCTGAAGCAGCTCGCCGAGTGAACTACGACGGTATTCGTCTAGGTGGCTCGCCATGGCGTTGAAGTCGCGCGCAAGCTCGGCGAGTTCGTCTTCGCCGTGGGCGGGCGCTCGCGCGGTGAAATCTCCTTCACCAATGCGGCGCGTCGTCTGACTCAGGATAGAGAGTGGTCGCAGGAGCCGTCTCGTGAGTGAGATCGAGAGGAAAAGTCCGAGCAAAAGCGCGCCTAAGCGCCACGGTAAGAGTAAGCACCATCATACGCTCTGCAGTGCGGCGGACGGTTTCACTCTTGCGTACCATGGCATCTTGGTTGGTCGCCAAGATTGTTTCTGCAGCCGTCTTTATTTCGCGGAAGGTGGGTTCGAGTTCGGTGAAATAGAACTGCTTCGCTGCTTCAGGGTCAGTTGTTTCTTTGAGCCGGTCGAATTTCTCTTGATAGTTCATCCAACAGCGCGCGGAGCCGCCGGGTAGCGTCTTGCTCGCCCGGTTCAGTAATGTTTCCCTCCTGTACTTTGAGTTCGTTCTCAAATTGTTGCCGAAACTCCGTCGCCCGCTGCGCCTCCTCATCTCGCAAAGCCGCCAACAGGAGCAAAGGTCCAGTGTCCTCCAGACGTTCGATGGCCTCCTGCATGCGTTGTGCGGCAAGAACACTTCGATAGTTATCCTTCAAGATGGTTTGAGAATACGAACCCAGGGAAGAGATGATCACCACGGAGAAGATGCACACCAACGCAAGGGCCAGAATTAACGGGGCTTGCGCAAGTAAGAGCTTAGTCCGTAAGGTCATGCTTGTGCCTCCCCGTTTTCCACCGAGATGATGTGCACGTCAAACCCTTCGGCTTCCTTCGCGAGTCTCAGCGTGATCGACCGCCCGAGTACTTGTCGCCACCAGGGTTGCTGTGAGCGCCCGACGAGGATGTGGGCAACCCCGTGGGTGCGTGCAAACTCGAGCAGCGCCGGGACCGGATCTTTCGCTTGTAAACGCACGACTTGGGCGCCAAGCTCGCGGGCCTTCTGCTCGTTCTCAAGAAGGTGACGCTGGGCCTCGGCGTCGATGCGCAGTAGAGCCTCTTGCGGAGTCTCGACGTAGACGACAAACCAGTCGGTGTTGAGCCGGCCCGCCATGCGGGAGCCGCGTCTAAGCAGCGTCATGCCATGAGGAGAAGACGACGAGAGGCAGACCATCACCCGTTCACTCGCTGCAGCTTTGCGCGCCGCGTCGTTGGCAGAGATCTGGGCTGAGACCGTGTGGTCAATACTCTCAGCGACCTCGCGCAGTGCGATCTCGCGCAGGATCGACAGGTTTTCGGGCTTGAAGAAGTGCTGGAGCGCCCAGGAGACTTTGTCAGCGCTGTAGATCTTCCCGGCACGGAGGCGATCGAGGAGGTCTTCGGCTGCCAGGTCCAGGTTTACTACCTGGTCCGCCTGCTTCAAGAAGAAGTCTGGCACAGTCTCACGAACAATGACGCCGGTTGCCTGCTTCACAAGATCGTTCAGGCTTTCGAGATGTTGTACGTTAAAAGCACCAATGACGTTAATGCCAGCGTCAAGGAGGGCAAGGACGTCCTGGTACCGCTTCTTATACTGGCCTCCGGGAACGTTCGTGTGAGCGAGTTCATCGACGATCGCGACCTGCGGCCGCCGCGCGAGCGCCGCGTCCAGGTCCATTTCCTCGACCATTACCCCCCGGTACTCGAACCGGCGCCGCGGAATAACTTCCAGTCCCTCGATCAGCGCCGCGGTTTCGGCGCGGCCATGCGTTTCGACGAAAGCCAGGACAACGTCAACGCCACGCTTTTTGAGAGCGTGGGCTTCTTCTAACATTTGATACGTCTTTCCGACGCCCGCTGCCGCGCCGATGTAGACTTTTAGCGCCCACGCTTAGCGCGCTCGACCAACTCCAGGAAATCTTCGGCGCGCGGGCGTCCTTCACTCATCCCGTCCCCTCTTGTTGCGTCGCCTCATACTCTGCGAGGCGATGCGCGCGGTACCAGATCCATTGCATACGCTCGCAGCGAGCGTGGCGAGACCACGTACCCCCACAGGGAAAGAAACGCTTGGTGCTCTGGGAAAAAGAGTCGGCCACAGAGACAAGCCAGAGCAGTGCGCCAATGATTGCTAAGACATGGACAAGAACAGCCTGGCTTCGTTCACTCTCGTACGTAACTGGGCTTCGATGAGAGCTTGAAGTTTTCTCTATCTGCTTCCGGGGGACGGTAAATGTAAAGGAGTCCATAGCCGGTTTGTTTTCCTGTACGGTGCGCTCAAAACGTAGCGCATTTCCTGGCTCAGTCCGCTGCAGACTGACCACCGGAACTGATGGTGACCTCACGCTTTCTATCAGATCTTCCGTCCTGCGTTTGTACTGGGGCAGGACGACCGAATTGACGATCGAGCGCAAGATTGAGAAGCAGGAGGTTGACTCTTGGCTCACCAAGTACCCCCAGGTCTCTTCCTTCAGTCATCGTTTCCACAACGGTTTTGACTCGTTCTGGCGTAATTCCTCGGGCGCTTGCGACGCGGGATACTTGCCATAGCGCTGCCCGCGGTGAGAGGTGAGGATCGAGCCCACTAGCGGAAGTCGTCACCAGTTCAATAGGAACTGGCCCTGGCGCTCCTGGATTCTCTTCTGTGAGCCGCGCGAGATCCTGAACGACGCGATCCTGTAGTTTCTTCGATGTCGGGCCGAGATTAGAACCAGACGAAGCAGTGGCATCATATCCACTGCCTGCGGCCGAGGGACGTGACTGGAAGTAGGCGGGGTGGGTGAAGCCTTGTCCGACCAATTCCGAGCCGATGACCTGTCCGCGCTCGTCAGTGACGAGACTTCCATTCGCTCGGTACGGGAACAGAAGCTGGGCCAGCCCGGTGATCACATAGGGATAGATGATTCCCGTCAGGACGAGCGTAACGGCTGTAACGCGTAGGGCAATGAGTAGCGTTTTCTGCATAGTAAATACTCCTTACACGAGGCCGAAGGCTTCCAAAATCAAGTCAATGAATTTGATCCCAATGAAAGGCGCAATCACGCCTCCCACGCCGTAGATGAGCAACGAGCGCGCCAGCAACGCTCCTGCACCAAGGGGACGATACTGTACGCCTCGGAGCGCCAATGGGATAAGCGCAATAATAATGAGCGCGTTGAAAATCACCGCCGAGAGAATGGCACTCTGCGGTGAGGCCAGGCGCATGATGTTAAGGGGGGCAATCTCCGGATAGACACCGATGAAGAGAGCAGGGATGATGGCAAAATACTTAGCCACGTCGTTGGCGATCGAAAAGGTGGTCAGCACGCCACGGGTCATGAGCAACTGCTTACCGACTTCGACCACTTCCAATAGCTTGGTGGGATTAGAATCGAGATCAACCATGTTGCCGGCCTCTTTGGCCGCTTGGGTGCCGGTGTTCATGGCGACGCCAACGTCGGCTTGGGCAAGGGCTGGAGCGTCATTGGTGCCGTCGCCGGTCATCGCCACCAGCTTGCCTTTCGCCTGCTCTTCTTTGATCAGACGCATCTTTGCTTCCGGCGTCGCTTCGGCCAGGAAGTCATCAACACCAGCCTCTCGGGCGATGGCCGCTGCGGTACGGGGGTTGTCTCCGGTGATCATCACCGTGCGGATGCCCATGGCGCGGAAGCGCTCGAAGCGCTCTTTGATCCCACCTTTCACCACGTCTTTGAGATGAAGAACTCCCAGGATCCGATTGCCGTCGGAAACAGCGAGTGGCGTCCCGCCTGTATCACTAATACGATGCGTGATCGCATCGACCTCAGTCGGAATCTTGCCACCCAGCGCTTTGACATGCACTGTGATCGCATCGACTGCGCCCTTGCGGATGATCCGGCCGTTGAGGTCGCAGCCGCTCATGCGGGTCTGGGCACTAAAGGGGATAAACTGGGCCCCGGTCTGTTGAATGTCTCGCCCTCGCAGCCCGTAGCGCTCCTTCGCCAGCACAGTGATGGAGCGCCCTTCAGGCGTCTCGTCAGCCAGACTCGCAAGTTGAGCGGCGTCGGCTAACTCTTCGGCGCGCACCCCGCCTACGGACAGGAACTCCGTTGCCATGCGATTGCCCAGCGTGATGGTCCCGGTCTTGTCCAGGAGCAGGGTGTCCACATCGCCTGCCGCTTCTACGGCTCGACCACTCATAGCCAGGACGTTCTTGCGCAGTAAGCGATCCATGCCAGCGATGCCGATAGCCGAGAGTAGTCCGCCAATGGTGGTGGGGATTAAACACACCAGGAGTGCCACGATCACGGTGGCGGAGAGCCCAATCCCTGAATAGAGCGCCAGCGGCACTAAGGTCACGCAGGCGAATAGGAAGACCAGCGTCAGGCCAGCCAGCAAGATATTCAGCGCGATTTCGTTGGGCGTCTTCTGCCGCGATGCCCCTTCCACCAAGGCAATCATGCGGTCAAGAAACGACTCACCAGGATCAGTGGAGATCCGCACCACGATACGATCAGAGAGCACTTTGGTGCCGCCAGTTACGGCTGACCGGTCCCCACCACTTTCGCGAATCACCGGAGCCGACTCTCCGGTGATCGCAGACTCATCAACCGAGGCGATGCCTTCGATAATCTCTCCGTCGCCTGGGATCAGCTCTCCCGCTTCCACCACGACAACATCGCCTTTGCGCAGTGCGGAAGCTGGTACTTGCTCTTCGCGGTTGTTCACAAGCCGGCGCGCCGTGGTTTCCTTGCGCATCTTCCGCAAAGTTGCGGCTTGGGCTTTGCCACGCCCTTCGGCCACGGCCTCGGCGAAGTTAGCGAACACGACGGTAAACCACAGCCAGAAGCTCACCGCGGCGGTGAACCAGAGCGGCTGTGAGCCCGGCGTCGGCGCAACCAGATCGCGCAGGAAAATGAGTGTGGTGAGCACGCTGCCAATCTCGACTATGAACATGACGGGGTTCTTGATGACGTGCTGTGGCGTCAGTTTGCGAAAGCTCTCCCAGACTGCCGGCTGCACGATCTCGGGATCAAACAGTGAGAGTTCTCTTTTCATGGAGTCTGCCATACTAAAAAACCTTTCCATTCTGAGCCAAAAAGTGTTCAACGATAGGCCCGAGCGACAACGCCGGGAAGAACGTCAACGCCCCGACAATAATGACAACACTGACCAGGAGCACAACGAAGAGTCCACCGTTCGTCGGGAAGGTCCCCGGCCCTGGTGGCACCACCTTCTTGCCCACCAGAGACCCGGCAATCGCCAGTGCGGGTACGATCATTAAAAAGCGGCCAATGAGCATGGCCAAACCGAGAGTGATGTTGTACCAAGGCGTATTAGCGTTGAGACCAGCAAAGGCCGAGCCGTTATTACCCGTAGCGCTGGTGTAGGCGTACAGGATTTCACTCAGTCCATGAGGACCAGCGTTGTTCAGTGAAGAAACCCCATACGGCGCTACCGACGACCACGCAGAGAAATAAAGAATCGAGAGTGGAAAGATAAGGACGTACAGCATCGCCAGCTTGATCTCCCGCGCCTCGATCTTCTTGCCGAGATACTCAGGCGTGCGGCCAACCATCAGACCGGCAATAAAGACAGACAACAGGACGAAAACCAGCATGCCATACAGCCCAGCGCCAACACCACCGAAGATCACCTCACCGAGCTGAATGTTTACCAGCGGCACGAGGCCACCGAGGGGAGTGAAGCTATCGTGCATCGAGTTGACCGCGCCGCACGAGGCGTTGGTAGTAACCGTCGCAAAAAGGGCTGAGTTGACCACACCGAAGCGGACCTCCTTGCCCTCCATATTCCCCGCCGTTTGATCTACCGCCAAGATTTGCAACGCTGGGTTGCCAGTTGACTCGAAATGATACGCAGTCGTTACGCCCATGAAAAACATCACCGCCATGGCGGCAAAGATAGCCCAGCCTTGCTTTCTGATCCCGCGCCATACGGCCATAGGTGTAGGTCAGCGCCGCTGGTATGGCGAAGATCAACACCATTTCGATGAAATTCGTCAATGGTGTCGAACTCTCAAAGGGATGGGCGCTGTTAGCGTTGAAGAAGCCACCGCCATTGGTGCCGAATTCCTTGATGACTTCTTGTGAAGCGACCGGACCCATCGCGAGAGTTTGCTTGGCGCCTTCCAGAGTAGTGAGGTCTACATAAGGCGAAAAGTTTTGGATAAGCCCTTGCGAGACCAATACCAGCGCAACCGGGATGCAGATCGGCAGCAGCACGTACACCGTCGCGCGGATCAGATCGACCCAGAAGTTGCCGATTGTCGGTGGGTCACCAGGCCGCAACCGGTACGTCAGCCCGCGAGCTAAGGCGATAGCGATAGCCATACCGGCTGCGGCGGAGATGAAATTGTGCCAGGCAAGCCCCGCCATCTGCGTCAGATAGCTCATGGTGGATTCACCAGAGTATGACTGCCAGTTCGTGTTCGTCGTGAAGCTCGCCGCGGTATTGAACGCAAGCTCTGCTGGCACCGGACCAAACTGCTGCGGGTTCAACGGCAGCACGTGCTGCAGTCGCTCAATGGCGTAGGTCACCAGCAGCGTGATGCCGCTAAAAAGGAGGAGCGCGATGGTATAGTCTGTCCACTTCTGCTGCTCCTTGGGATTGACCCCGCAGAGCCGGTACAGCCCGCGCTCAATCGGGCCAAAGAAGCGCGGCAGGGGCTGCTGGTCTCCTTCGAAGACACGAAACATATAGATGCCTAGCGGCTTGGTCACCGCCAGGATCACCAGAGAGTAAAGAAGAATCTGAAACCACCCATTTGCCGACATCATTGCCCCCTAACTTTCTTATGTGAGAAGCGTCCCAGTGTATAAATGCCCGTGTTCGCATCCCTGCTAGAACCGCTCTGGCCACAGGAGCGCATACACTAAATAGCCCATCAGCAGGACCGACAGGATGCCGCCAAGTACGTATTCCAGAGTCATAAATTTCTCCTATAGGCGATCGCAGCCAAGCGTATAGGCACATGCGATCGCAAAAAATATTATTGTCGTTGCGAGAAACAGTACATCCAGCATAGCTTCCCTCCTCAAGAAAGTGTCTCTCCTGTGGCGCAATAGTCGTACCAAGACAAAGGAAAGAAAGCTGCGAAAAACCCAAGAGGAGAGATATTGAAGGAAGCAAGGTTCGTGCAGAGTGCATGATGGTAGGGCTCAGCATATCGCAAAACGCAAGATGGTTACCGGCAGCCAACTGTGACTCCTCTCATGATTTTCCTAAGTTTTCTCACTCCTTGTCATAGGAAGGTTCCTTCGAGTGTCGAGCTATCTAGGAAGTCTAACGCGAGAGGAATTCAAGTCCATTCGTGATGGTGTCCAGCGCGTCTTCGATCTCGGGGGTGAACGGGAAGTTCCGTAGCCCGGATGCAAGCCGGGCACGAAACCTGCGACTGGAACCGCCGCACTTTTGGTTCGAGTTCGCCGGCACCTGTTCCCACGTCAGGGGGCTTGCATACTGCAAACCTGTCCCCACCCCTGCGGCAACAGCTCCCTGGATGTGTTCAGCACTTTACTGCCGTCCCCCTTGTCAGCCAGAGGGACAACCGCTTGAGCAGAGGCGTATGCAGCAGTGAAAATGCGGGCCCGGTATAGTTATATGCAGCGACATTTTGCCTCTGCCTTCCTTCGGGCGTTCTTCGGACTGCTTCTGCTGAGCAGCTGGGGCGTCTCTATACTCGGTGAGGGGCGCCCGCAGCACCCCGCGTCTCCGGCTATGAGCTTTGCTGCAGTGAATCACGGTGCTGGCAACGCACCCTATCTCGGGACAACGTCTGCTACGGTCGAACTGAGCCTGCGGTGTGAGCAGAATAGCAAACGGCCGCGCCCGAAAATCTACTCCACGTTCCGGTCAAGAGCCTCGGTTCCTGTAACCTGGGTTAGGCAGCAGACGCGGCACTTCTGCGAGTTGGTACATAGGGTGATGGCTCGCTCATACTCACTTCCTGTTCGTCCAGCTTGAGTTGCGTTCGTAAGCTGTGAATCTGTTGTTGCTCAAATTCACTAAAACACTTCTTGCCCCAGCGCTCACTGACGCGGATCAACACGCCAAAGACTAAGTGCACTAAACTCCCTTCGGTCCACAGGTGCGGGATGACTTTGGTCCGCCGCCGTTCTTCGACAAAGGCCCGCTCGACCAGATTGGACGTGCGCACGTATTGTTGATGACGTTTGGGCACGGCGAGATGATTGAGGCTGGCCTCGGCATCATCAAGTAAACAGCGACAGAGTTCGGGAAACTCGCGCTGATACCGTTCCACAATGGCGTCGCGCCGTTGCTCCCCCTTCTCCTGGCTCGGGGCATCGCGCATATCCACCAGTAACGCTTTCACCTCCGGCCAGGTTTGGGCGGGCACTTTTTGTTGGAGGTTTTGCATCTTATGAAACCAACAGCGAATGCGCAGAGATTTGGGCCACACCGCATCAATGGCTTGCGTCAAGCCGATCGCGCCATCAGTCGTGATCGTGGCTGGGGGCCGCAGCCCCCGTTTCACGAGGTCGCGGAAGACCTCCCGGCAACTCTCAAAACTTTCACTATTGGCCGTCGAGAGACTCAACAACACTTTGCGTCCATCTTCACAGATCGCCCACACACAGAGCACGCCGGTTTTCTGGCCCCAGCGGCGGAGCGGTTCATAGACGGTGTCAATAAAGAGGTAGGCGACCGGCTCCTGCCGCAAATCGCGCGTGCGAAATGCCTCATATTCCTCGGCTAAACTCTCCGCGATCTCACTGACCGTGCGTTGCGAGAGCAGAAAGTGCCCCACCGCACTCTCTAACCCCTGCTCAATATCCCGCTGCGACATCCCGCCCACATACATTTCCACAATGAGCTTCTTGAGCACCTCACTGGTGTGACTCATATTGTTCCATAACTGCGAGCGATACGGTTCGGCCTGGCCCCGAATCTGCGGCACTTTGACGTGCAAGACGCCCTCGCCGGTTTTCAGTGTCCCATTTTCATACCCATTGCGGTAGCCGACCTTCTCCCCTCGCAGTTCATACCGTCCACGGCCGAGGGCCATCGCCTGTTCCTGTTCTAAGGCTTCTTGCAAAATCCGTTCGGTCGAGAGTCGAACCAAGAGACTCAACAATTCTTCTCCACTTTGCCCTTCCGCCTGTCCCTGCAACAAGGCTCGTAACGCCTGGGCCTTTTGTTCACTCGGTGCTATCTTCTTCTCCATACGGGAGTCCTCCTTCTCGGTTTGGGTTAATCGTTCTCACAATCCGATTACCTACCCTAGAAGTGATTCCCGTCTACTCCCTTGCTGTTTACAGGAGAACTACCTGATACCCCACGTTCCTTGCCACTCCTAACGCGGGTGCGCCACCCCGCAGCGCGCGAGCGCAAACCCTTCCCCGCACGCGTCCCGACGCTTTTGTGTCACCACGGAAGTTATGCCCCTCCCCTAATGACGACGACCCGTTCCTCAGCTAGCCGTCCACTCTTCTCATAATGCCTCTTCGCCTGAGGGCGAAGGGGATAGTCCTCCGTTGATTGACGCGCCCCTGTCCGAGGTGTGCGTCGCGGATATTTTTCCTTAACTGCTCAGGAGGGTACGATGGCACACGGGTCACAAGAGGGAGCGAGCGATCGCATTATTCACCCTAGAAGGTTCCGGCATAACCTCCGGTCTGGGAACAGGTGTCGGTAACGTATGGATTAAGGGACGAAGGAGGACGAACGTGCTGAGCATTTTTCTGCTGGGATTTTTCTCACCAGTCACCGCGCAATATGAAACCCCGCTGCTCTCTCAAGGCCCCATCGCCCAGCTTGTGCTGGGTTCTGAACAGATTGTTCAGGGGGTGTTCTATCTTCTGTTTTTCTCCTCGGTCGCCAGTTGGGGAATTATTTTCTACAAGTTTTACCAGGTGTACTCGGCACGTCGGCTGGCGGGGCACTTCCGCGCGGCATTTGAGGGGAGTGATGATCTCACGTCCCTGTACGCCGCCAGCCTAAAGATGAACGCCAATCCCCTTACCGCCGTCTTCCACGCCGGATATCAGGAACTGCGGCGGCTCGCGCGCACTCTCTACCCCTCCCACCCCCCATCACTCTCCCGCCGCACCTAACGAAGGGCGAATGGAAAAGGTGGAGCGTGCGATGCGCCGGGCAGTGCGCGAGCAGGCAGCCTGGTTGGAACATGCTCTCCCCTTTCTCGCCACCACGGCGATTACGGCACCGTTCATCGGACTGTTCGGCACAGTCATCCGGCATCGTACACGCGTTTCATGGCCTCAGTCTGGCGCAGTCCACCAGTATCCAAGCGGTTGCCCCGGGGATTGCCGAGGCCTTGGTCAGCCACTGCCGTCGGGCTCTTCGTCGCCATTCCCGCAGTCGTCGCGTTCAACCATTTCAGCCTCCACGTACAGAAGTTACACGGGGAAATGGAAACCCTCTCCACCGAGTTTCTCACCCTTGCCGAGGGCATCCCCCTTTACGCCACGCCCGGGGACGCGGTCGCAGGAGACCATCATGCCGCTTAATGAATATCGTGGCCCATTCATTGCGCAGATAAACATCACCCCGTTCGTTGATGTGATGTTGGTACTCTTGGTGATTTTCATGGTCACCGCACCGATCATCCAACAGGGAGTAAATGTTACTCTTCCCCAGGTGGCTGCCGGGCCGCTTCTTAACAAGGACGAGCAGGTGGTTGTGGTGATCACGGGCGAGGGCGTGATCCAGTGTGACGGCAAGACACTCACCGCTGAGGCACTTCACCAGAAGTTGATTCCCATTTTGCGATCACAACCTGACTACCCAGTCCGCCTCCGTGCGGACACGCACGTGCCTTACGGCAGAGTTGCCGAGGTCATGGCTGTCGTGCGGAATGCCGGCGTGCAAGAGGATTGGTATGGTGACTGAGCCTCTCACCAAGGGACTCCGCTCGGCCCCCGCGAGTCTCGGCCAAAAGCCAGTGCGCCAGCGCGCATAGGGCAATTCCCGCAGGCACGAGGAAGCCCACTTCCACGAACAGTCCCTTGGACCACGGCAAGCCTTGCACACCCACGCAGAGGACCAAGTCGAGCACGGCTATCACAAGGAAGAAGACGGCCACGCCCCACGCGAGTCTGGCCGCTAGTCGCCGCGGCGATACCGGTGCTACGCGCGACGGCAGTTCCTCACCCAGCCGAATGAGTCCCCAGGTCACGGCGGTGAGGACGACCCACGCCACCGCTTCCAGTTCCTTGTGGTATTGGAGCATCAGCCTTCCCTTCCACCAAACGATGAAGGCGAACACGGCCACCGTCCCCGCGATGATGGCGTTCCGTGCCGCGGCTGCTACCTTCGGCACAAACTCGCGCACCGCCTCGGCCGTCAGCACCGGGATGAAAACGATGCCGGCCATGTAGGACTGTGAGTAGGTCACCCACGAATCCGGGCGACTGTCCCAGCGCGCGTCGATCCACGCCGGGAACCAGAACCGCAGCTTGTGGGTGATGAAGAGCACACCACCAGATCAATGAAGGCCACGGTCAGAAAAGTAGCAAGCATGCGCACTACGGCGCTGACGAAGCGCCCGTCCGTGGATGTCGGCAACCTCGGGCGAGCCCCGGTCTCGACGGTCGAGGGTGCCGGGACCAAGCTGTCGAAGTAGCGCATTGCGGCGTGCATCACGACGGTCCGTGGCAGCACACGGACCAGTACCGACACCGCAACGTTGCGTAGGCCGGAGATCGCGGATGGCTTTCGGCCCAGGGCCGACAGCGCGGTAGCCACGACCTCGTCGGGCCGCGACACGCCCCCGGGCGGATTTCTCACGGGGTCGCCCGACCGCGCTTGAAACTCGGTGGGAACGTGGCCCGGCGACAACGCGAGCACCTCCACGCCGTGCTGCTCCAGCTCGGCCCAGAGAGCCTCGGCCACGAACAAATCGAAGACCTTGGTCGCGGCGTACACCGCGAGATAAGGCACCGACTGGTACGCTGCGATGGAAGAGACGAAGATGATGCCGCCGCGACCCTTGGCCACCATGTCCGGCGCGAACACTCTTGCCAGAGCCACCGGGGCGCGGCAGTTGACGTCGATCATGTCCGCCAGCTCGGTCGGGTCCTGCTCGGCGAAGTGGCCGAAAAGCCCGAAACCCGCATTGTTGACGAGCAACCCCACGGACAGCCCCACGGCCTCCGCTTCGGCGCGCACGATCTGCGCAGCGTCGGCGCGGGCGAGGTCGACCGCCACAGCCACGGCCCGGACCTTGTGCTCGGCCTCGAGTGCGCGGGCGAGTGCCACAAGCCGCTCGTGATCGCGGGCGACGAGGATCAGGTCCATGCCGCGGGCTGCCAAGGCCCAGGCAAAAGCCTCGCCGATGCCCGAAGACGCGCCGGTGATAAGCGCGGCTCCCCCGAAGCGCTCGCTCCACGTGTTCATGCCGCTACTTTCGGATCTGCTCGCGGATGCGTTTAGGCGCGCGGTGATTGAGTCCAGCATTTGACCGCGGCCAATGCTGTGTTTCCTTCCGCTGCCGAAGCCGGCCACCTGATCGGTGAACGTGCGGTTGACGTAGAACACCAGCGTCCCACCCTGCACTTCGAGACAGCCGCCGGCGATGAAGAATGATTTTCGCTTCCCCTGTGTCCGTCGCACTCAGCCCCACGTCGGCGAACGCCTCATCTGCGGATGCGTCCGGCTTCCAGACGCGAAACGCTTGCGTGTTCTTGTCCGTCTCCAGCATCTTGCCTTGCATGGCGGCCTCAACCCAGTTCGCTGACCGGCTTGTTGAAGAACACCGCAACCACGCCGACCAGTTCCTTGTCCGAACCTTTCTTCAAGTCCTTCTGGATCATCTTGCCGCCCTTGATTCTCCCGATCTCCGCATCCGTGAATCCCAACGCCTTCGCCACTTCATCCGCCGTCGGGTAGTACTATTCTGGTAATGCTGCACATCTGGTGAAGTTGTAGTCACAAATGAAGTACTTGATGGCCCCGATGTGATTACTGAGTTTCTTGGAGAACGAGAGCGTGGCACCAAGAAATTTCGTGAACTCGTTATTCGCCCTTTATATGTCCCTAACTCCTGTTTTTAGTCGTTTTTGTATCAGAGCCAGAGGGCGTACGCCAACACTATCTCACCTCGACGTCAGCACTTTGCCGATGGTGGTGTCGATATGATAGATCCAGAAGGCCGTCACGTCCTCCTGCAGGATCATAGCGACCATGCCAACACCCGGTGCGAAGAAGTTATACGCCGTATTCTGTGTATGGGCCGGACCAATCTTGCCTTCGCATTTCACACGGAACAGGACCGCCTCATACGTGCCGGCCGGTACCGTGACTTGGTACGTACCCACGTAGGTGTACGTGCCGTTCAGTGATCCTGAATATTTCTGGTCCGCTGGATCATCGAGATAGTTGACCGAGACCTGTTGCGAGTAGGACCGCGTCTCGCCAGGCTTCATGCCCTTCGGTACGAACGGATTAGCAGGCGTGGCGACGACTATCACACCCTCTCCCGCGTCGCTTACGGCGGGCATAATGAGATCGCCCTCTGGCGTCTGACGGATGAAGCCTGCGAGCGAGGGCGAAAGCTGAAATCGCCAGGCCGACTTCCCGTCTGGGCGCCTCGTCTTTGCGAGGCCCAGCGTCTGCGTGTTCCCGGTGTTTGAGCCGGACGTGACCTGGTAAGTCAGCGCCTTGTCCTGAAATGGGAAGTAGACGGAGGCGTCCTCGATGGGCTTACTGGGCAACGCCTTGCCTACCACGCCTGGCCCCAAATGTGCGGTGATCTGTTGCTGTTCCTCCGGCGGCAACGGCAGCACGACGCCTTGGGCGAGCGCGGCTCTTGAGGCTACCAACAGGACGCCGATCGGCACCAATAGCGCTCGGAGAAGACGTATTGTTACGTTCATGCGACACCTCCCTTTTCATGGTAATCGAGACGGCAAATTGTTACGGCGAATGGAACCATTCAGCTGATGGCAAACGTCGCACAGAAAGGCCCACCGATCAACTGGACCGAGGTCCCAGGGGATCAGTTCAGCCGTAGACCATCCCGCCTTGCCGTGTGCCTCACTGCTCGAACGTGGGCAGTGTTATACAAGTAATGTTGATCTGGTGAGGTTGTAATCACAGATGAAGTAGCGGATCGCACCGCTATGGTTCTCTACGTTTTTGGAGAATGCCAGCGTACTGCGCACTACTCGTGAGCCCCTCTGGCGCAACGTGTTATTGAATCGCTCGATGTGGTTAGTGTTGCGTGCGAACTTGGCGATGGGTTTATGTTGGCATACAGCCGAAGTACGCGCGAGAATAGGACATAGAGGGACAAACAGTTTTCTATCCGGCCAACACTCTGCGCACCGAGGTGCGGCCAATGTGGAGCATGTCGCGCGATGGCCGACTTACTCAAGCCGCGGGCGTACAACCGTTTGACTTGCTTGCTCTTCCGTCGTGCTGTAGGCGGACGGCCATGCGGACGCCCTTCGCGGCGTGCTTGCGCAATCCCGGCTTTCACGCGTTCTCGCAAAATCTCGCGTTCAAACTCAGCGAATACGGCCAACAATCCCGCCAGTGCCCGACCGGTTGACGTGGTGAGATCCAAGGCTTCCGTCAGTGAGATAAAGCCCACTCCCAGTTCGGTGAGCTCCTTCAACATAGTGACGAGATCCGCGAGCGAACGCCCCCAGCGATCCAAGCGCCACACCAGAATAGCATCGAGTTCTCGTCGGCGTGCCGCCTTCAACAACAGTTCGCGTTGCAAGCGTTCACTCGCTCCGGAGCCGCCGTCCTGTTACTGGTACGTCAACCGTAATCACCGCTCCCCGGACCGGGGTCCGTTGGGTTGTCACTCATAAATTATGAAGCTAGCCTCTACGAATAAAAACAGCACATCCGCCGGCATAGCTCCGCTCCTCATACACTCTTCTCTCTTTTGGGTCTTGGAAGAGCAAGAGCTGTACCGGAAACTTAGGTCAACAACCGGATAGATTACTCCAGGTTGCTGCTCTTCTGAGGGTTAATATTCTGCAAGTTGCAAGGAAAAGAGAGCGAGATGATCGCAAAATGCAAGGTGGTTACGCCAACTGTGACTCCTCTCATGATTTCCCTAAGCTTTCTCCTCTTCAACCAAGTATTGACAATCAACATCGCTTACCAGTGTGTACCAGTCCAAAGTGTGCTAGTAAGGAAAAAAGAGATGGATGAGATGTAAAACTCTGCATTTGATCTGTCAGGCATATCAGGAGAATTCATCTTCTGACACAGTCGGTGAGATCAATATTCGATTTTTACAACTCAAGTGCGTTTACTTCTGACCTTCACTCCGGTGAGGGAGGAGCAGTGGGAGTACCACCAAAGAGGCTACCAGCACGCTGCCCACAGCGAGTGTGAGCAGCAGCCCCATGCTGAAGATCCCGTAATATTTCCCCACCATCAGACTGCCAAAGCCGATCATCGTTGTGAGAGAAAACAGTGCCACCGACTGGCCTGTGCTGCCAGCGACCAACGCCGGACCGCCCTGTCCTTCTTCGCGGTAGCGGTGCACGAGGTGCAGACCGTTCTCTACACCAATACCGATAATCAGCGGGACCGCGACTAGATTGGCGAGATTGAACTGAAGATTGAAGAGCCACATCAACCCCGCGGTCCAGAGCATTCCCAAGCCGAGCGGGACTAAGGCCAGTAATACATCGCCAACACGACGAAGCGCGACAAATGCTATCACTGCGATCACCACGAGAGCGTAAACGCCCCCTTCGACATACCCCCTTTTCATCACCCGGGACGATTCGAAGACAATCACCGGCGAGCCCGTCACGTCCGGATCGACCTGACGTAGTTGGCTGACGAATTCCTCTTGTGCCTCGCGCTCCCAGACGTTCTTTTTGGCGTAGATCTGCAAGAGAAATTTCGTCCCGTCTGCACTGACGAAACGTTCCTTCAGCCGCGCGGGCATGTCGGCCAAGGTGATCGGCCCTGGCGGGTCGAGATTGTCGTGCAATAAAGACCACCGGTCCTGAAAGTCTTGAAACAGGGCGTGCTGGAAACGTTCGAGCCCGGCTTTGACTGTGGCCTCTGGACGCGCCTGTAGTTGCTCAATTACTGTCAACAGGCTTTGACGCATCTCATGCAGCTCATTCTCTGAAGTCTTTCTCTCCGGATTCCCGTCTGTACTTCCTGCACGGAGTTTGAGCTTCAACTTATTCAGGGTGCTTTGCAGGTTTGGGAGATCTAGTGCTACCGGGGTAGGGAGCGTACGCGGAAGGTCACTAAAAAACGGTTGCAGTGCACGGACCAACGACAACCGCTCCTCCTGCCCTCCAGGAATTAACGAAGCTATGCTTTCCACCGCTTCTACTGCGGGGAGGGCTTTAAAGGCAGCGGCTTTGCGCATGGCTGCTTCCGGGGTTGGCGCAGTTGCCCAGGCGTTTCGTGAAGTACGGTTGGAGTGTTCGATAATGCGTTTTTCCCACTCTACCGACTCCGTACCGTCAGCCTGAAGGTTCAAGAGGTTGTCGTCAAATGAGATGGTAGGGAGCGTAACAAGTCCACCCAGAGTGCACAACCCAGCGAAGGCCAGAAAATACGAGGGTGCCTGGCTGATGATTCTGCCAAAGCTAGTGAATAGATTGCTCAGAAACGTCCGCTCCGCGGCCCTCACTACCCAAGGTCGGTAGTTTTCTCCTAAGACAATCAAGGCTGGCAGCAAGAGTAGCGTTGCCAGTAAAGAGAGTAGGATGCCGCCGCTGGCTATCAATCCGAGTTCTTGTATACCGCGGAAGTCAACAAGCATAACCGCTGCAAAAGCGAGGGCAGTCGTCACCGCGCCAGCAATGATGCCCGGCACAGTGTGCTCGAACACCATGTGAAGGGCCGCGATCGTGCTGTGACCATTATTACGTTCTTCTTCGTATCGAGCCATGAAATGCACCCCAAAGTCGTCAGCCAGGCCGAGCAGCATAGGGGCGACAAAGACGGTAATGATTGTCAGGTGTCCGACCGTGACGGCGACGAAACCTACTGTCCAGATCAGACCCACAAGCAGGGCGATTACGATCATGAGAGGATGGCGAAGCTTCTTGAAAAATAGGAAGTAAATTAAGGTCACGCCGGTCAATGATACTCCCGTCGCAAGACGGGCATCGGCTTGGGTGCTGAGCGTTTCGTCACTGATTAGTGCCTGGCCAGTCACTCCGGCTTCAAGTCCAGGAAACTCAGGCCGGAGTTCGGCGACCGCTTGACGAATCGTCGCGATGGATTCGGGGGCCTCGCCAAGCTCGTTTCTGGAGGAGGTTGGGGGTTCAATGACAAGGAAAAAAAAGCGTCCGTTGTCGGACATCAAGAAGCCATCACCTGACGGGCCGTTTATGTTACCGAAAAAATCGCCCCAGGGGGAACGGTAGCGATAGTCTGTGGCGCTTAGCGCACGTTTCAGTTCCGCCAGTAGAGACCGGAGGAAGGGAATCGCCATGGGTTCTTGTTCACTCTCGGGTCCCGCAGGCGAATCCAGACCGAGGAAGCCCGAGACCAAGTGCGAGGCCATCCCAGCGCTTACCTGCGCGTTGATAACACGAAACAGCGTGTCCAGCCCCGGTGCGGTCACCAAATCACGAACCAACTCCCTGTGTGCCGTTAGGTATTGATGTAGAGTCCGGAGGGCTTCGGGCGAGAGATAGAGTAGTTTCCTTCCCTCCAGAAAGGTAATGTCGAGACGATAAAAGACTTCCCCCACGTTAGCCTTGTCACGTTCCAGGAACTCTCCGAGCCGGATAACAAACTCTTTGCCCTGCTGCTCGTCGGCCGGTTGAACCACCACCAGCACGCGGTCAAGCCCCATGAACTCGTTCGCATACTCTTCATAAAGCTGGACATAGCGTTTTTCACTCCCAATCAAGTCACTCCGTCCAGAGATAAACTTCAAATGCAAAGCTGCATATATAAAGGTCAGCGTTGCTAAGGCAAGGCAGAAGAAAAGTACGGTCTTGGGGTACACGGTAGGGAGATGGGCAAGGAGGCGCAAAGACTGTTGCTTGCACGCAGTCAACCTCTGTACTAGAGAAGTCGAGCTTTTCACGGCTGGCCTTCCTCTGCCAGTGTCTCGCGCCTGCGTTGCCATGGTACTGAGATTGATCCTTTCAAAAGCATCTGTTGCGGATCGACGCGCACGTCGGTCGCCATTTACTCTATCAGGCAGGACCTTCTTGACCAGTCCATTCCACTACAGCAGGAGATTCACGAGCTGTCGCAAGAGCGTGTCAAGCGGCACCCATCCCACCAACGCAACGAGGACGGTCCGGTGAATAATCCTCGGCTTGTCCGGCTTGATCAGGCCGAGCGACCGCTGTAGTCGGATGGGCGGCCCACCGTAAAAGAGTTCACTGTCAGTGTCTACTGTCACGCTCATATTCGCGTCCTGTAATTTGTCAATCAGGAGTACGTTATTGTTGTAGGATTACAAGGAGCAAACCCAGAACCCCGAGCCCGGCAACCACGATGGCGATCGCCATGGCCAGCGAGTAGGGGGCTTTGGTATCTGGCGTCCGTAGACTCTTTATATACCGGTGGTGTTGCACCGTGGCCAGCACGAGGGCCACTAACCCGGCGAGGATCATGATCAGGGCGAACTCACGCGGCCCGAGAAAGCGGTCGGGGTGTTGGATTTTGTTCTCTTCACGCACAAACTGAAAGAACTTGTAGATGGTGAAACCGAAACTGATCAGCGACGTAGCCGTCCTGATCCACGCCATCAGTGTCCGCTCGTGAGCGAGGCGCGTACGTTCTACTGCAAGTTGGGTTGCATCAAGAGGGGCAACTTTCCCCTCCGCACCCTGGTTTGTCACTTCAATATCTCGTCCTTGTCTGTGGAAGGTGATGTTGCGTGCAGTTCAATTGATAACACTCTCTGTTTGTTTTATCGAATATTACTCAGAGAGTTCTTATCCATCTCACTCAAAAAGGATTCCTATAGCTTCTTTTCACTATGCGCCTCGTCTGAGTCCCCGCCAGAGACGTGGCTGCCTTCTGCCTCCACCCCTGACGGTTGCCAAGGCCACCGCTCCTCGATCTCAACCACGAGCGACCAACCCAAGAAAGTGCGAATCAGCACCAGCAGCCCTAGGATGAGTACGTTCTCTAACGTCGGCTCCAGGGCAACAGTGCGAATAACGTCCGCGGCCACCAGGATTTCCAATCCCAGCAGCAAAGCGCGTGCTACGTGGTGGCGGTAATTCTTGTAGGTGACCGCATCTGCCTGCTGGGTCAGGATCCGGAATACATACAAGACTGTCCCCGTGAGAATCACTGCAACGATGATCACGACGGCGAGAAGCTCGATCCCCGTCGCGGCGTGTTCCACCCACCTTGTGATCGCCGCAGCGGCTTCCCCAGTCTGCACCCCTGTCTCTCCCCTCGTCGTTTCCTCAACCATTGCGGCCACTCAGTTTCTCAATATCATACCTGCGATCCGTGGAGACAGGTCGTGCTCCGACGCTACGTGAAGCGTCGGAGCACGGAGAAAAATGCGAAGAGCCCGATCAATATCAGCAGGATTGCGACCCAAAGGGTCGGCGTGTGTGCAGGAGCATCTCCAACGCCGGCGACCGGCTGGAACTCCTCACGCCAGAGGTAGCGCAACAGCCCGCGGTACTCCCATAGCGAGATGATCAACCCGACTACGCCGGCTCCGATCAGTGCCAAGCCGAGATAACGCGGCGCTTCCGGTCGGATGGCTGGGGCGACCCCCTCCATCTTATTGAAGCGCTCGAAGAACTGGACGATCGTGAAGCCGAAGCCGATCAGGGCTGTTGCCGTGCGCACCCAGGACATGAGCGTGCGCTCGATACTCAGCCGTGTGCGCAACTAGGAGAAATGCGTCTCCACGTTGGGGTGTACGACAAACCTATTTGCGTCACCTTTCGTTCGGTTGTTCGTCGTCAAGAGGCTTCCTTGCTGTCTTGGCCCGAATCTCCGACAGACCCCCATTGAGGGTGTAAGAAGGCGGCGGTTCTTCTTCAGTCGCCGCCTTTAGCGATATGAACACGAAGGTCAATAAGCCCACTCTCAGAATGAAGACACAACGGTTCTTACTGACCCTCACTTCTCAGTTCCTCTTCGTATCAATGCCACCTACTGCACTTTGAGTTCCACCCGACGGTTCATCGCGCGGCCCTCAGGGTCGTCTTGCCCATCAGATGTCGTGTTCGGCGCAACCGGCTGGCTCTCGCCATAACCGCGCGTTTCAAGCCGGCTCGCTGCGACCCCCTTCGAGACGAGGTACTGTTTCACCGCCTGAGCACGTCGTTCTGAAAGTTCCTGGTTGTAGGACTCTGAGCCGATGGCATCTGTGTGTCCCTCAATCATGACCTGGACATTCGGATTGTCTTCGAGAGCCTGCGCGGCTTCATCGAGCACCGGTGCAAACTCCGCCTTGATGTTCGCCTTGTTGAAGTCGAAGTTCACCCCACGCAAAATGATCCTCTTCGGCGCAGGTGGTGGTGGTGGTGGCGGTGGCGGCGGTGGCGGCGGTGGCGGTGTTGGCGCTGGTGGCGGTGGTGGTGGCGGTTCTTCTCTCGCTAACAAGCAACCCGCAACGCCACCGACAACAGCGCCAATCCCGGCGCCCAGCATGGCGTTGTCACTATGTTCATTGCTATTCCCACCAGTTGCGTAACCAATCCCTGCACCAATACCAGCGCCGATCACGGATCCGGCTATACAGTAAGTCAGTCGCCTGTTGGCCGTACACCCTGCTGTAAAAGATAAGAGCGTAAGACCCCACAGGATCCAAAATTTTACTCCTCTACCTTGCATGTCTCGACTCCTTTCTTCCCAAAAATTTCTGCCCCACTGCAAGTTATCAGAGAAAGAATACAGATGCTACTGGTTCAAGGCTACGCGAACGGTTCAGGTTATCGTTCAGATTTCGGTTCAGATTGTAGGTTTTGGCACTGAATGAGTGCCCCGCAGGTTGTTCGGGTCAAACTAAAAGATTCTCGTGATCAGTCGAGCTGAGCCTGCACCCCCTTCTCGCGAAGACGGTGCCGAAGCTGAGCCAAGTCCTTGCGATACCTGTCTTCCAGGGGAGACTGTTGCGTCTGTGAGGGTTCTTCAGTATGGTGTCGTTGCCAGCGGCAAAACGCCAATTCCGTCGCGGTGTGGTGCATTTGTCTCAGCACGAGCCAGGAGCGGAAGCCATGGTTCCTCAGCGCCCGCCATTCAGCTGTCAGGCGACTGCGGATGGAAGACAGGCGAGCATACTCCTCTGACGTGAGGGAACCGAGCTGTACCTCGTCGCGCAACCCTGCAGTGACCACATTCGCCTCGCGGCGTAATGCGAGGACGGTGATGACGAGCAGCGTAAGGCCGCCGGGACCGATGAACATTGCGACGATGAGAGGAATAGTCACAAAGAGTCCAATCTCATCCGGAGCCGGCTGGCACGGCCCTCCTGAAATCTCCTGGTTGCAGAGCACTCCCATAATCATCTGGGAGGCAATAGCATTCCAGGCAATATGCTGCAAGATCGCACCGACCAAGCCGATCACTGGTGCGAGGAGCCGCATCTTTGCAGAAAGGGCTTCGCGAGCGTATCCGAACCCTGCCCCAGCAGCTGCGGTGAAGGCAGCATGGTTGAATCCGCCAAGGAAGGATCGCAGATAGATACTCTGCACGAGCCCGGACATTCCGCCCTGTACCGCAGCCAGCGTGAAGTAGCCGAGGTTTTCGGTCATGGCAAATCCCGTACCCACCAACGCCCCATAGACGATGCCATCAATGACATTGTCGAACTCTTCGTGCCAGAAGAGGAGAAGGATGAACAGAGCTATTGCCTTCGATATTTCCTCGATGATGGGTGCAACAAGGACTGGCGTGAGAAGATGAGCCCTATCCGCACCTACAATGTCGATTACCCAGATATGAAAGAAATCGTTGACTGTGGAGGAGAGGAACGCGGCGATCACCGCGCCCCAGAAGAAGGCCACGAGCAGCAAGCGACCTGGCTCTCGTTCGTAGCGGTCGATAAGAACGAGCAATCCTGAATAGCAGACCGCGGGGACAAGAGCGGTGAGGAGGATGATCAGAGGCGTCCCCGTTATAAGCCGGACGAACCAGACGACGGGAATGAGAGCCAGAGCAAAAATACCAATGACGAACCCTCTTCTCATGCAAGAGCTGTAGCATTACCTGGCTAGCACTGCCCGGCTAGGCACCTAGCACGATGAGGGTATCGCTGTCGCCCGCGCAGCGCAGATATAGGAGGGAACCCATATCCGCGTCAAACCGCGACGCCATGATCCATAGCCAGCAGCAAATTTGCGTGCCTTAGAGCGTTCTGCGTCTGAAGAGATTCACGACTGCCAGGAGAATTACCGCTCCGACGAGCGAGATCAGCAACGCCGGAAAACTAAAGTTGCCCTGATTCAGGGTCCCGATGCCGAACAGGGGGGAGAGCAACACCCCACCGAGAAAAGCCCCCACGATACCGACGACGATATTTAGCAAGACCCCTTGTTGCGCGTTGGTCCCCATGATCATACTTGCGATCCAGCCGATCAATCCGCCCACGATGAGCCAGACGATGAGACTTGTGAGATCCATAAGATACCTCCTTCTATAAATTCTGTGACCGCAGGAAGGAATCGGGCCCGCCGAGCGTATCCGATTCTCTTCTCTTGGTTGAATGGGGTGAACCAGCCTTACGAGTCCAACGGGATGCGGATCTTTTGTCCGGGGAAGATCCGGTCTACATCCTTGATCACTTCCCGGTTTGCCTCGAAGATTCTCGGATACTTGTTGGCATCGCCATAGTACTGCTTGGCAATCTTAGAGAGTGTGTCCCCCTTTCGGATGAGGTAGTACTCAACCTTTTCCTGCTCCGGCGGATGCTGCAGGCTGGCGACATCGATTTGGCCTACCCCTGGATGTTCCCTGCCATCAGCACGGCCTTCTGCCTCCTCCTTACAGATACGAAAAAGTCTTGCAGAACGTTCCCTGGCTCAAATTGGCGAATGAGGGCTTCCCATGTCCGTTACCTGGCAGAGAGCATACTACTGGTTACAGTTCAAAGATAGGTGGACGGTTCAGGTTAGCGTTCAGATTTCGGTTCAGATTGGGGACGTCGGATATGCTCAGAACGATGCGTGGCGGGACTATAGCTTGTAAATCCGAGCATTATCGGAACAACCGTGCCGATCTGTTTGCGTCGCGTGAGACGAGTGCACTGAGCGATCCGACTGTGTGTAGAAGCAGCTGGGGAGTGTCGGGACGGATCTCATACGGGACGTAAAGTGACACAAAAGGGCAGTTCCAGGATTTGAGCGTGGCCGCTTGTGAATCACTGTGATTCTCTCTCCTGGGCTCACTGTTAGGTCCCCTCCTGTAGGCGCGACTCGGCTGTCAGGTGCAGGAACAAGATGCGGCGCACTTCGTTGATGGTGTGCGGGTTGGCCTGACACGAGTGTCCGGAGCGGACTACCAATTCGGAATCCACATCGTCGAGATGGGCGCTCGAGTACTCCACGATGCCGTCGTTGCCGTTTTCCACCGGGCCGTTGCCTTCCACAGCAATGATCGAATGTGTGGCGACACCTGGGGTCACTGAGATCGATGCGAGGGTGCGGATGAAGCGCGTCCCTGGCGTCATGTTGTGGACGGCAGTCGGTATAACCCCCATGGCCGTGAACGCTAGCGCTTCCTTGTTCCGTAGCACCAAGTCGTTGACGCCGTGCACGACGTCGAGGGGGGCAGTGATAAAGCGAGCAGCCCAGTGACTGAGACGGCTCCCAGCGAAGTAACTCCCACGCTGCGGTGTGGCGATGAATATCAGACGCCGGACGAAAGGAAGCGGGTGCACGAATGACAAGCGGCGGAGGAGGTCCCGACTCGCCTCCGTCAGGGCGAGTTTCTCCAGCGGCGTTTTGCTGAAGTGGTCCCAGAAATGGGTGCCGCTGTCGATGGCGGCCAGCTTGGCCAGCAGCCCGCCTTGGCTGTGCCCGATCACCACCATTTTGCGCAGCGCCGGGTCTTGATGCTCGGGGTCGAGCCGTTCGAGCGCGGCACTGAGGGATTCGCGTAGCAGCATCGCCGAGTAGAGGACCGGGTTCCCGGTGTTGTAACTGAACAGCCAAAACTGGAAGTGCTCGCTGATCCGCGGGTCGTTATCGATCTCGTTTACCATCTCAGCCCAGCGGCCCGCGCTCGACCCCGTCCCGTGGACCAGGACGACCGGCATGCGACCCGGCTTATACGGGCTGAGTGCTGCCAGGCGGCTCTTCTCGTCGATCACCCCAGCACCCTGCAAGAAGCCCTTCAACTCTTGCTGCCAGACCGGGGCTTCAGCCAGCGTATAGGCCAGCGCCGCCGTCGATTCGACCTCAAGCGGAACGATTCTATCGTCGATCGTGACTGAGCTAGGACCGTACGAGGTATCAAGCTGCAGGGACGCACGTACACGACCTACCGCCAACTGCTTCCTGGGGTCAGCGATACGCAGGAGTGCGGTCACTGGGACCTTCGCCCAGGGCTGGACGAAGTCCTGAAAGCCCGCTTTGGGATCAAGCGGGACCGTCCCGGCAGCCAGGGGCGCACCAACACCCGGCCAGCGATAGCGGGTTATCAGCCCAGTCACTTGCAGTTCCGCCACCGGCACGAAATCAGTGAGCTGGCGGCTCCCCCAGCGCAGGCTCGCCGGGTCGAACTCTACGTCGAGCGCCCCGAAGGGCAGAGCGAACGTTCCCCCGCGCAGCTCGACTACAGCACCATCTTGCGATTTGAACCCCTCGGTGATCCCCCGGTTGTAGAGGTCAGCGGCTAGCCGCAGCCGCGGGTCGAAGGGGTCCGGCAAACGGTGGCCCTCACCCGGAAAAAGGAACGTATAGGCGTACACCACGGCTGCCAGGTAGTAAGGGCGTTTCCCGGTGTTTTCAGCGTAGAAGAAGGAGAGTTCTGCGAGCGCGCAGATATCGTCTCTCCCACCCCGGTCGGCGGCGACCTCGGCGTGGAGGTCAGCCAGCGTCGCCTCGGGCGTATCCTCAAAGCGTGCGAAAAGATCTCGCCGATAGAGTACGTTCTGGGTTGGATTACTCAGCGTATTAGCCGAGAGGATGCTGGCGGTCAGCGTGTGGTGCACGGCGCGCGGGTCGATCCGTTTCACCCCGACCGGGGTCGAGCAGGCGCTCGCAATCAGGAAAAGGCAGATGAACAACACCAGGCGGTGGTAGCGACTGTACGCCTCAGCTTTCGTTGTTTCTAGAGAACACGACAAGGGCGTGCCGCGCCAACTGGATGTTCTCAAGTCACTCCGTTGGTGTACCATGGAGATCTTCTCCGACTATCCAGAGCTGAAAGAAGTCGTTGACGTGAATGATGACCCGTCTCTCCATCCAAGAGAATGGAGACAAAGGAGGGAGATACGGTGAGGAGCAAAAAGCTGGGGCGAGGCAAGGTAAACACAACTGCGAGTTGTTTCAGAGGTGGTCTTAAAAGTCAGGGAAGTTAGTCATTGCGATTGGAACGAAGCACTCATTGCCCGCAAAAGAGATTGCTTCGTCGCGAAGCCTGTCCTGAGCGATAGCGCAGCGAAATCGAAAGGGCTCCTCGCAATGACAGCTCCCACCCATGTTTACGAAACGCTCTAGCCATGTGTTAGCGTCGCCTGTCAGTTACCCTTTCACCTCGAACTCCTTTGTCCCGGTCGAGCGTCCGTTTAAGGAAACCTCCACTTTATAAGTTCCAGCGGGCCAGCCATCTGGCTTTGAGATATGGAACTCCGTTGCCGCAGGGCCAGTCGGCGCAATGGTCTGAGTGGACTCATTCACCACCTGCCCGTCTTGGTAGGTCCACTTCGCTGTCAGCGTAGCGCTCGGGGCTGAGCCGTTAGTGACAACTGTCGCGTAAATCGTATCTTTGGGTGCAAATGAAGTTATCTGTTGCTTCACCCGTTTGTCGGCCCCGATTTGATTCCCGAGTTCAACTGTGGTGACTGTCACAGCAGGTGCAGCGGGCGGAGGAGTCATGGGTGCAGCCGGCGGAGGGGCAGTGGCTCGCGGAGCCGGTGGCGGCTCAGACTTCCCACAAGCTGCAAAAATCAAGGCTAAGCATAATCCTAACAAGAAAACTGTCTGTCTTGAGTAGCGCATCGCTCACCTCCCCTTTTTTGTCTTACGCCTCTGGAATTTTGAGTACCTGTCCCGGACGGATCACATCCGGATTCTTGAGGATGTCGGTATTCGCTTCATAGATCTTCCGCCACTTGTTCGCGTTGCCGTACAGACTCTTGGCGATCTTCGACAGAGTGTCTCCTTTGGCGACCGTATATGTGCGGGCCGCACTCTTTGCCGGGGCGGGGCTCGGTGCAGGGCTCGGCGCGGTGGACGAGCCTCCACTCTGCACATTGGAAAAATCTGGTTTGGGTTTATTGTCCGCCATAGGATTCCTCCTTTCTCACAGTTATTGAACAAACATTTCCACGAGCAGCCAGCCGTTCTCTCTTACCTGTCCGGGCTCTTTACACGACCGTCGCCCTCAGGTGTTCTTATATACCTTCCTGTCCTACATTCAACAGTGTTGCCTTAGCTCTTCACCCGCACGATACAGCGGAACCCGAGGTGACACGTCGAGGTGTCGATCGGCTGGGACATGCGCGCCGCCGGTCGGTACCTCTGACAGTAGTTCGGCGCACACAGGTATGAGCCCCCCTTCATCACCTTGCGTGGGATCCGAATGTCGGGCATCCGCGGATCATAGCTCTGCTCCCGCTCCCCGCCCGTGGGGTTGATACTTCCGCAACACGAGTGCGAGATCTGGCTGTGCTCTTGGTACCAGTCTGTGGTCCACTCCCACACGTTGCCCGCCATGTCATACAGCCCGTAGCCGTTGGGCGGGAACGAGCCCACCGGCGCCGTCCACTCGTATCCGTCGGTCAGCAGGTTCTGGACAGGGAACTCGCCCTGCCAGGTGTTGGCCATTGACTTCCCACTGGGAGTGAACTCATTCCCCCAGACGAACTCCGCACCGTCCAGCCCTCCACGTGCGGCGCACTCCCACTCAGCCTCGGTCGGCAACTCTTTCCCCGCCCACTTTGCGTAGGCTTCCACGTCCTCGTACGCAACATGCACGACAGGGTGATTGGCACGGCCTTTTAATGTACTGACCGGTCCTTGCGGGTGGCGCCAGTTGGCGCCGGCCACGTACGTCCACCAGGTGTAGGGGTTGCGCAGGTCGACGGACTGACGAGGTTTTTGGAACACGACCGAGGAGGGCACGAGCATCTCAGGCTTGGCGCCCGGATAGTCCGCCGCGTTCGGCACACGCTCGGCGAGCGTCACATGACCAGTCGCCTGGACGAAACGGCGGAACTGGTCGTTGGTCACCGTGTACTTGTCCATCCAGAAGCCACCGACAGTTACTGTATGTGCAGGTGCCTCCTCTGGATAATGGTGATCAGAGCCCATCAGGAAGGTGCCACCGGGAATCCACACCATACCTTCAAACGGCGGCTTACCGAGATCAATTGCCGCTTCCGTTGCCATAATTGCTACCTCCTATCCAACTGCGATGTCTCGCGCACGGGTCATTTCTTCGGGAAGAGGAATGTCACGACTACCCGAACGCCCCACTCCGGCCCGCCATCCGGGACTTCAGGGTAGTACCTGCCCCCCATGCCCAATTGCACCGGCTGTGTCCCCACCCGCAGCACTTGGCTCACGATCCCGTTGACCGGCACCGTCCCCTGCTCGTGCCGCCAGTCGTACGTCGTCTCAGTGTTGGCAGTCAACGAGAGCCCCTTCTTAAATGTGTACGACAGAAACGGCTGCATGAACGTCGAGTTCACGTTCTCCCTGCGACTGGTGCCGGCGAGCGACCAGATGTGGTTGGCGAGGATGCCATACGTCCACGGGCCGGACTGCTTCAGCAAGACCGCTGTCGGCCCCAGCCCAAACTTCTCGGCCCCCAACAGTTCATCGGTCGCTGTGGGCAGGAAGAAGGCCGGACCGATACCCCAAATGACTCCGCCCGGGCCGGGTGCCTTGGGGGAGAAGAACTGGCTCGCGAGGATGTCACCTAGGCCGAGCTGGTTGCCCGAGCCGGGAAAGATCTCATCCTGCTGGATGACCGGGACGATGGTGCGAGTGATGAGGTTCCAGTCGGCGTTGAGCGTGAACGGGATCACCGGCTGTACGTTGAGGGTGTAGCGGAACCCGTCACCACGGTGGCCGAGGTGGGCGTCGTAGTTGTTCTGAAGCGGCACGCTGATGAGGCTGGCCACTGGGTTCTGTAGCTGTTTGGCCAGGTCTTCCTCACTATGCTGTGCATGCGCCTGACCGCTGAACAGAAAACTTCCTACGGTCGCACCCAGCAACGTCACAACCAGTCCCGTAATGTAGTCACGCATGTAGTCACTCCTTGATTTCTTCCGTCTATCAAAAACTACTCAACCAGCGCGGCGAAGTCCGGCCTCCCAACCGCTGCTGCGAAGGTCGGGAGGCAAGTACTTCCGAATAATATCCATGATGTCAGGACACATTCACTCAGGGGCGAGTAGCTACGAGTGCAAACTCGTGCGAGTCTTGGATTATGATACCCCAAGACTCTTGGACTACTCGCCTCAAGGACTATATCGTGAAAGTACTCCCTTGGGCACATGGGCATCAACGCAAAGGGATTACGACCTTTGTGAACGCAATCATTGAGAAAACAAACCCGGCAACCAAGCCGAGCTAGCACGCAGCTTGGGCAATCAAGAGGCGGCGCTCAAACGCCTGTCGCGCTTGCTGCATAACGAGCGGCTGGCTCCCCAGCGCCTGGCGGATGCGGTGTTGGCGCAGGCGCTGCGACAGTTGCCGCCACAGGGAAAATTGCGCTTGGCCGTGGACTGGACGAATGAAGGGACGCAGCATTTGCTGGTGGTCTCACTGGTTACTGGGGGCCGCGCAGATGCCGCTCTATTGGCGCGCCTACGAACGCCATGGTCTTGAAAGGGCGCATGCGTGGCTATGAGACAGCGGTCATCCGCCGCGCAATCACGTGGATGCAACGGGCAATTGGACGACCGCCGCTTGATCGTGACGGCCGACCGGGGCTTTGCCGATGTGGCGCTGGTAGACGTACTGAAGGAGCTGGGCGTAGAGTTCATTATTCGGGTCAAAGGGCGCACCAAAGTCTCTTGTCAGGAGCACTGGTGCAACCTCCACACCCTGCGCTTTGTGGGCAATGCGCGCCAGCGCAACCTGGGACGCCTGGCCTATTGTGAGAGTGCCCCGCATCGCTTGTGGCTGACGATAGAGTCGTACGCGAGACCGCTATGGGCAGTGGGACACGTGGTACTTGATTGCCAATCGCTGCCGCCGGGCCCAAGCCACGGCCGCAGAGTATGCGCGTCGGTTTGGCTGTGAGGAAGGGTTTCGCGATGCCAAATGGGAACTGGGCTTTGTACAAGCGCGGATCACGCAGATCCAAGCGTGGTTTTCGCGGAAGTGAGGGAATTGCTCCTTCTTCGGATAGTTGTACATCTCTGGCTCTTCCTCGGCATGGAGGTGGTAGAGGTTGCGAAGAACTCGTCGAAGCCGTGATTGGTGGGCAACATGTGGTTTAGGTCGCCGAGGTGGTTCTTGCCGAACTGCCCGGTGGCGTAGCCCTGCTCTTTGAGCAGCGCCGCGATGGTGACGATCTTCTCCGACATGCCGACCGGGGCGGCGGGATACCGACCTTGGACAGCCCGGTGCGATAGACGCTCTGCCCAGTGATGAAGGACGAGCGCCCGGCGGTGCAGGACTGCTCACCGTAGCTGTCGGTGAAGCAACATGCCTTCCTTGGCGATGCTGTGCGATGTTCGGCGTTCGATACCTGATCAACCCGTGCGAGTAGCAGCTCAGATTCGATTGACCGATGTCATCGCCCCAGATAACGAGGATGTTCGGCTTCTTTTGCGTTTGCTCTGTCATTGTATTTCCTCCTAAAAATGTGTTCATTTGATTGACCAAGGAGAGGGGAAGGATCGACGTGTGTGAATCCCCCGTGGTCTGGATGATATCCCTTGAACGAGGTCATGATGCTGTGAGATAGGTCGGGTGGCGGATCTCGGTTAGACATTTTGGCACTCTACTCCCGCAGTAAAATACTCGCCTGAACTCCGAATCGTATGAGATGTGCGGCATCCATCTCTCAGGCTTCTTTATGCCACAATGCAGCGGAAGCCGACGTGCGTGACGCTCTCAATTGCCATGCTCAAGTTGAGGAGTATAATACGTTTGGATATGGTTCGGGGGTAGAGCAATAGTTGAGGGTATCGTTCAGATTTCGGTTCAGATTAGACAGGAGTATTACGACGACTTGTGTATACTGGTAACAAAAGATAAAGAGCAGAAGGAAGGAGAGGCTGGAAGCTGGAGACCAGCCGCGCTTCCTCTCAAGTTTCAGGAGAGGCGACATGATCGAGCTTAAGGCGATCCAAGAAGGGTTGGCCAAGGGTGAATTCTTTCTCGAGTACCAACCCATCTGCTCCCTCAAGAGCAACCACTGTGTCGGGGCGGAAGCTCTGAGCCGTTGGCGGCGTGGTCCCACTGTGCTTCCCCCTGGTGAGTTCATCCCCTGCATCGAAAACACCCCCCTGTCCGGGCTGCTGACTTACTGGGTCATCGAGACAGTGGGACGGGAGCTGGGGAACTGGCTCCGCGCCCATGCTGGCGTTCACGTCAGCATCAACGTACCCCCGGAAATACTGGGACGTGGGGGATTGGCCTACGCGGCGACCAAGGCGGGTTTGATGGACGTAGCGCACAAGATCGTCCTTGAAGTCACTGAGAGGGGGGTGCCCGACAAGCTGGGGATCCAGGCGCTTAACTTCGCCGGACGCTATGGGACACAGGTCGCATTAGACGACTTTGGCTTAGAGGACGAGAACCTCGCGGTTCTCTCCCGCGCCCACATAGACATCATCAAGGTCGACAAGCTCCTGGTAGATCAACTCGGCGATGAGCCCGGGCTGCCGCCATGGCTAGAGGCGCTGTCGGCCTTATTGCGAGTGACGCCGCTCCAGGTCATCGTCGAGGGGGTGGAGAGGGAGGTACAGGTCGAAAAGCTCAAGGAAGCCGGGATTGAGTTGGCCCAGGGGCTGTATTTCTCACCTCCGTTAGCGATCAAGGCCTTTGAGACGTTTGCTCGCAACCGGCAGCAACATTGAGGCGCGCATCATTCATCCTTCCTTACTTCTCACATGCGTTGGACAGGATAATTTTCTCGAAGGCAGTCTGCATGGTCCCCACCCTCACCACGTATAGTGGAGGCCGAGGCCAAGATAGTCGACTTGCTGCCGAGACCCCGGAACGGTGCTCTGAGAGTTCCCCACAAAACCTTCGAGCATGAGCGACAGGGAGCGGTCCGGAGCATGGGTCTCGTTCCACCGCAACCCCGCACGCAGGGAGAAGTCGGTACTCCAGTCGTAGTCTTTATGAGACGTAAACTCGGCCGCGCCGATCGGTTGGATGGTGTGATCGAGGAGCAGCCAGGGGCTCGCGAAATCCAGCCCGAACTTCGCCGCCCGTGGTTTGAGAGAGCCAGGTTCCAAAGCTGAGAGAAACCACCCACCACCATAGAGCGAGACCATATCCGTCAGCCGGTACAAAAGGGTGACATCCAAGCTCTCCGCACGAGGATGGATACGAGCGATACGGTCATAGAGCACATCATTCAGCGGAGAGGGGGAGGCAGGCGAAGCGCTAGACCCCGGCAGTAAGGAGCCGTTTCTCTCCCACCACGCGGCGGTGTTCACCTGCACCTCGCGGGCGAACACGGCGGTCGTGTACCCGGTGCTGTACACATCATCTGCAGCCCTGGCGCCCGGTAGGGGAAACAGGCAGACAGCACTGATAGCACTGAGAAGGAGCACGCTCAGTCCTCTAAGAAGTTTGTTCTTCATCAGAGTCATCTCCAGTTTGCTCAGCAGATGGTCGATGGATTTATAATGTAACGCTGATGCCCCACATCGTCTGTGACATTCGTGCTATAAATGTTGGAATCCTGCGACAATCGTGCCGGGGGACGTTTGGCGGACGGCGGACAGTTACCGGAGGGATACCTGGTGTCCCCTGGCACAGCCTGCCAGCGGCAGCAATTCTCATTTTGACCTATTAATCCTCGCCCCTGTACGAAAGTGTTCCTTAGACGATATCTTGATCGCCTCCCGGTCCGAGATCAGTCCGTTTTGTGGACTCTGTGTAGGTCACCCGATCTTTGTGCTATGGCTAATATTCCCATGTATTTATTACGTCTGGCTACGGTTCAGTGGTAGATAAATCGTTTAGGGTATCGTTCAGATTTCGGTTCAGATTCACAGACTCCGCCAGAGTGGTATCGTCGACTCAAACGGTCCAGAAAGCTCGTGACCGTCAACGCGGATCAAACTGAGGGAGATGCTTGGGTAAGCCTCTTTCCATCGACCCCGCTGTCTTGCATTTGCCTGCTTCTCTAATCGAAGGGCCGGTGATATCCCAACTGCCGCCGCATCATCGCTATGCAGCAGTCGCACTCTCGGCTTTCGTTTGCACGGTCTCCGACCGCCTAGCAGACCCACGTTGCTGAGCGAGTAGCACCACCGTGCTCCGCGGGCTGGCAATGTAATGATCGGACGGATCGATTTGGACCTCCCGACCAGGCTCCGCGAAATCCTCACCGTTCGTTAGGCTCGTATCGATAGCGCGGTGCCAGCCGTGGCCAGACTCGAGTAGCGGCAGTTTCACCCATTGTGACTCGAAGTGGGCGTTGAAAATGAAGAACAGGCGGTCAACGCCGAGATCGGATCCATCTTCACTAGCATCAAGCTGATAGCAAAGCGTCCGCACGTTCTCATCTTGCCACTTGGGACGATCCAGGTCCAGCGAAAACCAGGTGAGGTCCGGCACCTGATCATCAGGAAGACTTCAGTTGCATTCTTCGAGTAGATAGCGAAATTCACCCCCTCCGGAGTGAGGGTGGCCCCGAGCGGAAAGTGGGTGCCCTTCTCAACCGTCTTCGTAGTGCGATGTTTGAGTTCATACGGCATTTTATGCCCTCCTTCTTCCCGCCGGCACGAATCTCAGCCTGCGTAGCAGGCGGGTAGAATATAGCCCCGTGTGCAGCATCAGTAGAACACGGGGATGATGACGGTCAATCATTCATCACAGCCCGCGGAGCGGGCGACAGACGATTTATGGCGGCAACGTTTAGTGCCATAGATTACCTCTCTGTGACGAGGTGTTTACTGGACGATTACCTGTTAGCGAAAGGGCCTGGCGCTGTTGCCATAGTCTGGCTGAAGGGTAGAATACGTTTGCCTGTGGTTCAGGGACAGTCAAAGAGGTTAAATTATCGTTCAGTTTTCTGTTCAGATTTGTCACGAGGGATGTTGTTGAGAGGGGAAGAAAGGGAGTGGTCATGGCATCAGGCCACGAGACATTAACCCAACCAGCAGTGAGATCTGACCTCTACTTCGGCCCGTTTCGCTTAGAGGGCGCCAAACACCTGTGGCGGGGCGAGCATCTCGTAGAGATGCGGCCCCGGCCCCTGGCCGTGTTGCGCTACTTGGCCGGGCGGCCGGGCCAATTTATTAGCAGTGAGGAATTACTCAAACGCTTATGGCCGGGCATCTACGTGACCAAGACGGTATTACGAGTCTGCGTGCATGAGATTCGACAAGCACTGGAGGAGGACCCGACCACTCCCCAGTTTATCGAGACGGTGGGCCGTCAAGGGTATCGGTTCATTGCCCCACTCGCCACTACCGCTCCTCCAGTTACCAGTTATCAGTTGGCAGTTGGCAGTTCGGACACAGCAGAAACGAAGCCCCCACAACTGGGCCTTGAGAATTGGCAACTGGCCGACTCCCTTCGTCGGCCGTGCACAGGAACTGGCCAGGTTGCATGAGATGTTCGAACGCGCGCGGCATGGCGAGCGCCAGATCATGTTTCTCTCAGGCGAGTCCGGGATCGGGAAGACGGCATTGGTGGATTGCTTTCTCGACCAAGTGCGGAACCAGCGAGCCGTGCGGATTGGCCAGGGGCAATGTGTTGAACAGTATGGCTCTGGGGAAGCCTATTTACCGTTGTTGGAAGCGTTGGGACAGTTGTGTCGAGAGCCGGGTGGTGAGCAGGTGTTGGCCGTGCTGCATCGCTATGCGCCGACGTGGCTGGCACAGATGCCTGGACTGCTCAAGGCCGGTGAACTGGAAGCAGTACAACGGCAAGGACAAGGCATCAACCGAGAGCGCATGCTGCGGGAGTTGGCCGAGGCTATTGAGGCTATAGCGGCTGACGCGGTGCTGGTGTTGGTCTTAGAAGACCTGCAATGGAGCGATCTCTCGACACTGGACGTCTTAGGGTATCTGGCGCAGCGGCGGCGGTCGGTGCAGTTGTACATCCTGGGCACGTATCGACCCGCAGACGTGGTGGCGGGTGGGCATCCATTGCGCCAGGTGGTGCAGGAACTGTACGGACGGAGGCAATGCGAGGAACTCGCGCTCGAACTCTTAAGCGAAGCGGAGGTGGAAGAGTATCTGCAGCAGCGCGCCGGTCGGCGGACCGCCATCGCTAAGCTCAGCCAGATGATTTATCGCCGAACGGATGGGAATGCGTTGTTCATGGTGAGTTTTGTGGACTATTTACTGCAGCACGGGCTGCTAACCGAAGACGAGGGTCAAGGCCAGCTACGGGCAGACCTCAGCGCCTTCAGGCGGCTCGTACCCACCAGCTTGCAGCGGATGATTCTACGACAGATCGAGCACTTATCTGCGGACGAGCAACAGTTATTACACGTTGCGAGTGTGGGTGGGATGACGTTCACGGGAGCAGAGGTGGCGGGAGTGGTCGGAGGTCTACTAGAGGAAGTGGAAGACATGTGTGACCGTTTAGCCAGCAGGGAGCGGTTAATCGCAGTGGCCGGGCTTGCCGAGTGGCCGGACGGGACAGTGACGGTGCAGTACCAGTTTCGCCACGCGCTCTATCAGCAAGTGTTATACGAGCAGATAGGACAAGCGCGGAGGGTGCGGCTCCACCAGCAATTTGGTGAGTGGAAAGAAGGGCGATATGGAGAGCGGACGGTAGAGATCGCCAGTGAATTAGCAGTCCATTTCACCGAAGGGCGGGAGTATCGCAGAGCGGTACAGTATCACTACCAGGCGGCGAGAGATGGCGCTTCAGCGCAGTGCGTATTATGAAGCGAATGACCACTGCCAAAAGGGGTTAAAGCTGTTTGAACGGTTACCCGACACACTGGAGCACGTTCATTTGGAACTCGCCCTCCGCAAGCTGCTTAATACAGCGCTGGTCTCGACGCACGGCTATACAGCAGAAGAACTTGCTCAGAACCTCCGTCGAGCACAAGAGTTATGTCAGGAGACAGGGAATACAGTGGATCTTGTCCCTGTTTTGACTGGACTCGGTCGCCTGTATCAAGTGCGCGCTGCCCGCATCGCAACAGAGGCAATCGCAGCGCAAGAATGCCGCCTTCTTGAGTCCGTTCACGACCCGCTGCTTGCCTTACAGTTGCACTCCCAACTTGCCAGCATCAACGTGATGGGCGGGGCTCCGGTTCGTGCCCTAGCGCATCAGCAGCAAGCCCTCACTCTCTATGACGCCACGGCGCACCATGCGTTATTCCTGTCGTTTGGTATAGATCCGATGGTGACTGTTTACGGCCTGGGGAGCTGGAGTGCATGGTTCGCTGGGTACCCCGAGCTCGCTCAGAGCTACCTGGAGAAGGGTTTGGCCCACGCTGACTCTCTCTCTAATCTCTTCTCTAGGGTTCTGATCCGGGCAAACGGCGCGCAGCTATTCCTCTTCCGGCATGAACCTGATGCGGCGCTGTCATTGGCTCAACAGGGTTCTGCCTTAGCGCATGCACACGGGATCCCACAAGACGTCATCACAGGAAGTATCATGCAGAGTTGCATTGCGCTGCAACAAGGAGGGACCGACAAAGAGATCGCAGCAATCAGTGAAGGACTTGAGCAGTATCGAATGACATGCGCTCAGCTTCACCTTCCCTTCTATCTTTCCGTCCTGGCCGAAGGGTATATGCAGCTGGGCAGACTTGAGGAAGGGCTGCAGGCCGTATGTGAAGCGCTACAGTTGTGCGAGGTACATTTTGATCGATACTGGGAAGCTGAGCTCTATCGGCTGAAAGGCGAGCTACTTCGTCTGAACGCGGAACGCAGAATGCAGAATGATGAACGGCAAAGCCAAGAACAAGGGACGAGCAGCATTCCCCATTCCTCACTCATCATTTATCATTCATCGTTCTGCCGAGGCCGAAGCGTGTTTCCTCAAGGCCATCGAGATTGCTCGCACACAACAAGCAAAGTCACTAGAGCTGCGTGCGACGATGAGTCTCGCCCGTCTCTGGCAACGGCAAGGAAAGCACCGCCAAGCACACACTACGTTGTCTGCGATCTATGGCTGGTTCACGGAGGGTTTTGATACGAAAGACCTGCAGGAGGCGAAAGCGTTACTCGATGCCCTGCGAGAGTGAACGGCTACGGCTTGGCCGCCGTGCGCGGCTTCAGACCCCCTCTCCCCAGTGAACAGACTTCCAGTCTGCGCATAGCCAGGATGGCTGCATCACTCACGGGTGGCACGGTCAGGAGACCGGCCACAGCGAGGGGGAGAGATCCTTGTCAAATCCCTACCTTGAGCACACCACTAATGATATGGTAGGTCTACGCAAGATCTGAATGCGTTGTATCCTCACTGTGTGTTCACTGTCAGGGGCCGGCCCCTCCTCGGGGGGCATCCCGCCAGTCATTCCCACGTAGCTTGTCCCAGGCACTCCAGGGACCTGTCCCAAGTTCTACTGGGAGCGGGAATCCAGTTTTCTGTTCCTGGATTCCGGGTCGCGGCCTGCGGCCCCCGTATCACGTACGGGGCAGGCTTGCGCGGAATGACGGACTGCCACTTGTCCCAGGTTCTACCGGGACGAGTGTCCGACACAGGTCGAAGATGTTGTTTCTGAGCAGCAACAAGCGACGAAGCACTCTCTATGGCTTTTGCTGTTTCATCACCATCTGAACCAAGAATGCCACCAACTCCTCTAGCGACTCGAAGTGCTCGGCTTGGTGTGACACCAGATGCTCAACCCGCCCTTTGAATTGGCCCTGCTCGATCCGTGCCTCAGCATGGATCTGCACAACAAAGGCTCTTCTGGCCGGCAAAGAAGGCTGATTTTTTGCCATGGGATCTCTGTCCCTTCCATCAACCAACAGCAGGTGTGCGTCGAGTGCCATAAGTACAGTAATATTTGCCGCGGTTCAGAGATAGGTATACGGGCCAGTCTATCGTTCAGCTTTTCGTTCAGTTTGTCCTCAGAGAGAAGTAAATAATATGAACAGAAAACTGAACTATACGCGTCTATTCATAAACCGTTCCGTCACGTAAGAATCTTCCTTTATGTTAAGAGTTCGCTTCCAATAAGAGATCGAGATCACCACAAGGGGGGATGAGTGGTGAATGCGCCGCCGGGGTATTAACAAGGTAAGACGGAGATAGAGAGGGGTTGGGCTCTGTCTCATTATTTATTAGGACCGTGAGACAAAACCCTAACCGCACAGAGGAGCAAAGCAAGCGATGCTGTCATTGCGAGGAGTGGTACGCGACGAAGCAATCTCTGTTTTCGGGCAAAGATTGCTTCGCTCCGCTGCTCAGAAACAAATCTTCAATCCTCCGTCCCAGGCTCTGCCTGGAACGGCAGTAGTCAGGAGACTCCGTCTCATTCCGTCCCCAGGCAGAGCCTGGGGACGAGCATGTGTCCCGTTTTTACTTGAAAGCTTAGCGTCAGCGCTATGGACAACTCGCAATGACGCCTTGGCTTTATGCCAGGCTGTAGAAGTTTTGTCCCATAGTCCTTATATAGATAACCAGAAGAAACGATGAGGAGGAGGAAGCGTATGTATGCATGGCTAGTGTTTGTTCTCAGTGTGCTCTGTTTGGGGGGGATGCCCACGGCAAGCAGCGCGCAGGCGCGGAGTGGGAGTATGTTCGACGTGATGGGGGAATCGCTGACCGGCGACGTCTATGCTGAGTCCGCAGGGTGGCGGGAGTTGTCGCTCGGCAGCCTGTTCTCAGAGGGGTGGAACGAGCCCTGGGCAAGTCCGCCGGCTGGTGAGGGAGGCGCGCCGCGGCAGGGCTGGCTCAATGCGTACGACGGCGTGTTCTATCGCCTGGGCATCGCGACGTTTAACTTCGCCGACGACTTCAATCAGAACGGCAAGCAGTACGCGGGGGGGCTGACGTTCTACACGCCGTTCAACCGGCGGTTCGAGTTACGAACAGACATCCCGTCGGTTGTTTCCAATAAGGGAACAGGCACCAACTACGAAGTCTCCTTCGGCGATTTGCAGTTCACGCCCCGTCTGTTGCTCTCGGAGACGCGCAATTTCACCCAGTCCTTCAATGTGACGTTGCGGGTCCCGACCGGCAAAGTCGATAACGGGACCGGGGTGGCCGCCGTGACCCCGGATTACGAGTTTTGGGCCAACGTGTGGCGCGGCTTGGTGCTGCGCGGTGGGGTAGGCGTCTTTGTTCCCTATGGGGGCCAGTCTCGCAACGAGGTTGGGGCTCGCACGACGTTCATAAGTAACCTCGCGGCGGGCTATTACTTTACCCAGCACGATCGCATCCCGTTCGGAGATCTAGTTGGATACGTGTCGAGCCAACCTCTCCCAACTGACGGAGGGCCCTGGCTCGAAGACGACGACCGTCACTCTCACCCCCGGGTTCCGCACGCACTTGGGGGCGGATTGGTATTTATTGGGTGGCGTCGACATCCCGGTGACCGACCCAGAGCCGTTCAACTATCAACTACTCACCGGGATAATGAAAGTATTCTAGGACGGCGTCAGCTGAGTGGCGACTCTTGAGGCCTCCCCTTTCAGGTGGGATGCGTGACACAAATATCCGTACCGGAAGAGACAACACGTATCCGCTGGTGGTGGTACCTACCCGTCGCATTCTTGGTCGGTGTGGCCTGTCACCAGATTTGGCTCACTCGCAGTGCAGATCTCAATCCCTGGTCAGGGGGAGGCTTTGGCATGTTCTCGACGATGGACGCCTGGGGGAATCGCCGCCTGCAAGCGCTCGCCATACGGCCAGGCATCCGCCGAGAGGTGGAGATTCCTCCTGCGCTGGGGGAAATGACGCGCCGGGTCCGTGCGTTTCCCTCCGCAGCCAACCTGCGCGCGCTGGCGCTCGAGTTGAGCGGAGAGCCAACTCCTGACGCCGGCCCGCTTGAGGCGATAGAGATTCAGGTGTGGACCGTTGACTATGACCCTGTCACTTTGGCGCCCACTGGTTCCTTGCTCCGAGCACTCAGGGTTCCCATTGACGAGCCCTGAGACCCCTACGCAAGTGCCGCGCAGGGCGTTTCGCTGGCCTGAGGAGAAGGTGGACGGAGTAGACCTGGCCTTGCGACTAACCCTGCTGACGCTGTTGCTCCGCCACATTGGAACAGGGGTGGTACGACCACTGATCCTCGGCCTCGCGGTCCTCGGGTTGCTGCTGCCCAGTTGGTTGCGCCGGCCTGAGTTATGGATCGCACTGACCGTTCTGACCGGGTTGCGGGTTGTGCTCGACTGGTCCCTAGCAGACAACCATGCGTATCTGCTGTGTTACTGGTGCTTCGCCGTCTCGCTGGCGCTGGTTTCACATGATGTTACTCGTTGTCTCTCGCTGAACGGCCGCCTGTTAATCGGTTGGGCCTTTGCCTTTGCCGTTATCTGGAAACTCTTTTTGTCCCCCGACTACCTCGACGGTCGTTTCTTTCGAGTGATGATGTTGACTGACGCTAGATTCGCAGATTTTACCCAGCTTGTTGGGGGCCTGAGTCCTGACCTGCTTGTGGACCTACGAGCGTTCGTGCAAGGGCAGCCACTAGAGGCGATTACGCCCCCGCAAGAGCCGGCCCGTTTCCTCTGGCTCGCGCAGGTGGCGACGGTCTGGACGGTCATGATTGAGGGTGCTGTCGCACTCGCTTTTTTGTGGCCAGTGGATCGGGGGCTCTCGCCATTCAGAGATGCGGCATTGCTCTGCTTCTGTATTACTACGTATGCGATCGCAACGGTGGAGGGATTTGGCTGGCTGCTCCTAAGCATGGGCATTGCGCAATGCGAGCCGCAGCGAAACTGGACCAAACTTTGTTACCTCGCCACTTTTGGGGTGATCCTTGTGTACCGTGAAATCCCCTGGATGCAGTGGCTGGTTGAGCGTTAGCAAAACTTTGAATTTTAGCTCGTAGGGAGGAATCTATGTCCTGTGTTTCCATACATCAAACGCTGCAACGGAATCGTGTGCACCACCTGTGGAGCAACGTCGCTCGCGTCGCTGCTGCAACCCTGCTGTGTTGCACTCCGTATGCGGCGTTTGCGAAGACCAAGTCGGACTTCGAGAAACCGCCAGTCCTGGAGGCGAAAGCCCTGGTACCGAAAAAGCTGCTCACGGGGAAGGGTGTTCGCATAGAGAACAAGGTCCCTACGGATGGCGTGATGGGGACGTTCACCATTCACGCTGATGCGGACACCTACCACGAAAATGCCGGAACGTACCAGGTTCGCGGTCGTGAATTGTTCACGATTCGCATGGGAGAGTTACCCGCGATCGTGAAGTTGGAAGAAACAAGCAAAACGGGGACGTTTGTAAAGTCTGTAGCAGCAAACGCGGCCCGGCCGGTCAAGGCTGCCGGGCATATGATCATGAATCCAGTTGACACGGTCACGGGATTGCCCAGCGGCGTTGGGCGCTTATTCGAGCGGGTTGGGACTGGGGCTGAGCAACTGTGGGATGCGTCGGCAGACTCCGATCAGAGTGGCCTCAAGCAGGCAGGCGCAGCCACCAGAGATGCACTCGGCTACGAGCAAGAGCGGCGCGAGCTGGCAAAGAAGCTTGGGGTAGACCCGTATACCACAAATCCAGTACTCGCTCAGAAGCTCGACGAAATCGCGTGGGTGTCCTTTGCCGGTCGCCTTGGGGTCAGCGCAGCAATGGCTGTGGCCGTGCCGGGATCGATGATCATAACTGGCGTGAGGACCGTAGATAATCTCGTATGGGACACGCCGCGGGGGGATCTGATCGTGCGGGTCGAGACGAAGCTCAAGGAGATGAAGATCCCGGAGGCATCCAGCCGTGCGTTCATGCACAATCCCGCCATCCCACTGAGTTTGCAGGTCTCCATTGTTGAGAACCTCACCCGCCTGTCCGGGGCTTCAGGGCGCGCGCGCGTCATCGCGTTAGCGGGTGGTCTCGTTACAGAAAGTCAGACGCGATTTGTTGCCAGCGCGGTGCGCATGCTTGCCGACTACCACGAAGAGACGAAGCCGATCACGGCAATCGCAGCACCCGGGCCGATACTCGGCCGTGACCGCGACGGGACCCTCGTCGCTCCCGCACCGGTGGACTACATCTCATGGACCGAACGGGTCGCCTCGTTTGCTACCAGTCCTGACTTGAAGGCGGCACAGCGGACCGTCTTGCTCTCAGGGAAGATGTCGCCGCGCGCCAAGAAAGAGTTCGAGGCGCTCGGTTGGACCGTACAGGAGTTCTAAATCGAGATGCATGAGATTGGCGCATCTGCGTAGGGGCGAAGCATTCGACCGGGCTACATCAGCAAAGAGTCAGGAGCCCGGTTCTGAATGCTTTGCCCCTATTGAGGAACGGTCATCCTTTGTCGAAGAAGGAGGGTCGTCATGGAGATGAAACCAGTTCTGCTCAACGTCGCAAACACCCTCGCCCAAGTCGGGCTAAAGATCATTGCCGCGTTCGTGCTGTACTTAATCGGCCGGTGGTTGATTAACTTCGTTATCCGCCTGATGCAGCGCGGCCTTGAAAACCAGTATGTTGACCCAACCCTCCAGCGTTATCTCCGCTCAATCGTCTCTGTCCTGCTCAATGTTGCGCTGGCCCTTGCCATCCTCGGTTACTTTGGTGTGGAGACGACCTCGTTTGCTGCACTGTTCGCCGCGGTTGGCGTAGCGGTTGGTGTAGCCTGGAGTGGCTTGCTCGCGAACTTTGCGGCGGGGGTGCTCCTTGTGATCTTGCGGCCGTTCGAGGTTGGTAACACTATCAGCGCGGGTGGTGTAACTGGCACGGTCAAGGAGATCGGACTGTTCGCGACGATAATTGACACCGCCGACAACGTGCGAACGTACGTCGGCAACAACAAACTCTTTTCTGATAACATCCAGAACTTTTCGGCGAATCCCTACCGCCGAGTTGACCTTGTCGCGCAACTCGATCACCGCGTTGATCACCAGACGGTAATACAACTGTTAAAGAGCGGGCTCGGTGAGATTCCGCATGTCCTCTCTACCCCACCGCCGGAGGTCGAGATTCTCCAGTGCAACCCCACTGGCCCAGTGCTCGCCGTCCGTCCCTATTGCCATCCGGGTCATCACGGGCAGGTGTATTTTGCAACGAATCGGCTCATCAACGAAGCCTTGGAGAAGGCGGAGGAGTCTGTTACCGAGCAGCTTTCCGTTTCCCCTCATCAACCGCAGGGGCAGACGGTAGGCTAAATCAGACCACATGACATTCGTACACTTTACACTACGATCCCTCGGGCGTGTCATTCTGAGCGAGCGAAGAATCTCTCTGAGACCCTTCGTTTCACTCAGGGTGACAACTTTGGTGTGCCAATTTTGTGTGTTTCGATTTAGCATTGTCTATTGTCACGCGCCCGACTCTCCTAAGAGGCTCTAGAATTGAAGCGATTCATCACCACCATCATTATTGGTTTCATTCTTTTGGGCATGCTCATCTGGGGGACACTCGCGATTGTGTACTCCAACATTCCCTCAGCGTCACTGCGTACCACCTTGAGTTGGGCATTCGCCCTTGGGAGTGTCTCTATCCTCCTCTTCCTCCGCCCGTGGAGGCGGGCCGTGTTCATGTTCCTGACGGTCTTCGCCGGGGTTCTCCTGTGGTGGCTGTCGATTCCTCCCTCACAGAATCGTGACTGGCAGGCTGACGTTACCGCGCTATCCAGCGCGGAGTTCGACGGCGACCGAGTCACGATTCGGAACATTCGTAACATCGATTACCGCACCGAAACAGATTACACGGTGCAGTATTACGACAAGACCTTCGACCTCTCCAAGTTACGCACAGCGGACTTGTTCATTTCCTTTTGGGACTCTCCGTATATCGCCCACACCATTATGAGCTTTGGTTTTGGCGGGAACGACTACGTGGCGATTTCTATTGAGACCCGCAAATCCAAAGATGAAGAGTACTCCGCGATCAAAGGGTTCTTTAAGCAGTATGAGTTGATTTATATCGTCAGTGATGAGCGTGACGTGGTTCGTTTGCGCACGAACTTCCGGGGAGAAAACGTCTATCTGTATCGACTCGACGCCAAGCCCGAGCTGGTCCGTAGCGTTTTTCTCGACTATTTCACTTATATAAATCACCTAAAGGAGCAGCCAGAGTGGTACAACGCGCTCACGCACAACTGCACCACTGCCATTCGTGGGCACGTGGTCCCGCATACCAACAACACCCAACGGTTGCCGAACTGGAAGCTTCTCGTTAATGGCTATTTGGACGGGCGGCTGTACGAGACCGGGGTGATAGACCAGAGTCTCCCCTTTCCGGAGCTTAAAGCCCGCAGCCATATCAATGAGCGCGCCAAAGCGGCGGACGATGCCCCGGATTTCTCGCAGAAAATTCGCGAGGGACTCCCAGGTATGGGTGAATAAATTTTTCCTTTGCAAACCAACTGTACGGAGAAAAGATGGAAACGACGCCAAGACATCCACAACACGGAACGATGAGGCACCCCAATGCGCTGGTCGCGGGCGTTGTCGGATGTGTACTTCTGGCCTCAGCCTGCGCACTGCCAGTGACAGTCAAACGGGGCGAACCTGAGACCGTGCAGCGCGAGTTGACCGGCTACGTTCTCACGACCGGGGAGCCGAGCCTGGCAAGCGAAAACACCTTGCGCCGCTACTTTTTGACCGAGCGCTTTGAGGATTACCCCGAGCATGCACTTGCCGAGCTCCATGCTGCTGGCATCCGCAACGACGATGCGAACGCTCTCTTCGTGCTCTCGGAGCTGTCGTTCTCTCACGCTAAGGAAAGCGGCAAGCGCTCGTACTATCTCGCGGCGGCCGTGTACGCGTATGCGTTCTTGTTCCCCGACGGGGCGGGCACACCGCCTAACCCTATCGATCCCCGCCTGCGGGCAGCCTGTGAGTTGTACAACCGCAGCCTTGCCCAAGCTTTCCTCTCCGAGGATGAGAAAGAGGTCGCGGTGAAGGCGGGAGTATATCCACTGCCCTTCGGATCACTCACGGTCACGTTTAACGAATCTCAATTGATCTGGGCTGGTGACCGGAGTCTCACTGGCTTCGTCTCAGCAGCCGATATCCAGATTACGGGCCTTAACAACCGCTATCGGCGTCCAGGTATTGGTGCGCCCCTGGCCGCCAGTACCGTTCCTCTTAATACTGCGCGGGGAGAGCACGACTTTGTGGCTCCAAAAGTCAAGGTGCCTACCAATCTCTTCCTGCGCATCGAACAACCTAAGCAAGATCTAGCGAGCGGACACCTGCGGGCGGCACTCGAACTGCGCACGACGCTGGATGCCGACGTTGTCCGGGTTGATAACCGAGACCTCCCTCTGGAATACGAGCCGACCGCAGCCCTGGCTTACCAACTCAGCGAATCGACTGTCTGGCAGCGGGAGTTTGCAGGGTTTTTCACGGGTGACTTGCTGCGGATCGAGAAGGCAACCAGCCTGGCGGCCATGGCCCCACACCGGCCGGGGCGCATTCCGTTGGTCTTCGTCCATGGGACGGCGTCGAGTGCGGGGCGGTGGGCGGATTTGGTCAATGACTTGCTGAGCGACCCGCGGATCCGGGATAACTACGAGTTTTGGTTCTTTACCTATGACACGGGGAATCCTATTGCCTATTCCGCCGCCCGCTTACGGCAAGCACTGCGTGCCGCAGTCGCACGGTTTGACCCGGACGGACGCGACCCTGCCATGCGGCGCATGGTGTTGATGGGCCACAGCCAGGGCGGCTTATTAGCGAAGATGATGGTCATCGATACCGGGACCAAGCTCTGGGATAATGTCAGCTCGGTTCCCCTCGAGCAGCTCAAGTTGAGCGACGAGAGCCGGAAACTGCTACAGGACAGTCTGTTTGTTGAACCCCTGCCCTTCGTGCGGCGGGTGATCTTCATGTGCACCCCTCACCACGGTAGCTATCAAGCAGGCGGCCGCATTATCCATTGGATCACCCGTTTTATGAAACTCCCGGGCGATGTGCTCAATCTCAGCACGGATATGCTGCAAGGCAACGCCGATAAGCTCAAGATCGCGGCGAACACCAAGATGCCGACCAGCATCGATAACATGACGCCGACCAACCCTTTCATCAAGACGTTAGTGACGATCCCGATCGTGCCGCAAGTGGCGGCGCACTCCATCATCGCCGTCAAAGGCGAAGGCCCGCCGGAGAATGGGAACGACGGGGTGGTCGAGTACAAGAGCGCGCATATTGACGGCGTGGAGTCCGAGCTGGTGGTCAACTCCGGGCACTCTGCCCAGAGTAATCCCCACACCGTAGAGGAGGTGCGTCGCATCCTGCTACTCAATGCCAGCGAAGCCTGCGCGCAGGTTGGGGTTGCATGTGTGAAACCAATTAGGAAAAACGATGAGAACTTCGAAGCGGAGACCCGGGCCCAATTGAAATAGGGCAAGGCGAGAGATGTTTCATTTCTTTGTTCGATATGGCCTAAGCCATAAGAGGAACATCGTCAAAACTCAGAAGAAGGAGGAACGAGCAATGAAGAGATTAACTGAAGCCTGCGCGTAAAGGGGTCGGGGGTAGCAGAGAGTCAAAAGTCTCTGCATGGTCTCGGGCTTATGGTAACCAACCTCAGCCCGTGCCCCCGACGCACTGCTGAAGATAGTGGAACAAGTGAAAGAATACTACGTTGACCCCTCTCCCCAATGGCAACGAGGTCGTCCGCGGACGTTCTCCGGTCGCGCCTTTCTGCTCTGGCGGTAGTGGCGGTGGTGCTGCGGACCTTCAAACCCCAGGAGCTGCGCACGCTCTTGACCAAGGACGACGGCCTGCGGCAACGGCTGGGTTTAGATCGCGTCCCGCACCGGCGCACCCTGGCGCGGCGACTGGACGCGACGCTGCCGGAGGCCGAAGCGCAAGTCCAAGCCCTGGGGCAACAGATTCTGGGGGAAGTGGCGCCAGGTCCGGATGAGCCCCAAGCTTCCGCCATTGATGGGCGCATGTACCAAGCCCAAGGGCCGTGCTGGCATAAGCGCGACCGGGCGCAGGGGCGGATACCTCCGGGCTGCGCAATGTGGACAGGGAGTCGGCGTGGTCCAAGAGTGGGTATCGGGGCTGGGTGCAAGGCTATCGGTTGATCCTGCAAGGCTTGGTTTTTCCCACTCCCGTGCCCCTCTTTGCCCGCTGGTGTTCCAACGCAGTAGGGGAAACCACCGTGCTGGAAGAGGCCCTGGCCGCTGAGCAACTCCCCGTTACCGAATTCTTGCTGGGCGACTCGACCTTTGGCGGGGCTGACCTCGTGGCCCCCTATGCTCAACACGGTGGCTGGTTGCTTACCCCCCAGCAGTTGCCGAGGAACCCGGACTCGTGGAAACGTGACCTCTATGCTTATCGACGCGAAACCATCGAGTTGCTCTTCCAGCGCCTCATCCAAGCCTATGACCTTAAAACCTGCCCTACCAAAGGCTTGGCGCGTACGGGCACCTTTGTCCTCGCTAGTGTGTGGCTCTATCAAGCGCTTGTTCTCGACAACCATCACCATCACCGACCTGTCGCTCACATCAAAGAGATCATCGATGAAGGCCGCTGGCGCATCGCGGCCTGAATTACGCACGGCTTCATATAGATGGTAGGCGTGGGTAGCGTATTAGCGCAGTTTGCTCAGGCGTCCCACATGGTTCAGATTGAGCACGTAAGTTCGTCAGGACACATAGTATGAAAGATTAGGTCACCCAGATTGACGGTGCCTATCGCATCACCGATTCGTGCGTCTCACTCAATTCGGTCGTGCATGCCTGGCGCGATGACTTGTCGCCCGAGAGTATCTAAGGAACACTGGTCAAATCTTTCCACGTCTCCCCGTCGGAGGAAGTCAAAATTACTCCTCTGCCGACAGCAACGAAGCGTGAACCATTCCAGGTGATGCTCATCAAGTCCGCCGTCGTGCCAGACTTTCTGGCCTTCCACTGTTTTCCGTCCAGGGAAGTGACAAGTACCCCACTAGAGCCGACGGTGACAAACCTCTTACTGCCCCAAGCCACCGCACGGAGCGGATCAAAAACGTTGACCCTGACCTGAGTCCAGGTCTTCCCATCCGGCGAGGTGAAGATGCTGCCTTGGCGCGCTTTGCTACCCACTGTGACAAATAGCGCCCCGTTCCAGGCAACGTCCGTGAGCAAGGCGTTCGTGCGGAACTGACGTGTCCACGTCTCCCCATCCGGCGACGTCAGCAGGGCGCTGGTGAGACCGAATTTGCCACGATTGGTGTTCCCGAGGGCAACGAAAGCGGAACCAGTCCAGATCACGTCGGCAAAGACCGACTCATTGCTTTCGAGAGCAGAAGTCCTGTCAGTCCAGGTTCTACCATCCGGTGAGGTAGCAAGACACCCACGTCCGTAGAAACCTCCCACCGCGACAAACAGTGAAGTATTGGCGGCGACACGGGTAAAGGCGCAGGTCGAGACAGTGGCGGCGACCATCCACCTCTGCCCGTCCGGCGAGATTAGAATACGTTCTCCCACGGCGACAAACGCCGTGCCGTTCCAGGCAACGCCGTATAACACGCCGGGCTTCTCTCCCGACTCGAGCAGCCCAGGAGAGTCTCTTATCGACACCTTGCTCCAGCGCACTCCGTCGGGTGAGGTCAACGCCACCGTTGCGTTCAGGGACCCGCTACCCACCGCAACAAACTGTGCATTTCCCCAGGTGACATCATAAAGGTAATAATCTGTGAGTTGCCGTGCCGCTACCGGCTCACCGGACCCCTGTTGCGCAGCTGCTGGTGCGACATTCCTGCCGAGGGCGAGACAGCAAGAGAAAAAGAGGCCGAAGCTGACAAGGCGGGCTTTCGTGTGGGAGCTGAATCTTCCTTCCCCGAGCAAAACAGCCTCCTTGCGTCCAATTCTCAATCTCCTGAAAATTAGCCTTACCGCGCCACCGCTCTCTCTACCGCCTGGAGCCCGCTTGATATCCTTGCTCGTATGCCTGTTGTTGGGACCTCTTATGGGAGTCGTAAATGTACCCGCCTGCCAAACCCGTTGCCCCGCCGATCGCCGCCCCCAGTCCGGCATTACCAGCAATCGCGCCGATCAGCGCCCCACCTGCTGCACCCATCGCCCCGCCACTGACCACCCGTTGCTGGGTCGGGTTCATCTCAGAGCATCCCCCTAACCACACTGTCACAAGGAAGAGTAGAGCTGTTGTGAAACGTCTCATACCGTTTTTCTCCATAATTAAGTGCTTATGTTGGCTTTCATTTCTTCGTGCCGGGCGTTGTACTCACTGCACCGCCTGTGGGTCGCGCCGTCTGGGCACGGCCATTGCCACGTCGCGAACCGCATGAGGGAGTCTACCGGGCGTTCCCCCATGTACTGAGAGTTCTGCTTGGCCCACCCCACGAACATCTGCACCGCTTGCCGGCGCTCCGGCTGCGGCTCGGGCAGGCAGAACAGCGGCTTCGCCTCAGGGCCCGCCTGCTGCGCCATATAATAGTGGTAGGCCCGACCACATACCCGAAGCAAAAACCGATCGCCGGCCCATGTAATGGGTCAGTCTCCGGCGCTGTACAGAGTTCAACGAGATCCTGCGTCGTTCGCACAAGGAATGTATCTCGTGTGACTGCCGCCGATGGCATGGGCCATAAGCAAAGTATGGATAAAATATATAATGCTCTGTATCGCACGGTCTCCTCCTTAATACATAATACACACAAAATATTGACCACTTTGTTCCCAGACGGAGCAGACGGTCCGCCGATTACCTTAGCGCATGGCTGCGGGACACCGCTCACGCAGCCGTTCTGAGACTGAGAGGCCGGTTGACTCTCTGCTTCCTGATCCGTCTTATCTGGGCAGGGCGCTGCTGACGCCACTGCGTGAGTCCCTTGCGCACGTAATCTGGGTCGAGGCCTAAGGCTGTACAGATATTGACAAAAGAGAACGGCCAGCATTCATCCTGGGAAAAGAACCACGCTTCGGCTTCTTTGGCGAGACGCTGAGCGCGTTTGCCGTCCTCAACAAAGGGTTTGACAAAACAATTAAAGGCGTCTTCCAGTACCGCACGCATGAGGGCAAACTCGCCCTGGCCGTGGTCGTGTGGAAGGCCGAAGAACTGCTCCGGCAGCACGGCAACTGAAGATAAGGTGAGACTCGCCGCAGCGGCAGTGGGGGGTGACGGGAATATGACAGCACTAAAGGGTTGGCCTCGATCTTCCAGCGAGGTACACACGTCCTTCATAAAGAAAACCTCCGACAGAGAGATAAAAAGGGCGATGCTTCTTGCTATTTCCCGCCCAGCGCAGATTGAACCTTTTTGAGCGTGTCAATGTTTTTCTGCAGCCCACTGACATGATCTTGCATCTCCACAATCGAGGTGCCCAACTCCCCGACCGAGCCCAGGGCTCCAGAGCCGGCGGCTTGTTTTATCGCCGCCCCTCCCAGGTCTTTCAACTGTGCATCTGCCTTTTGCTGGCTCAACGAACCGCAGATGAAACCGATGCCAAACATGCCAATGAGTGCGGCCACCCGCAGACTTCGAGCGCTTGTACTTTACTGTGTCATGATATCCTCACTCTAAAAATTGTAATTGTAAGATTCGTATGTTGCCCACGGTCCTGAACTCTCCGGCGGATTCCCGCAGAGAGCAGGCTCCCCGGGATTCTTCTCGCCAACCTCAGAACTGTTATGTTCTTCGTACCGCTGGAGCGGGTGCATCCGCCACTACGACCTTGTCCGTCTCCTCTTGCCCCAGCCAACGGTACGTGAACCCTGCGAGAATCGCTCCCACGATCGGTGCAAACCAGAACAACCACAACTGTGCCAGTGCCCAGCCGCCTACAAACAGCGCTGGTCCCGTGCTCCGCGCCGGGTTGACCGAGGTGTTCGTCACCGGGATGCTAATGAGATGGATCAGGGTTAGCGCGAGCCCAATGGCGATGGGCGCAAACCCCGTCGGCACGCGGCGGTCTGTGGCTCCTAAGATGATCAAGAGGAACATGTAGGTGAGGAAGAGTTCGGCCACGAACGCCGCCACCAATGTGTAGCCTCCGGGCGAATGGGCTCCATACCCGTTCGCGGCGAACCCGCTCTGCACGGCATCAAACCCCTCTTTGCCACTGGCAATCAGATACAATACCCAGGCTCCGATCACAGCTCCCGCCACTTGCGCCACAATGTAGGGGACAAGATCCGCACTCGGGAAGCGGTTACCTGCCCAGGCACCGATGGACACCGCCGGGTTCAGGTGACAGCCCGAGATGTGCCCCACGGCGTACGCCATGGTCAGTACGGTGAGCCCGAAGGCAAGGGAGACACCCAGTAACCCGATGCCCACGTTGGGGAAAGCGGCCGCGAGCACGGCACTGCCACAGCCGCCGAACACGAGCCAGGCGGTTCCGATAAATTCTGCGACTAAGCGATTCGCCATTGGCATATACTTCTCCTCTCTTTTAAAAAATTTCTTTGTCACAGCTGGCTGCCATTGTCTAGGAGATAGAATACGTGCGGCTATGGTTCAGAGATAGGCGAATCGTTCAAGTTATCGTTCAGATTTTGGTTCAGATTGTGCGAGAAGGCTCCTCCACCCCGGTATATCCTGGTATGGTGTGAGTCTGCGGCCAACTGAAGACTGAGGCTGCCTACAAGTCGGGAGGGAAGTATGTCTATCCTTGAGGCGGAACCCGGAGCTTTGCAGGAGGTCGAAGAACTGCGTCGACAGGGGACTGAGTCCTGGCGCGAGCGAGGGGAAGAAGCGCTCCACAGTAGGAAGAACTGGCTTCCGCTGATTTTTCATGGTGTGTCGGACCTCCTCTTTCTTATCGGGGTGGAAGCTGGGCCGCAGTTCCGCTGTCTTGCGGTCAACCGCTCGCACCTCAAGAAGACTGGGTGGATGCAGGAGCAGTTGGTAGGAAAACTCATTGCAGAGGCCCTCCCTCTCAAGCAAGCACAGTTTGTAATCGAAAAGTATACCGAGGCGGTGCGAAGCCGCAGTCCGACCGTCTACGAAGAGAGCACAAACGTACCTGGCGGACGGTTGACGGTGGAGACAACGTTGACTCCTGTTTTTGATGAACAAGGCCATTGTCTCTACTTGTTAGGGGCCTCTCGTGATATCGCCGAGCGGAAGCGTGCCGAGGAGGCGTTGCGGCAAGCACATACTGACTCAGAGCAACGCGTGCAGGAGCGCACGGCAGAGCTGCAACGGGCTAATGAGGCCTTGCGGGCAGAAATCGAGGAACGCAAGCGGGTTGAGGCCGCGTTGCTAGCAGCTGAGGAAGATTATCGGACGCTCTTTGAAAACGCTGTGGAAGGCATTTATCGCTCAAGTCTGGACGGAAAACAACTCCGAGCAAATCCTGCCTTGGTGAAACTGAACGGTTACAGTTCGGAGGAGGAGCAGATTTCAGGGGTGAATGACATTGCTACGGAATGGTATGTCGATCCCCACCGGCGCGAGGAGTTCACGCGCATTCTTGAAGAACAGGGAACGGTCACCGATTTCGAGTCAGAGATTTACCGCCATAAAACGCGAGAGCGGATTTGGATTTCGGAGACGGCAAGACTCGTGTACGCGTCAGATGGCACGCCTCTCTACTACGAAGGCACGGTGCAAGACATCACCACCCGCAAGCGGGCGGAAGAAGCGTTGCACAAAGCCCACGCCGAGCTTGAGCAGCGCGTGCGAGAGCAGACGGCTGAACTTTCACACGCGAACACCATGCTACAGGAGGAAATTGAAGAACGTAAACGCATCGAGGAAGCGTTACGAGAAAATGAGGAACGTTACCGCGATCTCTTTGAGAATGCTAACGATGCGATTGCTACCTTCACCCTTGACGGCAAGATCACCGCTCTGAACCGGGCGGCGGAGCGGCTAATAGGCTGGTCGCGAGAGGAGCTAATTGGCCAGGACCTTTACAAGGTTGCTACCCCTGGCTCCGTTGTGCTAGCGGAAGAACGTGCGTTGCGCTTCCTCGCTGGTGAGAGACTGCCCTCTCCAACGTTTGAGTCCGAACTGCTACACAAAGATGGGAGTGTGGTGGCAGTGGAGTCTCGTACCCGTGCGATCCGCGATGCCGCCGGGAAGCCGGTCGGATTTCAAGGGATCTACCGTGACATTACTGAGCGAAAGAGCACGGAGCGCGCCCTCCGGGAGAGCGAGGAGCGCTATCGCATCATCAGCCAGTCAATCTCTGATTACGCCTTCTCTTTTCGCATTGGCGATCAGGGGGAGCCGACGCTTGAATGGCTCACCGACAGTTTTACCCAAGTCACGGGGTATCCAGTCTTCGAAGTGGTGGGCAAGCCTAATCCACTGTCGCATTACGTCCATCCTGAGGATCTCGGTCGGCTCCTGCGCACCATCAAGAACTTGCAACCGGGAAAATCCATCACCTACGAATTCCGCATCATCCGTAAGGATGGCGCGATGTGCTGGCTGCAGTCGCGTGTCCAGGCAATTAGCGACGAGACCGGCAAGCTAGTACGCCTCTATGGAGCCGCCCGCGACATCACCGAGCGCAAGCTGGCTGATACTGCCCTGCGTGAGAGCGAACAGCGGTATCGCGCCGTCGTGGAAACGCAAACTGAGCTGATCTGTCGTTTCCTGCCTGATACGACGCTGACCTTTGTGAATGAAGCCTATTGTCGCTACTTTGGCAAGTCGCGCAAGGAGTTGCTCGGCACCAGCTTCTTAGCTTTGATTCCTGAGCATGCGCAGCCTGCGGCCAAAGCGCATATCGACTCTCTTGTTGCTCACCCGCGTCTCGTGGTCAATGAACATGAGGTGATCGCTGCCGGAGGAGACCTTCGTTGGCAACGGTGGACGGATCAGAGCATTGTTGACGAAACTGGTCAACTGATAGAGTTTCAATCAACTGGGCTGGATATCACTGAACGAAAGCGCACCGAAGAGGCACTGCGCCAGCTACAGGCGGAACTCGCCCACGTCAGTCAAGTTCTAACGGTGGGGGAGATGGCGGCCTCGATCGCTCACGAGGTCAACCAGCCGCTCGGCGCGATCGTCGGCAATGCCGATATTTGCCTGCGGTTACTCGCAAACAAGACGCCCGATCTGGATCAGGCGCGCGACGCCCTATCTGACATCATCAAGGACGGGCACCGGGCAAGCGACGTGATCGCCCGCATTCGCGCACTCGTCAAGAAAGGAGTCCTGCAAAAGACGAGCTTCGACCTCAACGAGGTCATCCGCGAAGCCACTGTGCTTGTCGGCCATGAAATACAGAGAAATCATATCAGACTGCGGACCAACTTTGCCGCCGACCTCCCGCCTACACTCGGTGACCGCGTTCAATTAGGACAGGTGATGCAGAACCTAATCATGAACGGGATCGAGGCTATGAGTCAGATCAAGGAACGATCCCGGGAACTCGTCATCAGGTCTGAGAGAGACGGTGAGAGCGGGGTGCTGGTCGCGGTACAGGACTGTGGCGTCGGGATCGACCCGCAGGAGGCGAAGCGGATGTTCACAGCCTTCTACACAACCAAGCCAGGAGGGATGGGCATGGGGTTGGCGATTTGCCGCTCGATCGTCGAGGCGCACGGTGGTCGGCTGTGGGTCGGGCCAAACGTCGGGCCGGGGTCAACCTTCCAGTTCACTCTCCCGTCCGGTTGTGAGGAAGAGAGATGAGTGAAGAGTCGCCCGTCGTTTTCATCGTCGAGGATGATCCGTCGTTTTGCACGTTCCTGAAGCGCCTGGTCAACCTTTTGGGCATAGAGTCAAAAGCTTTTGCGTCGGCGGAAGAATTTTTGCACAATGCTCCCCTGGATACCCACGGATGTTTGGTCCTCGATATCCAGATGCCTGGTATGAATGGCCTTGAGTTACAGCGTGAACTTGCCCACGCGGGCATTCTGTTGCCAGTCATATTCATCACTGGTCATGGTGATATTCCAATGTCGGTGCAAGCGATGAGGGCGGGGGCTGTCCATTTTCTGTCCAAGCCACTGCGGAACCAGGAGTTGCTAGACGCGATTCGGGAGGCGATCAAACTGGACCGGGAGGCAAGACGACAGCAGATGGAACTGACAATCCTGCGTGGGCAGTATGATTTGCTCTCCGCCCGTGAACGTGAAGTGTTTGCGTTAGTCGTCGCTGGGCTGCTCAACAAGCAGGTCGCCGAGAAATTAGGCACCAGCGAACGAACAGTGAAGGCCCACCGCAGTCAAATCATGAGAAAGATGCAGGCCCAGTCACTGGTAGATTTGGTTCGTATGGCTGATAAATTAGGCCTCGAGCCGCCAAAAGCTGAAGATCCTTATAGGGTTAGTATCGCCAAAGATCAATAGCTTGGCTAAATCAGACCTGCACGCAAAAGTACCCGCCCAATTGCCCCAAAGGGCAAATCGACTGCACCAAAGGACAGCTTTATCCCCTTCCTGCTCCGATATATGCTCTGCCACGGAAAAGTTACCTGCGAGTTTCGCTCACACTTTGCGATAGAACACGGAGAATAGTCACTTTTAGTGATTTTCACTCTATGTGGTCTTCCTTAGGGGCTCTTCGCCTATTCCAGTGCAAACTCCTGTAATGATACCCCAAACTGTGTTGTTAAGGAGTTCAAATGGTTCAAGCCAAGAAGACGTTAACTCAGACATCAGCCGAGTCAGCTCTGTGCTTTGGTCCGTTCCGTTTGGAGATGAGCAAGCGGCTGTGGCGCGGAGACCGCCTCGTGGAGGTACGCCCGCGACCTCTGGCCGTGCTGCGCTACTTGGCCGAGCGGCGGGGCCGGTTGGTAACCGCAGAGGAGTTGCTCAGGCAGCTGTGGCCCGGCATCTACGTGACCAGGACCGTGTTGCGGGTCTGTGTGCATGAGCTGCGGCAAGCCTTGCAGGATAACCCTGAGACTCCTGAGTTTATCGAGACCGTGGGTCGCCAGGGGTATCGATTCATTGCTCCCATCTCCACCCCCACCAATGCCCCTCTCGTTATCAGGAATCAGTGGTTAGTTGTCAGTTCAGACAAAGAAAAAACGCAGCTCCCACAACTGGCAACTGATAACTCGTCCTCAGTAACTAACAACTGGCAACTGACCACTCACTTGGTCGGACGCCAGAAGGAACTCGCTCGTCTGCGCGATGCATTCGAGCGGGCGCAGCGGGGGGAGCGACAGAGTGTGTTTCTCTCTGGCGAGGCAGGGATTGGCAAGACTGCTCTGGTAGATCACTTGCTCACCCAGATGTCAGCAAGTGGCCCTGTGTGGATCGGCCGCGGGCAGTGCCTCGAACACCATTGCCTGGGGGAAGCCTATTTACCGTTGTTGGAAGCGTTGGGACAATTGTGCCAGGATCCGAAAGGAGAGCCAGTGCGGGCGGCACTCAGCCGCTATGCACCGCTGTGGCTGGCGCAGATGCCGGGGCTGCTGAAGACTGGCGAGCGAGAAGCAGTACAGCGACAGCTACAAAACAGTGGACACGAACGGATGTTGCGGGAGTTTGTCGAGGCTGTCGAGGCAATGGCGGCTGAGACAATGGTGGTACTGGTGTTCGAGGACCTACAGTGGAGTGACTCGGCGACGCTTGATGCGTTAACATACCTGGCCCGGCGGTGGAGCCCTATCCGGTTGTACCTTATCGGCACCTATCGGCCGGCGGAAGCGGTAGTGAGTGGGCATCCGTTGCCGCAGATGCTGCAGGAGTTGTACGGGCGGCGGCAATGCGAGGAACTGGCGTTGGAGCTTTTCACCGAAGCAGAGGTGGAAGAGTATCTCAGGCGGCGCTTAGGCCAGAGCTTCCCCGTCAGCACCGTAAGCGAGCTGGTCTACCGTTATACTGACGGGAACGCGCTGTTCATGGTGAACTTTGTGGACTACCTGTTGGAACAGGGGCTGCTGGTCAACACTGGTAGTCAGGTGGAGTTACGAGTAGAGGGGGCAGTACTTAAGGAACTGATGCCAAGGACGCTGCAGCAGCTGGTTCTGCGGCAAATCGAAAGGCTAAACATCGAGGAGCAATATTTGCTCGGGGTCGCCAGCGTTGGTGGCAGGACCTTCACGGCGGCAGAGGTGGCGGCAGTAATAGGGCGTAGACTGGAAGAGGTGGAAGGGGTGTATGATCGTTTAGCGGCTACAGAGCAGTTGATCCAGGCAGAGGAAGCGAAGGAGTGGCCGGACGGAACGCTCACGACGCGGTATCGATTTCGGCACGCGTTATATCAGCAGGTGCTGTATGAGCAGTTGGGCCAAGCGCGGCGTGTACGCCTCCACCGCCACATCGGTGAATGGAAAGAGAGAAAATACAGAGACCAGGCCGCGGAGATTGCGGGGGAGTTGGCTAGACATTTTACCGAAGGGCGGGACTATCGCCGGGCGGTGAAGTATCACTACCAGGTAGGAAAAACTGCGCTGCGTCACAGTGCATACCGCGAAGCGATCGACCACTGCAAAGAGGGGCTTGGCCTGCTAGAGCGGGTACCCGATACCTCCAAGTACCAGTGGCAAGAAGTGGCCCTACGGAAGACCCTGAATACCGCATTAATAGCGACTCAAAGCTTTGGGGCGGAGGAGTTGGTGCAGAATCTCTTCGATCCTCTCCATGAGAGAAAGTTTTCCACCAGTAAGGTATTGCACTAGCAAATGGTGAAACAAAAAGTCGCAAGGGAGGAACCTTCATGAGGCAGGCTACAAGAACGCAGGCGTGCACCTGCGTTCTTGTAGCCTTGGGGTGCGTGTCCGACATTTGAATGCGTATTGGATAACGTAACGCACCGGAGCGCGGGAACGAGCGGAACTGACACGTTGACCAAGGAAAAAGATCGCAAAAGGTTGGTTAAGTTCTCAAGTCGATCGACGCGCAGACAGCGATTTTCCCGTAGTCTGCCAGCAGGTGTAGCCTGACCTACGGGTTCAAGAGTCGGGAAAAAGAGAAAATGGATAAATGAGGAAACGGCTACAGGTATTGTTCTCTTCCTTTTCGCTTCTTACCCTTCCCACCGTTTCTCTCTTTCTCTCCCTGTCCATAGGACGGGCCTGTGCTCGCCGTCGTTAGTTACTCGTAGCAGCGGAAAGGTTACTGAGCAGTTCGCGACAGAAAGGAGAAAAGTATGTCGAAGGATAACGGCTTTACAAATGCATTGGAGCGGGTCAAGGTCGCGCTTGCGGCAATGGGTTCTGGGAATCCCCAGCCGTATATCGACTGCTGGGCGCAGTCTGACGATACCACGCTCTTCGGGGCCTGGGGCACGCTGTGAACACGATGGGGGAGTGGCGGAGACAGAGAGTTGGAGGGCTAGGAGGATGGCGGAGGGAACAGAAGAGCGCCTGTAGATGCGTATGCGCGGGAAGCCACAGCGCTTGCATTGGCAGATGCGACGTTGACGCTGTGGGCGTATGTGATGCAGCCGACGTTTAGCGCAGGTGTTTGCGGAGTATCGAGGGTCGGAGTTTTGAGGAGACGCTGACCTTTGCGCGATTTGTGGATTTGATTGGGGACGCGCTGGTGGAACATAAGGGGAGTGGGAGGCAGAGTTTTACGCGGGCGCAGGAGCAGGGGACGTTGGAGACATCGAGTGAAGCGGTGTACGGGAAGTTGCGGCGGGTGCCGTTAAGTTGAGTTGGGTCTTACCGAAGGGACGGCGCGGTTGCGGGCGTTACTGCCGCCGCACATCGGCCGTCGGAGTTGCCGCAGTATCGCGACTAACGGTCGTGGTGGGCGATGGCAAGACGCTCAAGCGCGTGGCAAGCGCTTACTGCCGCGCGGGGCGCGGCAGGCAAGGTGTATGGGGGAAGTTACTCGTGGCGTTTCTCCAGTCAGGGCGTCGCGTGGCGCTGGCGCGATCCGGATGGGGAGCGCAATGAGTGTCGGTTAGTGCCCAGGTGGTGGAGCAAACGCGCACGTGGTGAGCGGCCCCCGGTTGTGGGTGTTAGATCGGCAGTTTTGTGATCTCGTGCAAACGGCCGCTGTAGCGAGGACGGGGATCACTTTCTGATACGCTATCATACGAAGGTACGCTTCTGTCCCGCTCCCACCCAGACGGCGGTAGTCACGCAGGATGCCCAGGGGCGGCGCGTGTGGAAGACTGGGGCTGGTTAGGAGCGGAGACCAATCCGCAGCCGGCGTTCGTGCGCCGCCTCACCTTAACGCGGCCTGGGGAAGAGCCCATCATCTGGTGACGGATCTGCTGAACGCGGTACGCTACCCGCAGCGATCTGCTCACCGTGTACCTAGCCCGCTGGGGGATTGAGCGAGTCTTTCAACAGATCACCGAGGTCTTCGCCCTGCGCCGGTTGATTGGCAGTGCGCCGCAAGCCACGGTGTTTCAAGCCGCGTTCTGCCTCTTGCTCTACAATATGGTCCAGGCGCTGCGCGGCTACATCGCGCTGGCCCAACCCGAGCCGTGTCTGGCCGAAGCCGTGTCGGCGGAACAGCTCTTTTATGACGTGCAGCGAGAGCTGACCGCCGTCAGCGTTCTTGTTCCACCGCTGATGGTGGTCACCGCCTATACCGAGGAGTTGTCACAGGAAGAACTCTGTCAGCGTCTGCACGGTTTGTTAGATTCGGTCTGGACCCCGCGCTGGCGCAAAGCCGTGAATACCAAGCCCCGGCCCAAAGTCGCCAAAGCGAAACGGTCTGGCGCCCATAGTCGATGCACCGCTTGTTACATGCAGCTCGTCAGGAACATCGCGTGGAGGCTGCGGTTGCCTAAGCAAAGGTGTTCACAGCTAGTGGGCTCTGGGGTCCCCATTGAGAAGGGCTATCGGCAGCTCACGGAGACCTTCCGTTGGGTCGGCAGTCGCTTCAAGGGTGGGCCGTTGGTTCCAGAGAACACCGTCGTGTTTTCCAGCGGCGACCTCGCCTATACGGTTGGCTTTGAGCGGGGCGAGGTCGTTGTGGATGGTGGCGCGAAGCATCCGATGACCATCCGCGTGACCCATGTCTACCGACGGTTTGGCGATGAGTGGCGGCTGGTACATCGCCACGCGGACTTTCCCCCGGAGGACCAGAGGAGTATGGCTGATGCCGCCTGAAGAATTCGAAGAGGTTCTTCGCTTCCGGTTCCCCTGGCACTTGAGTGACGATCACGTGGCGATGGTCTGCCAAGCGGAAGTGATCGCCACTCCGTAGACCCTGGCCGCCAATCCTGATCTTGCCTATCCGCAGACACGCGGCGCCCGCCCACCAGATTTGGCAGAGCGGGCCCAGTACTTTGCCGCAGTGGGTGCCCTGGCAGTGGAAGATGTCGAGGTACAAAGACTGATGGCTGAAGTGTTTAGTCTTGCCAAGCCGTTGTCAGTCTTGCGGGAAGAGCTACTGCAGAGTCGGGTGCTTGAGCAAATGAGAAAATAAACAGTGCTGTAGAACAAAAACACAGCGTAGGAGCGAACGGGACTGACACGTTAACAAAGAAGAAAGATCACAAAGAAATCTAGACTTTCCTCTATCTCCCCGGCATTGAAACGGCGCTCGAATTCGTCAGAGGTCAACTCATACTGAGACTCGAAGGTCTGCAGCCGTTGAGCAGTCCTTTGCAAACTCAGTTCCAGCATCCGTAGTTCAGAACGCAGAGCCGATTCGATCAACGGCTTGAGCACGATTTGCGCGTTAGTTGTGATAGTGATCTGTTGAGCTATAGGTGTCTTGCTCCAACGCTTGTACGGCGCTCACGATAGTAAGGCTTTCCCGAAGCGGAAGACGTTTGACAAGCGAGGGGAATCGGCAGGATAATCCGCGGCTAGAGAGGGGGAGTGATGGCTGGCCAGACGCCTTCAGTCGGGATGTCGCGCAAGCTGGCGGCGATCTTCAGCACCGATGTCGCGGGTTACAGCCGCCTCATGGGCGACGATGAAGAAGCCACTATCCGTACCCTTACCGCCTACCGTGAAGTCATCTCCTCTTTGATCCAGCACCACCGTGGCCGGGTAGTCGATGCGCCCGGCGATAATCTGCTGGCCGAGTTCGCCAGTGTGGTTGATGCGGTGCGCTGCGCGGTGGAGATTCAGCAGGAACTCAAAGCCAAGAATGCCGAGCTGCCTGAACATCGTCAAATGCGGTTTCGTGTCGGCATCAACCTGGGCGATGTGATTGTCGAGGGCGAGCGATTGTACGGCGATGGGGTCAACATCGCCGCCCGGCTGGAGAGTCTCGCTGAGCCGGGCGGGATTTGCATTTCGGGCACCGTGCATGACCACGTCAAGAACAAACTGGCACTGAGCTATGAGGACCTGGGTGAGCAAGTAGTGAAGAATATCGCCGACCCGGTGCGGGTGTACCGAGTATCGGAAGCGATCCCCTCTCCCCTCGTGGGAGAGTGGCCAGGGTGGGGGGACTGTCAGGAAAGCAGAGAGTGCAAAGTTCCAGGTTCACGGTTCAAAGTCAGAAGTTGAGCGTAGGGCGGGCTTTGCCCGCCAAAAATGGACGATAGTGGCTGTGACTGGCTTGCTGCTCATCGCGGCAACTATTGGGGCCGTTCGCTATTGGTTTTCTCCGATCCCTAACCCCCAACCCCCAACCCCTAGCACCCAATCCGCACTGAGGAGGCGCTTCGCTGCTGCCCGACAAACCCTCCATTGTCGTGCTGCCCTTCGTCAACATGAGTAAAGACCCCGAGCAAGAGTATTTCAGCGACGGTTTCACCGAAGATCTGATGACTGACCTCTCCAAGATCTCCAGCCTCTTTGTCATCTCCCGCAACTCGGCTTTCACCTACAAGGGCAAAGCGGTGAAGGTGAAAGAGATCAGCAATGAGCTGGGGGTGCGGTATGTGCTGGAAGGCAGTGTAGCAGAAGGCCGGCCAGCAGGTACGAATCAACGCCCAGTTGATCGATTCCACGACAGGAAATCATCTGTGGGCGGAGCGTTATGATCGAGCACTGAAAGACATCTTCGCTCTGCAAGATGAGATCATACAGAAGATTGTGTTCGCGCTGAAAGTGAAACTAACAGCGGAGGAACAAGAACGGTTTTAGGCGCGCTCCCTACGGACAACCTGGAAGCCTATGATTTTTTCTTGCGCGGACTGGAGTACTTATCTCCGCACTACAGGAAAGACACGAATGCCCAGGCGCGGCAGATGTTTGAGAAGGCTGTTGAGTTGGACCCCAAGTATGCAGGGGCGTACATGAGCCTGGGTGCGACTTACTGGTTAGAGTGGGTCTTGCAGTGGAGTTCGGACCCCCAGAACTTAGAGCGGGCCTTTGAACTGATACAAAGAGCGATAGCCCTGGATGACTCCTTGTCCGGACCCCATGTGTTATTAGGTGATCTCTATCTGGCGAAAAAGCAGTATGAGCCAGGCCATTGCCGAGTTGGAGCGAGCTATCGTTCTCGACCCCAATAATGCTTTTGGTTATGCGGACCTGGGGAATATTTTGACTTTTGCCGGGAGGCCGGAGGAAGCCATCGGGTTGACGGAGAAGGCAATACGCCTTGATCCTCATTATCCGCCCATTTGGATATGGATGTTAGGCCACGCCTACCGCTTGGCAGGACGATATGAAGAAGCAATTGCCGCCCAGAAAAGAGCCATCGTACGTAACCCCGATATACCGGTTCAGTCGGCCCACCTTGAACTGGCTGTCATTTATAGTGAGTTAGGCCGGGAGGAAGAGGCTCAAGCTGAAGCGGTGGAAGTTCTCAAAATAAATCCCCATTTTTCTCTTGAGGTTGCAAGGCAGATCTGGCCTTACAAGGATCCAGCAGTATTAGAGCGCATGCTTGCCGCCCTGCGTAAGGCTGGGCTCAAATAATGGAGAGTGGAGAATTGAAAATTGAGAATGGGGAAACAAGCTGGAGGCTGAGGGAAGAGGGGATGAAAAATGATGAGTGAGAGACGAGGAGTGAAAGCAGAGCGAAGTACTCTCATTTTTGGGCGGAGGTTGATTCGTCGTCTACGACTCCTCGCAATGATAGTATCACCTTGGCTGCCAATCTCTTCACTTCGTCCAGGAGTGTGTCTCGCCCGAAGATTCATCATGGACACGACGGAAAGCAACCTCTCTTTCCAGGTTTCTTCTTTTACTCATCATTCATCATTCTGCGTTCCTCATTCTCTTCGTTACTTTCCCTTAAACACCGGCTTGCGTTTCTCCCGCCAGGCGCGGTGGGCTTCGTGGCTGTCTTCGGTCTGTCCGAGCAACATGAAGCGATAGATATCGGTCTGTGCCGCGTCCTTGAGCGAGGCGATATCTAACCCTTTGTTGAGCGACTCTTTCGCCATCTTCACTGCTAGTGGCGGTAATGCCGCCAAGCGTTTGGCGTAGTTGTATGCCAAGTGGCATCAGTTCAGGCAGTGGAACGACTTTGTTGACCAAGCCAACACGATAGGCTTCTGCTGCATTGATACGTTCACCGAGTAGTACCATCTCCATGGCTTTGCCACGACCGACATAACGCGCGAGACGCACTGCGCCACCGTAGGCTGGAATGATCCCTAGCGGAACTTGCGGTAGTCCTAATTCAGCATTTTCCGAGGCTAACAGGATGTCACCACATAAGGTGATCAGACAGCCAATGCCGACGGCAAAGCCGTTAATCGCTACCACGACCGGTTTGGGATAATCGGCAACCGCATTAAACACCGCAAAGCCACGCGGACTCACCGTCGCCAGATGTTCACCAGCAGAGTTTACACGGTGGGTCTTCGGATTGCCCAAGTCCGCACCGGCAGAAAAGGCTTGCGTACCTGTGCCGGTTAGCACTGTCACCAACACTTCTGGATCGTCTTCCATCACTTTGAACACATCGACCACATCTTCCGACATCTGTGTAGTCCAGGCATTACGCTTCTCTGGTCGATTGAGTGTGACAGTGGCGATGTTCTCCGCTTTTGCATAGATAAGTGTTTCGTATGACATGAGGCCTCCGTATTGCGTGTTGCGTAATGCGTAAAAATTAACCACCACCCTCCCCCTTACGTTTTACGTTTCACGTGCTTATTCCTTTCCATTCCCGTGTACTTCAAACACCATATGCCCTACAGCTTCCTGAGCTGCAATACGTTCGACAACTTCAGGCGCAAGTTCAATCCGTCGATGTTCAGGAAACTTGTCACGATACAGTAGGGGGCGCAGATAGAATTGGTCAGGATAGTCGACTTGCGCGCGACTTTTGTAGGAACTTAAGAACCAGCTGCGCCGGAGAAATTCGGGATTGAAATAGGACTCCCAGTGATCTTCGAGCCAGTTGACCTTGCGATGATAGTCGTGAAACCCTGCGGTCATCACGTCAATATCTGCCGCCCAGTAGAGAACAACAAGTGGTGTGTATCCTCGTCGTCCATCTTCGGGATACTCACTTCGCTCCAATCGTTCCGCAACCATTCGTAGTTTGCCCTCGCGATCGTATTGCTCAATGCGCAGTGGGCAGAACATCTTCTTATCGATCCAGTAGATGAGTTTGCTGCAATAATAATCAGGCAACCAGTCTGGTCGGGGTAGCGATTCCACCACGTAACATTCCACGCCGCCATCGGAAGTGTACGCAGGGTAACTATCTCCCATCACTTTCAGTGCTTTGGCTTCTTGCTCATAAATCGAACCATCTTGGCGAGTGATCGGCACCACCGCGCGGGTGTTAGGAAAGCGCACGGTAGAGTACAACACATCAGTGCCAAGAATCTTCCAAGAAAACTCCCACGGGTCGCGCCCTTGTAAATCATCAAACGACTGGGCGTTATACGGGAAGCGATCGGTGCGGCGCGGTTGGGGTTGGCGACGAATACGACGCAGTCCTGGTCGATACAAGTAGCGGTCTTGCTTCTTGGTGAAGGAATGGTCAGTACGATACTCAAACCAGAGCTGCTGATCGCCGTCCGATTCCGGTGGGCTAGTGAATTGTGAGAACGCACGCATGTACTGCGTTCCCGGCGGCATACGCAGCAGACTTGCCACTCCGTCTTGAGGAAAATAGAGAATTGCCGTGTTGTTCTTCAGCGTGGTGAGGATGTACCCGTCTGCGGTTATACTTTGCACAACACTGAGCCAGATGTGCGAGAAGCGTGGACGCAGGGTGTCAAGTTCAAACGCAAGATAGCCTAACTCTTCAGCGGTATACGGCGGTACGAAAAGGATACGGCTCAGCCGGCAGATACGGAATCTGCGAATCACGCGGAGTTTCAACTCGCAAATCGATAGTCGCGCGTTCGTCCGCTGAAAGTTCGTCGAGTGTTTTCCATGTTTTGCTTACGCCTTGGGCAGCAACAGGTAGCGCTCTGTGTAACCCTACACTGACAAACAGGCTGACCACTACTACCCAAGAGAATCGTGCTTGGTATGATACGTGTCTATGCATGCAAAACTCAGAGAAGCAATTTCATTATTCAATCAACGTGAGTACTTCAATTGTCACGAACTCCTCGAAGACATCTGGCGTGATGCTGAAGGAGACGACCGCCATTTCTACGAAGGATTGATCCGCTTGGCAACGGGCATGCATTTGCGCGTCAACCGTCGCATCCCGCAGGGAGCAGTAAATCTACTGAAGCAAGGCTTGATGCGTCTGGAAAATTATCGTCCGACATATAATGGCGTCGATATCGCACGCTTATACACTGATATCGAATCCCACCTCGAAGAAGTCAAAGCCTCGAAGAATCCCCAAGCAGGGTTTTTTGAGCGTTGGCGGGCACCACGGATTCATCTTCGTCAGTTAAAAGCACTATGCTTCTGGCGGGCGCAGCCCGGCTGAGAACTAGGGGAAATGGGGAAAGAGTCTAGGAGTCTGAGCGTCTAGGAGTCGAAACAAGGTCTTCTCCTTTTCCCCGTTTCCCTTTTCGCCGTTTGCCCTCTTGAAACCGTAGCACACGTCGTGTGCACTAACGCACGGTCTCGCTTCCTCACTCTTAGTATGTTTTCAATTTCTTCGACCGTATCACGCGACTATGCGGAATCCGTAGCGAGCCGCGTTTACGGGCGCCATAAATTGCCCCGATGGCACTTCCACAGCGTGGAGTGGCTTCCCACGATAACTTATCGCCGATGGGAACAGAGTGACTCCCGGAGAATTGTGCGTCTTCACCTTTGTTGATCCCGTTCGGAGCCGCCGCCAGCTCAATCCTACCACTGACCCTGCCAAGCTCATTGATCACCGCAACTTCTACCGTAGGAGCATTACACAGCCCACGTCCGCCATTCCGCATCGTCCCAGAAATCCAAAAATTGCCACTCGGATACTCAACCCAGGCTTTTGGCTGCCTGAGGCTTGGCGAAGGCAAGGCAGTACGTTGCGCTCGTGCTCCCCGTCGTGGTGAAGAGTTGCCGGGTTCTTCAGTGACGGATGTTTCCGACTGTCCTTCCGGGAGCGAGAATGGCGCAGTTCCTTTCTGGAACGGTGTGGCTCCAGGAGCCGGCTTATCACCGTAGTGGATCACCCCTTTCTCGTCTTCCCATTTGTAGATGTCTTGTGCGTGAGCAGCCGGCAATGGGACAGTCAAGCACACTATCACCAGAAGTGTTCTCACGCTTTGCTCCTTTCGGGTAGACTCATCCTTTTCGTTATAAAGGGGGACAACACCTCACCGCAAGAGTCACGGTCCCATTGCGCCCCGCCAGGTTTTCTTATAGGCCAAAGGCTTACCTCTAGCACCTGGGCACTCAGCCTGAGGTGCTGGGACACGCAAGATGAGGAGTCCTAACGCTCATGGCTATGACAATTCCAGTCACCCGTACGACAAGTCCGAAGGCGAAGCCGCGCGATGAAGAACTTGGGTTTGGTCGATATTTCACCGACCACATGTTCTTGATGGATGCTACTGCCGACCAAGGCTGGCATAATCCGCGGGTTGTGCCGTACGGGCCATTAACGCTAGAACCCTCAGCCGCAGTGTTGCATTACAGTCAGGAAATTTTTGAAGGCTTGAAAGCCTATCGTTCACCACGTGGGACGACGTTGCTCTTCCGGCCCGACAAAAATGCCGCGCGCTTGAACCACTCGTGCGAACGCATGTGCATGCCGAAGATGGATACGGAATTGTTCCTCTCAGCCATCAAGAGTGTGGTCTCGACTGACCGTGATTGGGTACCACGAGCACCAGGCACGTCGCTCTACATTCGTCCGGCGATGATCGCTACCGAACCCTTCCTCGGGGTTCGCCCATCGCAGAGCTATCTCTTCTTTATCATCCTCTCGCCAGTAGGTGCGTATTATGCTGAAGGCTTCAATCCAGTAAAGATTTTGGTTGAAGATCACTACGTCCGCGCGGTGAGAGGCGGAACCGGAGACGCGAAGACTGGCGGAAACTATGCTGCTAGCCTCGCAGCGGCAGAAGAGGCGCATCACAAAGGCTACACCCAGGTTTTGTGGCTCGACGGTGTTGAGCGGAAATACATTGAAGAAGTCGGCTCGATGAATATCGCTTTTGTTATTGATAACGAACTCGTCACCCCGTCGCTCAACGGCTCAACGCTCGCAGGCATCACTCGGGACACGGTGTTACAACTAGCGCGGGATTGGGGCATTCGTGTTGCCGAGCGACAGATCAGCATCAGCGAAGTGTTCACCGCCGCAAAGAACAGACGATTGAGTGAAGTCTTCGGTATGGGCACAGCAGCAGTAATCTCACCTGTCAGTGAGTTAGCCTACAAAGAAGAAAAACTCACGATTGGCAACGGCAAGGTCGGGCCATTGGCACAACGTCTCTTCGATGACATCTCCGCCATCCAACGCGGTCTCAAGCCCGACCCACATGGGTGGGTGGTAGAGGTAGATTAAGGTGGATTACCGCCCACTCTGCAGGAGAAAGTTCGTCGAATAGGCATCCGGTGCTGCTTCAGCTACCGCCTCGTTGAAATACCACTCGTTCTCACGGTCGATTGCTTTTTTCTTGCTGGTTGGAGCCTCACCGATCGTGGCTTGGTTTTGGATCATATCTACTAACACCCAGTTTGGTACGAAGTGTTGCTCTTCTTCGTAGTTGTATTTTCCATCCCTGAGTGGTTTCGCTGGGTACCCTTCATACGGCTTCTTGGTATAAAAAATACTCGCCACATGCGATTTCCACAGCGCATCTTCTTGGTTGTACATTTCGTGAATCAGCGGCGAGAAGAAATCTTTGTCGATATAGAGAATCCGTTTGCTGTAGGCATAACTACGCGGATACGCAGTCGGCGTTCCTTCGATCACCCACACCTGCCGTTTCTCCCATGACACACAAGGAAACGCAGCCAGGATTCCGTGTTTGCCATCGCGTGGCGCACACCACTGCGAGGGGTCGCCATACTTACCACTATGGGCAATAGCAAGGACTTCCTTTTCGGCGAGCACGCGGAAATCCCAATGGGCAATGCTACCGTTAAAGCCGTACATCGCATCGACATCAAAGTCCGAACCACCTAACGCCGCACTGCGATCAGAAAAACTGATACGTCGCACCTTGCGCATTTCTGGAGCGTAAATGTAGGTGTCCTCTGGCCGATCGCGCGGGATGTAGTGAAAGAATAACACTGCCAAGCCTTTCAGGTCAGTCGGCATCCAGATAGGGCCAAACAGATTGGAGTGGCGCGTTGGCGGATTATGCGGGATCACTGGCTGTGGCTCTGTGTATAAACGGCCAACCCACATCAGCCGCCGCCAGGCCATTTCATAAGTTCGCTCGCTCGATCCGCTACTGTCCACAACGTCCGCGACAAAGGTCGTTCCAGCATTGTCGATCACCGCCGGACTGTGTTCGTGATTCCACATGACTTTGAAACCTGCGAGCGGATCATTGGCATCAATCGCCGGAAACGGAGCACCGGCAACGTAGTTCATGATGTCGCGTCCGTCTTCAGAAATCTTGACTTGCGCCGCATATTTCTCGGTCGCTTCTTTATATGCTTCGGGCCATTTGACCTTGCGAGTCTCGATCACTTGGATCGTCATGCCACGGTCAACCATCCAGCGGATCGATGGTGTGAGGAATTCTTCGGCTTGGACAGCGTTCTCTTTGGTGATGATGTCACCAGGTTTGATGTCGGCGTGTGCAGAATAAAGAAAACAGATAGTGAAAATGGCAACGAGAAATGCGCAATATGCAGATGAGTGAGTCATGGGATTTTCTTGAGTATGGTTGCGATTGCAAGCGAAAAGGGCGCACTGCCGTGCACTGGTCACGACTTAAGGGTACATGCCGCTTTTTGGGCTATGCCAAAGCGGATGAGGGTTCCTTCTCCCTTCCGGGAGAAGGTCAGGGATGAGGAGAAGAGATAAAATGCCCCTTCTGTTTCGATCCCCTCACCCTAGCCTCCTCCGACTACGCGAAGGACAAGCTCTCCCACCGTGGAGAAGGAATTGCGACACAAGCGACGGCTTAAGTTGGGACCGGTGACAGCTGTGCGCCCCTACAATAAAGCAAGGATTCCTATCCGCCGTAATTCAGGTTCAGCTCTTTCAAGGTAAGGGCATCGCTCTGTTTCTTGAGCCCTGCCTCGACAACCTCACCAACCACAACTGTGTGATCACCATATTCGTGAAACCCGACAACTTTGCACTCAACCCACGCAGGGGCATCACTGAGGATCGGGCAACCCGTGTTGGCTCCGGTTTCAAAAGCAAACCCCCCAAGTTTTCCACCTTCAGGTTCGACATGCTTGAAGAACGCAAAGGCTTGGTCTTTCTGGCCAGTCCCTAAGAAACTCAGAGTAAACACTTTCCCGTTCTTCACCATTCCATGCGCGCCAGAATCACCCTTGACCCCCACAACCACAAGAGGTGGCTTAAAAGAAACTTGAGTTGTCCAGTTGACCGTGGCGAGCGTGATTTTGTCGCCTTCCTTCGCACCCAGTACTTGTAGTCCGTACGGAATCATCCGTAACGCGGTCTTTCTTGCTGCTTCATCCATGGTGGGTCCTCCTTACTTTTATCGCGAGAATGGGCAGACGATAGCCGCCTGCCTTCCCCTCTGTCAATCATGGAGCCAACCTTGCCCCTGAAGAAGGAATTTGCTTAGATTCGCCTTCATTCATTGGACTGAGGAGGATCTTCTTCATGGGTAATTTTGTCAAAGTGGCCCAGGCAAGTGAAATTCCCGCTGGTCAAGTCAAATGTGTAGAAGTTGGCGACAAGCGGATCGCGATCTTCAACCTCGATGGAACGTATCATGCAGTAGATGAGGTCTGTCCCCATCAAGCCGGGCCACTAAGCGAAGGAGAGATCGAGGGCACGGTCGTCACCTGCCCGTGGCATGGGTGGGAGTTTGATATCACTACGGGTGTGAATCGTGACGATCCAGACACGGTACTAGAAAAGTTTGCCGTAAAAGTTGAGGGAAATGATATTCTGGTTGAGGTGTGAGGATAGGAAACATGATGCGTAAAACGTGGTGCGTGATGCGTAAAATGTAAGCCGTAACATGTGGACACAACACGTACCACGCAACACGTCATAACATAGTGCGTGTTACATGGCCTCACTTTCTATATCTGCGCTTTCTTCAGTCACCAAGCTCTGTTAACGTCTTTTCCATGAAAACTCCCTTGTCCTCTTGGCATCGCGCTCACGGAGCGACTTTCGTGAATGACCGTGGCATTGAACTGCCGGAGCGATTCACCGATCCAGTCGAAGAGTATCAAGCTGTTCGGGAAAAAGCCGGTTTAATCGACCTGTCGTTTCGCGTTCAAGTTCGCATGACTGGTGAGGATCGGATTTCATTCCTCCAAGGTATGATCTCGAATGATGTCAAAGCGTTACAGCCCGGCACCGGCTGCGCGGCAACGTTGCTAACCGAACAAGGTCGCATCGTTGCTGATCTTCGCGTGTATGCCTTGGACAATGCGCTCCTTCTCGATGTCGATGCACGAGTCAGAGAGAAAATGATAGAGGCACTCTCACGTTTTATCATTGCTGACGATGTCGAGATGGAGGACCTGAGTGAACAGCAAGTGACGTTTGCTGTACAGGGACCGACGGCAGCTCAGATCCTTGCTACTGCCGGACTGTCGCTTTCGTTAGATAAGCCGTTTCAACACCAGGAGGTAAAACTGGCGGGTATTACCGCTCGGGTTATCCGAGTGAGTGACACTGGCGAGGAAGGATACGAAGTCCTCGCCCCAGTTGAATATGCAGAACAATGCTGGACAGCACTGCTGCACGCAGGTGAACCCTTGGGGCTTCGTCCGGTCGGTCTCGCCGCACTGCAAATGCTTCGGGTTGAAGCAGGCATTCCGTGGTACGGCCTGGATATGGATGAAGGACGGATTGTCCTGGAGGTCGGCTTAGAACATGCTATCAGTTTTAAGAAAGGCTGTTACTTAGGACAAGAAGTCGTCGAACGGGCAACAGCGCGTGGCCATGTCAATCGTAAACTGAGTGGACTGCTGCTTCATGGAAATACACTTCCAGAAAATGGCACAAAACTCTTCCACGGTACTCAAGAAGTTGGCTGGGTAACAAGTGCCGTTCAGTCGCCACGTTTCGGGCATCCGATTGCGCTCGGATATGTGCGACGCGAGCATCTCACGCCTGGTACTCAACTACGGATTGACAGCCACGGAACGCCCATGATAGCGGAAGTGGCAACGCTACCGTTTTCTCGGTGATTCCGAGTCTCGTTCAGGAGGGAGTTATGGCTCAGCTTGGTAAACGTTATTTTTGTGAAACCTGCGGCACGGAAGTGCTCTGCAACAAACCTAGTACTGGTAACGATGGTAACCTCAATTGCTGTGACAAGGACATGCAGTTGAAAGAGGCAAAGCCGTTGCCGTCATCGGACTAAGGGCACTCATTTTCGGCTTTTAGCTTGTAGGGGCGCAGCATGCTGCGCCCCTACTATTTTCGGCTCTTTCCTATGCCCACCGCCGATCTGCTCCTTCATGGAGGACGAATCCTCACACTTTCTTTGACTAGACCAACTGCCGAAGCGATTGCCATCGCCGATGGCAAAATTCTCGCCATTGGCAAAGAACGTGATCTACGTGTACTCACTTCTCCTCGCACGCAAAAGATTTCTTGCGCTGGACGCACGGTTATTCCAGGGTTTATTGATCCGCATTTGCATCTTTTCTCCTGGGCCAGCCGCTTGTGCGGCGTTGACGTCAGCACTGCTCGTTCGTTTGGAGAAATTCAAACACTACTCACACACCGCCTTTCTTCCCTTGCTTCAGGAACCTGGCTCCGTGGCTATGGCTACGACGAGTTCTTTTTATATGAGAAGCGTCACCCTACTCGCTTCGATCTCGACGCCGTTTCCATTACACATCCCATTATCCTCCGTCATCGTACTGGCCATGCTGCGATTTTGAATAGTATGGCGTTACAGCAAGCAGGAATCGATCGATCGTTCACACCACCCGCAGGCGGCATTGTGGAACACGACCCAGCTACACGTGAGCCGACAGGTGTGGTCTATGAGCTAGAGAAATTTCTCCGCACAGTTATTCCGCCACTACCTGATGACGAATTTATGACCGCAGTACAGCAAGCGAGTAACGAATTACTCCGTCACGGCGTAACCTCATTTCACGATGCCAGTGCGGGGAACACGCTGGAAGATTTCGCGTTGTTTCAGCGATTGCGGGACGACGGGATTCTCCAGTCTCGCGCTACGGTCATGATCGGTAGCGATTCCTTGCCTCAGCTTATAGAGGCCGGATTGGTACCTTTCAGTGAAGATGAACATCTTCGTTTAGGTAGTGTGAAGATCATGTTGCACGAAGGTAGCGGAGAGGTATACCCACCACTTGAGGAATTGAACGAAATGGTGTGGCAGGCTCACCAGCACGGTTTCCAAGTGGCATTACATGCAGTCGAAGAAGGACCGATTTGCGCTGCACTTGAAGCCATCGGGATCGCGTTACAACGTCAGCCACGCACAGATCATCGCCATCGCATTGAGCATTGCACGCTCTGTCCGCCGCCGTTTATTGAGAAGCTGATTGAAACCGGGATCGCCGTTGTTACGCAGCCCGGGTTTCTTCATTTTTACGGCGAAAAATACCGAGCTGGAATCCCTCCAGAACAACAGGAGTGGTTGTATCGGACAAAAAGCTTGCTCGCTTCAGGAATTCCGGTCGCTGGCAGTTCTGATTGTCCGATTGCTCCGCTAGCGCCTCTAATAAGCTTGCAAACTGCAATGACAAGAAAGACGAGAGAGGGAATGCCTCTCAACCCTCAGGAACAGCTTCCCCTGAACGATGCTTTGACATTATTTACCAGTGCCGGTGCTTGGCTTAGTTTTGAAGAAGGACAAAAAGGAAAGATTATGCCCGGTATGCTGGCCGACCTCGCCGTGCTTGATGGTGACTTGCGCACGACACCAACAGAGGAGATTGGTAAGCTCAAGGTGGTTATGACGATGGTTGGGGGAAAGATTAGTGACTGAGCGATGAGTAACGAAGATCTGCACGTAAGGATGTCACATGATGAAGTGAAAGACGTGTCTAGGTTTGCCTTTCACTCGATTCATCTGTTATGTGCATCCTACTGCACTACTTCTGAATTTCCTATCTACGTTTTACGTATCACACTTTACGTTTCACGCCTTATGTCTTTCTCAGCCGTTCTCTACGAAAAAGAAGGTCCGTTGGCGATTGTCGCGCTCAATCGGCCCAAGATGCTCAATGCCTATAACGTCGAGATGCGTGATGATCTCTATGAGATTCTCTGCGCTGTGCGAGATGATCCCGAGGTCCGGGTCATGATTCTGCGTGGGGAAGGTTCGGCTTTTTCTACTGGCGGGGACGTCTCAGAGTTTGGCTCGGCTCCATCACCAACCAAAGCCCGAGAGATTCGCTGGCGACGTAATGTATGGGGAACGTTATTGAGTCTGCCTCAACCAACCATCGCCGCAGTGCATGGGTTTACGGTTGGTGGCGGTATGGAAATGGCCCTGCTCTGCGATATCACTATTGCCGCAGATGACACAATTTTCTTCTTACCAGAGACTGGACTGGGAATGATTCCAGGGGTTGGTGGTACACAAACTGCGCCACGTGCTATTGGTCTGGGACGCGCACTGGACATGGTTTTGACCGGCAGAAGAGTCAACGCCGAAGAGGCGAGGAACATTGGTCTGGCGAACCGCGTTGTCCCGCGGGAGACCCTCTTGACGGCAGCTAAAACTCTAGCGTACACACTTGCCAAATGTGATCCCAGGGTTCTTACCCTGGCGAAGCAAGCAATTCGTCAAGGAGCAGATCTTCCTCTGGCTGAGGGACTTCAGTTAGAGAAGCGTCTGTTCGCGATGATTGCTTGATAGACAGATTATGGCTTCTTGCTAAAAGCTAATAGTGAACGGCGAAATGACAACGTAATAAAGGAGCGGCAATGAACACTGCGAATTTTTTGAGCATTCCTGGCATGATGTTTCCGGATCAGGAACTCATCGTCTTTGAAGGAACCCGCCTGACCTATGCCTCAGTGCTGGAGCGCGTGCGGCGACTGGCAACGAGCCTGCAAAAGCTCGGGGTGAAACCAGGCGACCGCGTGGCGGCGCTACAGACCAACTCAAACCAATTTATTGAGACCTATTATGCCACTGCAACTCTGGGCGCGACCTTCGTGCCGCTCAATTATCGCGCTAAACAGCCGGAAATTGAGTACATGGTCACCGCGGCTGATGTAAAGGTCCTCTTTGTCGGCTCACGGTATGTAGACCAAATTAAACAACTCCAGCCCAAATTCACCAGCGTGACGCATTATGTGGCGATGGAAGGATCGTCACCCGGAATGTTGGATTTTGAGAGACTTGGTTGCAGAAAGGTTCACCGGACATCGACGATGCTGAGGTGGACGAGAGTGACGTAACGATTCTCATGTACACCAGTGGTACAACCTCGTTGCCCAAAGGTGTGATGCTTACCTACGGCGACTTCACCAACTACGTCGTCGGCACGGTCGAGATGGCCGATGGCACCGACCGTGGGACTTCGCTCTTGTGCGCCCCGCTCTATCACATCGCTGGCACGGCCAACATCATGACCGCGATCTGGGCAGGCCGTAAGATCGTCGTCCTAAAACAGTTTGAACCTAGGGAATGGCTGGAAGCTGTCCACAAAGAGAAGATCACTCACGCCTTCGTCGTGCCAACGATGATGAAGCAACTCATCGATCACCCCGAGTTCTCGAAGTTTGATATGTCGAGCTTGCAAAATCTGTCCTATGGTGGCGCACCGATGCCGTTCCCGGTAATCCGCAAAGCCATTGAGGTCTTCCCAAAAGGAACAGGTTTCGTCAACGCATTCGGACAAACCGAAACGACTTCAACCCTGACCGTCCTTGGCCCAGCCGATCATCGCCTCGACGGCCCCCAGGCTGAAGTCGAGCGTAATCTCAAACGTCTAACTTCGGTTGGCTTACCCCTTCCTGATGTCGAAGTACAAGTGCTCGACGACGATAATAAACCCCTTCCTGCCAATGAAATCGGTGAAGTCGTTATTCGTACCCCGCGCGTCATGAAAGGCTATGCTGGCCAGGAAAGCGCGACAGCCGCCCTGCTGGATGCTGACGGCTGGCTGCATACGCGTGACATGGGTTATCTCGATGAAGATGGCTATGTCTATCTCGTTGGTCGCAAAGACGACATCATCATCCGTGGTGGTGAGAACATTGCACCGGCAGAAATCGAAGCGGTGCTTGCACGCGCATCCGTCAGTTGATGAAGCCGCAGTGATCGGTGTCCCTGATGTTGACTGGGGACAAAAGATCGCTGCGTTTGTCGCTTTACGTCCCGGAAAAACGGCGTCGAATGATGAACTTGCGGATTTCTGCCGTCAACGACTGGCGAGTTTTAAGAAGCCTGAGATCATTCGCTTTGTTGACGCGCTACCGAAGAACCCATTGGGCAAAATCCTGAAGAAGGAACTGAAAGCTCAGTTTACCGAATAGCAACCGTAGGGGCGCCGCCTACCGTGCCCCTATAGACATTTTGATGCCCGCCCTTACCTACGAAAAACGCGGCAACGTTGCTTGGATTCAGCTCTGCCGTCCTGAAGCTGGGAATAAACTTACTCCCACGATGGCAGAAGAGCTGACTACTTGCTGCCAAACCGTCGAAGAGGACGATGAGCTAGTACTTGCTGTGCTCACTGGCAGCGGAAGTGCTTTTTGTCTCGGCCTTGAATATCCTGCGGATAAAACAGGAACCGCAGCAGCCCAAGTCATTCAAGCACAATTTGGTGAGCTGCGGTGTGTTGAAGCGATCGCAGCGATCACCAAACCGACACTGGCGGCACTCAACGGTGACGCGCTTGGTATCGGCTTAGAACTGGCCCTTGCCTGTGATTTGCGACTTGCTATCGAAGGTTTCCATTTTGGCTTTCCGCAAGTCACGCAAGGATTAATGCCGTTCGGCGGCGGTACGCAACGTTTGCCCCGGTTGGTCGGTCAGGCCAAAGCGCTTGAGTTAATTCTCACTGGCGAAAGCATTGACTCGACAGAAGCACAACGGATCGGGCTCATAACCTCTGTTGTTCCGGCTGCCACTTTCACAACCCGTGTTGATGAGGTAGTACAAAATCTGCTAGAGAAAGGTCCCATTGCGCTCCGTCTGGGGAAAGAAGCTGTACACAAAGCGATGGATCTGACCCTTGATCAGGGGCTACGTTTAGAAGAGGATCTGTACGCACTGTTGCAAACGACCCAGGACCGCGCTGAGGGAATACAGGCGTTTCTCAGCAAGAAAAAACCAACGTTCACAGGACAATAATCGCTCTTACAGGAGGAAATCGCATGGCAAACCAGATCGGCAAAATGTATCTCTGCGAGAAATGCAACTCGCAGGTTATCGTCACCAAAGGCGGTAACGGTACCTTAAAGTGTTGCGGCGGTGAGATGAAGAAGAAGTAATCCTCGACTGTTCGCATTAGCTATCAGCCTTCAGACAGTAGGGTGGGCATTGCCCACCTTTTCTGTTTCTGGCTTGCAGCACCTTTGCACCACAGCTATATTGTGGACTAATAAGGTCCAAGAAAACCAACGAGGATATCGCGCATGCCTGCCCCGATCACTGCCGAAGAGATTCACTCATTAATTACCCAAGCCATCCCTGATTCGCAGGTGCAGGTGCGTGACACAACCGGCGGCGGTGACCATTACGAAGCACTTGTTGTTTCTTCCTCGTTTTCTGGCAAGAACAAGGTCAATCGTCACCGTATGGTGTATGGTGCGTTACAAGACGCGATGGTACAGCGTATTCACGCGCTTGCGTTAACCACACTGACACCTGAAGAGTTACAACAAGAGCAATCAGCAAGTGTCGTCAACATTCAACCCCGCAAATCCCGCTAAGGAGGAGTCGCCAATGGCAGAAGACGTTCTCAAAAAGATTGATGAGCAAGTGAAACAGAACAAGATCATGCTGTATATGAAAGGAACACCTGACTTCCCCATGTGCGGATTTTCTGCAGCAACGGTTCAGGTACTGGATTCGTATAAGGTCCAATATGCCAGCCTGAACGTGCTCGAAGATCCTGCTATTCGTGACGGAATCAAACGCTACGCGAACTGGCCGACGATTCCGCAGTTGTACATTAATGGTGAGTTTGTTGGTGGCTGCGACATCATCCGCGAAATGCACGCGAAGGGCGAGCTCGAGCCGTTGATTCGTGCGGCGCAGAGTTAAGAGCCATAACACCGTAGCGTGCGCTCTGTGCACGAAGAACTTTCTTTTTTCGTCATGCCTGTGTAGATGGGCATCCAACCTTTCTAGGGGCAGGTCAGAGTACCTGCCCACCCTTTCCCCTTCCCTCCCACCCGCAAATTGACTACAGTTTGGACTATGAGCACCCAAACCGCTTTTGTCTCGACCGAGACCTTCACGCAGAAAGAATTCAAACGCTGGCTTGATGAGCGGCCAAAGTCAGACATCAACCACTACGAGTTACTGCGAGAGAGAATTGTCATGAGTCCACCGGCTGGCTGGCCACATGGGTCTGTAGAAACCAATATCTCATACACCACTCGGAACTTCACCCGTATCCACGTGGTCTCGGCATCGTGCTTGGCTCCAGTGCAGGATACGACTTGCCTTCTGGTGACACTGTCGAACCGGACATTTCCTTCATTTCCGCCGCACGGCTTGCTGCCGGACCAGAACCACAACTAGGGAAATTCCTTCGCATCGTTCCCAATCTGGTTGTCGAGATTCTCTCGCCCGCAACTGCGCAGAAAGATCGGACGGAAAAAAAAGCAATTTACGAAGAAAACGGCGTGGAAGAGTATTGGATTGTCGATACCAAGCGCCGAGAGATTACGATGTACAACCTCTCGGGTAAGCGCTTCGGTCGTGGAAAAGTGTACACCGCACGCGATACGGTGCGCTCGCGAGTATTAGCTGGATTCACGCTTTTAGTGAAGGAAGTGTTCGCATAATTTGTGAAACATGGCTCGCCACCAATGGCCGCAGCAGTCTACCGTGACACCGCTACACCCCACGGCAGAGTGCCAGCAGGGATGGTAGTCAGAACCGTGTCCGTTTCTGTGCTAATTACCGCAACGGTATTGGCCCGACCAACAGTAACGTAGAGTTTCTTTGCATCAGGTGTTAGCGCTACCCACCAGGCACGTTCACCTTCGAGCGGAATCGTCTTGGTGACGGTATTGGTCGCCGTATCAAACACCCGCACTTCTTTTGAGCGTCCATGCGCAACGTAGGCTTTTTTCCCATCCGGCATCACGGCAATCCCCACCGGACGTTCACCCATCTGAATTTTGGCAACTTCAGTGTTGGTTTCGGTATCAACAACATGCACTGCCGAGGAACGTTCGCTGCTCACATACAATCGCTTGCCATCGGGTGAGACGGCCACGCCACGTGGGTTCTCACCGACTTTGATTGACGTGACAACGGTATTGGTTGCCGTATCGATAACATTCACATCATGTGAAGTTTCATTTGGAACATACGCCCGTTTCCCATCGGGTGAAAGAATCACTGTCTCTGGCTCAATACCAGTAGTGATTCTTTTGAGAATCTTTTTGTTCTTGATATTGATCACCAGCAATTCACCACCGTTCTCATTCACCACATAAAGCCGCTTTCCATCTGCGGTGATATCGATGCCTTCAGGATCAATGCCGGCTTTAATCTTGGTCACCACTTTGTTGGTCGTGGCATCGATCACCGAGACATCATTGGAATTTCCATTCGAGACGTAGACACGTTTATTATCTGGAGAAACGACAATTCCACGTGGACGTTTTCCAACCTTCACCGATGTCACCACTTGATCGGTGGCTGCGTCGATCACCGTTACATCGTCAGATTTTTCGTTGGTAACATAGACGAAGGGAGCAGCGAGGACAGATGAAGAAAAGGCAAAAGGCAGGAAAAAAGTAGCTAATAGCCAGTAGCCAGTAGCCAGCATGAAAACGGAGTAGTCAGTAGTCAGTAGCCAGTAGCCAGCATGTTCTCGATTACTCCCTTGCGCCATTTGTCTTTTTCTCCTGTCTCTACTGACTACTGAATGCTGACTACTGACTACTTGATTTAGTGCGCCGGAGCGGGCGCCGCACCTCCGTCTTTGCATTTTGATGCAGAACGCATGTAGGTAATGATCTTCCACAGCATGTCATCCGGCAGGCGGCCTTTAAAGCCGATCATTTCGGTTTTCGGCACTCCAACAGACAATGTCTTGAAAACCGCAGCGTCGTCGCTGCCATGTTTCCATTCGCAATCAAACAAGCTGGGACAGCGGCTGCCCGGTCGTGAGGTGGTTTCGGTGGCATGACAGTAACCGGCACACACGCCTTCAAACATCCCTTTGCCTTCGGCGATTGCCTTCGCATCGCCCGCAAACGGATTCTTGGTCGGAGGAGTTTGGGCATCAATGGGGGTACTAAGCGTGAGTAAGGCGAACAGGGCGGCACCAACAAGAAGCAACGTTCTCTGCATTAGCTGAATATCTCCTGTTTGTTGTAAACACAGGTGGCTTATTTTAGTTTCTGCATCTCAGCGAGGCTGTATGTCGCCGCAAACGGTTTCCGAAACGGAATGCCATACCGCTCCATGAGCGTTTTCAACGTTCCGTCGGCAGTAAGCTTCGCCAGTGCGGCATCAATCTGGGTACGGAGTTCAGTGTCAGTTTTTCGTGTTGCGACGTGCTCGTTCCAGCAGATCGCCGCTGGAGGTTCGTAGCCTGCCGCGAACGTCAATTTCGCTTCCGGGTGATTCCGTAGATGCCAACCAGCTAACGGCCCCCACAGTAAGGCAAGGGAAGCTTCACCTTTAGTGACTCCTTCTAAAGCAGAGGGCACGGAGAAAAACGTTCGCATCTTCGCCTTGCGCGCATTCAAGGCAAAATTCGCGATCGTTTGCGCTTGAATGGCAACAAGCGTGTCACCCAACGTATTCAGGTTGTTCTGCGACATTCCCTCGCGCCCGATCAGCTCAAACGCTGCACCATAGTATGGTGCACCGAGCGCTGCTTTCGGAGCATCTTTGATCGAATCCTCTCCTGGCATGCTAAAGATTGCATCACATTCATTTCTTCCCAGCTTGCGAGTGGGAAAGTCACTTTCTTCAATTTCCTGAATCTGCGTATAGTTCTTCGTCCACACCGGAACAAACGAGCGATTGAGTACTCCCGCAACTGCCTTCGCAGTATCGAAGTCGAAGCCGTTGCTTTCTTTCACAGAGGACAGAGGCAGATTGTCTTCGAGGAGACAGACACGAAGTTCGGGTAATGATTCAGCCAGAGCAACGTAAGGTAGACAGAGATAGAAATAGAAGAGAAAAGTGCGCAAGGGCGTAGCAATTTTCCAGTGGAAGTGGTGAGTAGAAATGCCGTTCATGCTCTGCGAAACTCCGCCCTGCTTGTCGACGCTCGGCGGCGAACGGGAGTCACCAGCAGGCAGTTGACATACCGTTCGCCCGGAGCGTAGTGAGACGAAGTCGAAGGGTGAATGAGGGACAATAGCCATCAATTTCTTTCAGTCCAATTCGCATCGTGATGTATTATCGCGGCAAGGCGTAGACGATGACCGCGCTGCCTTTGGTTCCCAGTGGATTCTCGCCGACGATAGTCACGGCCAAGCCACCACCACCACTCGGCACGGCCACATACTGCCGTCCACCGACTTTATACGAGGTAGGCTGTCCGCGCACTGGTGAGCCGGTTTGCGACTTCCACAGGAGTTGTCCAGTCGTATCATTGAAAGCCATCGCATACCCTGTCTGATTACCAGTAAATACCAGCCCACCAGCGGTCGTTAAGGTTCCACCAACCAAGGGGTAATCATCCTTATAGCGCCACTTGATCGCCCCAGTAGCAGGATCAATCGCCGAGAGATGGCCATACGAAGACTGATCATCCGCTTGCGTCGCTCCCGGTCCGCCCCCCCAGAACGGGATGCCTTGAATGAAAGTGGACACAGCCTTTTCCATCTTGCCGCAACTTTCAACCACTGGCACGTACATGAGCTTTGTTTGTGGACTGTACGCAGCAGTCCATGCTCCATTCTGCCCACCAACGTTTCCTGGGCAGATATATTCCTTATTGCCGCCTTGTACCGGAAGATACTTCGGATCGACAATCGGGCGGCCCTTTTCATCAAGTCCTTTGGCCCAGTTGAGTTGCTCAACGTATTGTGACCCGTGGAGATATTTTCCGGAGTTCCGGTCGAGAACATAGACAAAACCGTTACGATTGGGCTGTGCAAGGGCCGGTACCATTGCCCCACTCCGGTTCACATCAACAAGAAACATACCCGTGTTTCCGTCGTAATCCCACTCGTCGTGTGGGGTAAACTGAAAGTACCACTTTACCTCACCGTTATCAGGATTCATCGCTAAGACAGAGTTGGTGTAGAGGTTATCGCCAGCACGAGTATCACCGTTCCAGTCTGGAGATGGATTGCCGGTCGCCCAATAGAGGATGTCGGTTTTGGGGTCATAGGAGCCGGTTACCCAAGCAGGGCCGCCACCGGTCTTCCATGAATCTCCCGCCCAGGTTTCTACACCCTTTTCACCTTCGCCAGGAATGGTGTAGCGACGCCAAGTGCGTTTGCCGGTTTCTGCGTCATACGCATCAATCCAACTGCGCACACCGTACTCACCACCAGCGATACCGATGATGACATTGTTCTTGACCACAAGCGGAGCCGCAGTTGAGCTGTAGCCGACTTTGTAGTCGTCCATTTCTGTGTTCCAGATCACTTTGCCGGTCTTACGATCCAGTGCGACCATACGAGCATCAAGCGTCGCAACAAACACTTTGTCACCAGACAGTGCTACGCCGCGATTCGTAGGCCCACAGCAAATGCGCAGATCCTCTGGCATTTGGTGAACATATTTCCAGATCGGCTCACCGGTGGCAGCGTCTAGCGCATACACGTGATTATAGGCAGCGACGATGTACATAATGCCATCGGCGACGATAGGCGCAGTTTCTAGCTGCCCTGGAATACCGGTCTGGAAAATCCAGGCAACTTGCAGGTTTTTGACGTTCTTGGTGTTGACGTCTTTGAGTGGGCTGAAGCGCCAGTTCTGGTAATTCCCACCGTACATCAGCCAGGATGACGGATCGTCAGTTCCGTTGAGTAAACGTGCAGCCGTAACAGGCTTCAAGTTCCAATCTTTTTTCCCATTCTGGGCCTGCACTGCCAACGGACAGAGCACCATGAGTGAAACGAGACTTCCGGCTAATTGCCGCAGCCAGGACTGTTGCATGGACGCGATCCTCCTTTGTTCGGTTAAATCCTGACCGAACGCGGTCGAAAAGTACTGCCTTTTATGGAATGGGTCAAGGGAAGCGAAAGGATGAAAGGGTGAAGCGGCGAAAGGGTGAAACGGTGAAAATTTTCGTTTTCGTCTTCCTTTTCCCCATTTCCCCTTTTACCCGTTTCCCCTGTGTTCTACTGCGGCAGAGCAAACACAATCAGCGCACTGCCCTTGCTTGCTAATGGCGGCTCGCCGGCAATGGTGGCAACAATGCCGCCACCACCCGAGGGCATGGCGATGTATTGGCGACCACCAATCTTATACGTCGCTGGCTGACCACGCACCGAGGCTCCAGTCTGGAACTGCCACAGGACTTTGCCGGTTGCATCGTCAAACGCTTTGACGTGCCCTTCTTGATTGCCAGTAAATACCAGTCCGCCCCCAGTCGCCAGGGTTCCACCCAACAACGGATATTTTTCCTTATGTCGCCATTTCACTGCGCCAGTTGTCGCATCAATCGCGGAGAAGTGTCCATAAGAGGTACCGTCATCACCTTGGCTGCCATTCCAGCCACCACCCCAAAACGGAATCCCTTGAATGAACATTGCCGACGCTTTTTTCATCTGCATACAGCTTTCGATTACTGGCACATACATGAACTTCGTCATCGGACTATATGCAGCAGTGTAGGAACTATTCTTACCACCCGGTGCTCCGGGGCAGATCCATTCTTTTCCTTCTTCCTGTGGGACGAACTTTGGGTCGACGATAGGTCGACCATTCTCGTCGAGCCCCTTGGCCCAATTAAGCTGGTCCACATATTGTGAACCGTGAAGGAATTTTCCTGACGTACGATCCAGAACATAGAGAAAGCCATTCCGGTTGGGCTGAGCCAGCGCTTTCACGTTGCGACCGTTACGCATCACGTTGACAAGAAACAGATCAGTGTTCCCGTCGTAATCCCACACATCATGTGGAGTGAACTGGAAGTGCCATTTCACTGCACCAGTATCGGGATTCATCGCTAAGACGGAGTCGGTATACAAATTGTCACCCTTACGAGCGTCGCCGTTCCAGTCTGGGGCTGTATTTCCCGCCGCCCAGAATAGCACATCTTGTTCGGGGTCATACGAGCCCGGTAATCCAGGTGGGGCCGCCACCATACTTCCAGGAATCGCCTTCCCACGTTTCGACGCCTTTTCTCTCCCTCTCCTGGAGTTGTATACGTACGCCACTTGCGCTCTCCTGTTTTAACGTCATAGGCATCAATGTACCCACGGATTCCGTACTCGCCGCCAGCAATGCCCACAACCACTTTGTCTTTCACCACCAACGGAGCAACGGTCGAGCTAAAGCCGTTGGCATATTTATCGATCTCGACATTCCATACCACTTTGCCGGTTCGGCGATCGAGCGCGACCAATCGCGCATCGAGTGTTGCCATGAAGACCTTGTCGTCAGCAATGGCAAACCCGCGGTTGGTTGGCCCGCAACACACGCGCATGTCATCTGGCAGCGGATGATCGTATTTCCAAATTGGTTCGCCAGTGACCGCATCGAGCGCGAAAGCGTGATTGTACGAAGCAGTGAGGTAGAGAATGCCATCAGCAACAACTGGTGACGCTTCGAGTTGTCCGGGAATACCAGTTTGAAACACCCAAGCGACGGAAAGCTTCTTCACATTCTTTTTGTTAATGTCTTTGAGTGCACTATATCGCCAACTGTGATAGTCCCCGCCGTACATTAGCCATGCTGATGGGTCTTCTGTTCCTTTCAGCAAGCGTTCTTGGGTGACCGGTTTGAGATCGTAGGTCTTCTCTTCTCCAGCCTGTGTTCCCCCAGGTAGCAATAAGAGCAGACCGACAAGGCTTTTTACGAGTTTCTCTCGCCAATGACCAACCATAGCGCTTCCCTCCTTAACATGGGCCATGTTCCTCTGTAGGTGGCGGCAAATTACTGAGTTTTGCTGGGCCGATCAAGAGAAGGCAGCAGACTCTAGACCTGGCACACCAAATGGGGCAATAAGGAGGAAAGAGTCTAGGAGTCTAAGAGTTGGGGAGTCGAGAAAAAAGAGACGGAGAAAGGACAAGCGCTTATTTTTTTATCCTTTTCGCCGTTTCCCCTTTTCGCCATTTCGCCCAGTAAACAAGGAGGGTTACGTCATGTTACAAGTGTATTCCATGCCCGTCGGTTGGCTTGAGTTCGATAGCAAACTATTTTTTCCTAATCGTCCACTCGGTACGATGATGACCATTCCGGTGCCGAGCTACCTCATCACCCATCCCAAGGGCAACGTCGTCTTCGATACAGGCGTGCATTGCCAGGTCATGCAAGATCCAGTTGCGCGCTTGGGTGAAGCGATGGCAAAAAGCTTCGTGTCACGCACCAAACCAGGTGAAGAAATTGTTGCCCAGCTTGCACAGTTCAAACTCACCCCGAACGACATCAAATATGTGATTAATTCACATTTTCATTTTGATCACTGTGGTGGTAACGAATTCTTCCCTCAGTCCACGATCCTCGTACAAAAAAACGAGTTGGAGACCGCCCACGATCCCAAGCTATGCAAGAAAGCGTTTTTTGATCCCAAAGATTGGGACCACAAGTTGAACTATCAGACGGTGGACGGCGAATACGATATCTTCGGCGATGGCACGTTAGTGATTATTCCTACTCACGGCCACACGCCGGGGCATCAGTCACTCCGTGTTCGTGTTACCGGACGTGGCGAGTTCGTCGTGACGGGCGATGCCTGTTACACCAAGACCAATATGGATGAGAATCTATTACCGTCGGTCGCATACGACGAAAAGGAAATGTATCAGTCACTTGCGACACTGCGCGACCTGCGAGACAAAAAGGGCGCGACTATTCTCTACGGCCACGACCCTGACCAGTGGAAGGAAGTGCCGCACGCACCACGCTCCCCTCGCCTAACCACTCCAGGGGAAAAGGGCAAAGGGGTAAAGGGAGAATGAAAAAACACCAAATTCCTCCCCTTTTCGCCATTTCCCCTTTTTCCCTTTTCGCCCTCTTAGAGCGGTTTCTGGTCGTTCGTTTGCCATCCCTTCCACACATCCGGGCAATACCCCACAGTTGCTTCTTTGCCGTTACGAACGATTGGAGTACGAAACAGCAACGGATCATCAAGCAAAAGGGTTTCGATCTTCGCGGCATTGAAAGAGGCGTACGCAAGACCTTTCTCAACGAAGTGGGTGCTCGATCGGTCAATCAGTTGGTCAAGCGGCACCCGTATGGCGACCGAGTGCAATTCACCTTTTGAGAGCCCTTTTTCTTTCAGATCAACAAATTGGAAGCGAATGCCGCGCTCTTTGAAGAAGCGTTGGGCTTTACGCGTGTCGGCGCACTTTTGTAGGCCAAAGATCTGGATATTCATGCCGTGCTCTCCGTTCGTCAGCATGAAAGAGGAGCCGTGAGGAGTCAAGTTCATTGTTTACACCGCGGCATTTCACCGCAATGCCATCGGAAGCCAAATCCGAAACGTTGAACCTCGACCAACTTCACTTTCTACCGTGATTGTCCCTCGTAGCAACTCCAAAAAGTTCTTGACAATATAGAGACCCAATCCTGCCCCACCTTTGCTTCTGGTCAGTGCAGTACCAATTTTATGGAATGGCATAAAAATGAAGGGGACCTCCTCTCTTTCCATACCGATACCAGTATCCACGACACAAACTTCAACCCCGTCCCTTCCTCGCCACCCCTGGAGCATCACTTGCCCATGGTCAGTAAATTTACTCGCATTACTGAGCAAATTTCTCACAATGACTCTGAATTTATCAACATCAGTATAGAATACCGCCTCTGCGTCCTGCACATCGTAGATGAACTCAAGCGACGACGCCTCACGCAAATCTCTCGTTTCTTTCCACACATCTTCAAGAACTTCACCGAATCGGACTTTCGTTACTGTGGCGCATGAGCGGCCTATCTGGAGATGACTGGCATCAAGGAGCGTCTCGATGAGAACGAGAAGATTACCAGCGTTTTTCTTGACCCGCTTGAGAACGGTGGATTGTTGCTCTGTCAGCTCGCCAAACTCGCCGTCTTTCAGAAGATCAGTGTATCCCATAACAACACTGAGAGGCGTACGGAGTTCATGACTCACCGTCGCAAGAAACTCCTCTCGCGCCCGTAGTGTCGCCTCAGTAATGTCCTTCGCCTTGCGCAGTTCGTGCTCTGCACGCTGGCGCGCAGCAACTTCATCGCGGAGCGTGCCTTTGGTACGATCCAGTTCCGCAAGAACCCTTTGCAGTTCTTCTAGATCAGGCCGCCCTTGCGGGGGAAAAACACACCCTCGCTCATTTAGCTGCTGAGCGTTCGAGATTTGTCTGGTATGATCATCGACGTCTGGCTGGTGTTTTGCGTTTTCCATCCCCACCTTTTCCTTTCCACCACACAGTAAACACCCCATTCACGGCGCATAAATACACCAAAAGTTATGAACTTACAACATTAAATTTACGTACCAAACTGGATGAAAGGCGTAAAAAACCCCTACCCTCAACCCTTTTTCTCGCAAGAAACCCTATACGTCATACGACGAGACTTTTTCACTGGGAATCTCGGAATTGATTTCGCCCTTGATTCCTTGGACCGTTTCGTCGTAAAGAATCGCATGCTTCAACAAAAACAGAGCAGGACGACAGGAAAGGTGGAAAAGCAAACTACAGGTCAGGTTTGCTTCTTAATCTTTTGTGGTGCGGAACCGCATTAGCTCTAAGAATAAGGAGTTTGTGATGGCTGATACACAAACACATGGCGCGCTGGCCGTTGAGGAACAAGCATACAAATTGGCGACAAATGTTCGCCCTGATCGTTACCAACTCCGCCTTGCTCCGGATTTGACTGCATTCACGTTTGTGGGAGAAGAAACGGTCACGATCACGGTGTTAGAGCCAACGGCTGATATCTGCCTCAACGCTGCAGAGCTGCAGGTCCATTCAGCCGTAATCGTCACTCAGCATGGAGAGAAAATCACCGGCACGGTCACGCTCGATGAGATCAACGAACGCGCAGTGTTGACGTTTCCCCAGCAGCTTGTGTCTGGTTCTTACCAACTGCAACTGACGTTTTCCGGCATACTCAACGACAAGTTGCACGGCTTTTATCGCAGCACGTACAAAGATGCCCAAGGTCACGATAAAATCCTCGCCTCCACACAGTTTGAGGCGACCGACGCTCGACGGGCATTTCCGTGTTGGGATGAACCGGCATGGAAAGCCGTATTCCAAACGACATTCATTATCCCCGAACATCTCACGGCGATTTCCAACACTGCGGTCGTTCGTGAAACGATCCTTTCCGGTACTGGCACGAAAGAAGTGGTCTTTGCCGACAGCATCAAAATGTCTACGTATCTTGTTGCCTTCATTGTCGGTGAGTTCGAAGGTACTGATCCCGTGTATGTCGGTCAGACACCACTGCGCGTGTGGGCCGTTCCCGGGAAACGCCATTTGGCGCCGTTCGGCCAAGAAGTTGGCGCAGCATCGTTACGATTTTTCAGTGAATACTACCAATGCCCCTACCCTGGCGACAAACTTGACCTCATCGCCATTCCTGACTTCGCTTTCGGTGCCATGGAAAATCTCGGTGCGATCACCTATCGTGAAACAGCGTTACTCATTGATACCAACTCAGCTGCTCGCCGCGAACTCGAAGCGAGTTGCGAATGTCGTCTCCCATGAAAATGCGCATATGTGGTTCGGTGACCTGGTCACTATGCGTTGGTGGAATGGACTGTGGTTGAATGAAGCGTTTGCCACCTTTATGGCGACACTCGCGGTAGATCATATACAAACCCGAATGGCAGCGGTGGACCAGCTTCGCAGTGTCGCGCGCCAGCGCTATGCAAGTGGATGGTCTCCACAGCACCCGTCCCATCGAATTCCCCGTCCATCGACCTGAAGAGGCGCAGGCATGTTCGATGTGCTCACCTATCAAAAGGGTGCTGCCGTGCTACGGATGCTCGAACAGTATCTGGGTGCGGACGCCTTTCGTGCAGGCATCAGCTTATATTTAAAGAAACATGAGTTCGCCAATACCGAGACCACAGACCTGTGGGATGCCATCGAAGAAGCTTCACGACAGCCAGCCCGCGCGTTGATGGACTCGTGGGTGTTCCAGCCCGGCTATCCACTGTTACACGTACAGATCGAAGGAAATGCGAAGTGCTCATTTCGCAGCAACCCTTTCGCTATGTGCAAGACGGCGATGGCCCGCAGCAGCTCTGGCATGTGCCGATCTTTTTACGCGCCCGAACAGCACAGGGGGTTCATGAACAAACGGCCCTGATGACCGGTAAAGAAATGCGCATTCACACTCTCATCACAACCTGAGTGGGTAGTGATTAATTCAGGCGGGCATGGGTTTTATCGGGTGCAATACTCTCCAGATCTCCATAAGCGTCTCACTAACAACCTGTATGAGACTCTCTCTGCCGTCGAACGCTTCAATCTCATCAACGATACGTGGGCAGCGGCGCAAGCAGGTCTGACACCCATGACCACCTATCTTGATTTGCTTTCACTCTTCCGTGATGAGACCGATCCCAACGTATGGAGTGTCATTATCGCGTCGGGGCAATACCTCTATCACATGCTGGATGCCCATCAGCGGCCAGCCTTACAGCGATTTCTTCGTCATTTGCTTACGCCGATTGTGCAGAAACTTGGGCTGGAGCCCGCAGGCAGGAGAAAACGAATTGCTCGGCCAGTTGCGCGGGGAACTCTTGAGTGCACTCGGAACACTGGGGGCTGATCCCACAATCCAGGCTGAAGCACGTGCGCGCTATGCCCAATATCAACACAATCCCGCAGCCGTAGATCGCAACGTTGTTCCTGCCTTAGTGTCGATTGTTGCGAGCTGTGGTGACCTCGCTGAATACGAGGAATTCACAACTCACTTCAAAACGGCAAAGACTCCGCAAGAAGAGACGCGATATTTGTTTGCGCTCGCAGCATTCCGCTCCGAAGCGTTATTCGAGCGTACCCTGCAGCTCACCATCAATGGCGAAGTCCGTACGCAAAATGCCCCGTATTTGATGCGCTCGTTGCTGCTCAACACCGAACAGCGCGAACGCGCCTGGACTTTTCTGAAGACGCACTGGGACGAGATGTGCCGCCAATACCCAGACAACTCGATCGTTCGTATGTGTGAAGGTATTCTCTCTCTGGTCACACCAGCGCTGGAAGCAGAAGTTATCGACTTCTTTGCTTCACATCCGGTCAAACAGGCGGCAAAGACCCTGCAACAACATCTCGAAAAACTTCGCATCGCTGTTGCCTGTAAACAGCGCGAAGCAACGAACATCGAGGCGTATTTGCAGCGGGCGTCGTAAGCAGCGGCCGAAGTCAGATGGGCACCCAGAATGTTAGACAGGGGTAGAGATATTGCTTCAGTATTCTTATGCTGCCTCTCGCGAAGGCACGCGTCGCAAATACTCGACAATCTCCGCATTGACACGCTCAATTTCTGCCAGGTAACTGCTGGCCATCGCTTCATAGGCTTCCGGGGTGTACGTACTCCGTGCGGCAGCTAGGATGCGCTCGAAGCGCAGGACATACTCTTGCGCTGCCTGAAGTTCAACATCATTTTTAATCATGCTCCATTACCTCTACGATGCCGCGTCGCTGAAGATCACGGCGTGTCTGCCAGCCAACAATTAAATCTTCCATGTCGGCAAAGCTCGTTCCAGCGTTAACCCAAAAGATACTCGCACCAAACTCGCTTTGCGCGGCACCGTGTCGAAACAGTCCCTGCGTCTCAGGCGGTGCACTCTCCCTGACTCGGTACTCATGGCGGCGATTATGGGGTGTCCGTCTCTTGTTTGTCAAACTCTCCTTTCGATGAGTGTCTCGTTGCGTCGGAGTGAGGCGAAGACTACAATCCTGCTGGTTCATGACAAAAAGGGGTCCTTATGGAAACGCTCTCGCTGAGAGTGAATACAACTCCCCGACGACATCTACAGGAGATCAAAACCGTAGAATCCATCATCCTGCGTCACGGCGTCCCAGAAGATTATCTTGTATGGATCCTTGGCGAGAGGCGACTATCGAGCTGACTCTGATATCGATATCTGTTGTGAGGGGATCCCTCCTGACCACTACTTTCGCGCCTTGGCTGAGTGTTTGCTGGCATCACAGCGGCGAGTCAGTGCCTGCTCGACTTGCCAGCATTCAAGGGTACTTCAGAGAAAGACTCTTGCGCGAAGGAAAAATCCTATATGAACGTGGACGAACTACGGAAGGAGATCGAAGGGCTGAGAAGGATTGGGCTCAGCAGTAATGTAGCTACCGAAGACGATGAATCTCTGCAAGCAACCCGTGCTCTGCGCCAGTTTATAGATGTGTGCCAGCCGTGGAGAGATTATGCAGCGGGATGTTGCGAAGTGTCAACGGAAGAAGCCCCGGCTCCGGCTTCCGTTCCGCCCTGTGACTCATTTGAGGGTAGTGGTTCAGTTTTCCTTTTTAGGTTACGTAGAAACGCACAATCCGTGTCTCGAGGAGCCCTGCGACGAAGAATATCTCTCGGGCTAGAGCGCGGAGGGGAGAGATTCTTCACTCCGCAGAGTTTATCCTGAGCCTGTCGAAGAGCTCCAGTTCAGAATGACATGCCGTAGCGTTGTCGGCCAAACTGAACCACTACCCATTTGAGCCGCGCCTTGCTGGCTCTTGTTCCTCTTGGTATCGTACGGAGTGTGTTTCGGAGTGAGAGCATTTTATGCATGAACTAACTTTGCTACTACCCGATGAATTGTACATCCAACTCCAAGCCCGAGCTGCGCACAAGGGGTACGTTGGAAGGATTCATTATGGATCAGTTAACAGCGGAGACCGTGAATGCAGAGCACAAAAAGGCAAGACCAGCAGGTACTTGAGGAAGCGCTGGCTTCGACCGGATTGCTGCAAACGATCAGCCCTGACTTGATCGCTGCGTATAGTGCTGATCCTACCACGCCACGTCAGAGTCCCGTGCACGTTCAGGGTAAGCCCCTCAGTGCCGTCATTGTCGAACAACGAGAGCGAACGGAGTGACGATATACTTTCTGGACAGCAGCGCTTTGGTCAAACGCTATGCGGTCGAAATAGGAACGACGTGGGTCAGTCAGCTCTGTGATCCCGCCAACCGTCATACCCTTTTGATTGCCAGTGTGACCCTCGTCGAGGTCGCAGCCGCTTTTGCTACTAAGCAACGCTCCCAAGAAGTAACAACAGAAGCCTATAGCCAGGGTCTGCAAGATTTCATCCGAGATGCAGCAGGGCAGTATCGCGTGCTCGGTGTAGATCAGCGGGTCATTGCGCTGGGTGTAACTCTCACGACGAGGCAAAAACTCCGCGGCTACGACGCCGTGCAACTTGCGGTGGCGTTGACCGTAAACGCTGCCCTTGTTGGTCAGCAGCTCACTCCGCTTACTTTTGCTGTCCGATCGCGACCTACTCACTGCCGCTAGCAACGGGGGTCGCCCCACCATTAAATCCCAATTCTTACCATGATACAAGCTAATTCTTCCTCAGTCCTCAATCTTCATCGTACTATTCTGCATTTCTAGCATTCTATCTTATTATTTCAGCCCCGCCTTGCGCTGGGCTGCATGCCCAGCGCTCTGTGATCTCTGGGTCTTTGAAGGGAAAACCCTCTGCTTCCATCTCTCTAATGAGAAATTGGGGATGATTCGCAGAATTTCTGCTCCTTCGGCCTTGGCCTCCTCTTCCCGTCCTGACTCACTGTAGATAAACGCTAAGCCCCAGTGAGCAGGCCAAAAATCTGGGTTCCGCGCCAGGATTTTCTTGAAAATCGTCAATGGCTTCCTCATACTGCCCTGCAGAAACGTAGGCTGAACCTAATGCGTTCAAGTTGGTCAACTGCTGAGGGGCCAGACGCACGGCCTTCGTCGCTGCAGAAATAGCTTCCTGCGGCTTCCCGCTACTGCTGAGAACGAATGCCAGCCCCTCATAGCCAGTAGCAAAGTTAGGATCAAGCGTAATGGCCCGCTCCATCTCAGTTTGGGCTTGGTCATGCTGCTTTTGCATCACATAGACCCAACCCAGCACGAAGTGGGCGAAAGGCAAGGACTCATCCAAGGCTACCGCCTTCTGCGCCAGTTCAGAAGCCCGCTCTAAGGTCTGCTCCTGTCCTCCATACGAGAACCACTCCCACAAATAGGTCTGGCTCAGGCGGGCGTATGCTGCGGCATACTGCGGGTCCAGCTCAAGGGCGCTTTCACACATTTGCCGGAGCTGCGCGTTGGCCTCTTTTGTGCCAGGAAACCCGAACTCCAAGCTGCGCAAGAAATAGTCATAGGCCTCCAAGCTGTTGGTTGGGACGCGCTTAAACCGTTCTTGTTCCTCCGGCGTCAATTTCACTTTCAGTGCGAACACGATCTTCTGCCGGATCTCATCTTGCAGGGCGAAGATGTCTGCAAGCGGTCGGTCGTAGCGCTCGGACCAGAGATGACCTCCTGTGATAGCATCGATTAACTGTGTCGTGACCCGCACTTGGTCGCCTGCCTTGCGCACGCTGCCTTCCAAAACGTAATGCACCCCTAACTCTTTACTCACCTCCTGGACCTTCACCGCTTTGCCTTTGTAGGTGAAGGCCGAGTTGCGGGCGATGACGAACAAACTCGAAATCCTCGACAGATCAGTCGTAATGTCTTCAGTGATCCCATCACTGAAATACTCTTGCTAGGGATCGTTGCTCATGTTGATAAAGGGCAGAACGACAATGGAGGGCTTGTCGGGCAGAGGCAAGGATGGGTGCTAGGGGCTAGGGGTGGGTGTTAGGGGAGGAAGAAGGAAGATAGCGAACACCCACAGCTGTCCCTGCTACAAGCAGCAGTCCCACCGCTATTGCTCGGTGGGCAGAGCCCACCCTACGAGAAAACTTCAGGCGTTGGACTTGGAGCGTCCGGCGTAAGCCTGTAGGTGCCTCGGGCAACAAAGCATAGACCTGGAAGCGTTCGGCGATGTTCTTCAGCTTGGGTTTGCCCATGGAGACCACTGTGCCAAGGTCTACTTTTTTGGCCACGTCACGATAGACAATGTCCGAGATACAAATCGTATCCGGCTCGGCCAAGGCTTGTAGCCGCGAGGCGATGTTGACCCCATCGCCAAACACATCGCCGTCTTTCTGCACGATGTCACCGAGATGAATACCAATCCGCACGTGAATCTGTTCAGCTTTTTCTTTCTCAGCATTATAAGAGCGTAACTGGCTCTGAATCTGCTGCGCACACTGCACGGCGTGGACGACGGAGGGAAAGTCGACCAAGAAGGCATCCCCGACGGTTTTGATGACATGGCCATGATGGGCACTCACGGCTTGTTGAATGAGTCTGATTATGCACATCCAACAACCGCAGCATGCGGGCCTCGTCGCGCCCATCTGGCGGCTAAAGCCGACGATGTCGGTGAACATGATCGCCGCTAGTCGCCGTTGCTCGACGTGCGTCGCACTACCTGTAGCATCCTGCATAAACGAGGATTATTCTGCCGATGCTGGCTTACTGTCAACTGACGATGGGCTTGTAGTCCACCGCAACAAAGATAAAGGGCGAATTGTAAGGAGGAGGTAATGGACCTCAACAACATTCTCCAGCTGATTCCCGATTATCAAGACTTCCTCACCCTCGACGAACTGCATGAAAGCTCGCGACGGCTGGTCGACGAATTCCCTGGACTTGCAAAACTGCAGGTGATTGGTGAATCTACAGAAGGGCGATCAATCGAACTGCTTACCATTGGTCATGGGAAACGTACTGCACTGTTTCTTGGTGCGCCTCATCCCAATGAACCCATCGGTGTTCTGACGCTAGAATTCCTAAGCCGTTTACTGTGTGAACAGTCGGATCTGCGAGAGCAATTAGATTGTACCTTTCTGATCGTTAAGGCATCTGATCCTGATGGTCTCGCCCTGAACGAAGGCTGGTTCAAAGGTGCCTTTTCGCCGCTTAAGTATGCGCTGAATTACTACCGCCCTCCCCAAGATGAGCAGGTAGAGTGGGGATTTCCTATTCATTATAAGACGCTGCATTTCACTACACCGCCAGCAGAGACACAGGTAGTGATGCAGCTCATGCAGCAATATCGACCAGAGTTTCTCTATAGTCTCCATAACGCCAGCTTTTGCGGCGTGTACTTTTATCTCTCGCGCCATCTGCCAGCGTTATTCCCCCAACTTCACCAACTCGTGGCGGATCACAGGTTGCCGTTGCATCAAGGCGAGCCCGAAGTACCGTATATTCAAGCGTGGGACCGCGCAATCTATCCATTATTTGGTGCACAGGAAGGATATGATTTCCTCGCTAAGAACCTCGGAGAAGATCCAGCGCCATATTTCTCAACCGGAACTAGTTCCGATGACTATCTCAAAACATTAGTTCCCCATGCACTCTCGCTTATCTGTGAGCTACCATATTACACCGATCCCATTCTTGAAGACGAAAGCCTTGCCAGCGTGTCGCGGCGCGAGGCTATGGAAGAAGGGTTACGGCGTACTGAAACGACGGTGCGGATTCTTGAGACTCATTTCGGCGCTCTACGCGAACGACTACCGCAGAACCGTTTGTTCCGTTCAGTGGCTGAATATCTGCGCAGGACGCCCAAACGGCTCATCGCCCAACGCAATGCATTAACTGCTCCCACGTATCAGCAAGAGGCAACACAAGCCCAGGCTTTCGACGCACGTGTCTGTCGCAGTTTTCATTGTCTCCTCTATTTAGGAGAACTGTATCGCTTAGCTACTGCTCTTGGTGAAAGAGACAGAGCCACAGCCATGCGCACTCATATTGAAGAGCGGATGGCACAGATTGGGACTGAAGGGGCGCTGCAGATACTACCGCTGCAAAAGCTAGTAGCGATTCAAACGGGGAGTGGGTTGCTCGCGCTTACGGCACTTACTGGCGATTGAAAAGCGTGAAGAGCCGCTGACCAATGAGGCCGATCAAAGGAGGCAGCAGCAGGCTCGGGATCGCACGTGCTGCTGCAAACGGCCAGCCCAGGAACGGCACCTCCCACGAAAACAAGCGGGTCGGGGACAGCAGAGATTTAGCAGTAATAAACGTCACCAATGGACCAACACCCACGCCTTGATTGAACAGTGATGCGGCAATGGGAAACACTACGTAAGGACCACCAGGCATAGCCAATCCAATGAGCCAGCCAATCAGAGATTCCTTTGGTACCGGACTGTTCGCCCATCCATTTGACGAGAAACTCGCGCGGCACCAGCACATCAAAAAACCCCGCCAGCAGAAATCCTAGTAGCAGCGGCAACCACACATCTTGTAAGAGTGTCCACGATGTCTGCAACCCCCGTAGTGGCAGGTCTGGACCTTTCATATACGCCAGGATGACCAACAATAGGGTCAAACCACCCATAACGAAGACGGAGGAGTCCACGCCCTTCTTCCCCTTTTGCCGACCACGTGCATTTGCTGCAGCCGCCGGCTTTTCTGTCGCTTTCGAGTTAGCTGCTCCGGATTCCATAGGGGTACTCATAAACGACTCAATAACCGCTCACTATTTTTCTGGTCGCGGTACACGAGCGGAGCCTCACCGCCTTGCTCGGCTGCAGCGACTGCGTCAACGACGACATCATGATGAGGCGACAGGTGACAGACGGGATCAGTAGCTGCAGGATCTCCGGTCAATAAAAAGGCCTGACAGCGACAACCGCCAAAATCTGTCGTTTTCTTTGGACAACTTCTACACGGCTCTTGCATCCAGGCGTCGCCGCGAAAGGCGTTGAGCGCCGGAGACTCACGCCATATCGTAGTTAATGATTGCTGTTGCACACTATCAAAGTGCAGATTCGGAATAGTGTGCGCCGCGTGGCATGGCAAAACCTCACCAGTGGGAGTGATAAGCATGTAGGTCCGGGCCCAGCCACCCATACAAGGTTTGGGTTCTGGGGTGAGATAGTCGACTTGCACAAAGACGATTTCCATGGTGCCGCGATACCGCTCGCGCGCTTCGCGGGCAATGCGGGCTGCTTCATCGCGCTGTGCCTGTGTTGGTAACAAGGCGTTACGATTTTCCAGCGCCCACGAATAGTATTGACTATTCGCCAGCTCTAACCGCTGGGCACCAAGCTCTGCCCCAAGAGCGATCAACTCCGGAACATGGCTGATGTTATAACGATGGACCACTACATTCAGTGTCAGCGGAAATCCGAGCTTCTTAATCTGACGCGCAATTTCGAGCTTTTTATCGTACGAACGAATCCCGGCGATGAGTTCAGCCGTGTCCCGATTGGTATCCTGAATACTCAACTGCACGTGATCGAGTCCGCAGTCACGAAACTCTTGCAAGTCATCTTCGCTCAGCAACGTACCACCAGTAATCAGATTAGTGTACAAATCACATTGTCGCGCATGTCGTATCAGGGCAGGTAGGTCTTTGCGGACTGTCGGTTCACCCCCTGAGAGATGGAGTTGGACAACACCCAATTCAGCCGCTTCGGAAAATACTCGACACCACTGCTCAGTACTCATTTCGCCTTTTCTGAGCTGTAGGTCGATTGGGTTCGAGCAATAGGGACAGCGCAATGGACAGCGATACGTGAACTCAGCTACGAGGGTGTAGGGACGAGGAGCAGCCATAGAGGTTTCCTAAATCATTTGTTCCGGTTACCGTTCATGCTTCGACTCCACCCTGCGGGTTACGCTCAGCACGAACGGATAGAAAAACCGCTCGTCCTGAGCGTAGCGGAGCGAAGTCGAAGGGCGCACACTGCGTGACACATCTCGTTTAGGTTCCCTATATACTTTACGACTCCAACAATCCACGTGTTTGTAAGCGTGAAGTAATATTGAAACTTCTTGGGCAATCACGTTTCGATCCACCCCAGTAAACTGTTCAACGAGTGCATCGACAATCTGCTCGACCAAGCGCTCGCCATCGCACAGTTTGAGAATCGCTGCCGCGCTGTCATTTAACACCAGCGCAGCTTCAGGAAATACCAACATATGCTTCTTTTCGACTGCGTCCCAGCGTAAGCGGGCTTTCGAGGCGAGCCGTGGGCGAAAATCAGGTGGTAGTTCAGCCATCGAGCAGATGCTCACTTTCCCCACAAAGGTGGCGGCAATCCTGGAGTGACATAGGCGAAATGGACCGCATCGAGCAGACTCCACAGAATATGGCACTTCGTCGTTAATACACGAACGACACGCTCTTGTAGATCACGAGTTGTGCAGTTGGTCACAACGTACTCAAGACCGTACTCGACATCACGTGGAGCCTGAATGAGACGCGAACGGAAATACTCAAGTCCGCGTTTCTCCACCCACGGATAATGCTCCTCAAAGGCTGGTAATCGTCGTGACATCAGTGTTGGGGCAAAGAGTTCGGTGAGCGATGAGCCTACTGCCTCAACCAAAGAATGGGTCTGCACCAGTGTCAAATAGGCATCTACGGCAAACCGTACAGCTGGTAGCACGAAACGGAGACTTTCCATGTCTTCTCGACGCAAACCAGCAGCCTCACCCAACACCAGCCATTTGTGAATGCCGCCGGCTTCTTGGCCAGGAGTACCATCGTGGTCAATAATACGCTGGATCCATGCTCGCCGTTCAGCTGGAGTAGTCATCTTCGCCATGATCACCGAATCTTTCTTAGGAATCATGACTTGATAATAAAAGCGATTCTCAATCCACGCTTGCAGTTGGCGTTTGGTGAGTTTGCCTTCATGCATTAACACATGGAACGGGTGCTTATCGTGATACCCTTCTTCACCCACAGCGCGCAGCCGCTGCACAAACTCGTCGCGGGATAAAAGTGGTTGGTTCGCAGTTGTACTCATGTACGCGTCTCAGTCTCTAACGTTCACTAACTACTTCAGACATCGAATTCCATACCATCAAATGCCACCTCCCAACCAGCCTCAGCAACAATGCGCCGTTCGGGCGCATCCTCGAGGAGGAGCGGATTAGTGTTATTCATATGCGTATAAATTTTTCGCATCCGTTGCAACATCGCCAGTTGCACCAAACTGCCCGATGGTCCACTGATTGGCACATGCCCCATTGAGAGAGAGGTCTTCTGCGAGAGCCCCAAGCGCACTAACTCATCGTCCGACCAACAAGTCCCATCGAAAAAAAAGCAATCACAATTTTCCAACATCGTCCTGACGACACTATCAATGTGTTTTACGGCAGGTAGATAGACCAGCGTCCGTCCACTCACATCATCAATCACCTTGTAAGCAATGGTGGCCTCATCTGACTCCGGGACCAAGTCCAGTCAGATATGCTGGAGGTTTTCCTGGTACAAGTACCGCCTCAAAGGAGAGGCCACTGCGCTTCCCGTCGATACCTACGAGTTCTTGTCGCACAGCTGGGCGGACTATTTCCCAGCGGCTTGTTGTTGGCGCGCGGAACAAACCGCGAAAGACGGCATTCGTCTCTAACACCCACTGTTGTACCTGCGCAGTTGAATAGATACACAAGGGTTGTGATTCTCGCAGGGAGAGGAGGCCGGTAATATGATCAATTTCACCGTTGGTGAGTAGGATCGCTTGGATCGGCGTGTCCCTTGGCACTACTCGCGGCGATAAACATGGTGAAGCGTTGATTTGCTGGCGGATGTCAGGGCTGGCATTGAGAAGGTACCAGCGCTGTCCGTCTGCACTAAGGGCCAGCGAAGATTGCGTTCGGGCTTGAGCGCGTAAGGTGCCTGAACGAAACCCCCGGCAATTGACACAATTGCAGTTCCACTGCGGGAAGCCACCACCTGCTGCTGATCCCAGCACTCTCACCTGCACGTGGCGCTCTCCTTAATGACTCAAGAATTTGCAAATCCCGTTAGGACATGGGAAAACAAAAAGACGGAGCTTCTCCTTGTTGTTCAGAAGAAGCCCGTCTGTAGAAGCCTGAAGAAAGTCACTTATTCTGCAACAAAAATATATGAGCTGACTTCTGCGTCCATCCGCACTTCGACAAATCGGGAGTGGTCCATGCCATGTGCGAATCACCTCCTTATCATAGCAGTCTCTACAAACTATATCGTCAGAAATGGTTTGTCTATAACAAACGGGACATTGCCCTATTGTCAACCATATGCCAGAGATAATGTTGCTCACTCTTAATCGTCAGCAACATCTCAACGATCTGGGGTCAGCAGAATTGTTGCTGGGGTACTAAAACCATGAAAATCGGCTTGTAATCCGCTATGACATCTGAAGCACGACCTCCGATGGGCAGGCTAAGTCTAACGTGGGCAAGTGAAGTAGACGAATGGTCTGTGTTTTGGCTTAGTTTCTGTAGTATGTCAACCTCACTTCATTCCTCGACTGACGCCGCTTACCCACCTGCACTCCACCTCCATCTGGGTAGTGATGCTCCAGCGACACTGACTACCCGAGGTAATCTCAACATTTTGCATGATCACCGGCACCGCCCCCTGTTCGCGCTCTTTTGCTCAATCCAGTGTCCACCGGCACTGATTCTACAAACCTACGAGCTTGCTCATGCGTTACGTGATGCTGGGGTCACAGTCATCAGCGGTTTTCACTCACCGATGGAGAAGGAATGTCTTTCGATTCTTCTCCAAGGAACACAACCGGTGATTCTTTGCCCAGCTCGCAGCCTCGAAGGGATCAGCATCTCTACTGAAAAGAAAACCGCACTAGAGCAAGGACGATTACTGTTCCTAACACCGTTCACAGCCAAAGAACGTCGTCCGACCACTAATCGCGCACAAGAGCGCAATGCACTCGTTGCCGCACTTGCCGACATCGTCTTCGTTGCCCATGCTGCACCTGGCGGAAAAACCGAGAAGTTTTGCAAGGACATACTCGCCTGGAAAAAACCTGTGCTTACACTTGATAGTCACGAGAACACCCATCTGTTTTCGCTGGGCATTAACATCGTGCGGCCTGAACAGATTGGCAAGCGAGGTGAACTTTTCGTTGTGGATGAGGAGGAATAGAGATCACCCTAGTATTCTGGACTTGTGACGAGCACTCGTGGCGGCTCGTCATTCCGGGCAAGGCCGCGACTCGGAATCCAGGCACAGAAAACTGGATTCCCGCTCCCGGTAGAACCTGGGATGTCCAGTAGACTTGATACTGCGCGAAGTGACGGCTCCAGCTCATGTAGGGCGGGCTGTGCCCGCCACTTGATACAGCGTCAGAACTGCTCCACCGACGGACGAATATCGAACTCATGCACCCAGGTATCACGTGGTTGGGCGACTGCTTGCGCAACAACGCGAGCAATCGAGCGTGAATCGAGCATTCCCGCTTTGACTTCGCGCTCTTGACCAAGCGGGATATCGTCAATCCCGCCATCGATCACCACGTGAAAAACGTGAATGCCTTTTGCACCAAATTCGCGTGCATTACACTGCGCCAGCGCCCGGAGGGCAAACTTTCCCGTGGCAAAGGCTGAGGACTTACCATATCCTTTCACGGAACTCGTTGCCCCAATATAGGCAACGGTCCCGCCCCCGTTCGCTAGCATGTCGGGGATCGCTTCTTTCGCGCACAAGAACGGCCCATACACACCACCACGTAGATTGTTCATGAAATCGCCAGCCGTGATGTCCAAGAACGAGCCACGTTTCGCTCCGCCACCAGCATTACACACCAGCAAATTCACCGGACCAAGTTCTTTGCGTACACGCGCAAACGTTTGTTTCACTTGTGCTTCATCAGTAATATCAGTCGGCCAGAACATACAACGCTCCGCAAGTTTTCCTAACCCGGTGCGAATTTGTTCAAGCGAATTGGCATTGCGGGCCAGCGCAACAACGCGATACCCCTCCTGCGCAAATGTTTCGACAAAGCGAGCCCCGATTCCTGGACCGACACCAGCGACAACTGCAACCCGATCACTAGCCATAGTGTTCGTTCCTCCCGAAGATAATGATGCGAGACTGTACTCCAATCACTACGTAGAGACCACTAGCTCACCATGATGAAGACGGGGAGTAAATGGTGGGCACGTCATTCCGGGCGAGCAACGCGAGACCCGGAATCCAGGAGGCATAACCGGGGGCAAGTGCTCAATGCTCCTGGATGCCAGCCTTCGCTGGCATGACGGACCTGAACCCCTCAAAATCAGCGTGGCTGACTACCACCCTTCTCTTCCAGCAGCAAAACTCTACATTTGACCAGGGAATATTTGCCACAAAAAATGGAAAGAACTCATGAAGTTTTCTGAAGTAGTGGCGCAATCGCTCGCGTGGCTTTAGCGTGAGGGGCGGATATCGTATCGAGCACTCAGATTAGAGTTTGACCTCACCGATGATACGCTTGAAGCCCTGAAGGAAGAACTGATTGAGGTCAAAGAACTGGCGATTGATAAAGACGGCAAAATGCTAGTGTGGCGGAGCAACAGCAGTCTAGAGTCCAGAGTCTAGAGTCAAAGAAGCAGAGGAATGCTTTCTGAAAGCCATCGAAATCGCTCAACGCCAGCAAGCCAAATCACTCAGAACTGCGCGCGACGGTAAGCCTCGCGCGGTTGTGGCAGAGTCAAGGCAAGCAACTCGCAGCACGCAACACGCTGTCCGCCATCTACAACTGGTTCACCGAAGGCTTTGACACGAAAGACTTGCAAGAGGCGAAGACGCTGATCGAGGAATTGAGTCATTGAAACATTGAGCCATTGAAGGATTGAACCGGTGAATGATCAGGGTGTTGAGCGCACCAATGACCCGTCTGGTCCTTCGGAGGCTAGCCGTTCCGCAATCCACATTGCAGCAAGATGAGTAGGCCCAATCTGTTTCTGACGCGCCAGACGTTTCAGTAGATTGAGGGTCTTCTCATCTAAGGCCACGGTTAACGCTCTCAGCGGCGGTCGTCGCAACCGCACCTTGACCGGTTGCCCTTCAGTAAAGAGGCGAGCAAAATCTTTGTCAGCAAGCTGATCCCACTCTTCCGCCTCCTCCTTTAACGCCTGTCGTTGTCGGGTAGTCAATTTCCGCGCCATCGTCGGTACCTCCGTTGCGTCTGTGGCTCCATATCCAACGCTGTTACCGCACGCCATACTCCCCTCCGTGGGTAAGGAGCAATTACAGCGACAAGGCATCTGCCTGCGCAGGTCTGTCCAAATACCGTCCATCGAGTCTCTCTGATTCCACGACGGCGGCCACGCACGACCCAAGAAGGATAACAATCCTCATAGACAACTTCTTCAACTTCCTCAGGAGAGACTCCATGCCGCACGATATGCTCAATATTATCCTCATCCCATTCCGCTTCGAGCGCCTGAAACCGCACGCCCGCAGGGTATCATAGGGGATTCTACGGAGAAAGTTCCTTACTATTTTCCACAATCTCTTTCTTTCAGCCATTGCCAAACCGCACCCCCAGGGCGTATATGTCACGCGAGAAAGGGCTGGTTGTGACAACTGGAGAACGACGACAACGTATTCTTGATGAAGTTGAAGCAGCAAGTTGGGTGCAAGATGGAATGACCATCGCGGTGGGCTCACCGGCACCGATGGCTTTGCTGCGACAAATTATTCGCCGTGGTGTGAAAAACCTAACGGTTGTCGACAGTGGCGTAACCCTTGATCTGTTAATTGCTGCAGGATGTGTACGCAAAGTCGTCAGCTATTATGCGGGTGGCGGGTTTGGTGTCCCGGTGGCTCCAGCGTTTCGTCGTGCGGTTGAACGTGGCGAGATCGAGGTATGGGAATGCGAAGAAGGCATTCTCACAACTGGTTTGCAAGCAGCGGCTCAGGCATTACCGTTTTTACCTTGGCGCGGCGGCGTTGGAACGTCACTTCCTGACGTCAACAAAGAACTCAAAGTGATACAAGACCCGATTCGCGGCGAGACACTCATCGCAGTGCCCCCAATCAAGCCTGACGTTGCCCTGCTCCATGCGGCCACTGCTGACGCCTATGGTAATGTTCAGCATTGTGGCGGTCCGGGATGGCTTGATTTGTTTCTCTATCGAGCAGCGGACCGTACAATCGTGCAAGTCGAAAAGATCATTCCCAACGAAGAAATCCGGGCAAATCCGTGGGCAACAACTATCGGTGGTGCAGATGCGATCGTCCGCGCACCCTACGGCGCCCATCCCTTCTATAGTCGAGGATATTACGTGCAGGACAACGCACATCTGCGGCAATATCTCGAGGCCTCAGCCGCGGCAGCACAGGAGAACCGACCCGAGTCGCTCACACAGTATCTCAACCATTACTGTCGTGAGCCAGCGACCCTTGGGGATTATCTTGAACGGGTTGGCATTAAGCGGTTATTAGAGTTGTATGAATACTAAGACATGGCAAAAGAGAACGTGCGTTGAACGAAAAAACGCATCACTCGTTACGTATTGCGTATTAAGCTATGTTTTGAGTGAGAAGCGGAATTCATGCCAAGCAACGATTACACTCCCTTTGAACTGATGGCAATTTTTTTAGCGCGAGAACTGAAAGATGGCGATGTTCTCCGCGTTGGCGTTGCCATGCCGGTTGTCGAAGCGGCTGTTCGTCTTGCCCATCTCACTCATGGGCCGAACATGGAGTTAATCTTTCTCGGTGCACGCATGAATGTCGCTCATCTTGATACGATACCGCTGCCAGCCTTTGGCTGGGATCGTCGCGTCGTACGCTGGGCTGAGTCGTATAGTGATGCCGGCCATCGGTTCGATCGGATCAAGGATTGGGACCGCCATGTCTTTTTTATTGGAGGCGTGCAAGTTGACCCCTATGGCAATACCAATCTCATTGGTGTGGGGTCTGATTATCAACGTCTCCGTTTTCGTGGCCCCGGTTCTGTCGGTACGCCGACGTTAAGTACGCACGTCGGACGCTACTACATCGTTTTGAACTCACATACGTCCCGCATCTTCGTTGAACAGTGCGACTTTATTAGTGCATTCGGCTGGGGTTCTGGCGGTGCAGATGCGCGTAAAAAGCTCGGCCTTCCAGGTGGCGGACCGCGCTATTGTGTCACTCCGTTGTGTATCTTCGATTTTGCCGAGGACAGCAAACGCATGCGGCTGCATTCAGTCCATCAAGGAGTAACTACAAGTGATATACAGACGCAAACCGGCTTCGCGCTCAATGTCCCTGCGTCTATCCCGGTCACTGACCCCCCTACGTCAGAAGAGCTACAGGCACTACGTACCCGCGTCGATCGGGCGGGATTTCTGCGCCGGTCGTGACCTCTTCACCATGCCCTTCTCCTGTTGACGGGAGGAGAAACTTATAGTGTCATGAGGAGGGGGAAATGCAATGGCGAAACAAAAGATTGTCGACATGGAAAAGAAGCGTGATAAGGCGCGACGTTACTCCGGGTATCGTTGTACCCTCAGTGACGGACGACATGTGGACTCATGGGTAACAAATGACGATCTTGATATTGAATTCCACGGCATTGATCTGAAAACTGCCTGCAAGCTCGCTGTTGAACGCGCGTCGGAAGCAGATCTGAACAAAGGGGAATTACTCGTCCCTCGTGCCCTGCTTGTCGAAGTCGAGACTCGTGAACACTCAGGGGGGCGCTAGTTCTATACCAGTCCTACCTTCCACAGAACGCCGGCCATTCCTCTGTACCTATCGCCTGTACGCCAAGGGAAAGATGGATGGGCGGTTCATCGACATGATTAACCCGATGGATGTACGCGAATCCGTCCAGCTTGAGGCGAGTGATTTCGAGTATCGGCGCATCCCGACGTGGATGGCGAATGCCACTTACTTTCCTGGGGAGCGAATCCACTGCAGTTCCTCTACATCCCGAATTTCGAGCAAGAATCGCCTACCCATCGTAGGCTCCCGTAGGTTCTCTCGCTTCATTACTGGCCGGCTGATCTACACAAGTTACGACGGCGGCGGGCGCAATACGTCCTACGGACAATACGATAAATGGGATAATATCGGGTGGGAACTCAGCTATGAATTCTAGATGCGGTTCTCTCTTCTTGCACAGCCGCTACGCCTGCGATGGCAAAGCGAGGCTTCCAGAGCGAAACCATTGAGGGAATAAAAATCAACGCGCCGACAACATGAAGAAACAGAATCAAGGCAAGAAGAAGTGCCATTTCGGCTTGGAATTTCATCGGAAAGAAGAGCCAAAAGATTACACTGGCAGTGAGCGTCGTCCCGGTAAACAGAATCGCTCGCCCGGTTGTCATGAGCGCTTCTTCAATCGCCAGGTCTACATCGGCAAAATGTTCATACTCTTCGGTAATCCGTGAGAGCACGTAATAACCATAGTCGATGCCAATACCGATACCGATCGCGGCAATCGGTAATGAATTGATGTTCATATCGATACTAGTCCAGTACATGATCGCTTCAGTCAGTGGTTGGGCAACAATCGAGGGAATCATCACAATGAGTGCCCCAGCCAGTGACCAGTAGGTGAGGAAACTTAAGATGAAGACGATTAGCAGAACGAGAATCAGGTTGACGCGATAGGACCATTCCACCTCATCGTTGATAGCCGCCAAGATACCGAACAACCCACCGGCGAGGCGAAAATCGACCTTCTCAACTGGATTGGCAGCGATATATTCCTTTGCCCTGCGTAACGCGCCTGTCACCGTGTCATACGAGTAATCTTTGAAATAGACTGTGATCGTGGCATTCTGCAACTCTTTATCAACAAGGCGTTCTAATGCCGGCGCACCAGCAGAAAGGAGAAAGTAAGCAAACATATTACCGACATCTTTGGTATTGGACGGGAGAATCGCCCACTTCGGCACTCCTTCTTCAAACATTTGGTACATCTGGCGAATGACATCCGCCCCACTCATGCTTCCTCCCGCCAATCGATTGTTGTGCTCCATATAGCGTTGGAATTTTTCTAACGCGGTTAAGGATTCAGGTTGCCGAAACACGCCAGGTTCGCTTCCTTCGGCAAAGATCGTAAGTGCCGAAACTCCAACGAAGCCTTTTTTTACGACCAGATCATAAGCCGTATTATAGGGATGGTGTGGATAAAAAAGCGCCCTGCCAATAGACACGTCACCGATTTTGAGTTGATGGGCATAGTACACGCCGACAATCAAGGCAACGGCAAAACCCACTATGGTTGCATAGCGGGCATCGCCGCGACTGACTTTCACCAGCAGGCGATTAATCGAGTTATAGAGTTTATCCGACAGGCGCTTACCTGCCATAGGATCACGATGTGGAGGATTGAGAAACGATAGGATGATGGGATGTAACGTAACCACACTCACTGAAATCGTGAAGATCCAAAAACTCGACACAACCGCAAGTTTCTGAACGAGCGGAATCCGCGCCACTGCGAGGCTCAGAATCGCGAGACCGTCAGCAGCAATCGACACCAACGCCGGTGAGAAGAGACCCAGGTATGATTGCAGAATAGCGGCATCTTTGTCGCCCAGGCGGAAATATTCTTCGTGATAGCGTTCCATAGATTGCACTGAATGTGACAGTGCTCGCGCGGTAATCAACAAAAACACCACCACCATCAACAGATCGATGGTAAATCCCAACATGCCGGCGAACCCTAACGCCCATACCGTACTCAGTACCCCAGAGAACAACGGAATAAGGACGCCTTGCACAGTTCGGAAGTAGAACCACAGCAGCAGCATGATCGACAGAACCGTGAGGCCGATGATGTAGAAGATCCACGCCTTGTAGTTGAACACCCAGCAAAACAGCATGGGAAAGCCGGTCATGTGGATGGTGTGTTTTGCATCCGTCTCTTGATCCCGAATCTGAAATAAGCGCTCTTTCATGCGGCCAAAGTCGAGACCAGATTCCCAGAACCCTGCCGTAATCAACGCGACTTTGTCATCCCGCGACACGAAGAAATCGAAAATTCCGTCATTGGTATAGACAGACTTCTTGATTCGGATCGCGTCCGCGGCCTCCTTCGGCGGACCAGGGAAATAGATCGGTAAAGCACGAATCCCTGACCCGGAGATTTGAATACTGCGCACTTTGGGATGAGCAATAGACAACACTTGCCACGGGTTCACTCCCGGAGTTTCAAGGAGCGCACGGGTAATACGATCAATCTTGTTGAGGGTATCAACCGTGAAAATGTCGCCGTCTTTCACCTCCACTGCCACCACTAAAACATTAGCCGAGCCGAACATGCGCGCGTGCTTTCTGTGCCAACTGCGTATAAGGATGATTCGGCGGGATAATGTCGCGGAAGTTCATCTGAATCCGCGTTTGGAACAAATAGTGTCCTAAGATCAGCGTGATCAGGGTAGATACCGCAATGACCGGCCAGCGATAACGCAACAAGAAGCGCACATAGGCTTCCATCCAACGGCGGGGGAGCATGATTACGAATGACTCCTTTTTTCCGTCACAGCCGATGACCATCGTGTCCACGACGAAGGACCATCGCTGCAACCGAGGCAAGCTATGCTGGCCCACTTCCTACGTCAAGAGTTTTCTCTGTTTTATCAGCACCCACTCGCTGTGATTATCGCCTTGCTCAAAGGTTTCCTCCTCGTCTCTATCTCCTGTCCCTATCGCAGCTCTTGGCTCCTCTTTACTCTTGTCGCGGAAGCGTTTACTTTCCCGGCGTTGTTGCGGAGGCGTAGCGGCGTCAAAGTACCACAAGATGCCCGCCGAACACTGCGGACTAAATCAACACGACACGTCAACGGAAGGGACTCTCCCATTATGGATTTCCTAGCCAATATCTCACCATTCTTAGGGTTTGGAGGACTCGCGGTAGCGTGGGTCATTTATAAAGAGGTATGCAACCGCCCAGACGGTAACGAGCGCATGCGGGAGATTGCCGGATATATTTATGAAGGGGCCATGGCCTTCTTGAGACGTGAGTACCGAATCCTCGGCTATTTCGTTGTTGATCGTCTTTGTCTTGCTCACTCATCAGCATCAGTTGGCGGACCGCTATCGCGTTTGTCAGTGGCGCGCTCTGTTCGGTCCTCGCCGGCCTCTTCGGTATGCAGGCAGCCACGAAAGCTAACGTCCGCACCTCTCAAGCAGCAAAGGATCAAGGTGAAGGTGAAGCACTGCTGACTGCTTTCGACGGTGGTGCCGTGATGGGCCTCTCAGTCGCAAGTCTAGGACTGATCGGGGTGGGATTCTTCTTATGGCTGTACCACACTCCAGAAACTGCGCAGTACATCAACGGCTTCGCCATGGGTGCGAGCTCCATCGCCTTGTTCGCTCGCGTGGGTGGTGGCATTTACACCAAAGCGGCTGATGTTGGCAGTGACTTGGTCGGAAAAGTGGAAGCCGGCATTCCTGAAGATGACCCGCGCAACCCTGGAGTCATCGCGGATAACGTTGGCGACAATGTCGGTGACGTTGCCGGCATGGGAGCTGATTTATTTGAATCCTATGTTGGTGCGATTATCGCAGCGATTGCGATTGGCGCAACTTTGTCGCTCAGCGTAATGACAAATCTCGCCCAGGACGGGATCAGCAATGATCACATTCGCATGTCGCTGATGACATTACCACTCGACCTTTCAGCAATTGGGCTCGTCGCCTCGATCATTGGTATCTATTCAATGCGGGTACTCAAAGAACGTTGGTCCTTCTGCGGCGTTGCGCTACTCAACATATATTTCTGCTGGCGTCTTTATTGTTCTTGCCTTCATTCTTGTCTGGGCTTTAGGGATCGCGCACTCGGTATTCTGGGCTGTTACATCCGGCTGTCTCGTTGGTCTCGCCATTGGTCGTATCACCGATTATTACACGTCATCGACTCCAGTCGTACGAGTTGCCGAGGCGAGCAAGACGGGGGCAGCAACCAATATCATCAGTGGCTTCGCTGTCGGCCTTGAAAGTTGCGCGCTGCCTGTCCTGGCAATTTGCTTGGCTATTTTTATTTCTGATTGGACGGCAGGCCTCTATGGCATCGGCATTGCCGGTATTGGCATGCTGGCAACGGTTGGTATCACGATGACAGTTGATGCCTACGGACCGATTGCCGACAACGCCGGTGGTATTTCCGAGATGGCCGGACTGGGACCGGAAGTGCGAAAAATCACCGATGGTTTGGACGCCCTCGGCAACACAACAGCAGCAATCGGTAAAGGGTTTGCGATTGGCTCTGCCGCCCTGACAGCGCTGGCACTGTTTTCCGCTTTTACTCAGGCAGTTGATCAGAATCGTGCCGCCGCCAGCCTTCCTCCTCTGCAAATCGTCGTCACGAATCCGACAGTTGTCATTGGCCTATTCATTGGCGGGATTCTTCCTTTCTTCATTGGCGCATTGACCATGACTGCCGTCGGACGGGCCGCCAGCCAGATGGTCGATGAAATTCGTCGGCAGTTCCGCGAGATTCCCGGGCTGTTAGAAGGACGCGAAGGGGCACGACCTGATACGGCTCGCTGTGTCGACATCTCAACTGCGGCAGCATTAAAAGAGATGATCCTTCCAGGCGTAACCGCAGTTATTGCCCCAGTGATCGTTGGTGTCATCATGGGCGCAGAGGCCCTCGGTGGCATGTTAGCTGGAGCGACGGTGGCTGGTGTGTTGCTCGCGATATTGATGTCAAACGCCGGTGGCGTATGGGACAACGCCAAAAAGGCGATCGAAAAAGGCGAAATTCCAGGCGAGAAGAAAGGCTCGGACGCACACAAAGCCGCAGTGGTCGGCGACACTGTGGGGGACCCATTCAAAGACACTTCCGGCCCCTCGATGAACATCCTCATCAAATTGATGTCGGTAGTCGCGTTGGTCATCGCTCCGTTGCTGTAGGATCAAAAATCTAACGACTTCCCAACTTCACAGGGAAGCCCTGTCATTGCGAGGAGCCCTTCGACTGGGCTCAGGGCAGGCTCCGGCGACGAAGCAATCTCTTTTGCTGCGAAAGATTGCTTCGCTCCGCTCGCCAGATGAACGCCACTCTCTGATTGGCTCGGAAATCAGGAAATTATTCTATCTGACGTCGCAAGAGGGTAGGCAATGCTTCCCTTTTTTGCACTTCTGTCGCCCACAGAACTCGGTAAAGCCTGCATATCGGGTAGTTGCCCCTGCCAGTATCGCTGAAGGTGGGAAGTATTTACCCATGCTCACAGCAGAGCGATGTTGGAAAAAATGCCGAAGACGGTTAATGTTCAATGATAGGGAAGGAACAGGCGCACCGGATGTGCCGATCACCGAATGTGGAATTCTCACTGGGGAAACATGATGCGACTGAACCAACGAATCACAAAACCAAAAGCCATTGGCACGATAATCCTCCTGCTCACCAGCGTTGCTCTTCTCGGTAGTTACCAACGCGGAACCGCCGAGAGCGGCACTAGCAGCTTCAGCATCTTTCCTCTCCAGTTAGATACACGCTCCATACGAAGCGCTGTACTGCAAAGCACGCCGCCTGACCCACAAACACAAGCTCTTGCTGACCGCCTTCGCGAACGACTGAGTGCGAGGCAAGCTGCCCAACAGCGCAAGGCCACACTTGCGGTTATGTCAGCTGAGCAAGCACGCACGTTCGCCACTTTGGAGAAGCAAACCCAGACTGCCGTGGAGATTCGGCTCCGTCCAACCACCGGCACCCCAATGCAGATCACTAGTCCAATGTTGCAACCGAGCATCGCCGACGGTGTCCCAGGTCCCGATCGTGATGAAAAAACAGCCCGCACGTTTTTACGCACCTACTACAACCTCTTACGGCTTGATCACCCTGATCAAGAATTAACCTTGACTCACCATAATGTAGATCACTTACAACGGGGTCACCTCCGCTTCTCGCAGCAGTATCGTACTCTTCCAGTATGGCCGGCTGAGGTCATCGTTCACCTCAACCCCAAGGGCCAGGTTGATGTGGTCGACGGAGCGTTCATACCGACTCCACGTAAACTCGTAACCGATCCAGTTATTAGCGCCCAAGCCGCTTCTACTCGGGCACGGACACTCGTACCAGGTGGTGCAACCGCCACCGTCAGCGATCCAGAACTTATTGTCTACGCGCCAGTAGAAATGGCACCGCATCTCGCGTGGAAAATGGAAGTAGAGGTCTCGCCCACAGCTCGATGGTTGGTCATCCTTGATGCCATCAATGGAGCAACACTCACCGCCTACAACCAGGTGATGGACGCGAACGTCACTGGTTCAGGGATCGATCTCTTTGGCGCGACACGCCCGTTAAACGTTTTTTCCGAGGACAGCACGTTCTACATGATCGACACCAGCAAGCGCATGTTCGATCCAACCTCGGACCCACCAGAGCTGAGCGAAACTCGCGGCGCTATCACCATATTGGATGCAGCTAATCGTGACCCGGATTCCCAAGGGAGGATCTCGGTGTCGCAGGTGACCTCGAATAGTGCGACATCTGGTTGGATACCAGACGCTGTAAGTGCCTCTTTAGCCCTCTCACAGACCTACGATTATTACCTCGAACGACATGGACGCGATTCACTCGACGGGCAAGGTGGGACGATGCTCGCCATTGTTCGTCTCGGAACCAATTTCAATAATGCCGCATGGAATGGACAGATGATGTTGTTCGGCGATGTCCAACCCTTTGCCGGTTCACTTGACATCGTTGCCCACGAACTCACTCACGGTGTGACGCAATTTTCTGCGAATCTCGTCTATCTCAATCAATCTGGCGCGCTGAACGAAGCGTTCTCTGACATCTTTGGTGAAGCGACGGAGGCACGTACCAACGGCAGTGGACCAGATTGGCTCGTCGGCGCTCAACTGGGAGCGCCGTTACGCAACTTGGCGAATCCATCAGCGATTGAAATTTGTCCTGGCTGCGGCCCCTATCCGAAGAGTACAAGCGAGTTCATCAACACTGCGCAGGATAATGGTGGTGTCCATATCAACAGCACGATTATTGGCCATGCGTTTTATCTTTTAGCCCAGGGACCGAGTGGAGCGATCGGAATTCGTGACGCCGAACGTATTTTCTATCGAGCGCTGACAACACACCTAGTGAGAAACTCGCAGTTTATTGATGCGCGGCTCGCCTGTATTCAATCCGCAACCGAGCTGTTTGGGGCAAACTCTCCACAAACCGCCGCAACCATTGCCGTCTTTGATCAGGTGGGAATCACCGACGCCCCGCCATCACCTGAGCCGCCGACGCTGCCGGCAGTAAGCGGTCCGGATGCCACCTTATTTCTACGTCGTGAGCAAGGACAACTGTTTCTAGAACGCCGTGAAGAAGGACGCGGGGATAGTGCGCTGGGAGTCCGATTATCCGCCAATGCGGTCAAAAGCGCACGTCCTGCCGTCTCTGGCGATGGCAGTTTTGCCGTTTTCGTCAATGCGTCCAACGATATCTGTTTTATCGATACTGATGGCTCCGCCAGTGAAGACTGTCTTGGCTTTCCCGGGCAAATTAGCTCTGTGGCTATTTCACGCGACGGGTCACGTTTTGGTGTGGTTCTTCTTGCTGGTGGGCAACCAGACAACCGTATTTCGGTTCTTGATGTACTATCCGGACAGGCTACAATCTACATTCTTGCTTCTCCGGCTATTGACGGAACCTCGGCGAATACGGTCAGATTCGCCGATAGCATGGATTTTACTGCCGACAATCGTGTGCTCATTTATGACGCGTTTAACGAAGTCTCACTAGCCGATGGCTCGCGGTTTGGCGCCTGGAGTATCTACTCGCTCGACCTGGCAACCAACACCACACATACAGTTGTCCCGCCAACAGCAGGCATCGACATTAGCTTTCCTCGCTTGAGTCGTACGAGCGACAACTTCTTGACCTTCGATGTCCGCGATCAGGCAGCCGGTCGATCAACAATCTCCGCCTGCAAACTCAGCACGGGTGTCTGTACAGAGGTCGCAACCATAAACGGAGATTTTGGCGTCCCGTCGTACACCGGAGATGACAGTGCGATCATTTACTCACAACTCGACACCTCAACGCCGACCGGTGTCTCGCTGATGCGACAGCCGTTAGCCAGCGATCGTCAAACGCCCGTTGGTGCCTCAACGTTGTGGCTGAGTAACGCCGACTTCAACGTTATTTATCGTCGCGGGCTGACGCCAGCCAGCGGCTGGAGTGTACGTTAGAAAATCCCGCACCAGGTTCCATACAAAGCGGCATCGGCTTGATCTCGGGGTGGGTATGTAATGCGAACCGCGATCGATATCGACGTCGACGGTCGCGCCACGTTTCAAGCGGCATATGGCACAGGCCGTGACGATACCCAGCCTGATTGTGGTGACACGAACAACGGGTTTGGACTGTTAGTTCAACTGGAACCTGCTAGGCCACGGCCCACATCGTGTGCGGGTGTTGGCTGACGATGTAGAGATAAAAAACTCCACGTTTACCGTCGCCACGTTAGGTCTTGGCGAATTTCCTCGCAACTTATCTGGAGCGTTTACATTACAGAATTTTCCTCAGAACGGCGGAACAACCCGCGTGCAATGGCAAGAAGGAACGCAAAACTTTGTCATCACTAATGCGAGCGGCAATAGTCCGGGTGGAGGGAGCAACAATCCCGGCACGCAGTTAGAAAATCCCGCACCAGGATCGTTCCAGAGTGGCCTTGGCCTTATTTCCGGGTGGGTATGTAACGCCAATCGGATCGATATTGATGTCGATGGTCGTGCAACACTGCAAGCAGCATACAGAACAGGCCGCGCTGATACACAGGGAACATGTGGTGACACCAACAACGGCTACGGCTTGTTAGTCAACTGGAACCTGCTGGGAGACGGCCCCCATAGCGTGCGGGTGCTGGCCGATGGTGTTGAAGTAGGACGTTCTACCTTTACCGTTGCAACCCTTGGCCTCGGAGAATTTCCCCGTGGCTTGGGCGGGACGTTTACACTATCAGGCTTCCCACAAGCTGGCAGGTCAACACAAATTCAGTGGCAAGAGAGTATACAGAATTTTGCGATTATCGCAGTTCAATAAATACTATCCGGAGTGGCACCTGAATATCAGCCAAAGAGTCGTAAAAATATAGTCAAAATCCCCAAGAACGACAGAAACCCGCACAGATCAGTACAGGCAGTGACAAAGACATTTGACGCAACTGCCGGATCGATACCAAGCCAGCGCAGCGTAAACGGAATCACACTACCAATAAAGGCTGCGACCACAAGGTTGACGAGTAACGCCAGCATGAGGACAAAGCCGAGCAACGGTTGGCCCTTCCACAAATAGGCAATAAATCCTGCCGCGACTCCAAGGATCAGGCCATTCCCCAGTGCGACCAACAGTTCCTTTAACAATACTCGCTTGGCGTGACTTAGATTGACCTCACCGAGCGCTAGGCCACGAACAATCACTGTCAGTGTTTGTATGCCAGCATTACCTCCCTGCGCAGCAACCATGGTCATGAACGCAGCAGCAATCGCTACAGACTGAATCGTTCCTTCAAAAAAGGAAATGACACTCGCACTCAATGTCGTCGTCAACAGATTGAGTCCAAGCCACGGCAGACGTCGTTGGATCGATTGCCGGGGAGAGTCAAATACCGTGTCTTCTCCGCTGAGGCCCGCAAATTTGTAGATATCTTCAGTCGCTTCTTCTTCAAGTACGTCCACCACATCATCAATCGTAATGCGACCAAGAAGGATTCCTTGCGCGTCTACAACCGGAAGCGACAATAAATCATAGCGTTTGAAGAGCTGGGCAACCTGTTCTTGATCGAGATCAACTCGGGCGGAAATCACCTGCTGATCCATCGCTTTCTCTACCGGTTCGTCCGGCTGAGCAAGGATCAGCTTTCGTAGGGGGAGGACGCCAACCAAACGCCTCGTTCCATCAACGACAAACACGTTATGAATATCGGGAACATCCTCAATATGACTGCGAATCATCTCGATCGCTTGCGTGACGGTTGTCCCTTCCGGAACTTCAACATGCTCGATCTGCATGATCCCGCCGGCGGTGTCAGCAGGATAACGTAGGAGCTGCGACATCTCGGCCGATAACTCTTGCGGAACCTGATCAAGGACAGCACGAGCTTGTTCTTCAGGCAATGAAGCAAGGAGGTCGGCAGCATCATCAGAATCAAGTCGTTCAACGATCTCGCCGAGTGCAGCATTTGAGAGTTCTTGGCTTAATTCTTCCTGCGTCAGCGGAGAGGCAAAGCTGAAGACCTCAGAGGCCAGGTCCGGCGTAAGCGAGGTAAATATTTTCTGCTTGAGTTCCGGTTCCTCCAAGGCATCGAGCAGCTCGGCAATGTCTGCCGGATGGAGCGCCGCGACCCCGGTGCGCACGAGTTCATCCTGCCCAAGCTCAGCTTGGATCACTAGTGTTTCGAGCAGTGTTTCGCGTTCCCGTGGACTCGCTGGGGTTACTTGTGGGTTCATATAGGTTTCCTGATTCAGTTGTGGATTACGCCGTTCATGATTCGACTTCATCCTGCAGGTAGATTCTGTCCCGAGCTTGTCGAAGGGCTCAGCACGAACGGGCTGCTAACATCGCTCGTCCTGAGCGTAGCGTAGCGAAGTCGAAGGGCAAACAAAGGGTATGTACTACCTATCTAAAATAGGATCGCTATAGCGCGTCTGCTTCCGGCTCATCTTCATCGACTGGAACAAGCTGCTCTTCTATAGAGACTGGGAGCCCCTTTGGCGCCTGCACGAGGGCAAGGCGGTGGCGATCTTTCGGACCGGTTCCTTCACTCACATCAACCACGACAAGACTCGCCTCATTGCGTGCCGCAATCTCATCCCACTTCGATTTCCGCATGAGCAAGAAATAGGCAACATCAGGCTTCAGTAAGTTGGCGTCATACTGTGGAATGCGTCGTTTCGAGTAGTAGAGAGCACCATTGTCAAAGGTCTGAAAAAAGAAGAGAGGGTGCGAGCCCTATCTGTGTCACTACACGTTCCATAAACGGACGATACGTACGCGTGGTCGCCACGGTCGGTTGGAAAACGGCATTGACCAAGAGCACGGCACTGATTGTAAATGTTGCTAATCCGGTAAAAACCCATCCCCAGTAGCGGTGTTGAATCCCAATGATCAAAAGGCTAACTGATACGCTCGTCACTACACTCCACAACAGGAAGGCGTTGGGATGGGTAGACACAATTCCCGTAAACATGGGGAGGTTGCTCTGGTCTCGGGGATGCAGCAGCGGACGAATAACCGCAAGGGAATCGTACCCAAGCGCTTGGAAACCAATCGCCACAATCGTCACTCCCGCCAGTAGCAGACAGAGATACCCACTTCCTTGGATGAGACGGAAGAACAGAGCTGAGACAACCGTACTCCCATGCCGCAGTTCCTGCCACCACGCCCCAAGGAGCAATGCGACAGCAGGATACAGGGGGAGGATGTACACTGAGCGTTTACTTTTTGCTACAGAGTAGAAAAGGAAAACCGTCGCAATCCACACAATCAGGTAGAGATATTCTTTCTCTGCCCAGGCCCGCCGTTGATGATAGAGATACACGACAAGCGGCGGAAAGAAAAAACTCCATGGAACCATGCCAAGAAAGAGGTTGGGAAGAAAATAATAAAATGCATGCTCATGCCCTGCGTCACTGGTGAAGAAACGTAGAATGTTTTCTTTCATGATCTGTTTCATGAAAAAATCGTATCCACCTTGCCACAGTGCCAATCCATACCACGATCCAGCAATTAGCAAGACCAGCAGACCACCCGCGACAACATGCAGTTGTCGCAAAAACACGAGCTGCTTGCGTAGAGCGAGGAAGATCACAACGGTCAGTCCTGGCAAAACTGCGCCGACCGGCCCTTTCGCTAACGTCGCGAGTCCAAGGAGCACATAGAAAAGGAAAGCCTCGCCTCGCCGAACTGTTCCTCGTCGATACAGAAAGAGGAAAAACAGAAACGCGGCCACCATACACACGGTAAGCGTCATATCGACCCGTGCAGTCGTCGCAGCTCGGCTCCACTCAAAACTCGTTGCCAGCACAACCGCTGCGACTACCCCAGCCTCAACACCCCACAGTGCAACGCCGGTGCTATAGGTCAACAGCACGCCAATGGTGGCTAGCGCTGCTGACGGAAACCGAATAGCGAACTCGTTCACTCCGCCACATGCGTAAGAGACAAGTGCCCCAAGCCAATGGAAGAGTGGTGGTTTTGAGGGAATGATATGCCCATTCCGTAGGGGCAGTATCCATTCTTGGGTCGTGTAGATCTCCCAAACAACTGTCGCTTCTCGTGGTTCGCCCTTCGTATAAAAGGGTTCATCCCCAAGCCCCCACCAGTAGAGCAGGACACATAACAAAGTGAGAGCAACACCGGTCAGAACCGCCTGCTGGCGCATACAGCATCCATAGAGCAAAAGTACGATTGTGAGTTTTTAGCGGAAGTAGCACTAGGCGAACAGCCCGTTCCTATAGTCAGGGGACAGGGGCTATGCGCTCCGTCGGTTGAGACTGAGGCACTGGCAGCAATTCGGTTTGCTTGTTTTTCGCTGTGGTTGTTGTTGGTGGAGTTTCGTCCCCATCTTCATGTTCAACCGTTGGCGATTTTTTCTCCACAGGTAAGGCCGGCAATACAGCAATCAACGCTAACCGATGCTTCTTATCCGGCCCTTTTCCATCGCTGGCAACTAGATGTTCAAACCGTAAGTCAGATCCCGCCACAAGCGCAGGCCAATCCTCTTCCCACATCAATAAATATGATGGCGATCCATTGGTGGTATCGACCGGAAAGTCGGCAAGATTTCCCTTAAATACAGGAATGTGTCGTGCGGCATAAAAGATTGCCCCATAATCATAAACCCCATCGTAAAAATACAACGGCGCATTCTTCACCGTTGAACGAACGCCGAGCATGAACGGCTTGTATGTTCGCTCCTGCGCCAGAAGCGGATGGAACAGCGCCTTCGTAAAGTACAGTGAGGATGAGGTAGCAACAGTCAATGCCGCAAAGACATACATCCACTGATTGTGACGTATGCCCCAGATATACCATCCGACAGCAAAGACTAGCATGAGTAACCAAATAACGACAACCGCAAATTGCTGCTGGATACTCTCGGCCACCACAGGAAGGTTGCGTACATCACGCGGATGCAAGAACGGAGAAATCCAATGCTCAAGGTCGACCCCTAAACCATGCGCAGTCAGCAACGCAACCATCAGAACCAATCCGGTACAAATAAGTAGGGCGACAGCGCGAGCCCCTTTATCGATTACTGGCGAGAATCGTAAAGATCTGTCCACCAATTCCTGCCACCACACTCCAAGTGCCATGGCCACCGCAGGATATAAAGGTAACAGATAGTTTCCTCGCTTCCCAGAGGCAAGAGAGAAAAATACAAATCCGCCTAAAAACCATACAACTAAATACAGAAGTTTTTTCTCCTGCAAGCGCGAGCGATAGAGGAAGTACCCGACTAACGGAAAAAACAGACTCCAGGGAAACATGCCAACAAATAGAGTCGGGATATAATAGTAAAATGCATGATCACGACTGGGGCCTCCAGTTTCACTGTCGAAAAAGCGAAACACATTTTCGTCTAATACCTGTCGACGGAAAAATTCCCACCCTCCGAACCAAGAGGCAAGCAGATACCAAGAAATTGCTACACTCCCGACGATGGCCGCGCCCTTTACGAGTTGCATGCGCTTGAGAAAGGAGAGTTCCCGCGTCAGATAGAGAAAGAGCAAGACCGTGAGCCCAGGCAGTACAACTCCGAGTGGACCTTTTGCGAGAGTCGCGAACCCAATACTGAGATAAAAGATCCACAAAGTTCGCGGCTCAGTGGCACGTTCTCGCCACAGCCAGAAAAACGACATCGATGCCGCCGTCAAGAAGAAACAGAGAACGATGTCGCTGCGTGCATAGACAGCCCAGCGCATCCATTCAGGGGACGTCGTGAGAATCAGGGCCGAAAATAACCCGACCCGCCAGTTCCACAATCGTTGGGCAAAGAAAAATGTGAGCAGGACTGTAGCCGTGGCAAAAAGTGCGGACGGAGACCGTACGGCAAATTCATTCACTTTGCCGCTGATGAGCCCAATGAATGCGCCACACCAATGGAACAATGGGGGTTTGAGTGGCAATTCGGTCCCGTTACGTTTGGGTAAGATCCATCCACCGTCGTTGAGCATTTCCCAAACGATGAGCGCTTCCTTTGATTCCTCGTAATTATAGAAGGGGATTTTACCCAACTCCCAAAAGTACAAGAGGAAACAGAGGAGGAAGAGACCGATTATGGTCTGCCGGGTTCGCTGCCACTCACTCATGCAGCACCTCGAACATCGTTACAGGCACCTATACGCTGCTGTTCCGCCTGTCAAACCCCTCATTCCCAATCAGCACTTCACGATTTACAATTTGCAATTGTTATGCGCGCACCAGCAGTTTTGCTTAATGTCGTCATCGCAAGCGCCCTCGGTGGGTTGTCCGGCTACATGCTCGCGCAAAAAGGGAGTCGGCAAGAAATTACAACGCTACGCCAGGAATACCAAGCAGCTCTCGTGCGTGAGCAAGAGTTACGCACACAGCTGGAATCTGCTCTCACTGCTCGGGCAGCATTGGAGCAACAATCTCAACATTTACAAACAGAACTTGCTGAACGGCTACGTCGGCTTGAGGACCTTGCAGCAAAACTCAACCCATTCCCCAATCCGCCGACAACAGAAGCTCCGGTTGACACTGGCCCAGAGGGGAAGAATGACAACAGTCCCCCTCAAGAGGATTGATGGGGTTGGCGCTACTTACGTCGCAACAGACGATATTCTGAAAGCATCCGCTCTACACGTTCCTGCTCAGAGGCGTATTTTCGCATGCCAAGAAAGAATTTGACGAGTTCATCTTCACTCGCCTCTTCTGTGGGTTGTAGCACTTTCAGCAGTTCGTCAACCAAGCTGGGGAATTTTTCGCTAGGGATATAGTAATGCGCCCAACCGAATTCGCAGTGACGATGGAGGATTTTGGCTATGGTTTTCTCCAGGCTCTCCCGTCCAGCCATGAACGTTCGCCCTCCTTCAAATCTATACGCGCCGCTACCTTAGTGGCTCTGCTCCTCAGAGTCAAGGTAAAGCCCCCTTTCCTCCGGTGTTCACTTCTGTCACAACAACCGCCGATGAAAAAGCCCACCGTGTCGCGCTGGCAGTTCGCTCATCCCGCAACCATTCGCGCCTTTCAGCGTCGGCTCATTGCCTGGTACCAAAAGCATGGTCGAGATTTACCGTGGCGTCGCACGCGTGATCCATACGCCATTTTGGTTTCCGAAATCATGCTACAACAAACTCAAGTACAACGAGCAACGTTGTATTACGAGAAATTTCTCCAACGTTATCCCACCGTTGAAGAACTCGCCCGTGCAGATGAACCAGAAGTCCGTGAAACCTGGGAAGGCCTTGGGTACTATGCCCGCGCTCGTAACTTACAGCGTACCAGTCAAAAGATTGTCAACGAATATGAAGGACGTTTTCCCAAAGACCCCACAGAGCTAGAAACGTTTCCCGGTATTGGCCCCTATACGGCTGGTGCGGTGGCAAGTTTTGCGTTCCGTAAAGACGCTGCGATCCTTGATACCAATGCTGAACGGGTATTAACGCGTTTCTTTGCGCTTGCGCCAGAGCGACAAACGTCTCGGTTCTTGTGGGACATTGCACATCGAGTGACACCGAAAGGCAAAGCGTACCTGTTCAATCAAGCGATCATGGATGTTGGAGCGACAATCTGTGTGGCACGCACGCCACGCTGCACGGCGTGTCCATTACGTTCAGTGTGTAAGAGCGTCACAACCAAGACATAAGGCAATTGCGGTTCTTTTGTAGCACGACTCACAGTCGCTAGACTTGTTGTGACTTCAGACTATTTTTCCCATTCATCATTCTGCATTCATCGTTCATCATTTCGTGTTCCTCGTTTCGTACGACTCCCAGACTCTCAGACTCCTAGACTTTCCGCATCCTGGCCCGTTTTCATCATTTTTGCCTTTTGCCCTTTGACTTTTTTCAAAGGAAGTTGGGACTCGGTCTTCCCTCATCCCAGCTGATGGGCTTTACCTGCAGCCTACGGTTACCGCCACACGTCCTATGAGCGCTAGAGTCTCTGGGATTCGTGAAACGGTAAGGGGTCGCGGAAAAACGCTCTGGAAAAGAACCGAGACTGGCAGGCACAGCCTGCCCTACGACGCCTCCGCATGGCTACGGAATTTCACCGTAGGGCGGGCTGCGCCCGCCATCGTATCCCCTCAGAGAGATTCTGGCTCCCACTAGAATCTCCCTGTGGAACGTCGCATCGTAAAGTGTAGGAATATTTTGCAAGCTCTGGCTTGGGTTTGTGAACTGCTCTTTCAGGCTTACAATAAGAATAGAAGCACCTTCAAAAACCACCTGAGGTTCCGATAACATCAGAGAGGGGGTACATAACATGGAAAAGAAATCACGCCGGCCCAAAAAAGACGAATATCGCATGCGCACGCAGATGATTCACGGGATTCCTAACAGCACACGCTGGGACTACGACCATCATGTCGTGCCACCGATCTCTGCCTCAACGACGTTCCGCCTAAGTTCAGCCTATCGCGGCGCCCGTGGCTTTGCCAATTTCGCCAACGATGCAGCTAACCTCACCTCTCAGGTGCCGATCTATATTTATGATCGCCTGGATGAACCGACACGCGGGATGCTGGAAGATGCGCTGGCGCATGCCGAAGGTGGGGAATCTGCTGTGTGTTTCGCTACCGGTATGGCGGCGGTTACTGCGGCCCTAGGAGTAACAGTCAAAGCCGGTGAAGAAGTAGTCGCCCATCGTGTCGTCTATGGTTGCACTTACAGCCTCATGACGAACTGGCTTCCGCGCTATCAAGTGAATACGCGTTTTGTTGATCTTACTGATGAGCAGGCGTTACGTGCCGCCATCAATGACCGCACGCGCGTGGTCTACTTCGAGACACCGGTCAACCCTACTCTTCAGCTTATCGATATCGCTGCTGTGCGGCGGGTCGTCGATGAAGCAAATAAAGGACGCCAAGAGCCTATTCTGATCATCGTCGATAACACGTTCTCAACTCCCTATTGCCAGCGCCCGCTCGAACAAGGAGCGCATGTCGTCCTTCACAGCCTTACCAAAGATATTGGTGGCTTCGGCACCGACATGGGCGGTGCAGTGATTGCTCCACGTGAATTGCACAGTCCGTTGCTCATGTACCGTAAGGATTTTGGCGGGGTATTATCATCGAAGAGCGCGTGGACGTTTCTTGTCTACGGACTGCCAACGCTGGCGACGCGCATGGTCAATCAGCAAAAGAGTGCAACCAAGGTCGCGCAGTTTTTACAAGAGCATCCGCTCATCGCTAAAGTCGTCTACCCAGGTCTCGAAAACTTTGCCCAGCGAGAACTTGCCATGCGCCAGATGACCGACTATCGCGGCAAATTTGCGCCTGGATCGATGTTGTCGTTCACCGTAAAAGACCCAAGCGCTGACAACCGCGTAGCCGAAGCGTTTATCGATTATATCGCCGAACATGCGTATTCGATCACCCTAGCGGTGAGTCTCGGTCATATCAAAACCCTGATCGAGAATCCGTATTCGATGACCCATGCCGCACTGCCAGCAGCGGAGAAGCTTGCTCGCGGAGTCGAACCGGGAATGTTACGACTCTCGCTTGGACTCGAAGACTGGCAAGACATTATCGAGGACCTGAGTAACGCGCTCGATGCCGTTGCAGGCCTGTGCAATGAGAAACCGGCAGCACCAGTGACGGCGGTGCGGTAAGTAGTAGAGACGCCCCGCCGAGGCGTTTCCCTTGGTTGGGTTACAGGAATCTCCCTCACCCGCATCCGCTTTCGCGTCTGCTTCCCTCTCCCAGTGGGAGAGCTTGTCCTTCGCGTAGTCGGAGGAGGACAGGGTGAGGGTATTAATATTCCTCGTTTTCTTTAGAAACTCACTTCCAGGCCTGCAGAGGGAATCACATCAGCCCGTATCCCATCGTTGTTGAGCGGCAGAAAGACATTCGCGTAGCCGACGATAGCCCCATAGATGTTGGCTTTGAACCCAACCGCAAGATCGACGATGTCAGGCCGTACCTTGGTGCTGAAGGTTCTTGTCGTAGGTAGTGTTGTCGGTGTCGCTTCAGATGTTCCAGGTGCATTCACAAACTGCGGTACTTGCACCGAAAGACGGTCATTTTTTAGATACGAACTCCCAACGATATCGACGTTCAAGGCCAACTGATCGATCAGTGAAAATGCGACCCCTGCGCCATAGCGCGCGCGGGTCCGATCTGAGTCATCCCAGTTGAACTCGATGCCGCCAGTCGCATGCAGATGGAATCGCCAATATTCCTGCGAAAGAGCAAGGAAGGGGGTGAGTCATAGTGTCACCAAGGCCCTGAAAATCGTCTTCATCCCCGGTCGGCAGCCGTAACGTCAAACCAGCTGCAAGATTGAATCCATTATTATCTATAAGGTGATATTTCGTCCGTAGAAGAAGGTCGCCAATGCCAACTGGATCATCAGACGTTGAACGCACTTCAGTATCTTCCCCTGTCGCGTTATCAAACGAGTGCGTATCCGTACCGCTTTCGTTGTTCAGCACTGCCTGCGCACGCATTCGAAAATGGGTAAAAACAAAGGGCAATAGAATATTCACATCCCAGCGATCAGTAACACCGTAGGTCGCAAACAAAGAGAAAACATGCGACTGCAAAGTGAACTTTTCGAAGAATAAGGCAGCCGTATCTTGTTCAAAAGCCGGGACATTAGGACTAGGAGGGGGATTTGGCGTATTGCAGCAGTCATTATGCTCCAGGTCTCGGAATGAGAGACGATCCAGATTTTTCCCGTTGAGTTCATCAAAATCGATAAAGAGATAGGAAAAGCCGAAATCAACTTTCCCGCGGCCAAGTGTCTCTGGTCGTTCGACAAACACCGGTCCTAACAAGTTCGAGGAGCGCTCAAACACTTGTAATTGCATGTTGTACTGGTAGGTAAACCCCGGTGCAGTCGAAATTGCCGGAAAATCGGCAGCCGAAGCAGCCATTTGCTTCACCAGGAGATCAAGAGTCGCCAGACTCGTACTGGTAAAATGCGCTTGATGCGGGACGGCATTGTCATCCACATCAGCCTCGATTCCACGGTCGCCAAAGAGCAGACTAATCCGATCCGATAAGCTGCGAGCTTCTGCCAACCCGGAGCACCCTACCACGAACGTCGCAAACACGAGTCCTGTCAAGATCTTAGCACGCATCACGCCCTCTCCCCTTTTCACACCGCAGACATTTATTTTGGCTTCCCCCACAGGGTCAATCAGAAACTACAACTCCCAATAGAAAGTCATATCTAGCGTATGGCGTGCAATGGCAAAAGTCAAAAGTCGATATATCCTCGACCTATCTCAAGGATAGGGCCGGTCCACTAGTGAAATAGAAAGAAGCAGTTGATAAGTCCGCCTGGAAAAAGATACGATGCAGGTCTAATACGGTGTGTCTTCATGACTGAAAAACGGACAAGAGCGAGCAAGCAACTCCAATTTCTTCATTGGGGTGTTCTTTCTACGCTCGTTGTTCACCTCCTGACCCATTGTGCACTCGGTCCGCTGGCTCATCTACGCTTCTTGGGGGATGCAACACCGGCATACCACGCCAGTGGCAAAGACTGCATGCATCCTGTTGCCGACCACACCTCGAGTCCGTCTTCAGAACAACACCGCTCTGGTCTGCCAGGAACGTGCGATGAACTGGCCGGAGCCCATAAAGCGACAGTCTCGGCGTCTTCACAGACTATCGATGTTCCCCACTTTGCGCAGATTCTTTCTTTCTTCGATCTTCACACATTGACTGCGGGAGTGCAGATGCTCTCCGCTGCGCCTGTTCTTTCTTGTTGCTCTTCGTCCTCCTTGTATCTGCAGGGCGTTGCCTTGTTGATTTGACCCATCCTCTTCCTTTGTGTTGTTGTCGAGCCAGAGACCAGAGGTCGGAGTGGTCAGCCACCCTCCCGTCCTGATCAGCACTCTGACTTGATCCTTCAGTACGAAACGCTCGGCAAGACTTACCAACAAAAAACGGAAGCCTTACCCCGGCAGGAAGGAAGCCGGAGGAGGGACGTAATGACAAGACGTCTGTGGTCCGTACTCATACTAGCGGCGGTGGCCATCGTGCCACAGTCGAGCGAGGGGCAAGAACGCCCAGCATTGACTCCGGCTGAAGCCTTGATGCTGGCACGGGATCACAACCCTGAACTCTTAGCGGCTCGTCAGGAACTAGAGATCGCACGCGGTCGGCTAATTAAAGCCCGCTATCCTAGCCAATTTAACCCAGAGCTTGCGACAGAAGTCACGGATCGCTCGCGTGGCGAGCCAGGGGAGCGTGGGAATTCCGTTGATTTTGCCGTCACACTCTCGCAGCAAATCGAAATCGGGGGACAGCGCGAGAAGCGCATTGAGGAAGCGGAGCGCCATGTTGCTGTCGTCATACAACGAGTGAAAGATCGCGAACGACTCATCTTGGCGCAGGTGAAGGACCGTTTCTATCGCGCTCTTTCTTTGCATCGTCGCGGTGACCTCTTCCGCCATGTCGAAGATCTCACCCGCCGTCTCCGTACTGCGGCAGCCAAGCGTTTCCAAGCTGGAGAGATAACCAAACTCGAAGTGAACCTTGCCGAAATTCAACTGGGGCAAGCTCGCCGTGATACGTTGATTGCCGAACGAGACTACCGCAACATGCTGCAAGAGTTGGAGCGTCTGCTTGGCCAGGAACCACGCGGCACCATCGCGTTGGCTGGACAGCTGACTGTCCGGCCCCAGACGGTGGATGAACAAACGATATTGCAACAAGCGCTCGAAACACGTCCTGATTTGCAGGGCGCCCGCGCAGAGCTGGGACGAATCGATGTCGAAACTGAACTGACACGCCGCTTAGCACTCCCCAATCCAACACTGAGCTTTGTCTACCGTGAGGAAGAGAAACGTGACTACATCGCCGGGGCAGAAATCCGCTTTCCCTTGCCGATCTTTGATCGCAAGCAAGCAGAATTACTCCAACTCGCCGGTCGGAAAGAACAGGCCGGACACGAACGACAGAGCATCGAACTGCAAATCCGTCAGGAAGTGTCGGAGGCGTTGCGCACGTATAACACCGCCAAGGCAGAAGTCGAGGTTTATGAGCAAGATGTCTTAGAACGAGCGACAGAGAACTTTCAGCTTATCGAAGTCGCCTATCGTGAAGGACAAATCAATCTGTTGCAACTGGTGGTGGTACAGACGAATCTGGTGACTGCTCAGCTCTCGTATATCGACGCTCTCAGCGCCTATTGGCAAGCCCGCATTGCATTGGAGCGAGCCACCGGGACGGATCTGTAGAGGAAGTGCCGCAATGAAGAGAGTCAAAGGTCTAAATCAGATCACAAAGGATTGGCACACGGGCTCTGTCACCCTGAGTGTAACGAAGGGTCTCTCAGGGAGATTCTTCGCGGAGTTTATCCTGAGCGCAGCCGAAGGGCTCAGAATGACACGAGTGAGAAGTCACGTTGTGAAGTGTACGATTGTCATGAAGTTCGATTCAGGTGCGTTGTTACTCAAGTTGGTATTCGGGCTCAGCCTCTTGGCGAGTTGTCAACCATCAGGCTCTCCTGATCCAGTCCCAACCACAGTTCCACCGGCTGAAGTTCAAGCTGAGGCTCGGGATGAGCAGTCCATTTATCTCCAGCAGCGCTCCATGCGTTGACCATCAAGACCACCCCAGTTATTCGACGCCAGCTTACTGAAGAGGTGCGCGTGACTGCGGTCATCAAGCCCAACGAAAATCGACTCGCACACGTGAGCCCCCGTATTGCTGGACGAGTAGTCATCGTACGCAAGCTGTTAGGGGATACTGTCAAAACCGGTGATGTCCTCGCGATCTTGGATAGTGTTGAACTCGGCAAAGCGAAGGCCGACTATCTGAAATTTCAAGCACTCACTAGTGTACAAGAGAAAAACTACCAACGGGCACGACGCCTTTTTGAGCAACACATTACCTCACAGCGGGAAGTACTTGAAGCCGAAGCTGCCTATCTAACTGCGAGAGCAGAATTTGAAGCAGCGCATGCAACGTTACACCTTTATGGATTGTCTGATGAAGACACCCATCGCTTAGCCTGGCAGGCGAAAGAACCGATCTCGCAATTTCCACTTCTCTCTCCGTTCTCCGGGATTGTGGCAGAAAAAGATATCACCATTGGAGAGGTCATTCCGCCGGAACGTTCAGTCTACACGATTGCTGATTTCTCGACGCTGTGGATTCAGCTTGATGTCTACGAGAAAGACCTGGCAAAAGTTCGTGTCGGACAAGATGTAGCAATCACAACTGATAGTTACCCGCAGGAGACCTTTCGCGGTACTGTCACGTATTTAGGGAGTCTGCTGAATGAGCAAACACGGACCATTCCTACGCGGGTTGAAATCCCCAATCCCCAAGGGCGCTTGAAACCCGGCATGTTTGCAACTGCGCTCATCACCACACCGGGACAGCAGGACGTAACCGGCCTCACTGTACCGTCAAGCGCCGTGCAACGAGTAGAAGGAGAGATAGTCGTATTTGTACCCAGCGGAGAAGGGATATTTACCCGACACATTGTGCAGCTTGGCAAACAAGGAGATGAGTGGGTTGAAGTTCGCGAAGGAGTTCAGGAGGGCCAACAGGTAGTGACCGAGGGAAGTTTCACCCTCAAGTCTGAACTCCTGAAAGCGACGCTCGCTGAAGGGGAATAGCACTAATGCTGAGCTACATTCTCGAATGGTCATTGCGCAATCGGTTTCTGGTAATTGTCGCGGCTCTCCTGATGGTCGGCGTCGGCATCTATAACCTCCAACACCTGTCAATTGATGCATTGCCAGATACCACGACAAATCAAGTGCTCATCTTGACGCGTGCAGCACCGATCGGTCCGGTTGAAGTCGAGCGCTACATTACCTTTCCTGTTGAAGCGGCCATGAGCGGCCTCCCAGATTTAGAGCAAATCCGCTCGACCTCGCGCTTCGGGCTTTCCGCTATCACCGTGGTCTTCAAAGATCGTGTTCCCATCTATCTAGCACGTCAGATGGTAGCCGAACGGCTGGTACAAGCGAAGGAGCAAATCCCCCAAGGATTTGGCACCCCTGAGTTAGGACCAGTGACCACCGGCTTAGGAGAGGTTTTCATGTTCGCAGTCAAGGGTGCGAACTATACCCCAATGCAATTGCGCGAGATTCTTGACTGGCAGATCGCCTATCGCTTGCGCGCCGTGCCTGGAGTGATCGAAATCGCACCTAACGGCGGGTACACCAAGCAGTATCACGTTGTGATCGACCCAATGAAGTTAGTAAGCTATCGCTTGCCGATTGGCCGCGTGTTTGAAGCGCTGGAAAAAAACAACATTGTAGCTGGAGGCGGGTACATCGAGCGCAACGGCGAGGCATATTTAATCCGCGGTGAAGGTCTGGTTGAGAATACCACAGACATTGCCAACATCATGGTCGCCACCGGATCCGATGGGGTACCGATCCGCATAAGCGAACTCGGAACGGTCACCATCGGTGCGATGCCTCGCATCGGTGCCGCCAGCATAGATGGAGAAGGCGAAGCCGTGGTCGCCATGACCTTGATGTTGCGTGGTGAGAATGCACGCCTCGTAGCGGCACGTGTCAAGCAAGAACTCGAACGTATCCAGGCATCTCTGCCGTCAGGCGTGAGCATCGAACCATTTTACGACCGCGCGGATTTCGTCAACCGTGTGATTCATACGGTCACCAAGAATCTGACCGAAGGTGCACTCCTGGTGATTCTCGTGCTCTTTCTGCTCTTGGGAGACTTTCGCGGCGGACTGATCGCAGCCGCAGCGATTCCGCTCTCGATGCTCATGGCCTGCACTGCCATGGTCGCGGTTGGCATTTCCGGAAACCTCATGAGCTTGGGTGCCATCGACTTCGGCTTGATCGTCGACAGCTCGATTATCATGGTAGAAAACTCAGTGCGGCGGTTACGTAAAAACTTCCAGAACCGTCCTGTCGTCGACGTCGTACGGGAAGCCTCACTTGAAGTACGTCGTCCGACGATGTTCGGCGAATTGATCATCATGGTTGTCTATTTGCCGATTCTTTTGCTGGAGGGTGTAGAAGGAAAAATGTTCCGTCCAATGGCATGGACGGTATTGTTCGCTCTCGGTGCATCATTGGTACTATCTCTCACCCTCATACCTGTCCTGGCATCTTTGTTTCTCAAATCCGACACCAAAGAACACGAGACGTGGCTGATTCATCAGGCCCAGCGTCTCTACCGCCCGGTGCTGGCGTGGGTAATGCGTTGGCCACGCGTTACCGCGACTATTGCGGCCCTGGTGTTCGCTGCCAGTCTTCTGATCGCGTCGTTTATGGGTAGTGAATTCGTGCCACGTTTGGACGAGGGTGACATCACGATTCAAGCCTTGCGGCTGCCCAGTATCGCCTTGGGTGAATCGATCGAGTCCACGTTGCGTATTGAACGCGCGTTGCGGGAACATTTTCCCGAAGTCACCCGAGTGGTATCTCGTACCGGCTCCCCCGAGGTCGCTACTGATGTGATGGGTATCGAGCTGTCTGATATCTTTGTCAGCCTCAAGCCGCAAGAAGAATGGACGAGTGCACAGACCAAAGAACAACTGGTTGACAAAATGGCCACGGTACTGAATGAGGTCGTGCCTGGTGTCGGACTTTCCTACACTCAGCCGATTGAAATGCGCTTTAACGAATTGATTGCTGGCGTGAAATCGGATGTTGCCGTGAAGCTGTTCGGGGATGATCTCAGCGTATTGCGTCAAAAAGGAGAGGCAATCGGTCGGCTGCTCGGACAGGTCCCTGGAGCGGCTGACGTGCGCGTCGAACAGGTTGAAGGGTTACCTGTAATGCGTGTACAAGTCGATCGCCAACAAATTGCGCGTTACGGGATTAACGCTGCCGACGTGCTAGCTGCAGTCGAAGCGGCAGGTGCCGGCAAAGTGGTAGGGACGGTCTTCGAAGGACAACGCCGCTTTGGCTTGGCTGTCCGACTGGCACACCTCCATAGGGAATGGGGAGCACACTTTTGATAATCTGCCGATTGCGGCATCAGGTGGACAGCTCATTCCACTTAAGCAATTAGCGCGCGTGGTCGTAGAAGAAGGACCAGCACAGATCAGTCGCGAAGATATTCACCGCCGCATCGTCGTCGAGGCCAACGTTCGCGGTCGAGACTTGGGGTCGTTTGTCAGTGAAGCTCAACAACGATTGGTCAGCGAGGTATCCTTACCAGCAGGCTACTACGTCACAGTGGGGCGGGCAGTTTGAAAACCTCGAACGCGCGAGTCAACGTTTACTCCTCGTGGTCCCACTGGCGTTGCTGTTAATTTTTGTATTGCTCTATGCCACTTTTGGCGCGGCGCGACCAGCGCTGTTGATCTATTTGAATGTCCCGTTGGCAACAACAGGCGGCATCTTTGCATTGGCTGTGCGAGGAATGCCTTTCTCTATTTCTGCCGGTGTAGGATTTATCGCCCTGTTCGGTGTGGCGGTGTTGAATGGCTTAGTGTTGATGTCAGCCACGCGCCGCTTGCGTGAGGAAGGATGCTCTGCAGAGGACGCCGCCCAACAGAGTGCTGAGAGTCGGCTACGACCCGTGTTGATGACGGCTTTGGTTGCCAGTTTCGGGTTCATACCGATGGCGCTCTCCACCAGCCCTGGAGCTGAGGTCCAACGCCCACTCGCAACAGTTGTCATCGGTGGCCTGATGACATCAACCGTATTGACACTCTTGGTCTTACCGACGGTGTATGTATGGTTGGAGAAGCGGTACCCAGTCGTTCCCTCTCCCTTGATTCGTGATATTCCGTCTCCAGCTTCTCCATAATCAGGTAGCTCGTTTACTCGAGTGTTCTATAGCCGCGTTTGCGGAATTAGGAGATTTCTTTGCTTGTGTCCTTAAAGTGCCTGATTCGCTTGTAGAGACGCGACATGTTGCGTCTCTACGGGACATCGTTGGTCGCATGAAAATGGCAATCCGCTCTAAGAATACTACGCTAGGGGAAAGTAAGAGAGCTTTGCTAAGATACCTGATTATGTTCCGCTGAGAGCGGGACGAGAGAGGAAGTTATGTTCAAACAACTAGCTCGACTCTATCTTTTTCTCATTATCTCCCTGGTTCTTAGCATGACAGCTCCTCGCGCGGTATTCGCACAGCCATGTTAGACAAACACGCAGCCTGGCTCGATTTCAGAGCGGTATCGGCATCGTTTCGGGTTGGGCTTGCGATGCTGATCGGATTGATATCGAAGTAAGCGGCAGCGGAGTCACCGCCACACTTCAAGCCTCCTATGGCACTGCACGAGGCGATACTGTGGGCGCATGCAGAGATACCAACAATGGCTTTGGTCTGTTAGTGAACTGGAACATCTTACCTGATGGCAATTATACGGTTCGGGCTTTGCGCGATGACGTAGAGTTTGCCCGTGCTACAGTTATCGTCAGCACTCTCGGGCTAAACCGGCAATTTCCTACCGGTCTCACCGGAGAATCGCAGCTGCCGGACTTTCCTCAGGACGGAAAGACGACGCGTATTCGTTGGCAGGAGAGTATTCAGAATTTTAGCATTATCGGCGCGACCGAAAGTCCGGCAGACGGAACTCCATCCAGTCCTCGCACGAAACTCGAAAACCCGATAGCAGGCTCGTTTCAGAGCGGCATTAGCGTGATCTCCGGCTGGGCGTGTGAGGCCAGAAAGGATTGAGGTCGAAATCAATGGTATCATTACACTACAAGCAGCCTATGGCACCGCGCGGGATGATACGGCGGGTGCGTGTGGAGATACCGATAATGGCTTTGGCCTGTTGGTCAACTGGAGTGATTTACCAGATGGGGTACATACTTTACGCGCGTTAAAAGACGGCGTTGAGTTTGCACGTTCAGTATTCACCGTCACGACTCTGGGTCTTGGGTCATTCGTGCAAGGATTAAGCGGCGGCTTTGTTGTGTCCGATTTCCCGCAATCAGGACGACATACACGCGTCCAATGGCAAGAAAGTATACAGAACTTTACCATTACCGGGGCGGTTCTTCCTGAAATCGATGAACGGATATGCACCAGCGCCACCCAAGCTGCCGTCGATCCCTCTGGCGGGAGAGCGAATCTTACGGCAACCAATCCGTGTCAGTCTTCCGGCCAGATCCAAGTCGTGCAAGTCCTTCCTCAAAATAGCTCGCCATTGACATCCGGGATCACGCCCGAACCGCGAGCACAGACAACAGGAGGGTTTTCGGCCTGCGACACTAATCTCAGTATCACGCAAGGAGGAAAAATATTCACAATGAGTGACTTTGATTGGCTCGACAGTGATGGTAATAGAGTCTGCCGCACTCTTACGCCAGGGAATTCGCTTGATACGTTTATCAAAGTCAAAGCAGGCTCATCCCTAAACTTCAATCAACCATTTGACATTGTCTACACCAATCAGCGCAGTCTTTCAGTGGGCATCCTGCCTTTCTTCCTCCACCGACGATTGTCGATAACGATATAGTCGGTGGAGGCCCACCGATAGAATGCAGCCTTTTTGGCGTGCCAAGACAGATCCAATTTTGCAATGGCGATACCTCCATCGGGCAGCGGCTTTTCCCCTTGACCAGTCAGTGTTCTGTTTTCTTGGAAGGCTCAGTGACCCTTATCGCTGATAACAACGATTTTCACGTCATCCTGGGAAAGACCTTTTTCTTACAGCCCCCCAGTGACAGTGCGCTAATTGGCATCGAATACACGGGTAAATGTCCAGCCACGAGTAGAGGCAGAGCGTCGATTGAACTCGAAGGAACTGGGGTTGCCCTTATTTTACTGAATCCGGTGGAATAGTAGAGAAGAGGCTGTCGAATCTTGGGCTTGATAGCTCATAGTATTGGCTGAGGGCACCTTTATCTCTCAATTTGACGCCTTCCAGCTTCTTTCGTATAGTAGGTTTCCGTGGTCGGGCTTCTCTCCGTCGATTCCAACGTTACAATCTGCGTGAGTTGAGCATGGAAGTTGTTGCATTGATTCCTGCTCGTTATGGGTCAACTCGCTTCCCCGGAAAGCCGCTGGCATTATTGCGCGGTAAGCCGATGATCCAACATGTCTACGAACAAACCTGCTTGGTACGCGGCTTGGCTCGCGTCATCGTCGCGACCGATGATGATCGCATCGCAAGTGTCATACGTGCTGTTGGTGGAGAGGTCGCCATGACCCGCGCTGATCATCCTACTGGCACCGATCGTCTCGCCGAGGTTGCCGAACGGCTCAGCGTAGATATCATCGTCAACGTGCAGGGAGATTTGCCGTTCTTTCCGCCAGCCATGGTCGAAGACGCGGTCACTGCTCTCACTCAGGCTCCTAGTGCGGTGATGTCCACAGTGAAAACGCCGATCTATGAAGTTGCTGAGTGGCAGAACATCAACGTCGTAAAAGTTGTCACTGATCGCAAAGGGTATGCATTATATTTTTCGCGGAGTCCCATCCCCTACGAAAGGAGTCCAGAGTCCAGAGTCCAGAGTCCAGAGTCAGCAGGCACAGAACGGAAAACGATTCTTGGGTATCGGCATATTGGTCTATACGTGTATCGACGGGACTTTCTCTTTACCTTTACGAAGTTGCCACGGACACCACTGGAACAAACGGAACAGCTTGAGCAGTTACGCGCTTTGGAATGGGGTTATCAGATCACGGTTAGCGACACAGAACGTCCAACCATCGAGATCGACACGCCGGAGGACCTGCGGCGTGCAGAGGAGGCAATGCCATGAGTACCAATGAGCATGGGAAAGAAGGCCGTAAGACGAAATTTATTTTCATCACCGGTGGTGTGGTCTCCTCTCTAGGCAAAGGCATCGCCGCCGCCTCGATCGGCGGACTGCTCGAAAGCCGTGGCCTGAAAGTCACGTTACTGAAAATGGACCCGTACATTAACGTCGATCCCGGCACTATGAATCCGTTTCAACACGGCGAGGTCTATGTGACTGACGATGGCGCCGAAACTGACCTCGATCTTGGGCACTACGAGCGCTATGTCTCCACGCCGTTGGGTCGGAAAAACACCTTCACTACCGGCCAGGTGTACGACACGGTCATTGCCCGCGAACGCAAGGGTGACTATCTCGGTGGGACGGTACAAGTCATTCCGCACATTACCGATGAGATCAAACAACGCATTTTCGCCGCTGCCGCCGGTTTTGATGTCGCTATCTGTGAAGTCGGAGGCACTGTTGGTGATATCGAGAGCCTTCCGTTCCTCGAAGCAATTCGGCAGCTCCGCTGGGACTGGGGGCGCGAACATGTGCTGTACGTGCATCTCACGTTGGTACCCTTTATTTCTGCTGCTGGTGAACTGAAAACCAAACCCACGCAACACAGCGTGAAAGAACTCACCAGTCTCGGCATTCAGCCCGACATCCTCCTGTGTCGTACCGATCGCTACCTTGAAGCCAAGGTCAAAGCCAAAATTGCCCTCTTCTGTAACGTCAACGACAACGCGGTCATCACTGCCAAAGATGTTGAATGTATCTATGAAGTTCCGCTGGTGTTTCACCAGGAAGGGCTCGACGAACGCATCGTGGAAAAACTCAACATGTGGACCGGTGGTCCAAACCTCAGTAAGTGGGAACGGATCGTCCACATTTATAAGAATCCCCGCGAGCGGGTGCGTATCGCTATGGTTGGCAAATACGTCAATCTCATCGACTCGTATAAGAGCTTGAATGAAGCGCTTGCGCATGGCGGGCTCGCCAACGAATGCCGGGTCGAAATCGAGCATATCGATTCAGAACAGCTAGAGGATGGGACACTCCCTGAAGCGGTTCGTCGCGCCGATGGGTTGCTCGTGCCGATGGGATTTGGCCAACGTGGCACTGAGGGAAAAGTCGCTGCCGTCCGCTATGCCCGCGAGGAAGGAGTTCCGTTCTTCGGTATTTGTTTTGGTATGCAGATGGCGGTAATTGAGTTTGGCCGCAACGTTTGCGGTCTCGCCCATGCTAACTCTACCGAAGTCGACGAAAATACTCCGCATCCGGTTATTGCGCTGATGAATGAACAACGCAGCATCGTGCAAAAAGGCGGAACGATGCGGCTCGGGGCGTATCCATGTTCGCTGCAAGACGGGACGCTCGCCGCTAAGCTCTATGGCCAATCGCAAATCTCCGAACGTCATCGTCACCGCTATGAATTCAACAACGAGTACCGCGAACGCTACGCCACGAAGGGCATGACCTTCAGTGGGCTCTCGCCTGACGGTGGTCTGGTGGAAATTATCGAGATTCGCAAACATCCCTGGTTTATTGGCGTGCAGTTCCACCCAGAACTCAAGTCGCGTCCTTTTGACTGTCACCCTCTGTTTGCGGGATTTGTTCGCGCAGCGCTGCAACGGCGCTTAGGTATCCACGAAAGTCCGTTGCGACGTGTGAGCGGGGCTGGACGATCATGATTCGTGAAGTTGTTCCCAATGTTGTCCACATCGGGTCAATCCCGTGTGGTGGCAATCATCCGTTTGTCTTGATCGCTGGCCCGTGTGTAATTGAGGGTCGAGACTCCGCGCTGTACCACGCCGAGGCGCTCGTAACACTCACGAACCGTCTCGGCGTTCCCTTCATTTACAAATCTTCATACGACAAAGCCAACCGCACCTCTGGTGAGTCGTTTCGCGGTCTTGGCATGGATGAGGGGCTTGCTATTCTTGCTGAGACGAGACGCCAATGCGGTGTCCTCGTCCTGACTGACGTGCATTCACCCGAAGAAGCGAGGGCCGCTGCTGACGCAGTCGATGTTCTGCAGATTCCGGCGTTTCTCTGTCGTCAAACCGATCTCTTGGTAGCAGCAGGAGAGAGTGGGCGGGTCGTGAATATCAAGAAGGGCCAATTCTTGGCCCCGTGGGATATGAGCCACGCCGCCACCAAAGTCGCGTCAACCGGCAATCAACGCATTTTACTGACCGAACGCGGAGCCTCGTTTGGCTACAACAACTTGGTATCTGATTTTCGTTCGTTACCGATTATGGCCCGTACTGGCTATCCGGTCGTGTATGATGCCACGCATAGTGTGCAGTTACCTGGAGGACAAGGGAGCATGTCCGGAGGCCAACGAGAGTTTATTGCACCGCTGGCACGTGCGGCACTGGCAGTTGGTGTCGATGGATTGTTCATGGAAGTCCATCGCGATCCAGAACGTGCGTTGAGTGACAGTGCCACCGTCTTCCCGCTCGCCCAGCTCGAAGCCGTATTGCAAACACTTCAGAAGCTTGATGCTATTGCGAAAGAGCGACCTCCCAGAGTATAACACTAGCGGTGCTATTCTTTCTTCGACGAGCCGCCGGTATGGACTCTCAATCCTCAATAGAGTCCCGTAGTTGATTCACCTGCACGGTCAGGAAATTCCTGATTTACTTTTCCTCTTTCAACGCAACGGCTACTCTTTAGAGAAAGGCAAGAAACTTGCCACCTTCATTGCGTAAGATGAAGAAGGTAGGGTATCTTGATCGAGGTGGAAGAATTCGATGAGTCGCGGTCAAGTACGTTTCCTCATTGCCTCTCTGGTGTTGCTTTTGTTAGCCGTAGTTGGCCATGGCTTGCTCATCAACACAGAACGTGCGGACGACTCTGCCCTTAATCCGACTCTCGATCCTCCTACAACCTCAGAAGAACAACGCATGGAAAACTTTAAGCGCGTGAAGGTCCGACCCGATGGCAAAAAGGCCTGGGAAATCGTTGCACGCAAAGCGCGCTACTCGCCTGAGAACCATCTGGTCATTGTCGAGTCCCCGCAATTCTCCTTCTATCCGAAGGATGGAGAATCTTTCTCGTTGCGGAGCCGCGAGGCGCGAATATTATTGACTACCGACAAAAAAGAAGACGTTATGCGCGTCGAGCTCAGTGGCGATTTAGAAATGCAGGTAAGCGATTATCTTATTAAGACCCAGGAAGCGATTTTTGAAACCGAACAGAATCGGATCTCATCGTCCGGTGCTGTCCAGATAGACGGCCCAGGAGTAACGGTTGCAGGCCAAGGATATTCCGTTGACGTTACCAACAAATATTTGACCCTCGATGCAGACGTACAAACCACTTTAAGTAGGAGCGATAGTTAATGAAGAAGCTGGGAGGCAGCGGGGTTGGAATCGTACTGTTCCTGACGTTGTTTTGCGCGACAGACACTGCTCTTGCCGCTGAAGACAAGAGCGCCCCTACCGAACAACCAACAAAGAGTCAGAATCCGTTTGATATCTCCCTTACTTCGGGCAATGGGCCGATCAATATTCGTTCAGGAAAGTTAGAGTTCTTCTACAACGAAAAGCGGATTGTGTATCGCGATGGCGTGGTCGCAACCCGAGATAACGGTACAATTAAGAGCGATCTCCTTACTGTCACGTATGAAGAGCAAGAGGCAAACAATGGCGCAGGAGCGCCTTCTGCTTCTGCGACCAATGCCTCTGCTTCAGAAAAAGAGAACGCTGCCACCCGGCGACGCCAACGGATCAAAGAAGCAGTAGCAGAAGGAAACGTAGAGATCACCTCGGAAACCGGCAACGCAACCTGCAAAAAAGCCGTCTTCAACGAAATCAAACGTACCGTCGTGCTGAGTGGCGATGCCGTGTTGCGAGATGGAGACAACACTGTGAAAGGGCAAACCGTCACAGTGTACCTTGATGAAAGTCGAGTCACGGTTGAAGGAACGGCAGAAACACGGCCAGAAATGCAATTGAATCCCAAACGAGACGAAAAAGGCAAAAAAGAGGCAAGGACACGGTGATCAATAAAGCAGTGTTACGCGGAGAGCGGTTGTATAAGACGTACGGCAAGCGGCCAGTTCTGCGTGACGTCAGCATTGAAGTCAGAGGTGGAGAAGTCGTTGGACTGCTTGGTCCCAATGGCGCAGGGAAAACAACGACATTCTCGATTATTGTGGGAATCTTACGGCCTGACCAAGGGGTCGTCCGTTATAATGGAGAAAATATTACGACGTTACCAATGCACCTGCGTGCCCGGAGAGGGATCACCTATTTGCCGCAAGAACCGTCGGTTTTTCGCAAGCTTACCGTCGAAGAAAACGTGATGGCAGTCCTCGAAACTCTAGAGCTGACCACCGCCGAGCGTCGCACTCGCCTCGTACAGCTCCTTGGCGAACTGCATATCATGCACCTCGCCCACCAACGTGCGGAGTCGTTGTCTGGCGGAGAACGACGGCGGGTAGAAATCACCCGTGCGCTGGTAATGTCGCCTTCGTTTATGTTGCTGGATGAGCCGTTTGCTGGTATCGACCCACTGTCAGTGAATGATATTCAAGAAATTATCGCGCAATTACGCAATCGTGGAATCGGGATTTTACTCACCGATCACAATGCCCAGGAAACACTGCGGATTTGTGACCGTGCTTATCTTCTCACCGATGGCAACGTATTCGTGTCTGGCACCCCGGAAGAACTGGCCACCAATGAGCGCGCACGACAAGCTTATTTAGGGCAACGCTTTAGTCTGCAAAGCCGAGGGTAAATTTCCATGGCGTTAGATATACGGCTGCAGCAGAAGCTGCAACAAAAGCTGGTAATGACGCCACAGTTGCGTCAAGCCATAAAAATTCTCCAGCTCCAACGGGAAGAGCTCGAGACACTCATCGACGAGGAACTGGCCGAAAATCCGGTATTAGAACGCGCGGAAGGAGAAGAACCCCTTACCTCTGGCCCGCAAACAGAAACCGAGATTGCCACGGTCGATAGTCCCACCCCAACGCCCCAAGACGACATCAACTGGCAAGCCTATCTTGATAATTACAGTAACGACATGCCATCACTCCCTGCTACTGGCGGTGATGATGATGATGACGATCGTCTCAATATTCTCGAAAATGTCCTGACCCGTGCAGAGTCGTTAGCAGACCATCTCTCCGAGCAACTGCGATTTCACGAACTGAGTCCGGAAGAAGAACGAACAGCGTCGGTCATTATCGGTAACCTGGATGTGGATGGATATCTCAAAGCCTCGCTAGAAGAACTCGCCTCGGGAGCAGGGGTAGGCGTCGAACTCGCAGCCTATGTGCTCCAGCTCATCCACTCCTGTGATCCAACCGGAGTTGCCGCTCGCGACTTACGCGAATGTTTGCTTCTGCAGTTACGTGCCCAAGCGCACGAAGACCCAACGGTTGAGGACCCACTGATCACCCTCGCTATACGGATCGTGCAAGACCATCTCACAGTCCTCGAAGGCCGACGCTTTGATCGGCTCGCCAAAGATTTAGGAGTCACGGTTGATGAAGTCACGCACGCCGTTAAACTGATTACGACACTCGAACCAAAGCCAGCCCGTAATTTTGGCGAAGGCGAGACCCGTTATGTGACCCCCGACGTCGATGTGCGGAAAATGGGCGATGAGTATTTCGTCACACTGAATGAAGAAGGGCTTCCACGTCTCAAGGTTAGTCAGTCGTACCGGCGCATGCTCGCAGGGGGAGGAGATGCGAAAGATTACATTCAGGATAAGCTGCGCTCGGCAGCCTGGCTCATCAAAAGCATCCAGCAACGTCAGCACACTCTGCTCCAGGTTGCACAAAGTATCGTGAAGTTCCAAGGCGATTTTCTGACGTATGGTGTTTCGCAAATGCGCCCGCTGGTGTTACGCGACGTTGCCGAGGATGTCGGCATCCATGAATCAACCGTGAGCCGTGCCATCGCCAACAAATATATGGCTACGCCGCGAGGCATCTTCTCAATGAAGCGGTTTTTCACCACCGGTCTCAAAAGTCATCACGGCCAAGATATCGCTGCAGAAAGTGTGAAAGAACAGATTCGGGAATTAATCACCAAAGAAGACCCGATGCGTCCGTTAAGTGATGAGGATATTGCTAAGCAACTGTCGCAAAGCAATGTCGATATTGCTCGCAGAACTGTAGCAAAGTATCGTGAAGCAATGAATATTCCGCCATCGGCGAAACGCAAGCAAGGATAATACGCTCGCGAGAAGGTGACGGCTCCTCGAGGGGAAAGGACCCCCACATGCGCGTCATTGATATTCTGACAGAAGATTTAGTTATTCCACAACTACAGAGTACCAGCAAAACCGACGTACTCCATGAACTTGCGCAGCATCTAGCGACGCAACGGCCTGATATTCGCGCCGAACAGCTAGTCACGGTGTTGCTTGACCGAGAACGGCTCGGCACGACAGCTATTGGGGAAGGAATAGCTATTCCGCACGGTAAACTCCCCGGGCTCAAAGGAGTGGTGGCGGTCTTTGGTCGCAGTCAACAGGGTATTGACTGTCATTCGTTGGATGGGCTCCCAACCAAACTCTTTTTCTTACTGGTCGCACCAGAAGAGTCTGCCGGAGTGCATCTCAAAGCCCTTGCCCGGGTTTCACGACTGCTCAAAGATAAAGCATTTCGAGACCGTCTTTTACAAGGAACGAATCGTGCCACTTTATATCAGGTGATTTGTGAAGAAGACGCCAGACTCTGAATCTTCTCTCCCAGAAGCTGCCGCGGTGGCGATGCAAGTTGTGATCGTCTCTGGTCTTTCGGGGTCAGGCAAAAGCACGGCTATTCATGTACTTGAAGATCTCGGGTTCTATTGTATCGACAACCTGCCGGTGACTCTCATTCCTCGTTTTCTCGAACTGTGCGCCAATAGCGAGGAACCGATCACCCGCGTCGCGCTGGGCATCGATCAGCGAGAACGTGTGTTCCTTCGTAGTTATCCTGATGTCTTGGCCGACTTGCGTAACCGCGGACAACGAATTCAAATTCTCTATCTCGAAGCAGCTGACGAGGTGCTGCTTCGACGCTTTAGCGAGACTCGTCGTCCACACCCTGCAGCTGGCAGCCGCGGGGTTGCCGAAGGCATCCGCACCGAACGGGAATTACTCGCTGGACTCCGCGAGCTCGCCACACAAATCATCGATACGTCGACTTTTACCGTTCACGAACTGCGCGAAAAGCTACGGCAAACCCTTTCTCATTTTCATACGCAGAACACACTTCTGGTAACACTAGAGTCTTTTGGGTACAAATACGGAGTACCCGTCGATGCGGATGTCATGTTTGATGTGCGGTTTCTCTCCAATCCCTTTTTCGTTGAAGAACTACGCCCCCAGACTGGCCTTGCGCCGGATGTCGCCACCTACGTTCTTCAACGCCCAGAAGCGGAGATCTTTCTCACTCAGGTGAGTGCGTTACTCGAATCAACCTTACCCCTCTATATTCGCGAAGGGAAAAGCTACCTCACCGTGGCGGTTGGTTGTACGGGTGGTCGGCATCGGTCAGTTGCTGTGGTTGAAGAACTCGGACGACGGTTGACGGCGTGGGGGTATGCCTCGCACCTCCATCACCGTGACCTCCAGCGCTAGGAGCACCGGCACACGTATGGCAGACGAGCCAAGTACAGCCGCCCAACTGACGCTCATCAACAGGCAAGGCCTCCACGCGCGTGCGGCTGCAGCATTTGTTCGTGCCATTACTGGACTTCGAGCAGACGTCACAGTGAGTTGGCAAAATCAGACTGTCAATGGCCGCAGCATGCTCGAATTGATGACCCTCGGAGCCCCTCCCGGTAGTGTCCTTGAGGTGACCACAAGCGGCGTCGATGCGGAAGCTGCACTGGCGAAGCTCACCGAAGTGATTGCCAATCGCTTTTATGAAGAATGAAAAACGAGCGTAAAACGTAAGGCGTAAAACGTAAAAAGGGGGCAGAAGTAGTTACGTTTCACGTTTCACGTTTTACCTCTTACGTTCGTCGCATTTGCCCCTTGACGCTCCTATCGCTATCCTATTACATGCGCCTGCTTTCCAGGCGAAGGCGTAGAATCAGCAGAAGCAAACGAAGGAGACCGCTATTATGCCGGCAAAAGATTTCCTCTTTACATCGGAGTCGGTGTCTGAGGGGCACCCAGATAAGATGTGTGACCAGATTTCCGACGCTATCTTAGACGCACTGATCACGAAAGATCCCGACAGTCGTGTTGCGTGCGAAACCCTTGCCAAAACAGGTATGGTCGTTGTTGCCGGCGAAATCACGACGCGAGCCATCATCAACTACTCAGATGTGGTTCGCGAGGTCGTCCATGACATTGGCTACACGAGTTCCGACCTGGGCTTTGACGCCACGACCTGCTCGGTCCTGAGTGCCATTGGGCAACAATCTCCTGACATCTCACAAGGAGTCACTGAAGGTGAAGGACTCCATAAAGAACAAGGCGCCGGTGACCAAGGCATGATGTTTGGTTTCGCTTGTGACGAAACCAAAGAATTTATGCCATTCCCTATCTACACCGCGCATCGCCTGGTCGAGGCCCTGACCCAGGCACGCAAGAGTGGCCAACTGCCGTTCCTCCGTCCCGACGCCAAATCTCAGGTCACCGTCCACTACAAAGATGGGAGACCCGCACGCGCCGACACCGTTCTCATTTCAACCCAGCACAGTCCGGATGCTGCGTATAACACCATCAAAGAAGCTGTCATTGAAGACATTATCAAGAAAGTTGTGCCAAAAGAGTTCATAGACAATAAGACGGTCTTCTTGGTCAACCCCACTGGTCGTTTCGTTCACGGTGGTCCGTTTGCCGACTGCGGACTAACGGGTCGGAAGATTATCGTCGATACCTACGGTGGCTATGGCCGGCATGGTGGAGGGGCGTTTTCCGGCAAGGACCCGTCCAAAGTCGATCGTTCTGCCGCATATATGGCCCGCTATATCGCCAAGAACGTCGTTGCTGCAGAACTGGCCGCACGGTGTGAAGTACAAGTGGCCTACGCGATCGGCATGGCGCAACCGGTATCAGTCTTGGTAGACACGTTCGGTACTGGAGCGATCCCGGACGAGCAGATCTCCAAGATTGTGACTGAACTCTTCGACCTGCGTCCGGCGGAAATCGTCAAAACGTTGGGACTCAAAAAGCCGATCTACAGACCAACCGCAGCCTACGGCCATTTCGGTCGTCCGCCCGAAGGAGAAAAATTTACCTGGGAACGCATTGATCGTGTGGACGCTCTCAAACGCGCAGCAAAAATCGCTTAACCTGAGGAAAGGAAAAAGGGAAACACTACGCTATGGCATCCGTTAAAGGAGATGTAAAAGATCTTGCATTAGCCACGCTGGGCAAAAAGCGTATCGACTGGGCCGAGCAGAATATGCCAGTCTTACGCCAAATACGCGAACAGTTTGCTCGGACTAAGCCACTGAAAGGCATCCGGCTTTCCGCTTGTTTACATGTGACAACCGAAACCGCCAATCTGATGCGAACACTCAAAGCCGGCGGAGCGGAGGTCATGCTCTGTGCCTCGAATCCGCTGTCTACGCAAGACGATACGGCGGCTTCGCTCGTCAAACACGATGGCATTCCGACCTTTGCCATCCGCGCCGAGAACCGCGAATCATACTACAGCCATTTGCACGCAGTCCTAGCCACGAAACCAGTTATCACGCTCGATGACGGTGCTGACCTTGTTAATTTGTTACACACAGAGTCGCAGTACGCGAATCAAGCTGGCCAAATGCGCGCAAGTCTAGAAGAAACCACCACTGGGGTCATTCGCCTGCGGGCTATGGAACAAGACCGGAAGCTGAAAATTCCGGTTGTCGCCGTCAACGATGCCGATACAAAATACTTGTTCGACAACCGTTATGGAACCGGACAATCTACCGTGGATGGCGTTATTCGTGCGACCAACGTTTTGTTTGCGGGGAAGAATGTCGTTATCGCCGGCTATGGCTGGTGCGGCAAAGGAGTCGCGATGCGGGCCAGTGGTATGGGCGCGCAAATCATCGTTACGGAAGTCAACCCGATCCGTGCCTTGGAAGCGGCAATGGACGGTTTTCGTGTGATGCCTATGAGTGAGGCCGCACGTCAAGGCGATATCTTCATCACGTTGACCGGAGACACATCGGTATTACGCAAAGAACACTTCGCCAAGATGAAAGATGGCGCGATCCTGTGTAACTCTGGTCACTTTGATGTCGAGATCGATCTCAACGCGCTGAAGAGTTTGTCCAAAACTGTGGAGAAAGAGGTGCGCCCGAATGTCGATGCGTATCGGCTCTCAAGCACGCGGACCCTCTACGTTATTGGTGAAGGCCGTCTCGTTAACCTCGCTGCCGCAGAAGGACATCCAGCTGCGGTCATGGATATGAGCTTTGCTACGCAAGCGCTCGCGGTCCACTGGGTAATCACTAATAAGAAAGCCCTCGACACCCGCGTCCATCAAGTACCGAAAACCGTCGAGGATCATATTGCCACGCTGAAACTCGCCAGTATGGGGATCAAGTGCGATCGTCTCACCCCAGAACAGAAGAAATATCTCTCTTCGTGGGAGTTTGGCACATGAGTTCAGTTTCTGTATTGATATGAAATAAATGGGAGAGGGGGAGGAAGCGTCAACGGTATGAACGCAGTTATTCCTACGCATTTTGCTTTCTCCTCCGCTCCCCTCACCATTTGTACTCCCCATCTCATAGGGCCGCTTTTACGGAAAGTTCTCACCGCAACTTTCCTGATGTTGTTGCTGAGTTCTTTCGTTTCTGCCGCACCACATCGTCCGGCCATTCAAGGCATTCGTACCATTTCTTCAGCGGATGAGACCCGTGTCGTTATCTCACTCTCAAGTCCGATTGCGTATGAACTGATAGCGGAACCGTCCATCGTAGCATCGGCCTCCCCATCGCGCCTGCATATTCGTTTTTCTCCGGCAAGCCTTGCGCCCGGCATTCGCACAAATGCGAAAATTGATGATGGGATATTGAGAGAAGTACGAACCGGATTGATTACTGATTCGATCGTGCGCATTTCGCTTGAGGTCGAGCAACTTGGTGCCTATCGTGCCACAGCATTCCGTTCACCAGACCAAGTCGTTATCCAGTTACGAAAGCAGTCAGAGAACCGCGTCGCTGCTCGTCCTCCCACTTCACTCCTGTCAGGCTCACAAAAAGTCCCAGCAGACCGCCAAGTCGCAATCACTCCACCATTCCCTGCTCCCCCTCCCCCATTCGAGGACCGGCAACAGCCTTCGACTACGCCGCTCCCTCCGACTCCACCATCAAAAGCCCCAGTAGACCGCCAGATGCTACTCACACCCCCACGCACTTCTCCCTCTCCATCCCCTGCACAAGTCAAAGAGCCTCCAGCTCCTCCCTCTACACCTCGCTCACGCTATCGTATTATGCTCGACCCTGGACACGGTGGATCTGACCCTGGGGCTCAAGGTGTTAACGGTCTTCACGAGAAAACAATTGTGCTGGCTGTCAGTAAACAACTCGCACAGAAACTGCGTACTCGTTTGGGCGCAGACGTCATGCTTACACGTACTGATGATGTATTTATTCCTTTACCTGAGCGAACCGCCCGGGCAAATGCAGCAAAAGCAGACCTGTTTGTCTCCATTCACGCAAACGCGAGTCCGAACCCAGAAACGCAGGGCATAGAGACCTATTACTTGAACAACACCGAGGATCGCGCAACCATCCGGCTGGCAAAGTTAGAGAACGGTATCCGAGCGAAGCAACAACTGCCGCAAAGAGAAGACTCACTTTCGTATATCCTTAGTGATCTCATTCAGACAGGCAAAGAAGAGGAATCGATCGCACTGGCGCAGGCAGTACAAACAGCACTTATCGATCAAGTGAGAACCGCCGTACCGCTGGCGCACGATTTGGGGGTAAAGAAAGGACCGTTTTATGTACTCGTCGGCGCGCACCTGCCTTGTATTCTGGTTGAACTTGCCTTTCTTACCCACGCTGACGAAGCGCAACGCCTCGGCTCCGCTACCTATCAAGAAACTTTGGCTGAAGGGTTGTTTCGTGGGATTGCGGACTTCCTACGCACGGATCTCTCAGCAAAGGATCTGTAAGCCTTTTTTTCTCTGCCTATCATCACTGGTAATCGGAGACATGGTACGCCTGCACAACTCAGACCGGCGTGCTAGTATTGACTCTCGATGCCAATGACCATGAGGTGGAGCACGCTATGACTGAGACTGACCCGCATCTGATGGCAGAAATATTTGACATCCCGCTGCCACCACTCCCACCGGCTGACCTTGATGTTGAGGCGGACCCGCAATTCAATCTCCGTGCCCTAAGCAAAGAGTATCGCGCTCGGGTACTCAGCAAATTGGAAAAACATCACACCGCAGGAGCAAGTGGCACGACTCTCGTCAATCTTCACACCCACCTCATCGATCGCTTGATCCGGTACCTCTTTGCCGCAGCAACTCAGCTGTATACACGTCGGAATCCGCGACTACACCAACGCTGTGCTGTCTTTGCCCAAGGCGGCTATGGCCGTGAGGAACTCAATCCCTACTCTGACATCGACCTCCTGTTCCTCTACCATTGGAAGATTTCTCCCTATGTAGAAACTATCTGTGATACCTTATACTATAGCCTGCTCGACGCTGGATTCGTGGTTGGTCATGCCGTTCGCAACGTTCGCGAGTGTGTCAATCTGGCGAATCGGGATCTCCAAGTCAAAACTGCCCTCATTGATCACCGGTTTCTCTGTGGTGACGAACAACTCGCTCGTGAGCTCACCACAGCCACTGAACGAGAGATTATCGCGAAGAACTCCGACCGCTTCTTTCAGGACAAAGCCCACGAGAGTCAAGAACGCCACCGTCGACATGGGGATTCGATCTACATGCTTGAACCCCACCTCAAAGAGGGAAAAGGCGGTCTGCGGGATCTACATACCGCAGGATGGCTCGTCAAGGTCAAGTTCAAGATCAATAGTCTCCGCGAGTTGATTCCCAAAGGAGTCGTGTCATCAGCGCAGTTGGATGAGGTTGAAGCAGCACGCGACTTCTTATGGGGAGTACGTAACAGCCTGCATTTCCTCGAACACGCTGAACAAGACTTGTTGACGTTCGAACGGCAAGAAGCACTTGCTCCACAACTCGGCTTTGCTGATGTCACAAGTTTTATGCACGAGTATTATCGTCACGCCACAACGATCTCCGCGTTTTCCCGCCTGTTACAAGACCGCTGTGTCACCACCTCTCGGCTCTCGTCGTTCCTAAGTCGGGCACGCGGGCGGGAGATTCGTGAAGGGATACGGATCGTTGGCAACTTACTTACAGTTACAAAACCGGAGATCTTAACTCGCGACCCACTCAACATGGTGACCGTTTTCTATGATGCCCAACGTCACGGTGCGCAACTTGAGAATGACACGCGTCAACTCATACGTGACACATTGACCGGTCTGCCTACCACTCTTGGTGAATCCCCTCCTCTACGGAAAGCCCTCTTCGAGATACTTGCGTGGAAGCAACGCGTATCTCCAACAGTGAATGACATGCATGACCTCGGCGTCCTTGATTGGTTGCTACCAGAATTCGGACGCTTACATTGGCGCACGCAGCGCGAACTCTATCATGTATACACAGTGGATGCACATTCCTTGCGCGGCATCGCAGAAATCGAACAATTGCGCGACGGTGAATACAAGGCATCCCATCCATTGCTGACACAAGTTGTTAGGGAAATTGATAGGATAGAATTTTTGTTCTTAGCGATCCTCTATCATGATGTCGGAAAAGGGTACGGTCACGACCATGACGAACGGGGAGCGGCGATGGTGAAAGACACCGCTGCACGGTGGAATCTCTCTCCTGACGATACCTACGAATGGCATTTCCTCGTGCAGCACCATCTACGGATGTCGTATATCTCTCAGCGTCGTGACCTGTCGGACGACACGGTTATTGCTGACTGCGCGCGGTTCGTAGGAACCCCCGCGCTTCTCAAAAAACTGTACTTACTTACCTTTGCCGACATGAAAGCCGTCGGCCCTAAAGTCTGGAACCCTTGGAAAGGGGAATTGCTAGACGAATTGTATCTACGCACTTTGGAACTTCTTGAAACTGGAGAGCCGGTCGAGGAAAACCGCGAGGCGCGATTGCACCGGCGTAAAGAACGGTTTACTCAAGTCCTCACTCAGACGGCGACACCGGCAGCGGCAGCAGCGTTCCTCGCGGCCGCGCCGGAAAATTATCTCTTATCCACTCCCGAAGAAGCAGTCCCGCGGCACTTCGAACTGGTCACCCGATTTCTCCGCCAGAATGGTACCGGTGAACCGGACCCCTATCGTGCAACACTCACCCATTTCCCTGAGCGTGAGTTTAGTGAGTTAACGATTGTGACACGAGATCGTCCAGGACTCTTCGCGATGCTGACTGGCGTGCTCACCTCTGTAGGTCTAAATATTGCCGGAGCACGCATTGCTACAAGCCGAGAGGGCATTGCACTCGATGTCTTTCAGCTCTCACACGTCGAGCGCAAAGATGTCGTCATGGATACCGACACCTGGACGCATATCTATTCACGACTCGCGGACGTCTTACACGGCAAACGGACGCTCGACGACCTGTTACGTGCAACCCGGGCACCTTCGTTTCTTACTAGGAAACAGTCACGGTATAGTACAGATGTCACTGTAGATAATGAGATCTCTCCCCGTTACACGGTCGTTGATATCACCGGTCCAGATCGTATGGGGTTCCTCTTTACAGTCACATACACTCTGTTTACTCTCGATCTAGAAATTCACGTAGCGAAGATCACCACGAATGTCGATCACGTCCTCGACGTGTTCTATATCACTGATAGACATGGATCTAAGGTAAGTAATCCCGACCATGTTGCAGAGAGTATCCGCCAACGACTAATCGACACAAACGGAGGGGAACGATGACTGAGGATCCGCAAGTACTGCCCCCAGCGACTCCGTCCGACACTCAGATCGATCGTTTTCTCGCCTACATTACAGTTGAAAGAGGCTTAGCCGCGAATACCGTTGAGGCGTATGGGCGAGATCTTGCGGACTTGCGTCGCTATATCGTTACGCAAAATATGGACGATCTGAGCACAGTAGGCTCACGTCATCTCATCGGATTCCTCACCACATTGCGTGATCGTGGGCTTTCTGCACGAAGCCAAGCACGCATACTCACCACTCTGCGTCGATTCTATCAGTTCCTTGAACGTGAGGAGATGCTCACAGGCAAGAACCCCACTGCCCATTTGTTGCTGCCCAAAATCGGCCGTCGGTTACCACAAGTACCGTCACAGCAACAAGTCAAAGCGGTTCTTGAGTTGCCGGACAACAACTCTGACCTTGGCATTCGCAATCTTGCGATGTTGGAGTTGCTCTATGCCTCTGGATTGCGCGTGTCTGAATTGATTCGCTTGGAGGTCAAACAAGTCAATTTAGAAGCCGGGTTTTTGCGGGTTCGTGGCAAAGGCGGAAGAGAACGGCTCGTCCCCTTAGGGTCGAGCGCGAAAGATACAATCCTTCACTATCTCAAAACCGCGCGACCAGCGTTACTCAAAGGGCGCGCGAGTAACTACCTCTTTCTCACTCGTTCTACCAAGCCAATGACTCGTCAAGCGTTTTGGCAGCTCTTACGACAATATGCACTCCAGAGTAGCGAGGGCGGTAAGTTCTATCCCCATGCATTACGACATGCTTTTGCTACGCATCTTCTTGAAGGTGGGGCTGACCTTCGTGCAGTCCAGGCTATGCTCGGTCACGTCGATATCGCCACCACGCAAGTGTACACCCACTTAACCAGCGAACGGTTACGAGAAGTACACAAGAAGTTTCATCCGCGTGGGTGAAAAGCGCAGGGGAAACAGCAAAACAGAAAACTCGTAGTTCATGGGTGGAAGGTACAGCGCTCAGCATGGAAGGCGGAATGGAGCGGCGGCTATTTCTTCCGGCAAGAGGTCCGCGCTATTATCGAGGGTATGGAGGGAATAGAGTGAGTGATGGCGACACTCCTCTACGAGGTAGGGTTACGGCCGATGGATTGTCTGCGCTTACGTACAGGAGATCGACTTTGGCAGTAATCAGATCACCGTTCGTGCAGGGAAAGGCGATAAAGATCGTCGGGGTTGTGTGAATTGATTGATGCCGCACCGCTTTACCACCGGCAGCGATGGACACATTCAACGTAGAACAAGACCAATAAAGGGGAACTTGCCATGAAGCTCGCGCTTTATCTACCGAATCTCCGCGACAAGATCACCGTCAGCGAAATCGTTGACCTGGCACGTGAAGCGGAGGCTCTCGAATTCGACTCGGTGTGGTCGCTGGACCGCATCGTGGTGCCGGAAGCCTCGGACCGACAGGAACTCGAGAAGCCTTTTGGCTTCATGACGGAATTCCCGAAGGCGCTTCCAGTCAGCGCACGTGCGGAGTTCCTGCATGGCTTGCCGCTCATTCCCTATCTGGCGGCAATTACGAAGCGAGTTCGGTTGGGGGTCAGTATCATTGTCACGCCATATCGCGCCCCCGGCGTGTTGGCCGCAGAAATCGCTACCTGGGATCACCTCTCGGGCGGGCGCATCAACGTTGGCGTGGGCTCAGGCTGGATGCCGGAGGAGTTCGCCGCGGCAAGCGCCGCTCACATCTACAAGAAACGTAACAAGCATGTGAGAGAAACGATCGAGGTGATGCAGGGGGTCTGGACCAACGAGTTGTTCGAGTACCATGGAGAATTCGCCGACTTTCCGAAATGTGGCTTCGGCGTGAAGCCGGTCCAGAAGCCACGGCCACCGATGTTTTTCGGGGGCTTAGGAAAGCCCGAGACCGCGGCGGCGCGTGTCGCCAAGTACGGCCTCGACGGCTGGATCGGGATCATGGACACGCCGGAAACGATCACCACCTGGCGCGCAGCCATCAAGGACGAGTTCGTGAAGATGGGGAGCACGCATTCCATCGACGAGCTCGAAATCTCGAGCATGCTGCCGTTTGAGATCACGCGCGACAAAACTGATCAGACGCCACGCGGCAAGCTCACGCCAACGCTGGTCGGCACTGCCGACCAGATCACTGACAATCTCAAGCGGTATCGGGATGCGGGGATGACGATGCCATTGTTGTGGCCGCCGTTCAGCGGGACCCCAACCGCGAAGACCATCGTGGACATGCGGCGGCTCGTGCACGACATTCTGCCTAAGGTCTAGGACCGACTCGAAGAGGAGCATAGGGGACGTTGCAAGGTTATTCAGGTTACAAGTGCTAAAGGGGCAGTGTTGCCTACGCAGGAGAGCAAAGCCACCTAATCCCTATGAGGTCGCCGGTGTCAAGCGGGCAGAGAGATACATCGCGGGGTACACGCGCCACCGCATCGCCGCTCGGTTGCGGTTTGGAAGAAACCTGAACGGGTCGTGTTTGGCCGCGGCTCGAGTGATCGCCGGGCGTTGGGCGCGACAAACTAGGACGGTCAGTACCTGAGCTTAGAACCCGCGGCGCCCGGAGTCCGCCGCATGCGCCGAGAGAAGTTCCTAACTTTTGCAGAGGAGGAGAAAAATATGCAACACACCAAGCCGCCGTTTCGCGCGGACCACATCGGCAGCCTTCTGCGTCCACCGCAATTACTCGCTGCACGTGCCCAGTATGCGGAGGGGCGCATCAGCAGCGAGGATTTGCGCAGCATAGAGGACCAGGCCATCCTGGATATCCTCAACGTACAGCGCCAGAGCGGGATCAATATCTACACGGATGGCGAATATCGGCGTCACTCCTGGCTGACCGCCATGAACGATGCGTTGGACGGGTTCGTTCCTGAGCACGTGCTGGTGCCGTGGCAGGGGCCAGGTGGGGGCATGACCAGAGTCTCCAGCCAAGTCGTGGGAGGCAAGCTGCGGCAGAAGCGCCGACTGCACGGCCACGAATCAACCTTCCTGAGAGAACATGCTCCTGGCCCATTCAAGATCACTCTCGCTAGCGTGATGATGTACGTAGGCCAGGCCTACAAGCCAGGCGTGACGGACAAGAGTTACCCGACAAGAGCCGACCTACGCACGGAGCTGATCGACATCGTGCGGAACGAGGTTCGACTGCTAGTGGAGGAGGGCGTTCCTTACATCCAGATCGACGACCCTAGCTTGACCTTCTATGTCGACGAGGGGGTGCGAGAGTTCATGCGCGAGCAGGGTCTCGACATGGACCATTGGGTGGATGATGCGATCGCCGCCGATAACGCCTGTTTGGAGCCCGCAGTGAACTCCCCAAGTATCCGGGCGCTGCATCTCTGCCGCGGCAACTCACAAGGCCGGTGGCTAGTCAACGGTGGCTACGAGCCGATTGCCGAGCGCTTGTTCAACTTGGTGCAGGCCGACCGCTTCTTGCTCGAATACGACAGTGAGCGCGCGGGCGGCTTCGAACCGCTACGATTTGTACCCAGGGGTAAGACGGTAGTGCTAGGTCTGGTCAGCACCAAGAGCAAAGAGCTGGAGTCTCAGGACGATCTGCTGCGCCGCATTGAGGAGGCGTCCAAATACGTGCCCGTGGAGAACCTGGCGATCAGCCCGCAGTGTGGCTTCGCGACCGTCTCCGTCGGAAATCCCCTCACGTATGACGATCAGCAACGCAAACTGCAGCTCGTGGTCGATACGACCGAGAAGGTTTGGGGCAGGCCGTTTTAGAGGGAGGCTGTAGCGTCGGCCTGGGACCGGCGCTCGGTTCCCAGCAGGCTTTCACCTCACCTTCGATATCAAAGCCATCCCACTTCCGCTGGCTGGTAGGTAACTGCTTCAGAGCAGCAAGGGGAAAAAGGCTGATTTCTCTCCCTCTTCCCCTTTGACCCGTTTTCCCTTTCGCCCTTTTCGTATTCGGGCTACATCACCACCACACTACGAGCGACTTCGCCTTTTTCGAGTGCAGTCATTGCCGTGTTCACCTCATCAAGCGAGTACGTCCGTGAAACGAGTTCGTCGATCTTCAGCTTCTTTTTCATGTAGAGATCGATGAGTCGTGGCATATCGACGTGCGGTCGGGCCGAGCCGTACACCGACCCTTTAATCACTTTTTCCGTCAGCAGACTCGACGCTGGAATCGTTACCGTGTCTTCCCGTGAAGGCGCACCAACCACAATCGTCGTCCCACCTTGACGTGCGCACGCATACGCTTGCTCAATGGTCTTGCCTAACCCGATCACTTCAAACGAATAATCCGCACCACGCCCTTCTGTCAGACTGCGCACGGTCTTCACCAATTCTTGCTGAGTGGGGTTAATCGTATGAGTGGCACCAAACTGCTTCGCGTATTCCAGCTTGTTATCCATCAAATCAACACCGATAATCGTCGCTGCGCCAGCAATCGCGCATCCCTGGATCACATTCAGTCCGACACCTCCACAACCAATCACCACACAATTTGTTCCAGGCTCGACTTTTGCCGTATTGATCGCTGCCCCAACGCCCGTCATTACGCCACAACCAACCAGACATACCTTCTCTAACGGCACGTCATTCGCCACTTTCACACAGGAAGTCTCCGCCACCACCGTATACTGGGCAAAACATGATACCCCAGCCATGTGGTAAATCTGCTTGCCGTTCTTCTTCAGACGGGTAGTGCCATCTAGAAGGGTTCCCTTCCCCATCGTCAAGCGCATATTGTCACATAATACTGGTCTCCCGAGGGAACAGTAGTAACAATGTCCGCAATACGGCGCGAACGACAACACCACATGGTCGCCTGGTTTGACCATGGTTACTCCAGGGCCGATCTCTTCGACGATTCCCGCACCTTCGTGTCCGGGAACAACGGGCAGAGGAGAACGTAACACTCCATGAATAACAGAGTAGTCGCTATGGCAGACACCATTGGCGACGATCTTTACCCGGACTTCCCCCGCTTTGGGGTTATCGAGATCAATCTCTTCAACCTTCAGTGGAGTCTTGAGTTCATACAGCACCGCAGCTTTCATTTGAATTCCTCCTTATCTGAGCAAGTAGTAGGCAACTTGATTTGAGTTCCCAGGAGTTCCCTTCACGCAATACGTAACACGTATCACGTTTTCCGTATCACGTTTCACGTTCCGTCCCGCAATACCGAACTTTCCAAAATTTGTACTGATGCAGCATGTGGATCGATTTTTCCTTCACTGACCTCTTCAAGGAAATGTGCGAACGCAGAATCAGTCCGCGCCTTTGTCGTCAGCCGCCGCCGTACCTCGTATTCCACACGAGACAGAAGCTCTTCCCGGCGACGTGTTTTGCGACGTCGGTCCAATTCCCCACTCTCACCAAGGTATTGATGATGCTGCTCAATCGCTTCATACAGTTCGGTCATCCCGATGTTGTTGAGCGCTTGCGCTGGCAAGACGGGAATACGCCAAAACGATTGTCCGGGCTCTGGATGTGGCAAGTTGCTATATTTCAAGTCGAGCATCAACGTCAGCTCAGTCTGCATGCGATCCGCACCATCGCGGTCGGCTTTGTTCACCACGAAGATGTCAGCAATCTCCATCAGACCGGCTTTCATCGCCTGCACCCCATCACCAGCCTCTGGCACAACTGTCACAAGCACCGTATCAGTCGCCCCCATCACATCCAGTTCAGTCTGTCCAACTCCCACCGTTTCAATCAGCACGTAGTCACGACCAGAGGCATCAAGCAATTTTGTGACATCTTTGGTCGCGCGGGAGAGACCACCGTGACTTCCACGGGTCGCCATGCTGCGAATGAAAACACCTTTATCGAGGTAATGCTGGGTCATACGAATGCGATCACCGAGTAACGCGCCACCAGTGAACGGACTCGAAGGATCAATTGCTACCACTCCGACTGTCTTCCCTGCTTTTCGCATCAGAGCGGCTAGACGATCAACCACACTGGACTTGCCTGCGCCAGGAGGGCCAGTAATCCCGATGGTAAACGCCTTCCCAAGCCGAGGAGCAATAGCTTCCAGAATAGGGCCGACTTCACGACCTTCCCGTTCAACTAAGGTCATCAAGCGTGCCAGCGCAACTTCATCACCGGCAAACATCTTGTCGAGTAACTGTATAAGCGTTATTGCCATGTAGGTGGTTCTCTCTCCTTGTCGGTAAGCGTTTAGCCATCAGCGATCAGCTTTCAGCATGATGGCGTTTTCATCTTCCCACCTACTGACGACTGACTACTGAAATCCTGACTCCTGACTTAGCAGACAACATTCGTTTCTTTAAGATGGGCAGACGACGGGCGAAAAGACACTGTCAAAGTAAAATGGCTTTGCTATGTACGACGTAAAACGTAAAGCGTAAAACGTAAGAGGAAGAAATGAAGAGTTAGGCCTCACGTCTCACGTGTTGCGTATTGCGTGTTGCATATTATTACGCGTTGCTCAAAACTCACTGCCCAGGAGACCCCACATGGAATGGGACACGATTCGGTTAGAAAAAGAAGGACAGATTGGATTTCTCATCCTCGATCGTCCAGCGTCGCTCAACGCAGTTAACGACCAACTCATCCTCGACTTGGAAGAGGCGTGTAAAGCTATTCAGGCAGACCAGATCTCCGCGTTGTTGTCGTGAAAGGTGAAGGGAGGGCATTTTGTTCGGGAATGGATTTACGTGCGGCGGCGAATCGACCAGCCACCATTGAGGCGATCCGCTCCACCTGGTTGCCGTGGGAACGAGCACTGCAAATTCTCGATAACCTCAACCAGTTAACCATCGCCTCGATCCATGGTCCTTGTCTGGGTGCTGGTTTTGAATTGATTCTCTCTTGCGATTTTCGTATTGCCGCGAGCACAGCGTTTTTCTCCTCACCGCAAGTGCTTTACGGCTCTCCAGCCGACGCGACATCAACCTATCGGCTGCCCCAACTCATTGGCCTGGCAAAAGCAAAAGAGATTGTCATTCTCGGTGAGCGGTTTGATGCAGCAAAAGCCGAACAATGGGGATTGTTAACCAAGCTCGTTGAGCCCGAACGGTTAACCGAAGAAACGCAGAAGCTCGCTGAGCGCTGTTTACAAGTCGGGTGGAAAGCCGCGGCAGCGGTGAAACATCTCCTTGCTCGCTCGTGGCAGCTCGACCTACAGACGTTAGAGCAAGAGATCGATCGCGGCCGTACCGTCTCATTGGAGACCAGTGAGTTTAGTGAGTCGATGGAAATGTATCGGGAGAAGAGAAAGCCCCGCGTTTAGGCTCTGGGATTTAGGAATTGGGAAGAAGGCTTTACCAATCAATATGCAAGACCGTCGTCTAAAGAGAGACCCACTAACTCCCAGATCCCAACTCCCAACTCCTCTCAGTGAGCTGATGCTCCGTTTCATCACCGAACTCCGCACCGCCGGGCTGCGCATTTCCATTGCCGAAAGTATGGACGCCATGGAGGCGATTGGTGCTGTTGGTCTTGAACAAGATCTCCTCCGTGAAGCACTCGCTGCAAGTTTGGTGAAAGAAGAAGACGATCGCTTCACGTTCGATGAAATTTTTACCCGTTTCTTTGCGGGTCCGAAGGGACACCGAAAAAGCAAACTACAAACCAGCTCCGGCGAAGGCGAGCGACAACAGACAAAAACACAAGGAAATCTTGGCCGTCCGCAAGAACGCCCACCGGAAAAACAGCAACCTCGTGAGTCCATGACCTTGCAACGCTCAGAGCAACCAAAGGAACGAGAATCAGGTCCAACCTCTTCCTCAGAAACGCAGGGAAAAAAACGCGATCAAGAGGAACAAGCAGAGCAAAAGCCAACTCCTAACTCCCAACTCCCAACTCCTAAAAACAAAGCGCTGCTGGAGAAACCGTTTCACCTTTTCGATGCTCGTGATGTTGAAGAAGCAAAAGAGTTAGTTGAGGTCCTCGCTCGCCAACTGCGTGGACGGCTGAGCCGTCGTTACAAACCACGTAAGCACGGTCGACTCGATTTCCGCCGCACTATTCGCGCATCTATCAGTCATGGCGGAGTTCCAATTGACTTACGGTTACGTGATCGCCGCCCAGGAAAGCCTGATCTCATTGTGTTCTGCGATCTTTCCGGTTCTGTCGCAACAGTAAGTGACTTCCTACTTGCACTCATTGCCCCAGCATCGTCGTATTTCCGACGGGTACGCACGTTCGCGTATGTAGACCGCTTGTGCGAAGTGTCATTCGAGCATGGGCATATCGTACCGCACGCAGAGCTTGATCTTTATGCACGATCTGATTTTGGCAAGGTCTTGCAACACTTTTGGCAACAAAACGGAGAGCTGATACTCAGCCATCAAACCCTGGTGCTTGTTCTTGGAGACGCACGTAACAATCGTCGTCCGCCACGTCCAGATCTTTTGGTCCGCATCCGCGACTCTACCAAAAAACTCGTATGGCTCAACCCAGAACCCCCTTCACGTTGGAATACCGGAGATAGTGTGATGAAACTGTACAAACCTGTCTGTGACATGGTCTTGGCGTGTGGTAATTTGCGGGAACTGTTCATCGCATTAAAGCAAGCTTTTTAAGGACGGATTTATGAAGTACGAAGATGCAACGAAACACCCCGCCCATCCATCTGCGACTATGCCTCCTGTCCCTCTTACTCTCGAAGGCTGGAGCATGCTTCATCAAATGTTCCGTATTCGCTGGACAGCTTGGCGAGCACTTGCTGCTCAACAGCAGAAAGAAATTCTTGAAGAAGCAAGTGTAGCACTGGCAGAGATGGAGCAACGAAAAGATGGACAAAGTGCGCTCTTCTCTATGCTCGGTCACAAAGGAGATCTGCTGCTGTTTCATTTTCGTAAGACGTTCGACGAACTTAACGAAGCTGAGTTGCAGCTTGCTACGCTGCGCCTTCACGAATTTCTTGAACCAACGACTTCATACTTATCAGTGGTCGAAATGGGACTGTATGAAGGAAGTACGCGCTTATACGCCGCGTTGCAAGAAAAAGGAATTCAACCAGGAACTGCAGAATGGCAACAAGCGGTCGACGCCGAGCTCGTGCGACAACGACAAGCAATGGGACAACGGCTCTGGTCAGAGATCCCACCGCGCCGCTACGTCTGTTTCTATCCAATGGATAAGAAACGCGGCGAAGTAAACAACTGGTATAGTGCGCCTATCACTGAGCGTCACCTCATGATGCGCGACCACGGCATGATTGGTCGCAAGTATGCCGGACAAGTGACGCAGATTATTTCTGGCTCGATCGGTTTTGACGACTGGGAATGGGGCGTTGACCTCTTCGCTGATGATCCGCTGGTATTCAAGAAACTAGTCTATGAAATGCGTTTCGATGAAGCCAGTGCGTTATACGGCCTTTTTGGCACCTTCTACGTCGGATTGCGTTTCATGGCGAAGGAACTTGGAACATTGCTGGCTGGGAAGACGCCAAGGTTCGTACCGGAACAATCTTCACGATAGCGGTGCTCTTGAGGCTATTCTGGCAAAATGAATCACCTACGCTGAGGAACCGATTCACTTGCTACAGTCGCCTCAGCGTTCATCATAAAATCTGACGCTTACTTCTTCCCACTGTTCATCGCCTGGCTCAGCGCCTGCCGATACGGATATGTATCCATGTAGATACGCAAGACCTTGAACTTGCCTTTTTCATCAAAAGTCCAAAAGTTCAGATTGTTCATCACAATTGGTGCTCCGTCTTTTGTCTTGCCTTCGAGATGCAAGGGAGCGACTAGTTTGCGCCCGTCGATGACAATGTCCGTCGGTCCGGCGTGGTAATCGACCAGGCTGCTCACCAGGTTCGTATAGAACGCACGCAACGCGGTTTTCCCGCGAATTCCTTCTTCGCCTGTCATCGGGTTAATGACGTGCGCGTCATCAGCAAACAGTTCGAGAATCCCGTTCAACATTCCCCTTGGTGACGTTCTCGAAGTACGTGCGTGCCGCTTGCTCCATCGCTTCTTGCTCGACTGTGCGTGGCATGACGTTCCCTCCTTTTTGGACTCTAGACGGTAGACTCTTTCAAGTAATCGCGCAGACTCCTCGCCGTATGCGAGGTGCGCCAATGCTTGAGAAGCTCCTCGGGCGGACCACAGGCAACGATGTGGCCTCCGTCCACGCCTCCCTCCGGCCCAAGGTCGATAACGTAGTCAGCTTCTTTGACGATGTCGAGGTTGTGTTCGATCGTCACGACAGTGTTGCCTTTATCTACTAGGCGATGCAATGCGTGGATCAATTTTTCAATGTCAGCAAAATGCAATCCCGTCGTCGGTTCATCTAACACGTAGAGAGTTTTTCCCCGCGATTCCTTTGCTAGCTCATACGCAAGCTTGATACGCTGCGCCTCGCCACCTGAGAGTGAATTACTTGCTTGTCCAAGAGTGATGTAGCCCATGCCTATATCATCTAACAATCTGAGTGGTCCCGAGATTTTCGGTACACCGTGAAAGAAGGTGGCCGCTTCTTCAATCGTCATATTGAGCACATCGGCAATGTGTTTACCGTTGTACGCCACTGACAGGGTTTCTTCGTTATAGCGTTTGCCACCACACTCCTCACATGCCACATACACATCCGGCAAGAAACTCATTTCCATTTTGATCTCGCCCTGCCCAGCGCATGTTTCACAACGTCCACTTTTGACGTTGAAAGAGAAACGACCAGGTAAATAACCCTTCAATCGGGCTTCAGGGAGGAGCGCAAACAGTTTGCGCACTTCATCCCAGAAACCAACATACGAAGCCGGGACTGAACGTGGCGTTTTCCCAATCGGCGTTTGATCCACTTCCACCACGCGTTCGATAGGATCGATTCCCTCCATACGGTCATGCAGGCCCGCACGACCAGCGAACGAGCCAAGTTTCTTCTTGAGTCCTTTGACCAAGACCTCTTGCACCAGCGAACTCTTGCCAGAACCTGATACGCCAGTCACACAGGTCCAGGTCCCGACGGGAATCCGCACATCAATGTTGCACAGGTTATGTTCCCGTGCACCAACGATAGATAAGTGAGATCGATTATCTAGCGACCGTGCCGGTCCGAGGCGTGGGTGCGAACTCTGGAGAAACCGTCCCGTCACCGAGTCGGGATTATCTTTCAAGTCGTCCGGCGTACCGATCGCGATCACTTTACCACCGTTGACTCCAGCGCCTGGGCCAAGATCAATGACAATATCCGCACTCGCGATGGTCTGTTCATCATGCTCAACAACCAGCACCGTGTTGCCGCGCTGCTGCAGGTTGCGCAGCGTCGCAATCAGCCGTTCGTTATCACGTGGATGTAGACCGATCGTCGGTTCGTCAAGGATGTAGCATACACCACGGAGGTTGGAGCCAAGTTGCGCAGCTAGACGTATGCGTTGCGCCTCGCCACCAGAGAGGGTGTCGGCGCGACGATCAAGCGTAAGATACGAAAGTCCAACTTCGTTGAGGAACGATAGCCGCGGCACGATCTCTTTCAAGATCGGTTCACCAATCATCGCGTCACGCTGTGACAGCGGCAGGGTCGTCATGTGTTGCAGACTATCGCCTGCCGACATCGCCATCACTTCCCAAATCGCGTGATGACAGACTTTCACCGCGCGTGCGCGAGGATTAAGTCGCGTACCTACACACGTAGGACATGGAACTTCCGTCAGAAACTGGCTCGGATACAGGTTCGCGTCTTCGCCTTCACTGCCAGTAATAGCATCGTTGAGAATCGTAAACGCACCACGCACGGTCTTGTCGTCACCGAGGAACACTAACCGGCGCTGCTCGGTACTCAACTCACCAAACGGTCGGTCTAGTGGTACTCCATGTTTTTTCACATCACGAAGCAACTTCGCATGCTCGCGATGAAATTCAGAGCGTGTGAGCGGGAACAACGCCCCATCATTGAGCGATTTACTGTTTTCCGGGACCACAAGTGCCGGATCAAACTCCCAACGTGCCCCGAGGCCGGAACAGTCTGGACACGCCCCCTGGCGACTATTAAAAGAGAAAAGGCGCGGGTCTAGCAACTCATATCCTAATCCACACGCCACACAGAACAGTTTCTCACTGTAAGTGCGTTCACCACCTTCACCTTTGAGATGAACTGCGCCATTACCCACCCGAAGCGCTGTTTGCAGCAACGGCTCGATCTTCTGTACTGCTCCGTTAACAGTCGCACTCCCAATGACGATCTCGAGGTCGTGTTCCTTGTAACGCGCCAGGCTCATCCCTGACGTCAGTTGTGTCATACGCCCGTCAATAAGCGCCTGCTTGAATCCCAGCTTGCGTGCACCTTCTAATGTATCCTTATGAAAACCTTTGCGCCCACGCACCACCGGTGCCAGGAAAGACACTTCTTGGCCACGAAAGTCACTGCGTAAGCGATCAAGAATCTGACTGCGGCTTTGGACCGACAGCGGTTGCGCACAATTCACACAATGTTGCACGCCAGCCTTCGCATATAACAAACGGAGATAATGCGAGATCTCGGTAATGGTTGCTACTGTCGAATTGCGACCGCCACGACTCATGCGTTGCTCGATCGCCACAGTGGGCGGAATGCCAGTCAGCAAATCCACGTTGGGTCGCGCCATTACTTTGATGAACTGGCGCGAGTAGGCAGACAGGCTATCGATATACCGTCGCTGTCCTTCGGCATAGACAATGTCAAACACCAGTGTCGATTTGCCGGACCCGGATAATCCTGTAACCACCACCATCTCATCACGGGGAATCTCAACCGAGAGGTTTTGTAAATTGTGCTCTTTGGCACCGACGACGGAAATCAGCTCGCAGTTGGGGCTGAGGGCTGGGGGCTGGAGGGCTGAGGTTTAGATTTTGACTTTTGACTTTTGACTTTTGACTTTTGACTTTTGATTTTGACTCTGACCGAGCAACCTGCGCGAGATATTGCCCCGTATACGATTTCTTGACTTTCGCCACTTCCTCCGGCGTCCCGGTGGCAATCACTTCTCCACCCCCATCTCCTCCCTCAGGGCCAAGGTCGATCACGTGATCAGCGCATTTGATAACTTCGAGGTTATGCTCGATGATTAACACCGAGTGACCTCGATCGACAAGTTGATTGAACGCATTGAGAAGCTTCTGAATGTCGGCAAAATGTAAGCCTGTCGTTGGTTCATCGAAGATAAAGAGTGTACTCGTCGCTTGCTCATCTTTTCCATCTTTGAACAACGAAACAGGGGTTTCTTTTTCCCTGCCGATGTGGGCGGCAAGTTTCAATCGTTGCGCTTCACCACCTGAGAGAGTAGTCAACGACTGCCCGAGGCGCATGTACTCCAAACCAACCGCGGCGAGCGGTGTAATCCGCTTAATAAGTTCCGCTTGCTTAGAGAAGAACTCTAACGCTTCAGCAACCGTGAGGTTCATGATCTCGGTCAGATTCTTCCCCTGATACATGACTTCCAGGACTTCTGCGCGGAAGCGTGTTCCATGACACTCTGGACACGGTACGTACACATCGGAGAGAAACTGCATCTCGATTTTTTCAAACCCTTCACCTTTGCACGTTTCGCATCGTCCTCCTTCCACATTGAAGGAAAAGGTTCCAGGGGCGTATCCGCGCAACCTCGACATCTCGGTGTCAGCCAACAGGCGGCGAAGCGGGTCGAAAGCTTTTGTATAGGTGAGGAGATTCGCTCGTGGCGTCGTGCCAATCGGCGCCTGATCAACAAAGATCACATCCGCGAGATTCTCCCCACCAGTGATGTCACGACAGGCGCCAGGAATCCCCACCGCTTCGCCTTTGCGCTTCTTCAAATTGCGGTACAAGACCTCTTCCACCAAGGTAGATTTTCCTGATCCTGACACTCCGGTGATACACACCATGCAGCCGAGCGGAACCGAGACTGTCACATCCTTGAGATTGTGGGCCGTCGTGCCGCTGATTGTGAGGGCCGGCTTGCCTTTTACACTCCGGCGACGCTTTGGCACCGCAATTTCTGCACGACCTGACAAGTACTTCCCAGTCAGCGAACGCTTATCTTGAAGGATCTTGTCATAGGAGCCAGCAAAGACGACATCACCCCCTTTCTCTCCAGCGAGTGGTCCCATATCAAGAATGTAGTCTGCCTCGCGAATGATTTCCGGATCGTGCTCGACCACAACAACCGCGTTGCCATTGTCACGCAAACCCTTGAGAATCCGCACCAAGCGATGACTGTCGCGGGGATGAAGCCCGATCGATGGCTCATCGAGAATGTAGAGCGTATTCACCAACGAGGATCCAATCGCGGTTGTGAGATCTACGCGTTCGAGCTCACCACCTGAGAGGGTGCGCGACTGGCGATCAAGGGTAAGATACTCAAGGCCGACTTCAACCAAAAAACGTAATCGTTTGCGAATCTCATCAAGAATGAGGTGGGCAACTTGATCCTGAAACACCGAAAGTTGCAGATCGCGAAAAAAGGCGTAGCATTCACTAACACTGAGTTGGTTGATATCGGCCAATGTTTTCCCGCCGACACGATAGAGCAGACCATCGGGTTTGAGTCGCGCTCCTTTGCAGGTCTCGCAGGGAAAGTAGCCACGATAGCGCGCAAGGAATACGCGCACGTGCATCTTGTAGGCCTTCCCTTCAAGCCAGCGAAACCAGCCACGGACGCCGTAGTAATCGCCATCACCATCAATAACGATCCGTTGCTGCTCAGCCGTAAGTTCTTGCCATGGTACTGTCGCCGGAATCTTGCGTTTTTGACAGAACGACACCAGCTCGCGTCGTTCCCATTGCGCGGCTTTGATCCGCCACGGCTTGATCGCTCCATCTTTCAATGACAGCGTCGGATCAGGGACAACCAGGTCAAGGTCAATATCAATCGTCCGCCCGAATCCACGACAGGATTCACATGCGCCCAACGGACTATTGAAAGAGAACATGTTGGGCACCGGTTCTTTGTAGGTAATGCGGCAAGAGGCACACTCCAGTTGATCAGAGAACGGCAGCTCGTTGTTGTCATCCTCAGGAAAGATCAGGATCAGCCGACCTTTGCCATAGCGAAAGGCTTGCTCTAACGAGTCATGAATACGTTTTTTACTCCGATCATTGAGCACGAGGCGATCGACCAATACAGTGAAGTACTCTTGTCCTTCGACTGGCCGTTCGCCGAGTTCTTGAATGTCGAGCACCTCGCCATTTTCGACTAAGCGATGAAAACCGGAATGTAACAAACCGTCACGGATTTCCGTCCACGGCAGCGACGGCGGAGCTGATATCGAAAAGGTCACGAGGAATCGTGCATCTTCGGGACGTGAGGCCGAGAGTTTGCGAAAGACCGACTCCGCTGAATCACGCTCAACGACTTCGCCGCATTGGCGACAGTGCAACACACCGATCTTCGCGAATAACAACTTCAAGTGGTCGTGGAGCTCGGTCATGGTGCCAACCGTCGAACGTGACGTCCGCACCGGACGGTTCTGATCAATAGCGATAGCGGGCAGGATGCCTTCGATTTTCTCGACCTTCGGTTTATCCATGCGGTCGAGAAACTGGCGCGCATACGCAGAGAAACTCTCAACGTACCGCCGCTGTCCTTCGGCATAGAGGATGTCAAAGGCGAGGCTCGACTTTCCCGAACCACTGACACCGGTGACCACGGTCAGTTGGTTCAGTGGGATCTTCACATCGATATTTTTAAGGTTGTTCTGGCGCGCGCCGGTAATCGTAATCGCATCGGCGTTAGTATTAGTGTTTCGTACTCCGTTGGTGCTCACCCACGTCCTCCACTGAAGGCAGGGGTCGGGTTTCAGAGATCGGGGATTAGTTTCCTAAGTCTGCAACTTCTGTAAGCCTTTTTCACCAACCCTGACCCCTGACTCCTAGCCCTTAACATCATACTTCGAGTGTAAATCGTCCCTCTTCATAGTCGCTGCATGCCAGTGAGTCCAGACGGGCACTATGCTACAGTGGGGGCGTTTCAGGAGGCTTTGCATGGGAGGAGAATTTTGGTTTGAGGTCGCGATCATTCTATTGTTGATCCTTGCGAACGGTTTCTTTTCTGGCTCAGAGATGGCGATTATCTCTGTCCGCCGCAGCCGCATTGATCAACTGGTAGAGGACGGACACAAGTCTGCCCAAGTGGTAGCGCGTCTCAAGGATGATTCCGACCGCTTTCTCGCGACGGTCCAGGTGGGGATCACGTTAGTTGGTTCTCTTGCCTCAGTGCTGGGAGGTGCCTCGGCGATAGAATACCTACGCCCGATCTTTCAGCAAAGCGAGAGTGCCTTTCTTCGTCAGTGGGGCGAAGCTACTCGCCCTCGGTGTCATGGTTGTCATTATTTCATACTTGTCCTTGGTCTTGGGAGAATTGGTTCCGAAAACCCTCGCTCTGCGCTACTCGGAACAGATCGCCCTTTTTGTCGCCCGTCCGCTCGATCTTCTCTCACGGATGCTCTCCGTGATTGTGCGCTTTCTCACCGCCTCTTCCAACGTGCTCCTCTTTTTCACCGGTACCGGCGCCAAATCGACCGAAGCCCTCATTTCTGAAGAAGAGGTTCGCTATCTCGTTAGCGAAGGCGCAGAGAAGGGAGTCTTCGATGACACGGAGAAAGAGTTTATTCATAGTGTGTTTGATTTTGCGGATACGTCGGTGCGAGAAATACTGACTCCGCGTACGGAAATTCACGGCCTTGAAGTCTCCACCTCGGCAACCGACGCTCTACACGAGATGATTGAGAGCGGTTTTTCACGCATGCCAGTGTATGAAGAGGATTTGGACCACATTATCGGGATCGTGCATATCAAAGAATTACTGAAAGCCCGTGAGCACGGAGAAAGCGCGTCATTACGGAACCTCTTACACCCAGCGCATTTTGTGCCCGACTCCATGCAGATCAGTCATTTGTTACGCGAACTGCAAGTGCGACGAGCGCATATGGCAATCGTCATTAACGAATTCGGTACCGTAATCGGCATCGCCACCATTGAAGACATCATGGAAGAGATCGTCGGTGAGATTCGCGACGAGTATGATGAAGATGAAGAACAGCCAGTGCAGGAAATTTCCGAAGGCGTGTTGCTGGTTGAAGGCGGCGTCGCGCTCAGCGAACTCAAAGAAGAGCACAGTATTCCCCTCGAAGAAACCCAGGCCTACCGCACTCTCGCGGGTTTTCTTCTCGCCCGCCTCGAACGCATTCCACGTGGACGTGAGATCGTCACGCACGAAGGCTATCGTTTCACGATTGTTGAGATGGATGGGCGACGGATTGCGAAAGTGCGGGTGGAAAAGATCGATAACCCACCAGTACCAACTGCTACCATCCGTTCAGGAGGAGAGCAAGCAGCCAGCGAATGGATAGCCGAGAGGCTAAAGTCTAGGAGTCTGGGAGTCTGAAGAGTCTAGGAGTCGAAAAACTTATGAGCTTATAAAGGGGTATTGAGTATGCCAACGGTACGGCGATTTGAAGATTTGCAAGCGTGGCAGAAAGCGCGAGAGTTGGTCCGTGAAATTTATACAACGAGCGCTGACGGACGCTTGAGCAAAGATTTCGGATTGCGAGATCAAGTCTGCCGTGCTGCGGTATCAGCCATGAGCAACATCGCTGAGGGGTTTGCAAGAGGAAGCGATAAAGATTTCGCTCATTTTCTTGATATCGCTAGAGGATCATCGCTAGAAGTACAGTCTCTACTCTATGTTGCACTCGATGTCGGATATATCGATCAACAACAATTCGAGAGATTATACAAACTGGCCGACGAGACAGTCTCCCTCATCATCGGCTTCAGCTCATACCTTCGTAAGCACCCCAGCTCCTAGACGTCGCCCAGACTCCCAGACTCTATAGACTCCCAGACTCTTAGACCGTTTTACTGGCAGCACCTCCGCCTTACGATACCCTGCCCCAATCGCGGCTCGTTCACTGGGAAAGATGACTTGATTGTCGGGATTGATCAGATCGTAGCCGTGACATCCGATGGTGCGATATACCTTGCTCCGACGGTTGGCACGCACTTCTTCTGCCACTGAGGCTGTCTGGACCGCAGCCACTTGCACTGGGGTAGGAGCAGTTTTTCGCTTGACGACTGGAATGGCCACCACCAGTTTTCCTAGGCAAGGCAAACGTAAGACAGAGACCCAGCAGTTGACCACACCCTAGGTTTCGGACTATGAACACCTGTCCACTCGCTCACACTCTCAGCGCTAAAGGGGGGCCTCATATGGCAGAAGTAAGTAAGGATAAACTCCTCAAAATGTACCGCACGATGCAGACGATTCGCCATTTCGAGGAACGGCTGCGCGATTTGTTCAAGGAAGGGAAAGTTCCTGGCTTCGTCCATGTCTCAATTGGTGAGGAAGCGTCAGCGACCGGTGTCTGCGCTGCCCTGACCGACGAGGACTACATCACCAGTACCCACCGTGGCCACGGCCATCTTCTTGCCAAAGGTGGAAAACTCAAACCGATGATGGCCGAACTGTTTGGCAAGAAAACTGGTTATTGCAAAGGCAAAGGTGGGTCGATGCATATCGCCGACTTCAGCATCGGTATTCTTGGCGCTAATGGCATTGTTGGCGCGGGTCTGCCTATTGCTACCGGTGCCGGGTTAGCGGCAAAAATGAGAAAAAGTGGTCAGGTGGCGGTCTGCTTCTTTGGCGACGGCGCCTCGAACGAAGGTACGTTCCATGAATCCCTCAACATCGCTTCGTCCTGGAAACTCCCAGTCGTTTATGTCTGCGAGAATAACCTCTATGGCGAATTCACCGCCGGAAAAGATGTCACCTCAGTCAAAGACATTGCCGATCGTGCGCGCGGTCATGACATGCCCGGCATCATCGTTAACGGCAATGATGTGGTCGAAGTCTATGAAACAACCTCAGAAGCAGTTGCCCGTGCGCGCCGCGGAGAAGGGCCAACATTGATCGAATGCAAAACCTACCGCTGGGAAGGCCACGTCGTTGGTGAAGAAGCCTTTCTCGGCAAGAAAGCTTATCGTCCGGCAGAGGAAATCGCCGAGTGGAAAAAACGCTGCCCACTCATCTCGTTCGAGAACCGCTATACCGCAAATGGGATGTTCAATAAAGCCGACCTGGACGCGATCAAAGCCGAGGTGAAACGCGACATCGACGAGGCAGTCCAATTCGCCATCGATAGCCCATTGCCAGCTCCAGAAGAGGCGATGGAGGATATGTTTTCGGTGGCATAAGAAGGGGAAACGGGAAAAAGGGTAAAAGGCGAAAAGGATAAATCATTAGAAAATTCTGGATTAGTTTTCATTTCTCCTTTTCACCGTTTCGCCCTTTCCCCTTTTCGCCACATTCTCCAGGGGACAACACTGATTGTCTATCGTTCACACTAACGTTAAGGGAGAGCAATTATGGCTGAAATTTCATACATTCGTGCGATCAACGAAGCATTACGGGAAGAGTTACGCCGCGATCCACTTACGTTTGTGATGGGATTGGACGTTTGGGTCGGCGCCTTCGGCGCTACCGGTGGATTGACGGATGAGTTCGGCCCTGAACGTATCCGCAATGCGCCTATTTCTGAAGCTGGATATGCTGGAGCGGGTGTCGGCGCGGCAATGGCTGGGATGCGACCCATCGTGGAAATCGAGTTCGCCAGCTTCTTCTATTGCTGCTGGGATCAGGTGTGTAATCAGGCGGCAAAGCTCCGATACATGTCTGGCGGACAAGCGGATATCCCCATCACATTCCGTGCGGCATATGGTGCGACAGGACAAGCGGCAGCCCAGCATTCCGAGACGGTATACGCGCAGTTCATGAGCGTACCGGGGTTAAAGATCGTTGCCCCATCAGACCCGTACGACATGAAGGGCTTGTTAAAAAGCGCCATCCGCGACAACAACCCAGTCCTCGTATTCGAGCATATGGGACTCGGTCGTTTGCGCGGCCAGGTTCCTGAAGAAGATTACGTCGTGCCGATCGGCAAAGGCGCAGTTAAACGTGAAGGGAAAGACATCACCGTTGTCGCGATTGGCGCTATGGTGTCCAAAGCGCTCGCCGCCGCTAAGGCGTTGGAACAAGAAGGCATCTCCATCGAAGTGGTTGATCCACGCTCGCTCGTTCCTCTTGATGAAGAGATCATTCTCAATTCCGTAGGGAAGACACATAAAGTGCTGATCGTTGATGAAGGCCACCTGCGCGGCGGCGCAGCAGCGGAAATTGCGGCGGTGGTCGCGGATAAAGGGTTTGACCTGCTCGACGCCCCGGTCAAACGGCTGACGACCCCGGACGTACCCATCCCCTTTAGCCCACCGATGGAAAAGTTCGTGCTGCCCGATGACACGAAGATTGTCAAAGCGGTGAAGGAGTTGGTCGGATAGTCGAGATCAGGTAGTGAACAGGCGAAAGGGCAAAAGGCAAAAAGGGGAGGAGGATGTCATCAGAGTGCTGTCTTGTGTTCCCTTTTCCCGTTTACCCATTTCCCACTTCTAGACTGTGTGGACTCGAGACTGACGTTAAGACGGAAAGAGAAGAAGGGAGAAAACCGTGGCGGTAGAAGTCGACCATGCCGAAGTTCGGTCTGACCATGACCGAAGGAACCATCCAAAAGTGGTTCAAGAATGAAGGGGATGCGATCAAAGCTGGCGAGGCGATCTTTGAGGTAGAAACAGAAAAGGTGCTCTACGAAGTGGAGTGTTCGGCAACTGGAACAGTAGCGAAGTTGCTCTATCCGGTTGAGGCAGTGGTCGCGGTTGGACTGCCAGTTGCCGTCATTGCCGAAGCTGGTGAGAACGTCGCCGAGGTCGCCGCTCGGTATGGTGGTGGAGCGCCAACTACACAAGCTGCAGCGGCTTCGTCTGTTGCCGCAGCACCAGTGCTGCAAGTGCCGCACCAGCAGCCGCATCAGCCAGTGGCCGGAGAGAAGGTGCACCTGTCACCCCTGCCGCCCGTAAGCTCGCGCAAGAGAATGGCATCGACGTCTCACAGCTTGTTGGCACAGGGCCAGGAGGTCGCATCACGCGCGAGGATGTCGAGAAAGCTATTGCTGATCGTGCGAAAGCACCTGCCCCGACCGCGGCTCCGGCAGCAGCTCCAGCGGCTGCACCTGCACCACGCCCGCTGCAGCACCAGCTCGCAGGGGACAGAGCATCCCGCTCCGTGGCATGCGCAAAGTCATCGCCGAACGCATGCATAAAAGCCTGCAAGGAAGTGCGCAGCTCACGATTACGACAGAAGTCGATGTCACGCAGTTAATTGATCGCCGTCAGGAAGTGCAACGCGAGTTCAACGCAACATACACAGACTTCATCGTCCAAGCCTGTGCTCATGCACTCAAACAACATCCTCGGATGAATTCCACCCTCGACGGTGAGACGATCCGTCATCTTGAGCAGGTCAGTGTCGGCATCGCGGTTGCCTTGGAGGAAGGATTGATTGTCCCGGTAGTTCCGAATACAGACAAAAAATCACTGAAAGAGATTGCCCAAGAAGCACGGGCGTTAGCCGAGAAAGCTCGCGCTGGAAAACTCACCTTAGAAGAGGTCTCCGGCGGGACGTTTACCGTGTCCAACCTCGGTATGTTTGGTATCGATGGCTTCACGCCGATCATCAATACACCGCAGATTGGCATTCTCGGGGTAGGACGCATTGTTGAGAAGCCGATCATTTATCGTGGTGAAATTGCAAAACGTTCAATGATGGTGCTGAGCTTAACATTCGATCATCGTATCATCGATGGTGCACCAGCTGGCGCGTTCTTACAAACCGTCGCCGACTTGCTGGCGCATGGGAATCGGATTTCGTTGGACGCGCGATAAGAAGCAAGAAGCGGAGAACCGGCGACGGGAGGAATCGGAGAAGAATTCTTTTTGCCTTTACTCTCCGTTTCTCCGCTTCCCCGGTTCCTCCAACGGAGAATTGCTGGAATTTGCATTACTTGACTCTTTGTTGTTTCTTCCGCGTCCTCGCGACAGGTCTCCCCGCCCCCTGTTTGCGTTCTTTTCGTTCGGCTAGCAGCGACTCCCAGTCGATGAGGACCAGAGAGTCTTCGGGCGGGCTAGATTCGCAGTCGTAGCGATAAAGGAACTTACGAAAGTCCCATGTTGCCTCTGATAGGCACTGAGCCTCCGGTCGATTTCTCTGGGGGTAAGAACTGAGTAATTGATCCTGCGCTCACCCTCGGTTCCGCTAATGACCACAATACGACTCATCGGATACTCTGTTCTTGAGACACCCCTCAATATCTCAGAATCAGCGTGAGCCAGCAAGCCTGACTCTGCGAAGATCTTTCTCATTGACAACGGCAATGAGTCGGCAGGATAATCACCTGCAGAGAGGAGGAGCGATGCCTGCCCAGACGCCCAGTCGGCATGGAGCGCAAGCTGGCGGCGATCTTCAGCACCGATGTCGCCGGCTACAGCCGCCTCATGGGGGACGATGAAGAAGCCACCATCCGCACCCTCACCGCCTATCGTGCACTGATCTCCTCTCTGATCCAGCAGTACCGTGGCCGCGTGGTCGATGCGCCCGGTGATAATCTGCTGGCCGAGTTCGCCAGTGTGGTCGATGCCGTGCGCTGCGCGGTCGAGATTCAGCACGAACTCAAAGTGAAGAACGCCGAGTTGCCTGAACATCGGCAGATGCAGTTTCGCATCGGCATCAACCTGGGCGATGTGATCGTCGAAGGCGAACGGCTCTACGGGGATGGGGTCAACATCGCCGCCCGGCTGGAAAGTTTGGCCGATTCCCGGCGGCATCTGCATCTCCGGCACGGTCTACGACCAAGTCGAGAACAAACTTGCGCTGAACTATGAGTATCAGGGCGAGCAGACGGTCAAGAACATCGCCAAGCCGGTGCGGACGTATCGGGTCGTGATGGATGAAGCCGCAGCAGCCCTGGTCGAGCAAGCCGTGCTTCGACAAGCTCAGCACGAACGGATACCGACACCGGGCACTCTGAGCCCTTCACAACTGTCCTGGAGCGAAGCTCGTAGGGCGGGCTTTGCCCGCCGAAAATGGACGATGGTGGCTGTGGCTGGCCTGCTGCTCATCGCGGCAGCAATCGTCGCTGTCCGCTATTTTTCCTTCTCCACCCCTAACCCCCAACCCCCAACCCCTAGCACCCAGAGCCGCGCCTGCGGCGCTTGCCGCTGCCCGACAAACCCTCCACTCGTCGTCCTGCCCTTCGTCAACATGAGCAAAGACCCCGACCAAGAGTACTTCAGCGACGGCCTCACCGAAGTGCTCACCGGCGATCTCTCCAAGATCTCCAGCCTGTTTGTCATCGCCCGCAACTCCGCCTTCACCTACAAAGGCAAGGCGGTGAAGGTGCAAGACGTGGGACGGAGATGGGCGTGCGCTACGTGCTGGAAGGCAGTGTGCAGAAAGCTGACCAGCAGGTGCGGATCACCGCGCAGTTGATCGAGGCGACGACCGGCTATCACCTGTGGTCCGAGCAGTATGACCGGCCACTCAAGGATATCTTTGCCCTGCAAGACGAGATCGTGCAGAAGATCGTGACGACGCTGAAGCTGCAGCTCACGTTGCAGGAGCAAGGGTACATCGTGCGCAAACACACGGACAACCTGGAGGCCTATGATGCCTTCTTGCGCGGGGTGGAGTATTTTTGCCGCTTCACGAAAGAGGCCAATGCCCAGGCGCGGCAGACTGTTTGAGAAAGCCATTGCCCTGGACCCGCAGTATGCGGAGGCGTACGCGTGGCTGGGTGGACCTACTGGCTGGAGTGGGTCTTGCGCTGGAGTGCGGACCCCCAGACCCTGGAGCGGGCGTTGGCGCTGGCGCAACAGGCCGTTGCCCTGGACGACTCCCTGCCTGTGGCCCATTCGCTCTTGAGCAATGTCTATGCGCAGAAACAGCAGTATGACCAAGCCATCGCGGAAGGGGAACGGGCGATCGCCCTCGATCCCAACAATGCCGACAGCTATGCATGGCAGGCGGAGGTGCTGAACTTCGCGGGCAGGCCAGAAGAAGCCCTGCGGATGGTGGAGCAGGCGATGCGGCTCAACCCCCGCTATCCGCCCTGGTACTTATTCGAATTGGGCTGGGCCTACCGCTTGACCGGGCGGTATGCCGAGGCGATCGCCGCGCTGAAGGAAGCTCATCAGCCGGAACCCCAATTTTCTGGCTGCCCACCTTCACCTGGCTGTCAGCTACTTGTGGCAGTGGGTCTCTCAACAGAGCCCGGCTGCCCAGACGTTGGAGCCGGCAGTGGCGGCGGTGCAACGGGCCCTGGCCCTCAATGACTCCTTACACTGGAACCACATAGTCTTGGGCTATATCTATCTCTACCAACAGCAGTATGAGCAGGCCCTGGCGGAGATGGAGCGGGCCGTGGCCCTCGCTCCTACCGAGGCGGGGAGCTATGCGGCTCTGGCTGAGGTGCTGAGCTGTGTGGGCAGGACGGAGGACGCCCTGGAGGCCGCCGCACAGGCGCTGCGCCTGAAGCCCGTATGTTGCGGACGACCACTTAGACAGCGTCGGCACTGCCTATGCGGTGGCCGGGCGCTACGAGGAGGCGCATTGCCCCCTTGCAGCGAATATCTCAGCCGCTACCCCAACATTCTGCCTGCCCATCTCATGCTGGCAGCGGTCTACAGCGAGTTAGGCCAAGCCGCCGAGGCGCGGGCGGAGGCCGCGGAAGTGCTGCGGCTCAATCCCAAGTTCTCACTGGAAGTTCACAAGCAGCGAATGCCGATCAAAGATCCAGCGGTGTTGGAGCGGCATATTGCGGCGTTGCGCAAGGCGGGGCTCAAATAATGAAGAATGATGAATGAAGAATGAAGAATGAAAAATGATGAATGAGCGATAATGAATGCTGAGGAAAGGCAAGATTCCTACAAGTCAAAGGGATAGAACCTCATTGACGCCAATAGTCTGGTTTGGGACGATGGTGCGAGCGCCTTTTCTATGGAGCGTCACGTTTAATGCAAAAGAAATCTGAACAGCGAAAAGAAATAGGGAAATACATTGTCGCCGATCCTCGGATTTGTCATGGAGAACCCACCTTTCAGGGGACACGGAAGCTTGTCCGCGACTGTATCGAGATGGCAGCGAACGGCCTGACGATCGACGAACTCGCTAGCCGCGCCAACCTCCCTCGCGAGGCTATTGTTGAAGCTCTGCATTTTGCGGCGGACGTCTTGCAGCGCCATTATACTGACCGCTCTGTTGCTCCTTCTCGCGCCCGAGAACAGCTGAGCGCCTGAGCATGAGCCGCCACGTTCTTGATGAACTCTTTGATGAGTCCATCTATGAACAATTAAAGGCTCGACGAATTGCCATTGATAAGGTCGGAGCAGGATTCGGAAGAACTGGTTGGTTAGATGAACATATCCTGCAAGCCCTTCATGGCAGCGGAAAGACGTTGCATACCCGAGATCGTGGCTTCTACCGCCGCTCTCGTGCTCATCCCTCTTACTGTGTTGTGTACTATGATGTTCCTCTCGCGGAAATGGTTGCCTCTATTCGCCGTTTTCTCCGACACCCTCAGTTCAATACGCATGCGAAGCGATTAGGAAAGGTAATTAAAGTCACAGGTCAACGTATTGAGTTCTGGCAGCGAGATCGCTCCACGAAATCAGTGCTTCGTTGGTAGAGGAAAGCTAGGAACGGCCTGCGGCCTTATCCCGGCCTACGGCCTGGTGCGCCACAAGCAGCAAGCTACTCGTGCATTTGCTTAAGCACCGACAAACAAATCATCAGAGCGCTCGGCGCAGAACCGTTGACAAGTAGGAGGAAACGAAAGGATAATACCCCGATAAGGGGGCGTTGATGTCCACTCACACCTCTACAGTCGGCATGTCGCGCAAGCTGGCGGCGATCTTCAGCACCGATGTCGCGGGCTACAGCCGTCTCATGGGGGACGATGAAGAAGCGACTATCCGTACCCTCACGGCCTATCGTGAAGTGATCTCCTCTCTGATCCAACACTACCGGGGCCGCGTGGTCGATTCTCCCGGTGATAATCTGCTGGCCGAGTTTGCCAGTGTGGTCGATGCCGTGCGTTGCGCGGTTGAGATTCAGCAAGAACTCAAGAGTCAAGAACGCCGAGTTACCTGACCACCGGCAGATGCAGTTTCGCATTGGCATCAACCTGGGCGATGTGATTGTCGAAGGCGAGCGACTCTATGGCGATGGCGTCAACATCGCCGCGCGGCTGGAAAGTCTAGCGATCCCGGTGGGATCTGCATCTCCGGCACGGTCTACGACCAAGTCGAGAACAAACTGCCGCTCAACTACGAATATCAGGGTGAGCAGACGGTGAAGAACATTGCCAAGCCGGTGCGGGTGTATCGGGTGGTGATGGACGAAGCCGAAGCACCCTAGCAGAGCGATTCGGCAAGTCAAAAGGCAAAGAGCGTCAGACAACAGTCCAGTGCAGACCCAAGCCTCAAGAGCGTAGGGCGGGCTTTGCCGCGCCGAAAAGGGTACGATGGTGGCAGTGGCGGCTGCTGCTCATCGCGGCGCATATCGTGACTGTTCGGTATTCTTTCTCCGTCCCCTACTCAGTCCTCAGCCCTCAGTCACTCAGTTACTCAGAGCCGCAGCCGCGGCGCTTCCGCTACCCGACAAACCCTCCATCGTCGTCTTGCCCTTCGTCAACATGAGCAAAGACCCTGACCAAGAGTACTTCAGCGATGGCCTCACCGAAGTGCTGACCGGCGATCTCTCCAGCATTTCCAGTCTCTTTGTCATCGCCCGCAACTCCGCCTTCACTTACAAAGGCAAGGCGGTGAAATGCAAGACATCAGGAAAGAGCTGGGCGTGCGCTATGTGCTCGAAGGCAGCGTGCAGAAGGCCGGCCAGCAGGTGCGCATCGTCGCACAGTTGATCGACACGACGACAGACAGTCACCTGTGGTCCGAGCGGTACGATCGGCCATTCAAAGATATCTTTGCCCTGCAAGACGAGATCGTGCAGAAGATCGTGACCACGCTGAAACTGCAACTCACCTTGCAGGAGCAAGGGTACATGCGTGCGCAAACATACGGACAACTTGGAAGCTTACGATGCCTTCTTGCGTGGGATGGAGTATTTTCTGCCGCACCACGAAAGAGGCCAATATCCAGGCGCGGCAGATGTTTGAGAAAGCTATTGCCCTGGACCCACAGTATGCCGAGGCGTACGCGGTGCTGGGTTGGACCTACTGGCAGGAGTGGGTCTTGCGCTGGAGTGCAGATCCTCAGAACTTAGAGCGAGCGTTAGCGCTGGCGCAACAGGCTATTGCCCTAGACGACTCCCTGCCTGGAGCCCATTCGGCTCTTGAGCTAATGTCTATAGGCGAAACAGCAGTATGACCAGGCCATCGCAGAAGGGGAACGGGCCATCGCCCTCGATCCCAACAATGCCGACAGCTATGCAAGTCAGGCGACTGGCGCTGAACTTCGCGGGCCGGCCCGAAGAAGCCCTGCGGGCGGTGGAGCAGGCGATGCGTCTCAATCCCCGCTATCCGCTTCTGGTACTTATTCGACATGGGCTTGCCTACCGCTTGACCGGGCGGTATTCCAAGGCGATCGCCACCCTGAAGGAAGCCATCAGCCGGAACCCCAATTTTATGCCTGCCCACACTAACCTGGCTGGCCAGCTACTGGTTGCAGTGGCTCTCTCAACAAAGCCCCGCTGCCCAGACGTTGGAGCTGGCTGGAGGCGGTCGCAACGGGCCCTGGCCCTCAATGACTCCTGGTACTGGGTCCACATATTCTTAGGCTATCTATCTCTGTACCAGCAGCAGTATGAACAGGCGCTGGCGGAAATGGAGCGGGCTGTAGCCCTCGCTCCTACCGAGGCAGAGAGCTATGCGGCGCTGGCGGAGGTGCTGAGCCGTATGGGCAGGACGGAGGACGCCCTGGAGGCTGCAGCACAAGCGCTGCGCCTGAAGAACGAGTTTGCGGACGATCACTTAGGCAGCGTCGGCACCGCCTATGCGGTGTCCGGGCGCTATGACGAGGCGCGAGCCCCCTTGCAGCGCTATCTCAGCCGCTACCCCAACATACTGCATATTCACCTCATGCTGGCAGTGGTCTACAGCGAGTTAGGCCAAGCCGCCGAGGCGCGGGCGGAGGTTGCCGAAGTCCTGCGGCTCAATCCCAAGTTCTCACTGGAAGTGCACAAGCAGCGAATGCCGATCAAAGATCCAGCCGTGTTAGAGCGGCATATTGCGGCGTTACGTAAGGCGGGGCTCAAATGAATGAAGAATGAAGAGTAAAAAGTGAAGAGTGAAGAATGCTGAATGAAGAGTGAGGAATGATAAATGAGGGCGGAGGAGCGGGTGTCTGAGTGCGCGAAATTGGTTGAGAATACGGAGCGACGCGCTACTATTTGAAGGAGCACCTCTCGCATACGCTCATAAACCGTGACGCCTGTGACCCCAGAAAGATGACAGTGATGCTTGCCTGCATCCATCTGGTAAATAACACGGTAATGGGAGACGCGGAGCGACCAGAGGCCGGCCAGTTCTTCTATGCGAGCGGTTTGCCTATTCACCGGATGACTTGCCAGGTCATCGAGCGCCTGACGGATCGAGCGCTTTAAGTCCGGATGCAGATGGCGAAGAAGCTGTTCGAGCGAGTTGTCGTAAGAAAAACAGGAACGCGTTCTCATTCTTTGAAAGCGTCTTCAAGACGAACGACTCGACCAGCTTTCACATCTTGCAGTCCTGCTTTGATACCACGCAGCATTTTGGTGTCCGCCAGGATTTCAATGGTTTCTAACAACCCAGCGAAATCCTCGTAGCTGAGCAATACCGCCTTTGGCAGCCCATTTTGGTGAGCACAACTTCTCGCGGCTTTCTTCTACTTGACGGAGTAATTCGAGGAGTCTGGTTTTTGCTGATGAGATAGGGACATGCTTTTCGATCATCATGAAGCTACTCTAGAAAAAGGGCGGCATTTTGTCCACCACGCATGACAACTCTACGATTCCTCGCACGATTGACAACTGTGAGGCGCCAGCCGGATAATCCCCTGCCAGAGAGGAGAAGCGATGGCTGACCAGACGCCCGCAGTCGGGATGGAACGCAAGCTGGCGGCGATCTTCAGCACCGATGTCGCGGGCTACAGCCGCCTCATGGGCGACGATGAAGAAGCCACCATCCGTACCCTCACCGCTTATCGTGCACTGATCTCTTCTCTGATCCAACACCACCGTGGCCGCGTGGTCGATGCGCCGGGTGATAATCTTGCTGGCCGAGTTTGCCAGTGTGGTCGATGCCGTGCGCTGCGCGGTTGAGATTCAGCACGAACTCAAAGAGAAGAACGCCGAGTTACCTGATCACCGGCAGATGCAGTTTCGTATCGGCATTAATCTGGGCGATGTGATCGTCGAAGGCGATCGACTCTATGGCGATGGGGTCAACATCGCCGCGCGGTTGGAAAGTCTGGCGATCCCTGGTGGGATCTGTATCTCCGGCACGGTCTATGACCAAGTCGAGACCAAACTGCCTCTGAATACGAATATCAAGGCGAGCAGACAGTGAAGAACATCGCCAAGCCGGTGCGGGTCGTATCGGGTGGTGATGGACGAAGCCGAAGCCAACAGTCAGAGAATCGGCAAATCAAAAGGTCAAGAAGGTAAAAGCTTGTCCTGCCTGCGCCAGGCCGCAGGCCGTGAGCGGAGTCGAAGGGTCAAAAGTTGAGACGTAGGGCGGGCTTTGCCCGCCGCAAAGGGGCGATGGTGGCTGTGGCTGGACTGTTGCTGCTTGCAGGAGCAATCGTCACCGCCCGTTATTTCTCTTTTCCACTCTTCACTCATCACTCTTCACTCATCACTGAGGAGGCGCAGCCTCCGTCGCTGCCGTTGCCCGACAAACCTTCCATAGTCGTGCTGCCCTTCACCAACATGAGTGACGACCCCGAACAAGAATATTTCAGCGACGGCATCACAGACAACCTCACCACTGACCTCTCGAAGATCTCCGGCCTGTTCGTCATCGCCCGCAATTCCGCTTTCACCTACAAGGGCAAAGCGGTGAAGGTGCAAGACGTCGGGCGGGAGCTGGGAGTGCGCTACGTGTTGGAGGGCAGCGTACAGAAAGCTGACAATCGGGTGCGGATTACCGCCCAGTTGATCGAGGCGACGACCGGTGGGCATCTGTGGTCCGAGCGATATGACCGGGCGCTCAAGGATATTTTTGCTCTGCAAGATGAGGTCATCCAGAAGATAGTCGTAGCGCTGAAGGTCAGCTGACGCAGGGGGAGCAAGAGCGATCTGTGCGCAGAACACACGGACAACCTCGAAGCCTATGACTACTTCTTGCGCGGGAGGACATATTATTTGCGGATACACCAAAGAGGCCAATGCCCAGGCACGGCAGATGTTCGAGAGAGCCATTGCGCTGGACCCGGAGTATGCCGAGGCGTACGCATTCCTGAGCTTTGACCTACTGGATAGAGTGGATCTGGCAATGGAGTCAGAATTCTCCGCAATCGCTGGAGCGATTTACTGAACTGGCGCATCAGGCCATTGCCTTGGATGATTCCCTGCCTCTCTCCCACGTTGTCTTGGGCTATGTCTATCTGTGGAAAGACCGACAGTATGAGCAGGCCATCGCCGAGTTACAGAAGGCTGTGAGCCTGGCTCCCAACGATGCCGATGTGTATTGGGCGCTGGCAGAGGGGCTTAATATGGCAGGGCGTCATGCGGAAGCCTTGGAGCCGATCCAAAAGGCGATGCGCCTCAATCCCCATTATCCAGCCAACTACCCATTCAATTTGGGATGGGCTTATCAGGAGACAGGGCAGATCGAGGAAGCGATTGCTGCGTACAAGAGAGCGGTCAACCTCAACCCCGATTTTCTCGCCAGCCACCCAGTTGGCTGCGCTCTATAGTGAGTTAGGCCGAGAAGAGGAGGCGCGGGCGGAGGCGGCAGAAATTCTGCAGATAAGTCCCAATTTCTCAGTGGAGGAGTATCAGGCAGAACAATCCCTATACAGACCAAGCACGGGTAGAGCGCTTCGAGCTGACCTGCGCAAGGCGGGGCTCAAATAATGCAGAATGATAAAAATGAAGAGTGAAGAATGAAGAACGGGTGCCGAGTAGGCTATTGATTTCTCTTTCGTCGGCTATTGATCGCTGTTCATACCATGGCAGATTTTTGAGCGCATGAGAATAGGATTTCGCTGGATACAAGATAGTCCGTTTTGAAGCCTTTTATGCTTCAAAATCGACCTTGGCGTAGATTTCAGACAAAGCGATCTCGCATCCGATAGCTCGTAAGGCAATGAACGCATCAAGGCCGGATGTGTCTGATAAGAGCCATGAGACGTCAGAGTGTCGAACATAATGCACGATATGAGCTTTTTCTTGAGACACGAGCAAATACTCTTGTAGCGAGGGAATAGTGCGATAGTGCTCGAGCTTTCGTCCGCGATCATAGTCTTCAGTAGACTGAGAAAGCACTTCGACAAGAATAGTCGGATTAAGGAGGGTGTCTCCCATCGTGTCTTCAAACTCGGGCTCTCCACATACCACAACTACATCAGGATAGGTGTAGAGCCCCGTCGGACTGACTTTCACTCGCATGTCACTCGTGTAGACTTCACAGGGTCGATGACGGAGTTGTGCACGCAGTTCTGCGCCAAGGTTGAGAGAGATGAGGTTGTGCCGCCGACTTGCACCGGACATGGCAAACATCTCTCCAGCAAAGTATTCGCTTTTACCTGGTGCCTCTCGCTCCAAGGCGAGATAGGCTTCGGGTGTCAGCAACTCTTTTTTTTGTACTGACATAGACAACTCCAGTGAAGCAAACAGCTAACATCTGCCGTCATGGTCGAATCTCGTAAAACGCCTGCGCCAGATGTTCGATCGGTAAGCGACGGATACGAGTGAAGCCGGCTTGCTCCGCGAGTTCACGAATTTTCGTTGGTCCGATTGCGGTGCCAATCCCCTCTCCCCCATGCGCCAAAGAGACAGTCATGCAGTGTAACGTACTCATCGAGTACATCATCGCACCCATGGGTCCCATGTTCTCAGCAAGCGTATCTCCAGCTCGCGGCTCAACCATAAAGTAGGTACCGTCATCAGCGAGGGCTCGACGGATGGAGCGCAGCACGCCACGAGGATCAACCATATCGTGGATCGCGTCAAAGGAGGTGATGACATCGAACTTCGGATTATCCGGCAGTGCTGTTGCTGAGGCGCGCTGAAATTCGACACGGTCAGCGACACCCTTGCGTTGCGCATCAGAGCGCGCCCGTGCAAGCGATTCCTCACTGACATCAAAACCGTAAAAGCGTGACTGCGGAAACGCCTGTGCCATGAGAATACTCGGATATCCACTGCCACAGCCGACATCTGCAGCTATCCCACCTTCTTGTAAGCGTGTCATGACTTGCGGCATCGCTGGCAGCCAGCGTTTCATCAGATGAAATTGATACTGGGCACGATTACTGCGGTCGATTCCAGCTACTAGGTCTGGGCCATACTCAGAAAACGGTACCCCTCCACCTTTGACAAATGCTTCGGCAACACGCGGAGCAACATTGATCATCGTCGGGGTGTTCTGGAAAAATCCAGCCAGAAAACTCGGGCTGTTCTCGTCGGCTAATACCGCTGCGTGTTCTTCAGGAAAAGTAAAACGTTCAGTTGCAGGGTCATAATCGACGATTCCTGCTGCTGCCATCGCCGAAAGCCATTCACGTACGTAGCGTTCCTGTAAGCCAGCTTTTGCCGCCAGTTCCGCTACTGAGACCGGCCCTGCGCCTGCCATTGCTTTGAACAATCCGACCCGATCTCCGATGTAGATCATGCCTGAGAGGGCAGCACCAGTAACGTACCCCATCATCTGATTAACGAACTGTTCGCGCTTACTTTTGTCCATAGTCGTATCTCCTCTTGTTCGAGAGAACGCTGCCATAGGAAGCAGATGAAAACAACGGGGCTGATTCCCATCAAGCTTTCCCCTCTCCCCGCCGATCCTTATAATAGGGGATATATGGATACGCAAACTCAAGCAACGATAGCCTCAGCACTACCGGTCTCGTATGATTATGATCTCATCGTCCTGGGCTCTGGCCCTGCAGGCGAAAAAGCCGCGATCCAAGCCGCAAAGTTAGATAAACGCGTCGCTGTGGTTGAACGCGGCCCACAACTCGGTGGTGCGTGTACGCATACCGGCACTCTCCCAAGCAAAACCCTGCGCGAAGCTGTGCTGTTTATCTCCAGTCTCGAGCAGCGGACATTCCCTGGCATTCAGTGTGCAGTCAAGAAACATCGCTTGGGAGTCCAGGATCTCCTGCGCTATAAAACAACCGTTGTCCAGGCACAGGCAGACGCGACACGGCGGAAACTTGATCGCAACGACATTGATACCTTCCACGGTCAAGCGACTTTCATTGACTCGCACCGAATCGCCGTCGACAGTAGCGATGGCTCACGTCGCACGTGCACTGCGGCAGCGATTATCCTTGCCGTTGGCTCCCGTCCAGCGCGTCCAGCCTCGATCCCATTCGACGATCAGTTGGTGTTTGATACTGACTCTGTCCTCTTCATGGAGCGTATTCCCCGCACTCTCGCGGTGATTGGCGCTGGGGTCGTCGGCTGCGAGTACGCGTCGATCTTTGCTGCGCTGGGAGTGAAGGTGACGCTCATCGATATCCGTTCCAACATCCTCGATTTTCTCGACGATGAGTTGAAGCAGCGCTTGCTGTATCGCATGCTCAATGCCGGGGTGGTGATGCACTTCGGTGAAGAAGTAACTGCTGTCACTGTCCCTGAACCTGACCGCGTCGAGTCACACTGCGCCAGTGGCAAAATCGTGACCGCTGAGCGTGTCCTGCATGCTGCGGGTCGAGTCGGCAACACTGATCAGTTCGGGACTGCAAGCGATCGGCCTCGCCACCGACAATCGGGGTTTACTGAACGTCAACGAACATTTTCAAACGTCGCTTCCACATATTTATGCGGTTGGTGACGTGATCGGATTTCCCGCGCTTGCCGCAACAGCAATGCACCAGGGACGACTTGCCGCCGCGCATGCGTTTCGGCGAACAAATGGGCGAGGTGAAAGTAAGGCTCTCCTTTCACCGCTGGGACCGCTTCCGTTTGGTATTTACACTATTCCAGAAGTGTCAATGGTCGGTGCAACTGAAGAAGAGCTGACTACAGACAAAGTCCCGTACGAAATTGGCCATGCCTATTATCGTGAGACTGCCCGTGCCCATATCATGGGAGAAATCGATGGCATGCTGAAACTCATTTTCCATCGTGAGACACTCCAACTGCTCGGCGTACACATCATCGGTGAACGAGCATCGGAGCTGATTCATATCGGACAGGCAGTGATCGCCTACGGAGGGTCGATCGAGTATTTTATCGACAACGTCGTGAACTATCCGACCTTGTCAGAAGCCTACAAGGTCGCAGCATTGAATGGCTATAATCGGTTGTAGAGGAATCAAATGAATCAAATGGTGACGAGCGACTCGACCAACTTGATGATAGCGCTGGGGAAGTTGCATCCAAATCCCACTCGACTCTGAGGCGGGCGTCCCACTCGCGCTCCTAGAAAAGAACCTATGCCAGTAGGAAACGGTTGACAACAAGGCAACACCAGCCGAATAATCCACATCTATGAAGGACGAGCCTAGCAGGGTGGTCCACACTGAGCAGCGGCGAGCTAGCGGCGATCATGTTCACCGACATCGTCGGCTTCAGCCGCCAGATGGGCACTGATGAAGCTCGGACGCTGCGGTTGTTGGACCTCCATAACCAGGTTATTCAGCGGACCGTGATAGCGCATCATGGTACGATTATCAAAACCATCGGTGATGCGTTCCTGGTAGACTTTCCCTCCGTCGTCCACGCCGTGCAATGCGCGCAGCAGATTCAAATACAATTCCGTACCCACAACGAACGAGAAGGGAAACACCGAACAGATTCATGTCCGCATTGGCATCCATTCTGGCGATATCGTCCAGCGTGATGGTGATGTGTTCGGCGACGGGGTGAACCTTGCCTCCCGCCTTCAGACTCTGGCCGAGCCGGACACCATCTGCATCTCAGACGTTGTGTATCGGGATGTAGCCCAGAAAGTTGCTTTGGGGACGGTGGTCTCGCTGGGGCGACCAAAGCTGAAGAACATTATCCAGCGCTTCCAAGTCTACGCTCTGCTGCCCGAACCATCCAAAGGATTGCGTCAGACTCTACGAGTACAATTCCTGAAGCTCTCGCATCGGCTGAGCAGTACCCACCGAGCCGTGGCTGGCGGGGTACTCCTTGCAGGTGTGATCTTACTCGTCTGGTATTTTGCCTTTCCAACACCTAACACCCAGCCCCCAGCCCCTAGCACCCAGCCCCTTCCGCTGCCCGACAAACCCTCCATCGTGGTCCTGCCGTTTGACAACATGAGCAAAGACCCTGAGCAGGATTATTTCAGTAATGGGATCACCGAAGTGCTAACCAGTGATCTTTCCCGTATTTCTACCTTGTTCGTTATCGCCCGCAACACGGCGTTCACCTACAAGGGCAAATCTGTCAATGTCCAAGACGTTGGTAAAGAACTGGGGGTACGATACGTACTGGAAGGCAGCGTACAGAAAGCCGGAGAGCAGGTGCGAATCGTCGCGCAATTGATCGATACCACTACCGGCGGCCACATCTGGTCTGAACGCTACGATCGGCCACTCAAGGACATCTTTGCCCTGCAAGACGAGATCGTGCAGAAGATCGTGACCACACTGAATCTGCAACTCACGTTACAAGAGCAAGGGTTCATTGTGCGCAAGACGACGAACAATTTAGAGGCGTATGATTCCTTGCTGCGGGGAATCGAGCCTCTTTTCCGTTACACGCAAGAGGCCAATACTCAGGCGCGACAAATGTTTGAGAAAGCCATTGCCTTGGACCCACAGTATGCGGAGGCGTACGTGTGGCTAGGATGGACCTACTACCTGGAGTGGATGTTTCGCTGGCGTATGGCCCCCCAGAGTCTGGAACGCGCGTTAGCGCTGGCGCAACAGGCGCTTGCCCTGGACGACTCCCTGCCTCAAGCCCATACGCTCTTGGGCAATGTCTATGCAGTAAGCAGCAATATGACCAGGCCATAGCCGAGAGTGAGCGAGCTATCGCTCTCGATTCTAACAATGCGGACAGTTATAAATACCAGGCGAATGCGTTGAACTTCGCGGGCAGACCAGAGGAAGCCTTACAGATGGTGAGAGCAGGCGATGCGGCTCAACCCCCGCTATCCGCCTCTCTACTTATACCAATTGGGCTGGGCATACGGCCCGACCGGGCGGCATGCTGAAGCGATCGCCACGCTGAAGGAATTCCTCAGCCGGAGCCCTAATCTTCAGGCTGCGTACCTCATCCTGGCTCTCAACTATGTGGATCAGTGGGCCTCACAACAAAATTCCGATTCGCAGACGTTGGACGCAGGCGGAGGCGGCAGCGCAACGTGCCCTCGCCCTCAATGCCTCCGACCCCATAGGTCATGCATTCTTGGGCTCTGTCTATCTATGGCAGAAGCAGTACGAGCAGGCCATCGCCGAGATGGAGCGAGGCTATCGCCCCTAATCTCAACATGGCTGATATCTATGCATTGTTGGCTGCTGCGCTGGGTCGGATAGGCAGGCCGGAGGAAGCTATTGCGATGGTAGAGCAGGCGCTGCGCCGCAAACCCTTTGTTGCGGACTGGCACTTAGACAGCGTGGGCGACTGCCTATTATCTGGCCGGGCGGCCTGAGGAGGCAATTGCTCCTCTGAAGCAATATCTCAGCCGCTACCCCAACATTCTGGGTCGCTCACCTGACCCTGGCGGCGGTCTACAGTGAGTTAGGTAAAGAAGCGGAGGCGCGGGCGGAGGCAGCGGAAGTCCTGCGAATCAATCCGAAGTTTTCGCTTAGAGGTTCACAAAGAGAGAGTGCCGATCAAAGATCCGGCGATGTTGGAGCGGCATATTGCGGCACTACGTAAGGCAGGGCTCAAGTGAGTGAAGAATTAAGAGTTAAGAATGAAGAATGGAGGAATAGGCTAAAGGCTTGAGCCCGAAGGGGAAGGAAGAATGAAGAATAGGCCATAGGCTACAGGACAAAGAAAAAAAGCGCAGGTGTGTTTTCGTCAATGACCCAATGACTCAATGGCCTTTGTCCTTATTCCCCTAACGCAAGCGAACGTGGCCGAGAGCATTACTGATGTAGATCGACATTTGTCTCTGGGTGACCCGGACAAGCTAACGCCATCCGCATTGCTTTCGACTTCAGTTCCGGCATGTTAACAGTCGCCGTAACAACAGTCGGCGAGCTCTCGCAATCGCTCATTCGACTAAGGAAAACCGATGATCAATAACGAGGTCGGCACGTACGGTCTCCAGAACATCAGTGACTTTGATTTGACAAATGTTGCGGTTCAATCTCGTAAGTAGGTCGGGATCGCTTCGTCTTAATAATGCCCCAGATCAAGCTGCTACGATCGAGCATACGCGCCTGAGTCGAACCAGGCGGCGATAGGGCTCAAGCAGCGATCATTGCTCGATGCATCCTTACTCCAAACCATGCAAGAAGGCTCACTCGCGCCTAATTCGGCGATCACGGCCCCTCGCTCCGATTGCTGGCGAGCCGGCAGCCGCTGGCGCACTGGCAAACCAGCCGTGACTCAACGGCCGCTGCGCTGGAATTGTGGAGGTGCATTAACCATGCCTACGGAGGACGAGGAGATGCTCATCCGAAGCGATCACGCCCGACAGCCTCAGCTTCACGTTTCAGCAACACGGTCGCTAGTCGAGTGTCTCTACGATCGCTTCCGAGAAACAGGTCTTGAAGGATTATCGATCATCTGCTCAATCGGCTCTCCGCCGCGAGTAAGTCGCAACGAGCAATTGTACCTCGATCCTGGTATATTTAACGTCGGGCGGCTACCACAAATTCCAGGTGCAGTCAACGATGTAACTTTCCAACGGATAATATTCGTATGCGTTCACTTGAACCATCTCTCGACTAATTTTTTCGTCACCTTGGCCATAGGATAGCAATCTCGTTCCAAAACTACTCCGCAAATCAACACTCCTGACTCCCAACTCTAATCCCCAATCCCCGTTCCCCTTCCGCCACGACCACCGCCTCTGCCAACATCGCGGTATGCGTGAGCGCGAGATGAAAACGTGTGATGCCGAGTGACTCGGCGTATTCTTTCGCTTTTCCATGCAGAACAATTTCTGGGCGTGAGCCGCGTTTTCGTACGACTTCAATATCAAGCCAGCCGACGTAACGTCCCCATCCACGACCTAACGCTTTCATTGTCGCCTCTTTCGCTGCAAAACGTGCGGCGTAACTCTGATACTTTGCAGCTCTGCGGCTCTCACAATAAGCCTGCTCTCCTTGCGTATAGACGCGATCGCGGAACCGTTCTCCTATCCGCGGATGGTCCACTGCTGCCTTGATACGATCAACTTCGGCAAGGTCATTGCCAATAGCGATAATCATGGGGGAAATTCACACCCTCATAGTTCATAAGACAAACGTGCTTCAAAACTAGCACGAGGTTTTTCTCATCACGTTATCCGTTACCCGTTAACACGCTTCACACTTATGACACGTCGTAACATCACACGGCTGGGTCTGAAATCCCAACAACGCCTTGCGCCATTCTGCCAGCAGATACTGTTTACTCACTGAATGATCGATAAAATCCCACGGCAGGATTTCTTTGGAATCGTAACGGCGGTGGACGAAGAAATCGGGCTTCAGGGTGGCAGGGGTAGCCTTGCGTATTGACGTATTGCGTGTTCGGAGACTTTGCAGACTTTGTGGCGCGACGTAATCGCTGAACCACACTCCACCAATCGCCACCATTCTGATGGGCTTCGAGCAGAATTTGTCCAGTACGACGATCACCACGAGAAAGTAACGTCTGATAGTAGGCTTCGCGTGGAGATTCAGTATCCACTGTAATACGAGGCAACCGCGCGAGTCGTTTTTTCAGCAACGCGAACTTGTCCCGCAGTATCGCCATCTCTTCCATTGGTTCCCACTGCAACGGGGTCCACGGTTTTGGGGAAAAAGAATTGACGGATAAAGTGAGACCACCAACCTTCGCTCCTTTGCTACAGTAGCGTTCGTGAATCTTGTCGGTCAGTTCAGCAATCGCTTCTACATCTTCAGTTTTTTCCGTTGGTAACCCCAACATGAAGTACATCTTCAGCGACTGCACCCCACCACCAACCAGCCACTCGGCTGCACGCAGGATCTCCGGTTCGGTCAGATTCTTGTTGATGAGACGACGCATCCGGTCAGAACCCGCTTCAGGCGCAACTGTCACCGAACGGTTCTTCTGTGCGCCTAATGCATCAGCAAGATCACGGGTAATCACATCGGCTTTCAGGGATGACGGTGAAGCCCGACCACCAGCCTGACCGATGAACTCGCACAACGCGGCAATCCCTGGCTGACTCGCCATTTCTGCCCCAACCAACCCGATAGTCGAGCGCTCTTTCAATCCTTCGGTCACACTTTGTTTCACTGAATCGAAAGCTACGATACCGCACCGGTCGATACATGAATCCTGCTGCGCAAAAGCGACAACCCCATTCACAGCCACGACTGGCTCTCGACAAGAAACATATCGCCAAAGACAGCCTCTGGGCTGAGAATCTGCGAAGTCGTGGGATAGGCATCAAGATTTTGATGAGTCGACGATTCACTCGCGGTTTGCCTTCGCCATGATACTCAATACGAACGATACGTCCCTGGTCATCGTACTGCGGCGTAAACAGTTCGGGCAGATATGCTCCCTCGATCGTGCTCAGCGCGTGTAATTTCTCTTGCCGGCTACACCGAGCATTGCGGAGTTCGGCATAGCGCTCGACAAACTCAGGAATCATTTCTTCGCCTTCACCGATCAGAAATAGGTCAATGAAGTCTGCCACCGGTTCGGGATTGAGAAACGTTGCTGGTCCACCAGCGATCACAATCGGATGATGTTCTTCGCGTTCACGCGCCAGCAGCGGGACATGGGCAGCAGCAAGAATGTCGAGGATATGAATGTAATCGGTCTCAAACGACAGAGAAAACGCTAGCAGCTCAAAATCTGGTAGCGGTCGTTGAGTTTCGAGCGAGGCGAGACGGTGCTTTCGCACGACTCAATGCATCTGCTTCATCTGGATCAGGAAGAAACGCACGTTCACAACGACAACGTGGGTCTTGGGCGATAATCTTATAGGCTGCATGAAATCCTAGATTTGCCATTCCCACGGGATAGCGATTGGGGTAGATCAAGCAGATAGGAATCTCACCCTCAGTATTCGCGGTAAAGAGTCGTTTCTCTTGGGCAAGTCGTTGCCGGGCACGTTCAGTGGTCAACCACATACAGGAAACCTATCGTTCTACCGACTGGCATGCAAGGCAAGCCTTCAGTCTGGAACTTATGCTCTCAGTCAACTTTTTTTTCCAGAGCAGCAAAACGGAAGCCATTGTGCATCTTATAAGAGAAAAATCTTTCAGTGTTTGTACGAGTACATCAATGGCATACACTTTGCTCTCTGAAAGACAAATGTGGTGCGCAGGAGAAAACCGCCTCGGTTATAAGCCCCGCTCTTGATTCTCACACTACGAATAAGAAAGCAAAAGCTCGCGCTCGTTCCCCCTCACAGTTCAGCGCGGTTGCGACCAACGGTGCCGAATTGGTATGACAGGAGCGTGTCACCTCCTCCTTTTTCCGCTGCTATTGGCACCTTCGTCGGACGTGAAGCTGAGTTGGCTGCACTCTACGATGCATTCAACAGTGTTCTCAGCGGCCGTGGCCAGTTCGTGCTAGTGAGTGGCGAACCGGGCATCGGCAAAACTCGCTTAGCTGATGAATGTGCTGCTGTCGCTCAGCAGCAGGGATTGCCCAAGTCCTTTGGGGCCGCTGCTGGGAAGGGGATGGTGCACCGGCGTTCTGGCCGTGGGTCCAGATTATTCGTACCCTCGTGCAACAGAGTAACGTTGACACCCTCGCCACAGAAATGGGGAACGGCGCGGTAAATATCGCGCAAGTTGTTCCTGAGGTGCGAGAGTTGCTCCCAGATTTGCCCGTAGCGGCTAGCCTGGAATCTGAACATGCCCGGTTCCGTTTTTTCGATCATCTCACTAGCTGGTTCAAAAAAGTAGCGGTTCGGCAACCACTTCTTCTTATTCTCGATGACTTGCATTGGGCCGACACCTCATCGCTTCTCTTGTTACAATTCCTGGCACGCGAGGTCTCCGATGCTCGGTTGTTCGTGCTTGGCACCTATCGAGACACAGAGGTCAACCACGGGCAGCCGCTTTCTGAAGCGCTAGGCGCTCTCGCACGCAATAGTCGGCGGCTTCCTCTCAGTGGGCTCGCAGAAGCAGAGGTTGCCGACTTTATTACCGGGATGGGCTTACAGTCTAACGAGACCTTCGTCACGACACTCTACAAGGAAACCGAAGGCAATCCCTTTTTTCTCTCTGAAGTGCTGCATCTTCTCGCGCGAGATAAAGAGCCAACGCTCACCCCTTTTCCGATTCCTCATGGCGTACGGGAAACCATTCGCCGCCGTCTGGCGCATTTGTCTCCTGCGTGTATTCAGCTCCTCACGCGGGCAGCCGTGATCGGACGCGAGTTCACGCTCGACCTCCTCTCGCGGAGCAACAGTGTACAAACGGAAACCGAACGTCTCCAGATGTTAACGCTCGTACAGGAAGCACTCTCTGCACGACTCCTCATGGACGCCTCTGACAAAGTCTATACGTATCGGTTCGTACATGCTCTGGTCCGAGAAACGTTGTACGAGGATTTGTCCCTACCGGAGCGCATCCATCTGCACCGTCATGTTGGTGAGGCAATTGAACATCTCTATGCTCGGAGATCTGGGACCATATCTCGATGAGTTAGCCGACCATTTTTTCAAAGCGGCGGCTGGCGAGCGCAGCGAAAAAGCGCTGCAGTATGCCATCCAAGCCGCAGAACGAGCTAGTGCTTTGTTGGCGCATGAAGAAGCGGCCATCTACTACGAACGTGCGTTTCAACTTTTACCTCTTCAAGAGTCCACGACAGGCCAACGCGGAGAAGTCCTACTCGCGATGGGGCACGCGTTGGCACGGGCAGGAGAACCCAAACGCGCTCGTGCAACGTTTTCGCAGGCAGCAGCAATTGCCCGAGATTTGCGAACTCAAGGAGAAGCGTCAACAGCTGCACTACTTCTGGCACGGGCAGCATTGGGATTTTCCGGTCATGGCGATATCGCCACGCGCTTTGATCAACCTATGGTCAATCTTCTGGAAGAGGCGTTAAGCGTATTACCAGAAGAAGACAGTACACTACGCGTGAGAGTTCTTGGCCGTCTCGCTATGGCGCTCTATTTCTCTCCTTTCATCGACCGTTGCGACACCCTGAGCCACCAAGCAGTTGAGATGGCACGGCGACTCGGTGAAACCACGGCAGTAGCATACGCCCTAAACGCGCGGCAAATCGCCTTGATTGGGCCAGATACCGTGCATGAACGGTTAGCATTGTCCACCGAAATGGTTCACCTCGCTGAAAAAGAAGACAGGAAAGAGTTGGCGCTCGCCGGTCATCTCGGACGGATCATGAGCTTGCTTGAACTCGGTGACCGCCGAGCAATCGACCAAGAGCTGCACTTGTATACACAGATCGTGACCGAACTGCGGCAGCCTTTCTACATGTGGCATGACACTATCCTGCGAGCGATGGCGGCGCTCCTTGCCGGTCGACTGGTGGAGGCAGAGCAGTTAGTCCAGGAAGGATTGACGCTCGGCCAACAGGTGCAGACACCAAATGCCTTTCTCTTATTTACCGTTCAGCTGTTCGCTCTACGTCGTGAGCAAGGACGATTACAGGAACTCGAAGACGCAACCAAAAGCTTAGTGGAACGGTTCCCCGCCATTCCTGGGCTGCGAACAGCACTCGCGTTCCTCTACAGCGAGCTTGGTCACGAAAGCGACGCGTCGTACGCAGTTTGAACAAGTAGCCGCGAAGAACTTTACGGATCTGGTACGAGACCAAGGCTGGTTGGGAAGCATGACGAATTTGACCCAAGTTGCCTTTTTTCTCAAGGATAAGGGACGAGCAAGCACCTTGTATGATTTATTGCTTCCATATGCTGAACGGACTGTGATTGTCGGTTCAGCCAACGACTGTTTCGGAGTGGTAGCACGTTATCTCGGGCTACTGGCAACGATACTGGAGCGCTGGGACAAGGCAATGCACCACTTTGAAGCAGCCTTAGCAATCAATACGCAAGTAGGGGCACGACTTTTTGTTGCCCATACTCAGTACGACTATGCGTCAATGCTACTCACTCGTAGTGCTCAAGGTGATCATGAACGCGCACGAGAGCTACTCGGAGTGGCGTTCGCTACCGCACAAGAGTTGGGGATGACGCGACTGGAGGAGAAAATTCAGGGGCTAGGGGCTAGGGACTGGGGGCTAGGGAAAGAAACCAGTGCCCCATACAGTTTCCTTTCTATCCCTCAACTTACCCCGGAACCAAACTCTTCTGACCCTATCCCTGACACCCGACCCCTAATCCCTAACCCCCAATCCCCAGCTCCCAATCTTCTCCGCCAAGAAGGCGATTACTGGACTGTAGGATATGAGGGTAGCGTTGCACGCTTGCAGGACGCAAAAGGACTGGCTCATCTCGCCTGTTTGTTGCGCGAGCCGCAACGGGAATTTCATGTTCTCGATCTGCTTGCCATGACTGACGGTGTACCATCGGAAGGTGCAGACGCAGGGAAACACGAAACACAGGTCCTTCAACTCCATCCCACGACTGAGTTTTCTGATGCACGAGCGTTTCCCGATCGACAAGCAATAACAGGCTTGTATGACTGACGGTGTACCATCGGAATGGCGCAGACGCAGGAAAACACGAAGCTCAGGCGTCCAACTCCTTCCCAACAGTGAGTCTTCTGATACCCGGGCACTTCCCGATCGACAAGCAACAACGGTGTATCAACAGCGTTTACGGGATTTGCGTGAAGAACTCACCGAGGCTGAACGCTTCAACGACTCTGGCCGTGCAAGTGCTTTACGTAGCGAAATTGACTTTCTGACTACGGAATTAGCCGCAGCTTACGGAACCGCCGCCCATACTCGTAGACGAAACGAAGATACTGAGAAAGTACGGAAGACTATTACGCATCGGATGCGAACGGTGCTGACGAAGATCAAGAAAGCCCATCCGAGCCTATGGCGGCATCTCCATGTTTCGCTCAAAACCGGGACGTTTTGTTCGTATACTCCTGAAAAGCCTACAAATTGGGATTTGTAGCTCATCTCTCCCAGCTGGGGCCACCGCACCATAGGGTACGCTGAACAAGAGCAAGCTCCATTCTCCCACCTCTAACGATCGTTTCCTCTCTATCCGTTTTCTTCATTTCCCTTTAGCCTTCGGCCTTCAGCCTATTCCCCTTTTCCCTTTTATCCATTTTCCCGTTTATCCCTTTTCGCCCCTTCCCCATTTCGCTCATTCGCTACGCCCCATCTAGCAGTGCGACACGCAATCTAGCGCCTTTCTTACAGAGAGTAGGAATCAAGCTCTCATCGATGAAGGAGGAAGGCAAACCCATGTAAACCCTGAACTCAACTCGCACTGTAACCCTTGGCAACAGACATTCACCATTTGTTCAGTACCCCACAAAGAAAGGAAATAAGACTATGAAGACACGATTTCTGTACAAACAACTGCGCACCTTCGCTGCAGTGAGCTGGCTCCTCTGGGTTCCAATGACCGCCCAGGCAACCGACGTTGCAGTGCTTAGGCTCGGCACCCTGATCGACCAAGCCGACGTTATTGTCATTGGGACAGCAAAGGAAGTGAACGAAGACAAAGCCTCAGGCTCGCAGAAGGCAGCTATTACTATTCAAGAAACCTTGCTCGGCAAAGCGCCTGCGACGCTGACACTTGCCGGGAGTACGACAGACCCGACGCTCCATAACTTTACCGTGGGTGTGCAATTCCTCGGGTTTCTCAAAGCGACTTCGACGGGATTCACCCCGGTAGGAGATTTACACGGCCTGATAGAGATTCCTGCTGGCCGACTCCCAGCGACTAACGCCATCATAAAAGAATGGCTAGCGAAAAGAACCGATATTCGCCTTGCCAACCTCCGTGATGACGTGGTCGTGCAAAAGTCCCCTGCTGCATCAGTGCTCATCGGCTCCATGCTAGAAGAGATGACTGCACGTCTTACTGTCGCGGATGTTCCTTTGGTCACGGAAATGGCGTGCAATCAGAAGCAAGAATTTCCCTCAGCAGTTCAAGTCTGGGCGATCCACCGTGTTGGTCCGCTAAAAGTTGGCGATGCGCGTTCCTGCGTCGAAGCACTGCTCACGGCGAAGGATAAAAGCGCAGCGAGTCTGGCAGCAGCAGAGACACTCGGCAACCTAAAAGACCCGCGTAGTCTCCCTGCACTGACCTCTGTACTCACCACACAAGACCAAGCCTCAGAAGACGTCAACGACGATGCTGACGGTGGGTTAAGCCTCGCGGTGATCCTGGCTATAGGCAAGATCGGTGACTCATCGGCAGTATCAACGTTGTTGAAAATCGCACAAAACGGTGAAGACCTCGCCCTTCATTCGACAGTCGTACATGCATTGGGACTGATCGGACCTAAGAGTATTGATGCACTCACCGACATTAGCAAAAACCACCCAAATCAACTCATCCGTGCCCAAGCGCAGCGAACATTAGAACGCGTGCAAAAGGCGTAACTGACTCTCACCCTATTACTTTTATAAGGAGAACATAATCATGAAACGCTATCGACTTCTGTTGTTTATTCTCACCAGTTTACTGTACACCGTACCAGCTAGAGCCCATCAGGTAATCTTTCTCGACTTCTCTGGGTTCGATCTCTCTGCCTACGCAACTGTAAATGGGAACAGCCCAGCAACCACCGATGATGTGACCGCGGTGCAAGAATTGGTCATCGCTAATATGGTGAAAGACTATGCGCCGTTTGATGTTCACTTTACTACCGTGCAACCCGCCAGTGGTCGCTTCACCCGAGTGACGTTCCACGAGGATGATGCGGGACTTTTCGGTTGTGCCGGTCCCGGCTGTTGTCTCTTTGGCAACTGTACTGGCATTGGCACGTTTACCCAGAACCAAAGCGGTTGTGAGGTGTATGCCGGCAGTTTTGCTGACGATGCCAATTTCTCTGGCGATAACGCCACCACTGCACGCATTGCTAAAGGGATATCACACACTGCCAGTCATGAACTGGGACACGTATTAGGTCTGCGCCATTGCCATGCGGCTGACGATTTTGTCTCGTCCGGTTCTTCCTGCTTCGATGGCTTCCAAAATACCAACGACCAGAACGTGAACTTTCATATCATGGCCAGCGGCGCCTCGTCTGGTCTAACGATGGAGCAACGCGCCACACGCGATCGTTTCTTTAGCATTCATTCGAGTCGTCGTGTGCTGTATCGCAATTTCCAACCCCGCAATCACTGGAGCCTTCTCCAAAGCGTGAATACTGGTGATCGTGCTGATCTCACCTATGGCAGTCTCCGGACTCCGGATAAGGTCCGCTGGTTCAATCGTCTCTCCAATGGTGAGACTTTTGGCAGCCTGACTACTTTCACAAACGATGCGGGAAAAAGAGCGGACATGTTTCTCGAAGGTGATGTCGATGGTGATAATCGCGCCGACCTCGTGATTGGTGAAATCCGTAACGCCACCACCGTGCGCTGGCGGGTACGCCTCTCGACCGGTACGTCCTTCGCAGCCGCAACCGTCTTTACCGAAGACGCCGGGAATCCTGGCGACATCTTCCGCCTGGCGGACGTGAATGGGGATGGTCGCAAGGACCTCCTGCGGGGCACACCGCAAGCGGTTACGAATGCCGTAAGTTGGAGGGCGCATTTCTCAACGGGATTAACTTTCGGGAATAGCACAACCGTCTCTAATAGCGCTGGTTTTGGTAGCGATCTGTTTCTTGTGGGTGATGTCACTGGAGATGGATTCGATGACCTCGTTGCCTTCGGTCCGGGACGGGTAGAAGTGCACCGATCGTTTGGCAATTTGCTCGGTGCAGTTGATAACACCGACATCCCAGTCATCAACACTCCAGATTATCTATTTCTTGGTGATCTGACAGGTGACGGGCAGGCAGATCTCCTGACTGGTATTGTCCTCAGTAACTCACAAGTAGAATGGCACATTCAGCAGTCGTTGGCTTGCAACGTCATTCCGTTTGCCTCTGTCTGCTTCGCCGACGCGCGTCGGTTCAACAGTGATAGCGGGGCGGCTGGAGATCTTTTCCGCCTTGGCGACACCAACGGTGATGGCAGAGCTGACCTCTTGTTTGGTCGCGCAGTCGGACAGGACGATCTCGATACTGATCCCAATCTTTCACTGGTTCGCTGGTTTGGACGTCTCTCGAATGGGCAGAATTTTGACCCGACTACAACCTGGCGGAATGATGCCGGGAATGAAGGCCACCAATTCCCGTAACCCAGCGACTTCCCCTCGTTAGAGGGGCAGAAGTTGAGGACATTACACACGCAGCCGGGAACAACTCCGGTTGCGTGCTCGCCACGGATAGGCACCCTATCCGTGGCTTCACTTTTGGCGATAGTCGCTGTGGTGTTTCTCTTCACTAGAGACACTGTTGCGTTGATGCACTGCGGTAGATCGAGGACATCAGGTCCGAGCCGACGCTCGCGGGCAAGAATCATTGCCCGTTCCAACACATTCGCCAGTTCCCGCAGGTTGCCTGGCCAGTGATAAGCCGAGAGTTTCGCGAGCCCTTCACGCGAGAGCGTATAGCCGTGCCGCCCCATACGCCGTTAAAAGGACAGTACAAATGAGGGCAGGTCTTCCATCCGCTCTCGTAGTGGGGGCAATTGCAACTATGCGAACACAACCATAGGGTGAGATTCTGATGACAGCGCGCGACAAAAAAAACGATGCTCCCACCGATCCAACGTTTGCCCCCCTCGACGACGAAAACCCTTTTCCTGACCCAGTCGAACTCCCTCTCGAAGACGTGCTCGACTTACATCCGTTTCTTCCTAAGGAGATTCGCAGCGTAGTCGAAGAATATCTCACGCAATGTTGTGAAGCTGGTTTTCCTGTTGTTCGATTGATTCATGGCAAAGGCAAAGGCGTCCAACGCGAGAGTATTCGTGCATTGCTGACGCGGCTGCCCTTCGTACAGTCGTTTCAGGATGCTCCACCCGAGGCCGGTGGCTGGGGGGCAACGATTGTGTATCTTCAATCCAAATGAGGGGTGATCATGAAGAGCACTGCGAAGCAATCTCGTTTCGCTGGAGATTGCTTCGTCGTGGAGTTTATCCTGAGCGTGTCGAAGGGCTCCTCGCAATGATTGTTACTTCCTAACCTAACGTCATTGCCCTATGGCCTGAAGCCTCCAGCCTAAAGCCTATCCGCCTTTCCCTTGCGTTTCCCCGGTGCAAAGGAGTAAATAGGAAGGGTCATCCTAAAAAGGAGGGGTTTCTATGCAAACTACAGACACTTTCGTACAAGATTTACGTGTCTACATTAAGAAGGAGGATGAAAAGCCGCTCCTGGGGCCGAGTTTTTACAAGGCGGTTCTCGACGGCACCCTCTCCCGTGAACAACTGAAAAAATGGGCACTGAACCTTTTCTATGTCACTGGCCAACATATTCGCGCGTTTGGTGGGATCTTCATGAATACAGGGCTCAGTCCTATGGACCAGAAGATTCGCCGTCATATAGTGGAGAATCTTATTGATGAAGAAACCATCATGGGTCGCGGTGATGATGCACACTGGATGCTGTCAATGCGTTTAGCGAAAGCTCTCGGCGCAACCGACGAAGAAGTGTTACATCCGACCGTCTCCAAAGAAGCCGTTGAGTACGTCAACTGGGTCATTGAATTAGGGCGTAAGGAGTATGGCTTGGTGACTCTCGCTGCGATGTCAATCGGCGGAGAAACTCGTAGTGATAGTTCAATGAAAGGTTTTGTCAAAGCCTTAAAGGAAAAATACAACCTCAGTCGCGCCGACCTGGAGTTCTTCTACGCCCACATGGGCGAGGCCGAAGCCCATGGCGAGCCGGTATTCGAGATGGTGAAAGAATACGCGACCACGCCAGAGCGGCAACAAAAGATTCGTAACAGCATCACCACGTGGTGTGAGAAGTTTTCTGCTGCCCAAGAAGGCGGATACCGGACGGCGATGGGAGTTGATCCCGGCGTTCAGGTACATTTGGCCTAAAGACAAAGAGGAAAAGGGGGAACTGGTAAGAAAAGACAGAGAAGCGAGACAGAAAAAGAAATAGAGAAGTGAAATACAGAGATAAGAAGTAAGGAGCCCACAACTGAAATATAGGAGGGGTAACCATGTACGATCTCATTATCGAGAATGCTCAAATTTGTGACGGCACAGGCAAGCCAAGTTTTCATGGCAATGTTGCCGTCAAGGATGGAATGATTGCCGCAGTTGGCAAAGGCAATGGCGAAACAGCAGCCAAGAAAATCAATGCCGACGGCTTGGTGCTCGCGCCAGGCTTCATTGATCCGCATACGCATTATGACGCCCAGGTCGCGTGGGATCCATTGGTGACTTGTTCATCGTGGCACGGCATTACCACCGTCGTCATGGGCAACTGCGGCGTGGGAGTAGCTCCGGTACGACCTAAGGCCCGTGATATTGTCATGTGGGATCTTGTGAACGTCGAAGCGATCCCTTTTGATGTCATGGAACGTGGGATCGACTGGAAATGGGAAAGTCACGCCGAGTATCTCGACGCATTGCAGAAACGCGGGATGGGTATCAATGTCGCCTCGTTGGCAGCACTCACACCGCTTCGTCATTATGTGATAGGCGAGGAGTCCTTTGAGCGCGCCGCCAACGAGAAAGAAATCGCAGATATGCAGCGTTTGTTCCGCGATGCGATCCGTGCTGGGGCGTTCGGTCTCACCTCAACCATCTTGAATAATCACATTGGCTACGAAGGTCGTCCGCTTGCGTGTCGTCAGGCAAGCCGAGCCGAACTTTCTGCTCTTTGCCAAGTGTTGCGAGAGGAGCGGCGCGGAACGATTGAGATCGCATTGACAGGAACCAATATCGGGCAAGTGTCAGATGATGAGTACAACCTGTTAGAATTTTTAGTGAATGAAAGCCAACGGCCAGTAACGTTCCTGGCATTGTTCAATAAGCCTGGGAAACCAGAGTCCTATCTCAACGCGGTCGAGAAAGTGAAACCGATTCTGGCCTGGAACAAAGCAGTTCCGCAGGTCACCTGCCGTCCGCTGCGCATTCAATTCAACATGCGCAACCCATTCATTTTTGCCATCTTCTCAGTCTGGCATCCGGTGTTCAACAAGAGCGTCGAAGAGCAAATGAAGCTCTACGCCGACCCTGGCTTCCGACAGGCATTCCGCGAAGAAATGGATCAACGACGTATCTTTGCCGGACAGTGGGGCCGAATGACGGTTATTGATGCAAAGAGCCCAGAAGTCCAGAAGCATGTGGAGAGTAAAAAGACTGTCGCGCAGATTGCCCGCGATCAAGGTAAAGATCCGATCGATACGTTTCTAGACCTCGCTATTGCCGACAAGCTCGAGCTGCTCTTTGATCTGCAAGCGTTTAACTTTGAACCTGAGGGTGTGAAGAATCTCGTCAGTGATCCGCGTTTCCTCATCGGCCTGTCCGACGGCGGAGCACATGTGGATATGTTATGTGATGCCGGATACGCCACCTATCTATTAGGACGTTGGGTACGGGAACATCAAGTCTTGTCACTAGAAGAAGGCGTGCGCCGTCTCACTTCGGTTCCTGCGGATCTCTTCGGCATTCCGAAGCGTGGTCGAATCGCTCCGGGGCTGGTCGCTGATCTCACGCTTTTTGATCTCGCGACGGTCGATGCCAAAGACCCAGAATATGTCTGGGATTTGCCGGGTGGCGGCAAACGTTTCGTTGCCAAATCCAAAGGCATTAAGACAACGATTGTCTCAGGTCAGGTACTCTACCAAGATGACGAGTATCAGGGTGGGTTACCGGGCAAGGTGTTACGCAGTTACGACGCGTAAAGGAAACCCATTCGGCACAAAGGTCACGTAACACGCTACACGCTACACGAAACTCGTGCGGCTGTGACGTGTTACGTAATGCGTGATTCTTGAAACGACTTGCCGTTCGCGGTTGCTAGCATTCCTCACCAACAATAATATTCTCCCGCGTAAACATGATAGCGATCTGGCTGGAATGGCTGGTCGCACTCTGACGCGCGGTTTGACCTTCCGATAACGCAAACACCTTTTCAAGATCCTCTTTGGTCTCGAACCATACCTCGGCCATGCCATCAAACGGCTGATCCGGTGTCGTTGTTAAATTAATCGCGTATCGCTTGAGTCCAGGAAAGCGTTTCACATAGACAGAATGCTCAATCAACCACCAACGATGGAAATCCTCCAGACTCATCCCCTCGGGCCGTTTTAACAAACCGATGAGTTTATACACCGTCCCCCCTTGTGGAACTCAGCAGCGTCCCCGTACCCTGCTCACGTTTACATGCTCGACGCTTTATCAAGCACTGGATACATCTCGACGCGGTCTCTCCCATTACGCTTTGCGGCGTACAGCGCCTGATCCGCCTGTTCGAGGATCTCCTCTAACGTCTGCGTCCGGTCGTGGTTCATACTTGAGGCACCAAAACTCACGGTCACGTGCATGATCCTTGAGGGCTGATTGAATACCAAACTGCGGACCGCAGCACATAGCCGATCAGCCACTTTGTAAGCCTCGACTAATTCCGTCTCTGGCAATAAGATCGCGAATTCTTCTCCACCATATCGAGCACAGAGATCACTGGTACGGCAATGCCGAAGCAAGGTTTGTCCAATATCCTTGAGCACTATATCACCAAAGGCGTGGCCATAGGTATCATTGATCGACTTAAAGTGATCGAGATCTGCCAACAGAATCGAGAGGGGATGATGGTACCGTTGGGCACGGAGGCATTCTTCTTTCGCCCGTTCTTCAAATCGCCGACGATTCGCTAGTCCAGTGAGAGCATCTTCCCGAGCAAGATGCTCTAGTTGCGACTGTTGTTCCTGGAGGGTCTTTTGGTAGCGAACGATACGCTCTCCGACTTTGATACGTGCCTGTAGCTCCGTCAGACTGAATGGTTTCGTGAGATAGTCCGCTGCGCCGAGTTCTAGTCCTTTGACTTTATCTTCAAGAGTGTCTCGCGCAGAGGTAATAATAATGTGGAGATCACGCAGAGAGGAATCACTCTGCACCGCTCGACAGAACTCAAACCCATCCATCTCAGGCATCATGAGATCAAGCAAGACAATATCTGCCATCTGCTCGCGTAACCGGGCAATTGCCTCTTTGCCCGTTGCAGCCATAACAATAGCGTACCCCATGCCCCGCACCATGAGTGCTACCATTTCACGGATCTCTCTATCATCTTCAACGATAAGAACTCGAAGTTGGCGGCTTGTGGCTGGATCGTTGGTTGGCATGGTGTCTTTGTTAGTCCGCGACTGTTTGGCCATATTTCCTCTTCATCCTTCAGAAGTCAAGAGAAACATACAGCAAAACAGTACGTACTGGTTACAAGCGTTGAGGATCTCCATTCCGTGTATCATACGTTTCTATTATCTTCATTACGCCCGCTGTCGATTGCGCTCTAGAGAAAAGTTCGTTACAGCACTCGCCTTTTTTCCCCAAGGCGATTCGTGTAACCAGTGGGCTAGATCCGTTGGAGGGATGGGACGACTCAGCAAATACCCCTGCACGATGTCACATCCTAAGGCCGCAAGTGCGTCCCATGTCGCTTGATCTTCAACACCTTCGGCAACAATCTTTAGACCTAAGTTGTGCCCCAGTTCAATGGTTGCACGAACAATAGCCGCGTCATTCTCGTCTGTCGTTAACCCTTGAACAAACGACTTGTCGATCTTCAGCGTATTAAGTGGCAATCGTCGGAGTAGGGCAAGAGATGAATAGCCTGTACCAAAGTCGTCAATAGCGATACTGACTCCCATCGTCCGTAGTTCTGAAAGAGTTTTCAGCGTACTCTCCATGTCCGCAGCAATCGCGGTCTCGGTAATTTCGACTTCGAGGCTGGTTGGGGATACGCTCCAAGACTCAAGCAACCCGGCGATGATACGTGGGATCTGCGCATCTTGGAGATCACGCATCGAAAGGTTCACTGCCACGTGTAGCTCAACCCCGTTCTGCTGCCATATACGGCACTGACGAATCCCTTCATTCAAAGCCCACCGGCTAATAGAACGAATGAGGCCAGTTTGCTCAGCCACGGGAATAAACCGGTCTGGAGGAATGAGGCCTTGCTGAGGATGGCGCCAACGAATCAGCGCCTCAACTTGAGAGACAATCCGAGAGGCGATGTCTGCTTTTGGTTGGTAATAGAGTAAAAGTTGTTCTTGTTCGACTGCCTGACGGAGGTCACTAATCAACACGAGGCGATTCGGATTATAGCGATCCTCCTGCTCCTGCGTGTAGAAAGCATAACCGCTGCCTGCTTCTTTGGCGAGGTGCATCGTCATATCCGCACGCCGCATGAGTGTTTCTCCGTCCGCCCCGTGATCAGGGTAAAACACTACACCGATGCTTGCGCCGACGGTCACTTTGTGCCCCTCAACGAGAAACGGAGCTTCCAGTACTTGCAGCATTCGTCGTGCTAAGCGCGTTGCACCGGCCGTGTCACTCACTGAGGGAAGCAGAACAACGAATTCGTCGCCATTGAGACGCGCCAGGGTGTCAGATTTTCGTAATGCGCCTTGAAAGCGCGGCGCGACTTGCTGCAAGATAACATCCCCCCAGCGATACCCGAACGTATCATTGATCTCCCGAAAACGATCTAAATCCATGTACAACAAGGTGAGCCGTCGACCTTTTTCCTGCGCAATACGGAGTGTTTCTGTAAACGCCTCGTTAAACAAGGCACGATTCGGTAGTCCGGTCAGTGCGTCATGGAGAGATTGATGTTTGAGTGCTGCGCTTTGTGCTTCGTGTTCGGTAACATCGCGGGCATTGACGATCGCCCGTAAGGGCTGTCCTTCTTCAGGAAGCGTAATACTACTCGCTTCTAATACATGCCATTCTTCAGTTGCTGATCGGAGGCGAAACTTGATCGTGCTGCTGGTCCCTAGCTGTGCAAACGTCTGAGCTAGCGTATCTCGAACCGCATCAGCATCTTCCTCGTGGACATAGGAAAAGATACTCTCACCTGACAGCATGTCGGATTGATAACCCAGCATCCGTTCACTCGAACGGCTGGTGTACTGGATGACCCCGTCAGTATTCAAAACGATAATGAGATCCAACGAGTTCTCAAGGAGAGCACGAAAGTGGTCGGTATCTTTCCGCCACACGTGGCGGTCACGCGCATCACGGAGTTCGCGTTCGATGGCTGGAATGAGTCGTGTGAGATTATCCTTCATGAGATAGTCACGAGCACCGGCTTTCATCGCCGCCGCAGCTGTCTCTTCACTAATATGCCCCGACACGACGAAGAAGGGCAGATCCAGTTGACGTTCTTGCAACAATTGTAATGCATCCAGTGCGCTAAATTGGGGAAGGACGTAGTCTGAGATCACCAGATCCCACACCTTGTCTTCTAGCGCAGCCGACATCATCGCCGCCGTTTCCACTTGTTCCCACGTCGGCTCGTATCCCCCATTACGAAGGGTGCGCATGAGCAAGATCGCATCGTCTGCCGAGTCTTCAACTACCAAGACACGCAACGGCGTGCGCATTTCTCTTCTCTCTTTCTACAGCAGGGCAACGAACTGAAAATTTTCTTGTAGTGCCCCACCGGTACCCGGGAATTGGCGATTTCCGGTTCCGCTTCAATCGAGGACATCGGCTGCTAACTGAAAAGATTTAAAGGGCAGAAAAGTGCTTCTCTCGTTGCCTTCCCAACAGATTTGGGTTAGGGATAACGGCGCTGTTCACCATGGGAGGCACTATATGGAAACTCGTCCATCGTTCTTAGTTCCTGAACAATTTGGCCCTCTTCAAGGAGTACGGATTTTGTCGACTGGCAGTCTTATTGCGCAGCCGTACGCGGCAACGCTTGCCGCCGAAATGGGTGCAGAAGTCATTCAAGTCGAACGTCCCGGTGAAGGGGATGCTGCATGGCGGCATCTTGGTCGGCAATTGCCCACGACAGATGGCACAGGCAAAATTGCCACCACGTGGATTCAGGAACGTCGCAATGAATTCTATGTCTCGCTTGATATGAGCAAACCTGAGGGCAAAGACCTCTTTCTCCGCCTCATCAAATCGTGCGATCTGTGGATGGAAAGCTCTAAGCCCGGGAGCTACACGAAATGGGGACTCACGGACGATGTCGTCCTGCAAGCGAATCCCAAAATCGTCATCACCCATGTGTCCGGCTATGGCCAGTCAGGTCACCCCGAATACTTGGGCCGTGCTTCCTACGATATGATCGGCCAGGCTTTCGGTGGGTTAATGTACCAAACCGGCTTTCCTGATCCTGATCCACCGATTCGCGCCAATCCCTGGACCGCAGATTATATTACGGCGCTATTTTGCTTGTGGTCATCACTCGCCGGGTATATTTACGCTCAACGCACTGGCAAGGGGCAAGTCGTTGATGTCTCACAGTTTGAGTCTATTCATCGTTTACTCTCCGGCACAATGGTCGAGTATTTCGCCGATGGGTTTGTCCGTGGTCGCTCAGGCAATAAAGCCACGGCCTTTCAACCGTACAACACATTTCAAGCTCAAGATGGGTGGGTCGTGATTGGTGCAGTTGGATTTGCCGTCTTCTCTCGTGTCTGTCACGCGTTGGGATTAGATCCCAATGACCCGAAATGGCAACAGGCAAGTACGGATGTAAACTCCATGGAAGGCATTGAATTCGACGCTATCCTACAGGGCTGGGTTGCCGAGCGTCCAGTTCAAGAAGTGGTCGAAATCATGAATGCTAACCAAGTGGCGTGCTGCCCCATCATGAATAGCAAAGACATGGCAGAAGACCCACATTATCGCGCCCGAAACGTCCACGTGGAATGGGAAGATGAACAAGCTGGTAAAGTCAAAGGCACAGGCATCACGCCCAAGTTCTCTCTCACGCCGGGAAAGATTTGGCGTGGCTCCGTTGTCGTCGGCCATGACAACGAGCGCATTTATTCTCATTTCGCCGGACTCACAAAAGATGACCTCACGCGACTCAAAGAAAAAGGCGTGATCTAGCACCGCAAAAAAGGGGGAAATGGAAGAGGAAAAAAGCGAACATTCCTCGGTGACCATTTTACCGTTTCTCCTTTTCGCCGTTTTCCCTTTCCCCAGTCGATACGCATGTCGTTATTAGAAATCTCCGAGTTATATAAACGCTACGATGCGGTCGAGGCACTCAAAGGCGTGTCGTTTTCCGTTGAACGCGGAGAGATCTTCGGCCTGCTAGGGCCGAACGGCGCAGGCAAGTCCACTACGATTAACATTCTCCTGGGACTTATTCTGGCCGACAGCGGACGCATCGAGGTCTTTGGGCAAGACTTCACCCATCATTCACTTGCGATTCGGCGACGCATGAACGTTGCCGCTGCTTTTACCAGCCTCAATGGTGTTCTCACTGTTCGAGAGAACCTGCGCGTGTATGGTCATATCTACGGGGTAAAGAATATTCGCGCCAAAATTGACGAACTCCTTGAACGCTTTGAGATTGCCGATCTTGCCGATAAGAAATTACAGTATCTAAGTTCTGGACAACACACGCGAGTGACCCTGTGCAAAGGACTCATCAACGACCCCGAACTCCTCTTGTTGGATGAATGTACTGTCGGACTTGATCCGGACATTGCTGAGAAGACACGACGAGCACTCAAGGAGTTTCAGCGCGAGAAACACACGACGATTCTGTTTACATCGCACAATATGAACGAGGTTGAAGAACTGTGTGGCCGCATCGCCTTTCTCAGCAAAGGGCAGATTCTCCGCATCGACACCACCGAACGCATTACACAACTCATTCCACAACAAACGCTCACCATCCGTTTTCGCGCTGGGACCGCAGTGACCGCCCTTCCCCGGCCTGACACTCTTCCTCCGGCTGAAGTCGGGACGGACGCAACGCTCCGCTTTGTCCTTACTGACCCTGAGCAGCAGCTTGACGCTATCTTACGGCACTTTACTCAATCCGGGGCAACGATTGCGGATGTTCAACTCGTTCGTCCAACACTAGAGGATGTGTTCATCAAAATCGCACGAGGAGAAATCTGAGGAGAGTGAAGAATGTAAGAATGAAGAGTGAATAATGAAAAACCGTCTTTTTACCTTCTAATCTGCATTCTTAACTTTTAATTCGTCATTCTTCATTATCCTATGAATTACCAGGAGCTGTATAGTTTCCGAGCGTCAGTCGTGTGGGGCTTGGTCTATAAGTTCGCGACCATCTGCTATCGCAGCCTGGATCGCATTTTTGATATCGTTTACTGGCCGGTGATTTCACTGCTCTTGTGGGGATTCACCAGTACCTTCGTTGCGACAACCTCGTCGACCTCTGGTGTCATGGAATTCTTCCTTGGTGGCACGGTGCTGTGGAGTTTATTCTGGCGCGCGCAAACAGATGTCGGGACGTTTGTTCTAGAAGACTTCTGGAGTCGTAATATTTACAACTTGTTTGCCTCTCCTGTCACGCCACTCGAACTTTTCAGTGCGATCGGGCTGATCGGGCTGTTTCGCTGCATCCTAAGCTTCATCTTTCTCAGTCTGCTCGCCTGGTTTCTGTATGCGTTTAATATTCTCTTGGTGGGCGGGACTGCACTGATCATCTTTACCAGCATTCTCCTGCTCTTTGGCTGGGTCGTCGGCATCATCATCGCCGCGTTGATTTTTCGCTATGGTCTACGTATTCAAGTGCTCGCCTGGTCGGTCGGATTCATTATTCAGCCCTTTAGCTGTGTCTTTTATCCGCTGGAGAGCATGCCACGTTGGGTACAGATAATCGCCGTCACTCTCCCGACCACTCACGTATTTGAGGGCCTACGTCACGCTATCGCCACTGGAGAAATTGCCCGCCAATCCCTGTTCTTCGCGTTGGGCCTTACAGCGGTACTACTCCTTGTGTCGCTGTGGTTTTTTCAATACGCCTTACAACAGGCGAAACGGCGTGGACTGCTTACTCGTGCAGAGATGGCGTAGCAACGAATGATAAATGCAGAATAAAAGATGAGGAAAGCGTAGGAACTGTTTGTTTGTTCATCGTTCAGCATTCCGCATTCATCACAACAACGGAGGCCCCATGCCCGGTAAACTCAAAGCCTTTCACGAATTCCGCTCGGCAATGAACGAAAAACTCCTCAGCAAAGGCAATCTGCAGCTCAAACGATTCTTCAATCTCGACTCGCAAGTCTACGTCGATGGTGCGCTGCCGAGCAAAACAAAAGAGCTGATGGGGCTTGTCGCCTCAGCAGTGTTACGCTGTGACGATTGCATAACCTATCACATGATTCAGTGCGCGGACCAAGGAGTGACGGACGAGGAGTTCTTCGAGACATTTAATGTTATTCTTATTGTCGGTGGTTCAATTACCATCCCGCATGTCCGCCGCGCCGTGGAAACTCTAGAAGAGATCCGCACAAGCGAAAAACGGCAAATGGATAAAAGGGGAAAAGGAAAAACGGCAAAGGCAAGAGAGAAGAAAGGATAAGGGATAAAAGGAGAAAGGCGATTATGAAATGAAGCGTCATCATCGCTGCTGTCTTTCTCTGTACTGGGAGTTTTTATGGCCAATGCACAGGACAAACCCACTCCACCGAGTGCGACACCCGCACCACGCAAAAGCACGCTCGCGGAACAATCACAAGTTGCGCTGACGGTGTACAACTCTAACATTGCGTTAGTGAAAGAACAGCGGGACATCGATCTTGCCTCAGGAGAGAATACCTTACAGTTTAGTCGATGTAGCCGCTCAGATCATTCCGACCACTGTACACATCAAATCCTTAAGTGATGCCCAGGCGTTACAGGTCCTGGAACAGAATTACGAATACGACTTGTTGAATCCAGAGAAATTGCTAGAGAAGTATGTTGGCAAGGAAGTAAAAATTTTCGATAAAAACTATTATACCGGCAAAGATGAAATTGCGGTCGCCACCCTGCTCTCAACCAACAATGGCTTTGTCTATCAGATCAATAACGAGATTCACATTAATCCCCCGGGGCGCGTCATTCTTCCTCAGGTGCCAGAGAACTTGATAGCCAAGCCAACACTCGTGTGGTTCCTACGCGCGAGCCGCGCAGGAAAACAAAAAATCGAAGCCTCTTATCTGACTAATCAGATCACCTGGCAGGCAGACTATGTCACCGTGCTCAACCTCGATGACACAAAAGCCGATCTGACTGGGTGGGTCACGATCGACAACAAATCAGGCAGCCACCTATCAAAATGCCACGTTGAAACTCGTTGCTGGCGATGTTCATCGCCTCACGCCCCCACAAATGTATGGCAAAACCATGGCGATGGAAGCCCGCGTCCAGGCCGCACCTCCCCAGTTCAAAGAAGAAGCCTTCTTTGAATATCATTTGTATACGTTAGATCGTCCGGCAACCGTAAAAGATAATCAAACTAAACAAATGACATTGCTGTCTGCTCTGGAAATTCCTATCACCAAGCGCCTACTATTCAGAGGACAGCAAATGTATTTTTACGATGCGTATGGCGAAGAAACATTTCAAAAACAGAAAGTGAGTGTCGTGCTCGAAATCGAAAATATCGCAGACGAATAATCTCGGCATACCACTGCCGAAAGGCACAGTCCGTGTCTACAAAGCCGACAAAGATGGCGGCATCAATTTATCGGTGAAGATGCGATTGATCACACACCCAAAGACGAGAAGTTCACTATTAAGATGGGGGAAGCGTTCGATGTCATTGGGAATCGTAAGCAGACCGATTTCAAGCGGATCTCACAAACAGTAACTCGAGAATGACATGGGAGATTGCCTCCGCAACCACAAAACCGAAGCAGTTACTGTCCGTGTCGAGGAGCCTGTCCCCGGCGATTGGGATGTACTCTCCAATTCACACAAGTACACCAAAGTCGACGCTCACACCTTGCAGTTTGATGTGCCTGTACCACAGAACGGCGAGGTCAAGGTGACGTATCGAGTGCGGGTGAAGATGTAACGCAAGGCCATAGACTATAGGCCGCAGTCTATAGGGAAAAACCTTATCGAAACACAGAATACTCGTAGACTTTATGCTACGGTCCCTCGGGTGTGTCATTCTGAGCCCTTCGCTTCCGCTCATCCTGAGCGTAGACGCGCAGCGTCGAAGTCGAAGGACGCTCAGAATAAACTCCGCGAAGAATCTCTCGGAAAACCCTTCTACGATTATAGGTTATCTCAATGGTGTTGTTCCCGTATCAGTGTAACTACATCTTCACTCGACAATCTCTTGTACCCTGCCAATCGCGCCGGTCTCAAGGCGCACTTTAATCCCATGCGGATGATGAGGTGAGCTCGTCAGAATATCTTTGACGACGCCGCGAGTTCTCCTCCCGCTGCGTTGATCCTGTTTCATGACGATATCGACCTGCAGGCCAGGTCTAATATCCTTCCGGTTTTGCCCGTTCATGGTTTCAATTCTCCCTCGATAGGGAAACAAAGCATGCATAATACGTCCAGTCACCGTTTGCTGCCTGATCTGAGACCTCTCGGATTTCTTCTGACACTAAAATAGCACTACCCAGAGTGCAAGTAAGGAACGACCTACCACTGCCGGTCACGTGCATGGTGCTGACAAGTAGTAAGCCGTTCGGTTGACGTGAGGCTTTCTTCATTATCGCCAGAGTCTCTTTGATGATTTTGTCATTTCGTTTTTGACTTTGCTTCCTTGATTGTGATTTCCTGATAGCTGCTCGCGTGTTCTGCAAACGACCTCAGCAGCCTGCGAAGGTCATGGATATCTGCGAAGGGGGGAAACAGATGTCCCGCAACGATCAGGTCACTCGCCAATGGTTATTGCTGAAAAACTGGAGCGTTCACACGGCGCAACGCTCCAAGAACTCGCAGATACCCTCCCCGAAGATTATTCCCGCCACCCAGAACGATTCGACGCGACCTAGAAGCGCTCGAACCCGTTTTCCGTCTGGTGACTGAACAGTGTGAATAGACAGACGCGCTGGCGGCTGATGGACGGGTATCGGCAAGTGCCACCGCTTGCACTTTCGCCAACAGAACTCATGGCGCTAGTGTTTAGTCGGAACTTACTCAAACCGCTTGACGGGACCGAGATCAAAACTCCCTTGATTCCGCATTAAATAAAGCCGCCGCGCTACTGCCGCCGAAGGTGCGGCTTACGTGCAGCAGATGCAGGGGTATTTTGCTGTTGGCCTTGGACCACACAAGACCTAAGGAGCTGTCCATAAACAAGTGTAACAACTTCAGGCGAGCGCCACGGAAGGGCGGATCGCGTAGTTCCAGTCCCCATGAAAATCAGCCGGAAACAAATTGACCGCGGCGAATTGCTTTTGCGTAATGCGGATGCCGGTTGGGATAGCACCCCGTGTCGAGTTCAGCCTGAACGCGCAACCCGGTGGTCGTGGTCGTGTGGGCAATCAATTCGATAATGACAGCGTGACTCGTCAAGGGCTGCCCCCGCCAGTTGGTCGAGATCTGGCTAAACAAGCGATGTTCGATCTTGTTCCATTTGCTAGTCCCTGGAGGGAAGTGGCAAACCTGGATCCTCACTCCCAGTTCGTCGGCCAACGCTTGCAGCGAGACTTTCCACAGGCGGCTGCGACTGCCGTTGCTGCCTCCGCCATCGGCCGTAATCAACAGTTCCCGTGCGTGCGGATACAAAGGCTGCCCGAGGTTTTGCCACCACCGCCGAATCGTGGCCACCGCAAAGGCGGCCGTATCATGGTCAATGCCCACACTGACCCAGCCCAGGTTCGCCGTGAGGTCATAAATGCCGTAAGGAATTGCCTTGCCCAGTTTGGGTCGGCAAAGTCGTGGACGCGCACGCGGGTGGGCTGGCCCCGTCGACACCATTCGCGGCCCGGGTTTTTGAACTCGCCGACCAACTCTTTCTTCTTGGTATCGACCGAAATGACCGGCAGGCCCGCGCCTGAAAAGCCGCGACGGCGGCCGCGATATACTCGAACTGCGCATTGCGATCGGGATGCTGACTGCCCTCGCGGGTTTTCCGATTGGCCTGCAAGCTGTACCCCAGCTCGTGCAGCAAGTCCGCCACTTTCTGCCGTTCGATGTGAAACCCCTGTTCCTGCAGTTCGGTCGCCAGCCGCCGCACGCCCTTACAGGTCCACCGCAACGACGACTCCGGATCTCCACGGGCCGTGGGCTCGACCAGCGCCTCCAGCGCATCGGGCAACTCCGGCTGTGTCACCACCAGTGGTTTCCGTCCACCCCCAGTACTTCTGATCCGCTGGGGACGCCACGAGGACTGGAGGCTGCTCAGCTCCTTCAGCCCCGCGTGAATCGCGCGCCGCGAGATCCCCGTGACCCGTGCCACTGCCGAAATTCCCCCATAGCCCAGCGATTTCGCTTCCACTGCTGCCCACACACCGCCGTTCCCGTTCATTGAGCAGCGCACCCAGATCAGCAAATCGCTGGCGAATAGCCGCGTCTATGCTCGCTCGTTGCATAGACACGCTTTACGTGATCCATCACCAAGTTGTTACGGTTATTTATGGACAATTCCTACCGCCAGCATCAACGGACAATTGATCAACTCACCCGTGCCATCGCCCAATCACGTACCATACAGATGCGCTATTACTCAGCCTCACGAGACGTGACTAACCGCCGCGAAGCAGACCCATACCGATTGTGGTACACGGACGGAGCACTCTATCTTATTGCTCACTGTCATCGACATGGCGAACCTCGCATGTTCGCGGTCGATCGCATTCGTTCGCTAACGATTACCAATCAGCCGTGCCAACTCCCGCTGGGCTTTGATCTTGATGCCTACGTACGAGACGCACTCGTAGTGATGCGAGGAAAGCCGATCGAGGTGGAACAGTTATTCGATCGGTCGAACTGCAGCGTGGGCAAAGGATCGCCAGTGGCATCAGAGTCAACAGAGTACCGTGCACAAGGATGGACAGGTAACCATGCGGTTGCAAGTCGCCGACACCCGCGAGTTAGTGGGGTGGATTTTACATTTTGGCAGTGGCGTGCGGGTTATCGAGCCGCAATCGCTACGAGAAAAGGTGCAGGAAGAGGCACGAAAAATATTTTCGCACGTGTGACCCCGGATGTCACGCTCGTCTGGTAAGCAACGACAATTATGCACACACCATCTCTTCTTTGGGCAAAGAAACATGGACCAAAGGATAACGAAGTTTGGCACCCTCTCCTGTATCACATGATCGATGTCGGTGTGGTAGCCGCAGAACTTTGGCACCATGCGTTGCATCGTTCACTCCGGCGGTTCTTTGTAGTTGAGTTTGGTCTTTCTGAACAAGAGACAGTTGCATGGATTTGTTTTCTGGCAGCGTTACACGATACCGGCAAAGCCTCTCCTGCCTTTCAGAAACAAAGTACCCAAAGCAGTACAACTCCGGTCACAGGGAAAAGGATTCAAATTTGCGCCCCATGCACTTCGTTGTCCGCATGGCATCATCACTGCGGATGTTCTGGCTGATCTCTCTGCAATCCTTCTGTATGCCCGCTGATTTTCCCCGCGAGTTAAGGAAAAGCAGTTGCCTTAACTGTTGGTGGTCATCACGGCGTCTTCGACAAGGACAAATCAAGACCGAATCAACGGGGAAACGAGTCACGGTGGCGTGAAAGGTCCGGCAAGATATTATCGCTGCGCTTGCAGAGCTTTTCGCTGTCCCTCGTTCGGTAATCCCACGCTCCAGCGCAAATCCAGCCCTGTACATCTTGCTTGCGGGATTGACCTGCGCAGCCGACTGGATTGGTTCTGATGAACGATACTTTCCCTATTCTCCCGATGAGGCCAGATCCGGCACGCTACCTTGCCAGCGCACGGCAGCGAGCTGCCCACGCTGTTCAGTCTTTGGGCTGGTCTGGTTGGCATCCTCCCACCTCGTCGGCAGCGTTCAATGATTTGTTTCCCTTTATTGTCGATCCGCGCCCTTTACAGATCGAAGCTATTGCTCTCTGCCCCGCGCTCTCAACGGCTCAGCCTCTTTGATTATTATCGAGGCACCGATGGGAGAAGGAAAAACCGAAGCGGCCATGTTTCTGGCTGACTACTGGGCAGCAACCCAGCAACAGCAAGGCTGCTATTTCGCTTTACCGACGCAAGCCACCAGCAATCAGATGTTTGGACGCGTCAAAAAAATTCCTGAAAGCACGTTATTCTAACTTCCGGGTAAATACTCAACTCGTTCATGGGGCAACGTTACTGTCACAAGAATTCACTGAACTGCGATTAGCAACATACCCAGAGGACGGAGAAGGCAACACCAATGAATGCAGCGGAGTCGTCGCCGAAAGCTGGTTTCTGCCAAAGAAACGTTCTTTGCTTGCACCATTTGGAGTGGGAACCATCGATCAAGCACTTCTGGCTGTCCTCCAAACTAAGCATTTCTTTGTTCGCCTGTTCGGCTTAGCTCACAAAACCATCATCATCGATGAGGTCCATGCTTACGACACATACATGTCAACGCTGCTCGAACGGCTGCTCGAATGGCTCCACGCACTTGGTTGTTCGGTTGTTCTTCTGTCTGCAACCTTGCCAGCGCAGAAGCGGCTGGCGCTACTCAAAGCCTTCGGTAGCAACGAGCCGCAACAGGAAGTGGTGTACCCGCGACTCACCTGGATTTCAGGCAACGAGAATGGTGCAGTCAACTTTCCAGCCGCACAGCCAAAACAAATCACGGTCCGTCACATCAGCAACGATGTCACTGAACTTGTGCAAGCTCTGCGCGCAGCAATCGCACAAGGCGGCTGTGTAGCGGTTGTGTGTAACACCGTTGGCCAAGCGCAGGAAATTTATCAGACCCTGAGACAAGAACAGCTTGTGTCAACCGAATGCCTCCAACTTTTACATAGTCGTTTTCCTTTCGAGGAGCGCGAGAAAAGAGAACGCCGCACGCGCTTGAGTTTTGGAAAAGAGGAGCAAGGTAAGAGACCGCTCGTTGCCGTTCTAGTTGCCACCCAAATCATCGAGCAAAGTCTCGATCTCGACTTTGACCTCATGGTGACAGACCTCGCACCAGCAGACCTGGTGCTCCAGCGTGCAGGGCGTCTACACCGACACGACAATCAACGTCCTACGCCTTTGGCCTCACCGACGCTGTGGTTACGAATGCCGCCCGTAGACGATCACCAGATTCCTGAATTCGGTCCCTCAGCAAAAATCTACGATCACTACACACTCCTTCGTTCCTACCTCGCGCTTAAAGACAGACAGTTCATTCAACTCCCAGAGGACTTAGAAACGATCGTAGAAGCAGTGTACGGCGACCAAGTCTCTTGGCCGTCGGCAGCATGGCAGGAAGCCGCAGCGACAACGAAAGAGGAGTTCGAGCAAGAAATTGCAAAGGACGAATATAAGGCACGCAGCAACCTCATTGCTTCTCCAAAGACCTCGGAAACACCAGGTGAGTTCTTGGCGCGATTCTCGCAGCAACTAGAAGAGGATAACCCTGAGGCGCATCAGGCACTTCAAGCGTTAACGCGGTTAGCTGAACCGTCAGTCCAAGTGGTTTGCTTACTACAGACTCCGGAGGGTTGCGTTATCAGCCAGACGGAGAAGTTATCGCTCTCAAGGGCAAACCGACTGCTGAAATCAGCCACACTCTTCTTCGTCGCTCTCTAACCATTTCAGATAAACGCGTGGTTTTCACTCTTGCTTAAAGAGGAACAATTCAAACCACGTGCCTGGAAAGAAAATGCCGCGCTTCGGCATCACCGTTTGCTAGTTTTTGAGAACAGTGAGGCAACGATCGGACGGTATACACTCCGGCTTAATCCCGACTTAGGCTTGGTCATAACTACGCCCGACACAGGAGGAAATGCCGAGTGAAGTACAGTTTCAACCTTATTGATGAACCATGGATACCGTGTGTGCTTCCCAACGGAGACGCGCTAAGAACTGAGCCTGCGTGACACGTTACTCCACGCCCATGAACTTCCGCGCCATCTTCGACCAGTCTCCTTTGGCAACGGCAGCGCTTGCATCGCTTCCTGTTAGCGATTCTCCATCGGAATTTTGGCCCGGCGTCACGCACGGAATGGAAGCAGCTTGTGGCAAGCGAAGCGATTTGATGAAGGCTCGCTCAACACATACTTCTCCCAGTGGAAGCATCGTTTTGATCTGTTCGATGAGAACGTACCTTCCTTTTATCAAGTGGCGCAGTTCAAAACGAAGCAGAAGGAGGTCGAAATTAACGACATCCTTCCCGAACTGTCCAGGGGGAATAATCCGACCTCTGTTCGACCACACCACGGATAAAACCTGCCTCCCTCTCAGCCCGGCAGAAGCGGCAAAAGCACTGCTCACGCTTCAAGCCTATAAACTTGGCGGTCTCAGTGGATTGGAAGCGAACTACCGTGACGCACCGAGTAGCCAGAGTCAGTCTACTTGCTTGTCCTTGGGCGGTACGCTCTTTGAAACCTTGCTCCTCAACTTTGTTTCTTACTTTGGTGATAATCCGATGCCGAAAGATAGGAAACGACGCATCCTATATGGGAGCGAGAGGAAGCGTTGTCAACTGCCTCGCATCCGGAAGGATACCTCGACTACCTGACATGGCCGACGCTTTCCTTAGCTTTTGTTACCCGCATCCACTTCACACGGCGGAACTGAAGTCGCCAAGACAAAGATTGCTCTTGGGCGGAATTTTCAACGTAGCCGCATCCTTGACCCAGGCTGTGCCTATTACAAAAACGCCAAAGCAAAAGCAAAAGAAGACCCCTGGCTCTTCCTTCGCTTTTGGGAACACAAGATGCTTTGGCGAGATAGCACGACTCTTCTCCGCCTTGCTGGCCAGGAAACGCGTCCGCCTCTTGCTCTGACGCAGGTGGCGCGACTTGTAAGCGATGGAATTCTTGACGCAGGCGCGCAGTATCGCTTGGCCGCCTTTGGCATTTGTCCTGACCAAGCAAGCATCATGTTCTGGCGTCAAGAACAACTTCCCCTTACCTGTTCGTTATCTTGCCGACGAAAGCTTGGTCAGAACACGTTAAGCATTGGCTCTCAGTCGTGCGGAAACGCTACAGGTAGTACGTTGCAAAGAACGATGAATCTCTTATCCAAACGTCTGCTCTATCCCAACAAGCAAGAGACAAACCTTACAAAAGCTCAATCGGACGAAGCCGGACGCGTGGCACTGCACTTGGCCGCAAGAGAACGCTACTGGGTCTCTCTGGAAATTCCTTTTTCCAATCTTGGCGCGAACCTTACCTGACAACTCAGACGTGGCGCTCACGGAATGGATGGAAGTACATCCGCTTAGCAGCATTGAATGCCTTCGATGAAACAACAAGCTCACTGGATCAATCAGCACGCGTGCTACGAGCAGTAGTCACGAGCCGTAGAGATACTGACCAGCAGACTGCGTTACATCCTGGAGTCTGAACAGTAGGAAAGAGAGGTGAGAGATGGCAACACAAGATTGGTAGGGATGGATTTATCAAACATCTCGAAAAACTGCGCGACCAAGAGGACCGCAGAGCGCTAGCTCTTCTACGTCGGGGGCTTGGCCGTGAGCCAGGCACAGTGCCGGAGATGTACTCTCTCGTAGTCCCATGGGTTCCGGAAAATCGATATGCGGAAGATTGCCGCGTTCCTTGTTGCCGCCCTCTTTGCGTTACATCCACAATCTGGCGGGCAAAGAACGTTAGGAACCTGCGTTCGCTAACCTTCTGACGCAAGTGAAAGCATCGAGCAGACGCTTCGAACCGCGTTACTGAATTGTCATCACGGATGACCTTACTGACGTCATCTCCGTCAATCCGATAAGCCTGTTACGAAGTAAGGAAATCCCTGTCAATTGGCGACAACTGTTGCAGGACGTTCTTGGGTGGGACCATGAAAGCCGTTTCGTTCAACCGCGCCTGGGCGCGGGAATTTTGGCGTACTGTCGAGCAACCCACGAGATACGGATGAGACTAAGCGAAGAGGCCGCGTGAAGAATAAATCTCGGCAATAACTGCTCAACTCTAGCTCTCAACGAAAGAAAGGACTCTCGTATGAAGATTGAACTACACCTCTTGCAAAACGTAGCCCCGGCCTGCCTCAATCGCGACGATACGAACACGCCCAAAGATTGTGAGTTTGGGGGAGTACGTCGAGCGCGGATTTCCTCGCAGTGCTTGAAGCGCTCCATCCGTACCGAGCCAATGTTCGCCAATATCCTCTATAGTGAATTAGGGCATGCGGACCAAAGGCATTGTCAGCCGCCTTGCCACACGTTTAAGCGAAACAGGCAAAGCGTACGAAGAGGCCGAAGGTGTTGCTGGTGGTTTCGTGGCTGCCGCCCTCAGCGCCCTAGATGAGAAGACCTCGAAATCGAAAGTTTTGCTCTATCTGGGAGAAGACGAAGTGCAACGTATGGCCAAAATTCTTCTTGCTCAGTATGACGTCCTGCTCGCGGCGAGTAACGAGCGGCAAAAGCAACCCCAGCAAGTGGAAAGAAGAGCAAAAGCGATCCGTTTAAGGATGCTTGTGCACAAGTGGCGAAAGGCTTTAAGAGTGGGACGAAAGCGGTCAATATCGCCCTGTTCGGTCGAATGATGGCTGAACATCCAGAAACCAATGTCGATGCCGCTTGCCAGGTCGCCCACGCCATTTCTACCAACAAAGTCTCCATGGAAATGGATTTCTACACGGCAGTCGATGATCTCCAAAGACGATGCGGAAACCGGGGCAGGCATGATGGGGTTTACCGGCTTCAACTCCTCCTGCTTTTACCGTTATGCAGTCATCGACCTTGCCCAACTCGTCAAAAATCTCAACAACGACCTCGAACTAGCACATAATGCCGTTGAGGCATTTCTCCGCTGCATCTGTCACCGCTTCCCTGCCGCCAAGCAAAACTCGATGGCTGCGCATAATCCACCCGATGCGATCTTCGCTGTAGTTCGGGAGAATGGTGCTCCGGTATCTCTCGCTAATGCTTTTGCAAAACCGGTACGTCCCAGCCACGACAGTGACTTGATGGAAGAGTCGATTGCGCAGGCTGGACTGACGTATTGGGGAAAATTGAGCAACCGTGTATGGTAAACATGGGGTTACAGCCAAAGCCATTTGTGTTGTTCCAGAGGTGGAACTGAAAAATCTAAAAGATGACATAAAAAGGCATCCTCTGCAGAAACGTCAGTGAAAGTCGTCAAAGATGCACTGCAAAAGATCACAAGTGGAGACCAGTCATGAGATGTTATGCTACTCTGCATCTGGTTGGCCCAATGCAGTCATGGGGAACTCAAAGCCGCTTTTCAATCCGTGACACCGGGCTGGAGCCATCCAAAGAGCGGCGTCGTGCGGCTTGCTTTGCGCTGCTCTTGGGCCGCCCACGTGCCACGCCAGTAGATGACCTTGCCGCCTTACGCATGGGAGTCCGGGTAGACCGCGAGGGGCGCATGGAAAAAGATTATCACACCACCGATGGACAACGTGAGGGCACCCCCGGCCCGCGCGGAGTTCTGAAAGCCGGCGGTGGTCTTTCCTACAACGCGGTGTTGTCGACTCGCTTCTACCTCGCTGATGCCGCGTTTCTTGTTGGTCTGGAAAGCGATGACCTGAATCTTTTGCGCAAACTGGACCGCGCCCTTGCCGATCCAGTCTGGCCGCTTTTTCTCGGACGCAAGGCGTTTCCCCCAAGTTCACCTGTTCGTCTAGACTGATGGCCTACGCGAAGGAGAAAGCCTGGAAAAAGCGCTGCATGGGTATCAACGCATTGCTACGGCGAGGCGAGGAAAATGAGAATACGCTGCTTCGCCTCGTAATGGAAACCTCCACGGGTGAGATGGTGCGTGTTGACCAACCGCTCTCGTTTGCGACCCGTCGCTTCACCCAGCGACGAGTAACAACGGCTTGGGTTGCGGCCAACACGCTCTCCTGCAGGAAAGGAGGATCTAATGTTTCTCTCTCAGCTTACCCTTAACCCTGTCATCGCGCCGTGTGCAGGACAGAAATCGGGCGTCCCTACGAGTTACATCGAACTTTGATGCGAGCGTTTCCGTCTGCTCAAGACGAAGGAAGCGACCGTGTTCTCTTTCGAGTCGAGACGAATCGCGAGACCGGAGCAATCATACTACTCGTGCAGTCAGTCCAGGAACCGAATTGGCAACAGCCCCAGAAACCAGCACCGACTTTTCACAGGAACCGCCGAAGTGTAAGCAATTCACTCCAGTCCTTCAGAACCGGTCAACAGCTTAAATTTTCGCCTGCGTGCGAATCCAACCGTCAAACGTCAAGGCAAGCGTTTCGGGTTGATGAAAGAAGACGAACAATATGTGTGGTTACGACGAAAGGGCGAAACAGGTGGGTTCGCGCCCCTTTCAATTGTTGTCATTCCAGAGAGACAAATGGAGGACAAAAAAACAGACGATACCGGACATACTCACGATTTGACTCTGATCGCCGTTCGCTTTGATGGCGTCTTGCAGATAACCGACCTGACAACATTTAACCGGACCTTGGAGCAAGGCGTTGGGAGTGGGAAAGGATTTGGGTTTGGACTGCTCTCGGTTGCACCTAGTGAGGTGAGAGCAATGCGTAGTTTACATGAACTTCCGCGATTTCGTGACCGTTGGAGCTACCTCTACCTGGAAAAAGGACGGATGGAGGTAGACGGCAGTGGCCTGAAGTTTTCCAAAAGGGACCGAGACGGACGATATTCCAGTCCCCATCGATCAACTGGCTGTTATCATGCTCGGTCCAGGAACGACCGATTACCCACGCCGCAGTACAGATCACTCGCTCAGAACAACTGTTTACTCACCTGGACAGGCGAACAAGGGGTCCGTCTATATGCCGCCAATACGGGCGGGACCTTCAGTGCACGACGAATCATCCGCCAGGCTGCTTTAGTAAGCGATGAGCGGTCTCGCATCGACGTTGCCAAGCGGATGTATCAGTTTCGTTTTGCCGAGCCGCTGCCCGGAAGATGCACTCACTTGAAGTCATTCGCGGCATGGAAGGCATTCGCGTGCGCAAGGTATATGCCGAAATTGCCGACACAATGTTTGGCGTAGAATGGAAAGGTCGGAATTATGATCAAACTGAGCTGGTCGTAACGCTGACCCGATCAATCGTGCACTATCCACTGCGACAGCATGTCTCTATGGCCTTTGTCACGCGGCCATCCTCTCGGCAGGGTATTCCCACGCTTTAGGGTTCATTCATACCGGGAAGATGTTGAGCTTCGTCTACGACATCGCCGACCTGTACAAAACTGAAATCGTGATTCCTCTCGCCTTTCGCATCGTGAGCCAGAAGCCAGAAGATCTTAGAGCGTACAGTTCGACTTGCATGTCGTGATGCCTTTGCCGATTCACGGCTTAATGAACCGCATACTGCCTGATATCGCGGAGGTGCTTCATGCTGGTGATGATAGTCGAGAGAGTATCGACGAGTTTAAGGAACGACATTGTCACGTTGGCTCATTGAGCCAAGTACGGGAGTCTTCGTTGGGAATCCCAGTGCGCGAATTCGTGACGAATTGTGGAAGAAAGTCCTTGATGAACGCCCCCGAAGGAAGCGGCCTTACAGATTTGGTCAGCGCAAACACCCGCAAGGATTCGCGTACCGGCAACATAACCCGGCGCCATACGAGAACTAGTAATTATTGAGGGCATCAACGCTCGTCCGAACTATTAACAAAGAGATATTTCCTCAATCGAAAGGAAGAAACAGTAAATTCCTTGTGACGCAAAGTTTCAGAACGTTTGTTTGCAGTTTCCAGAGTCTTCCCCACACGCGTGGGGGTGAACCGACACTGCGCTGGCATTGCAGATGTACTACAAGATGTCTTCCCCACACGCGTGGGGGTGAACCGTGTCCGTCAGTCCTGCTAGTCGGCTTCGCTATCTGTCTTCCCCACACACGTGGGGGTGAACCGACGCCGGAGTGGGCGCGGAAAACTGGCGCGGAAGTCTTCCCCACACACGTGGGGGTGAACCGACACTGATCGGGCTTCTATTGGCGAGGAGCGCAGTCTTCCCCACACACGTGGGGGTGAACCGTCTTTAAGGCACATGTTCCGAACGACATTCCTGTCTTCCCCACACACGTGGGGGTGAACCGGCCGCACTCACCAGCCTGTCCGCTAGCGCCAGTCTTCCCCACACACGTGGGGGTGAACCGTCCAAGCGACTAATATCGTCGATGTCACGCTGGTCTTCCCCACGCACGTGGGGGTGAACCGCACTATCGTAGATCGGCACGGAACACGTTGACGAGTCTTCCCCACGCACGTGGGGGTGAACCGGCGACAGTAGGATGTCAGTATCAGAGATGTTTCGTCTTCCCCACGCACGTGGGGGTGAACCATCAGTGATAAAACTTTCCTTGTGATGCCGAAAGGCGTTGAGCACGAGGGATAAGTTTCTCGCTCCTGGTTTCTAGTTTCGATTTTCAGATCGGCGTGAGCTTCTTTGAAATGTCGTGGACATCTGGATCTCTTATACCTTCGTGTGCACGGCGCACGCTACAGGATTGGTGAGCGGGGCTTTTTCTATTGACTAATAGTCGTCCACTTGCAGATTCGGAATTCTGGAAGTGTCGGAGGTTTCGGGTAATAACAGTGTCGTTATCCACTAACGCTTGGGGGCCAATCAGCAGGTCCATAGTCGCAACCGTGTATCGTTGTCGCTTCAGCTCGGAAAGGATTTCCCCGTAAACCGGCGCAAAGCGTTCGTCGGGGTACACCACTTCGAACTGTTCACAAATGCGCCGTACCCTGTGGCGCTCCTCAGGGTCCTGAGAAAGTGCTACGCCAGCTTCAAGCTCGCACACCACAAAGACACTCAGTCGAACAGGAGAGTTTCCCAACTGTTGAAGCTTTTTATGCACGCGTCCTGTAACGCTACAACGCTGTTCTCGAAGGAGGTCTATAACAAAAGTAGTATCAAAGAAACTCATAGCCGCAGGATGCGTGCTGAATGCCGACGGCGCTCTTTGACCTGCATCTCGATCTCGTCGAGGCTTTCCTCTGTCAAGGTGAGGGAAGGCAATGCGCGTAAAAGCGCTGCGGCAGTTTTGTGCTTCCCAAAATGTTTCTTGATGACTGTCGAGAATGATTGTCCAGGTCGCTTTTGGCGAGACAAGATCTCATACGCATCCATGTCGATAGTAATAGTCTTGACTGCCATGCGCTGAGCGTACACTGATTTTGGCCCGAAAACAACGATTATTCCTCGATGTCCCTTTGTGATGCCGAAAGACGTTGAGCACTTCAGACAGAGACGAGAGATAAAGACAGAGTTGAAAGCTAGATCTGTTATCGTGCGCCTAATGAATGCTATGGAATTAGTGGACGATGCCCACCCTACTGACTGTAGGTTCTCTAATTCATTTGTGGATTATACCGTTCATGCGTCGACTGCACCCTGCGGGTGGAGTTTATCCTGAGCCAGGTCGAAGGACTCAGCACGAACGGACCGCGAAAGCCGCTCGTCTTGAGCGGAGCGAAGACGTGCCCGTACCCAAGAACGGCGAGGTCGTGGTTGAACAGAACAGAGGATGACTCCGTCTAATAGAAACAAACTCGCCTTCTGCTTGGGGGAAACTTGATATGAGTCTATCTCGCAGTGTCATCGTTGGCACGGTCATCTTGGTTGTTACTTTTGTTGCTCATGCCGAAGAAACCACGCAAAAGGTGGTCCCTTCCTCGGCACAACCGGTTAACAAATCAACGGAAGCGCAAATCTTCGAGAAGATCCTGGCTCAATATAACAATCTGACCTACGACCAACTCAAGGCGGAGCTAAAACCTCGCCAGTATTTAGACAAGTTATCCTTCGATCCCGCCACGGTGAAGTATTTCGACAGAGCTGCCTCAGGATTAAAACTGAATGACCAAGAACGAGCGATCTTCAAACGCAACGGTTTTGTCTCTGTCGATCATGATCAACGCTACAGTTTTGCATCAGCCTACTACGCAATTTACACAAGAGATTTGCCTGTCCTGATCACGACTGACTCTATTCTTCATGCAATGCATCGCTCCTACGATCAGATCTTGCTCGAACTGGAGATGACCTTTTTTTCCTACACGATTGAGGAAGTCCTCACTGCTTGCCACGAAGAACTCTCTCGACTCGCAGAGCAGAATCGCAATCCTGTCCTTGTGGATCACTATCGCGATGTCGACCTCTATCTAACCGTTGCACGTAACCTTCTTGCTGGAGCAGGCGCTGACGTATCTGCTCCACCAGACCCCAGCGGAGAGCAGGAAATGGATGAATGGAAAGGATACCTACTCGTTACGTCGAAAATGGAGCAAGATGCCAAGGTCTTAGAGATTCTTAGCCCCGTCCGTTCATTAACGCTGCAAACACCAGGGCTTCCGCTCACAACCATTTATGGCGGTGAGCGTTCCATTGATTACTCACAGTTTCGTCCTCGTGGTCATTACACTAAGGCGACAATCTTAAAGCGATATTTCCGTACTATGATGTGGATCGGACGGGCAGATTGTGGTTGGAATATCAACTCGGATCGCGAACTCGGAAACGCTGTCCTGTTGGTTGAATTGCTCACAAAAACCAACAGCATCAAACGGATTCAAACGCTTGATGACCTTATCACCTTCATGGTCGGCAGAAGTGATAACCTGCGCATCTTTGACTTGCTCAGGATCATGCAGGATCACCAGCTCACCACACTCGGAGACATTACGAATGTAGCCACGCGAGAGCTACTCAAAAAGGCGATTGCGTCAGGAGCGTATGGCCAACAACGGATTCGCTCTCAGGTTATGAAGTCTTTCCCTGACGTGCCAGAGAAGGTCGCACCTCCACAGATTTTCCAGTTATTCGGTCAGCGCCTTGTCATCGACTCGTTCCTGTTATCGCAGGTCGTCTTCGATTCCATCGTCTATCAAGGAAAGAAGGTTCAGCGCTTTATGCCTACAGGGCTCGATGTCATGGCTGCGTTGGGGAACACCGAAACCATTCCGCTCCTGGCTGCTGAGCTGACACAGTATCCGTACAGTGCGAACCTGAAGGCAGGCCAAGTGTTTGTGGGTCTCTATGATCCCGACTTTTGGCGCGAGAATCTGTATAACATCTGGCTCGACGCATTACGCATACTTGACGATGACATGACGCAACAAAAGCACTTTCCCCAAATTATGCGTACTCAGACATGGCAGATGAAACAACTACAAACACAGCTGGCCTCTTGGGCTGAGCTACGTCACGATACGATTTTGTATGCAAAGCAATCCTATACTGCCTTCGCGGTGTGCGAGTACCCAACCGGGTACGTGGAACCCTACCCTCACCTTTATGCCAAGGTAAAAGATTTTGCCAAAGAAACAGTGCGGCTTTTGGAGAAAATCGACTTTTCTTCTCCCAATGCCCAGAAATACGGCGAACTAGGCCTAATGAAAATGCGACAGCTCGCTTTCCTAAACACGATGACGGGTCACCTTGGTCAACTTGAAAAATTAGCGCAAAAGGAACTCATGGCCCAACCATTCACTTCTGAGGAGCAACTGTTTCTGAAGAAGACGATTGATGCCCGCGGGGGGGGAAGTGGCGGACCCAATTATGACGGTTGGTACTGTGATCTTTTCTATGGAGGTGAGTATGCGGCGATGAAATGGGACCCCACCATCGCTGACGTACATACGGACCCGAATAGTGGGCAAGTCTTAGAAGTGGGCGTTGGGGATGCCAATTTTCTGGTTGCCGCGATTGACAACGAAGAGGATCATCTGGTCTATGTCGGCCCGATGTTCTCGTATTACGAATTCACACAACCAGCAAGTAAACGCCTTACCGATGAAGAATGGCAGAATAAGATCTCTAACAACATGTTGCCACCACGACCAACATGGACTTCTTCATTCCAAGGACCTCGGCAGAAACGCGAGGCCGGACGGTGAATCGTCCGAAGTTCCGTAGGTTGTGCAGAAGCGAAGCGTTGCCCAACAATCAGTAGCGCATGGGGTTTGGCACGAGCAGTTCAATCTACGGAGATCATTCTCCATCTCTCTTCATGTCTCCCTCGCACGTCGAGGACTAAGAGTCGAGAATAGTCTTCAGTGCGTGGTTCCGCTCCCCCCTCCACCAGTTATTCGCGTGTGGATATCGCGCGTTAGCTCTCAGAGGCTCTCCGGAAACCTTTATGCAGCCGCAGCATAGCGAAATTCACGCTGGGCCGATGGAGCAAGTTTGCGCAGCATCAAGTGAATGTTGCTCAGTTGGATCATGGCAGCGGCAGATTCTGGCTTGCGCTCATAGTCCTTGCGGTTGCGTCGCGCCCGGCCATTCCACGCCTTCGTGCGCTCCACCACCCAGCGTTTACGTACAGGCGTAACCCCCGTGCTGCCTGCTGGCCGGGCCTTCCCCTCGATTCTCCAGCCCGGCCGCTTCTTCGTCAGCCACTCTTCGAGCGCCTGATGGTGATACTTGGTATCGCCAAAGATCGTCGGCAGGCGGGGACCGTCTGGCACGCTGATTTGCGCAAGTACCATTGCCGCCGCGACCCCCTCATCGACCTGTGCCCTCGTAATCACGACAGCCATGAGTAACCCCAGGGTATCCACCAGCAAATGCCGCGTGCGACCCTTGATTTTCTTCCCCCCGTCATAACCGCGTTCCTTGCCGCCGATCTCGGTGGTCTTCACCGATTGACTCTCGATGCACGCGGCACTGGGAGTGGACTCCCGCCCCGCTTCCCGACGCACCCGCTCCCGCAAGGCCGTCAGAATCTTGCTCCCAGTTCCCTCCTCGCGCCACTGCGCAAAATAGTCATAGCCGCTACTTTTGGCCAGCAAGTCCTGCGGCCGCCTCTCCCCTTGGCAGCCACTGCGGTTCAGATACAAGAGCGTGTTGAGTACCTCGCGCCTGTCGAGTTCCCGGGGGCGGCCTCCCCGAGTGTAGCGGGGGGCGGGAATCAGAGGTTCTATGATTGCCCATTGAGCATCCGTGAGATCCGAAGGATACGCCTTCCGCTTTTCATGCTCCTCCGCCATCCTTGCTCCCTCCTATGCTTGCTCAATGTTGCCCTCCCTCTTACCACATCTTTTGCCAAAATCAGTTTCCGGAGAGCCTCTAACATGCGTGCCGTGAGCGCTTGCGATTCGAGCAGCATGGTTGCAAGCGCTCTCGTGCTGTCCGCCACGACTTGCGCGATCCGCTCCTGTCCTTGCGCGATCCGCTCCTGTCCCCTGTGCAATCTGCTCTTGCCCTTGGGCGATTCGTTCTTGTCCCTGCTGGAGCCGTTCCTGTCCTTTGCTGATCTCACTCAATGCCACGATGGTTGCCTGGTTCTGTCGTTCTTGTCGCTCGGACGATTGTTGTAGCCACGCAACAAGCTGGGCATTCCCTTCACGCATTTCGGCTGCGAGCGTCAGAATTGCCTCAGTTGTACTAGTTCGTGCCATGTACGTTGTTCCTTTCTAATAAGAGATTTTTAGCGCGTGACATTGTCGTGGGCAATCTCTTTTTAGGCGTTGAGCACTTCAGACAGAGGCGAGCGATCAAATCGTGCATGTAACTCTTTTCCTACCTCGTTACCATCTATCCTAAAGTAGTCCCTCCTGGGCTCGATACTTCCCAAAGCAGTCACCAAACATCTCCGTATCGTTTTGCTTGGTGGAGTACGGAAAAGGGGGAATTTCATGCAACGTCTCTTCGCTTTTGCGGTCACTACTACACTGTGGTTGTCCACATCGTGGGCGCTAGCCGAGTTTTCCACATCGATTATGAAACCGACACCAGTAGATGCCAATGGCGTCATTAGTGCACCGTTCCCTAGCGGTGGGCAAAGCACCTTGTATTATTTTTCTGTTGAGGCGCAACCTGGTGATCTCCTCACGCAGATCTCTTATCAAGGACGGGCCAGAGCGGATAAACAGTTAGAACTGTCGCTGATCAACGAGAATGGTAAGCAAGGCAACTCGTACTGGATTCATGGGTCTGATCCCATAGCAGAGGGAACTCGGAGCTTTCCTATCGACAAAAAAGGACGGCAGATAGTTCGCCTCGCTGTGCGAGGCCCTGAAACAGGGCAATTTCGAGTCGAGTTAGGTGGAACTGCTGTCAGTGGCGCGACACCCAAAAGTCCGCAACTTCACAATGGGTTTTCTCGCTCTATCTTCATACCTACTCAGGTTGGCAATGATGGCGTAATTAGCGGTTCACTACCTGGAACTGAGGCACCAGCCGTCTACTATTTCGTCGTCAACGCTAAGGCAGGAGAGCTGCTCACACAAATTTCTTACGAAGGGCGTGACGGAGCCCATAAAGAACTCACCCTGCGACTGCTAGGACCTGATGCGCGAAGTGCCCAATGGTACTGGATTCACGGTTCTGATCCCAAGAAGAATCAACTCGTAGTTTCCCAATCGATTCGGCCGGGCGCAAGGTGTTTTGTATCGAGGTTGCTGGACCGGCAACCGGAACCTTCCGTGTTGAGTTGGGAGGCTCTGCTTTCGTCAGTAATAATGCAGATAAGAAAGCGCCAGTGACGACGAGTCAGGCAGCACGTTAGTAGTCGGTCAAACGATTCTGGTGAGTACGAGTCTGACCGACAGCCTCCTCTTTCACATCAGTGCGCAACCATAGAATCGTCGGGTCGAGATTGTCATTGATACCTGCGATCGCACAGCCAATGCGGGCAAGTAAGCGAGACGACAAGACATGGATCCGAAGACCGGACCGTCGTCCTTGCTCATTATCTCTCCAGTCTAACCTGCCCTTTGATAGAAGAGGGAACCTTAAATCCATCATTGAGAACACGAGAGCTTTTGGCTATTGTGCCCCCGGAAAAGGGAGGTCTTGTCGTGGCTCAACGTTCTTACCCTCCAACAGAAACCATACGCCTCGGGTTCTGGGCTCCCGTGTACGGCAACTGGATCTTCTCGAAGCATCCAGCAACACACAATGCGTCGTTCGATTATACTCGTCGATTGACAACGCTCGCTGAGGAGATCGGTTTCGCTACCCTGCTCCTTGCCGAGCACACGTTTAATCCATTCGACGCAGAAAGTGATCAGCTCGAAACCTGGACCTCAACCGCTGGTCTCGCCACCATCACCAAACACATTGAGTTAATGCCTGCGGTACGACCCACGTTTAAGCATCCAGTGCTGACAGCCAAAATGGCAGGCAACATCGATCAGATGAGCGGCGGACGGATGGCGATCAATCTCGTCTCCGGCTGGTGGCAAAAAGAAAGTGATGCCATGGGAATCCCAAGTCTTCCCCATGACGATCGCTATCAACGTTCGGAGGAGTATCTCACGATTCTCAAGGGTTTGTGGACGCAACCGCACTTCAGTTTCTCTGGTCAGTATTATCAAGTGAACGATGTCACGCTTGCCCCACTACCAGTGCGTAAACCACACCCGCGCATTTATCTCGGTGGAGAGTCTGATATTGCCCAGCGTTTGGCTGCTAAATTAGCTGACGACTATCTTATCAATGGCCGTCCGGTTGAAGAAGTAAAGCAATTGATCGACCATATCCGGCCGTATGCGGCTGAATCTGGGCGCCGCTTGCAGTTTGGTATCAGTGCGTTTGTCATTTGCCGCAAGACTGAAGAAGAGGCGTGGAAAGAACACGCGCGCCTCCACTCCATACGCGCGGAAGAGATGATCCCAGGTGTCGATCGTAAAGTTACGATGATCCGTACTTATGCGTATCGCGCCGGTGCAGTCGGCTCGAACGGTGGCACTGATGCAGGCCTGGTTGGCACACCACAACAGATCGCTGATCGCCTGCGTGCGTTTCACGATATCGGAGTGACGACGTTTCTCCTACAATTTCACCCGATGTTAGAAGAGATGCAACGGTTCGGTGAGGAAGTTGTGCCGCTGTTAGAAAAAGCCAACGTGTGGCAACATCCGGCTCGCAGCGAGGCGCGTCATGTTTGATATCTCGGTCCTTCCACAGTTAATCCGTCATGATAGTGAATACTTCCACAGTGGCTCGCCAGAGGAACAGGAACGACGGCAACGTCAGCTCGTGGCTGATAACGAAGTCTTACTGAAACCATGCTGGAGGGAATGCGGCACAACGCTGAACGCTTCTTGATAGAGAAACTCGGCCTTGATCCGTCGGTAATGGAAGCATTTGCCCATATTCCTGAGCGTACCCGGTTCATCTACCGCACGATTGGTATTGAAGAGAGCAATTGGCCGTTATGGTTGAAGGCGGCATAACACAGGAGGGACACCATGAGAGCGTTGGTATTTCTTGGCGTAGGCAAAGTCGGGGTTGTTGAAAAACCAATCCCTGATCCTGGCCCCAATGATGCTGTAGTGAAAACGACGGCGTCACTTATTTGCACTTCCGATGTGCATACCGTGCGTGGTGTCATTGAAATCCCTAGCGGTCGGGGTCTCGGACATGAAAGTGTTGGCGTTGTGTCCAAGGTCGGTGCAAACGTCACCCGTTGTAAAGAAGGGGATCGTGTTGCGGTCTGCGCCATTACTCCCTGTGGACACTGTGAGAACTGTCAACGCGGTTTTACCTCACAATGTGGTGGGATGTTGGGTGGCTACAAATACACCACGCAACGCGACGGTAATCTCTCCGAGTATTTCTTCGTCAACGATGCGGACTATAACCTCGCGCCCATTCCCAAGTCGTTGAGTGACGAACAAGCCGCGTATACGACAGATATGTTAACAACTGGTTTGGCCGGGGCTGAAAATGCCGAGATCCCTCCCGGTGGAACAGTAGCAGTTTTTGCGCAAGGACCCGTCGGTCTTGCGTCGACTATGATGTCGCGCCTTTTAGGTGCCGGGTTAGTGATCGCTGTCGAGTCCAAACCCGACCGTAAGGCATTGGCAAAGAAACTGGGGGCCGATGTTGTAGTTGATCCTACCCAAGGTGATGTCGTCGAGCAGATTCGTCAGCTCACCGGAGGTGAAGGAGTTGATTCTGCGATTGAGGCACTTGGTCATCCAGTGACGTTTGAGAATTGCATTAAGGCCACGCGACCAGGTGGGGTGATCTCGAACGTTGGTTACCATGGTGAGGCTGGGAATACTTTACAAATCCCACTACCGGACTTCGGCCTTGGCATGGGAGACAAGCAGATTCGCACGGCACTGTGCCCCGGTGGGCGCGAGCGGATGATGCGTTTACTGCGACTCTTGGAGAGTGGTCGAATTGATCCGACGCCGATGACCACCCATCGTTTTCCGTTTTCACAAGTTGAGCGGGCGTTTCAGATGATGGAAACGAAAGAAGATAACATCGTGAAACCGTTGATTACGTTCTAGTGGATGACCATGGAAATTTTGAGTAGGGAAAGATTGCTTCGTCGCGGAGTTTATCCTGAGCGTGTCGAAGGGCTCCGCGCAATGACAGCCCTCCTTGTCATTGCGAGTTATCCATAGCGCAGTACGCTAAGCATGGAGGCAGAAACTGGATGCGCCTGAATTCCGGGTCTCGCGGTGCTCGCCCGGAATGACGGGTATGTCGTCTGCGTCATTCCAGCGCAAGCTGGAATCCAGGGGGCAGTGGGCGGAGCATTTTGTTTCTGAGCAGCGCAACGAAGCAATCTCCCCGCGCGATCACAGACTGACCTGTCAAAATCTCTGTGGTCGACCACTAGGGTGAAGATCGCTATGTCTGGACTGGCATAAACACCGGCACCCAGATCTCCTCCGTCACCTTTCGCAACTGAATTTCCCCTTCCAAGCCAATCACGACAGATTCCACTGGACACTCGACCACTTGCAGGACCATACGCACTCCTTCAGCGAGATCGACAAGTGCGACGGCATAAGAAATTTCGCCGGTATATGCCGGATGAAATGCACGGTGATAGACCACGAAGCTGTGAATAGTCCCGCGACGTGACACAGGAAGCCAGCGGGATTCGAGCGATCCGCAGCGTGAACACACCAGGACAGGTGGATAACGCCAGGATTCACAGGAAGTGCACCGCTGGAGCAACAGTTGACCACGTCGACAGCCGTCCCAGAACGGTGCGGAATCGGGAGTGATGATAGGAAGCGGTTGCAAAATAGCAGGCATAAGGAAAAATCTATAGTTGTTGAGTGATACCTGTTACGTGATTCGTGGTGCGTGGTGCATTTTCTACATCACGTTCCACGCCTCACGTTTTACGTCGTCCCCAAGAGTAGGGTGGCATGCGCGGCCAACACTCCAGCACCACCACTGACGAGACCGACTTGAGCGTTCGGCACTTGCCGTACTCCAGCCTGGCCGCGTAACTGTTTCACTGCTTCAGTCACATGCAAAATACCATCAGCGTGTGCTTGTGAGAGTAATCCTCCGTGTGTATTCACCGGAAGTTCTCCTCCCAAGCCGATGCGTCCACCTTCGACAAAGGAACCGCCTTCACCTTTGGCGCAAAAGCCGTAATCTTCTAATTGCACTAAAACCGTGTACGTAAACGAATCGTACAGTTCGGCGAAATCAATATCCCGGCACGACACGCCTGCCATTTGTAATGCAGATGGTCCAGATTTAACTGCTCCACAGGATGTGACGTCTTCGTCTTGCATTAGATAACGATGGGGATGCGATTCTCCATACCCGAGAACAGCCACCGGCTTCTGCGGCAGATCGAAGCTGCACGTTCATGTTGTCGTCACGATAAACGCCCCACCGTAATCGGAAACGAGCGAGCAATCAGGCAAGCGGAACGGCTCGACGATCCACGGAGCAGCGGAAGGTAATCGTCAAGTGTGAGCGGTTTACGTATTTGCGCATTATCAGTCAACAATGCATGCTGTCGCTGCATAACAGCGATCATTCCTAATTGTTCAGGCGTCGTCCCATAGCGATGCATGTGTCGTTTCGCCGCAAGTGCATATCCCGCCGGTGGACCGATCAAGACCAAACGGTTCTTCCCAGTCTTCGTACCCCCAATGCAATTTGCCGTGTGTTGGATGAGGGGACTTATTGTAGCTCAACCAGTTCTCACCAAAGGCAACAAGTACGGTGTGACACACATCGGCTTCGATAGCTCGCGCTGCCTCGGCCAAGGGCAAGAATTGGCGTACATCCACCGACATGCAGATCATGGCCATAACGCAATCGTAATCCCCAAGGGACTCGGCCAAGCTGATCAGTAAAGAGAAACGTTGGCTCTTGATAGGGAGCCTTGCTGAGGCAACCATCAATGTCTCTGAGTGTGAGTCCCGGCATCTAGCAAAGCACGTGAGACTGATTGCACAGTCAAGGACATACTGGTGCTGTTCGGCACTAAGCCAAGCGTACTTTCTCCAATGCCAACGATGCAAATGTGTGGATGACTACGTACCATTCCTTCTCCGTCCGGTTGTTGCTCGTGCGCATGGTGCACGCTACTGAGCTGGGTTCAGCATCCTGCGCCCCTACAAGACGGCGCTCCGGCAAGGTTTGTTTCCCTCTTGTCCTTCTCGTGAGCGGTCAGTATCGTATGGTTCCGTACCATCCGCAGGTATATCCAGCAAGATGTAGGAAGGAGGACTTCATGGCTTTTTACCAACTCGATCCTGAAGTCACCCCACAAGAAGTGGGCATGGACAGCACAACAGTCAACAAACTCACAACGCTATTCCGTACAGAAGTCGAGTCAGGAAAATTATTTTGGGGTGCCCAGCTCGCCGTATTTCGACGTGGCAAGCGTGTTCTCGACATCGGCGGAGGACTTGCCCGCGCAAGCGATCAGAAGCCCATTACTCCAGAAAGCATGTTCGTCCTCTTTTCTTCGACCAAAGGCCTCGCTGCACTGGCAATGCATATGCTGCAAGATCGAGGTCGCTTCCAGTACAGCGATCTCGTTTCTCGTTACTGGCCAGAGTTCGCTCGTAATGGCAAAGAACGGGCGACGATTGCCCATGTTCTCGGTCATCGTATTGGCAACACGATTGGGCCAGATTGGTTAACCTACAAACTGTGGGGAGATCGGCAGAAGTGTGCGCAAGCGATGGAAGAATTAACGCCGCGCTGGACGCCGGGTGAAGCGAGCGGTTACCATCCGCTCAACTACGGCTTCATGATCAACGAGTTGATGTTGCGCATCGACGGACGCGATTGTGGACAATTTCTTCGCGAAGAAGTGTTTACGCCGCTAGGACTGAACAGCGTGTTTGTTGGCTTACCCGAGTCCGAAGAAGCGCGTGTGGCCTGTGTCTATGAAGCCCCGGCAGACCGTGCGTCAATCACGCAGATGGCGACGATGATGGGTTTCACTCCTGATGAAGAATACTTTGCGTTTCAGCGATTGCTCAATTTTGATGAAAAGATAGAGGGGCAGTCGCTGCCTTTTCCTGAGGCGGCAAATATCTTCAACCGTCCAGAAGTACATCGTGTGGTCGTTGCCGGTGGTGGGGGTATTGGCTCTGCTCGTGATATGGCGAAAGTCTATGCCATGCTCGCTTGCGGAGCGGAATGGGAAGGCACGCGTTATCTCTCTACAGAAACCTTGCAACGTTCGATTACGCCAACCAACGAGAAGGGTGACATCGATCGTTCGTTGCGCATTCCGATCATCTACGGATTGGGCTGGATGCTTGGACATCTTGCGCGCGGGGCAAGCTTGCGCACGTTCGGTCATCCCGGCAAAGGTGGGCAGGTGTGTCTCGCTGACCTTGATCGTGAGTTGTCGTTCTCGTTTCTCAATACCGGCCAGAAAGACTATGCCGGGTTTGCCCAGTTTTCGATCGAACTCGTTTCCCTTGCCCTTGATGCGTGTCGATAAACGACAATGAAACGCCTTCTCCTCACCTGCAGTATATGGGGGCTGTGGGTTGTCGCTGCCGGTGCAGCTTCCGGTCCAGAGTTCGGAATTCGTCTGTTCAACGATAAACAATGGACCACGGCACAACAGTTTTTCGAATCGTTCACCGCAAAACATCCGACTGACGCGGTGGGAGCATTCTATCTTGGACGCACGTTGTTTGAACAAGAGCAATACGAGCAAGCTATAGAATGGTTAGAAAAAGCGGCTTTGCTCAATAGCGGCGACTCATATTATCACCTTTGGTTAGGACGTGCGTACGGTAATAGTGCACAGCGAGCAAGCATTCTGTGGCAATTTCCCCTTGCCCGTAAAGTCAGGATCCACTTTGAAAAAGCGGTTAAACTTGACCCAGACAATGTCGATGCACGTGCTGACTTAGCAGAGTACTACCTCAAAGCGCCGCGTATTCTTGGTGGGGGAAAAGAAAAGGCCGAAGCCCAAGCCCATGAAATTTCATACCGCAATTTACAGGAAGGGTTACGCGTTTGGCGGATGATTGCTGCAGAGAGTGCACAGGAATACGTCGAGGCAGAGCAAGAACGACAGAAACAGCTACAGGAGAGCGAAGCGACATTGGGGAAAAGAGTTTTGCCATGAACTTCACTCACAAATACATACAAACGAATGGTATCCGGATGCATGTAGTCGAAGCTGGCAGCGGGTTTCCTGTGCTCTTATGCCACGGGTTTCCTGAGTTATGGTACTCCTGGCGGCACCAACTCAAGGAGAAGCCCGTAGAGGTGAATGCGGCGTTGTTGGAGTTTTTGCGGGAGTTCTGAAAGTAAGAATAGGAGAGGCGCAGACTATCTGCGCCTCTCCTTGCTCTGTATACGGTGCAGATCGCTAGTTTGCATGTTTCCGCAAGAACGCCGGGATATCGAACTTATCTTCGCTCTCAGCATGCGACGTTGATGTTACAGCAGGCGCGTTTTCTGCTTGCCGTTTACGTTGCCAGGTCGGCACGTCAAGATCGTCAATTGAGCCCATATGCACAACTTTCCGTCCACCTAGAGCAATCGGCTGTTGTCCACGAACTCCGACTCCACCACGCAGCGCGCTGAGCGACGGTTTTCCGGTTGTCGGTAGCTGCAACACTTCTTCCTCACCAAATCCGGTCGCAATCACAGTGATACGGAGTTCATCACCAAGAGTTTCGTCGATCACGGCACCAAAGATAATGTTGGCCTCTTCGTCTGCTTCTTCTTGAATCAGCGTTGCTGCTTCATTAACCTCATGGAGTGTAAGATCAGCACCCCCAGTGACGTTGATCAATACACCTTTCGCGCCACGGATCGAGATATCTTCAAGCAACGGACTCGCGATAGCCCGTCGCGCTGCTTCTTCGGCGCGATTCTCACCAGTCGCCAATGCCGCACCCATAATCGCCATACCCATTTCCGACATAATCGTTCGTACATCAGCGAAATCGAGGTTAATCAGTCCGTGAACAGTAATGAGATCAGAGATGCCACGCACAGCCTGCAACAGCACTTCATCTGCTTTGCGGAACGCTTCTAGTAACGGTTGACTGCGGCTGGCGACTGCAAGTAAGCGTTGGTTCGGGATCGAAATCAGCGTATCTACGTTTGCCTTTAGTTCCCGCAACCCCTCTTCTGCCTGACGCATCCTTTTTTTGCCTTCAAAGAGGAAAGGTTTGGAAACTACACCTACAGTAAGTGCACCCATTTCTTTAGCGATACGTGCCACCACGGGAGCCCCACCGGTTCCCGTCCCGCCTCCCATCCCCCCAGTCACGAACACCATATCCGCGCCACTGAGCAACTCGCGGATCTCGTCTTCAGTCTCCATCGTCGCGCGGCGACCAATCTCCGGGTTCGCTCCCGCCCCAAGTCCTTTGGTGAGGTCACCGCCAAGTTGGACCTTGGTGGGCGCAAGATTCACCCGCAAGGCCTGCGCGTCAGTATTCGCGGTAATGAAATCAACACCAGAGAGCCCAGCCGCAATCATAGTGTTTACCGCATTCCCGCCAGCGCCACCAACGCCAACGATGCGAATCTGGGCCTTATTGCCATCCTGCTCAACAAATTCGATCATCTCACACCTCCTCCTGTTGTTACTGTCCCTCCCCTGCGGGAGGTTCTGTTACTGCGTTAGAAAAAATCACGAAACCATTCGGCGACTCGTTCTCGCATCCGCTGCCATCCATGTCCGCTCTGGCCACGTGCGACTCCGTTGCCGTGATGATGCTGGAGTTCACGCAGCGCGAGCCCGATACCAGTGGCGTACATCGGCCCATTCACCGCATCGACAGTATTGCCAAGGAACCGTGGCACCCCACGTCGGATCGGCAACCGAAAGACCCGTTCCGCTAGCTCCGTCATCCCTTCCATGATGGCACTGCCACCAGTCAGAACGATTCCAGCACCGAGTCTTCCTAACAACCCATTCGCTTCACACTGTTCTTTAACTAAGGAAAAGATCTCTTCTGCCCGTGGTTCAATAATCTCACTGAGTTTGCGGCGCGGCATCGGCGAGGGATCGCGCCCCCCGACCCTCGGCATTTCAATCATCTCACCAGGAGTTATCATATCTACGAGTGCACAGCCATGCCGTTGCTTAATTTTCTCGGCCTCCGCCTCAGGAATGCGCAGGCCGACAGCAAGGTCCTTGGTCATGTTATAACCACCAACGGGAAGCACAGCAGTATGCGTGACCGCTCCGCGCTGGAAAGCTACAATGCTTGTCGTTCCGCTGCCGATATCAAGGAGTACAACTCCTAACTCCCTCTCTTCCGGCGTGAGCACGGCCTCGGCAGCCGCGAGGCCACCAAAGTGCATACTATTGACGTGCAATCCTGCCCGCTCGCAACAGCGCGCAAGGCTTTCAAGGGCACCGGTCGCAGCCATGACAAGGTGGACGTTCGCCTCAAGTCGCACTCCCGAGGTTCCGACCGGCTCGTGCCCACGATCTTGCCCATCGACGAAGAACTCCTGCGGAACCACGTGGAGGATCTCACACTCTGCCGGCAACGCGACCGTGCGCGCAACCTCAATCACTCGCGCGACATCTTCCGGTGAGACTTCACGATCCTTGACAACTACCATCCCCGGACTCGTCAAGCCGGTGATATGAGCACCGGCAATCGCCGTACAGACATTATGAATCTCACTACTCGTGCCAAGCTGCGCTTCTTCTACTGCTTTGCGAATCGCCTGGACTGTCGCCTCAACGTTAATGACTTGCCCTTTTCGTAGACCTCCCTGGGACAAAGCGGTCCCCACTCCCAGTACTTCGATGCCTTCCGGCGTGGATTCTGCCACGACAACAGCGGTTTTATAGGTTCCGACATCAAGACTCACAATGAGAGAGTTTTCTTTCGCCATGATACTTCCTTTATAGCGGATCAGCAGGAGTTACTGGACGTAATCCGTACTCATCAAGAAACGGACGGACGACAACCTGATTTATAAAGCGAGCATCAAACAATGCTGGAGGACCGTCTACTGGCCATTGCGCTAACACGGTCGTGACCTGAGCAAACTTCTCTGGTGCCGTTTCCCACCCTAAACGAATGGCGAGGTGACGGCGAGCAAGAAACACGGTGTAGCCAGTTCCCCAATCCCAGCGGATCTCCGACACGGGCTCAGCCCATAATTCCTTCGCTAACGATAACAGCGATACCGTTCCAGTCAGCGCCGTCCGTGCTGTTGCTGTGTCTAACTCATCTTTAGCGAACCCGGTCACATATGGCAGATCAAGTTCTTTCTTCTGTGCTTGCGATGTAAACCACACTCCGTCCTTGTCGAGATAGGTCAATGACGGATGGGCGACGACAGCGATGGGATGTCGCGTCTGCACTTGTACGACGACGCGCTGTGGAAATTCGCGTCGAACCTCAACATCTCGAATACCCTGGTATGTCAGCAAGCGTGCACGTACCTGTTCCGGGTCAACAGTCCACAGGTTCATGCCGTGAGTTATCCCACTCCAGGCAATAATCTCTTCTTGTGAGAACAGCGCTCCCACATCCAAGTCAATGTCAATCGCACTGATAGAAAAATACGGATGTTGCTGGGTATAGTGGGATATCATCAGCCATCCCGTCGGCGACATACAAACTCGCGCCAAGCAGCATAAGAAGAGTGAGCATATACCATCGCTTTTGCGTGGGCACGCTTGGAGTTGTGCGCCGGTTCTCGTGCTTGCCCCACGCTTTCCAGCGATTGACCAGTGTTGCAGTCAGCGACAACGTACTCACCGTGCACTCCTTTGGATATGTAAGGTCGCCCGTTGAAGAATGGCTTCCACCAAATCCCCGTAATCCAAACCCACTGCCGCTGCGATACGCGGGAGATAGCTCAGAGCTGTAAATCCTGGTAGCGAATTAACTTCGAGGAGGAAGACCTCGCCTTGTTCATTGATTCTGGTATCGACACGACTGTAACCGCTACAGCCCAACGCCAGGTGCGCCGTCAGCGCAATCTGCAGCACTCGCTCATATAACGACGGTGGTAACGGCGCTGGTAAAATGAACTCTTCACGACCAGCGGTGTATTTGACGTCGTACGAATGAAACTCACCTTTGGCGACAACTTCCATCGCCCCTAATGCGCGTTCGCCTAGAATCCCGACTGTTACCTCTTTACCTGGGATATACGTCTCCACCAATGCTTGCGGATCATAACGGAATGCTTCCGCTAAACCGCTTTGCAGGGTCTCTGCCGAACGAACGATACTGACGCCAACACTCGATCCTTCAGTAGTCGGTTTCACTACAACGGGATACGATAGTGTGAGGGTTTCGGGTTTCTCTTTATCAATTACTTGCCACGTTGGAGTCGGCAAGCCGTAGGTGTGCCACACGCGCTTGGCCATCGGCTTATTCATAGCCAATGCGCTCGCAAGCACACCAGAACCAGTGTACGGCACTCCCAACAATTCAAGGACTGCTTGTACTGTTCCGTCTTCACCAAACTTGCCGTGAAGTGCAATGAAGGCAACATCAATGGTGCGGATGTGGGTGATCCATGCACCGGTTGCATCTACCTCGATTGGCGTCACCGTGTACCCCCGCTCTCGCAACGCCTGACTGACACCGGCTTCGGTCAAACGGGAGATTTCTTGTTCGGCGGAGAGTCCGCCAAAGAGCACCCCCACTCGTTTGTCGCGCCAAGTTGTACTCATCACATTCATCCCTTAGTTACGTATCGTCGTCAATCCGAATCTGACCCTACCAATCCCCCACAAGTCGAACTTCCGGTTCTAACCAAATATTGTTTTTTTCCCATACCGTTCGTTGGATCTGATCCATCAGCAACCTGACATCGCTCGCGCTCGCGCCTCCAGTATTCACGATAAAATTCGCATGTTGCTCAGATACCTGCGCTCGTCCTTGTACTTGTCCCTTGAGCCCTGCAGATTCAATGAGGCGGCCAGCATAGGTGCCAGGAGGATTCTTAAAGATCGAGCCAGCATTCGGATACCCGTGAGGTTGAGTCTTGTGGCGTTTGTGTTGTGCCTTGCTCATCACTGCGGCAATCTCTTCTGCGTGTCCACGCATGAGATGAAACTCTACTTCTGTCACGGCAAATTGAGGCGGTAGCCCTGTCCGTCGATAGGCAAACCCTAGTGCCTCGCCACGTAAACGTTCACTTCTCCCCTCACGATGTACGCCAGTAATCGCCGCAACAACTGCGCTGAGTTCGCCACCAAACGCGCCGGCATTCATTAAGAGACCACCACCAACAGTTCCAGGAATTCCCTCAGCAAACTCCACTCCGCGATAGCCCTTCCGAACCGCCTCGCGGACAAACCGTCCCAATGAATTCGCCGCTCCGACGCGTACCGTCGCATCCTCGTGGTGATTCCTCCCATCTGACATAGTTAAATCCGTCGCCCAATTTCACCACAACGCCACGAACCCCTTTGTCACTGACCAGAATGTTCGTTCCTCCCCCAAGCAGAAACATCGGCACCGATTCTTCAGACAGTAACGCGAGCAACGTTTGCAACTCGTCGAGCGTATCTGGTTCAGCAAACGCATCTGCAGGCCCACCAATACGGAACGAGGTGTGACGAGCGAGGGAAAAGGAGAACCGCACTCGTTCACCTAACAAGTTGGTCAGTCGCTCGCACAGTTCAGGACGCACGCAGCCCTCCCTCCTGCAAGCGTGACAGCAGTCCCACGCCAGTGCGGTAAATGTCGCCTGCACCAAGAGTGAGGACAATATCGCCGGGTTGCACGACATCCAAGAGCGCGGCGACAATCTCCTCCTTCTGGGGTAGAAAACGCACATCCGCGTGCCCGCGCTTTTTCAATGCGCGGTACAATGATTCACCGGTAACGCCTTCAATACTTTCCTCACCCGCGGCATACATTTCAGTCAGAAACAACACATCGGCATCATCAAACGCCGAAAGAAAATCGTCGAACAAATCTCGCGTACGTGAATAACGATGTGGTTGAAACAAGGCAATCAGACGGCGGTCTCCTCCACGTGCCACTCCCTCGCGCGCGGCACGTAGCGTAACACGAAGCTCTTCTGGGTGATGCGCATAATCATCGACCACCATCACTCCGGCCTCTTCCCCTTTGACCTCAAAGCGTCGCTGAATGCCGGCAAACGCAGCCAGTGCCTCTTGTACCTGCGCGAATGGAATACCGAGTTCACGAGCCACAGCCACAACAGCCAGTGCATTTAATGCATAGTGACGGCCAGGGAGATTCAAGCGTAATGGTCCCAAACATTCCTGCCCATGCCACACTTCACACGAAGTCATCAGTCCGGTCACGCGCAAGTCACGGGCAGTTAACTCCGCGTCCGGCCCAAGTCCATACGTCACAAACCGCTTATGAACGTGCGGCAACAACGCACGTACGTTCACGCTATCCAGACACAGGACGGCCCGCCCATAGAAAGGAATACGATTAATGAACGAAAGATATGCGGCTTTGGCTTTTTCGAGGTCACCATAGAAATCGAGATGCTCGGGGTCGATATTAGTCACTACCACGACAGTGGGACTCAACAGGACGAAAGTACCGTCGCTTTCATCGGCTTCGGCAACAAGAAAGCGGCTTTGTCCTAAGCGCGCGTTCGCACCACCAAGCACATCGAGTTTGCCGCCAATAACCATGGTCGGATCAAGGTGCGCTTGTGCGAGCACGGCTGCGATCAACGACGTGGTTGTGGTCTTACCGTGAGTTCCGGCAACCGCAATCCCATATTTCAGTCGCATCAGCTCAGCCAGCATCTCAGCCCGAGGGATGACGGGAATCATCAGTTCACGCGCACGAACTACTTCGGGGTTGGAAAACTTCACCGCCGATGAAATAACAACCACGTCCGTCTCCGAGGTTACATGCTCAGCACGATGTCCACCACACCAAACTTGGGCTCCGTTAGCGATGAGCCGCCGCGTCGTCTCTGATTCCGCTAAATCAGAGCCACTCACGTGGTACCCCAGGTTCAATAACAATTCGGCAATCCCACTCATGCCAATGCCACCAATGCCAACGAAGTAAATACGGCGGTTGGTGTCAAACAACACTTGCCCGTTGCCATTGACGATCTGAGATGCAGATTTCCGTGTCCGCCGTCCTTTCCCCAAAACTTCCTTTCCTCTCGAACTTTGGACTTTGGACTTTGGACTTTGGACTCTGGACTCCGGTCCCCGGCCTTTTACCGCCATGCTACCTCCTGTTGCGCTCGCATATCAGGAGGCAAGGATGCCAGACACTCACGTACCACCGCAGTAGTTGCGTCGGGTCGGCCAACTGTTGTCGCAGCACGTCCCATCGCCTCCAACTGCGCAGGGTTGGTGATCAACGTACGAATCTCATCGCTCATACGCTCGGGAGTTAGCTCTGCATCGAGGACTATACGGGCTGCGCCAGCCTGCAGCAAAATTTCGGCGTTGGCACGCTGGTGGTCATCAACTGCATACGGATACGGAATTAAAATGGCGGGTTTGCCGAGCGACGTCAGCTCGGCAATCGTGGTTGCTCCTGCACGGCACACCACCAAATCTGTTGCCAGATACATTTCTTGCATGTTGTCGATGAACGGAACGACTGCGGCTTGCAACCCAAGCCGAGCGTATGTCGCACTCACCTCTGCATGATCAGCTTTGCCAGTTTGATGAACGACACGCACCTTCCCTTGGTCTTGCCCTAGCAATGCTAACGCGTGTGGCAACGTCTGATTCAGTCGTCGCGCTCCTGCGCTCCCGCCGAAAATCAGGAGTGTACACTGTGTCTTCGGCGCAATTGTCGGAGCAGAGTTCTTCTGTACGCTGCTGGATTTCCAGCGGACGGGATTGCCGGTGTACACGGCCTTATGAGCAGGAAAAATTGCCGCAGTCTGCGGAAACCCGACACATACTTTGGTCGCCAACCGACCTAACCATTTGTTTGTCATTCCCGGAATCGCATTTGGCTCTAAGAGGACACAAGGGATGCGACGGAGCCACCCCACCACAACTGTCGGGGCAGAAGCATAGCCGCCAATGCTGAAGATCAGGTCTGGAGCGAAATCGCGTACGACGCGCCAAGCTACTCCGATCGCACGAAAAGCTGCCCACAGTGAGTGGAGGACACCTCGCCAATTGCGACCGCGCAATTGCTCAGCCGGAATAAATCGCAAAGCAAAACCCAGTCGTGGAATCATGTCCTTTTCCATTCCGTGCTGCGTCCCAACGAATAGGATCTCCGCTCCCACATCACGCCGTGCGGCTTCAGCAACAGCGACACCTGGAAACAGATGACCTCCAGTACCGCCGGCCGCAAAAAGCATACGGACAGCTCTAGGCATACGCTTGATTCTCCCGCAGGCTCTCACGTGAGAGACTCAAAAGTACGCCAGCACAAATCAGCGCAGTAACTAACGCCGATCCACCATAACTAATAAAAGGCAATGGCAGCCCCTTTGTCGGCAAGAGCCCGAGGACAACCCCCATGTTCAACCCAGCCTGGCACACCAACAGAAACGTACAGCCGAACGCTAAAAGCCGTCCGAACGGCTGCGGATGCCGCATCGCTACACGCAAGCCACGCACTCCCAATAAGGCGAAGAGTACGATGATAGTTCCACCTCCCCACAGTCCGGCCTCCTCACCAACTACAGCGAAGATAAAATCTGTGTGCGCCTCTGGGAGATACAACATCTTCTGACGGCTTTCACCCAAACCGACGCCGTAGACACCTCCGGCTCCAAATGCCAGCAGCGACTGATTGAGTTGATAACTGTGCCCTTGCTTGTGTTCGCTTTTGTTAAAAAAGGAGGTGACACGATTGAAGCGGTATTGGGCCGTTAATGTGGCGCAAATGAAGAGGACGATCCCACACACAGCCAACAGTCCAAGGTGGCGCAGGCGAGCCCCGGCGACAAACAGCATGGCAAACAGGACAAGGCCGACAGAAACCGCACCACCAAGATCCGGTTCCAAAGCAATCAAAAGGATGATTGCACCAATAATCACTAGAGGAGGAAGAATGCCGTAGAAAAAGTCCCCGATCCGCCCAGCTTTCTTCGCCAGGGAGGTTGCGAGATATAACACCGCGGCCCCTTTGGCGAGTTCTGATGGTTGGAAGTTGATCGGGCCAGCGTGAATCCAGCGATGGACCTTCCCGTACGAAACTCCCGGAGCAAAAACGATCGCGAGGCTCACGAATGCCAACGCGAGTAATGGGTAGGCGAACCGCCGATAGGTCTGCGACGGGATCATCGAGGCAAGGACGAGGCCACTGCCACCAATGAGGACCGCAAGCTGATGTTTCCAAAAGAAGCGGTAAGGGTCGTTGAAACGTTCGAACGCGTAAAAATACGATGTACTGAAGACCATCACCTCGCCGATAAGCAACAGCACAACCACAGCCAGCAACAACCAGGGATCAAACAGCCCACGTTGAATAGTGGAACTTGGTGCTACAGTCGGTATGCGTTGCGACCGTAACAACACCGTTGGTTGTATGAACACCTCACCCGTCATAACGCCTCCACAGCCGCCCGAAACACTTCCCCACGGTGGGCATAGTTACGAAATTGATCAAAGCTCGCACACGCTGGCGAGAGCAGAACTGTATCTCCTGCACATGCGATTGTCGCCGCTGCGCGGACGGCCTCAGCCAGGGTGTCCACAACAAGCGTATCCGTCGCGTTCCCCAGTGCGGACGCGATGATCTCCCGCGCTGCACCAAAGAGAATCAATTTTCTCACCTTGGTTTGCACAAGGTGTCGCAATGGGCAGTAGTCCCCTCCCTTATCGACTCCTCCGGCCAGCAAAATGACTGGTCCATCAAAACTTGCGAGCGATTGCACCACCGCGCCCACATTCGTACCTTTGGAATCATCGAAATACGTGACACCCTGTTTCGTCGCGACCAATTCCAGTCGATGGCGTAGTCCAGTGAAGCGAACCAGCACTCGCGCTACGACATCAGATGGAACTCCCCAGAGTATTGCGGTTCCGACCGCAGCCATGACATTTTCAAGATTATGACGCCCATAGAGGCGCAATCCTACAAGCGAAAGGCGCGTCTCTTGTCCCGCAATACTTACAACGAGTATTTTTTTTGCGACGTCGATCCAGACCCCGTGCGTGACGGGCTCCCAGCCAAACGAAAAGAGCTGCCCAGAAAGCCCTTGCACGAAGCGTCGGACTTCAGGGTCCTGGCGATTGATAATCATCCAGTCCGTTGGTTCCTGCCGTAAAAACAATGCCCGTTTTGCTTCTCCATACGCGGCAAGCGTGCCATGTCGATCCAGGTGGTCTTCTGTCAGGTTCAGCCAAACGCCGATGCGAGGACGGAACTGCTCGACCCATTCCAGTTGGAAACTCGACACTTCGGCAACGACAACCTCAGCATCTCCACTCACAGCATCCAGCAACGGGGTCCCAAGATTGCCACCAACAAAGACTCGCTGGCCGTGTTCGCGCAAACATTCACCGAGTAATGTGGTGGTCGTACTCTTGCCGTTGGTACCGGTCACTGCCAGCACCGGTACATGCAAGAAACGAAACGCCAATTCTATCTCGCTCCATACCGGAATGCCGCGTTGCCGTGCCACGATCAAGAGCGGAGCTGTGCGCGGAACACCAGGACTTGGCACAACCAGATCAATACCGTTGAGCAACGTCTCGTCTTCGGTTCCTAGACACACCTCAGGTACGATATCCGCAATCTGCGCCAGCTCTTCTTTGAAATGGGCCTCATTCTGACGGTCAGTGACCCGTACACGTCCGCCACATCGAGCGATAAAGCGGGCGACACTGACACCAGTACGTTTTAGGCCAATGATAAGAACAATCTTCCCGCTAAACTTCACGGGAGCTACCTCAACTTTAATGTACTCAGTGCCGCAACGGCACAAATAACCGAGATGATCCAGAAGCGAACGATGATTTGCGGCTCAGGCCACCCTTTCAATTCAAAATGATGGTGAATCGGCGCCATGCGGAAAATGCGTCTCCGTGTGAGCTTGTATGAGGTCACTTGGGAAATCACTGAGACCGCCTCAACCACAAACACACCACCAGCAACCACCAGCACCAACTCTTGCTTACTAATTAACGCGACAATCCCAAGTGCTGCGCCTAACGCCAGCGAGCCGACATCACCCATAAACATTTGCGCCGGATAGGCATTGAACCACAGAAAACCCATCCCGGCGGCGACCAGCGCACCACAGAAAACCGACAATTCGGCAGACCCCGCAACGTACGGAACTTGCAGATACTCGGCAAACTTAATGTGACCACTGACGTAGGAGAAAAAGCCGTAGGTTAACGCAGTGATCATCACTGGTCCAATCGCAAGCCCGTCGAGCCCATCAGTCAAATTGACCGCATTCGACGCCCCCACCATCACCAGCACAGCGAATGGAATATAGAACAATCCCAGATTTGGCTGGAGATCTTTAAAGAAGGGAATCGTAATCGTGCTGGTAAAACCAGGCGTGAACCAGAGCACAACGGCAGCTACAGTGGCCACGATGAACTGACAGAGTAATTTGTAGCGCCCAAGAAGCCCTGCGGAGTCCCGGCGTCGGAGTTTGCGATAATCATCGACAAACCCAATGAAGCCGAACCCGAGCGTCGTTCCTAACGCTAGCCAAACGTACGGATTAGTGAGATCGGCTAAAAGTAAGGTGGCTAATGTCAACGAAAAGAGGATCAGTGCCCCACCCATCGTAGGAGTTCCAGCCTTACTAAAGTGTCCGGCTGGTCCTTCCGGTCGGATGACCTGTCCAACCTGCAACGTTTGCAGACGAGCGATCAGCCAGGGGCCAAGGACGAGCGACACTGTCAGGGACAAGAGCCAGGCAATAAGAGTACGAAACGTGATGTAGCGAAACACGTTGAACCCGGAGTAAGCGGTGTGCAGTGGATATAGAAGTGCGTACAACATCACCAGTTCCTTGCGCCTTCCCCTTCAGTCAACAGCATCGTTCATTTTCTCGCCTCACCGTATCGTGGAGTGAGATACTGCCGCACTTCTTCACGATCATCGAAGTGCGACTTGGTTGTCCCGACAATCTGGTAGTCTTCATGTCCTTTTCCGGCAATCACTAGGACATCGCCTGGTCGTGCCCCGGCCAGCGCAGCATGAATTGCTGCACGCCGCTCAACCATGACAACATAACCGCTCTTGAGCGTTTCGATCGTCGTAGGATCGTCAACCTTTTGTAAGCCCGCTTGCACAAGTCCTGGTTCTGCTTCAGCAAGAATCTGTTGCGGGTCTTCTGTCCGTGGATTGTCAGAGGTCAACACCACCACATCGCTCAACCGCCCGGCCGCCTCTCCCATCAAGGGGCGTTTACCGCGATCACGGTCTCCGCCGCAACCAAAGACCGTTAGAAGCCGACCTTGAGTCAACTGACGGATCGATCGCAGCGTTTTCTCCAGCGCGTCAGGCTTGTGAGCATAATCCACTAAGACCCCGAATGGTTGCCCCACGTGAATCACTTCCAACCGCCCAGGAACTCCGGTACAGCGACGAATCCCTGCCGCAATGACTTCAGCAGGGACTCCAAGAGCATACGCAACCGTCGTCGCAGCCATAATGTTGTAGAGATGCGGCTCACCGATTAACGCCGAGGAGAATGGCACTTCCTCTTTCTCTACACGAAGGACTCCACGCATCCCGTGAAAATCTTTCTCGACATTTCGCACCGATACGGCTACGTCGTTGCGCAAACCATAGGTCAAGACTTTTCCTGGAAGTGATTGCGATAAGAGTTTCTGACCCCAAGCATCATCTGCATTCACGGCAACAAACCGATGCGGTTTCGCTGAATGCGCCAACTCTTCGGTGAAAAGACGGATTTTCGCGGCAAAGTAGTCATCGAGGTCCTTATGATAATCGAGATGATCACGACCAAGGTTGGTAAATAGCGCTCCATCCCATTGACAACCGTAGACACGGTCTTGAGCGAGCGCATGAGACGATACTTCCATGACTACGTGACTGATGCGTTCATCAACCATCGTCCGCAGAAGCGCTTGCAGCTCCACTGCTTCTGGCGTGGTGAAGGGAGCAACAAGCACGTGGTCGCGGTAACGATAATTGATAGTTCCGACGACACCAGGGGCCCACCCCATCGCTTGCCAGATCGCTTCAATAAGATAGGTGGTCGTGGTCTTTCCGCTCGTGCCGGTAACTCCCACCATGGTGAGTTGAGAGGTCGGATGATGGTAGAAACGATCGGCACACACGCCCAAAAGGATCCGTGGTGCTGACGAGTAAATAGCTGTGATGTGAGAGGGAATAGTAATGCCAGGTGGAACAACAACAGCGCAAGCACCACGCGCCACTGCTTCACTCACGAAGTGTGAGCCGTCACTTTTGCTACCGGGAAGAGCAAAAAATAATGCCCCAGGCTGTACATTGCGAGAGTCGTAGGCAAGGTGCACGATCTCCACATCCAAGTTTCCCTGAACCTGCACAGGAGGTGTATTGGAAAGGAGATCGTGCAGAATCACGGTCGATCACCTCCGAGTGAGGTCAGGGTCAGCTCATACACCGATACCTCCGCATTCTTTCGCACTGTCTGCTTCTTGACGTAGCCACTTCCTTGGGTCACGATCTGCCATCCATTACGTTGCGCAGTCAGCACAGCATCACGTAAGCTCATCCCGACAAAATTCGGTTCGCCACTGCTGCTCTCTTCAGCAACACCGCTATCAGACTGCGCTCCAGGAATTTTCGTCGCAATGGTGTGATGGAGGGAATTTCCTCTCGCAGACTCAAGAGATGGGATAGGAATGATCGCTGGATTGATTTCCAACTTTGGCTTTTCTCCCTCGATCCCGAGATAGGCAAGTGATTGTTTAGCTATGGCCTGAAATACTGGAGCCGCTATTTCTCCGCCATAGACCCCAGTCCTCGGTGTATCAACGGCAACGAGGATCACTAAGCGCGGCTGGTCAGCAGGGACGATTCCAATAAAAGAGGCAATGCGATCACGCGCAGAATAGCCGCCACGCGGATCAGGCTTTTGTGACGTCCCAGTTTTTCCTGCTACACGAAAACCTTCGATACGTGCACGCGTGCCGGTGCCTTCCTTTTCCGTTACTTGCTCCATCATTCGCATCATCAGTTGGGCAGTATCGCTGCCGACAACTTGTAACAACCGTTGTGGGTTTCGTGCTTCTACTACTTTTCCTTCACTATTGAGAATTTCGCTGACGAGATATGGGCGCATGAGGGTACCACCGTTCGCCAGAGCCGCATACGCACTCGCCAGCTGCAGCGGAGTGACGGCGAATCCTTGACCAAACCCCGCAGTAACAAGGTGGATACGCGACCAGGTCTGCGGTGAGGGCAGAATCCCTGGACTTTCTCCAGGGAGTTCGATATCTGAGAGCCGCCCGAAACCAAAGGCACGAAGATACGCAGCATAGGTCTCTTTTCCCAGATGCTCGGCGATTTTGGCCGCTCCAATGTTACTAGATTGTTGAATCACTTGGGTCACGTTGAGCCATCCATGCGAATGATGATCGTTAATCACTGACTTCCCGACAGCGTAGCGTCCGTACTCACAGAAAATTTTCTCATTCGGCGACAAACGTTTTGCATCAAGTGCGGCTGCAGTAAGCAGGACTTTCAACGTGGAACCAGGTTCGTAACAATCTCCCACTGCACGATTACGGCGACGTTCAGGTCGCACCGCTGCAGGAGTATTTGCATCAAACGTCGGCACTTGCGCCAAAGCCAGCACCGCAAACGTCCGTGGATCAAGGACTACAACTGTTCCACTTTCTGCACCGGTCGTCCGCACGGCTTGCGTTAATTCCCGTTCCGCGATGTTTTGTATACCAATATCGAGCGTCAACCGCACATTGAGAACTTCAGGTGAGGAAGCCACACCGTGCGCGAGAATCATGCGACCCAAGGCGTCACGTTCACCGACGATCTCTGCTGGTTCTTCTCGCAGATAGCGGTCGTAGGTCTGCTCAATACCAGCGATCCCGTGTGCATCGACATCCGTAAAACCGATCAAGGGAGCGGCGAGTGTTCCTTGCGGATAAAAACGACGCTCAGTTTCGATACTTTCGATTCCGCTGATGCCAAAAGCACGAATTTGTGCGGCTTCCTGTGGAGTGGCTCGACGCTTAAGCCACACGAAAGGCTCAGCCGATCGAAACGAGGCTCTCACCTGCTCTGTTGGTACATGCAAGACCGTTGCGACACGAGTACTCCATTTGTTGGCATCTGCCGGCAATTTCCGCGGGCGCACAAACAGCGACTCGGCTGGAACACTTAGAGCCAGTGGTTCACCGTTGCGGTCAACAATCGCGCCACGCCGCGAGGGGATTTCCATCTTCTTCTGATGCTGATTTGACGCCTGCCGGGCGAGGTCCTCACTATGAATCGTCGTTAAGTGAACAAGCCGGCCCAGGACAAGCAATAGCCCGAACCCCAGTACTGCCCCAGCAATAAGTAAACGTTTTTCCATCCCCCACCCCTCCACATTACGGCACGCGGACCACCTGCTCTGGTTCCGGCGCGCCCATCCCTAATCGTCGTTCAGCTTGGGCCGCTAGCTGTGTCGTCGTAGTGAGTGCACTCCACTGCACCCGTAGCGCTTGACGCTCACCTTCCAGGGAATGAATGAGCTGACGCGTATTTGAAAGCTTGTATCCCACCGCCACGACTTGCAAGCGAATCCATACTTGTCCCAACGCAAGGGTTAGACCAACAAGGGCTATCACCACATACCAGATCCACGAGGCAGAACGGGACACGTGCTACTCAGCCTCCTTCGCTAACCGTTCGATAGCGCGTAACCGCGCACTCCGTGCGCGTGGGTTCGCCGTAATTTCTGCCGCTGTCGGAACCCACGGTTTCGGCGTGAGAATCTTCACCTTCTGTGACCATCCACAGGAACACACGAGGATTTGTGGCGGGCAAAGACATACGGCCGCCCACCGTCGAAACGCATCTTTAACCAAGCGATCTTCTAACGAATGATACGACAGAATAACCATTCGTCCCCCAGGTCGGAGGAGACGATATCCATCCCGCAGGAACGTCGAGAGGTGATCAAGTTCACGATTCACAGCCATGCGCAAGGCTTGAAACGTGCGTGTTGCTGGATGGAGATGCGTATGCGGTGAGCTCCGTACGACTCGTTCAACGGTCCGCGCTAAAGCACCTGTCGTTTGCAACGGGGCCTCCGCACGCGTACGGACAATCGCTCGTGCCACTGCACCAGATGCACGCTCTTCGCCAAGATCGCGCAAGATCTGTCGCAGCTCCTCTTCACTCGCATTGTTTACGACATCCGCAGCACTGGATTCATCGTCCTGATTCATGCGCATATCGAGCGGACCAGAGCGAAGGAAACTGAAGCCGCGCTCAGCATCTTCAACTTGTAATGAAGAAAAACCCAAATCGAGGAGAATGCTATCTACACCATCCCACCCCACAGCAGCAAGTTGCTCCTGAGCGGTACTGAAATTGGCATGGCGGACTTGCAAGCGATCAGCAAAGGGCGCGAGGCGCGCTTCCGCCACAGCAATCGCATTTGTATCTCGGTCTATTCCGAGGAGATGCCCCTCAGGTGCACTCTCCGCCAAAAGAGCCGCAGCATGGCCTCCGCCACCAAGTGTCCCGTCAAGAAAACGCTTCCCACTTTGTGGACGCAGCAACGACAGCACTTCGGCAATCATGACGGGAAGATGCTGAGGGACGATTGATGCTGGGGTCATGATTGTTACTGCTTCCATTACCCTTTACCTAATTACAAGGAGAGCGATTGCGTCTTTCTCTGGAAATTTCCCTTCAGTTCGTGTAAGGTAGCGGCTACGCATTCAGTCCCCTAAACATGTCAGGGTTCTGTGAAAATTGTTGTTCTGATTCTGAGTTGAAGCGATCCCACGTCGCTTTATCCCAGATGCGAAATTTCTTGAGAGATGAAGCAAACATGACATTCTTATCGAGCCCAGCGTATTCACGAAGATGGGGGGGCAACAGGATTCTCCCTTGTTTATCTATTTGGCACTCTTGCGCATTAGCCAAATAAAATGACTCTATCTTAGAGAAAGTTTCGTCAAAACGAGGTTTATTTGTTATTAACTCCTGCTCAAAACTTTCCCATTCCGCATGTGGATAGACATCAAGGCAACGAAAGGAATTGATGATAAACCTCGTAACAATAAGGCCTTCATCTTGCACTCCGAGGGCTTTACGGAAGGTGACAGGGATACTAACCCTTCCCTTATCGTCTATAGTATGTTCGAAACAGCCACGAAACACTGTTTACTACTCTTTCCCACTTTTTCCCACTTCTTCCCCCGATAATAGTACCCTGTTTTTTTGCTGTCAAGCAAAAAATGAAGTACCGAGAATAGTTAAGGAGCAAAAAACCCACGTTGACTGAACTTCTTCGCCTCGATACATCATTTCTGTCTGTAAGAAAGGTTCCTCTTGTGAGGCCTGGACAGGATCATTGTCCAGGCCTTTTTTTGATACCACTGTTTTGGAGTTGATTTTATGTTGAAACGTTACCTGCTCACCCCTGGTCCGACCACTGTTCCCCCAGAAGTCCTCCTCCGCATGTCACAACCACTTATCCATCACCGGACCCCAGAATTTGAAGCGCTGTTTGCCCAAGTGCAAGAAAAGCTACAGTGGCTCTTTCAAACCAAACAAAATGTCCTCATCTTGGCCGCTTCGGGTACTGGCGCAATGGAAGCAGCTGTCTCGAATACTTGCTCACCTGGAGACACTGTGATTGTCGTAAATGGCGGAAAATTTGGCGAACGATGGCTCAAAATTAGCCAAGCGTTTGGCGTCAAAGTGGCGGAACTCAAAGTCGAGTGGGGAAAAGCAGTAACAGTCGATGCCGTTGCGCAAGCCTTGAAAGCCCATCCCGAAACAAGAGCCGTGCTTATTCAAGCGAGTGAGACGTCCACAACTGTTCTACATCCGGTAGAACAAATCTCTACGCTCGTCCGTAATACCAATACGTTGTTGGTCGTCGATGGCATTACGTCGGTGGGTGCTACCGACACACCAATGGATCGTTGGGGAATCGATGTTCTGGTGACAGGATCACAAAAAGCGCTGATGCTCCCACCGGGGCTCGCTTTTCTGGCCCTGAGTGACAAAGCCTGGAAACAGGTCGAGACGACAAAACAGCCGCGCTACTACTTCGACCTCCGTCGCGAGCATAAAGAGCAACAGAAACACACCACGGCCTATACACCGGCCATTTCCTTGATCAACGGACTGCACGAAGTGTTACGTTTAATGCAAGAGGAAGGCTTAGAGCACATCTTTGCCCGTCATTCCCTACTGGCTGCAGCCAGTCGCGCGGCAGCACAGGCAATGGGCCTCACCCTCCTTGCTCCTGGTGCTCCGAGTCCAGCCGCAACCGGGGTGTGGTTACCGGACGGTGTCGATGGTTCGCGCTTGCTGAAATACATGCGCGATCGCATGGGCGTGGACATCGCCGGAGGGCAAGATCATCTCAAGGGAAAGATCGTACGGATCTCTCATATCGGCTATGCTGGCCCCTTTGATGTCATTACCGCGATCAGCACTCTAGAGATGGCCTTACGTCGTTTCGGGCAGAATATCGAACTGGGCAGCGGAGTTCGTCGTGCTGAAGAGGTTTTGCTTGAAGGTTGGCCGCCGGTAGGATAACCGCCATGTCACACAAAGTGCTTATTTCCGATCCACTCGCTGAACAAGGCCTTGAGCGGTTGCACGCATATACAGATCTCGAAGTCGATCTCCGTCCCAAACTGCCGGTCGAAGAACTCATCCGTATCATTCCGGCCTACCACGGGTTGATCATCCGCAGTGGCACCAAGGTCACAAAACCCGTTATCGCGGCAGCCACGAACCTTCGCGTCATCGGTCGTGCCGGCATTGGCGTGGACAATGTCGATGTCGAGACTGCAACGAAACAGGGGATTGTGGTGATGAATACCCCTGGCGGGAACAATGTCACCACAGCTGAGCATACGATCTCACTTATGTTCGCGTTAGCCCGTAATATTCCGCAAGCGGTCTTCTCGCTCCGGAGCGGCCGTTGGGAACGTGAGAAATTCATAGGAAGTGAAATTTGCAATAAGGTTCTCGGCGTTATCGGCCTCGGCAATATCGGTGCTATTGTCGCGGATCGCGCGCTTGGGCCTCAAAATGCGTGTCCTGGCGTTTGATCCCTTTGTCTCACCGGAAACAGCTGCCAAGCTTGGGGTGGAAATCGCCACCTTGGACGAGATTTATGCCAATGCAGATTTCATCACTGTCCACACGCCACTCACCAAGGAAACGCGCGGCCTCATTGGCACCGATGCGTTTGCCAAAATGAAAAAAGGCGTGCGCATCATCAACTGTGCCCGTGGTGGCATCGTTGATGAAACCGCCCTGGCCGAAGCGATCAAGAGCGGGAAAGTAGCTGGCGCGGCCCTCGACGTCTTTGTGGATGAACCACCACCCAACGACCATCCGTTACTCAAGCTCGACCAAGTCGTGGCCACACCTCATCTTGGCGCAGCTACTGACGAAGCGCAAATTAACGTCGCCATCGCTATTGCTGACCAAGTCGGGAATTTTTTAAGCAACGGCGTTATCCAGAACGCGGTCAATTTTCCCTCACTGACCGCCAAGCAACTGACCATTCTACAACCCTATCTCACCATCGGTGAAAAACTCGGCAGCTTTCTTGCCCAAGTCGATCCGAGCGCGCCACACGAGGTGCAGATTGAATACAGTGGCGACATTGTCGAATACGATGTTGCTGCGGCAACGGCTGCGGTTCTCCGCGGCGTACTGAGCCCGGTTCGGGACTCACCGGTCAACTACGTCAACGCTCCGCTCATTGCCCGTGAGCGTGGCATTCGTGTCCTTGAGTCGCGCAGTAACCGCCCCAGCGACTTTTTGAACTCAGTGATCGTCAAACTCACTACCGAAACAGGGACAAACACAGTCGAAGGTGCAGTCTTCAGTAATAAAGCCGTCCGCCTCGTACGACTCAACGCGTTTCATCTTGAGGCGGTCCCCGAAGGCTACATTCTCGTTATACACAATCACGACGTTCCCGGCGTGGTGGGTGCGATGGGAACGCTCTTGGGCAAGCATGGTATTAACATCGCCAGTTTGGAACTTGGTCGGGAAAAGACAGGTGGCAAAGCCATTGCCCTGATCCATGTAGATGGCCAGGTTCCAGCTACCGTTCTCGCTGACTTGCAGACACTCGAGCCGATCATTTCGGCCCAGCAGATTCGTTTATAAAGACGGGGGATGCATGAGTACCGTAGTCGTCGTTGGGGCTCAGTGGGGAGACGAAGGCAAAGGCAAAGTTGTTGACCTCCTTGCTCGCGAAGCAGACATCATTGTGCGGTTTCAAGGGGGGAGTAACGCCGGGCACACGCTCGTCGTCGGTGGCAAGAAAACTATTGTTCGCTTAATCCCCTCCGGTGTGCTCCACAACGGTAAGGTGTGCGTGATTGGTAACGGGGTGGTGGTTGATCCAGAAACGTTGGTCGAAGAAATCGACACGCTGCAACAGCAAGGCTGTCTCACTGATCCATCACTCCTCAAGATTAGCGAGACAGCGCATCTCATCATGCCCTATCATAAGGCGATTGATGTCGCGCGGGAGCGCCTGCGTGGTGAAGGAAAGATTGGCACTACAGGACGAGGTATCGGACCGACCTACGAAGATAAAATGGCACGAGCCGGTATGCGCTTCGTCGATTTACTTGATGACGCGATCTTCAGCGAGAAACTTGCACATAATCTACAAGAAAAAAACTCTTACCTCAGAGTGATTCTCAAAGAACAAGCTCTCGATTACCAGCAGATTCTTGATAGCTATCGGCGCTTTCGTGATCGTCTGGCCCCGTACGTAACGAACACCTCACTGTACTTGCACAACGAAATCACCCGTGGACGCAAAGTCCTCTTTGAAGGTGCGCAAGGAACGATGCTTGACATCGACCACGGAACCTACCCGTATGTGACATCGTCTAATACTGTGGCTGGGGCGGTGTGCACTGGTGCAGGGATTGCACCACAACAGATTCACGGCGTCATCGGCATTTCTAAAGCCTACACGACACGTGTGGGGAGCGGCCCGTTTCCTACTGAATTGTTCGGTTCAGAGGGGGAGACGATCCGTCGCAAAGGTGGTGAGTTTGGTACTGTTACAGGCCGACCACGTCGCTGTGGTTGGTTCGATGCGGTAGTTGCGCGCACTGCGGCTCGCCTCAATGGCGTGAACAGTTTTGCACTCACGAAGATCGACGTATTAAGCGGCTTTTCTACATTACGTGTATGTATCGCTTACGAATACAAAGGGCAGCGCTACGATGACGTGCCAGCGAGCGCCAATGTATTGGAACAACTCACACCGATATATGAAGAGTTACCAGGGTGGTCAGAGCAATTGACGGACATCCGCAGCCTCGACGCGCTGCCGACAAACACCCGTCGCTATGTCGAACGGATCGAACAGCTAGTGAACGTTCCAGTAAAGATGATCTCAGTCGGCGCGGGACGGGAAGAGACGATACTGATCCGACCGACGTTTTTCTAACAAGCCCACGGTTGACACCGTGAGCTAAGAAAATATCGCCCTTCCAGGGTTCACATGGAAAAGATTACCGATTGAACCCCGAAGGGGTGAGATAATGTAGTCCATAGCGTCAGCTAGGGGACTTCTTCGTCGCGAGTGACACCTGCACTTCCGAGGAGAATAACAGCACCAGCCCACCGACCAACCCACTCCCGAGCACCAGCGCACTCCACAGCAGACCAAAGGCAAGCGCTTGACCATTACCAACACCAATGAGGGCGAGAAATGTTACGTACCCTCCCTCACGTACCCCTAAGCCGGCGAAACTCAATGGTAAAGCGCTGAGAATATGTACCAGCGGAATGAATAACATCAGGTACCAGAGCGGCACTGGAAGATTGAGAGCGTACGCGAGCAACGACCTGTAAACTCAGTTGAAGCCAGTGAAAGACATAGGAAAGGACACACGCGTAGCCTAACGTTGCCGCATTCTCCTGGTACGGCACGATCAGTTTCTCGACAATGCGTTTGATGAATCGTCGATTGGCAAACGGAAACTGCAACACATACGGCAATACCCACCATGCCAGCAGTGAAGCAATTGCCGCTACGGTTACACTATAACAAAGTGTTGTGGGAAGAATTGTCGGGCCAAACAAGAGAAAGCCCGTAGCATTCATCCACACTAACATCACGAGTCCACTGACCCGATCCACCGCGACAGAATACAAAGCCGAGCTAGTGTTCCCGCCATGTGATGCCAGCAAGAGTCCTCTTCCGACATCACCAACCACAGTGCTCGGGGCAAACAAATTGAGATATCCACCAACGAAGTAATAAACGACAAAAACGCGTAAAGATTGCAGGAACCCCAGGGGCCGGGCAAGCACTTGCCACTTATAGGCAGACAGCGCTTGACTTAGGAGGTAGCCAAGGAAGGCGAGGGTTAGGAGTTCCGGCGGCGCAGCCGCAAGCTGCCGCTTCAGCACCTCCAGATCAGTCGAGTAGAAGAAAAAGGCAAAGAGCCCGAGGCTGATCGCAATCTTGAGCCGGCGTGACGAGAGGAGACGCAAAGCACCGCCCTACGAATGGAGAAGAAACGGGGAGAGCACCGCACGGGTAAAAAGGGAAAAAGGGGAAATGGAGAAACGGAGAAAGAAGGAAACGGCGAATAGAGGAATGGGCGAATGGGCGAATGGGGCGAAGAAAGAATTTCTTAATTCTTCATTTTCCATTCTGCATTCTGTATTCTGCATTCTGCATTCTGAGCTACGCATCCACCGCCTCCCCTACCAACGCAGAGCCATTGAGATGAGTCACATCATTGACCGAATGAATCAACACCTCCCCATCAAGGGAGAATGTCACTTCACTCACACCAGTGTTGCCGATCTTGTCGATCTCGCGAAACTTACTCGTCGGCAAGTTGCGGCAGTGCAATAAAAACGCGCGGACAACTCCGCCGTGGGTAACAATCACAATCTGTTCTCCAGCATGACGTTCCACCAAGCGCCGTGCCGACTGAATGATACGACTTTGAAATTGTGCAAAAGTTTCGCCCCCCCCGCGCGGGAGATCTTCCCCCGTGCGTAACCGCTCCCATTCCTCAGCGTGGCGTTTGATCACCTCTGCGGTCGTCAGCCCGCTCCACACGCCAATGTTCATTTCCCGCCATCCACTATCAGGGTTCGGAGGAATACGTAGAGCTTCACTCAAGATCTCTGCGGTCTCAAACGCTCGGCTCAGATCGCTGGCATAGATAGCGTGCACCTGTCGTCTGTCAGCAAGCAGCCGCTGCGCGAGGAGACGAGCTTGCGCGCGACCTGGCTCACTCAACGGAACATCTGCCTGTCCTTGCCAACGGTTTTCTTGGTTCCAGGTAGTTTCGCCGTGTCGGACTAACAAGAAACGTACGCTCGACATCACCTTCCCCATACGTGGCGATTCCTGCAATTATGCTCATCCAAACTAGATTCCAGCACAGAGTTTGTTAGCACGTCCACCAGTAGATTGCCACTGTGCGTTGGCGTCTGGTTAGAGATGTGGTAGTTGAAGCATTCCTGCAAAAGGAGGGAGCGAAATGAAATATGGCGCCTTCTTACCACACATTGGCCCACTTGCTCGCGGCGATGTAATGACAAACATTCGCATGACTGCGCAAACAGCTGAGGCACTTGGCTTTGATTCGGTATGGACAGCTGACCATATCGTCATTCCAAAACAGATCAACTCACGTTACCCCTACACTGCCAGCGGGTCCTTTCCTATGGACCCTAAAGAACCACTGCTCGAACCGCTGAGTGTGCTGAGTTTTGTTGCTGCGTGCACAACCAAGATACGGCTTGGCACAGCGGTCTTGGTCCTCCCTCATCGCAACGCCGTCGTCACAGCCAAAACCGTCGCCACGCTCGATGTCCTCTCGGGTGGTCGTGTCATTCTCGGTGTTGGCGTGGGATGGATGGAAGAAGAGTTTAACGCCGTTAATGCTTCGTTTGCGCATCGAGGGCCGGTAAGCGATGAAGCTGTAGCGGTGATGAAGGAGTTATGGACAAGCGAACATCCGAGTTTTTCCGGGAAGTTTCATCGCTTTCCTGAGGTCGCCTGTGAACCGCGTCCGCTGCAGAAGCCACACCCACCAATTTGGATCGGTGGTCACACCGGCCCGGCATTACGACGTATTGTCGAATACGGCGACGGCTGGGCAGCGGTGGTATTCAGTCCACAAGAGTTTGCGGAACGCCTCGATAAGCTGAAAGAGAAAGCAGCCAAAGCCGGACGGGATCTCTCGAAAGTCACTCTATGTGTTTCTCCGCGTGGCAAACGCCCAGAAGCAATGCTCGACGATATCCCCCGTTACCAGGAACTTGGCGCGACCTATCTCTATCTTGCCTTCTTTAACTTCGCTCGTAGTTATGAGGAAATGGCCAAGATGATGGAACAGTTCGCACGGGATGTAAAACTCATTTAGTCTAAATCAGGCTACAAGGAATTGACACAACGGGTATATCACCCTGAGCCCCCTTCGACAGGCTCACCTGTGCCTGCGGCACTGGCGCAGGCAGGGCAGGCTTCGACTGGACTCAGGATAAACTCCGCGAAGGGGCTCTCTGAGAGATTCTTCGCGTTGCTCAGAATGACAATGCTGGCTAGTCACATTATAAAGTGGTCCAACGTCCTACATTTCGATTAAGGAGGTCCACCATGCAAAAGATCACGAAAGAACATATCGTCCGCACGTTCGACGCCAACCATCCCCCGGCGGCACGCGTACGACCTGGCGAAGTGTTCGTCATGGAAACAAACGACCGTTTTCGTGACTGGAACGACGGCAAAGCCTGGCCGATGGAGCAATTGACAGTGATGACCGGTCCGGTATTCGTCGAAGAGGCAAAACCAGGGCAAGTCCTCGCTATCGACATCTTGGACATTCGTCCGACACAAGGATTTGGCTATGTAATCGCCATTCCTGGCTACGGTCTGTTCAAAGATCAAGTCGAGTTTCGCAAAAAAATCGTTCCAATTGAAGGAAACCAGATTCGTTACAACGACCAGGTTTCGCTTCCGTTTCTGCCCAATGTGAGCAAGATTGGGCTTGCACCTGGGCAAGGGTCCCACCCTAGCAGCGCTGTCGGTGCCTTTGGTGGTCAGTTGAGTAATGGTCAACTTGGGCCAGGTTCCACGGTGTACTTACCTGTCTTCGTTGAAGGCGGATTACTCACGATCGAAGATGTCCACGCCAAGATGGGAGACGGAGAAGTCGCTGCTTCAGCAGTCGAAATCGCGGCAGATGTAACGTTGCGCTGCCGGATTGCCAATGAGCTGCCGTTGTCTCATCCCGTTGTGATCACCCAAAAGGAATTCATCACTATGGGTGATGGCGACACTGTAGAAGCAGCAGCCGGCGCTGCGCTCGATCGACTCGCGCATATCATGATGGACCGCATGCACATCGACATCACTGAAGCAGCCATGCTCGTTAGCATCGCCGCCGATGTACGTATTTCGGAGATGGGCAGTCCGCACCGTTATGCTCGTGCGGCAGTTGCACGGGAATTGGTAGGATTGTGAGATGGTCAAAGAAAAACAACGAGGGGTGGATTACAGGCCATGCGTAGGGGCACGGCGGCGCCGTGCCCCTACCGTTCTCCTTTTCTTTTTCCTCCCTCTTTTCGCCTGCACTTCGTCTCCCCAAGAAACGAGCAAAGCTCTTGTCAAAATCAGCAACGTCACCCTCTCTCGCCTGGACGAACGTACGCTGCGAGTCACCCTCAATTACGACCTCGAGGCAGGCGTGAAGTTACCTCTCCCCTACAAAAGCGTACTGGTTTTTCCGCTCGAGCCGCGCGGAAAACTCGCTGGTCAAGTTCCTGAGATTGAGTTTTCTAATGGATTGATCGCACTCGACCTGGAGGTCCCTCCTGATACTGGCTTTGATTGGAAGGAGCTTGAAGCCAAAGACGCGTGTTGTGTGGTGTCATTGAAGGGAGCGAAAGACGTACTCGGTTCCAACGTTCCTGCGTACGAACGCATCAGTAATAGCGTGACTATCGCTCTGCCTCAATTTGCTGGTTGAAATTTCACATCGGCTGGCTTAGTTTCCTGCCAAGAGCAGGAGGGAGGACTATGTACTACTGTCGCGTACTGGAAGGGACAGCCAAACCAGGTCAGCTTGAGGCTGCACTACAGCTTGCCCAAGAACGGCTGGAAATCATTAAGAAAGTATCCGGGTTCCTCTTTATCCAGATTATGGACACTGGTGATGAGTTCATTGCCGTCAGTTCCTGGCGCAATAGCAAAGATCTACAAGCGTATGCAGAGAGTGATTTAGCTCGTAACCTTCTCAAAGATCTTACTCCCCTATGCATTGCGCCACCCCGTGTACGGACATATGAACTACGACTGATGGTAGAAAATGAAGAGGGGTTCTTCCCGAACGATGAAGGTGGAGAAGGATAATCGCAAATAAGAGGGTCGTTTCTCAACTGCTAAACCCAAGGAAGGCAGGGACGAATATGGCAAGGATCATCGACGCTGATGGACACATTGTTGAACCGCGCGCGGTGTGGGAAGAATACACCGAGTCCGCGTATCGTGAGGGAGTTATCCAGATCGCCCGCGATAGTGAGGGTATTGATTGCCTGCGCATCAACGGCGAGATTCGTCGCGATCGCAACATGACGATTGCTGCCGCCTGCACTCCTGGTGGTCTGTCTGAGCCACACAAAGCGCGCACGATGGGCTGGAACGAAGTTCCTCGTGGCGGGTATGATCCGCATGTCCGTGCCAAAGACATGGATCTTGAAGGGATTGAGGTCGCCTTCTTCTATCCAAGCTTGTGGCTCATCTACGGCGACCTCGACGACCCCAAGCTCGCCGCCGCTTCCTGTCGCGCATATAACAACTGGATAGCAGATTTCTGCAAACCCTATCCGAACCGTTTCTTTGGCGTTGCCCCGTTACCCTTGCAAGATGTCGATGAAGCGGTGAAAGAAATGCGCCGTGTGGTCAAAGATCTCGGCATGCGCGCGGTGTTCGTGCGCCCCAATCCATTCAATGGCCGGCGGCTGTGTGATCCTGCCTACGACGTATTCTGGCGCGAAGCACAGGAGCTAAATGTACCGGTCGCCATTCACGGCAGCTTCGGCACCAAAATGCCGACCCTCGGACAAGAACGCTACAAAGACCCCTTCTTCTTTCACATGGTGTGTCATCCCTGGGAAATGCAGGGAGCGTGTCTCGATGTCGTCTGTGGCGGTGTGTTGAGCAAGTTTCCAAAACTGAAAGTGGCATTTCTCGAAGCCGGCCTTGGCTGGATCGGTCATTGGCTCGATCGCATGGACGGACACTTCGATAAGATGGGCCACTATGTACCATGGCTGAAGCGTAAACCCAGTGACATGTTTCGCGAGCAATGTTTCATCTCGATGGATCCAGATGAACATTCCATCGGTGTCGTCGCGTCAATGGGACTGGAAAATTGCGTGATCTGGGGGTCAGACTACCCGCATTTCGACTGCACCTTTCCCGGCGTCGTTGAGGAAGTACAAGAAGCCTGTGCCTCGCTCCCGGCTCAAGCCAGACAGAAAATTATTGGGGAAAATACCAAGCGGCTGTACAATTTGTAACGACGAGCATGGGACGTGATACGTGGTGCGTGCTCTGTGAAGTGTAACGACTCATGTTCATGCACCACGCATCAGAACGGCCAGAATTGCGTTTCGCACGGACTCAGTTGCCTCTTGAGGTGAGAAGAATGGAACTCGCGTACTCCAAAACAGATGAATCCTTTCGTAAAGAGGTTCGTTCGTGGTTGAAGAAGAACCTCCCGAAGAAAGATAAGGTCGTAAGCGAACTCATGCCGCATGACCCCGAACGAGTGAGGCTCGCCAAAGAATGGCAACGTAAACTTCACGACGCTGGCTACGTCGCAATGAATTGGCCCAAGGAATACGGCGGCCAGGGCGCAGATGTCATGCAGCAGACCATCGTCAACGAAGAGTTAGTGTTGGCTCGGGCTCCTGGCTTAGTTGGCGCGTCGGGTTTGCTGATGCTTGGCCCGACGCTGATTCAATATGGTACCGAGGAACAACGACGGCGCTATCTACCGAAGATCCTGACTGCTGAAGAGATCTGGTGCCAAGGATACTCTGAGCCAGATGCGGGATCGGATCTCGCATCGCTACGCACGCGGGCTGAGATCGTTGGCGATGAGTTTATTGTCAACGGTCAGAAAGTGTGGACCTCAAACGCGCAATTCTCGGACTGGATGTTCTGCCTCGTTCGTACCGATCCTGATGCACCCAAGCATCGCGGCATTTCCTACATTCTGATCGACATGAAGAGTCCGGGCATCACCGTCCGCCCGTTAGTGCAGATGACCGGTGATGCTGGCTTTAATGAAGTCTTTTTCGATAGTGTTCGTGTGCCACGTTCTAACCTGGTCGGTGATCTCAACCAAGGCTGGATGGTCGCTAATAACACTTTGTTCCACGAACGTAATCTCCTGGGCTCAACCACCCGCACTCAACTGATGATGCAGAATCTCATTCGCCTCGCTCGGACGCATCAGCGTTATGGCAAGCCAGCAGCAGACGATCCTATTATGCGGCAAAAGCTAGCGGGACTTCTCACTCGCGTCGAAGCGATGAAATATCATTCGTACCGACAACTGACGAACACGATCAAAGGGCGGCCACCGGGAGTCGGTGCGATGGTGAACAAGCTGGTTGGCACTGAATTGAACCACGACATCTGTGCCTTAGCGCTAGAAATCATGAACTCGTATGCGCCACTCAAGAAAGGGTCCGCGCGAGTAATCGACCACGGTACCTGGCAATATGAGTTTATGTTCACTCTTGGGTTGGTTATCGGCGGTGGCACCTCGCAAGTGCAAAAGAACATTATCAGCGAACGTGGGTTAGGAATGCCGAAGTCCGGCTAAACCAGTCTGAGAGTCTAAGAGTCTAGGAGTCTGAAGTCGGAAACAGGTTGTTCCTATGACGTTTTACGTACCACGCTTCACGCACCACGTCTTACGCAGCATGTACCACGTTTCACGCCTTACGCATCACGTTTGAGAGGTCTAAAGCATGGACTTTGGTCTTTCCGAAGAGCAAGAAATGTTGCAACAGTCGGCACGGGAATTCTTGACTCAGGAGTGCCCTACGACATTCGTACGCGCGATGTATACAGAGCCGGACGGCTTCTCGCGTGAATTGCATCACAAGATGGCCGAACAAGGGTGGACAGGACTGTTGATCCCAGAAGCTCATGGCGGGCTCGGCTTGGGAATGTTGGATATGGCCGTGTTGTTAGAAGAAATGGGACGTGCTGTTGTTCCTGGACCGTTTCTGTTCTCTTCGGTTCTGGTCGCGCTGGCATTGATGCAGGGTGGAACGAATACGCAAAAGAAGACCTGGCTTCCACGTCTCGCTTCAGGTGAAGCGATTGGCACGCTGGCCCTCCTCGAAGCCGATGACCGCATTGATGCTGCTGGAGTTCAACTGAAAGCCAAGAAAACACGGGATGGCTATACGCTCTCTGGAACGAAGATGTTCGTACCATTTGCCACCGCCGCTGACGTTATCCTGGCTGCGGTGCGCACCAAGGGGAAAGCAGAGGATGGTATCAGTCTGTTACTGATTGAGCGCGATATGCCAGGGCTAACGGTTACGCCACTCGATATTTTCGACCAGACCCGACGAATGTACGAAGTCACATTTAAGAACATCACAGTCCCGACGGCCGCCTTGGTCGGCGACGACGGTCAGAGCTGGAAAATTCTGGCTCGTGTGATCGACGCGGCGTGTATCGCGTTAGCAGCTGACAGCCTTGGTGGCGCACAGAAATCGTTAGAAATGGCAGTTGAGTACACCAAGGTACGCACGCAGTTCAATCGACCGATCGCCTCGTTTCAGGCGTTGAAACACATGGCTGCAGAGATGGCCAGTGACATCGAGCCCGCGCGTTCATTGGTGTGGTATGCAGCCCACGCTTTTGACACAGCTCCCACGCGAAACGTCCCGCGCTGCTTCACTTGCCAAAGCCTGTCTTTCTGATGTGTATGCACGGACGACCAATCGCGCTGTGCAAATGCATGGCGGTATTGGCTTCACCTGGGAACATGACATGCATTTTTGGTTCAAACGCGCCAAGTGGAATGAGTTCGCTTTTGGCGATGCGACCTATCACCGCGAGAGGCTGGCGCAGTTGGAAGGGTTTTAATATCGGTGGGCACCACCGACTTTTTTCTCACAACAGGTGAACTTTACCAAAAGGTGCTCATCGTGCCAGAATGAGACACTGAGGTTAGGTCAATGAGTCAGGCCGTAACAGTAGAACTCCCAGACAGCGTCTACAAAGCAGTACGGGAAGCTGCCGACGCAACCGGTAACACCCCAGCCGAGTGGATCGCGGTGCAGATTCCTTACTTGTTATCTACAGGCAGTGGAAAAGTGCCGCAGCCCGGTATTCCTGACGAGATTGTTGCGCTTTTGTCCCAACTCGCGCCACAGCTGAAGAAACCAGTAGAAGAACTTGCCTCAGAATGGCTCTCACGATACGGACCGCAACCACGCCCGCAACTCAGTGAACAAGAGCAGCAGGCCGCACGAGAACGGTTGCAGCAGCACTTTGGGGCAGTGAACCTTGGGCATCCAACAGGCACCGATAATGAAGACATTGATGCTGATCTCGCGCGTGAGTACGACAGTACGCATGAGTGAGGAAATGACCTGATGTTGTTGGATACTTCTGGGCTGCTCTGCGTCCATCACGAGGCGGAACAGCGGCATGAGAATGCAGTAACGTTCTTCCACGCCGCCTCGACTCGCTTCACGCATAGCTACGTGCTGGCGGAGTTCGTACCGTTATGTCAGGTACGGGGGCTGCCTCGCTCCGCTGCGCTCTCATTCGTGGTTGAACTCATCGATAATCCTCTTGTCGAAGTGATTTGGGTAGACTCGCTGTTGCATCGAGTTGCCCTTGCCTTCTTACAGACCCGACTCGATAAGACGTATTCGTTGTGTGATGCCGTGAGCTTCTTGCTCATGCAACAGCGCAGTATTACCGAGGCCCTCACCACCGATCACCATTTTGAGCAGGAAGGATTTCGTCGGCTATTGTAGGGAATTCGAGTTTGGTGATGCACCATACCATCATGAACGATTGGCTCAATTGGAGGGATTTTAGCGGTATATGTCCTCACGCTCTTGATCCCCTGGCGTTATCTAAGACTTCAGTAAGCCAGTCGGACACTAAGTTGCGATGCAGGCTCTCCCAATGAAACTGGTTACTGTAGCTTCGCAGGCACGCATAGCAGCTTCCTTGAGGATCACATTGCGGGTTCTTGCAGTTGGCAACCCGGCGTTGCGTTTCCTCTAGAATGCGTGGTAGCTCTTCCTGGATCCTCTCGACGTACCCGGCTCCTCCTGGCACTCGATCGTAAACTACCAACTCTCCGCGAAGTCCGGAACCGTCCTGACTCCGGAAAGTTCCATCGATGTCACGAGATGGAATAACTAAAACATCCGCGGCGGCTGCAGTGAAAGCCGTCTGAAAAGAGAGCCAGAAATCGGTTCTATCTACTGTGGGAGGCGCGGGGCGCACACCATCAAAGCGGATCTGCAATGTGTCGGTTTGAAATTTGCATACAAGATCAACCGTGAGGAGCGTTTTGTTCGAGCATTCCACACCCCAAGGCTTGGTGTGCTTCTTTGGTGCATCACGATCAGAACCCCAGCCACAATACCTACATAATCTAAACTGCTGAAATTTCTTGCCGGAGTTCGCACGAAACAGTTCGCCATCCGGGCGATAGCCAAGACTGACCCCTGGCAGTTCGGGATGCGGCGCAAAACTGTCTTGGGTCCGCACCTGTAATGAGAAACACCTCTGAATTCGGTGGCGGCTTCAGCCGATTCAACCGAACCTCCAATACGGGCTCGTCGATGCTGGTGGTGAAGCCGCGTGGCACCACAAAGTCTCTTGGCTGTGACCTTGGACCAGAAGCGGGGCTGGCACAAAATGGGCAGATCGGAGCTATATCTTTACGAGCGTTCACGATTTGCACCCGATTGCAACGGGAACAAGCGCGATAAGAGCGTACCTCTAACTCTTTGTTTTGCAGATCCAACCCTCGGCTGACCAGAAGGAGACCATCAGCGACTACTTCAGACCCCGGAGCATATTCTGCAATGCCGTATTCCGCATCGCGCTCCAGTCGCATTCGATCCGTAAGATTCGGCTGTCGGACAAGTAACTTCACGACATCCTGTGGAAACGCATAACTTGGCAGCCAGTGAGCCGAGGCAAGATGATCTATGAGTCGTTCTTCTTTTACTTGTTCAGCAAGACGCGTGACGGAGTCCAAATTCTTCAGCGCAGCAAAACACTCTTTATGCTTTGGCCCTTCTTCGCGGCTTTCTCGAGTTCATCTGCCTGAGCTTGGTAGGCCGCGAGTTGGTCGGCAAGTGCGAGGCGCACATTCTCAAGCAGACTTATACTCTCACGGAAGGCATCTCTCACTTTGAGTGAGCACTGGCTGTCAATGATACGGCTCGCTGCAGGCTCGAGCACAGAGTCTCGGTCGGTCAGCCAGACCCGGTATTGGCTGGCTGCAGATTGTTCCATCGCTGGGGAGAGAAAGAACTCCGCAACTGTTATGAGTTCTCTAGCTGCTGGTATGTTGGCGGTTCTTAAGTAGTGTCCGAGGAGGAAAGAGTTGATGTGACGCTGAGTTAATCGTTCATTGGCGAGACTAATGCGTGGGATAGGCACCTGTCCCTTAAGGATATCCAATGGCTCGTGGTAATGTACCTGATCGTGCGGGAAGGTACGCGCGTAGGTAACCGCATACGCAGCGCCTTCTCGGCGTCGACCAGCCCGACCGACACGTTGTATATAGTTGGCAGGCGTTGGCGGCACATTTCGCAGGAAAACCGACTTGAGCTGACCGACGTCGACACCCATCTCGAAAGTGGTTGAACTCGACAAAACGTTGATAGAGCCATCAGTAAACTTGCGCTGGTAGTCGCGTCCAGCTTCGTTGGTGAGTTGCGCCGTATGTTCTTTTACTTCTAACGGCAGCGCAGGAGTTTCGGTGTAGCGGTGATACCAGTGATGGTTCTGCCAGCGCGCCTCCCCGCTCTCCAGTAGTTAACTGACGTAGAGTGCCACCACACCCAGGGAGTACACATGTATTACCGATCGGAAATACGGTCAGAGCACCACACTTATGGCAGGCAAACCAGGGGTCGTTCGTTTTAACAAGTAGGTGGTCGTAAGGTAATAAGAACTCGTTCGGATAGTCCTGCCGAAGGATTTCCAGATCTCGAAAAGCAAACCAGATCTCGTCGAGCAGCCCTGAAATCACGGCTTCATCCTGTAATTTGTCCTTTTTCAAAAATCGCGCGATGATTTCGGCTTGCTGCCAAGCCTGACCCGTCGCTTTTGCTTTGCTGTATATGGGTTCCAACGGATCCGTTGTCGACCATCAAGAACATCGGCTCTGGTTATGATGCAGGGTTACAACTTTTGGCCCGACACTCTGCAAGTGTCCCAACAAGATCCCATCCGGCAGCGCAAGTGCTTTGCGCCGAAGGACCACTTGCAACAGAGTCTGCAGGACAGCGAAACCTAATTCTGCCCCATTATTAAAAAGCGCAGGCAGACGCCGTGGGAGCTGCTCGCGTTGTTCGTCGTTCCAGTCTACGTGCACCGAGGCAAGAGCCAGCCCTGGCAAGGTGTTGCGAGCGCGCGGAGGCGCGGTGAAATGCTGCAAGAGCGAAATGAGACACTCCCTTTTTAAGATCTCTCTTTCTTCCTTGTAGAGCTGGTTGGGACGCTTAATCTGAGAGGTGAATTCACCATCTTCATCGTTTGTCTTGCGGATGATGAGGTACGGTTGTTTCTGCGCAAATTTCAAAAAGCGCTCAGCAATATTGTCGAGCGATACGCCCTGCCCATCACTCGACGCGACGGCGTCACGAATGGCATCGAGTAATGGCTTCATGTATTGAGTTTCGGCTGTCGTGCGAGCCAGATAAGGTGCGAAATGGGCAGCTCGTTGGCGGCTATCCGAGAATACTAACAGACGTCTGCCGTGGGCTGGTCTCTTGACATCCTCTTGCTCTTCGGGTAGGGCACGTACCGTAGCTTCGGCGAGTACTGCTGTTGCTGCGTCTTCGCCAGTAGAGAACTCGCGGAGCACGCTTTGAAATCCACCCCTTTGTCCTCCACATGTCGGACAGATTTCAAAAGACCGTCACCTTCCGAACAGAAGCACCCGGAGATGTACTTGAATTGGGTTAGTGCAACAGTCTCTCTGAAGATCCGCGCTAAGCGCGAGTGCACGGCAAGTCAGGCAGAGGTGTGCCTCACGAGTATCTCCGTCGTTGGCCTCATCCTCCCCATCCGCTTCTTCTTGCACCGAATCCCTGCTCCAACTGAGCAGATGGACTTGGGGATTCACACTTGGTGATACGTTCTGCCACTTGCCGATCGATCCTTGATAGATTCGCAGCACTGGCGCCCCGCAATGAACGCAAGTCAAAAGTGGAAAAACATGCGCCTCGCAGGATGGACACGATACCCTGTCCTCAAGCACCAGAGAACTCCAAGAGGGTCTGCGGATGAGGTTTACGTTCTGGGCATTGAGGCGAAAGACAGACTGAACCTCCGCGCAATCCGCGGAAGAAGAGATGATAGCGTGCTGGAAGTAAAGGGGGAGAATTTGGCTCGGGAATCGCCCGCGCGCCGAGAACAACCAGCCAACGCATAATCCGTAGTGCGTCACTTGAGACTGTTTCCCAAACATGCTGCGCCGCTTCCTCCATAGTCACTGGGTGCGCCGCTGCAAGTCGGTGCAGCTTCGCAAGTTCGGCGTTGCCGCGAAGCCATTTCGCCAAAAATCTACTAGGCGTTGTTTCCTGTGCAAGGTCTGACGAAATGGCGAACCCACCTGCCTTTACCAACTGCTGTAGAGTATCGACGTCGTCGAGAGCCGCTAGCCATTGGTTCAGACTCGTGTCGTCTGGGACGGCACGAACATACTGGGCGAGAGACACTGGTGTATCAGTGCTCTCAAAGGGCTCAACTACGTCGCCTAAGATGACGTCCTCATCGGAGAGTGCTGCGCCAGTTAAATTGCGACCGAAGTTCGCGATGCCTCGCTTATCATTCCCTAGCGTCGCACTCGTTAAAATGAATTGCAGTGCGCATTGTGGGAAAGCCTGTTGGAGTCGGCGCATGAGGAGACTGACTTCGATTCCCTGTGCGCCGGAATACGTATGCGCCTCGTCCAAGATGACGTACTTGAGGCGTTGCTCACGAAAAATATCACTGTCTTTCGGACGCAGTAACAGGTATTCCAGCATCGCGAAGTTCGTCAGCAGAATATAGGAGGCTTACTGCGTATTTCTTCGCGCGAAAAGCATTCATTGGGATCGAGAATCTCCCGGCATTCTAACATCTGTTAGATTGCTGCGGTCTCGGGGAGTATCCCCCGTATAACGACCAAAGGTAATTTCTGGTAAAGAAGCCAACAGGTCACGGAGGCGACCGAGTTGATCGTTCGCTAGTGCATTCAATGGGTATATGACAATTGCCCTCACACCGTTTCCAGGATTTGTAAGAATGTCGTCCAAGACAGGCAACATGAAGCATTCTGTCTTACCACTTCCCGTCCCCGTAGCCACAATCAGATTATGCCCATTCTGCGCGCGTTCCAGGCTCGCTAACTGATGACGATACAGGGACGCTCAGTGTCAAATTTTGCGGTAGAGAAACGAGACAGCTTGGGGTGCAAACGAGGTGGGTATTTCCGACCGAACAACTCAGCAGCCGCTTTCTCCTGCTTATAAGCTGGAATAATGCTCAGCAGGGGGTCGCGACAGAAGACATTCTTAGCTTGCAGCGCATTCCAGAAAGCTTCGCGAAGTTCTCGTTCATTGTCCGGCAGGAAATTCAGAGTAAAGAGGTAACGCCGGAAAGTCTCCACTAGCGTACCGTGAAATTCACTCAGATTGACCTCGGCCACGTTACCTCCGGTTGTCTCTATTTTGGTAGGGGCAGATCCCGCGTGGACATCGAAACTCCATAGTCACCAACTGGTCGCGCCTCACCGGTCCAAGTACTTGTGTATGACACACCTCACATCTGGTCCGCTCATTCCATTCTTGCAACTGATCGGTGGTCAGCCATCTCTGCGCACGATCCGGTCTATCAAATTTATCTATTTTTAGAAAGCATTTACACAAAGCTTCATGCCCATGGACTTTTGCTCGGTACTCCGGGTCGTCTCGGATTGGCGCCGCCAGGCGCAAATAGACATTCGAGCGTAATTTAACATTCGATTTCATAGAGTTTCATCGATTGCGTACATAAACCGCAACTCGCCGGTCTCTCTTTCCACGCTGGCCGCTTCGTTTTTCGCGCGACTTTGACCGGCTACGTGAAAGGTCAGATCCTCCGGTCAAGAGATAATCCAGGCGAATCTCTTCCAAATTGAATCCTTGCGTCGGAATCGAGAACTGCAGTGCAGTTTCAGGCTCCGCGATCTGGTTGATCTGTCGCTGGATGAGTAATATTCGCGGCGCGAGCGTCTTCGACTAAGGCCAGCGATACGCTCTGTTTGGCACTACCGACCCTATCGCCAGGGCGAACCAACTCAAGGTGAGTCCCATCGCTGAGTTGGAGAGCGAGAGACTCCCCCAAGGCGAAGCAGCCTGGGTTCTTCTGTAGCACTGCCGCTCCGTGAGCCACATCCCATTCCGGATTCTCTGCCAGGTATGGCTCCGAAACCGTGAGTCATTCCGTAACCGTTCTCGGAAGAGCCATAATTGGCTACAGCCACCTATAGGGACGCTACAGCAAGATGTGGAGTTTGAGAAGAAGCTGTATACTCCCGGCAGACTCACACGAAGGGTGGACAGCCACGATGTTACGGGACGAGGATTATCAAGAAGCCGTCCGGCGCTATAAGAACATGAAAGTGAAAAGGGGCATGAACGGCAGCGGTATCATGCCCTGATCTTGGTGCATCAGGGGTATAGTTATCGCGAGGCGGGGCGGATTTTGTTGGTGGATGAAGAGACGATCCGGCGCTGGGTGGACCAGTATCAGGAGCGCGGGTTGGCGGGGCTGCAGCAGAATCCGGAATGGGGCGGCGAGCATCGGGCAACGGGAGTTGAGCCCGGAACAAGGAGAGCTCTTACAGCGACTGTTGCGGGAAGAGGCGATGGCGGGGACACAGGTGGGCAGTGGCTGGACGAACAAGGCGGTACGACAACTGATTAAAGAGCGC
>CAVTCR010000063.1:0-101579 GCA_963733195.1 uncultured delta proteobacterium
GTGAACACAGCGAAACGGGAAAAAGGGGAAATGGGGAAATGGAGAAAAGGGAAGAAAAACGAATGAGTGGAGAAGGGAGAAACGGAGAAGGGCAGCGCGGTAGTGGTGCGAAGGCGCTCAGGATACGGCTGACGAGGCGGGGGCCGATCCATCAGCCGACGCTCAAGCGCCGGGCGGCGACTGGGCCAATCTCATGGGGTTCGATTGAGACGCCCCTTGGTTCGTGCACTCAACCATGAGTGGCTTCTTTGAGCACTCGGTGGCCCATTGATTGAGGCTGTTGCCTGCCGCCTGCGCGGCACCCAATGCCGCGCCGTGCACTTCAGGTGGCACTGGCAGCATGAGTCTGCCAGACGCGGGCTTCTCCGGGCGGACCGCTTGTTCCTTGCAGTCGCGCAAGAACTCCTCGATGGCCGTCTCCAACGCGGAACGTAACTCGGCCACCGTTTCACCGTGAAAGCTGATCATGGTGTGTAGCCTAAGAACGCGACCTACAAAGATGTTATCGCGCTCGTCGAACTCGATTCTTGCGGTGTACCCCTTGTGATTCATGGTGTTCATGGCCTCACCCCTACACGTTCCAGCAACTCGCGAGCCTCTCGACCTGATAGTGCTCTCGATGGTAGGTGAGGCGTCCGGTGGGCCGTGCGCGCAGCCTGCATACACAACACAGATTTTACACCTTGGATATTTGCAGTCAGGGTTCAAAAATACAAGGGAAGGAAAAATAACAACTCGTTCGTACAGACTGCGGGGCGACTTTCTCTTCTTAAAACTCCCAGCTCAGCTGTGCATGGGGCTCAGGAACGTAGGAACAAAATGTGCCGGTCTTGATGGTCTGGGTGAAATACTGCCCGAGGGCGGGATGCACCTCCGCGACTCGGGTAATTGCTGTACGAATGGCGCGGGTGACGTTCACGCGCGCACGCTCCTGTGGTGAGGCGGCCTTGCGCGCTCGCCCTCTGAGTCCTACCGCACCCGCTAACTCTTGCGTCACGAACTCAAGTTCGTCTTGCAGCTTTTCTACCCGACCGACATCGTTAAACTCGCGCGCTTCTTCGAGTTCGGCCTGTAGCTCGGTCAGGCGCTGGCGGTACGCCGCTTTGGCTTGCGGATCGAGCACTTCACCAGCATCGGTAAAGCCAGCGATATGTACAGTTGCCGTTGCTGGGTCTCGGGTCTCATCAACAAGACTGATCCCCGTCAGGGAACTTGTGTTGAGGTCAGGCGTATCGGCAGCGAGAGCGAGGGCGGAAAACTCTTGGTCAGGGTGTTGGAGCAAATGGGCGAGGTACTGCATGCCGCGCGTATCTTTGATGCGGGCGACCGTTCCGTGAAACACCAGCGTCCAATACTCGCCTTCGGAACGGAAGGTGTTGGGAGCTAGGGGTTGGGGGTTGGGTGCTAGGGAGGCCGAGTGCTGAATCCTGAGTGCTAAGTCCTGAGTAAGGCTAGAGGTCACAGGCGGTAGGATAGAGAGGGAGAATGATGGGGGTGGCTCTTCAGCCTTCAGCCTCAAGCCTTCATCCTGTTTTACCTTCTTTTCCTTCTTCCGCCTTCCTTCTTTCTTCTCCCGTCCTTGTCACTGTACCGCCTAAGGCAAGTAACAGCGCTTCTGCTTCTTGCAAATCTTTCGTGCCAAACCCTTCTGTGAACCACCCATATATTTCTTCAAGGAGATGCCGCGCCTCAGTGTCTTTGCCCTGGGTCCACCAGAGCCGCGCCAGGCTCATCGCTGCCCGTAACTCTAACGACTTCGCTTGTTGGCAACGGGCGATTTCTAGCGCTTTAGGAAGCACTGTTCGGGGGAAGAGTGGGTGGATGGGCGATTGGGCGATTTTTTCTTTTTTCTCCTCTCTCTCCCCCTCTTGTTCTCCCTGTCGGAGTGAGAGTTCCCCGAAGTCGATACAGTTCCGCCTCATAGAACCGCTCTCCACACCGCTGCCCTATCGTTAGTGCTTCCGCGACTACAGCCAATCCTTCGTCGATGCGCCCGGCTGTTCCACATGCCTCAGCCAGCAAGCCCATAAAATATGCGATACCCAGTTCTTGGCCTCTCAGACGGACAAAGGCCAATCCCTGACGCAAAAGTGCCATCCCTTCTTCCACTTTTCCCTGCCCGACGAGGAGCCAGCCCTGCACCATCCTCCCCACGCGTGAGGGTAGGGAAATCCCTGCTCCTGACTAAGTGCGATGAGACGTGTGACATGCTGCTCGACGATTGATAGTTCACCGCACTTTTGCGCAACGCCAATCGCGCCGTCTAACGCAAACGCCTCACTCAGAAAATGCGACAACTCGTGGGCCAGAGCCAATCCTTTGTCACTGCTGCGGCGAGCTTGCTCTGGATAGCCGAGACACCACAAGACCCAGCCAATGCGAGAGAAACAGACGACTCCGAGATCCTGGGCGACGTTTGAGACTCGAGGACTATGTCTGTCAGGATCATAGACCATCAACCCCTGTTCGAGATGACGACGCGACGCAGGAAATTCACCGAGAAAGTACAAGACATTTCCCAGGGCCATATGCGCCCGAAGGAGGAGCGCTGGATTCCGCACCTTTTGAGCGAGCGCGAGCAACTGTTCTGCCAGGTCCAGCCCTTGGACTTCCCCACGCAGCTCATACACCATACACAAGCCAAAAAGCACCGAGGCGAGCTGCGGTGGTTCTCCCAAGCGTTGACACAATTCGTACGCCCGAAAATAGGCGTGCTCCATCTCTTCCAGGGCTGTTCGGCCCCCAATCGCATAAAGGGGGGTAGTCAGTGCCAGTTGCAGCCGCACTTCGTGTTGTATCCGCTCAGGGCGGTCCGGCAGCAGAGTGAGCAATTCCAGGCCCCGCTTCAAGTGACTCAGGGCATCCTGAGGAGCGCCAGCGCGTGCGGCAGCCTCACCCGCATGCCAACGATACTGTACTGCCTTGGCATACTCTCGTCCCTGCTCAAAATGTACGGCTAACTCAGCAGCGACCTCTCGTGTACGCTTGCCATACGCCGCCTCTTTCCGTTCGGCGATGCGCCGATGCAGTTGCATTCGGCGGGCCTTGCCCACACGTGCAGAGATAACCTCGCGGTACACTGCATGCCGAAAACTGTAGCGCCCACTTAGCGTCCCGTCCGGCCACTCCGCTACTCCCTCCGCCCGGAGAAACTGCCCCGTACGTGCTAAGCGTTCTACTGGAATTCGAGCGCCTCGACGTCACCTTGCAGTCCTGTCGCCGCCTCCGCCACAGCGAACTCCACCCCCACGATACTAGCAACTTCTAGTACTCGTCCGTCTTCTTCGTTCAGTTGCTCTACTTGGCGCTCAATTAACTGCCGTAACGTGTCAGGAATGCCCTCGCTCACCTCTTTGACTTTGTCTTCACGTACGGTCCACCGCCCGGCCTCTTCCGTCATTATCTCCTGCTCCATCAAATAGTCCACGATGTTCACGATAAAGAGAGGATTACCGCCGGTGCGGTGAGCGAGTGTTCCCGCTAAGGTGCTTGGCTCCAGCAGCTCACCAAATCGCTTCACTAGGTACGCGGTAATCGCCTCCTCCCCTAGGGGCGTCAGGCAAATTTCTTCACACTGCTGTCTCGCCTGCAGCCCTTGCACCACCGCGCGCAGAGGATGATTGCTGACCAGCACGTCCGCCGGGTGATAGGTCTCAAAAATCAGCAGCCTAGTCGGCTCCCGCCGCCGCGCCACGTATGTCAGCCAGTCCAGCGTTGACACATCGCTCCAGTGCAAATCTTCGAGCACGACGACGAGCCCGCGCTGCATGGTAAACTGTTCTGCTGCCTCGCCCATCTCCCGTAGCATCCGCTCTCGACTCGTCCCCTGAACACGCTGCTGCAAGAGGGCACGGTCCTCAGGGCTGAGCAATCCCGACAATTGCAGGAGCCAACTCGGTGCGTAGCGTTTCAGGGCCTCGATGCATTGTTCCCTGTCCGGTCCCCGGCAGAGCTGAATGGTAGCTTCCAGAAGCGGCAGATAGGCTTCACCTGCGCCATACTGTTCCACACACTGCCCGCGGGTAATAAGTACATCTGGTTGATCGCGCAGGCGCTCCACAAATGCATCGACAAGCGCAGTCTTGCCAATTCCGGGTTCACCACTGAGAAAGACCACTTGCCTCGCACCGTCGAGCGCCTTAGTCAAGGAGCGCTGGAGCTGCACTAGTTCTGCATCGCGGCCCGCGAGAAACGTCTTCGCTTCCTGGTTCCAAATTCCAGGTTGAGTCGACGAAACGTTTTCTCTTTTGTGTATGATATCGGAAGACTCCACCCAGCTCTCCTTGCTCCAGCACCGATCGTACGATTCTGCTCCCCCACTGCTTGACGCAGAGGAGACTAAGCAGGTCCTCCTGTAAGAGTCAACCGAATATAGGCATCCTATTTGAAATGGAGATAGAAGAGGCACAGACGCCCCTTCAATAAACTCAGTGTGAACGGTCCGGTGTGATGCCAAGTCTTCCGTTCGTGTTGGGCCTGTCGGAGCATGAACGGCGCTCATCTCCACCAATGATTGAGGAGACCTCTATGCCACCAGGAGTAAACGCCTGGGGTTTTAACCCTCAGTATTTCATGCAACGATTGCGCGCTCGATAAAGAAGGAGGAACAAGATGACCATGACCCATCGGCTAGATCCAGAATTGGCGGCTCCTCTGGACGCCTGGCTCAAGGCAACTAAAGGCGGGATTAACCTGCACGATATTCCTGCAGCGCGGAGGACGATGGATGAACTCGCAGCCGCCCAAATGGCTAAGGCTCAGCCGATCGAGGGCGTCAGCACTACGGAGAGAAAGGCGCCAGGACCGAGGGAGACCCTGAGGTCTTCGTGCGGATTTATCAGCCAACGGATCGACCTGCGACTTTGCCTGCCCTGCTGTGGATTCATGGCGGTGGCTATGTCCTGGGCAGCGTCGAACGTGACGATTTGTTGGCCAAGCATTTAGCCAGAGTCGGACAGTGTGTGGTAGCGTCGGTCGAGTATCGACTGGCCCCTGAACACCCCTTTCCCGCGCCTGTCGAGGATTGTTATGCCGCGCTCAAGTGGCTGTCAGCCCATAGCGCCGAATTCGGTGTGAATAAGTCACGCATCGCCATCGGTGGTGCGAGTGCTGGCGGTGGACTCGCGGCTGGCCTTGCTCTGCTGACCCGAGATCGGGCTGAAGTGGAGGTGGCCTTTCAGTTACTCATCTATCCTATGATCGATGACCGCAACATCGCTCCCGCCAGCGCGACGGTTCCGGACACCTTTGTGTGGACCCGAGAAAATAACTTGATGGGCTGGAGAGCCCTTCTTGGCCGTGAGCCTGGCGGGAAAGACGTTTCTCCCTATGCTGCCGCCGCTCGCGCGACTGACTTGAAAGGTTTACCTCCGGCGTATATTCCAGTGGGCGACCTCGACTTATTCTTGGATGAGAACATTACCTACGCGCAGAGGCTACTGGCGGCTGGTGTCCCAACCGAACTCCATGTGTATCCGGGTGCTTTCCACGGCTTCAATGGTTTCGTGCCTGGTGCGGAGATCTCGCGGCGTTTTAATGCTGATCGCGACAATGCACTAAAGCGTATGCTCCACCGTTAAAGGATCACAGCCGGGGGTTGAAACCCCCGGCTACCATCGCTACGCCCGTCAGCGCGGGCGAATGCCCCAACCTGGGCATATGAGAGTAGCCGGGGAATTTATACCCCGGCACGATTTGAAACGAACATGGAGTCTATTATGCAGAACGGAATTCTCTCAGGGCTGCGTGTGATTGACTGCGGCACCTATGTCGCCGGGCCAGCGTCAACGACGATCATGTCGGATTTTGGGGCGGAGGTGGTGAAGATCGAGCGACCGCAAGGCGGGGATTTGTACCGCTTCATGGCTGATCTGCCAGGGTTTGCTAAGGCAGATCGCAACTGGGCCTGGATTCTGACGAGTCGGAATAAGAAGAGTGTGGCACTCGACCTCAGTTCACCCCAAGGGCGGGAAGCCCTCATCCGTCTGGTCAAGACGGCGGATGTCTTTGTCACCAACTACCAACACCCGCTGCTCGAAAAGTTCCAATTGACCTGGGAGCATCTCCAGCCAGAAAACGAGCGCCTTATCTATGCGCATCTGACCGGCTATGGCGACGCAGGTGAGGATGCCGACGCACCGACATTTGACGCATTGGCGTATTGGGCGCGCTCGGGCTTGATGATGAGCGTCGTGGGCATGGATGGCACTCCGGGCGGGCCACGACCGGGGATGGGCGATCACCCCACCTCCGTGTCCCTTTTCGGCGCGATCATGCTCGGTCTGTATCATCGTGAACGCACCGGGCGTGGAGTAAAGGTTGGAACGTCGCTGATGGCGAGTGGAGCGTGGGCGAATGCCTGCGACTTGCAAGCCAAATTCTGCAAGGCTGAGTTTCCCCAGCGCGGCGCAGACGGAACACCGCCTAATCCGCTGGCGGCAGGGTATCTGAGCCGTGACGGTAAGGCCTTCCTGGTTGTGCTGCTTGATCCTGACATCGAATTTCCCAATCTCTGCCGGGCGCTCGGCCAAGAGGAACTGGCAACTAACTCCTTGTTTGCGACCACCCAAGCCAGAACAGAGAATGCGGCGGCGTTTTTCGCGATTCTGCAATGGCAGTTCGAATCGCGAGATCTTGCCGAATGGCGGGTGCTCTTCAAGCAGGCGGACATCAAATGGGCTCCGTTGCCAAAACTGGAAGAGGTCGTGGACGATCCGCAAATGCGCGCCTCAGGTGCTTTTATTGACCTAGACTATCCTGGGTATGGCAAGCTGACGACCGTCAACAGTCCCATTTTTACTTCAGCGGGTGAAAAGCAAACGCCGACGGCTGCGCCGCAGCTTGGCGCACATACCAGCGAGGTGTTGCGCGATCTTGGGTATGACGAAGAGACGATTGCCGCACTCGTCCGTGACGGGGTGGTGGCGATGGGCGACTAGCGTGAAAGCAGAGATCACGCCATCGTCATGACCCAACAAGAATAAGGAGGGACCTCATGACCGCCGAAATGATCAAGACGGAGATCAAGGATTACATTGCCACGGTCACCATCGACCGTCCGCCGGTTAACGCGATGAACAAGCAAATGTTCGAGGAGATTCAGGCAGCGTTTGATGCACTGAACAATCGCGAAGATGTGCGAGCCGCCGTGTTCACTGGTGCAGGCAAATGTTTCTGTGCCGGTGCCGATATGAAGGCACGCTCAGCTTCTCTCGAAGGCGCGCAGCAAGCACCCCGTCCCGGCGCGATGTGGGCGCATTCGCGTGCCGCGCGTGAGGCGTTCAACGCCATTCTCGAATGCTCAGTTCCCGTCATCGGCGCGATCAATGGGCCAGCTCTCGGCGGTGGCCTCGCCCTGGTCGCTTCCTGTGACATTCTTCTTGCCTCGGAGAACGCGGTGATCGGGCTCCCTGAAATCGATGTCGGCTTACTCGGCGGTGGTCGCCACTGTCAACGCTTATTCGGCGTCTACAAAGCACGCAAGATGATGTATACCGGCGAACGGGTCGGCGCGACGGAGTTGTATCGACTCGGGATTGTCGAAAAGGTCGTCACGCCAGAGAACCTAATGGCAGAAGCGCGGGCCGTAGCAGAGAATATTGCCGCGAAAAGCCCACTTGCCATCCGCTTGGCCAAGCACGCCATGAATACCATTGAGTTCATGGACCTGCGGGACGGCTACCGCTTTGAACAGAACATGACCCATGAACTCACTGGAAGTGAAGACGCCAAGGAAGCGGCGCGCGCCTTTGTGGAAAAACGCAAACCCGTTTTCACAAAACGCTAGGAACAGTCAGCGCCTGCGTTTCCAGAACATCGGGGTTAACGACTGGTGCAACCGCACGCACTAAATCGAACCACAGGAGATTGGCACAGAAGAGCACTCGCTGATACATCAAGAGTTGTGAGACTGCTTGAGCGATCAGTGAGGACCTGCCGTGCCGAGAACAACGATAGTAGATATTCCGCCTCTGGAGCAAGCCCGCATGCTGGCTGAATTGCGGCGCGCTCGTTATGGCTATTTGCTGGCGCTGCACTTGCTGCTGCTGGGTACGGCGGGGCGTACGCCCAGCGAGATTGCGGCCGTGCTGTTCTGTTCGCGCTCCAGTGTCTATCGGATGGTGAAGGCTTATCGGGCCGGGACGCTCACGTGGGACGACTCGACGGGGGGCCAAGCTGGTCGGGCGCGGCGGCGGGTCCTGACGCCCTCCCTCAAGCGCTCCGTGGTGGCGCTCTCAAGACCGTGCCCTGGACGTGGGGATGGTGTCGCACGCGCTGGAGTTGCGCCACGCTGGCTTTGGAGTTGCAGGCACACCGGGGCATAGCAGGTGTCGACCGAAACGATGCGGCGCTGGCTCCACGACCTGGGGTGGGTGTGGAAGCGAGCCAAACTGGCGGCCAAAGATGACGATCCCCAGCGGGTGGAGAAGTTGGCCCGTATCCGCTTGGTCTTTGAGCGCTTGCAGGCCCAGGCCGCGCTGTTCTTCGCCGACGAGCTGGATATCCCGCTGTTGCCCAAAGTCGGCTACCAATGGATGCCCAAAGGAGAACAGGTGGAAGTCCTGACCCCCGGGACCAACGAGAAGCGGTACCGCGCTGGGGCTTTGGACATGCGCACGGGAACGATCCTGCACCGGGTCTGGTGGCGGAAAACCCACGGCCTGTTTCTGGACCTTCTCCAGGCGCTCGACCACACGTATCCGCAGCGGCGCTTCACTCACCTCTATGTGGTGGTCGATAACTATAAGATTCACAAAGCGCAGGCTGTAGAGCAGTGGTTGGCGGCGCATCCGCGCTTGGAGTTGCTATTCTTGCCTACCTATTGCCCTAAAGCCAGCCCGATTGAACGCGCCTTTGGCGATGTCCATGATAAATGTACCCGTAATCACAAGCGTAAGCGGCTGGTGGTTGTAGTCAGAGATGTGGAACAGCATCTATGTATGAATGGCCCTGGCACTATGAGTTGTCAGAGATCTATTACACCGCTGCAGTGACTGCGGCCGTACAGACTCTTCTCTGAGCGAAAACCGCACCAACGGAGCTCTCACAACTTGCCGCTTGAGTGTCCCGATGCCATGTATTTTGCTAAGCTCAGAAGGCAGTAGCACGCAACGCGACGGAGGACAGGGAAATGGCACGTACTATGCGCCCTGCTCCATTTTTGCCCTTTGCCTTTCTCCGAACCCTAGAATCTGGACTGTTTGTGACTCTGGCCGTTAAACCACCACCCCTTTTTTCATTCCCTCTTCAGCCTGAAGCCTCCAGCCTATAGCCTCATTCCCTATTCATCATTCATCGTTTTCTTCCTTCGCACTTTTCCCTTTTCCGCTTTACCCTTTATCTATTTCTCCATTACCCCTTTATCCCTTTTCGATCCGCCGACAGCGGTACCCAGCGCATGCTACGAAGCCACATTCCTTGTGTTTCCGAGACGATCAGGTATTTCCTTCTTGAGGAGACGAATATGAGAACCGCCATTACCGCTCAAGGACGGACAGTTGTTCCCGCGAAGATTCGCAAAGACCATCAGCTTCGCTCCCCTATGCAGCTCGAATGGATTGACGACGGAGAGACTATTCGCGTAGTGCCGATTCCTACCGACTCAATTCGCGCGGCAAAGGGAAGTTCAAAGGGGCTGTATCAAAGGCTAATGCGAGAGCGGAGACGGGAGCGGCAACGTGCCTGACCTCTATGTCCTCGATACCTCTGCCATTGCCGCCTTTACTGACCAAGAAGAGGGAGCCGTTGAGGTTGAGAGGCTCCTTGATGCGGCTCGTAGAGACGAGTGTCAGATCGAAGTCTGTGCGATCAGTCTTATGGAACTCTATTACATAGCGTTACAGGAAAAAGGCGAGGATGAGGCAACCAAACTGATCGCCCTTGTGAAGGCCTGGCCTGTCAGGTGGATCTATCCTGATGAGCGCACCTTGTTGCAAGCAGGAAAGATCAAAGCGAACTACCGTCTCTCGGTAGCGGATGCCATTATTGCCGCAGTAGCAAAGTTACGGCAGGCAAAGCTTGTTCACAAAGATCCTGAATTAGCGGCGCTCGCTACAGAAGTATTGCTCCTGACCCTACCATTCAAGAAAAAAACATCTCGAAGAGTACGCAGAGTGCGTCGTGTTAAGGAACTCAAAGGGAACAACTGAAGAGACCTTTTTCTTTTCTCTTCCACTCTCCCTATTCACCCCTTCTCCCTTTATCCTTTATCCGTTTCCCGAGGTGACATGGTAGAGGGCGCTCGGATACGCCAACCGCAAGGGGCGAGTCATACGCGGAAAGTACTCGTCCATACCTAGCTGAGACGTGGTCACAAATCGTAAGTTGTTGAATTGACGAGAAGAGCGCGTGTCGGACTTGCCCGCCCGCACCCGCCTCCCCAACATTTCAGTCCCCAACTCAAAGCCGAGGAGGTACTGCGAATGAGAAGCAGGGAGAGCATTCTTGTCAGCTTGGTGCGTTTGGTCGATTCCTTGCCCTTTCCCCCGCCGCCGGCGCAGCGCAAGCGAGGACGGGCAGCCGATGCTATTCGGATCAGCTGATTGTCAAAGCCGTGGTGATTATGATTATTCGCCGCTTGTATATCGCCTGGGCCCTGTTGGCCTTTCTGCAACAAGACGACCCAGTTGTGGCACATTTGCGACCGCTGCTGACCGAGCCTGGACGGTGTCCTGACACGTCGCACCTGGGAACGACGCTTGGCGGTGTTGCCTTTGACATTGCCGGGCCTGATTGGGCGGTTCGGACGCTAATGGGTAAGGATCCTCAATCCGTGGGCCCAACAAGCCCGGCACGGAACGGTCTGTGAGAGTCCAATAGTCCGTGCGCACGGCGGGGTCTGGTATAAGAAAGACCGGGAAGCGGGCGTGGTCTTGCGCTCCTCCGGTCAAGAGCCTCGGTTCCTGTAACCTGGGTTAGGCAGCAGACGCGGCACTTCGACGAGTTGGTACATAGACTAGATGGCTCGCTCATACTCACTTCCTGTTCGTCCAGCTTGAGTTCGTTCGCGAAGCTGCGAATCTGTTGTTGCTCAAAGTCACTAAAACATTTCTTACCCCAGCGATCGCTGACGCGAATCAACACGCCAAAGACCAAGTGCACTAAACTGCCTTCGGTCCACAAATGAGGAATAACTTTGGTGCGCCGCCGTTCTTCGACAAAGGCCCGCTCGACGAGATTGGACGTGCGCACATATTGTTGATGGCGTTGTGGGCACGGCAAGATGATTGAGACTGGCGTCGGCATCATCAAGCAAACAGCGACAGAATTCCGGAAACTCGCGTTGATAGCGTTCCACCATGGCGTCCCGCCGCTGCTCCGCCTTCTCCTGACGTCGGGGCATCCTGCATATCCACGAGTAACGCTTTCACCTCCGGCCACGCTTGGGCGGGCACTTTCTGTTGGAGGTTTTGCATCTTGTGAAACCAACAGCGAATCCGCAGCGATTTCGGCCACACCGCATCAATGGCTTGCGTCAAGCCGAGCGCCCCATCAGTGGTAATCGTGGCTGGGGGCCGCAGCCCGCGTTTCACCAAATCGCGTAAGACCTCCCGACAACTCTCAAAACTTTCACTATTGGCCGTCGAGAGACTCAAGAACACTTTACGTCCATCCTCACAGATCGCCCACACACAGAGCACGCCCGTTTTCTGGCCCCAGCGCCGCAACGGTTCATAGACGGTATCAATAAAGAGGTAGGCGACCGGCTCCTGCCGCAAATCGCGCGTCCGAAATGCTTCGTATTCCTCGGCTCAACTCTCTCGCGCAATGTCACTGACCGTGCTTTTGGAGAGCACGAAATTGCCCCACCGCACTCTCTAACCCCTGCTCAATATCCCGCTGCGACATCCCGCCCACATACATTTCCACAATTAACTTCTTGAGCACGTCACTGGTGTGACCCATATTGTTCCACAACTGCGAGCGATACGGTTCTGCCTGGCCCCGCATCTGCGGCACTTTGACGTGCAAGACGCCTTCGCCGGTTTTCAGTGTCCCCCTTTTCATACCCATTGCGGTAGCCGCCCTTCTCCCCGCGCACCTTCGTACCGTCCCCGGCCCAAGGCCATCGCTTGTTCCTGCTCTAACACTTCTTGCAAAATCCGTTCAGTTGAGAATCGCACCAAGAGACTCAACAATTCTTCGCCACTTTGCCCTTCAGCCTGTCCCTGCAACAACGCACGCAACGCCTGGGCCTTTTGTTCACTCGGTGCTATCTTCTTCTCCATACGGGAGTCCTCCTTCTCGGATTGGGTTAATCGTTCTTCACAATCCGATTACCTACCGCAGAAGTGATCTCCCGTCTACTCCCTCTCTATTTACAGGGATTCTAGGACATAACCTTGAGGCCCCACAGCGTGCGATATTCTTGGCGCGCCGAGCCCGCGCCGTTGCGGTAGTGCCCCATCCCCTCGATCTGCCGCCCGGCCTTCTTCTTGGTCGAGTCGTCCCCCACGAGCATAATTGGGGCTTCGACCGGGCCCCAGTGCGCCGCACAGCGGAGGATCCGCGCCCACAGCGGCCAGCGCGCCTGGAACAACGTGCCCCCCAGAAACCTGTAATCACACGAGAAGCGCTTCCCCCTCGGGGCCCCGGGGAGCCACAGATAGGTCGTGATCGTCTGGCGCTCCCCACTGGCCACCGCCCCCCCATCCGCTAGCACGGTGAACGTTTGCCAGGAGGGCGTCGTAAACAGGTCAGCAAAGAAACTCAGGACAAACACCCCGAAGGATGACACGATAAATGCCGCCATGGCAAATTCCTCCAGCAATACCGGTTGACTACACAATCTACGATCATACTGGAGGCGCTGTGGCCGTGGCACTCCTAGGCAAAAACTGCGAAACTAATGGCTAGAGTGTAACACTTCCATTGACCCAAACTTTAAGCAACGAATCCCCTCTGTTAGGCTGCAAAACTTTGCTCGATGGACACGGTTTTCACCCGGCAAGTCATTCACCTACTCGGATGGGCACGGCTTCACTACCACCGGATCAAAAACCACAAGGTCGGCGCCCATGCCCGGTGCGGATCCAGTCTTTGTCTGCAAAATCCAGGAAGTCCGCTAGTCTAAGACATAACCCGCCGTACCTCTCTTCTAGGATCAGCACCCGCCGTTTCTGCACCCCCTCATGCAGGAGCTACGTGGGCATGCCCGCCTCGCAGTGTTGATCCGCATGGGGCCCAGCGTCCGAAAGGCCGAGGGCTTCATGTACGGAAGCCGTCCGCACCAGCCTCGGCGCAGGCGCTGGACAAAATCATTGGCTTAGTTCACAAACAGATTCAGTAATTACAGGCTTCATCAGGTGGTTGCGGGACACTAACTGTAAACTGAGTGGCTAGGAGAGAAACGCTATGCAATATACCAAACTCGGCAACACTGGCGTGACGGTATCGCGGCTCTGTCTTGGGTGTATGACCTATGGTGGCGGGCCGCAACCGAAGTGGGCAATGCGACGCGATTGGGCACTTGGCGCTGACGAGGCACGTGAGCACTTTGCACTGGCGCTTGAGGCAGGCATCAACTTTTTCGATACCGCAGATGTCTACTCCGTGGGTCTGAGTGAAGAAATTACGGGACGTTGGCTGAACGAGATGGCCTCGCGTGACGACATCGTGGTGGCCACCAAGGCGCATGGTGCAATGGGACCTGGTCCAAACCGGCGCGGCCTCAGTCGTAAGCACCTCATCGAAGCCTGCGAGAATTCGCTCCGTCGGCTCAAGATGGACTATATCGACCTCTACCAAATTCACCGTTGGGATTACACAACACCGCTGGAAGAGACGCTCGAAGCACTTGATTCACTCGTACGTAGCGGGAAGGTCCGGTATCTTGGCGCAAGCAGCATGGCAGCGTGGCAGTTCTCTAAAGCGCTGTATACAGCCAAGGAGCATGGCTGGCACCGCTTCTTCGCGATGCAGAACCATTACAATCTCATCTATCGTGAAGAAGAACGCGAAATGAACCCCTTATGTATCGACCAAGGTGTAGCACTGATCCCATGGAGTCCACTGGCGCGGGGATTCTTCGCGGGGAATCGCGCTCCCACGTCTGGTGCACAGATGACCAAACGAGCAGAGACTGATGAATTCGCGCAAAAAACCTATTTTCAAGACAGCGACTTTGAGGTTGCCGCCGCGGTCGATAGGGTTGCCAAACAGCGCGGAGTGTCGCCCACGCAGATCGCTTGTGCCTGGATTCTTCAAGCACCAGGTGTGACGTCACCGATCATTGGCGCGACGAAGATACCACACCTCAAGGAACTCTTTGCGGCCGTAGACATCAAATTGAGCGCTGAGGAGATCGCCACTGTAGAGGAACCGTATAAACCCCATCCAATCCTTGGACATGAACAACCCAGAGCCAGCAGGATGGCGAGATAGGTCCGCAGCGATCTACAACGACCACCCCCTATATGCAGAACACACCAAGATACGGAGTCTCAGCCGGTGATGGCAGGCACAGCCTGCCCTACCTTGCACCCGTGGAGATATGTAGGGCGGGCTGCGCCCGCCACGGGGTGCTAAGGCAGAACGTGTCACACCGGTCTGCCGTCAGCGCACGTTGCCCGGCGAAACTTTCCCTGAGCTGCTGTTCACCAATCTGAACTTCGGCAGCGTGATCTCCGCGGTCACATCATCGAATGTGACTTCGACGGCTAAGCCGCAGGCTAAGGCCTCATTGTCGCAGCCGACCACCTGACTAATGATCTGCGGACCCTCTGCGAGTTCAATAAGCGTGACATTATAGGGAATGTCTTCTGAGAAGCCGGCGTGCCACTGTTGATAATACACGCCATACGAGTAGATGGTACCTTTGCCGCTGAGTGGGACCCATTCCTGGTCGTCTGACAGACAGTTCGTGCACGCTGGCCCAGGTGGAAGGTGCACATAGCCGCAGGCTCGACAACGTTGCGCGACAAACTCGTGTCGTTTGGCTGCCTGCCAATAGGGCGCGTTCCATTTTTCGATAATCGGCAGGGGTTTCGTATAGTCGGCCATCATTCTACCTCCGCAAAATCAAGGCGCCGGCATGTTCGCGCAGTCCACCGGTATACGTGCACATGATCAGCTCCACATTCGCAATCTGTCGCGGACCGCACTCGCCGCGCAATTGACGTACTGCGTCACACGTATTCTGCCAACCGACCATGTAGGTCTCAGAGAGTTGTCCCCCATTAACGTTCACTGGCAGTTCACCACCTAGGGCGATACGTCCGCCTTGAATCCAGCGTCCAGCTTCGCCGACTGGACAGAATCCATAGTTTTCCAAGGCGGCGAGGATCGCCGGGCTATATGCATCCTGCACGTATAACGCTTGGATGTCCTTCACACTCACGTCGGCCATCGGAAAGATCATGCGTGCCACCCGTTGCTGCTGAAAGCTTTGCATCACGAGATCTGGAGTTTCATACGCGCGGAACGCTTCCTGCCGTCCGAGGCCGCGAATGTACACCGGTGGTCGACGGAGATCCTTGGCACGCTCTGCTGTCGTAAGAACAAACGCGTGACCACCATCAGTGATGTGGCAGTAGTCAAACAGCCGTAACGGGGCGACGATGTACCGTGCGCTCATATAGTCATCAAGCGTGATGGGCGTGCGCAGGACAGCTTTGGGATTCAGTGCGGCGTGACGACGCTCGGTGATTGCGACAGTCGCGAGCTGCTCCTCTGTGGTACTGTACAGATACATGTGGCGACGAAACGCGAACGCGAACGGCAGCGATGGGTTGAACGCGCCGTAGGGGGCATGCTCTTCGAGCAGCGCTCCGCCGAAGCGATTACGGTTGGTTTTCTGATTGGTGCCGTAGACGAGCAGCACATAGTTCGCCATGCCCGCATGTAAGAGAAGCGCGGCGTGTTGAATCATATAACAGCCAGTCGCACCTGAGGCTTCCACCGCCCCGCCGACGCGCGGATTGAGGCCCAGCATGAGGCCGACTTTCAAATAATCCCCTTGACGACCATAGCTCGGCTGTACGAAGAGGCCGTCAACGTCATCCTTCTTGAGTCCGCAGTCTTGCAGTGCTGCGCGCGCAGCATCAATCGCTAACTCGTCCCCGGTCTTGCCAGGCACAGACCCTTGTTGAGTATCGCCCACACCGACAATACAGATCTGATCGCGTAGGTCTCGCAGTCCCATGTCGGTCCCTCCCGTCGGTGCTTATACAAGACCCCATTCACGTGGGCAACCGTTTTGTAGTGCGTTTAGTGCTTCATCAACTCGAGAAAGGTGAACCGCGTCATAGGTTGAATTGTAGCCAGGGGAACGATAGACAGAAGCAGACAACACACTACCGAGGACAAGGGCAAAAGGCTGGCTCGCAAAAAGGAGGATACATATGGAGATGCAGATTGTCGCGGTTGATTCGTTGACCGTACCATGGAAATCACTGGCGCTTGAGCGGGGAGGTGTGGTTGACCTGCAGATGTATCTCAAAGGTACAGACGGCGGACCCGAAGCCATCCGCGCAAAGATTTGTGATGGGTATGAGGTCGAACCGCATTTTCACTTGGCGGCACAGTTTCAACTCCTGCTAGAAGGGACAATGACGTTTCCGACGTTCCGGCTCGATGCGCCCGCTGTGCACTATACGGAGCATAATGTTCCGTACGGCCCCTTTGTTGTAAGCCAGGGACACGACATGCTCGTGCTCCACACCAAGCCAGGTGGAGTAGTGACCATGCGAGACAAGGAGCGTCGGCGTCAAGCCAATGCCCGCGGTCGAGAATTCTCGTGCTGTGCGCACGAGGTAGAATGGGAACCAATGCCAGGCCATGCTGGCGCACGCCGTAAAGTCCTTATCCCAGCTACCCGGGGACCAGCTGCTGAGCTGGTCGAATGTCCACCTCATATGGCACTAACTGTTCCAGTGAGCGCCTATGGTCGCTACGAGGTTGTCTACCGCGGGTCAGTGCTCGTTGAAGGAAAAGAATTAGGACCGAAGAGCGTGCGGTTTGTCGGCTCGGGCCAACACGCTTCACCGCTCACGTGCGGACCCGAGGGAGCAAGCGTGATTGTTCTTACGTACGATGCCGATGCTGCGCAGAGTTACGGTGGCAGCACAGAAGAAGTGCTCGCTCGGATGGAGCAGTAGGAGTTGGCCACAGAATGTTGTGGACGAGTCACTCGGCGACTGTGGGCCGGGAAACGCTAATGAAAAAGGAGCATGCCTCATGGCTGAACCAGGAATTTTTGAAATCATCTATTCAACTCGTGCAATGCGACGTCTGAAACCTGATCCAATTCCAGAAGAGACGCTCAAGAAAATTGTTGATGCTGGAACTAGGGCTCCGAGCGGTGGCAATGTGCAGGAATGGGCGTTCGTGCTCGTGCGCGACCCCGACCTTAAACGTTTTATCCGTGATTACTACTGGAACACCTGGCAACAGATACGCGCCAAAGGTAACTTTTCGATGGCGGATCTGCCGCCGCCGCAGCAACGTATGCTCAATGCCGCATCTGACCTCGCAGCCAATCTTGATGAAGCGCCGGTGCTTTTGTTGGCCTGCGCACACAAAGAGTACACACCCATTGCCGCGCTGAACGTTCCGCGTGCAAATTTGCTTGCCGTCCATGGTTCAATTTATCCAGCTATACAAAACATCCTGTTAGCATGTCGTGCACTCGGGATTGGCGCGACACTCACTACCCTCCACTCTTTCTTTGAAGATACGCTCAAAGCGAAGCTTGGGATCCCGGACAAGATGGAGGTTGCTGCCATGATCCCTATGGGGTATCCGCGCGGCAAGTTTGGCCCAGTTTCCCGTCGTCCAGTCGAAGAGGTGATTCACTGGGACCGCTGGGAAAATCAGAAAGCCTGAATCCCTCTGCGAAGCAATAGTCTCAAAAGACACGACGAAGGGGAGACATATGGAATACCGCACGCTTGGTGGAACCGGGGTGAAAGTGAGTCACTTTTGCCTCGGCGCGATGATGTTCGGGCCAATGGGCAATCCAGATCACGAGGAGTGCGTGAAGCTGACGCATGCTGCTCTCGACGCTGGGGTAAATTTCATTGATACCTCTGACACGTACTCCGATGGCGAGTCAGAACGCATTCTGGCCAAAGCGTTAAAGGGGCGACGCGACAGCGTCGTGCTTGCCACCAAGTGCTTTTTTCCGCCTGGACGCGTTGGGTTGTTTACGCGTGCGGGGAAAAATATGACCGACGGTGGAGGCTCACGTCGCTGGATTATGCGCGCGGTGGAAGAGAGCCTGCGCCGCTTAGAGACCGACTACATCGATGTCTACCAACTCCATCGCTGGGATTGGGAGATGGATGTCGAAGAATCGATTGCCGCAATGACTGACCTGCAACGCGCGGGAAAGATTCGCGTGATCGGGGCGTCGGCGACGCCAGCCGAGTGGATTGTTGAGGCCCAACGTATCGCCGAGCAGCGCCAGCTCGCGCGGGTGCGCAGCGAACAGTGCATCTATTCGATATTCAGCCGCAAAGTGGAAGAGGCAGTGCTGCCGACGTGCCAGCGCCATGGCGTGGGAGTGATGGTCTATGCTCCGCTGGCTGGAGGATGGCTGACCGGGAAATATCGACGCGATAAACCATTCCCAGAAGGGAGCCGAGCCGCTGGACGATTGGGGCGCATGGGGGTCTGGGATGCCGAACGCGCAGAGGTGCAGCGCAAGTATGATCTCATCGAAGCGTTGAATGCACTGGCGCAGGAGGCCGGGCTCTCGCTCACGCATATGGCGATGGCTTTTGCGGCTGAACATCCAGCAGTGAGTTCAGTGATTATGGGACCAAAGACTGTGGCACAACTCCAAGATACGCTGCTCGCAGCTGAGGTGCGACTCATTCCAGAGGTGCTGGATCGCATCGACGCAATTGTGCCGCCAGGGATACGTATAGACCCCAAAGAGTCGTTTATCCCGAATCCTGCTCTGGATGAGCCCACGCGCCGCCGCCGACCTCGCTAGTCGATATTCTGTCCGACGATCGCTATACGGTGGGCAGCTATACACAAGATTGAGTATACGAGCGTACCTACCGTATGACGACACAACATGGTATGGCGAGGCAAAAAGGAGGATATTATGCCTAAAGCACCCACTGGATCAGAAGCGCGCCCCGCATCAAGCTCGTATAAGGAAGCGAATCCACAACTGTACGCCTTTCTCGACTGGATGGCGCAGCAAGATCCCGAGTATTCGCAAGCGTTCCAGAAGTATACCGCGATCGCTACAGGGGAAGGACAGGCCTTAGCAGTCAAATACCGCGAGATGGTGATGTCGGCTATTCTCGTGTTCATGGGGCGGCGCGAAGGTGCCGAGGCGCATCTCAAGCGCGCGATCGAGCATGGCGCCACCAAACGCGAATTGTTTGAAGCTGGTCAAGCAGCGGGTGTACCCGGCGGTGGGATAACCGTAGGGCTGTGGATGCAAATCCTCACGCAGTTAGATCGTGAGGGAGCTTTCAAGAACGGGTGACTTGCAACCGTCCAAACCACCTCAATCTCACCATTTGTTTTGTGCCACCGGCGGCTCATCGCCAGTGGCACCGACAACCTTCATCCTAAACAGCCGATGCGCGAGCGCGCGTAGCTCTCCGTGGACTCTTATGCTTCCGGTGGCGCCAAGATGGTAAAGCCAAACATCGGCTCACTCCCGGTGCGCAAGGTGTGAGGTGCCCCGGCGGGTATCATCAGAACATCCCCTGCCTTGAGATCTTGTTCCTTCCCCGACACACGGGCCGTGGCCTTGCCATCGATAACATAAATGACCTGGTCTCCTTTATGGCTGTTCTCGCGGTCGGTGTTAAAGTTCGCCGGAATGGTGAATACCATGGTTTCACTCTGTGCGCGTCTTTTGCAGTACCTGCGCCGATACTTTCGAGCCGTCCCCTCGATGTGGGAAAACATTGGCTACGTCGAGGCCGTCGCTCGACGCGCCTACGTCTTTCATCTGCGCTTCAAAGAGCTCATCAGAGATCAACCCCTTGCGGTAAACCTTTAGCAATTGCTGAACCTCAAAGTCTCGTGTTGCCATACTGATACCCTCCTTATTTTTGACTCGAGTTTTTCTATTACCCGCATATCTTTATACTCGGTGCAAAGTCAAGCTGTGTGTAGACCAGCTTCCCTGGATACCTCTCGGAACGGTTGATCGTCACACACGTGAGCGGCCTATTCTTCTCAAACAGGACATTCACGAATTCTCAATCATTTCGCCGGGAATCGCGTTAATAAGTGAGTGTTGCCCTGCCCCTTCCTTGCACTTATGGGTGTGCTCCAGTATGTTGCGCGCACATTATGAACGATACGCAAACTCCTGCACCGGTGTACCTGCTGCTAGTTGAAGACAACGATGCAGATATCCGGTTGATGCAAGAGAACCTGAAGGCAATCCAGCTCCCCATCCATCTGACTGTGGTCACAGACGGGGAACCTGCCCTCTGCTTCTTACGCCGCCAGGCCCCGTACGCGGACGCGGTACGGCCCGACTTTATTTTGCTGGATCTCCATTTGCCCCGCAAAAATGGGTTTGCCGTGCTCCTCGAGCTCGAACAAGACCCTGGCCTGCGGGACATTCCCGTGGTCGTGTGTCTCGGCTCGGATTTGGACATCGAGCGAGTGAAAGATTACCATCTGCCAGCGGATTGCCTCTTTATCAAAGGATATGACCCGGAAGCGCTGCGGCGGGTTCTGACGAACTGTCGAGCGCGGACGAACGGCAACTCCTCAGGACTGGCATCCTCGTAGTCCCTTGGCTCCCTGAAACTTTGGGGATGATGTGAGGTACCCCCGCCTTCTGTCCTTTCTCCCTGCAGTACTAAGGGTGAAATAAAACGTCGCTCCTTCCTCAGGCCGCGACTCGACTCAAATGCAGCCCTCGTAGCGCTCCACAATCCCGTGGCAGATCGTCAGGCCAATACTCCTTCCCTATGCTCTATCGCTGGTCTGGCAGTCAGCATCGTGTTTCCACAGTTTATGTAATGGAGGCCTCAAGGCGTTTGCGCGATCGTTCTTCGGCGAGGATCAAACCTACAGAGAGACAAGCACCACGAGCAGGAGACACGCTTAAAGATCGGGTGCTCTCGTCGATATGTAAGGGAGTATTCTATAGAAAATTGAGGTACTTATGCGTGTTCGGGAAAAGGGATTATCGTATCTTCCCTATATTGTCGCCCTAACGCTCTGGATATCCGGTTGTGCGGCAATCGGACAACACCCCCAGAGGAGGCACTCGAATCAGGAGTTGATCGCCGCGCTTCAACAGCAAGGGATAGCGGTCCGAGAACAAGGCACGGGGGTCGTGCTCGTTATCCCGTATGTCTCCTTTGCTTCTAAAAGGGCCGAATTGTCTGTGCAAGCGCAGCACCTCTTGCGCGCCGTCGCTGCCACGCTCAATAGTCCACCGGCTCGCCAGCGGTACATTGCCGTAGATGGACATACCGATGCGGCGGGCAGTACGGAATACAACCGCCACCTCTCACGCGAGCGTGCAGAAGCCGTGGCCCGTGCCTTAATCGCCAATGGGGTGAGCAAAGAGCGGGTGAAGGTGGGGGAGTATGGGGAAGAATTCCCCATTGCGCCGAATAAAACTCCGCAGGGCAAGGATAACCCGGTCGGTCGTGCCCAAAATCGGCGGGTAGAATTGGTCATTTTGCAACAGAAGTCGGGGTTTCCGTAATTGCCGTGGCGTATGGCACTTGTGTAGAAGAAACAAAGTGTTACTTCAACCGCGGGGGCTCATGCCATGATGGAAAGAGCCTGCGAGAATCCCGCGGCTGAGTCGCCTGTGGGAGGAGAGAGCATCCAGGCGTGAGTTCTCCTGCGGACGGGATCCCGTGGGTGAATGTTTTGAGAGCAATGATCGGCACGGTATTGTCACCGTCGATCGTACGCCCGGGAAGACTCACGCGGGAGAGGCTAGGCGTCGTCGTTTCCGCTGCGCGGTGTGGTCCGCCTCAGTTGTGCTTCCCGCAGGTCCAATTCTCTTTCGATGCGGCGGCGCGCATCGTCCTTCAGTTGGCCACTGCCCAGTAATGTGTACAGGTGCTTACGTTCTGCCTCAATGAGCAGTAGCTCCAACTCGGTAGACAAATGGGCGAGTTGTGTGTTCAGCTCGTCGGCTCCGGTTCTGTACTCCACCTGCTGCAGCCGCTCGTGGTGGTAAGCGCGCAGTGGCTCCACAATCTGCACGGGCAGGTTCCGCTCGGCGGCAAGCTTATCGAGACGTTGCATGACGGCCTCGATCGTCTGCCGCCGGCTTGCCAGCTCTTCCGCCTCTTCGAGCCGGCGCTCTTCGCGGCCCCGATCCGTAAGGCCGAGCCAGCGGATCACAGCAGGCATCAGCAGGCCCTGGCCGACCAGCGTCACCACGATCACACAGAACGTGAGGAACAGAATGAGGTCGCGATCGGGAAAGGGTTCACCGTTGGCCGTGGCCAACGGAATCGCCAGGGCGGCCGCGAGCGACACAATGCCGCGGATCCCGGTGAACGCCAGCATGAACGGCACCTGCCAAGGCGGCGAGGGGTCCTTGCGAGCGATGGCGGGAACGAGCCAGCGCGGCAGATAGGTGGCCGGAAATACCCACACGAACCGGGCAACGATCACGACCACACTGATGACCACGGCCGAGACCAGCAGCTCTCTGGCGGGTAGATCGCCGATGCGGTCGATCAAGGTTCGCGCCTGCAGGCCGGTCAGCAGGAAGACCAGGCCTTCGATGAGATACGTAAACAGGTCCCAAAAGAAGACGCCCTGCAGCCGCGTGGTCGCGGTAATCAACAGGGGCCCGTTCCAGCTGATGTAGAGCCCGGTAGCGACCGTGGCGAGCACACCGGAGCCACCCAAATGTTCTGGTACCCAGAAGGCGAGGTAGGGTGTGACCAACGACAGCGTCATCTCGACGTGCGGATCGTGGGCCGTGTGACGGACACGCAGCATCAGCCAGCCGATGGTGATGCCGTACATGATTTCGCCGAGGATGATGGCGACGAACGTGCCCACGGCAGGCCCCAGGGAAAATGTTCCAATGCTCACAGCAGCGACGGCAAACCGGTAGAGGATCAATGCCGTCGCGTCGTTGGCGAGCCCTTCACCCTCGAGGATCACGATGAGACGCCGCGGCAGGCCGAGCCGGCGGGCGATGGCGAGCGGTGCGACCACGTCCGGTGGTGAGACGATCGCACCCAACACAAAGCCGATCGGCCAAGGCATGCCGAGCAGCCAGTGACCGACGCCGGCGACCGCTACCGTGGTGAAGACAACGCAGCCGACAGCCAAGAGTGTGATCGGCCGCAGGTTGAAGCGGAACTCTCTCCAGCTCATCGCGACGCCAGCCGAGTAGATCAGCGGCGGCAGCACCAGCAGCAGCACCAGCTCGGGGACCAACTCGACGCGCGGTAGCCCCGGCACAAGCGCCAGCACGACGCCGACGATGACCAGCAGAATGGCTGGCGGCACCCTGAGTCGCCGTGCGGCAAGCGCGACAGCCGCCACCACGACGAGCAGCAGCACTGCAATCTGGATGGTCGCGATCATCGTGGGTATAGGCTTCGCCTTCGGCGTACAGGACGTCGTTCTCGGCGTGAGCGGCGATAGCCAAGTTCCGTGCGCTCCGTACGGTCATGAGTATGAGACAACCAGCGATACAGGTAGGGCACCCTCCACCTCTTCACCGAAAGTAGAGTTCTATGCTCTTAGAGAGTTGGCGACAAGCTGGGGCGAGTTCTGCCATACGCTAGAGTGCCCTATCTCTCCATCTCTTTTTCCACCTCCTGATGCTTCACATGCTGATTTACAACAGGGGCAAGCCCGGGCTCGTCTTTTCTGGCATGTATCTTGTACATGTATCTTGTAAAAGAAAATATTGAGAGGCGGACTGAGCTGAGAGATTTACGGCTGGTCTGTGGTCTGCCTCTCATCACACAAATCATTACTCAGGAGGCTTTGTTATGTGGCGACGCTGGTATAGCATCTGGCTGATTGGAGTGTGTCTTTTCAGTCTCTGTGTAGGGATGAATACGGGCTGCGCGGTGTTTCGTGCTACAGGAAGTAGTGTTGAAGCGGTGGGCGAGGGAGCAGGTCATGCCGTGGCGGGTACGGGCCGTGCGGTGAAGCAGGCGGCAAGTGAAACGAAACGAGAGCATCACCGGACGATGAGGCTTGACGGGGTCGTGTCCGTCTTACATGCAAAGTCGCAAGCTCGGCGGATCGTAGAAGCGAGGAAGGTGATTGCTGCAGAAAGAGGTATGGGAGGGAGTAGCAAAATCCCCCTCTGCGTGTGGCAAAAATCTCACCGATGCGGTGATACCTTTCCCGTGCGGCAGATAGAACGCACTGCCCAGGCAGGTGGATCTTCGAGGTTGCTGGAAGCGAGCCTATGCAAAGAGGCCCTCAGGCGTGCCGCCGTGTAGGTGTGGGGATCATGAGTCTTTTGTGTTCCCTGGGGTCGGTACAAACACTGCTCCCATCCCAACACTTTGACCCCCCAGCAAGCCCTGCCCCGCATACGCCGCCAGCTGAAGCCTGGTTATCGACCCTTGCGTCGGTCTTGGGTCCTGCGCTCACCACAGTAATTCGTCAAGGCCGAGACCAAGCCTATCCGCGCGGGCAGGCAATCCCCGAGTCGATCCGTCGCACTCTGGCTCCCTTCTTCTCGCGTGCTGTCCTACAGAAAGTGCGGTATTCCACTGAATGGCAGGATGCCACGACCGGGGGCTCCCTTTATACCTTGCTTCTCGGGACTGGAGCGGAAGCTGTGACGCTCGTGGATGTGATTGTCTTCCGTGACGAGCAGCTCGCGGCTGATCCGGTCTTATGGGCGCATGAGCTGACGCATGTAGAACAATATGATCGGCTAGGGATCGAGGCGTTTTCCACGCAGTACCTGCAGCAGGCGTGGGTGCTTGAGCACGAAGCCATAGCGAACGCCAACAAGATTAAACGGCAGCTCTCCCCATAAGGTATTAATATGGTTGGATTCTCTACTGTTGGTAATTGTCGACATTTTTCCTGAGTCCCTGCATATAGGCGTATGCCATAGCGCGCTTTATGAAAAACCCACAAGTTTCTTTGGAAATTTCTTTGATCCAGTTTTAGGAACAGGGCAGCCGCTCTCCATAATTTCCTTCGGAATGCGCTTGACTGTCAACACTCCCATTTCTGGGCTATCCGAAGTCATGTTGGTACGTCTCTTGCGGCCTGAAATAAAGGGATATCTGCACGAAGAGCAGGATGTGGTTATGACCAAGCGAAAATATCGCGCTTTGATCTGGGTGGGAGCTATTTTTGGCGTGATTGCTGGCGCGACAGTGATCTTTTTTGCGACGTTGGATTGGAACAAGGCCAAGGGGTATATTTCAGCCGGCGTTAGCAAGGCCACGGGACGTCAGCTGAAGATCAACGGGGATCTCAACGTAGAGCTCGGTTGGATCTCCAAAGTGCGTGCTAGCCAGATACAATTCGAGAACGCACGCTGGAGCACGCACCCCCAGATGGTCGAAGTTGGCCTCGTCGACGTGGAGGTCGATCTCTGGCAATTGTTCAAGTGGCGGGTTGTCCTTCCTACAGTCACTATTTCTCAAGCCAAAGTAATTCTCGAAAAAAATGCTGCGGGCGAGGCAAACTGGGAGTTTCGTGCGGCTTCCGCGGTGACAGGCCCAATCCCGGAGAAGCGTACCGAGTTTCCGGTCATCGAAAAACTCATAGTCAAGGACGGGACATTCCTGTTTGCCAATCAGGAAACTAAAACTCAGCTTGAATTGAAGCTCACTCAGGCGGAAGCGACGGGCTTCTTGGAGACACCGGTCAAGCTCAAGGCAGAGGGCACGTATCAGAAACAGCCGCTGACGTTGTCGTTGGAGGGAGGTTCATATCACAACTTGAGGAGCGCGACGGAGCCGTACCCTCTCGATATCAAACTCGGCGTCGGAAAAGTCAAAGCCAACATCAAGGGGCATCTGGCCGAGCCGTTGGAGATGAAAGGAGAAGACGTCACGCTGGATATTCAAGGAGACGATATGGCGAATCTCTTCCCGCTCATCCGACTCGTCTTTCCCTCGACGCCCCCATACAAACTTAAAGGCCGGCTGAAACATGAGGCGCAGGTCTGGTCACTCTCAAATTTCTCTGGACGCGTCGGTGATAGCGATTTATCCGGGACCCTGCGGGTTGACACGGGACCGAAACGGCCCGTCATGAAGGCCGATCTCGTCTCTACCTTACTCGACTTCGACGACTTAGCGGGGTTTATCGGGGCGACGCCGAAAACAACACCAGGGGAGACCACTTCTGAGGAGCAAAAAAAACGCGCCGCTGTCGAAAAGAAAGACGACCGAATATTTCCCGATCAACCCTATAATCTAGAGCGATTGAGAGCGATGGACGCAGATGTGCAGTTGCGCGCCAAGCAGATTCTCGCGCCCAATCTTCCCATAGACACACTCGTCGCGAAGTTAAGCTTAAACGACGGCGTTTTGAAATTCGAGCCAGCGACATTCGGGGTTGCCAACGGCCGCATCGAACTCTACAGCACGTTTGATGGAGCGAAACGACCCTCCAAGGTCAATATCGATGCTCGGCTCATGCAGCTGGACCTGAAGCGACTCCTCGGCAAGAGTACCTTCGCGCAAAATAGCCTCGGCCCTATTGAAGGGCGAATCAACATAGCGGGAACCGGCGAGTCGTTTCGCGAACTCATGGCGACTGCCTCCGGTAATACCTTCGTGGTGATGGCCGGCGGGGAAGTCAGCGGGCTGCTCGTTGAGCTGGCCGGGCTGGACGTCGCTGAAACCCTTGGGGTGCTCGTCCAGGGCGACAACCCCATCCCCATCCGCTGTGCGGTGATAGATCTTCACGGACAAGACGGACAGATGGACGTCCAAACGCTAGTGTTAGATACCACCGATACAGTCATTTTTGGTGAGGGGAAAATCGACCTCCGAGACGAACAGCTTGACATCGTCTTGACTCCCGTTCCGAAAGATTTCAGTCCGCTGAGCCTTCGTTCATTTATTCGAGTGGGGGGAAGCTTCAAGAAGGTCTCGGTATTTCCCGATCCGCTCAAGACCGGGACCAAATCGCTGCTTGCTAAGATTGCCAACGTCTTCATGGTGCTCGTTTCCGCTGTTGTCCAGCCCAGGGATCTATGGTTCGGCCAGGACATGGACTGCGATGCCCTGATCGCTGGTCTCCAGAAGAAGGATCCGCATGGAGTCGTCCTCAAAGATGTGCAGAAACCAGGCGGGTCTCAAACAGTTCCAGGAAAAAGAAGGGCGGTGATAACGACACGTTAGCGTGAGGTCATGAAGTCTAACGGCGGGGCGCTGTCCACCCTAAAGGCCAAGCGTCGACAGACAGCGCAGGGACCGGAGAGATACGCTGCCGTCACCGTATCTTTCCTTACGCTGCTTTTGCCTCTTCATGCGAATTGAGATCTGAAGACGCTGTCGCGGTAGGACTAGCTGCCGTTCGTCGTGGATTGAGTATCCAAAACGACACAGCACTCACCGCAATACCCACGGCACTCAACCCGAGTAAGCCACCTAAACCAGACAGCAAGGGTGCAAAGTCCGCAGTCATGTCGAGACTTGCGGCGGCAATAGGGAAAATATCGAAGCCAAACATACTTACTCTCCTTCCAGAATGGCGTCCTGTCGGTACGCCTTCTACCTAGGGATTGCCCGTACTCACCGCGAGTCAGTCCACAGTGGACTGAACAGGCGATTTTCTGATGCGACTGAATAGTATAATTTTGATACTTTTCAGTAATCCAGAGAGTACAATAATTATACTTATCAGTCAAGTAGAGAAGTCTCTTCCCTGAATGCAGGCCAACGATACTGGTCATCCTTGGATCACGGTGTTTCAGTGCGTCCTAGTGGCAATTACGTGTGAATAGCGATGCATAGGAGTGAGGTGAGCGTGGTGCTTCACTGTAGATAGTGTGTAAGGGTGATGAGGTGTTCCCCTCGTCACAAACTGTCTGCTATGATCCTGCTATGGCTAACGATAGGCATGTCTTACAACTACAACAAGGGATAGCAACTTGGAATACTTGGGGAGTTATCGGACGTAGTACCACTAGCATCTGAATCCACGGCAGTAAGCGGTGAGGACAAAAGTGCGGTCGTGCTTGTGAGAGATCGTGGCGAGGAGTCGTTTTGTTTCGTCTGGGGGAAGATAGTGCAACTCGGTGTTCATGGGGCGAAGTAGGGCGAGAGGGATAAAACATTCGCTTCTCTAGCGCCAGAAGGTATGGCTAGTGCCAGAAAGTATGGCAAGCTTAAAGGTAGGTAAGGGAGGAATCTGGGTGAGCAAAAGCGACTGGAGGGATCCATGAATATTTTGCTTGTGGAAGATAACCCGCACGATATCTTTTTCGTCCAACGCGCCCTGAAGATAATGGAGAAGCCGGTAGAGTTGAATGTGGTAGGGGATGGGGAGGACGCTCTGAACTTTCTGTACCACCGTGAGCCGTACACACAGGCAGCTCAGCCCGATCTCATTCTCTTAGACCTTACTATGCCGCGCAAAACTGGGATGGAGGTTTTAACTGAGATCGAACAAGACCTGCACCTCAAGTGCATCCCGGTCATTATACTCACGAGTAGCACTAATCCCCGAGAGATCGACTTCTGCTATGAGTTGGGAGCCAAGGCATGCTTCGTGAAGTCTACGCGGTTAGGCGAGTTATTTACCTTACTGAAGGCGACCGTCGATTTCTGGGGTATGTGCAAGGTTCACACCCTGACGAATGCAAATTAGTCAGAATAACTCTTCTGTCTCATTCGTAGTCATGCCCATCCATACCGCCCATGAAAGTTCGGCGACGGTAACGAAGCCATGATAATAACCTCTCACCGATGGCGCGCTGCCCGTTGGTCTTGGGGTGGCCGATGCGAGGGGATAGCGATGACCAAGGCCGACTATCGGCTGCATCTACGGCTGGCCGACCCATGACAATCTCACGCTCATTGGTGCGAACTGGGCGAGCTGAGAACTCTACCGCCGGTCCACGCCGACATTGGAGGCAACTTTACGAGCTCAAGGTACCTAGACGAGAGGAAGCACGCTGCAGAAAACACCCTCCCCTGCAGCACCACGACAGGAGAGCGTCCTCATCAAGGACGCGAACAGATACCCCAAGCACTCGCCACTCACGGCTTGGGCTCTGCCTCCTGCTCGTGGTCTACGATCGTCCGCTGGCAATCTCGCTCGACTAACTTTTCCGGCTGCGTCGACTGCTCCAAGCATCGAGGCAACCGAGCGATCGGGGTCTTGGCTGACATCGGCGCCCACCTTGTCCGCGATCTGCTTGAGCATCGTCGGCATTCGTGTCCGCATGCGTGAGCAGAGTGACCTGCAAATCAACTGATTGCGGTGCAGGTGTCGGGGCAGGCTTGGCCTCCAGCGCGGAACTGGGGGTAGCTGAGCGGGGCGTCAGACATCGACGATTTGTTTTACAAAACGCTCACTGAGTTGCAAGTCCCGATTCTGGCTAATCAGAATGAAGGTGGACAGGAAAATGGCTTCCAACGAGACGATCAGCGTCAGCAGAGGAAACGGGTAGGGGTCAAAGCCCGCGCTCCCGCTCTCTGGCCGATTCTTTACGTACCCGTAAAAGTTTGCGCGGGGTTGCGGACAGGTCTTCTAGCGGGCCAGTCGGCCAGCCCTGTGTTTAGCTGTTGCGAATTTACCCCCCGGCAGAGCGCCGGGGCTGCCAATGCGCTGCCTGGTGGGCGGCTACATAGTCCGACCGCGTGAACAGCTTGATCAAGACCATACCCGTGATGAACCCGCCTACGTGTGCCCAGAACGCCACGCCCCCGCTCGACTTGTCCCCACCCGCTAGCAGGCCGCTGACGACCTGGATCCCCATCCAGTAGAGGAGCATCGTCCACGCGGGCAGCGCCACGGAGGTGAGCAGCAAGCCCAGGGGCACCATCGTGAACACTCGGACCCGCGGATAGAGGATAAGGTAGGCCCCCATCACTCCACTAATTGCCCCTGAGGCCCCCACCATCGGCACGCCCGACGCCGGGCTGGTCAGGACCTGCAACAGTGCCGCCGCTAGCCCGCACAGCAAGTAAAACAGAACGAACTGCGGCCGCCCCATCGCGTCTTCGACATTGTTGCCGAAGAGCCACAGAAACCACATATTGCCGAGTAAATGTAACCAGGACCCGTGCAAGAACATGGAGGTGAAGAGGTGAGAGACCTGCCGCCCCGGGTCGGTGACGCACACCAAGCCCTCGCCCATGGGAAAGCGGGTTCCAGGCGGGAGCGCGCCGGTGAGTTCTCCAGGAATAAGCCCCAGATTGCAGACCGTCTCTGCCAGCGACAACGACGCACCAGCCCCTTGCAAGAACAGCCACGCCAGGACATTCGCCGTTATGAGGCTGAGGGTGACGTAAGGCGGCCGCTGGGTCACGTTCTCATCACGGTACGGAAACATGGTTCTTTCCCCAATCTTCATGCCTCACAGGGAGTCTATTAAGTGCATCGCGGTAAAACTGCCATTGAGGAATAAAGCTGTCCATCAACGTGGCGAAGCGGCTATTATGTGTAGGCTCTAACAGGTGGACCATCTCATGCACGACGACGTACTCCAGACATTCTAGCGGTTTCTTGGCTAGTTCCGTGTTGAGCCGAATGCTCTTGGCATTGGGATTACAGCTTCCCCATTTGGTTTTCATCCGTTGCACAAAGAACCGCGCTACGTTCACCCCCATGAGCGGCTCCCATTTGGCGATTAGGGCGGGGACGGCCTGCTTAAGCTGGGCGCGATACCATTCTTCGATAACGGCCTGCTTCTTTTCCTCGCTCGTACCCGGACGGACCCGCAAGTGCATTGTGTTGTGCTTGAGTTCCACTGCAGGTGCCTCGTCGCTTTCGAATACCTTGAGCAAGTAGCGTTTTCCCCAGACGTAGTGGCTTTCACGGTCGAGATACTCGCGCGGCGTTTCGCGTTCCTGTTCTTGCAGTTTCTTCTGCTGTTGCTTAATCCAGCCGAGTTTGGAAATGGCAAAGACACGAATAGTGTCAAGATTCATTCGAAGAGGTGCAGAGATGCGCACTTTGCCAGCAGGCGGGTACACGCTCAAGTGCAGGTTCTTGATATCCTTCTTCACCACATCCACCGCAATCTCACCCAGCTCAATCTGCATCACTGTCAGTATTCCTTCTGCTGTTTGATGATCAGGAAAATACGCTCCACCTCGGCCACGTCCTGCAAGATGTTATACAAGGCTTGCTTAATCACCCGTTCACGCGGTTCAATGCCGCGCCAGCCGTCAGGTCGGACGCGTTTGACAGTTTCATCGATCTTGATGGCCAGTGCAAGCACATCCTCTTGTGTTGTCTCCTCGTGAATAGCAGGTGTTTCATCTACACCGCTCGTGCGTCCAGCACTTGCTTGAGGTTGTTATACAAGGCACGTCTGCCTGGCGTGTTCAGTTGTTCCGGCGTCTCCTCGGCCTTGCCAGCTTCTACTTGCTTGGCTAGCTCGGCGATCCGTTTGAGGTATTGTTCGTACTCCAGCGCCTTGGCTTTCCGGGCAGCGATGATCTCATCCAGCAGGGCGGACATTTTCTCGTAGTAGGCTGGGTCGTTGAGATGTTCCTTGATGATCTTGCTGCGGACGTTGTTCTCAATGGTTTCAGCCACTGCTTCCCTGTTCGCTCTCAGTCTACTTGGCAGGGAGTTGATGGCATTGGTGATGCCAGTGTTCACAATCAGTTCCAGCAACGACATCTTGTCGAAGGGCGAGATGGTGCGCGGCTCTGCGGCTTCGATATACGTGTCGATGAGATGCCGCATATCTGCCTCGTAGGCTTTCAGGTCGAGCTTTTCGTTGGCAGCATTGCGGATGATGTCGCGGAGATCGAGGTACTCTTTAAGCTTTTGCTTGATGTAACGAACGTCGGCCTCGCTGTAGCCAGCGGCGTCCAGTTCGTCGGCAATGTTGGCGTAGGCACGCACCAATGCGACGGTTGCCTTGTAGAGCGCGGCACGTTGTGGCTCGCGTGCCTTCAGGTCTTCCGGGAGTTCGGTATTACCACAGAAGTAATGAATATACTCTAGCTCGCCCTTGGGCGGTTCCACAGGCTCGCAGAGCAGCGCCAGGGCTTCCAGCGCGTTGTCGAGTCGCTCGCGACCTTTGGCAAGGCGATTGTTCATCAGGACTTCGGGATCGGCCCCGCCCGCACTGTGATCCAGCTCGGAGGTGTAGACCTGAAGGGCACCGGTGCCTTCCTCATTGACCAGTTTCTTGAACAGGTCCTTGTAATCCACGATGTAGCCGAATTCTTTATCCTCCCCGTCCAGCCGATTGGTGCGACAGATCGCCTGGAACAAACCAGTGATCCTGCATACTCTTGTCAATGTAGAGGTAGGTACAGCTGGGCGCGTCAAAGCCGGTGAGCAGCTTGTCTACGACGATGAGGAGCTTCATGTTGGCCGGTTCTTTCTTGAACAGCTCCTTAGCCTTTTCCTCGTAGGTTTCGGTCTTCGTCATGCCGGGCTTGGCGTCGATGTTCTTCAGCAGTTCGGTGTAGGTGCTGTAAATAAACTCTTTGTCCGTCTCAGTGTTCGCGCCGGTGTCTTCGGTGGTGATGTCACGCGTCTGCGGATTGTACGAGGTGACGACCGCGCAGCGGTCCCTGAAGACCGTCTTCTGGAAGAGCGTGTAGTACTTACAGGCTTCGTAGATACTCGACGCTACCAGCATGGCGGTGCCGCGGTTGTCGCTGAGGCGCGGCTTGACGCTGAAGTCGAAGACGATGTCGCTTACCACCCGTTCCATACGCGAGCGCGAACTGAGCACCTTCTGCATCGTGCCCCACTGCTTTTTCAGTTCGTCTTTCTGCCAGTCGTTGAGCCCTTTGGTCTTGGCCTCAAACCAGGCGTCAATCTTGCTCTGCGAGCCGAGATGCTGGTCAATATCCCGCGCCTCATAGACCAGATCGAGCACCACCTCGTCTTCTACTGCTTCGCTGAACTTGTAGGTGTGGATGTACCCGCCGAAGACTTCCAGGCTGGTCTGCTTGTCCTTCTTGAGCAGCGGCGTGCCGGTGAAGCCGATGAAGACGGCATTAGGCATGATGGCCTTCATCACGCGGTGTAGCTTGCCGCTCTGGGTGCGATGGCATTCGTCGACGAAGACAAAAATCTCGCCTACTGTCTGGCTCGGCTGGGCTTGCAGTTCCTTGATGAACTGCTCGAAGTTGTCCACGTCCTTCTTGCCGAACTTATGCACCAGGGAACAGAGCAGGCGCGGCGTGGCCTGCCCCAACTGGGTCATCAGCTCGCGCCCGCTTCTGGTCCGCTTGATCGTCTCGCCTGTCTCGGTGAACACGTCTTCAATCTGTTTGTCCAATTCGTCACGATCGGTGACGATTGCTACACGAGCGTTGGGATTGTTTTCCAGAATCCATTTGGCCAGCAGCACCATGACGATGCTTTTGCCGCTGCCTTGCGTATGCCAGATGATGCCGCTCTTGCGTTTGCGCACATGCTGCTGGGCGGCTTTGACGCCGAAATACTGGTGCACGCGCGGCAGCTTTTTCATCCCGCCATCAAACAGCACGAAGTCGTGCATCAGCTCGATCAGCCGCGCTTTGTTGCACATCTTGAGCAGATACTTGTCGAGCTTGAAGCGACTGTTGTCTTCTTCGTCCTCTTTCCACTTGAGGAAGTACTTCTCTTCGGTGCCAATGGTGCCGTATTGCAGACCTTCGGAGTCGTTGCCCGCGAAGATGAACTGCACGGTGCTAAAGAACCATGCGTTGAACTCGGGTTGCTGGTTGGAAATGTTCTGGCGGATGCCGTCGCCAATCGTAATGCTGCTGTTCTTGAGTTCCAGCACGCCTACGGCGATACCATTCACATACAGCACGATGTCAGGCCGCCGTTCGTGATTGCCGCGCAGTGTGACTTCTTCAGCGATGGCGAAGTCGTTCTTTTTCGGCTCCTTCCAGTTGATGAGATGGACGGTTTCGGTGACTTTGCCTGCTTCGATCTTCACCTGGCACGCCATAGCGCAGCAGGTTGTACACGGCCTGATTGTTGCCGTACAGGCCGCGATTGTGATTGTCTGCCTCGGTGCGGAGTTTGTAGAGGGCGCTGCTGATCTGTGCTGGGGTGTATCCACACTTTGTGAGGTAGGTCGTGAGCAACTCTTCCTCAATGTTGCTGTTGCCGTCACGGTCGCGTCCAATCGCCGAGGTAGCGATAGCCGAGTTCATCGCGGAACAGGGCGATGACGCGGTTCTGCGTGGCGCGTTCAGGTTGGCCGATGTTACTGCATGATGGTCGCCTTTTACTTGCCAGTGGCCACCTTTGGCGGGGCCGATGCGTTGCAAGACCCCGTCAGACTTGAGTTTGGCAATCTGCTTCTCTACTCCACGGGTAGACAGTCCAAGCTTCTCCGCGAGTTCAGGAATGGTGATACGAGGATTCTCGCGAACGTGACGTATGATTTTCCCCGAACTTTTCCCCGAACTTTTCCCGAACTATCACCGAATTCGTTCCGGGTAATTTTCTGGGTAGTGTCCACTCGCGTTGGAAACACCACCCACAGTCCCCCATGTTCAAAGCGGAACTCCGGCGGGGACGCACCTTCCACCCTGCAGGCATTCACAATATGCTCGATCCCGCGTCCCCATAATTCGATCATCCCCGCGCGGAAGAACGCATTTGCCACATCCGGGTTATACGGTTTGGACGAATGTTTTCCTGTGAGCGTTTCCACTGTCCATCCTTCGTGGAGTTCACCGTCGTTCCAGAGCATGATCTTGTCTTCATATACACTGATCTGAATGGGTGCACCGCTGCTGTAATCCTTGTGAGCGACGGCGTTCAGTATCGCCTCGCGCAACGCTTCCTCCGGCACAGGGTACGTCTCCACGCGTTGTAGTCCTTCGTAGGAAATCATCGCCTTCAGATACTTTGCTAGCAAGATTTCCATTGTCTGATTCACCTGCGTGAAGAGATCGCCGTGAATTTCATCGTGGTAGAGCAAATCGGCGTTCGTACGGAAATAGCCGATTTTCACATACGCCCCGGTGAAAAATCGCTCCGGGTCTGGGTGAAACAACAACACCGCCGCCCGCTTCAGATATGTGCCATCCATCAGGTGCAGCTTGTCAATCAGAACGGCATCTGTCTCTTCCAGAAGCTCGGCTGACAAGCGCTTGCTACGCGTAGCGCGTTTGCGGAAATACGCCAGCGCCCGCTGATCCAAGTCTGCCAGCGAGACATACGGTACGGGCGCATCATCCCAATGCCGCCCCTGTTTGCGCATCAGAAAACGGTGAAGCGCCGCGCCCTTCAACTCCTGCTTGGTGCTGCCACTGCGGTAATGGTATTCGCCTTTGTAACTGATTGGGCTGGGGTACGGTTCCACCACGATTTCCAGCCAATCCTTGCCCCGTTCGGTGTGCAGATTCACCTCGACCATGATACCGAGAATGTCGCGCACCTGGTTCGGAATGTCCCCCAACAACTTCGCCGCGTTGTCTACACCAACAACCTCGCCCCGGTCATTCTTGCCGATCATCAGCGTACCGCCCTGGGCATTGGCGAAGCCGCAAACCCACTTCAGGTATTCATCTCGCCAGTGCTGTTTCCATTCGATGTGCTGATGCTCCTTCATAATAGTGGAGAATGGAGAGTTGAAAATTGAGAATTGAAAATGGAGAGTTGAGAATGGAGAATTACGAAGTCTGCTTTGATCCTTTGGATGTTTTGACAATTGAGACCAGCAGCTTGACAAGTTCTTCACTATCAGTGCGGATGGAGGCGAAGCTCTGATTGGCGATGTATTCGGATTGATGAAGCAACTCCAGCCAGTACAGTGTCTCGTTAGCTTCTTTGAGAGCGATAGTCATCTTGTGAATAAAGTCCGCTTTGCTTTCTGCATGCTCTGCTTCCCGTACCAGCGCACCAATGGCCGTGCCACTGCGCAGTACCTGGTTCGACAGAACAAATTCTTTCTTCTCACTTTGCAAGTGTCTGGCCAGCTTCACCACCCGCAACGCAAAGGCAAATGACTTATCCCTAATGATGTTCTCCCTCATTCTTAATTCCCATTCTTACTCTTCCATTTTTAATTCTCCATTTTCCATTTTCACTTCTCCATCTCAACTTTCCACTTCTTCATTCTCAATTCTCCATTCTCAATTTTCCATTAAACAAGCCTGACTTGTCCGGTGAGTAACACGTGCATCATGCCCTGCTTGAGCTGGCGGGCTTTGGCGAGCTTGGCTTCCAGCGCGTCGATCTCGGCGTCCATGTCGCTCAAGACCTCGGCAATGGCTTCTTGTTCGGAACGCTAGGCGGGTGAAGGAATTACAAATCTTGCGAGATCTTGCGCCCGAGATTAGGCTGAGCTGCACCACCAGACCATTTTCTATCATCCGTGCACACAGGTTAGAATTGAAGTAATAACTCAGATAGTCAGTACGGAGACTGGCTGACTTAGGGCGAACAATTACCAGAGAGCTCGCGATTGCACCTTCGCCGAAATCTGGACCAACGATTCCGAATTTGCCCAACGAACCGCGCAAACAGAACAGTATGTCCCCAGGCTTAAACTTCCCGCCGCCAAGGCGGTCATAGCTCTCTCTAGTGATGTAGTCTAGTTCACTGCGATTGATATGACCTTCTGCAACGTGGCCTGCGTTAACGAAAGGGACTCCACTACGTGCGAATGACACTGATGATGGGTAATTTTTTCCTCGATCCCCATTTTCGAAGACGCAAGTCTCGCTAAGCGTGACATCGATCCTCTGGTACCCCGCCCGGAAGAGAACGTATGCAAACCGATCTCCTAGAGATAATGCCAGCCATGCATCGGCTCTGGAAGTGCGTGCATTGACGATCGACGTAACCGACGCGGCTAAATACGATATCACCTTCTTCAAGTGCATATACGCTGAGCCGCTTTCATCCGCATCTGATTCCGTAGGAAGATTAGAATGTACAACTCCGCGTTCACCTAAATGCTCCACAGTGATGATCGGAGTGCCGTCCACTAAGCATAGTCGCGTTCTATGTAACGCCGAGCCAAAACGGACCCGTTTCCACATCTGTGATCTTGCCAATCGTTGCTACATTGCCAATCCTCGGTATCTCTCCTAACTTCGCTGTTTTGTCGCCCAGTGGTTCCACTGAACTCCGATAGCCGTTTCTTCCCGGTGAGCAATTCCTGCATGGCGCCTTGTTTGAGGTGGCGTTTTTTGGCGATGAGTTGCTCAAGGGATTCAATGAGGGCATCCGCATCGCTCAAGGCTTCGGCAATGGCTTCTTGTTCGGCTTTGGTGGCGGAAGAGGAATCGGGACTGTCTCGAACTTATCTTTTGGAAGATGTGCGTATGCTTGTCTGCGTGACAAATTCAGCAGAATGCCTTACGATGCCAGACTGCTGAACGAGTATCCAAGCATCAGGAAATCATGTAGCCACTGCTTTACATAAGCGCTGCATTAGCGCCATTCTGATCAGTAAGCATGTCTATCATCTGGACTAGCCATATACCGTGCCAGCACGCTCCAACTTTCTGCCTGCCATCGCAACAAGCGACGATCGCCACTTCGCAAGACTGAATATCGTCTGAAGATCAGCTTCTGGCGTCATCTGATCACGCCAATATCGCTCAGGTCAATACGTCCCCAATTGACATGGCTCTGATCGCCTGAGTAAAGGCTTCGTAATACCAACGTTATTTTCACGGAATCGAGCATCTTCCTCAACTGATTTAGAACTCGTCGCCGACAGTCGAGACCTCCCAATCCTCCGGAATCACCCCCACCTCGGTCTGCTTGTAACCCGGAGGAACTAATGGAGAATTGAGAGTTGAGAATTGAGAATTGTTTTCGTTCTTCATTTTCCATTCTCCATTCTCAATTAAGCGAAAATCCCATTTTCGCGAGATGGCGGTTCACTTTCTGTTCCAGCTCGGCCACGCGGCTCGTCTGCTGCGGCAGCGGGGTTTCGTAGCGTTCGGCCAGTTCCTTCACGCGCTGGGTCAGGGCCTGGCTGATACGGTCCATCTCGCCGTGGATGCGTGCATCGAGTACGGCCAGCCATTTGTCATCCACGACCAACGTCTTGATCTCGGCCTCGGTGAGTTTGGGATATTGGGCATAGGCTTTCGCATCGAGTGCGGCCTCGGCGTCTTTGAGGCGCTTCTTGAGTTCGGACTCCTGGTCACTGAGCGTTAGCCAGGCATTTAAGAACCTCGGCTTCCTCTTTGGTCTCCTCATCTTTGGAGAACAGCCCTTTGATCTCCTTTAGGCGTGCGGCGATATTAGCCTTGTTCACCTTGTCCAACGCGGAGAACGCACCTTCCTCACCACCGTGTTCTTCTTCCATCTCAGTCAACTGAGCGGTGACGCTTTCCAGCTCGGCCTCCAGCTTCGTGATGGCTTCTTGTTCTTTGGCAAAGTAGCGAGCGACGATGAGCGGCTTCGGCACGAGATCGCACGCCCAGCCCTTGTCCTTCTCTTTGCCTTTCTTGTCTTTCTCGATGATACGATAGGTCTCAGCCTTCCACCCATCAGTGGCGATCAGATAGCAGTCGTCCTGCATCGTCTCGGCCCAGTAATCCATCAGGTGCTGATAGACATCGTATTCATCGATCAGCGGCTTGCCGCTGTAGTGCGCGAGCAGGTTTTCGGAAAGGCCTTTGATGATGTGTTTGGGGTGACACTCAACCGTTAGTCCCTTGAGTGCCTTGCGTGCGTCTACGCCAATCGGCAAACAAGGCGTTCATACTATCGGTGAACGTCACAAACTCCGCGATGCTCGTAGATGGTTTGTTTTAGTTGAGAGTGGAGAATGGATAATTGAGAATAGTGGGCGCGGAGCGGCTGGAAGAGTGCGGATTTGAGTCCAGGGAGAACGGACCAATATTTTTCGAGTGCATCGATGTCGCGGTTAGGGATGCCGCCGCGCAGGTGGCCTTCGATGTCTTGAATGTCTTCGGCCTCCTGACTGTCGATGTAACGCGGAATGTTGAGGTTGTATTCGTTCTTCTCGATCTCTGCGAACGGGACCATGCGCGCATATTTGGGAATCTCTACCTGTTTGGTGAAGACATCCACAATCTTGTGAATGTCCCTCGCACGCAACCGGTTCTTGTTACCGTCCTTCATGTAGCCCGCGCTGGCGTCAATCATAAAAATGCCACGGCGCGTGTGGGCGTCTTCTTTGTCGATGACGATGATACAGGCCGGAATGCCAGTGCCGTAAAACAGGTTCGCGGGCAGGCCAATGATGCCCTTGATGTAGCCCTTGCGGATCAAGTTGCGGCGGATGTCGGCTTCGGCATTGCCACGGAACAACACCCCATGCGGCAGAATGCATGCACCTTTGCCGTGGCTCTTGAGCGAGCGCACGATGTGCAGCAGATAGGCGTAATCGCCCTGTTTGCCAGGCGGCACACCGAAGGACTTGAAACGCTCGTGCGGATCGTTGAGCGGATCGACACCGGTGCTCCAGCGCTTATCGCTGAACGGCGGATTCGCGACTACGTAATCAAAGGTCTTGAGGATGTCGCCATCTTTGAACTTGGGGTCAGCCAGCGAGTTGCCTTGCACGATCAACGCCGTCGGGTTGTTGTGCAGCACCATATTCATCCGCGCCAGACCGGACGTCGCCGCGTCTTTATCCTGGCCGTACAGCGTGACCTGCGCGTGGGCTTCATCGGCGACTTTCAACAACAGCGAGCCGGAACCGCAGGTCGGGTCATAGACGGTGGTATCGTTCGTCGTCTTGGCATCGCGGATGCCGATGATCTGCGCAATGATGCGGCTGACCTCGGCAGGCGTGTAGAACTGCCCCTTGCTCTTGCCGCTATCCACGGCGAAGTGCTGCATCAGATATTCATAGGCATCGCCGAGAATGTCATCACCGTCTGCGCGGTTCTTGCTGAAATCGAGCCGCTTATCTTCAAAGATGGCGATGAGGTCTGTTAGTCGCTCCACCATCTCCTTGCCGCTGCCGAGCTTGGTGGCGTCGTTGAAGTCCGGCATGTCGGACAGCTTGTTGGCATTGGCCAGCGGCGCGATGATCTTCTTGTTGATCTGGTCACCGATGTCAGGTTTGCCCTTGAGCGCGACCATGTCCTTGAAGCTGGCGCCCTCGGGAATGGTGATCGGCGCGAAAGGCACGCCGGCATATTTGTCGCTGACATATTTGATGAACAACAGGACCAGCACGTAGTCCTTGTATTGGCTGGCATCCATGCCGCCGCGCAGCGCATCGCAGCTCGACCACAGGGACGAGTAGAGTTCCGATTTCTTCAGGGCCATAGTGTCGTTAGATTCCGTTTCTTTGCGTAGTGATGAAGAGTCGCAAAATGCCTGAGATACCTACCAGCCCACGACAAGAATGTCATCGTAAGGTAGTACTTTGGGATCAAAGACTCACTGGCAATATTATTGAATTGTCGCTGTGGATCGTGCTCTGGTAAGGCCACCAACATTTCCCCCTTACCAACGATGCTACTGCTTTCGCTCGGCAAGAAGCAAGGAAAAGACAGCCGTTTTTCTGCGAGGAGAAGAAATAACCGTATGAAATACGTCTGAGAGACGTTTGAGAAAGATCACAGGAGAACCGCGTCTCTACGGAGATTCAAGTAGACGAGGTTGGCTTCGAGCGTCAAGGAGGATCAGTTCCGGGGTACGCCCCTCGCGTAGCTCTTCGATCTGCTGGCCAAGCATGGCTGAGGGATGTTCTTGGACAAGAGAAAGGAACGCTTGCGCGTTACATAGCTCAAAGACGAGCGCTTGTAAGGGGCGATATTCATTCTCGCGATCTTTCTTATTAATTCGGAGAGTGTCTTGATGCCCCATCGGGCCGCGCTTCCCACAGAATCGGAAATCGCAGAAGGTTTTTCATTTTGGTTCTTGATCGATAAGGAAACGAAGGGCGAGAAGAAACACAAGTGGAGCCGAAGGGAATTGAACCCTCGACCTCTAGAGTGCGATTCTAGCGCTCTCCCAACTGAGCTACGGCCCCACAGGATGGGAATGGAGGAAAAGGGGAAACGGCAAAAAGGTAAAGAAAGAAAATACTGTATAACAGCGAGGATAATCTAACAGCCACCCGGTCACTTTGCAAGGGAACTAGACCAATCCGACCTGAAGCGTCGTCAGAATCGCCCTGAGTCCCAGGTCATCGTATTGGGCGTTAATGTCAGAGCGGAAGATGAAATGGATCATCCCGTCTTCTGCGATGGCTTCATCCGGGGGGTTTTCATCCCATGCGCCATTTTCACAGGCGCGCAGCAGCGCTTCGTCTACAGCATAACTTCCAGAGCGCGTCTGAATAATGAGTTTCTTCAAGTTGCCTTGGGTGTCGATCTTTGCCTCGATCGTTGAGACATTGTTGGCAGCAACCACGTCGTTAATCTGCAGGTTTTTCCGCTGAAAAATAATCAGATGCTGGAACACCCGCAAGGCAACGCGTCTCACAAATGGTGCAAACCGATTCGCTTTAGCATTGAGGAAGGTCAGATTGCCTTGGCGAATATCTGGAAGCACATCAGGTGTGCCGATCGGGCCGGGTAATGCGAATAAATTTTCTGCTGGCGGAGGAGCCATAGCTATGAGGTCTCGCCCCTGTGGTGGCTGCCGTTTTTCTTTTTCTTCTTGATCTTCTCCGGCGTCAGATATCCACCCTTGAGAGAGGAGTTCTTCTGGACGTGCAAATAATTTGGGCGCTCGCTTTGCCGCCTCTGCCGTCGTCGTAGGGGAGGGCTTCGCAAGAGACTCTTCATCTACCTCCCGTTCAAGCTTTTTCTTCACTTCAGGTTTGGGGACAGCAGGGGCAACGGGCGGTTTCATCGCCAGCTGTAGTGACTCACGCTTTTTCGCTTCTCGGGTTCCTGGAGTGCGACTTTTAGGTGGTGTCATATCTTCTGCGAGATCTTTTGTTGGCTTTTCAGTTGGTGATGCTACTCCCGGTTCTTTCTTTGCCTGTTGCACTGGCGGTTTTGGCTCTTCCTTCAGTGTTTTCTCGCGAACCGGAGGTTGGTCTTTGCGTGCTGGTGCTGGTCGTGGCAATCCGCGCGCAACCATCTCTTCTTTCGTCGCACTATTCCGATCGCTGAGCAGACGAGTCTTTTCGGGAATCTGATCGTTGACTTGATCCGGTGGACTCACAATCTGTTCTGGAAGCTTTTCCTGTGGCTTGGGTTCAGGCGGCTTCGGTTTTGTTTGCTCAGATGACTTGGGCTTTTCTACTGGTGGTTTCGGCTGTTCTATTGGCTTTTCCTGGAGAGGCGGTTCTGTTTTTGCCACAACAGGTGGCGCAGGTGGCGACGGAAGAAGTTCAACTTCTGTGAGTTGCTCTTGTGGCGGCTCTGGCATCAGGCGATAGAGCGTCGGAAAGAAGAGAAACAAGACTGCGTGTACAATCAAAGATAGAAAAAGAAAAACAGCGAGCGGGTCACGCTGCTCGGGTCGTTGGAACGTTTGTACGGCGGAAGTCATCGGCGGCATTCTAGCGATCCCCTCAACTTGCCGCAAGGAAGATCCTGTTACCTGTCTTGCCGATACAGAGAGAGATAGCGTATAGTAGCATCACTATGTTTGGTCTTGGCATGGGTGAAATACTCATTATTCTCATCATCGTACTCATTTTTGGGGCGAATAAGCTGCCTGAGATCGGTGGCGGGCTGGGTAAAGCGATTCGCGATTTCCGCAAGGAAGTCAAAAAACCTGATGAGATTGACGTCACTCCAGAAACGAAATCCGGCTCCTCAGGAGAGGAAAAGTCTCACTAAGACGTCCCGAACTGTGCTGTGGCGACACGACAGCTCAGCTCAGTGACTGCTGCCGGAGGGTTGGGGAAGACGATCAGGAAGTTCACTGCCTGACCAGGCAGCACATGAAACTGTTTTGGTGGTGCCAGACCCTGAAGGACACTGATTTCACGCGTCGTTAGCGTTGGCAAACTTTCTGCCGTTGTCCCCATTCCACACGAGATTATTCGTTGTTCGATGGTTTCGCCATCAATGTCGTGCAATTGCCCTTCAATTTGGATAAGCGAGGCGGGTACTGAAGCATTGTTCGTGGCTTTGCCGGAAATCGCGAACACACGTTTACTGTCTTTAGTTACCCAAAAGCCACTCTTTACATCTGATAACACAATGTGCTGTGGCGAAAATTGACTCGCAACAAACGAGGAGCCGACAACCGGAAGGCGTGCAAGCATGTTTGCTGTATCGGTCACATTCATTCGCCATCGGCTCCCAAGAAAGTAATAGCCAAGGACGAGAAGGACTAGAAAGCCAAGAGCTGGCCATACAGAAAAAGTCGTGATCGGTGCTGGTCGTGAGCGTTGGCGAGGCGGCGCGTTTCGTTTTACTGGCTCGTTTCTTCGGTCTCCCTCAGTCGTGGTTGGAGGAGAGAATGAAGGAGCCGGGGAAGATAGAAGAGGGGAGTCAAGCGTAAAATCTTCTGGCTCAACGAAATCTTCTGAGAAACTCCTTGTTACCTGAGGTGACTGTCCTGGAACTTTTGTTGGAGAGGTCGATTTAGGGGACGGCGTCGTGGCAGAAGATTCGTTGGAAGCATGCCCTAATGGAGATTGCTGATCGGGAGGAAAGTCATTTGCCGATGCGGATGATGACTCCACAAAAGCATCGGGAGATTCTAAAGGTGAATCATCGAGTAGAGGTTCTCCTCCAGTTTCTCGAGAGGGCCCTAGGAGATACGAAAAAATATGGCCACATTGTTCCCGCGAGCACTCAAAGAGTGTGGAGTCAGTGATCGATAAGGAGCCGTCCATGCGATAGCGGGTGTGACAGGCTGGGCATTCAATAATCACTCGCTGTCCTCCCTATGCAAAGAATTGTAGGAGGAAGTGAAGAAAAATCAACCTCGTTGACGATATATAGTAAAGAAAACTATAATGCTGCAACATTTCTGCAGCCAGTCTAGGGAATCACTTGCGTTGGATTGTCCTTGCACTCCGTTTCTTTACGATTGCCGTACTCACGCTTTTTTGGGGCGTTCTCATTATTCTCTTTTCCTATCTTGACCGGTACGGCGAACGAGCCGCCCGGCTCATTCGCTTCTGGGCGCGGGGAGTGCTATGGGTGTGTGGGGTGAAAATCCGTGTTCACGGCCGAGAGCGTATTGATCCAACGAAAGCTTATCTATTCATGGCGAACCACCAGAGCAACTTTGATATCCCCATTCTCACGGCGGCGTTTGATACGCTGCAAGTACGCTGGGTCTCAAAGCAAGAGGTACGCAAGGTTCCTATCATTGGCTTATGTATGCAACGCACGCATCAAGTATTGGTTGACCGTGACAGTCCAACCCAAGCGATTGCAGTGATTCGTCAAGTCAAAGCATTACTTGAGGCTGGCATATCAGCCGTTTTCTTTCCTGAAGGGACCCGCACTCGCGATGGCCATTTGCAGCCGTTCAAACCCGGTGGTTTTGCCGTGGCCACTGAAGCAAAAGTTCCTGTCGTTCCTACAGTGATTAATGGGAGCCGGGCGCTTTGGCCTCCCGGGGGGCTGGATTTGCGACCGGGAACTGTTGACGTCATATTTTGTGAACCGCTTTCAGTGAATCCACATTTGAGCAAGAAAGCTGCGCGTGAAGATCTCCTGGGAAAAGTACACGCTGCGATAGCAGAGCAATTGCGAGGTGATGTCCCAGTAACAGCTCCTGTTGTTTCCCCAGCCCTTGTTCCAACTTCCGCACCGGAGCATCCGACTACATGAGTGAGGGTACTTTACGTATTATTCCCCTTGGCGGGCTAGGCGAGATCGGTCTCAACTTGATGCTGATCGAATATTGCCCGGCAGACAGCGAGGATATTGCAGCCATTGCTGTTGACTGTGGCTTGATGTTCCCCGAGCGAGAAATGCTGGGAATCGACGTAGTTATTCCCGACTTTACCTATTTGCGCGAGAAACGCCACCTGAAAGGGGTGGTGTTTACCCACGGGCACGAGGACCACATTGGTGCGCTTCCTCATCTGTTGCGGGAGTTTAACGTGCCCGTCTATGGCACAGCTTTTACCCTGGGGTTACTGCGTGACAAACTCGATGAGCATGATCTGCTGGAGGAGACTGAACTTCACGAATTTCGCCCACGACAGTCTTGGCAGATTGGTCCCTTTCAGATTGAAGGCATTCATGTCACCCATAGCATTGTTGATGCAGCCGCTCTGGCAATCACAACACCACTTGGGGTTATCGTCCATACGGGGGATTTTAAACTCGACCAAACGCCGATAGATGGCCGGCAGTCGGATATTGCACGGTTAGCAGAATTAGGAGAGCAAGGCGTATTGCTCCTCCTTTCTGATTCAACCAATGTCGAACGGCCTGGCACTACACCATCAGAGCGGACCTTAACTCGCCCCCTTGAAGACCTTATGGCGCATGCGAGTGGTAAAGTACTGGTGGCGACGTTTGCCTCGCATGTCCATCGTATTCGCCAAGTGATTGACCTTTCTCTGAAACAAGGGCGTGCGGTGGGGGTGGTCGGCAAAAGCTTAGTAAATAATATTGAAATTGCTCGTGAGGTCGGTCACCTCAAGATTCCTGCGGACACGTTGGTCGATATCGGGAAGGTTGGTGATCGAGATCCACAAACCGTTACGCTCCTGACGACAGGATCGCAAGGCGAACCGCTTTCTGCTCTGTCACGCATTGCTACTGGCGCTCACCCTCATGTCAAGATTCGCCCTGGCGATACGGTAATTTTGTCATCGCGGGTTATTCCTGGTAATGAACGTACTATTGCTCGTCTCCTCGATCACTTGTGCCGACGAGGTGCAGAGGTATACTATGAGGCCATCGCGTGTGTTCATGTGTCCGGCCACGCGAGCCAAGAAGAATTGCAGCTCATGTTAAACCTGTTACGGCCACAATTCTTCGTCCCTATTCATGGAGAGTTTCGTTTTCTGGTTCGTCACTGTGAGTTAGCCCGTGGCGTGGGGGTCGATCCCACAGGAGTGTTTTTACTAGAAGATGGTCAAGTGCTGGAGATTACGACGAAGGGCGCACATGTCACAGAGTCCGTGCAGGCGGGACGGGTCTTCGTCGATGGGTTAGGTGGCATAGAAGAAGAGGTGCTCCGCGATCGCCGCCATATGGCCGAGGATGGGCTTGTGGTCGCGATTGTCGGGATTGCGCAGCAGACTGGAGAAGTGTTGACCGGGCCGGACCTGTTGTCCCGTGGGTTCCTAGCGGCAACGAATGGCGAAGGGTTTGATGCTGCTAAGGAAGCGGTTCGTACTGCGTTGGGTGAGTTACCGCGAGAGTCGCGGACAGATATTGGGATGGTGAAAGAACAAGTCCGACAAGTCTTGCGACGCTATTTCCGACGCACGTTAGGTCGACGTCCGGTGGTGCTGCCATTTGTGATGGAGATGTGATGCGGAGGAGGGGGAGGATATGGCGGTGGGGAAGAAACCGCGGTCGGAGGAGCAACCCTTCGGGGGAGAGGTGATTGGGGTCGCTAATATTGCCTTAGCGATCTTTTTTACCCTGGCATTCTATTCATATCAGGCTGGTGAGACGAGCAGTAACTCTGTTGGTTTGATCGGTTACCTGCTAGCCGACCTGTTATGTCCGGCTTTTGGCCAGGCGTGCTATTTATTACCATTATCGCTGCTGTACTTCGCTGGAGTGCTTCTCCACCAGTGGCAGTGTCATGCGTTGATATCTCAATTGCTCTCGTTTGGGACTTTCCTTGTTACGACCGCTGCGCTGCTTGCGTTGTGGGGAGGGCAGCGTCCTGTCATCGAGGCCGGTGGTTGGGTCGGTGGGTTTCTCGCTCTGCACTTGCGCACTGGGCTCAATATGATCGGCACCCATTTACTCCTCGTTCCGGTGTTGCTGATGTCGTTTATGGGAATGACCCGCGTAACCTTGTCCGATACCGGAGTTGGGATCTTTGCTCAGAGTTATGCCTTGATCATTAAAAGTTATACCCTGCTGAGGCAGCTAGGGGGAGTGTTCAAGTGGTTCGAAGGGCTTCTTCCTCGCCTTGCCTGGGAACGTCCAGAATTGCCTGACCCTGAGCTTGAGATAGTGCCGACGAAGCGCACGAGTCGGAAAGAATCAGTTACTAAGAAATCATCTCCAGCCATTCTATTAGAGGAGGAAGAAGAGGAAGCCTCACTACCGCCGATCATTATTACCGAGCCTGCACCATCGCCGATTCCAGTCGCCAAAACCGAACGCTCAAAGCCAGCGCCGGTCAAGGTATTCAGCGAAGCCGTGACGGCCAATGGAAGACCTTATGTGCTTCCCGCCGTGTCACTGATTGATCCGCCGGTACGTTTAGCGGTGAAAGTTGATGAAGATGCCTTGCATGCGAGTTCACGTATTCTTGAGAACAAACTTGGAGATTTTGGTGTTGAAGGGAAAGTTGTTGCGGTTCGTCCTGGGCCGGTGATTACCACGTATGAGTTCGAACCTGCCCCTGGCGTCAAAGTGAACCGTGTGGTGTCATTAGCCGACGATCTCCAGATGGCGTTGCGTGCGGTGTCCGTGCGTATTCTCGCGCCGATTCCCGGTAAAGCCGTGGTGGGTATAGAGGTTTCTAATCCACGACGTGAGAAAGTCTGTATGCGCGAGATCGTCGAAAGCCAAGGGTTCCAGCAGTCTGATTCGCCGCTGACGTTGGCACTCGGGAAAGATACGGTGGGAAATCCGGTGGTCGCGGATATCGCGCGTATGCCGCATCTCCTGGTGGCGGGAGCGACCGGAACTGGGAAATCGGTCTCACTCAACGTGATGATCATGAGTATGCTCTATCGGGCAACTCCGCGTGACGTTCGCTTCATCATGATCGACCCGAAAATGCTTGAACTTTCCCTCTACGAAGATCTCCCGCATCAGCTTTCGCATGTGATTACCAATCCCAAAGAAGCTGGGGCGGCACTGCAAGAAGTCGTGCGACGTATGGAGTATCGCTACAAACTCCTCAAAGACAAAGGTGTGAGAAGCATTGCGGCTTACAATCGTGTGCTAGAAGCCGGACAACCGAACGCCAAGGGTGTCGTGAAGCTAACCGAGATCATCGAGGAAGGTGATGACGATGAAGAGTTGCAAAGTAGATCATCGTCTGCGGTAAAGAGTGAGCCGTTTGTCCATCAGCGACTACCGTATTTAGTGGTGATTGTGGATGAGCTCGCTGACTTGATGCTGACTGTTGGCCGCGAGATTGAGGAGCCTATTACTCGTTTGGCGCAGATGGGTCGTGCCGCAGGAATTCACCTCATCCTGGCAACCCAACGTCCGTCAGTTGATGTCATCACCGGTTTGATCAAAGCAAACTTTCCTGCCCGTGTGTCATTCCAAGTTTCTTCACGGATAGACTCGCGCACGATTCTTGATGCGATTGGTGCCGAGCGACTCTTGGGCGAAGGCGATATGTTGTTCCTCCCACCGGGGAGTGCCAAACCACAGCGTATTCATGGTGCCTACATTTCTGAACCGGAAATTCGCAAAGTGGCGACGGCCATCAAGAAACAAGGCAAACCTGTCTATGATGCGGAGTTTGTTGCGGCACTCGAGAAGGCGCGTAGTAACAAGGGGGCTGATGGCAGTGTCGAAGAAGACGACTACGATGAGATGTATGAGCAGGCACGAGAGTTGGTGATGGAGAGTCGTCAAGCGTCTATTTCTTGGCTCCAACGCCGACTGCGGGTTGGCTATAACCGAGCCGCACGTATGATCGAACGCATGGAGCGGGAAGGGCTGGTGGCTCCTGCTGCCGAAGCTGGGAAACCCCGCGAGGTCTTGGTGCGGGCGAGTGGGGGAAGAGAATGAAAAGTAATGCAAAATGTAGAATGCTGAATGATGAATGGAAAAATGGTGAGAGAGCTTTTTTTGCCTTTGCGGTGTTCTATACTGCATGACTATGCCAATACGTTTCTCACGATTAGCCGTTGTCATTTTTCTCTTTTATTCATCGTTCATCGTTCAGCATTCCGCATTTGCTGCTCAAACGGCATCCGTCCAGACCGTCGTGAAAAAACTCCAGGCGCGATACGATTCGACCACAGGCTTTCATGCTGACTTCAAGCAGGAGGTAGAATCCGCCACACTAGGGCAGAAGGTTGAGGCCCACGGAAAGGTTTTCTTCAAAAAGCCTGGCCGTATGCGCTGGGAGTTTATCGATCCTGAACAGCTTCTGGTGTCCGATGGGGAATTCTTCTGGTTGTATCAGCCAAAAGAAAATCAAGTCATCAAAACCCCGTTCGCCCAAGCCTTTTACTCAAATTCCCCTGCTTCGTTTCTCCTAGGAGTCGGGCGGATCACGCAAGATTTTACTCCCAGCTTGCAAGCCCAGAATGCGAAGACGTACACGCTGCGCTTAACGCCGAAGAAAGATCCCGAAGCGATCGGTTTGCTGGATCTCGAAGTTGACGCGAAGACGTTTGATATTCTTCAAGCGACGATCATAGATCCCATCGGCAACACCACAAAAGTGCACTTTTCTAATATCGATCGCAAAGGACCGCTGGACGAATCGCTCTTTCGTTTCACGGTCCCGTCTGGGGTCGATATAGTCGACACTCCATCGCCTTCTTGATATGGCACGCGACATCGAGAAGAGTCCAGAGTCTTAGGGTCTAGGGGTCAGAATCCGAAAACTATGGGTAGCCTAAATGACATGTGGCGGGTCTTTTCCTCGTTCGCCCTTCGACTTCGCTGCAGCTACGCTCAGGACGAGCGGGTTGAGCGGTCCGTTCGTGCTGAGTGTAACCCCCAGGGTAAAGCTTGTCCTGAGCTTGTCGAAGGATGAAGCATGAACGACGGTTGCTACAACTCACATGGGAGAACTATAACAAGTCGTTCCTGGACCATAGCGGGGGGTCTCGAGGTCTAGATTCTCAATAGAAACACCGAGTCCTCATTGCTCGATACTCATTACTCATTACTGTTTGTCGGAGGAGGTTGCCATGCGACTCGAAGGAAAAATTGCGTTGATTACTGGTGCCGGTTCTGGTCAAGGACGAGAAGCCGCAGTGCTCTTTGCTCAGGAGGGCGCACGAGTGGTGGTGACTGATGTGGACGAGAATGGAGTAAAGGAAACTATCGAGCAAATTAAAGCCGCTGGTGGCGAAGCGGTTGGTCGTCGGATGGACGTTGCTGATGCTACTCAAGTACAGGACGGGGTCGGTTTTGCCATACGGACATATGGATCACTGCATGTGCTCTATAACAATGCTGGCGTTTACCTCCGCGGCAAAGATGGGCCGGTGACGAGAGTCTCGGATGATATTTGGGACCAGACTCTCAACGTCAACCTCAAGAGCATGTATCTCTGTTGTAAGTACGCTATTCCCGAAATGATCAAAGCTGGCGGTGGTGCAATTGTGAGCACAGCATCAGCCGCAGGATTGATGGGCAGCAACTTCCACGCCTACTCGGCGTCAAAGGGCGGAATGATTGCGCTCAGTCGCTCAATTGCGACCACCTACGCGGCCCAAAATGTTCGTTCCAACGTGATTTGCCCAGGCTTTATTGAAACCCAAATGACCGCTGAGATTTCCGGTAGCCAGCGGTTGTTACAGGCTTACCTGGACAACACGCCGCTCCATCGCGCAGGTCGAGCGGTTGATGTAGCCTATATGGCGTTATATCTCGCCTCCGACGAAGCGGCTTTTGTGACTGGCGGAGTGTTTGTCATCGACGGTGGCGTGACCGCCCGCTAATTCAGCTCCCCTGTGAAACTGGGGTTCTCCTTACCAGCGCTCTCAGCTATAGTTGCGCGCACTTTACCGTGAAAAAGGGATTTTTATGCAACAGTACGTCCGCAAAGTTGACGCGAGCGGCCACGCCTATGTAGAGACTGACCTCTCTGGGTACATGTTGACGCGTTCGCCTCTGCTCAACAAAGGAACAGCTTTCACGATCGAAGAGCGCAAGGAACTCGGATTGTTGGGCACTCTCCCCCCGCACGTGACGCCGCTGGCCGAGCAGGTACAACAAAGCTACGCCAATTTCAGTAATTTCCAAACTCCTCTCGATAAGCACGTCTTTCTGCGTATGCTGCAAGATCGCAATGAAGTGCTCTTCTATGCATTGGTCGCCCAGCATCTCGAAGAGATGATGCCGATCATCTATACGCCGACCGTCGGTGAAGCGGTCGAGAAGTTTAGTCACATCTTTCGTCACCCGCGCGGGTTGATCATCAGTACCGCGAATATCGATTACATTGATTCCTTACTCGACAACACGCCGCTCCCTGATGTGAAGCTCGTTGTCGCAAGTGATGCCGAGGCTATTCTTGGCATTGGTGATCAAGGCGTTGGTGGCTTGGGCATCTGTATCGGAAAGCTTTCTTTATACACAGCAGCGGCCGGGATTGATCCAGCGTTCACGTTACCTGTTGGCGTTGATATTGGCACCAATCGCCAAGACTTGCTTGATGATCCCCTGTATCTTGGGGTCCGGCACAAGCGACTTGAAGGCAAGGCCTACATGGACTTTATTGAAAAGTTCGTCACCGCCTTCAAGAAGCGCTTTCCTTCTGCACTGCTCCAGTGGGAAGATTTTAGCAAGCAGAAAGCCTTTGACGTCCTTGACCACTTCCAAGATGTTACGCCATCGTTTAACGATGACATTCAAGGCACAGGTGCCGTGGTGCTCGCCGGTTTATTGGCGAGCATGCGCAAGATCGGACAAAAACTGTCAGACCAAGTTTTCGTGATTCATGGGGCCGGTGCAGGTGGGGTTGGCGTTGCGCGGCAGATTTGTCTGGGGATGGAGCTGGAAGGCACGTCACCAGCAGCGGCCAAGGAACGCATGCTGACGTTGGACTCGAAAGGTTTAGTGCTGACCAATCGTTCTGGACTCGAACCGTACAAGCTGGAATTTGCCCTTGATCCGCAACGCGTTGCCGGATGGAAAACCAAAGGTGCGATTCCCGATTTACTCGAAACCGTGCGGCAAGGAAAAGTGACGGCGTTGATTGGATTGTCGGGTCAACGTGGAGCGTTCCCGGAGGAAATCGTCCGTGCGGTGGCGGTTAATACTCCTCACCCAATTGTCTTTGCTCTTTCTAATCCGACGGCGAACTGTGAAGTTGATCCGACGGATGTCTATCGCTGGACTGATGGGAAAGCGATCGTGGCTACAGGCAGTCCGTTTGCCGACGTTTCGCATGGGGGCAGATCGTATCCGGTTGGCCAAGGCAATAATGCCTTCATCTTTCCCGGTCTTGGCCTTGGCGTGATGTTGAGTGGTGCACGAAGAGTCACCGAGAAAATGCTCACGGCGGCAGCGGTCGCTTTGAACGACTTCACGACCGACGAGCGCATTGCTCAAGGTGGTGTGTATCCACGCATCGAGCAATTGCGCGAAGCGAGCAAACATGTCGCCGTTGCAGTCATCAAACAAGCAATGAAAGATGGTTTAGCTCGGAACGAGGTTCCTGAGAAAAATCTTGATGCCTTTGTCGAGAGTGGGATGTGGAGACCTGAATACCTGCCGATCCGACGCAAGCGAGCGTAGTGCTGAAGTCTAGAGGCTGAAGACTAAAGGCTTAAGACTTGTGAGGGCGACGCAACCGTCGCCCTTATTTTTTGCGGAGGAAATGAGAGATGCAAGATCTAGCTGGGCGAGTAGCGGTGATCACTGGCGGTGCGAGTGGGATCGGCTTGGCAACGGCACGAGCCCTCGCCCGAGAGAAGATGCGTATTGTTTTAGCTGATATCGAGCAGGGGCCACTCTTGATGCGGCAGTCAAAGAGATTCAAGGGCTGGGCGTGGAAGCCTTGGCGTACGTACTGATGTTGGCGACCTCAAGCAGGTGCAAGCGCTTGCCGATAAGACCTGGGAACGCTTCGGTGCAGCCCACGTTGTTTTTAACAACGCAGGGGTAGCAGTGTTTGGTCCGATCCAGGAGATGAAACACGAAGATTGGGAATGGGTGCTCAGGGTCGATCTCTGGGGAGTGATTCATGGTGTTGAGGCATTCCTCAACCGGATGATCGCCCAGAAGCAAGGCGGACATATTGTGAATACCGCCTCGTTTGCTGGGCTTGCTCCTAATCGCGGACTGGGTGCGTACTGCGTAGCAAAATATGGGGTTGTCGCCTTGTCTGAGTGTTTAGCCCGCGATGTCAAAGAGCACGACATTGGTGTGTCGGTATTATGCCCGATGATCTTGGCAACCAATATCAATCACTCCGAGCGCAATCGACCGACAGAGCTGGGCGGCGCGAAAGCACAACGACAACAAACAAGTGCCGAGCAGCAGAGTATGCGGGGAAGAGTGTTGACACCTGAGTTGGCAGCCGAGAAAGTTGTCCAGGCAATTAAAAGCGGAGAATTGTATATTCACACGCACGAAGAAGCGCGCGACTTCGTACGTCGCCGCTTTGAACGGATCGATCGGGCGTTTGAGAAGTTAAAAATGACGAGAGGGGGTTGTCAGTTCTCGCCCCTCGACTTAGCCACAGGACAGGCTGCGGCGGGAATCCAAGGGGTGGCGTGAAGATATCCCTCAACTCTTCCAACAATTCCTTCGCCTCTTGCAAATCTTTCGTATCGAATCCTTCAGTGAACCAGTTGTAGATCTCTGACAACATCTTGTGAGCTTCTTGTCGTCTTTCCTTGCTGCTGCCACAGGCGGCGCGAGGCTCATAGACTGCTCGCAGCTCCAGCGACTTCGCTTGTTGCTTGCGCGCAATCTCGATGGCTTTGAGGAAACACGCTCGGCTTCGCCTGGGGGTCGGGGTCAGGGGTGGGGATCGGTTCTTGACTTTTGATTGCTTTTGATCTTGGACTAGACTCTAGACTTTGGACTCTGGACTGGGCGAGCGTAAGCTCGCCTTTCAGCCGATACAGCTCGGCCTCGTAGAAACGCTCCCCAGTTTTGTCCACCACAGCCAGCGCTTCGGCCAGCACAGCTGAGCCCTTCCTCTGCCTGCCCTACTTTCCCATACGCCTCGGCCAGCAGGGCAAGACAATACGGCCGAAACAGCTCTGCTCCCGTGGCCCGACAGGCAGCCAGGCCCTGGCTGCATCTGAGCAATGCCTTCTTCTCCCTGGCCTTGCTCGGCCAGCGCCCAGCCCCGCACGATCGTCCCATGCGCCAACAAGAACGGAAACCCCTGCTCGGTTGAGAGTGTTATTAGCTGCCTCTGCCCGCTCTCGGGCTGCCTGCCCTCCCGGCGGAACTGATGGAGCACAGGCAGCACAGATCAAGGCATAAGCTAAGCTGTAGGGATGAGACAGCTCCTGGGCCAAGGTCGAGCGCCTCGTGGACTTCTCTTGAGGGCTTGGTCCGGATAGCCAAGATGCCACAGGGCATAGGCCGCATAGCGATAGGCAAACCACTCCAGGATCCTGTCCCATAGAAGAGAGACAAAGGAGTGGTGCTTCTGAGGGTCATAGAGGGCAATCCCTTGCTCTAAATGCTGCTCGGGCTAGAGCAAACTCTCCCAGGAAGATACAAGGTCTACCCCAGCGCATGGTGGGCCTCCACGAGGAGAGCTGGGTCTTGCACACTTTGGGCCAAGCTGCAAGCAGCTGCTCTCGCCAGCTCACGGGCCGTCTGTAACTCTCGCCCGCGTATAGATAAAACACCGACAGGCCAAACAGCACCGGGAAGAGCTGAGGAGTTTCCCCTACCTGCTGGCACAGCTCGCGCGCCCGGGTGTAAGTTTTTTCCACTTCTGGGGCCGCAAAGCCCTTGGTGGCGATCAGCGGCGCACCCAGGGCGAGTTGCAGGGTGAGTTCTTGCTGGACGCGCTCGGGAGTGTCGGGCAGGGTCTTGAGCAACTCCAGCCCCTTGGTGAGGTGACTGATCGCTTCCACATAGGCCGAGCGCTGGCTGGCTCGCTGACCTGCTCTGCTGCCAATAGGGAAGGGCCTGCGCGATGAGACCCGCTTCGGTGTAGTGATGCGCCACTAATTCTGGTTGGGTCTCTTTGGTCTCTGGAAACCGCTCCTCGAAGACCTGAGCTATCTGGTGGTGATACTGCTGACGTTTGCTTTTGAGCAGCGATTGATATGCGGTCTCTTGCACCAGCGCATGCTTGAAGAGATAGGTCGCCTGCGGTGGCAGCCCGCGCTGATAGAGAAGCTCCGCCGCGACTAACTTGCTTAACTCTTGCTGCAACGCTGCCTCGGTGAGCGGTGAGACCGCACTCAATAACTCGTAGGTTAGTTCGCGTCCCACCACCGCCCCTTGTTGCGCTACCTCTTTGGCGGTCCCTAGCCGATCCAGCCGGGCCATGAGCGCATCTTGCAGGGTGGAAGGAATCCCTAACGATACGGCGCACATGCTGCCCTCTCAGTTTTCCTTCCTGTCCCCCGTCCCCTGTAACCTGTTCCCTCGGACTCGACGACAATCTTCGTCAGCTCTTCGACGAACAGCGGGACTCCATCCGTCTTGGCGACAATCTGCTGCAGGACTTCAGACGGCAGCGCTTTCCCACCGGTGAGCTGCTCGACGATGGCGCTGGTCTGCTTGCGTCCTAACCGACTCAGCACGAGGTGACTGACGTGCGAACGCGACGCCCAGGCCGGCGTAAACTCGGGCCGAAAGGTCAACAGCATGAGCATGCGGGCCGTGGGCACTTGGTCGAGACATAACGCGAGAAACTCTAGGGTAGAGGGGTCTGCCCAGTGCAGGTCTTCCCAGACGGTGTACACCGTGGCTCGCTCGGCTTCCTCGAACAGCCAGTGTAATAAGGCATCGAGCGTCTTCTGTTTTTGCTGCTGGGGAGTCAAGGTCAAGGGTGAGAAACCTTCTGGGTGAGGGAGCGACAGCAACGCGGCCAGCAGCGGGACCGTGTCACTCTGCGGGAAACGGTAGCGAGCGAGCGTCTGTTCCAGTTTCTGGAGCTTGGCTTGAGGTGTATCGCTGGGCGCGAAGTGGAGCACCTGCTGTACATGCTCAATGAGAGGATAGAACGCACTGTTTTGGTGATAGGGGGAACAGCGGAACTCAATGCGGACAGCACTGTCTTGGGCGACATGGTCCTTGAGTTCCTGCACGAGCCGGGACTTGCCAATGCCGGCTTCGCCACTGAGCAAGACGACTTGGCCTTCGCCATCGGTGGCTTGCTCCCAGCGGCGGCGCAGCAGGGCCAGTTCTTCTTCCCGGCCCACCAAAGGCGTGAGTCCAGCCTGAACCGCTACGTCAAAGCGGCTCTGGGCTTCGCTCTCCTTCACCACGCGATAGAGCGTCAGGGGAGTTGTTACGCCTTTGAGTTCTGGTTGTCCGCGGTCTTCACATGCAAACAAGCCTTCGACCAGGCGATAGGTGGCTGCGCTGATCACGACTTCATCGGGCTCGGCTTGCCCTTGGATGCGGGCGGCAAGGTTGGGTGTCTCGCCTAAGGCCAGCATCTCCCGCTTCTCGCTGCTGCCGATCTCGCCGACGACGACTAACCCGGTGTGAATGCCGATGCGCACTTGTAGTGATTTCCCTTCCCCCCTGGCGGGGGAAGGTTAGGATGAGGGGGAAGTGCGGTTACGGCATTGACTTTAGCCCCCTCACCCTGTCCTCCTGTGACTACGCTGAAGACTCTCCCGCCAGGGGAGAGGGGACCACTTGTGAGATGGCGATGATAATTTCTAATCCCGCTCGCACGGCACGTTGCGCATCGTCTTCATGGGCGACTGGATAACCGAAGTAGACCAGCAACCCATCCCCGAGATGCTGGGCAATGTGCCCTTCGTACCGCCGGATCACCTCCGTGCAGGTCTCTTGGTAGGCGCGCACCACTTCGCGCAATTCTTCTGGGTCAAGTTGCGCGGACAGTGCAGTCGAGCCCACGAAATCACAGAACATCACGGTCAATTGCCGCCGCTCCGCGGCGTTCAGTTGAGAACTGACAACTGTTGGGGACTGGGGGGAACTTGGAACCTGGAACTCGGAACTTGAAACTGGCGAAGCGCCAGTCCAGACCAGAAAGCGTCCGTCTTCATCGGTTGCGAGTCGCTTGGCACCGATGAGTTCCTCCTTGAGGTCTTCGAGATACTCGTCATCCAGGGTAAACCGCCGCTTTAAGCCCCGGTACGAGACCCGTTTCTCGCGCTGCAATAGGTCTTGGACCTGAGAGAGTACTTCATCGAACGTCATGGAGATTCTCCACTTATTCGTTTCGGATACCTGAATAGTGAGCTATTCGTTCATCTTTCCTTATGGTCCTATTATTCTCACGACTGCCGGTCCGGCGCGAGAGTTGTCAGCGCTATGGATAGCGTGCTGTCTCTCAGCGGTGAGCGCATCGTACACAAGCAGATGGCAGGCAACTATAGCGGTTTTCAGTGAGACCCAGGCAATGTCATTGCTCAAGCAACTCAAGGAACTGGGCTGGCGAGATGATGCGGACGCTCCGATAGGTTTTGAGGGGAAGCAGATGCTTTTTGTCGCCGGTGACAAGGAACTCGGCCTGAGCAGCAAGCGCACACTCGATGATACGGTTGTCGTCATCTTTCGCCGTAACAACAGTGATGCGCTCCGTGGGTTCAACCAACCGAGCAAGAGAGCGAATGAGCCGAACACGCGCAGTCGTTGTTCTTTCACTAAACCCGAACTTCTCCCGCAAAATACGATCGAGTTCAGCAAGAATGAAAGTAGAAGTAAAGAGTTCGACTTCTCCTCGCCGGGTACGAGAGAGGATCTGGTCTGGCTTGCTGCTAGGAAAGCTAAAGCGGAGATCAGGACATTAGTATCCAGAACAATCCGCATAGGAGGAGTTGATTATTTGCGAACATCATGAACGAGCTGGTCAACATCGTCTTCGGTGCGAATACTAAGTTCCCGCGCTCGTGCAGCAGTCTTGTGTTGCAGCTTCCGCCAGCGTCGCTCTTCCAAGTAGAAGCGCAGTGCCTCCCGAAGGATGTCGCTTTTGGAGCGCCGTTCTTCCTGCGCTGTACGTTCAGCTTCGCGCTCGAGTTGGGGGGGAAGCGATACTGTCCAAGTCTTTGTCGTGCGCATTGCGCGATCTCCTCTGTAAGAAACGTAGCGAGTCCTCCTATGGCTCGCAAGTGCAAAAAGGAGCAACGTTGACCTCCAGACCGCGGATTTTTCGTCCTACCGGTGTGGCTGCCTGTTAGTGCTCTCCTTGGCTACGTTGGAAGATGCTCAGCAACAGCCGACCAGCTTCCAGTATTTTTACGACGACCTTGGGCAACTGGTGAAGGTCGTCGATGCTGAGCTATTTCTCCTGTCTGAATAACTCACGGCTAACCCCTCACCCGGGTCCATCTGAATGCCGTAATTGGGGATCGGATAGCGTAGCCCTGCTTTGGAGAGCATTTCTAAGCCCTCAATTCACCTGGTAATAGCTGCGGTCGTAGGGCCATCAACATTTCATCATCTGCCACGCCTCCGTATCGTCGTTCTGCGTAACACGGGATCGAGAGCGATGGCTCTCCGGTGGCGAGCGCGCAGCCCCACGAATCCGAACATGCACTCTCGCCCACCACACCAAACTGATAGCGCTTATATCCTTTCCATTGCAGACCGTTGATAAAGAGGATCATCTGTCCTGGCGTGCCATAGATTAGCGCGATGTCTGGTGGGTCAAGACGACCTGATGCGAGTGGAGAAACGGCCATCGCATTGTACTTGCCTGGTGCAACTCGGGTCATCGCTTGCTGATGTTTCGCGGCCTCTTCTTTGTCCTTGAACCAAACGCCCGCCATTTGGGTGCCGTCTAACGTACTGGGTGGAACTGGCTTCAAGCCGATCACTGCTCCGCAATTGCCAGGCATGAGGTTGTCGATGGTTACGCCAACCGTCCATCCCACTTGTCGTGCCTGAGTCACAATCTGACAAGTTGTGTGATGCTTCTTAGGGCGGCGAATCTTGGGAATGGCTTCCATTGCTTCAACCGTTTCAAAAAGCTTCATGCCGATTGGGAGCGTGCGTAGCCGTAACAGGCTTTGCAGCTTATCGCTGACTTCTTTCCAATCAATGTGTTCGTTAGTTGTTGGGGTTAGGTCCGCCATAGTGCACTCCTTTTATTCCCGCTCCTCTAACAGATTTCCCCTCACCTTGCAAGAGGGGACAGATGGATAGTCAAGGAAAGAACCCGCTAAGTTTCTATTTTGAATGTAAGGAGGGGACACCAATGGACTCGCTCCGTGGAAAAGTAGCGATTGTCGGTGCGGCTGATACTGAAGTAGGAGTCGTTCCGCAGCTCAGTGCTACACAACTGTATGTCAAAGGAGCAAAGCTCGCGCTCGAAGATGCAGGGATTACGAAAGCTGACGTCGATGGCCTGATTACCTGTACCTCATTTGTCGAGCCGTATATGTATCATGCTGAGATGATCGCTGAGTACATGCAGATCTTCCCGCGCTATTGCCTCAACGTTGCGACCGGAGGCGGGACGACGTTGGCGATCATGCACCACGCCGCGTCGGCGATTGCGACCGGTGTGTGTAATACGGTGCTCATCACGATGGCTGACAATATGCTCTCTGGCCTCTCGCGTGACAGAGCGATTGAGGCAATGTCTACGGCTGGTCACGCTCAGTTTGAGCGACCCTATGGTCCGCCTATTCCCGGTTTCTACGCGATGCTGGCTCAAGCGCATATGCATCAATACGGCACAACCAGTGAACAACTGGCTGCGGTTGCGGTTGCGTGCAGAAAGCATGCCTCGATGAATCCCGCAGCACAGATGCGTCAGCCGATTACGATTGACGATGTGCTCAACTCGAAGATGATCGCGCATCCACTTCACTTGCTTGACTGTTCGCTGGTCTCAGATGGTGGTGCGGCAGTCATTATGACCTCAGCGGAACGAGCGAAAGACTTCAAGAAGAAACCGGTCTACATGCTTGGTGTCGGAGAAGGGCATTCGCACGAACATGTGAGTCAAGCACAGAGCCTGACCACCTCGGCAGCGAAAGAAGCCGGTGAACGCGCATATGCGATGGCTGGTCTTGGACCGAAAGATATGGATGTGGCGGAGTTGTACGATTGTTTTACGCCGGTGGTGATTATTGAACTGGAAGACTTGGGGTTCTGCCCGAAAGGCGAGGGTGGACGATTTGTTGAAGGTGGCCGTATCGAGCTTGGTGGAGAACTTCCTATCAATACGCATGGTGGTTTAATGTCGCATTGTCATCCAGGACATCCAGGGTCGCTCTTCTCGATTACAGAAGCAGTACGCCAACTGCGTGGCGAGTGTGGACCCCGGCAGGTGAAAGATGTCGAAGTTGCTTTTGTCCATGGTCAGGGCGGGATTATGTCTACGCACTGTTCAATGATCCTGGGAAAGGAGCGAAACTAATGGCCGCACCAGGAGTGAAACCAGTTCCTGTTCCTACCAAAGAAACCAAGCCGTATTGGGATGGCTGCAAAAAGCACGAGCTTCACATCCAGAAGTGCACAGCGTGTAGTCACCATCAGTTCTACCCGCGGTTGTACTGCACATCCTGTATGAGTGACAAAGTCGAATGGGTGAAAGCGTCGGGTCGAGCGAAGGTCCTCTCGTTCACTATTGTCTATCGACCAGTCACCCAAGCCTTCTCTGGCGATGTGCCCTATGTCGTGGCCTTGGTCACCTTAGATGAAGGGCCGCAAATGATGACCAATATCGTTGGTTGTCCGCCAGAACAAGTAAAGATTGGCATGCCGGTACAAGTGACGTTTGAGGATTGGACGGAAGAGATTTCAGTGCCGAAATTCAAACCGGTATAACTCTGCTCCAACTGACATCCCACCAGGCTGAAAAGGGGAAATGGCGAAGTGAAGAATGTAGGGCGTGCTATGCGCGCCGGGTAACTTGGGGGGCGCACAGCGTGCGCCCTTATCCTTAGTAAGGAGAGAGTTATGCCCTACGATCTCATCATCCGTAATGGAACTATCATCGATGGTACTGGCCGCCCTGGACAAGCAGCTGACGTTGCTATGCAAGACAACCGTATTGCTGCTGTTGGCACGGTGAGTGAAGAAGCGAAAAAGACGATTAATGCGACAGGACGAGTTGTTTCTCCGGGCTTTATCGACGTTCATTCCCACGACGATTTTGCCTTACTCGATCGTCCACTCTGTGACTTCAAGATCATGCAAGGTGTGACGACTGAGGTCATTGGTAACTGCGGGTTTGGTGCGGCACCGGCGAGTGCGGCGTATAAAGAGTTTTTGCAAGGATTTGGTGCTGTGTTATTTGGTCCGCTAGGCCAGTTCGCTTGGGAAACCACGGACGAATTCTTTCGTTTGCTTGAGGCTCATCCTCCATCGGTTAACGTGGTCGCCCAGATTCCGCATGCTGCTGTGCGTTATGGCGTACTGGGAAGCGAGAAACGACCGCCAACCGCGCAAGAGTTGAGTCGGATGCAAGCGTTAGTCCGTGAAGGAATGGAAGCCGGTGCGGTTGGGTTATCAACCGGACTCTACTATCTGCCGCATACGCAAACCGAAGAAGTGATAGCGCTCGCGAAAATAGTTGCAGAGTATCGCGGTCTCTATGCCACCCACATGCGTAATGAAGCCGGCCATCTACTTGATTCGATCACCGAGACTCTCCGCATTGGCGAAGAAGCGGAAGTGCCGGTGCAGATTTCTCACCACAAAGCGATGGGTCGTAAGAACTGGGGGAAAGTTGTTGAGAGCTTGGCCTTAGTTGAGCAGGCCCGTCAGCGTGGTCAGGATGTGACGTCAGATGCTTACCCGTATGTTGCCGGCAGCACGACTCTCGCCGCGCTGGCGAGCGGCGGATCGTTGGAGCTGGTGTCTCCCGCAGACGTATTGATTGCTTCGACCCCGAACAAGCACGAGTATGAAGGTAAAACTCTGGACGAGATCTGCCGTCTCCTGGAAAAACCACTTGATCAGGTGGTGAAAGACATTCTTGCTGAAGAAGGGGAAGGGGTAGTGGCGGTGATCTTCGGTATGGAGGAGACCGATGTTCGTCGTGTCCTTGCGCATCCCACAACGATGATCGGTTCTGATGGCATTCCCTCAGTCGAAGGCAAACCGCATCCGCGTCTCTACGGGACCTTTGCTAAGGTGCTTAGGGACTTACGCACGTGACGAGCGGTTGTTCTCTCTCGAAGAAGCGATCCATCGTATGACTGGTCTTCCTGCCCAGAAGTTTCGCCTCACCGATCGTGGTGTCATTCGTGAAGGTGCGTACGCTGACCTGGTTGTTTTCGATCCACACACGGTCGCTGATGTCGGTACTTATCAAGAGCCACGTCGTTATCCACCAGGCATCGATTACGTCATCGTCAACGGCAAGATTACTGCTGACCGTGGGCGGCATACCGGTGAACGCAACGGGCAGATGTTGAGGCAAAAAAAATAGGGTACAGCCGTCAGTACCAAATCTCCATTCGCAATCGTTTGTGATCAACCGGTGGATCTACTGGGATGCGGCTGGCCTGATCGTTAGCGATGCGGAAGGCAGTCCAAGCGAGGACGTAGGCGTCGAGTATATCGTCGGGGGCGGCTTGAGAGCGGTTGAAAGGTAACGCAGATAGAAACATTTCGTGAAGAGAGGTTGTGTCATTCTGAAAGGAGCGGAGCGGAGTGAAGAATCTCTCTTGGGGGTATCGAAGGGAGGGATTCTTCGCTTCGCTCAGAATGACATTTCCGTGCTTGACGTTTGCTCTATAAGGGACCAGCCAATGACTAAGCACCTGTAATCGCTCCTCCCGGCCTTCTCGTGTCTTCTTGTTATATTGCATCGGTGTATTAGCTAGTGACATGAACGCCAACTCGGGATGGGTTTCGTGGATGCGCTTTTGTAACTCTGGCGTCATCAATCGATCGACTTCGCGAATCTTCGGCAGGATGTTGAACGCTTGGATACTCAAGCCTTGGGTGCGAACTTGTTCGTAGTGTGTCGCTTGCAGCATCGGACGAGTAGGGGGAGAAAAAATGCTGCTGGCTCTGCGACCCAGGAATTTGCGGGCTTGTCGATCGCATTCCCGTCCTCCCGGTTGCCATGCATCGAGTAGACCGATGGGAATATCGATGGCAATCACTGCCGGTTGAGGGTCAAGCGCGAGAACGTCAGCAAAGGTGGGGCAGAGTATGACGTGATGATCCCGTAAACTTCCGCCCTCGTGTTTGAGGAGTACGACGATCCAACCACCACGACAGCCATCTACGCCTGCGACCCGTGTCATATTTGCAAAAGCGACCGGTACGAATAGCGCACCCTACAATTTCCGTTCGGAGGATGGCATTGGATGTACAACTCCTTTCAGAAAATGCTTGCTGCTACAAACCTCGTCCCTACTCTACCACAAGTAACTCCTTGATTTTCCGTCCCTCTGCTCTCTCGTATCTTCTGGTATAGATTGTGCGCTCTGTGATGGTTGAGAGGGAGCAACTATGAGTATTACGCTGATTGTTCTTGGTACTGGCATTGTCATGATGATATGTGAGGTTGCACGTCCAGGCCGGTCGTGGCCGCAGGTGGCTGGGTGGTGGACCCGAGCGGCCCTGTTGAATGGTCTCCAGGGCGTTATGGTGTTCATTGCTGGCGTTACTTGGGATCGTTGGTTGATCGAGCATCGCTTGTGGTCGGCTGATACGCTGGGCATTACTGGTGGTGCAATCGCCGGTTATCTGACTATCACGTTTATCTATTATTGGTGGCATCGCTGGCGACATGAAGTTCCGTTATTGTGGCGTTGGTTTCACCAAGTACACCATAGCCCGCAACGGATCGAAATCATCACCAGCTTCTACAAACACCCTTTGAACTTCTCGCCAACAGCATTCTGTCGAGCGCTATTCTCTACTTGTTAGTTGGCGTCGGTCCAGCAGCTGCAGCCCAAGCTGTTCTCATTAGTGGTCTGGCCGAATTGTTCTACCATTGGAACGTACGTACGCCGTACTGGCTTGGTTATGTTTTCCAGCGACCGGAGAGTCATTGTGTCCATCATCAGCAAGGACTCCACTCCTATAACTTTGCAGATCTGCCAATATGGGACATGCTGTTCGGGACGTTCCGTAATCCAGCGCAGTGGCAGGAACGCTGCGGGTTTGGGCCTGACCGAGAGTATCGACTTGGAGAGATGCTACTTGGTGTTGATGTGAATCTGACTCCTGCAACGCGGAGGGCCGCATGAACAAGGCAGCGATCGCTCTCTTAATAGTGGGACTGCTCCAAATGACCGGTGATGTTCTTGGTATTTCGGCATTGAAGGGGATCGGCGCAGCGACAGTGGCATCACCTGCACCAAAAGTGTTCTCTGCTGCACGAGGACTAGAAACGTATTCCAGTCGCTTCTTTCTCGAATGGACGGATCATGACGGTAAGGCTCATTCGCTTGTGCTCACGCCCGAGATCTATGGCCGACTTGCCGGTCCGTATAATCGACGCAACGTGTACGGAGCGGCATTGGCGTACGGACCGGTACTCTCTACTGACCCACGGACTCAGCCAATGTTCCAGGCCGTGATTCGCTACGCGTTCTGTGGCGAAGCTCCCATGCTCAAAGAACTGGGCATTGATTCGCGTGCTGTTGCTGGTCAGGTACGTGTCCGCCTTGAACCGATTCCAGGAACGCCAGTAGACCTCCCGCGGGTGTTGGAGCCATCATGTCAATGAACAATGGCTGGACCGGTGGGCAGTATAGCTTGTTCCGCGTGCTGTTTGGGGCATATCTCTTCGTCCATTTTGCGCACCTCATCCCATGGGGAAAGGAGCTATTTTCCAACCAGGGGATGCTCCCACAAGGAAGTGTCAGCCCGGTGTTGTGGTTATTTCCGAATATTCTTGCCTTGTGGGATACGTCGGCGTTTGTGACTACACTATTGGTGATTGCTACTGGTGTCAGCCTTTTGTTCGCAATTGGCTACTACGATCGCATGGCGGCGGTGGTGCTTTGGTACATCTGGGCATGTCTGTTCGGGCGTAATCCACTCATTGCTAATCCCGGCTTACCGTATGTTGGTTGGCTGCTGCTTGCGCATGCCTGCTTGCCCGTTGCGCCGTATGGTTCGTGGGCGGCGCGGAATCGTTCAGATCCCGCTGGTTCGTGGCAGATGCCGCCATCGATTTATGCGGTTGCGTGGATTCTGATGGCAATTGGCTACACATATAGCGGTCTGTGGAAGCTAATGAGTCCGTCGTGGTTAGACGGTACTGCGCTCATCCGAGTCATGGAGAATCCCCTGGCCCGCTCAGGTCCGATTCGTGACTTGTTGTTATCGTTGCCGGAATGGATCTTACAGTCTCAAGACATGGGGCGCACTTACCTTAGAGATCGCGTTTGCTCCGCTCATCCTAATTCCGTGGCTACGTCCGTGGATTTGGGGTCTCATGCTGATGATGCACTTTGCCCTGATGGCAGTTGTAGACTTTGCTGACCTGAGCCTTGGCATGGTGATGTTGCATCTGTTTACGTTCAACCCGGCATGGATACGCCCACAGGCAGCGACAGCGCCCGACCTGGTTTTCTACGATGGCCACTGCGGGCTGTGTCATCGCGCAGTTCGGTTTTTATTGGCAGAAGACCCCACCAACGCGACCTTCCATTTTGCACCGCTTGAGAGTGAAACCTTTCGGACTGCAATCGGTGAAGATCAACGAGCAACCTTACCTGACAGTATCATCGTGCAGACAGCCAGTGGTATTGTCCTCATGCGTTCGGCTGCGGTGTTGTATGCGCTTAAGCGATTGGGTGGCATATGGCGCTTGGTCGGGACCATTGCAGCGTTAGTCCCGGCTGGCGTCCGTGACTGGGCGTATGATGGGATTGCGCATATTCGCTACCGTCTCTTTCGTACTCCAGCGGAAGTATGCCCGCTTGTCCCTGCTGACCTGCGGGCTAGATTCAAAATGTGACATTCGTCTACAACAAGTGAGGAACAAGTACGGAGAAAGAAGTCGTATGGAAGAATCGTCGTCGACGCCAAACTTTCAGCCGCTCCGCATTTTGTGGACGGCTTTTCTAGGAGCGGTATGTGTCTATATTGTGATTGCTTATGCCCTTGGCCAAGGGCGGCTGGCCTCATCAGACCTCACTTTCATGGTGCCGATTTTGGCTGGAGCAGCAGTAGGGATGACACTATTAGCTTTTTCCGGCGGACGACTGTTTGCGAAGATGGAGTATCAGGCATACTGCATTGTTCGTTGGGCGATGATTGAAAGTGTGGGGATCTTTGGGTTGCTACTGGCATTGCTTGGGGCTTCACTGACCACTGCTGTTGCTTTCTGTGGCTGGGCAGTGCTTTCACTTTTTCGTTTACGCCCGACGCCCGAGGATTATCAGCAATTCCTGCGTCTACGAGGGCCTTAATACGTAGACTTGCACCTTCGACCGTCAACCTTACCAGTTCCCTCGTCGTTCACTTTGCATTTCCCATTTTCCATTCTTAACTCTCCATTTTCCATTCTTCCTTCTTCCTTCTTCCCCTCCCCCTCCTTGCTAAACCGCGACGAACCCGCACACTGAGGCGACGAGAGGAGTATCGTGCATGAGTACACCACAAGAACGGTTCGTGCAGGCAGGAGATTACCGTGTTCGTGTCCTTGAGGCAGGGCATGGTGATCCTCTGCTTTTCTTGCACAGCGCAATGGGCGCTGGTGTGTGGACCGATGGCATTGCGCGTCTTGCCCAGCGCTTTCGGGTGTTGTTGCCTGATCATCCTGGTTTTGGCCCTTCGCCGCTACCAGATTGGTTAGTTGGAATGGACGACATGGTTTTCCACTATATGGATTTCCTTGACGCCATGAACATCAATGGTCCAGTGCGTGTTATGGGGGCGTCGTTGGGCGGGTGGATCGCGGCGGAGCTTGCTGCCTTTCATCCTGAGCGGGTAAAGAAACTCGTTCTCGTCGATGCCGCCGGATTACGTATCCCGGCAGTACCGATGCCGGATGTGTTTCGTCTCCCGCCACAAGAGGTATTGCCCTTAGCCTTTCATGACCTGTCGAAAGCGATGGCGATTATGCCGAAAGACTTTGGGCCGGATTCGCTTGTGCAAATGTTCCATGATCGCAGTGCCTTTGCTCGTCTCGCATGGAACCCATATTTGCATGATCCAAAGCTGCCACGCCGACTCCAACGAGCAACAGCTCCAACACTGGTTGTGTGGGGTCAGCAAGATCGACTCATTCCGCCCGTCTATGCCGAAGAATACAAACGCTTGCTGCCATCGGCGGAAGTTGTCTATATCGATCAGTGTGGTCACGACCCGACAATTGAACAGCCGGAAGAGTTCGCGCGAGTGGCGGTAGAGTTTTTACGTTAAACAAGGATTTGGGCTCCAACCCCCAAATCCTAAATCCTCAGGAGCAAAGCGACCATGCAATCCTATTTTTTCCATCTCATGCCTTGGACAGACTACCCGGAAGATTTCGATGAAAAATATGAATCCTCGTGGGTGACGTTTCCCAATAAGTTCTACGATCCAGTCAAAGGCGCTGACCTGTACCACCGCTATCTTGATGAATTGGAGTATGCAGACACGCTAGGGTACGATGGCATCTGCGTCAACGAGCACCACCAGAATGCCTATGGGTTGATGCCGTCACCGAACGTTATTGCCGGGATGTTGGCTCGTCGCACCAAGAACGCCAAGATTGCCGTCCTTGGCAATGGTCTTCCGTTGCGTGCGAACCCATTGCGCGTGGCAGAGGAGATGGCCATGCTCGATGTCGTGACCCGTGGACGTATGATCTCTGGTTTCGTACGCGGAATTGGTTGTGAATACCTCTCGCTTGACATCAATCCGACCTTCTCACGGGAGATGTTTTACGAAGCCCACGATTTGATCGTACGCGCGTGGACGGAACCTGGTCCCTTCGAGTTCCTGGGGAAACACTATCAGTACCGCTATGTGAATGTCTGGCCTCGTCCTTATACAAAACCGCATCCGCCTATTTGGCTGCCCTCGGCGGGGAGTTCTGAGACGATCGAGTTCGCAGCGCAACAACGCTACCCCTACGTGTCGGTGTTTACGCCGCTCGAGAACGTCAAGCGGCTTCTTACCTCGTACCGGACATGTGCGCGAGAGAAGTTTCAATACGAACCTCACCCGTCACAGCTTGGTTATGCGCCTGGAACTTATGTCTCAGATGATGAGCAGCGAGCTAAAGATGAAGCAGCCGAACACGGACAATTTTTTATGACGAAAGCGTTCAAGATTCCCCCACATTTTTTGATCCCACCAGGGTATGTAACGGAAAACTCTTTACGCGGGTTTCTTGCCGCTGGTCTCGGGCAGGGTAGTCCTGTCGGCGATATGATTGCAGGTACGCCAAAGACGGTGGCTGACCGTTTGATTGCTGACTACGATTTTCTTGGCGGCTTTGGCTACATCATCGCGGGTGCAGGGCCGGGAAACGCGACGCACGAACAAACCGTCAAACACATGACGCTCTTTCAGGCTGAGGTTATGCCTGTATTAAAGAAATATCATGCGCAGAAAACTGCGTAGGACTTCGATACTACGTGTTAGGAGCCCGCCATTTGCGTCGCATAAAGAATTCAGATAACACTGAGGGGGATCAAATAGCTTCCAGGGGGGAAGTAAAGGCAATCTTCATAAACCGCTGTACTAGGGCTAAGCAGAAGGATGAGGAAAGGAGACGTTCGATGAGACGAGGAATAAAATTCTGGGCCTTATGGATACTAGCGCTCATAGGCATGACGAGCGGTTGTTCGATGTCACCGCGCAGGCGAGATTGCACGGTACTTGGTGGTATGGTTGGAGCTATCGTTGGTGGTGGTATAGGTGCCGGTGTTGGGCCGATATTCCGCCACTCAGGGACTGATAGGATGATGAACGTGCTGCAGGTATCGCTATTGGTGTTGCCGCTGGTGCTATCATAGGTTCGGCAGTTGGTTATCTGTGGGCATGCGAAGAGGAACCGCCGCCACCACCGCCGCCACCGCCACCACCGCCACCACCGCCACCGCCACCACCCCCACCAGTACCGGAGCGGATCATTCTGCGTGGGGTGAATTTTGACTACGATAAAGCAAACATCAAGGCGGATTCTGCCGCAGTGCTCGATGAGGCCGCCCGACTGCTGAATGACAATCCGGATGTGCAGGTGAGGATTATCGGTCATACTGATTCCATAGGGTCGGACGAGTACAACCAACGCCTCTCGGAACGGCGAGCACAAGCAGTGAAAGCGTACTTGGTTTCCAAAGGGATCGCTGCGAGTCGCTTAACGACCGAAGGTCGAGGGGAACAGGAACCTATTGCCGATAACACGAGGAATGGCAGGGACAATCCTGAGGGCCGGGCGATGAACCGTCGGTCTGAGTTGAAGGTCGAATAACCGACCCTAGTGAACGAAGGAATGGCCGTGGGGGGAGGGCTTACCCTGCGGCTATTCTTTCCTCTGGAACGACAGCGCGCCGAACCATCTGCAACCTTCCCCCCATCTTCTTCTACGATTTTCTGGTCTCTCTATTAACAAGTGGTGCGTGCGATGTTAGGGTTCAAATCCTTTTGGGTGGCCTGCTAAACGATTGCTGACAAGGAAGTCGCCATTCGCAAGGGGCAGCTGGTGACTACTGGGAATGTGTTCCAATCGCTAGCGGATCAGTGTTACGCCTTGGCCAGATGGATAACAGGGGGTGATTTTTGCTCGTCTTCATCTAAAGTTTGCGATAGAACCTGCCGTAGTGCTGTTACCTTCTGCGGCAGCAGGACCGGCACAGTGTCTAGCCAATGACATCTTCTAAATAGGAAGGGAGGGTTTTATGCGAAAAAATTATGTGTTTTGGCTTCTCTGGGGAGCTGCACTACTGGGAATTTCGGGCTGCGGTATGTCTGAAACTAAACGAAGGGGGACTATCGTCGGGGCAGCACTCGGCGCAACAGCACTCGGCGTCGGCGGAGTTGTGATAGCTGACGAATGTCGGCGATGGGAATCGTCAAAGTGAAAGGTGGTATGGGGCTGGGATCGGGATCCTGGCCGGTGCAGTAATCGGAGGCGCGCTGGGGTATTGGCTGACGGATGAACCTGAGGTTTCACCGCCGCCGCCGCCACCGCCGCCACCACCACCGCCGCCACCACCGCCACCGCCACCTGCAATTACCTCGGGAACCACAATCCGGTTGCGTGGGGTGAATTTTGACTACGATAAAGCAAACATCAAGGCGGATTCTGCCGCAGTGCTCGATGAGGCCGCCCGACTGCTGAATGACAATCCGGACGTGCAGGTGAGGATTGTCGGTCATACTGATTCCATAGGGTCCGATGAGTACAACCAACGCCTCTCGGAACGGCGAGCACAAGCAGTGAAAGCCTACTTGGTTTCCAAAGGGATCGCTGCGAGTCGCTTAACGACCGAAGGTCGAGGGGAACAGGAACCTATTGCCGACAACACGAGGAATGGCAGAGACAATCCTGAGGGCCGGGCGATGAACCGCCGGGCTGACTTGAAGGTCGAATAACCGACCCTAGTGAACGAAGGAATGGCCGTGGGGGGAGGGCTTACCCTGCGGCTATTCTTTCCTCTGGAACGACAGCGCGCCGAACCATCTGCAACCTTCCCCCTAAGCTTCCTACGTCATACAATGATCTTGACAGACTTACCTCAGCAGAATAAACTTCAAGACTTATCCAAGCTTTGCCTTGGTCACGCGTATGGCGGCGACCAACGAAACGATGAAGAAACCGCTTAGGAAGAGTAGATCCATGCCTACCTCTGCCAGTCCAGCCCCTTTGAGTGTAATAGCTCGGAGGGCATGGGCGAAATACCGAGCCGGTAAGCAATGAGATAGAAAGCTGACGAAAGCAGGATAGTTGTCAGTAGGCACTAAGATACCGGTAATAATCACCGACGGAAACATCACAAAAAATCCGAGGAAGATAGCTTGCTGAACATTCTGTGCCCACGATGAGAAAAAGATACCGAAAGCCATGGTTGCTAACATGAAGACGAGCGCAACCAGGAGCAGCAGTAGGAGACTCCCTTTCACGGCAATGCCGTAGAAGAAATAATTCCCTGTCAGCATCATGACGAGTGCGATAAAACCAACTCCGACATAGGGAAGAATCTTCCCCAACATAATCTCAGCCAGTGACAGTGGAGTGGCAAGAAGCTGCTCGAATGTTCCTCGCTCCCGTTCGAGGACGAGGGAGACCGATGCTAACATCAGACAAACTTGTGTCAGCAGATTGGCTGGCATTGTTGACAGAAGACCGAAGCGGTCCTGTAATCCAGGATTGTACCAATAGCGCTTTTCTAGTGTCACACGAGGAGTTGAGATGCGCTGCTCGCTGCGATCCCGAGTGGGAAGTTGGGTTAATGAGAACGTGGCAGATGCCTGGGTAATATAATTAGCAAGACGGAGGGCACTACTCGTCTGTGCTCCATTAAGTAACACTTGAATAGGCGATTCTTGCCCTCGCATGAGCTTTTCATCGAAGTTCCACGGAATGATGATACCGGCAAGGCCATTACGGCGGCGTAAAAAATCCACGACGTCGTCCTCACTGCTGACATGCCGTGGTTCTTGAAGTGCAGTTAACGAAGTGAGGTCGCCGATCAGCCGACGTGACAGGTCGGTGTGCGACTGATCGTACACCACCCACTCTGCGTTAGTGACTTCGTTGGTGATCGCCATACCAAACAGTACCAAATAGAGAATCGGCTGGATCAGGATCGCCGCAAGCAGGCCATGATCATGCCGCATCACGCGTGTTTCTTTGCGTGTGACCGCGAGAATGTTGCGTAGGCGCATAGTGTTAAGCTTTCTACACTCAGCTTTCAGCAGTTGAGCTTCACTCTCTTTTTTCTGACTGCATAGCTGAGTGCTAACCACTGATTACTAACTTTGCTTCTTAATTGTCCGGGAAGCTCCGGTCACAAACAGGGCCAGGAAGAAACACAGAATCGCAATTTCCGGCCAGAGCTCGGCAAATCCTTGCCCCTTCAGATAGATACCACGTGTCACACGCACATAATGGGTCAAAGGAAAAATCTCCCCGATCGTGCGAAACGGCTGACCCATGAGCGCCAAGGGAAATAAGAAATCAGAGAGCATCATCTGTGGAACCATCGTCAATACGCTGCGTTCAACTGCGTCGACCGAGGAACGCGCTAAGCTCGAAATCAGCAGCCCTTGGGCCAGGCCGATTAACAGAAAAATGGGAGTAACTGCCAACAGTAAAAGGGTGCTTCCAACCGGGAGCAGACCAAACAGCAGCCAGCCAGCACCAATACAAAAGATGACGGCACCCATCGCGACCACGCCGAAGGGAAGAATCTTACCGAGCACAACTTCAGTGGATGTGACTGGAGTCACAAGCAGTTGTTCCAATGTTCCGGTCTCGCGCTCGCGCACCAGGGCAATGGCAGTGATAAAAACAGTCAAGAATAGACAGATCATGCCGAGCAGCCCCGGAAGAGTGAAGGCAGTACCTGAGAGGGTAGGGTTGAACAGCACTCGTCGTACTGGAGTCACGACCCCGACTGCCTCTGGACGCAGGTTTCTATCAGTGAGTGGAGTCCGCTCCAAGCGGGTGTGGGTGTAAAACGTCCGGGCGATGGCGGTGAGGAACCCTTCGGTGCTGGTCGCTAATGTAGTGTCTGCGGCATCGAGAAGTAAGCCAAGTCGGACTTCTTTCTGGTTGGCAATGAGTTCGCTAAAATCGGAGGGAATGAATAACGCCGCACGACAATGTTCGCGACCAAAGAACGTACTAATCTCATCAGCATCATTGAGTGGAGTAATCGAGAAGTAACCCGTGGCAGCAATATCCCTCACGAATTGACGCGTCTCTCGGGTATGTGCACGGTCCAGGACACAGAGGGGAAGGTGGTCAAAGTCTGTGGTGATGGCATAGGCCATTAACACGAGTTGCAGAACCGGGATCAGGATCAAAATACGTAAGGTGAACTGATCGCGCCGGAGTTCGATGAACTCACGCCAGAGGAGAGCACGCAAGCGGTTAAGTTTGGCACGAAGCCGCGTCATTCAATATGCCTTCCTTGCGTTTGACGTTGGCGAATCATACCGGCGAATACATCCTCGATCGACGGCAAGTCCACTGTGAAGTCGAGCATCGGATCAATCGCACGGAGGTCGTGACGCAATCGATCAAGAGTAGCGGAACTCGCGTCAGCGAGTAGGACGCGAACCGTCAGGTCTGTTTCCTCATTAGGAGTGTTTACTGTGTAACCTATTGACCGTAGGTGGGCCTCAGCACGCAAAAGCGTGGAACGGTCATCATGGTACAAAAGAACCGGATACCCGCCGGCGAAAGCAATCTTGAGCCCGAGAGGGGAGTCGAAACCAATAAGTTGCCCTTTATCAATAAAGCCGACACGATACGCATACTCCATTTCGTCGAGATAATGGGTCGTGACAAAGAGCGTCTTGCCCTCAGCGGCTAACTCACGAATCAGGTCCCAAAAAAGTTGTCGATTCAGTACGTCAACGCCGGCTGTGGGCTCGTCCAAGAACACGATCTCTGGATCATGGAGGAGAGAACTCACAAGCGCGACACGTTGCTTAAGACCGGCGGGCATCTCACGGATCAACGAATGCTCGAGCCCAGATAACCCTAGACGTGGGAACAGCAGTGCTTGACGAGCCGCAACGTGTTCAGGGGTGAGGCCATAGAGGCCACCGAAGAAGAGCAAGTTTTCTCGTACGGTCAGATTGGCATAGAGAGAAACTTTCTGTGACATATAGCCAATGTGGGTGCGAATCTGTTCGGCGTGGGTACGGACATCGAGTCCAACAACACGGGCCGTGCCTTCAGTTGGGGCCAAGAGTCCACAGAGGATACGTATCGTTGTCGACTTCCCTGAGCCGTTCCCACCAAGAAAACCAAAAATCTCGCCCCGGGTGACGTGAAAACTGACGTGGTCAACCGCAGTGAAGGTACCAAAGCGACGAGTTAGGTTCTCAACCTCAATGATGGCAGAGTCGTTTGGCATGCTACTTCTGTATCGTAGAGGCGGAGTGGTATGAGGGTGATTTCTTTTCTCCCTGCTCAATGTGTGGTGTCTGCTCTGCTTGTTCGGTTAATTCCGCGAACACCATCTCCAGAGTCGGTAACACTGCTTCAATTCGTATTTCTTGTGAAGATAGATTCTGTAACGCAACATCTAGCTCTGTGCGGGGCAATGATGTCGTGACTAGGAGATTGCCCGCTATCGTATGCACTCGTCGCACCCACGAAGCGTGTCGTAGCTGAGTGATGGTGGCGGGTGCGAGATCGCCATGGAGGCGGTAGGCGTTCCAAGGGAAATTTGATTTGATCTCTGTTGGTGAACCGTGGACACGAATCTGTCCCTTGTACAGATAGATCAACTCGTCACAGCGCTCAGCTTCGTCGAGATAGCCAGTTGACATTACGATCGTGACGGATTGGAGCTGGCGAAGGATCGTCCACATATCACTGCGTGCGATCACATCTACGCCGTTATTCGGTTCATCGAGTATTAATAATCGAGGTTGATGCAACAGGGCGCAGATGAGTGCAAGTTTTTGTTTCATCCCGCCTGAGAGTGATCCCACGGAAAACGTCGAAAATTGCTTGAGCTGCGCTAACGCCAGCAGTTCCGCCATGCGTTTGCGGAACACCGTGCGTGATAAGCCATGCACATCAGCGAAAAACTCCAACGTCTGTTGTACGGTCAGGTCAGGATAAAGACTAAACGTCTGTGGTACGTAGCCAAGGGAGCGACGTAACTCCTGCGTTTGCGTTCTGATGTCGTAATCTAAAGCGATAGCGGTAGACGCCTCAAAGTCGAGCAACCCAACGAGAATACGTAGGAGCGTTGTCTTCCCGGCTCCGTCTGGGCCAACAACGCCGAAGATATGCGGGTGTGTGATGGTGAGATCAATCCCATCGAGCGCAACGGTCGTGCCAAACCGCTTGCGGGCGTTACTGAGAGTGACAATCGCCATAGTCAAATACAGCACTTAGAACATCTACGGCTGTCGAACCATCTGTGGGCGGGCTACCGTTGAGATAGACGGTTCCCTCCATGCCTGGCTTTAAGCGTTCTGCCTGTGCGAGTAAGCGCACTTTGGTGGCGAAGACTTGTGTAATGCGGTCACTCTTCACCTCAATGTTCTTCGGAGTAAACTGCGCTGTGTCTTCGATAAAGCTGATTTCGCCAGGAATAAACTCTCCAGGCAAGGGATCGGGCTCGATGGAGACCTGCATCCCTAGATGGACTTTTCCGAGATCTAACACTGGGACGTAAATCCGCACATACTTGTCGAGCGGATCAAGCAGTGTGGCAACTCCTGTCCCTGGGGTGACATACTCGCCAGTGCGGATCAGTCGAGTTTGCACCGTGCAATCGCACGGAGACCGTACGGTGTACTTGTCGAGAACAATCCGCATTTGATTGAGTCGTTCGGTTTCCACTGCGAGTTGGTGCCTCTGTACATTCAGTGCGTCTTCGGCGAGTTGAATTTGACGCAGATTTGCCTCGGCATTGGCCACCGCTTGCTGTTCGTGAGCCACAAATGCACGAGTAACATCGAGTTGATTTTTCGCTTGGTCGAATCGTTGCTGGCTCAACACCTCAGCTTGGAGTAATTCCTTACGGCGCGCTAATTCCTTTTGCGCGAAATCAGCGTCAGCACTTGCCTTGGTTAAGTTGGCTTTTGCCGCAGCGAGTTGCGTTGGGTAGGTATCGCGCGCCCAGGTCAGCTGCGTTTCTGCTTGTTGTATTTTCGCTTGAAGTAATCCAAGGTTGAGTTCTTGCTGAGCAACTTGCGAGCGGTAGTCGCGTGCATCAAGCTCGGCGAGTACGTCGTTCGTTTTTACTTGGCTCCCATCGGTGAAAGTCACATTCTGTACACGTCCAGCGACTTCACTTTTGATGACCTTCTCTTCTCCTTCGACAAAGCCAGTAAAACTTAGGCGATCGATTTCTTGCATCTGCCGTGAGTGATACCAATAGATTCCTCCACCAATGAGCAGTACCAGGATCAGCAGCGGCAGACGTTTCCTCATGCGAAATATTTTCCTTTGCTCGGGAATAAATTCCTATCAGGATTTTCCTGACAGCCTATCGGAGTAGAGAAAAACCTCCTACGAAAGAATTGCAAGAAACGACCTCTGCGCATAAATGACACCATCTTTATGTCAGGAGGTGATGTATGACGCAACGGCAGATCGCGCGTATTCTTCGCGGAGGGCTGAGTGCTCTTCTCGTTGCCATCGGCGCTCTAGCGAACGCTGATATCACTCAGAACTGGGAGAGCCCAGCTAACAATCAGGAAATCTCCGGTATTCAGCAGTTTCGTGGATTCGCTTTTTCGACCACAAGCTCGCAACCATTATCAGTAAAACTACTTGTTACCTCCCCGCTCACTACGACGATTGAAGTACCATGGGGATCGGCGCGTGGTGACGTTGGCGCAAGCCCGCCACAGTTGAACAGCGGCTTTGGTGTGACCGTCAACGCTGGTTTGTTGCCCGCGGGGTCAACTGCGACGATCACGTTAGAAGTGCGGGAGAGTGGCAGCTCAGGAGCATGTGCTGCGCCGACCTGTGTGAGTGAAACCCGCACGTTCTTTGTTGCGAAGCCGGGAGGGAGGGCTGGGGAGGCAAACACCGCATTTTCCTTCTTAAATGATCTTGATGTGGCTGGCGCGAATGTTGTGCTCGACGGCGACGAAATCATCGTTGCCCCTGTGAATGCGGTCGATAGTGGAGGTGGAGGAACACGACCATCCACCGTTCGTCTGCGATGGCTGCAGAATTCGCAGTCATTTGGGACTGTTGATGCGGCTTCGGGGACTAGCTTTGCCAGCGTGCAACCGATTTTCGCGAAGTATGGCTGCGCCACGGCGGGTACCTGTCATGGCGGAAGTAACCCTCAAGCAGGGCTTAATCTGGAAGCTGGGCAATCATTCAAAAGCCTGATTAACAAAAGCACCGAAGACGGAACCCGTCTCCGCGTTAATCCTGGCGATTCCAATGAAAGTTATATGTTTCAAAAAATTATTGCTGGTGGAAATATTGCCCCCAACACCGCGCGTATGCCACTTGGATGTAGTGGGAATAACTGTCTTACGGATGCCGAGATCGCCACAATCCAAAGCTGGATCGATGAAGGCGCACCGCCGCCACAGTAGATCCTCCCTTCCATAGGAGTCAGTGACGTTGATTATGGGAGGTGGTCATTGCGAGTGCCCAAGCGCGGGGCCAAGCATGGGGCAGGCAGGATGCGACGAGATTCCGGGTCTCGCGGTGCTCGCCCGGAATGACGGGCATGTCGTCTGCGTCATTCCAGCGCAAGCTGGAATCCAGGGGGCAGTGGGCGGAGCATTTTGTTTCTGAGAGGCAAGGCGGAGCAATTTACTTTGCCACCAAATACCTATTTGCCCTATTCAATTACCATTGCACCCCGCATCAAGCGTTGGGGATAGTTGGCAAGATTTTGGTGATTGCGCCTCCGCAACAATAGAGATTCCTATTCGTGAGTGTCAGGGGCAAGGCAATCTCGCCCCTGACCTTTTTGTAAAACCTCAATTCTCACGCTATTTTATCGTCCTGCTGCCCTTGCCCTGTTCCTCCTTTCCTCGTTTACTCTACCAAAACGATGTGGTAACACTGACGAGACTTCTCTTGCCGGGAGGACATAGCTATGTCCGGCCATTCTAAATGGAGCACGATTAAACATAAGAAAGCACTGAAAGATGCGCGCCGTGGGAAATTATTTACCAAACTCATAAAAGACCTGACTATTGCTGCCCGCATAGGCGGAAGTGACCTGAGTTCCAACCCGCGCCTTCGAACCGCCCTTGCTGCGGCGAAGGCGGCCAGTATGCCCAATGACACCATTGATCGCGCAATCAAGAAAGGTGCAGGGGAACTCGAAGGCGTCACTTACGAGGAAATCACCTACGAAGGACATGGGCCGGGTGGTGTGGCCATTATGGTGCAGACGCTAACGGATAATAAAACTCGTACCGTTTCTGAGGTGCGCCATATGTTTTCTAAGTATGGTGGCAATCTTGGCTCGCCCAATTCGGTCGCATGGATGTTCACCAAAAAAGGGGTCATTACAATTGAGAAAGGCCAAGCCGAAGAAGACCAACTGATGGAGTTGGCGCTCGAGGCTGGCGCTGAAGACGTCAATGGTGGAGACGATGGATTTGAAGTCTCAACCGCACCCGAAGATTTCGATGCGGTACGCGAGGCCTTGGAAAAAGCTGGAATTACGATGGTCTCAGCAGAAGTAACAATGATCCCGCAGAATACCGTCAATCTTGCAGGGAAAGAAGCAGAACATACTCTGAAGCTCCTCGAAGTGTTAGAAGAAAACGACGACGTGCAGAGTGTGTCAGCCAATTTTGAAATCGCTCAGGAAGAAGCTGAGCGACTCAGTGCTGCTTAAGAGAAGACTGTCATTGTGGTTGTGCAACGCACCGAAACTTCCTTGCGGGTGCTTGGGGTTGATCCAGGTACCCTTCGTGCTGGCTGGGGAGTGGTCGAACGGAGAGGGCAGAAGTTGGAGTTCCGTGCGGCAGGAACAATTATCCCGAAAGGGTTTCACTCACTACACGAGCGACTGCGCGTGATTCACACTGGTGTAGTCGAGGTGATTGCTCGTTGGAGACCACATGTTCTCAGTCTTGAAAAAGCCTTTATGGCGTACAACGTGCAGAGTGCATTTCGCCTAGGTGAGGCGCGTGGCGTGGTACTGCTTGCCGCCTCTCAAGCTGGACTGCGGATCACGGAGTACAACCCCACCGAGATCAAAACGGCAGTCGCGGGTTATGGGCGAGCAGGCAAACAACAAGTGCAGGAGGCCGTGCTGGCATTGCTCGGGAACGGGAAGAACACGGAAATGCGAGATTTCCCAACCAGCCGAGATGCTACTGATGCACTTGCTGCCGCCATTTGTCACTTCAATTCTTCACGCTTAGCGGAACGGATCCAAGAGGCGAGTGCGAGAGATTTGCGAACAGGAATGGCAGATAATGCACGAGTGCAGCTCTTACGTAGCGCATTTCTGAAACGGTCGTTGCCACGATCGTTGTCTATAATACGTAAAGCTGGCCGTTAACGAGTGAGGCTACTGACATGATTGCTCGCCTCACTGGTGCGCTCGAAGAAAAAACTCCCGATCAACTGATCGTTAACGTCAATGGTGTTGGGTATCAGGTGTTCGTGTCGTTACAAACCTTCTATCGTCTTCCTGCGTTGCATGAGTCTGTCAGTTTGCAGATCCATACGCATCTTCGTGAAGATGCCTTGCTCCTCTATGGATTTCTGGAAGAGAAGGAAAAGGCGAGTTTTCTGCTGCTCAAAGGCGTGACTGGTATTGGTCCGCGTCTCGCATTGAATATCCTTTCCGGAATTCCGGTTGATGAACTCGAAAGCGCGTTACGCACAAGTGATGTCACCCGTCTGGTAGCGGTTCCCGGTGTCGGGAAGAAAACAGCCGAGCGACTCGTTGTAGAGCTGCGAGAGAAAGTCGGAGCCTTCGACAACGGACAGGGCGTTTCTGGCGGCCAGGTTCCTGTGTCTGCAGAGGCGACTTCGGCATTGGTCAATCTTGGCTATCGTCACGCCGAAGCGGAGAAAGCTGTGCGGGCTGCACTCCAGCGCGGTGCGACCTCGATAGCTGACCTCATTCGTGAGTCACTGCGGAGCTTACGGGCATGAAAGCAAAGAAAAAGCCGATATTCGACCAGCCTGAAGACTTTCTCCCTGCTGCGGCAGTGGAACCAGAGACAGGTGGGGATAGGCCCGATGATCACGTTGAGGGCTCACTCCGCCCACGGTCGCTGGCTGATTACATTGGCCAGGAAGGCGTCAAACAAAATTTGCGTATCGCTATTGATGCCGCCAAGCAGCGCGGTGATGTCCTTGATCACACTTTGTTTTGCGGTCCACCAGGACTCGGCAAGACATCAATGGCCCACATCATCGCACGCGAGATGGAGGTCAACATCCACGCGACTACTGGCCCAGTGATTGAGCGGCCTGGTGATATCGCGGCGATTCTCACGAACCTCGACACAGGAGATGTCCTCTTTATCGACGAGATCCATCGCCTCAACCGAGTTGTTGAAGAACTTCTCTATCCAGCGATGGAAGACTTTCAGCTTGATCTTGTGGTAGGGCAGGGGCCGTCGGCACGGACAGTGAAACTTGATCTGAAACGCTTTACTTTAGTTGGGGCAACGACCAGGGCTGGGTTACTCACCTCACCACTTCGCGATCGATTTGGTTCGACGTTTCGCCTTGATTTCTATCAAGTGGCGGATTTGGAGAAGATCATTCGCCGCTCGGCTGCGATTCTTGATTTGGCGATTGATGCGAGTGGTACTGCAGAAATTGCGCGCCGTTCTCGTGGGACGCCTCGGATTGCGAATCGTTTATTACGTCGAGTACGGGATTTTGCGCAGGTGAAAAATCACAAGGTAGTTCATCGGGACGTTGCGCATGAAGCGTTGGCTTTACTCGAAGTCGATGAGGTTGGTTTTGACAAAATGGACCGCGCCATTCTTCTCACGATCATCGAAAAGTTTAATGGTGGACCGGTGGGAGTAGAGACAATCGCTGCGGCCATTGGAGAAGAGAAGAGCACTGTAGAAGATGTCTATGAACCCTACCTTATTCAAGAAGGCTACTTGCAACGGACGCCGCGTGGGCGACTGGCCACGTTGCAAGCGTACCGTCATTTCGGTATGACGCGGCCTGATGGTGGTTCTCAAGGACAACTCTTCTAAGGAGTCCTGTATGGCAGAACTGGGTAAATTTTTGATCATTGCTGGTGGGCTGTTGGTGGGTGTTGGTGTATTGTTCCTGCTCGGAGGTAAGTTGCCCTGGCTTGGGCGGTTGCCGGGCGACATCGTCGTTCAGCGGGAAAATTTTTCCTTCTACTTCCCTTTAGCCACGAGTATTCTCGTGAGCGTGGTCCTGTCGCTGCTCTTTGCCCTCCTACGTCGTTAGAGAGAGACCTGGGTGGATAAACAATACCACGACGTGCCGGACGAACACGGACGGCGTCTGTACTGGGAAGCGGCGATCATCCTCGCGACAGCACTGGCGGTTGTGCTCCTTGCCTTTTCATTGACGCGCCTTCCGCAACTGAGTGATACGCACAATTTGGCGGGAAATGCGGTTTTCGTCCTCTTAATCAACCTCAATATTGTCCTTCTCATTCTCCTTGTTTTCCTGGTTGCCCGTAATCTCATCAAATTGTTTTATGACCGTCGCCGAAAGTTGCTAGGTGCACACCTGCGATTTCGCCTGGTCTCTGCGTTTGTCGCTATTGCCCTCTTTCCGGCTATCTTGCTTTTTCTTGTCGGTACGGCCGTGATGTCTCGTTCGCTAGAAAGTGTGTTTACGAACCAGGTCGAGAAGGCTCTCGAAGGATCGCTTGCGGTTGTTAGCACTTTTTATGATTTATTAGAAGGCGAAGCGGTCTCGCAGGCACAGACACTCGCAACGGAGATTGCACAGAACGAGTTGCTTACTCCAGAACGTCGGCAAGCACTGCAGGATTTAGTCGAGACACGCCGATCGATGCTGCACCTCGGGCGCGTTATGGTGCTGTCGCCCGAGCGGACTGTGCTGGCGAACGCTACTATCGCGGAGCTGCAGACCCGAGAACGAAGCGGTCTTGAAGCCAGAACGTTAGATCGCGTATTCCGCCGCGAAAGCCTCCGTGAGGTCCGCTCTGCAGAGAATGGGCAGACAGAGGTGGTGTTAGGAGGAGTTCCGGTTATTGTCCAGAATGACGTTCTCGGTGCAGTCATCGTCGAGTACTTTGTGCCACGGAGTATTGCCCAGCAAAGTTCACAGGTAGTGAACGCTTTTCGCGAATATTTGCATCTCCGGATCCTCAAACATCCGATGAAGACAAACTACATTGTCACTATGTCGCTGGTGACACTTGTGGCGGTGTTCTCTGCGGTATGGTTAGGGTTATTCTTAGCAAAAAAAATGACCGTGCCCTTACAGCGCCTGGCTGCGGGGACGCGCGAGGTCGCACAGGGACATTGGACGTATCGTATTGAAGGTGAGGACGAAGATGAGATCGGTACGCTTGTAGCGGCCTTCAACCGGATGACGGGAGAACTCCAACTCAGTCACCAAGAGCTTGAAGCACGGCGACGATACATGGAGACCGTGTTGGCAAATATTACTGCAGGGGTGGTTACATTGGATCGCCATGGGGTAGTGACCACGATGAATCCTGCGGCTGAACGTCTCCTCGGTATCATGGCTACTGAAGCAATTGGGCAAGAGTATCACGAGGTCTTTCCGCTTCCCGACTTTGACGAAGTCCGGCGCATGGTGGGTGAGTTACTGTCGGTCTCGGTCAACGGCACGAGTGACAAAGTGAGTGCGAGCCTGGGACAGATGAAGCTCAGACGAGAAGGGCACGTCATGTCATTGGTGATGACTGGAGCGTTACTAACGGATGAACAGCACGACGTTCTTGGTACAGTGTGTTTCTTTGAAGACGTGACCCAGATTGTTCGTGTCGAACGGATGGAGGCATGGCGCGAGGTGGCACGACGTATTGCGCATGAAATCAAAAATCCGTTGACGCCTATTCAACTTGCTGCCCAGCGATTGCATCGACGATTCGCACCCCAGATCACGACGAACGCTGAAGTTTTCAATGAGTGCGTAAGCAGTATCGCGCATGAAGTCGATGCTATTAAGAAACTCGTCAATGAATTTTCTACTTTTGCGCGATTGCCTACTGCCGAGTATGCGCCTGAGAATCTCAATGTTCTCATCCAAGAAGTGATCCCGGTCTTTACTGAGGCCCACCGAGATATTGCCTTTGTCTTCTCCCCTGGCAAAGACCTTCCTATGCTCGAGGTTGACCGCGAAGGGATGAAACGCATCGTACGTAACCTCCTAGATAACGCTGTTGCCGCGTGTCATGCCGTGCAGAATGGCCAACAACACCGAATCTCGATCAGCACGCGATTGCTCTGGTCTATCGGGATCATACAGTTAGAAGTTGCCGATTCCGGGTGTGGTATACCGCCAGAGGTGAAAGATCGTTTATTTGAACCATATTTCTCGACCAAGAAAGAAGGAACGGGCTTAGGACTCGCGATTGTGGCAACGATTGTCGCTGACCATCAAGCCTTCATTCGTGTCCGCGACAATCATCCTAAAGGGAGCCGGTTCATTATTGAACTCCCAGCTCGTCGGAAAGCCCAACGGACCCAGATCGCCAACGTGTCGTCGAGGTCGGTGTTGAATGGGACCAAAGGAAAAGGGGAAGAAGGAGAATGGTATGGAAGAGACCATTTTGGTGGTGGATGATGAGGAGAAAATTCGCTCGACCCTACGAGGCGTATTAAGTGACGAAGGGTATCGAGTGCTCGATACCGACGGTACTCCTAATGTGTTGGCTATGGTAGCAGTACAGCGACCACGGCTCGTACTCCTTGATATTTGGATGCCACAGGTTGATGGGATTGAATTACTCGAACGCTTGAAGGCGCAAGAGCCCGAACTCCCAGTGATTGTGATGTCGGGGCATGGCACGATTGAGACCGCCGTGCGTGCGACGAAGCTTGGCGCTGCTGATTTCATTGAGAAACCTTTCTCCTTGGAGACGCTCTTGCGTTCCGTACATCGCGCGACTGGACGCTCGACTGCTGAGAACCTTACAGAAAATGGTGCGACAACCGTACTCGAAGAAGCCCACACGATCTCGTACCGACAGCGACAGAGACGTGCGCGAACGATCAAGCAGAGTGTCGTCATTCACGGGCATGGACTTCACTCCGGTGTGCGTACCGGGGTCATTCTCCATCCCTTGCCGCCAGGGAGCGGAATTGCGTTCAGTGCGATCTCCGCACCGGATGTGATGATCCCAGCGACGGTAGAGTATGTTGACTCAACGGGATATGCCACTAGTCTTTGTCGCGATGGGGTAACAGCCCAGACGATCGAACATCTGATGTCGGCCCTCCATTCCTACGGCCTCACCAACGTGTTGGTAAAAATGCAGGGGGAAATCCCAATTCTTGACGGGTCGGCTCTGGAGTTCTGCCAACTGCTTGAAGGTGCCGGAGTTGTCGAGCAAGCGGAGAAGATTGAACCCGTGGGTATTGATAAGACGTACCGTGTAGGTGACCCACAGTCAGGAAAATTTTTGCAGATCGAACCTGCCAAATATTTTGCGGTGCACTATACGCTGAAATATCCAGAGCCTGTTGGATGTCAGGAGTACTCTTATGTTCACCGTGATATGCAGAGTTACCGCGAGGAGATCGCTCCCGCGCGGACCTTTGGCTTTGTGAAAGACGTCCAGATGCTTGAGCAAATGGGACTCGCCAATGGGGGACGGCTGAACAATTGCGTCCTCATTGGTGAACAGGGAGTGATTAACCCACCGTTACGTTTCCCTGATGAGCTCGTCCGCCATAAGATTCTGGACTTGATGGGAGATCTCTATCTGCTCGGTCGTCCGATCCATGGCAAGGTCACAGCCAGTTGCACAGGACATACAGACAACATTGCTCTGGTCCGTGCAATTCGAGAAGGGATGAAGCTCTGAGTGCTTATCCGAATAACCAGTGAAAGGAGTTAGGTCTTGTAATTATGCACTTCAGTCAAAAGCGGTGCTTCTAATCGGTGACTTCTAAACGTGACCCCATGAGTTCTTCCAGCAGGCTCTTAGCCTCTTGCAAATCTTTCGTATCAAACCCTTCGGTGAACCAGTTATAGATCTCAGATAACGTGGTGCGTGCTGCGTGGTGCTTGCCTTGTCGCTGCCACAGGCGGGCAAGGCTCACTGTCGCGCGCAACTCTAGCGACTTCGCTTGTTGTTGCGAGCAATCTCAATGGCTTTGTGAAAACATGCTTCGGCTTCGGCTGCTGGGAGTTGGGAGTTGGGATTTAGGATTTGGAATTTTTGACTTTTGCGCTTTGCCTTTTGTCTTTTGACTTTCCTGCTGAAGCGTCAGCTCGCCTTTCAGCCGATACAGCTCAGCCTCCCAGAAATGCTCCCCAGTTCTATCCACTGTAGCCAACGCCTCGGCCAGTGCAGTCAACCCTTCCTCTATCTGTCCGATTTCTCCGTACGTCTCTGCCAGGAGCGCGAGGAAGTATGACTGAAATAGCTCTGCTCCCATAGCTCGGCAGAGGGCAAGACCTTGGTGTATGCGTGCCAGCCCTTCTTTTTCCTTTCCTTGTCTGGCTAATGCCCAACCTCGTAGGACAGTCGCCCACGCCCGGCTCATGGCAGCGAGCGGCCTAATACCTTGAGCGCTTCGCCCCGTAACAGCGCGATCGTTTCACTTAACTCCACTAGCGCCTCTAACTCTTCCCGCTCGGCGGCACTGAGTTCTCCTTCGGTGTTGCGGTCCATCAGATCTTGGAGCTTGGCATTGAGCTTGGGCGAGAAGCGGAACTCTGCGACTGAGGTCACCAGTTCCACCGGCGTGGCGATTGTCTCCATACGGTCTCCTCTGGATCAGGCTATTCCGAGCTTAGCTGGCTTTGGTTGAGAAGGCACCATCGAGGTCCTTACGGTGTCACCCGCTCTAACATGCGCGGAAACGGAATTGCCTCGCGAACGTGGTGGAGCCCACACAGCCACGAAACCATACGTTCGATGCCCATGCCAAAGCCAGCGTGCGGGACTGAGCCATATTTCCGTAGGTCGAGATACCACGAGAACGCTTCCTCTGGTAACCCATGCGCATGGATCTTTTGTTGCAGAACAGCAAGATCATCTTCACGCTGACCGCCGCCAATGATCTCGCCGTAGCCTTCTGGTCCAAGAATATCCATGCACAAGGCGACTTTTGGATTTTCTGGGTCAGCTTTCATATAGAAAGCTTTGTTCTCGGTCGGGTAACGATGAATGATGACTGGTCGATCGAACGATTCGGAAATGACCGTCTCATCGTCGCCACCAAAATCGGCTCCCCATTGAATATCAATGCCCTTTTTCTGGAGTAGTTCAATCGCTTCGCCGTAGCTGATACGTGGGAAGGGCTTTTTGACGCGCTCTAATTTTGCCACGTCGCGCTCTAGGGCCGCGAGTTCTTGGCGGCGGTTGGTCAGTACGCGTTGCACAACATACTCAATGAAGTCCTCAGCAAGATTCATGTCGCCGTTAAGGTCACAGTAAGCGACTTCAGGCTCAATCATCCAGAATTCAGTCAGGTGACGGCGGGTTTTGGATTTCTCGGCACGGAACGTGGGGCCGAAGCAGTAGACTTTGCCGAACGCCATCGCCCCAGCTTCCATATACAGCTGACCACTTTGTGTGAGGTAGACGGTATCACCAAAATAGTCGACCGGAAACAACGTGGTCGTGCCTTCGCACGCTGCCGGAGTGAAGATCGGTGCATCAAGGAGCGTGAAGCCATTGTTATCAAAATAATCGCGGCAGGCTTTGATGATTTCACTGCGTATGCGCAAGAGTGCATGCTGGCGAGAGGAGCGTAGCCACAGATGTCGGTGGTCGAGCAGAAAGGCAACGCCGTGCTCTTTCGGAGTAATGGGATAATCGTGCGCCTCTTGTAAGATTTGCAAATCTTTCACTGATAGCTCGAACCCAAGCGGCGAACGGGTATCGGCGCGCACGATGCCGGTGACGGTGAACGAGGATTCTTGCGCGAGGTGGTCAGCAAGTTGGAACGTTTCTGGGCTGACATCTCCCTTAAAGACGACACACTGGATAGTACCGGTGCCGTCGCGGAGTTGGAGGAAATGCAGTTTGCCACTCGCTCGCTTGTTGTACAGCCAGCCTTTCAGTGTCACTTCCTGCCCTTCATATTTGCCGATCTCGTTCACGTATACCCACTGAGGCATGTGAGTCCCCTCTCTAATTGCTGTGTTCTTATTCGTGAGGCACTATAGCATAAGGTAAAGGAGAAAATGATGATACGTTGGCTTGTTAGTGTTTTGGTATGTCTTTCGTTCCTGCCGTGGTCTTCCGCCTTTGCACAACGTAATACCCCTAATGATCTCGAAGAGGCGTTGCGCAGTCTTCCGCCTGCACAACGCACGGAATATCGCCGCATGTTGCTTCAGCTTGATCGGGTTTCTCGCCGCCTCTTGCAGGCGATTCCTAACCCACCAAAAGTAAACGTCATCCTAGCGGCGGGAGAGAAATCGGTGAATGCTGGAGCAACAACTGGAAAAGTCATTGTTGCTGAAGGCTTATTGCGCTTCGTGAAATCAGACGACGAGTTAGCCATGATCCTTGGGCATGAGTTTGCCCACTTAACGCAAGGTCATGTGGCGCGGGGCGCGCGGAATAATGTCCTGCTCGGGCTTGGATCGATTGTGTCCGAAATCATTATTCCAGGTAGTTCAAAGCTGACTGGCCTTGTCGGGACAGCGTTTTTGAATCGCTATAATCAGGATCAAGAACGAGAGGCTGACACTGTAGGACTCCGGTATGTCTACGATGCGGGATATGACCCAATTGCGGCGGCATATGTGATGCGGCGCATGGCTGAGGAGATTCCTGAAACCGCCAACGCAGGTTTCTTTTCCTCGCATCCGTCTTCGGTAGAGCGATTTGAAACACTTCACCGTCAAGCTGAAATCTTGAGACCTAAACATGAAACGCGTCGAGCCTCAGGGGAAGTGGGCCCGCGACCGAAGCGGATGCTCAAGCGTGACGAGCAAGCGTGCCGGGAAGCGCGGCCGATCTTTCAGCGTGCGAAAGAGGCACAGGACCCAGATCGGCGCATCGCTTTGTATCAGCGTGGCTTACGATGTGCCCACAGAGCCCGCGTGCGCATGCCGAACTTGCAGATGTCTATGCGGATTTGGGAGACACACGCGAAGCGGTCGAAGAGTATCGTGAAACGTTGCGTTACGACTCCGATTATCCCGGCGCACGCGAACGTCTGGCGGAGCTCCAAGGCAGTTGGTCAAGCCGGACTGATTCTGAAGAGGGTGAATAGAAGGAACGACAGCCAGAGTCATTTGTCCATTTGGTGGCGTTCCGCCAAGATTGCCTCTACCATCGACGAGAGCGATTGCTTTGGTAGTTGTTCAGCAGTTTTTGCGACAGGTTGCTTGGTGACAGCGTAGAACAAACTCGACTCGCGCTGGAAAAATCCTTCCGTATGGTAGGACTCACGCAAGTTGAAATAGACATAGTCGAGGTGATGACACACTTCGTGTAGTAACGTGCGGAGGAAAGTACGGAATGCAACTACCTGTCCACGTTTGGCCGTGCGCATCCATACCTGGATCGAATCGCTCTCACTTCCTCCGGCATACTGGGTATACAAACCGTGAAGCTCTCCGCGCCGATTCGAGGGGCGAACACCCTGTATTTGCACGCGAATGGATCGTACGCTGAGGCACGCACAGATGTGGTTGACCACGGTTTGGGCGAGCATGTGTACCCGCTGTTCCTCTTCTGCTGCGAGTGCAGTTTCGAGCGTCTGAGTTGCAGAAAAAAGTTGTGGCGTCGGCATCAAGGGGACAGAGGAGATTGCCGCACTACGATCATAGATCCGCTGCTGTAATGGAGTGAGTCGAGCACGCCAGTTCCGCATAGTAGGCCTTTGCGTCAGGCATTGTGGCGTGAAAACGCCTGGGCAGCAAGTCTTTTTTCTCTTTTCTTCATAGGAAAAATGTCATAGACTCCACCAATATAGTTTTCTAAGAGAAACTATCTCATGCCAATGTCGTGGGTTTTTTGCGGTTGCGTCGTCGTCTGTACGCTCCTTTTGAATACGCGAGGGTGGGCCGACCCTTTCGTCGAGTTTTTTACCAAACAAAAAGTTGGGCAAGCGATTACAGTCACTGGAGGGTTTCGTAAGTTCACCTACAAGCGTCAGTTCTACGAACGCAACCACAAGACTGGGGACGTGAAATATTACGAGTATTTTGGTCTGTCGATGGTACCGACACAAATCTTCGGTGAGGGATCTCTTGCACTAAAGGCTAGCCTTCATGACACGATGTTGTTCGTCTACGCAGATGAGACGCTGGTGAAAGATCTTCCTGAAGAAGGACAAGATCTGTGGTTCACGGGGACGCTGATCGGTTACCAATATGGTATCAACGGGATCACGAGCGGAGCACTGAGTGGTGGTGACCCATATATCCTTCTTACACGTATATCGAAGCAGCCTCCGCAGCACGGTGAACGCGCTTCGACTCTTGTAAAAAGAAGGGGTTAGAATAGAGAGGGCAGCACGGTTGTCCCGGAGACAGAAGGAGGTTCCATGCCCCCTCTGACCTGTGCCCTGGTGGAGCGGCTGGAGACGATTGCCGATCCCCGCCGCCAAGGCGAGAATCTCAAACATCGCTTGGTCGATATTATCATCTTGGGCTTTTGTGGGGTGCTTGCCGGCTGTGATGATTTTGTGGAGATGGCGGAATGGGCCCAATTCAATGAGGTGTTTTTTCGTTCCTTTCTGGAGTTGCCCCATGGGATTCCGGCCCATGATACCTTCACCCGCGTCTTTGCCATGCTCAAACCCGCGCCCTTGCAGGAGGTGTTGCTGCCGTGGCTATTGGAGCGGCGCGGCCTGCCGGGCGACTGGATTCACCTGGATGGGAAAACCCTGCGCCAGACTCGGCGCACCACCCCGCAGTTGAAAGCACTCCATGTGGTGAGTGCGTGGGCGGGGCAAACCGGGCTCACGCTGGGGCAGGTGGCCGTAGACGCCAAATCCAATGAAATCAAGGCGATGCCGCAGTTACTCGAAGTCCTGGACCTCCATGACAAGATTGTGACCACGGATGCGATGGGGTGTCAAAAGGCGATTGCGGAGACCATCGTGGCCGGGGGCGGGGACTACATCTTGGCAGTCAAAGCGAATCAGCCCACCTTGCACGCGGAGATCCAGGCGGCCTTTGCCACCGCCGCCACGCCCCCGGCGCGGTCCCCGCGACTCTATACCACCGAAGACCAAGGCCACGGGCGTGACGAACAGCGCACGGTGCAGGTGTTGCCTGCACGCGGCCACCTGTCGACGGCGCAGGGCGCGGCGTGGCTGGGCGTGTTCACGATCGTCATGGTCACCCGCGTCGTGTGGTGTGAGGCGACGGGCGTGGAGAGCATCGAGGGGAGTTATTTTCTCAGTAGTCTCCCGCCGAATGCTCGGCGCATTGGCACCGCCATTAGGGGCCACTGGAGCATTGAGAACGGACTGCACTGGGTGTTAGATGTCGTGTTTCGGGAAGATGCCCGCCGGGTCTATGATCGCACGGCAGCAGAGAATGTGGCGTTCCTGAACCGCCTCGCGCTCTCCCTGTTACGCGGGGATACCGGCAAAGGCTCGCTGAAAGTGAAGCGCAAGCGCGCCGGATGGCATATTCCCTACCTCGCCCAACTCCTTGGGTTTTGCAGCACTTGAAGCGCGTTTGCCGTGGCCCCCGCAGGAAGCTCTCCCGGTACCACCTCGTATCTTGCCCCCTGTCCAAGAAGCCCCGCAGCCGCCAGAAATGAGATCCAGCCGCTAGCAGATTCGTGTGTGTGGTAGAAAGGAGATAGAGATTTGGGATAGATCTCGCTCCACTCCACTCCACTCCACTCTGTCTCTGCCTTTCCTTCTATCTCAAATCCCTGTCTCTATCGGTAGTAATCCGCTCCTCCAGCGCACGCATGCCGAGTTCACGGGATGTGAGTAGTGCCGCCCTCAGCAATTCCCTTGCTTTCTCGCTATCACCCGACTGATCACGCGTTAGTAACATCGTGGCGTACTGATACTGCGTGTGGGCCAACCAAGGCCACGCCTCCATACGCGCGTTCATAGCCAGAGCATCCTCAAAGTGCTGTGCTGCTTCATCCCAGTCCTCCAGGCCCGTGGCTAGTGTTCCCAAATAGCGAGAGAGGGCGCCGTAGCAGGCTGCAGCAGTGCCAATGACGACCGTACGGCCGGAGTAGGGCAGCAGAAGTTGGTATAGGGTGGCGGCACGCGCCATGTCTCCAAGGAAGGTGCAGACATCGGTGAGATATGTCATACAGCCCATCCACAAGGCATCGCGGGGGAGATCAGCAAAATCATGTTGCGCCAGGTGCTCGAACTCCGCTCGCGCCTCCTCCGTACGCCCGAGTTCGCTGTAGATTAACGCTAAGCCCGGGCGCCAGGCGGCGGCCACGGTGTGTTGCTGGACAAAGTAGCGCACAACAGGTTCGAGTTCCTTGAGGCGACCCTGCTCGCGACGCAGGGTAAACATTTGCAGGCCAAAAATGCCAGCGGCATTCGTTTGCAGGCGCTGGCCCATGGCGAGGACTTCTTGAGCCAGGCGTTCGCTGTCGGCGAAATAGCCCCGCATCAAGGCTCGCATAGCCCGAAACCCCATAGCGACGAAAAGCTCAAAGGGTAGCTGCCGCTCTTCTGCCACGTAATCATACGCATCGATCTCTGCGTCGGTGGCTGCCATATCTCCCAACTCGAGCAGGCAAAGCACACGCCAGAAGTGGGCGTCGCACTGACGTTCTTTGGCGTTTATTACCTTGGCCAGGTGCAACATCTCAGTAGCGTAGGTCAGGCGCTGTTGCGCATGTTCTGGTTCCTGAAGGACGTAGAGCAGCCCTTGAAGGTTGTCAGCGAGCAGCTCGGGGTCGGCAAAGCGCCGAGCCATGGCTACTGCCTGCTGGGCGTAGACCTGCGCTTGTTGCTGTGCACCTGTGAACCGCAGTATTTCGGCCAAACCGCCCAGGGTTTTCGCCTTGAGGAGACTATCTTTTGACCCGAGTCCCTGTAACGCTTCTTCGAGCAGACGCACCGCCGGGCCCGTAGGTAGATCAGTCTGCCACGTCAGTCTTTCAAGTTCCACCGCAGCTCGGACGAAGAGCTCTGTTGCCCTCAGGGTTCGAGCAATATCAGCAGCGCGCAGGAACGTTTCTTGGGCCTTAGCAGGTTCGCCCGCCTTCCGTTGTGCTTCGCCCAATGCCAACAACAGCGTACAGCGTTGCGTTTCGTCTACAGGGTCCTGATGCTCCAGGGCTTCAAGGGCGAGGCAATAGAACCGTACCGCTTCGGCATAGGCTGGTAGTTGCATTGTGCGCTCTCCCGCCCGCTGCCAGTAGGGAATTGCTTGCTCTGCAAGTCCGGCTTCCGTGTAGTGATGAGCTACAAGCTCTGGTTGGGTCTCGACGGTCTTGGCAAACTGTTCGATCAACGCTTGAGCAATCTGATTGTGATAGTGCTGACGGGTGCTCTTGAGCAAGGATTGGTACGCCGTATCCTGTACCAGGGCATGCTTGAAGACATAGCGCACCTGCGGCGGTAGCCCTCGCTGGTACAGCAGTTCGGCTTCTACTAATCTGGCTAGGGCCTGCTGCAAGCTTGGCTCGTCGAGTGACGAGACCGCACGGATCAGCTCATACGAGAACTCCCGTCCGATGGCGGCACCGAGCTGCGCCACGTCGCGCACGGTCGACAAGCGATCCAACCGTGCCATCAGCGCATCCTGTAACGTCGCAGGAATCGCCAGCGCGTGGAGGGGTGCACGACCTGGTGCCCCAAGAGATTCCACCACACTCTTAGTCAGCTCTTCGACAAATAAGGGTACCCCATCGGTCTTAGTAATGACCTGCTGCACCATTTCCGCGGACAAACCCTTGCCGCCCGTCATTCGCTCCACCATCTCGCCGACTTGTGTGCGGTCCAATCGGCCCAATGTGAGCTGGCTGAGATAGGCACGGCTACCCCAGGGCGGGGTAAACTCCGGGCGAAAGGTCAGCAACGCTAGCATCCGTGCAGTCGGGACTTGGTCGAGGAAAAGTGTGAGCAGCTCCAGTGTAGAAGGGTCAGCCCAGTGCAGATCTTCCCAGGCACTGTAGACCGCGGTCTGCTCAGCCTCCGCTACCAGCCAGCCCAGCAAGGCTTCCTGTGTTTTCTGCTTCTGTCGCTCGGGTGTCAGACTCAACGGCGGATAGCCGTCAGGATGGGGTAATGACAATAATGCGGCCAGCAGCGGTATTGTGTCGGTTTGTAGGGGCGAGGCATGCTTCACCCCTACCTCTAGCTTACGTAGCTTTTCTTCAGGACTATCTCCGCTCTGAAATTCTAACACCCGCTGCAGGTTCTCAATGATGGGATACAAGGCGCTGTTCTGATGGTAGGGCGAACAGCGCAACTCGATCCGCGTCGCGCCCTCTTGCTCGACCTGTTCTTTCAGCTCCTGCACGAGCCGTGACTTGCCAATGCCCGCCTCGCCGCTGAGTAACACCACCTGGCCTTCCCCGGCTTTTGCCCGCTCCCAGTTCCGCCGCAGTAACCCCAGTTCTTCCTCTCTGCCCACGAGAGGTGTGAGACCCGTGCGCACCGCTGCCTCAAAGCGGCTCTGCACGTTACTCGCACTGACGACGCGGTACAGCATCAATGGAGTCGAGAGACCTTTCAACGTGTGAGGGCCAAGAGCTTGGTACTCGAATAGCCCTTCGACTAGCCGAGAGGTGGGCGCGCTCATCACCACCGTATTGGGTGCCGCTTCCCCCTGTACCCGCGCCGCGATGTTGGGCGTCTCACCTAAGGCGAGCATTTCTCGCTTTTCGTTATTCCCGATCTCACCTACAACTACCGGGCCGGTATGAATGCCGATGCGGACTTGTAACGGTTGGGGTAACCGAATGTGTCGTGGGAGTGACAGTACCGACATGGCCGCGACAATCTCCAAGCCTGCGCGCACCGCTCTCTGCGCGTCATCTTCATGGGCCGTGGGATAACCCAAGTAGACGAGGAACCCATCGCCGAGATACTGCGCGATATGGCCTGCATAACGACCAACGATCTCGGCACTTACCTGTTGATAGGTGCGTACGACCTCGCGGAACTCTTCGGGATCAAGCTGGGCGGAGAGTGCAGTCGAGCCCACCAGATCACAGAACATCACCGTCAATTGCCGCCGTTCGGCAGCCCTCAGTTCGGGGTACGAGAGTTCGGAGTCCAGTGTCTGAGGGCTGGGAAGTTCGGAGTTCGGAGTTCGGAGTCTGTGAAACAGGAGGATGGGAGCTTGAAACTTGAAACGTAGAACTTAAAACTGGCGAAGCGCTCGTCCAGACCAGCACGGCACCGTCTTCATCTCTGGCTAACTGTTTGGCTTTGATGAGTTCGTCCTTGATGTCCTCCAGGTAGTCGTCATCGAGACTGAACCGTCGCTTGAGCGCTCGGTACGACACTCGCCCTTCGCGTTCTAACAGCTCGCGTACTTGCGCCAGGACTTCATCAAAGGTCATCCCTAATCTTTCCTTTACTGTATAGCTGAGGCGTCTACAGTGCTTTTCTACTCTTCCACGTTCCCTCTTCGCAAGAGTATGCTCAACTCGGCGGCGACCCGTTCATAAATGTCACGGCGAGGACCAAAAGCAACGACTTCCACAATTTTTCCTGTGAGCCGAAAGATGATCCGCACCTTTCCCAGTCGATAGCTTCGTAGCCCTACGAGTTCCTCCTTTAGCTCTTTTGCTTGATAAGGGTCTACGGCAATTGCTCTGAAGGCCGTCTTTACCTTCCGTTTCAGCGCTGGCGGTAAATAAGTGATTAGGTCTCGCACCGTCTGTGCCATCTCAAGGCGGTACAGAGTCATTTGCGGGACCTACGGTTTGTCAATGGTTCACCAAATACCTCTTCAAAAGTAAACCGTTGGCCTTTTGCGAGTTGCCTGAGTCCCCGCTTGATCTCACGCATCAACGCTGGGTCTCGCTGGACCTCGCGTGTCTCTTGCCAGCTAGCAAATTCATCCACACTAATCAGTACCGCAGCTGGGCGACCATTACGAGTAATGATTAACTCGGCAGAAAAAGGAGGAGGCTATGCCACGCTTCATCATTGAGCGGAACTTTGCCGAGCAACTCGAAGCGAATCGCGACGTTGCGACTGCAGTCACGCAAGTCAATATGGATGTTGGCGTGCAGTGGCTATTCTCCTTTCTCAGTGCTGACAAGAAGAAGACGTACTGCCTGTACGAAGCGCCTAACGCCGAGGCGATTCGTGAGGCGGCGCGCCGGCTGAACATTCCGGCGGATGTGATCATCGAAGTTGATAGTGAGCTGCGGCCAGAGCAGTTCGCGTAGTGAGCAGTTACGCGGAGGTGTCATTGCGAGTTCTCCATAGTGCGGGCGCTAAGCGTGGAGGGAGAAACTTGATGCTCCTGGATTTCGGGTCGCGGCCTGCGGCCTTGCCCGGAATGACGAGCTAGTTGTTTTCGTCATTCCAGCGAAAGCTGGAATCCAGGAGAGGCAGGGGGCGGAGCATTTTGTTTCTGAGCAGCGACTGATGAGGAGCGAAGCAATCTTTGGCTGTAAAAGAGCTTGCTTCGTCGCCTACGGCTTCTCGCAATGACGAATCCTCCTTTATCTCATAGCGTTGCCGTAATCTGTTCTTCCAACGCCCGCATGCCCAATTTACGAGCTGTGAGGAGTGCTGCCTTGAGCAATTCCCGAGCCTTCTCGCCATCGCCGGACTGGTCACGCGCCAGCAGCATAGTGGCGTATGGTACTGAGTGTGCGTCAGCCAGGGCCAGGCTTCCATGCGGGTATTCATCGCCAGTGCGTCCTCGAAGTGTTGGCCTGCTTCGTCCCATGTAATTACTCACGAATTTTGGGGAGCGAGGAACGGAAGGACAGGTGGCCCCATGAGATTGACTAGCATGTCGAAGACATTACGGTTTTGGAGCTTCGCGGTTTCAACGACTGTGGCGAGCACCGCATAGGCATGCGCCCTCCATGCCGAACGAAAGCCGTTGGTGACCTTGCGATGAATCACCGGAGACGTAGCGCCCGTTCACACGCATTGTTGTCGGGGGGAACGTCCGGGCAATGCAGAACGACCAAGAGATGGGTGCGATGTCGACGATAGCACTTTTGTAACCGACACGCCAACGTGCCCCGCACCCGGCGCTGCAGCAACTCCTCCAAGCGGTGCTCCACTGCCGTCACCCGCCGCGCATAGCCCCGCAGCGATAACTCCGGACATCGCTTCTCCAGATGGATCGCTTCCCGAAACAGGGCCTGCAGGGCAACTGCCCACTGCAACCGCGGCTGGCGCTCCCGCAGCCGTTCCAGGTCTCAGTCATGCGCCAAGCAGATCTGCCGCTGCTCCGCGGGTGCTGAGAGGTGGGCACTCAAACCCCTCACTCACCCACCAGGCCGCCTCGTGCGTCCCCATTACCTCCTCAATGACCTGCGCCCCCCGACTGGCGCGCATGAGAAAATAGACCTCCACCACACTCCGAAAGACCCACTGCCACCAGGTGCGCCCCACCACGCGCGTACTCGTCTCGTCACTGCCGATTACCCCACTCTGCGCCACTTGCTCGCCAATCGCTTTGGCCATCGGCTGGGCTTCGGCCCCGAGCTCGCTGCAGGACCGCAGTCCCCCCTCGCTAAGCGTCACGCTAAAGAGATCCTGACACAGCTGGACTCCCCGCTCATAACTCAGATGCTGTTCATGTTTGAGATAGACGATCATCGCGGCTAATCGCGGTCCGAAACTCCGTCCATTGTCAGCCCAGTCGGCCACTCTCCCCACGTGATCCGTTGACAGTCCGGACAGACCACCTCGGCTTGGCGGGTCTCAATCACAACGGGCGTGATGGGGGGCACTTCTGTCAGTTGATGGTGCAGGACGGCCCGCGGCTCGACCCCATGCAGGTCCGCCTGACAGTAGTCACAGCTCGCTCCCAGGGCCTCAATAATCCGGTCCGGCGTGGCGACCCACACCGGCGTCTGGCGCGCATGCCCAAACGGCGGCCCGTGCCTCTTCCGCTTGCGCTGTCCCGCGCGATTCCGCTTCACATCTCGTGACGGCGGCTGCGAGGAGTTCTGCAACGTCAGCGGCGGAAGCGGCTCTTTCCCCACCTCGGCCTTGAGCTGCTGGTTCTCGGCCCTGAGCTGCCGGTTCTCGGCCTCCCATCGCTGCGCGGCAGTAATCAACTCTTTGACCAGCACGACCAATTCCGCGTGGGATAGCTTCCGCAATGTGTTCGGTCGTCGGCAGTGTCATTGTGGCGGGTAAAATAGCATAGCCCCTAGCTCCGAGTCAGAGCCTCAGAGGTGATGTCAGAAATGCCGTGAGTAATTACCGGCCAGTCTGCTGCGTCGCGATCTCAGTCATTGGCTGGAAATTAGTACGACCAGTCTGTTGTCATATTGTGTTTACCACTGACTGTGGGATGATGTACAACCCGACAATGCAGGCAACCAAAGACCAAGATATAGAACTCTGCCCGATAATCCCACGGCAACGGCATGCAACCACAGCGCATTTTATGGATCTGGTCCGTCTCCTCGTTTCGTTTCACGAAGCTCTTGGTCCTCGATATTCCTACCTGATAGAAGGATTTGTCGCAAAGTTTACGGACTATACCATATAGTGAAATGTTCGAGCGTGAAAAACACGACTAATTGTAGATAACAGAGTGTTACTAACAACTTTGTGACGGTGGGGGCATGAAACATGGGCTCACAACGAATAATGAAAATGGGTTGTGTCGTCAGCGAGCCACTCCATTGCCTTGCGGCACTGCCAAGAGAAACCACTATTTTCGAGGAAATCCATCCCCTTCCTCTGCGGATGTCTTTGGCAGTACACCCGAACACCTACCAGCCGGGCAGGACCTCAGGCGGGGAATCGCGACCTCAATTCCCGCAAGACCGGGGACAACCTCGCGGCGGGCGCATCCTGGAGGGAAGCGTATGAACAGCGGGCGACGCGAGCGTGTCGTCCCGCAGCGCCTGGTAACGCGGCGGGGGCCATCCCCGTGCCCAGGTCGCGCAGGTCATCGAACCGGCTCGGTGCCAGTCAGGTTCAGGGCCTCACACAAGTATTGATGCGCGAGGCTCAGCCGAACTCGGTGCCCCGGCCATAAGGATGCCGGCGCACCGAGCGGCGAGCCCCGCTGCTCGATGAGCTGGAACGCGACCCCCTCCGGATCCTTGAAGTTCAGGACACGACGCACTCCCCATTGCGGGCCAAAGTCCCATTCCTCGATACCGCCCATCACGATCGGATAGGCCTGCGCCCAGCGGGACCGCTTGAGGACCTCATGCGCCGCGTCGAGGTCGTCGACTTCGATAACACAGCGCATGATGCCGACGTGGGTGGGTTCGGCATAAGGTGTCGCCAGGCCGGGCGACTCAGCCACTGAGCCAGTCGAAGAAGACCAGCCCATTGCCGCGGACTCCGAAGAAGGCTCCGGTGAAGCCCGACTCGCCACCTCCAGGGGCGTAACATTGGGCACCTGGCCCTGCGTCTGCGCCCCCTGGAGGAAATCGAGGCCGAGCAGCTCGTGATAGAACGGAAAATATTTGTCCACATCCGTGGTGTTGTGGGCAACGGTCACAGGCACCTGCGGAGCGGCGCCCGGCCCTAGCGTCACCTTGTCTACGAACTCGATCGCCACGCCATCGGGGTCGTGACGGTGAAGACGCGGTAATCGATCGCGCGCCCACCGGGATTGAAGCTGACCTTCGCTCGCGTGGTAGGCGCGAACGGCTCGCTGCCCTGTGCCATCACCGCCTCACGCGCCGCGTCGATGTCCTCGACGATGGGCACGATGCGGTACCAGCCGACATTGGCTTGCGAACGATAGGGCGTGCCGACCGGAGCGGGATTCTCCCACTGGACCAGGTGAATCATCGGCACCCCATGCGGCAGGGTGGCGTCCTTCAGTAGATCGCCCTTGAAGCTGCCCAACTCGATTCCGAAGCTGGGAAAACTCTGCGATACCTTGGTCCGCGCGACGACCCTGAGGGTCGTGGTTGCCTCGTACCAGGAGCGCGAGCGCTCAAGGTCGGTGACGTTCACGTCCCAGTGCGAGATGCGATTCAGGCGATCGTGAAGACCGCCCTAGCTCGGTCCGCCATGTTCCTTCTCTCCTTTGTGTGGATAGTCCCGACGATAACGCTGAAGCGTACCGCGAGCGGCTACACTGCGCCCTTTGAGTTTCAGCAAAATCCCAACGTGGCTGCCATACGGTGGAACGGTGGGGCAGGCTCGTCTGCATTACGAGACTGGTCCCTCACGCCTGGTCATCTTTGGTTGTGTTCCCTGGGCTTCGGCGTCCATGCCGTGTCCTCGTTCCTAATAGCTCTGGGCTCACTGGCCGGGCTTGATCCTTTTCTTTTGTACAGAACCCTCCACGAGTGCCTCCTGGTCTCCTCTCTCGGGCCGAGCCTAACAGTTGAGGCAGCTCGACAGGGGCGGCGGCCAATTTGCGCACGCAGATCGGATGACGCCACGTCGGGTCTGCTCCAACAAATGGTCGGACGGGGCCTGAACCACGAGAAGCGCGCTCACCACTGGCGAAAGATCACACACACCCTGGGTCTCGTCTCGAACAGCCAACCCTAGTGACCCCCATGGCTTCCGCTCAACCGACTTCGCCTTCGGAATATGAAGAAGAAGAAGAGGAGGGGGGGGGGAAGGCTGCGAGATTTCGTCGTAGAGACTCTGGATGCCCGTCAGTTTGGATCGTGAGTTGGGCCGGTCCTTCGCCGCAAACTCGGCATCTTGGACGAGATAGGCCTTTGCTCCGTCGCGCTCGACCACCACGAGCTTATCGTCTGATGGAGTATCTTGAAGCCGAGGCAGCGCACAAACAGAGCAAGCCCATCTTCTATCTCATGCGTAGAACACCTTGGGAATTAGCCGCATCAGCATTTTCAGTACTCCTTTGATGCTGTCGATGAGCGCTAACATTCATGCACGGCAATGCTCCTGGCTATTAGCAGAGACATCTTCCGACAAATAGCCAGCACGGTCTACGGGTAGCCACGAGCTCTATACGGCTCGATGTAGCCAGTAAAGACTTGGGCTACCTCTCGGCCGTAATGCGTACTTATGACTACACGAGCTTGAGCTCCTCTCGGCAGACCTTGCTGAAGGCGTACAGCGGGTCCAAGTCACCTGACGGAGTGATATCGGCGAATAGCCGCAGTTCCTTGTTCGGCGCAAAGTAGGTAGCGCCGATCTGGTTCATGACCCGTTCCGCTTCCTTGATAGTCTGCGGCTGGGCGAAGAGGCGAAGCGTACTCACGATCGCGTAGAGCTGCACGAGCTTGGCAGGATCGTCGAGCTCATGTTCGAACGCATCGGCAAAGAGCTTGGATGCCTCCCGAATGAATTCGCTGTACAGCGCTTCGCGACGGGCGCGATCCTGCAGGCGCAGCGTTGCTCGCGCCTGCGAATACTGCGTGACCCAAGTGGTCGCAAACGAAGCGAGTGCGCCGATCGCGGAGCCGGCCAGTGCCGCCACGGTTGAAATGTAAGCTGCATCCATTTTTCACCCGCCAGCGTCGCCCCGCTCCACTCTCCTCGGAATGACAGGTGTCACTAGATCACGACCGACCAGACATCAGCGGCGTTTTCAGTCTCGCTGCCGTTCGCGCTGACGCCATGATGATCGCCAGGTACTGCGGCGAAGCTCTCACCGGCGTAATACACCTTTTCCGACCGTCATTGACTTTGCTACGCATTGCACCCTCCAGGACCGTTGCCTAGATGAAAGACGAGTCTGGATGGGTATGCGCGGGCGATGGGCCACCGGCTGGTATTCGACAAGCACGCTTCATGCTCTTGCCGGGCACATTTGGAAGGGCGCGATCAAAGACCAGCGTTACCTCGACTTATCTAGACAAGGCATCGGCTGAAGCTGTGCTTACGAGAGAGCTGCGAAGGAAACTCGCAGAGAAATCTAGCGAACATTTGAGTTCTCCATCGTTGAGACCAATTCGTGGATACAAATCCACCGTAAGACGCCCTCATCCCGATCGACCTAATAGCGGTCAGAAGGTGTATTCTTCGGAAAAACCTAGGCAGGGTGAACAGGCAGCTCACCGCCGGTCCGGCGGATTTACTCGATCTGGGCGTCGACCCTGCCTGGCTGACTTACCTCTGAGGTAGGAGCGGCTGAGCCAGTCCTCGAAACGGGTCGGGCCGATGCGCGGGTTATCGCCGGGCGTGAGGGATTGATCGTTCAGCTCTGCGCCGTAGTAGCGTGCGTGGACGTCGGTCGTCACGTGTCGCGCATCGCGATTTGCGCTCAGGACTCGCCGGGCGAGCTCGTCCATGCGGAGCGGTTCGGGGCCGGCCAGGTCGACAGTTCCATTTACCGGCGTACCCACTGCGACGGCGGCCAGCGCGGCGGCGACATCATCGGCTGCAACGGGCTGCATGAGAGCAGGTGGCAGGCGAACCGTGTCGCCGTCGGTGCTCCCATCGGCGATCCTGCCGATGAACTCGAAGAACTGGGTTGCGCGGAGAATCGTGTAGGGGACCGCGGCTGCCTTTATCGCCGCCTCCTGAGCGACCTTGGCGCGCATGTACCCGCTGTCGGGCACACGGTCGGCGCCGACGACCGACAGCGCAACGTGGTGTCCCACGCCAGCGGCGGCTTCTGCGGCCAGGAGGTTGCGGGCCGAGGTCTCGAAGAATGCCAGCACCGCCGCGTCCTCGAAGGAAGGCGAGTTCGATACGTCGACGACGACCTGGGCCCCCTCGAGCACCTCGGCCAGTCCCACACCGGTGAGTGTGTCGACGCCCGAGGCGGGTGACGCCGCCACCGCGTCATCGCCGCCTTCCCGAAGCTTCTTCACGAGTTTTGTCCCGATGAGCCCACTACCGCCAATTACCACGATCTTCATGATTCCCCTTTCGCTTTTCGCCCGTAATTCGGACGAGGGATATCGGAGACCTCTGGGAGTTATATTGAACTGGATTTCTCATTCGGGTTTTGCTCGGGGGTCATTCTGGGCAGTCACTTGACTGGCACTAGCACTGGAGCGCCCTTGTCCTTAA
>CAVTCR010000064.1:0-37500 GCA_963733195.1 uncultured delta proteobacterium
CGGGATAGGGGGAAACCTCACGGCCTCTCCCCTCCCACACCACCGTACATACGGGTCACGTATACGGCGGTTCGGCGGATTCAGTCATCACACTTCAGCTAAGCGAGGCAGCCCCAGAGAGTCAAAGTAGGCTGCTGGTAAGGCAAAGCTCAGGGCCGGGCTGCGACTCAACCGCCATGGCCCATGCGCCGACTTGGTGGTATTCCATGCCAAGTCCGGCTCACCCCCGTCTTCCGAGTTCCCGGTAGCGGCGCCGGCCCCACTGCTTCCACAGCATGCAGCGGAGTCGCCGCCGAATCCAGGAGTCCAGTTCTTTGAGGATAGACCGCATTTCGCAAAAGCCAAAGTAGTTGCGCCATCCTACCAGATACGGCCTCGCTTCCCGAATCATCCGCTCCAAGCTAATCCCCCGGGTGCGGTTGGTCGTCTGGCGAATGCGCGCCTTGAACCGCTGGAGCGCTTGCGGCGCGATCCGCCGCTTCGGCCTCGCCCTGGCAGTAAAGGTGAAGCCCAGAAACTTCCGCTCCCAGGGCCGGGCCACGGCGCTCTTTGCTCCGTTGACCTGAGCCTGAGCTTACGGGTGAGAAACCGGCTGACACTCGCCATCACCCGTCTGCCCGCCCGCTCGCTCTTGACGTAGATGTTCGCGTCATCCGCATAGCGCACGAAGCGATGCCCGCGTCTCTCTAACTCACGGTCAAGCTGGTCAAGAAGCAGATTAGACAGCAGCGGGGACAACGGGCCACCTTGCGGCGTCCCTTCATCGACCCGCACCACCAGACCCTCTGCGAGCAACCCCGCTTTCAGATACCGCCGGATGAGGGCGAGGACTCGCTTGTCCTTGATCCGCTTCTCCACCTCACTCATCAGCTTGTCATGGTTGACTCGGTCAAACGATCTACTCGTCTTAATGCCCCCCTCAAGAACCCAGTCTCGGACGACCTCCCAGAAATAGAGGTCACCGATCCCACCCATCCGTTGTTTGGCCGTCGCTTTACAGTGGTCTCCCGTACGGCGGCTCTTCCAGGCCCTGGCTCCGTGTTGGTGAACTACCATCAAGAGATGCTCTTGCAGATCCCCGTCGCAGCGACCAACCTCATACCATCTCAGACCAGAGCGCGGATCAAACTGACGGCTGCTGCGGTCAGGGACCTCGTGAATCTGGCCTCTCACTATGAGGTGTTATGTCTATCCACCCCACCGCGGTCTGGTGTCGACTCCCGCCCCAACTCCAAGAACAAATCCACGGCGAGCTGACGCTCATCATTCAGGAGGTAATCTATGAGTACATCCGAACTCATCACCCCTCATCATCTGATACGCAAAGCGATCATCTATATACGGCAATCCAGTCCCCACCAGGTGCTGACCAATCAGGAGAGTCTGCGTCTACAGTACGCGCTGCGTGAACGCGCGGTCGAGCTGGGATGGCGGACCGAAGAGATTGAAATCATCGATGGGGATTTGGGCCTCAGTGGGGCGGCGACTCATTATCGAGAAGGATTTAAGGAGCTGTTGACACGCGTCACTGTTGGTGAAGTGGGCATCATCTTATCTGTAGAGGTGCAACGCCTCTCGCGGAACTGCTCCGATTGGTATCCCCTCCTCGACATCTGTGGCTATAAACACTGCTTGATTGCCGACCGCGACGGGGTCTATGATCCGGGCACGCCCAATGGCCGTTTATTATTAGGGTTGAAGGGACAACTCTCGGAGATGGAACTCTATACCCTGCGAGCGCGGATGACCGCGGGCCTCCTGAATAAAGCCCAACGCGGCGAGTTAGCTCTCAGCTTACCCGTGGGGTTAGTCCGTGATGTGGATGGCGTAGTCCGGAAAGAGCCGAATCTGGAAGTGCAACAGCGGCTGGATTTCGTCTTCTCCACCTTCTTACAGCAGCGCTCGGCCAGTAAAGTGTTGCAGTTCTTCAACGCCCACGACCTGCGACTTCCCCGGCACGACCGCTTTGGCGACATACGGTGGCGCAAACCGACCGTCGCGGCCATTCTGGCGATTCTCAAGAATCCGGCTTACGCGGGCGCGTTCGTCTATGGGCGCACCCGGACCATACGGACGGGAGCGGGGCCTCGCCAAGCCACCCAGAAAAAACTGCCCGTCGAGCAGTGGCGGATTCGCGTCAACGACAAATACCCCGCGTATATCAGTTGGGCGACCTTTGAGCAGATCCAGACAATGCTCCTGAACAACTACGCCGAGTATGATCGGAACAAGACACGCGGGATTCCTCGACCGGGGGCGGCCTTGTTACACGGGCTGGTGTATTGTGGAGCGTGCGGTCATAAGATGGTCGTGCAGTACAAAACTGGGACCCGCTACCTCTGTAATTACCTCCGGCAGCAATATCACGTACCGGTTTGCCAATATATTCCGGCGGATCCTGTGGATGCGAAAGTCGTCGAGGCATTTTTTGCGGCGCTCTCGGTTGTCGAACTTGACGCCTATCACGGAGCGTTGGCCAATCGGCAGCAAACGGAAGCCGCAACGCGTCGCGCGCAGCATCAGCAACTGCAACGGTTGCGGTATCAAGCGGCTGTAGCCCAACGCCAGTTCGAACACGTCGATCCGACCAATCGATTGGTGGCCGCCGAGTTGGAACGGCGCTGGGAGACGGCGCTACGGGATCTGCAACAAGCAGAAACCACTCTCCAGGATCGTCCGCAGTCCCCAGTTGCAGCGGAGGACCTTCCCGCTGACCTTCAGGCAGCATTCAAAAGGTTGGGGCAAAAGCTACCGGAACTCTGGTCGACAGAGGTCCTGTCCCGGACGCAGAAGAAAGCGTTGCTGCGCTGTTTGCTGGACAAGATTGTTGTCCACCGGGTAGGCCGGGACCAGGTGCAAATTCGGATCGTGTGGCGTGGAGAAGAAGTCACGGACTGTGTCATTCCGATTCACGTGGGGTCGCTTGCCGAGCTCTCCACCGGCCAGGAGTTGGAAGCGCGGGTGTTGCAGCTCCACCATACCGGCAAGACTGATGACGACATCGCGCGCGATCTCTCGGCGGCGGGATTTCGGTCGCCGATGCATCAGGAACTGTTAGTGAGTACTGTTCGCGGGCTGCGTCTGAAACATCGCTGCTTTCTGACGCGCCATCAATCCCATCCGCGTTCAGTGGAGGGATCACTCACCGTGACGCAAGTTGCGCGACAGCTCGCCCTCTCGGTCCATTGGCTCTACGACCGCATTCATAATGGGCAGATTCAACTCCAGAAAGATCCAACCACGCATCTCTTTCTCTTTCCCGATCACCCTTCAACGTTGGAACGGTTAACCCACCTCCGTGCTGGACTCCTCCAGCGCGTGGGTTTTGGAAAGGAGTATCAAGATGCCTAATCGAAGAATTTCTCCAGGTCGAGATCCACCACCCATCGATAGCCCCTCCGCAGGTACTTCTGCGCCTGGCCTACCGCTTGGCGGGCGGAACGCCCTGGACGAAACCCATAACTGTGTTCCGAGAACGTCGGGTCCCATCTTGGCTGCAGCACTTGTAAGAGGGCCTGCTGGAGAAAACGATCAAGCACCGTCGGAATCCCCAGCTTCCTGACCCCGCCTTCGGGCTTCGGGATCTCCACCCGCTTTATTGGCTGCGGCTGGTACTGCCCGGTGAGCAGTTGCTCTCGGATCTGCGGCCAGTGCTCTCTGAGATAGGCCGGGAGTTCCTCTACGGTCATCCCGTCCACTCCCGCACTGCCGTGGTTGCCCTGACTTGCTTGAGGGCCGCCGTCAAGTTCTCTCTGGCGACTACCTCCTCCATAAGCTGTTCGTCTACTGACTGGGCTTTCGGTCGTCCGCTTCCCGCCAGCTATTTCGTCCCTCGTTCCCAAGGGCAACTCGCGTTGCTTTGCTGACGCTCTATAGCTCTCGGTCATGTGTCCTACTCCCCCTTCCTTTACCCCCTCGTAGGAGGGGACCGTTCGGGCCTTCCCTACGTTCCCGTAGGTACTATGCCCTCTGCTGACTCCTCGTGCGCTGTCGGAGAAATTCCCACCCCTCCTAGTCAGTTTCCGTGGCACGCCACTTCCCAGGACTCACACGAGGTCTCCCGTGGTAAGTCGTACTCCCTTCAGTGCATAGACGCCGGATTTATAAAGCACGTCCCCTTGTGGATGGAGGACTTTGTGGTTGCGTGCCCACTCGTCCCGAACGCGCCACACCTCATATCCGGTTCCTGTTCGTCGCCCCGCACTTTCGCTCCACGCTTCCTTCAGACCCCACCTCACGGTGACGCCCTTGCGCTTCGCTTGTCCTTCGGTTCCACGTTTACCTGGACAGGGGACTCTCACCCCCAAGCAGTACAACATGCACGGCACACACGCCACTCGTGGGGCGTGAAGAAGAACTGGCGCTTCTTCATCGCCATTGGGAGCAGGTCAAGGATCGCGAAGGACAGGTGGCAATGCTGAATGGGGAACCCGGTATTGGCAAATCGCGTCTAGTGCGGGAACTGCGCGACCGGGTGGAACAGGATGGGGCGTTGTGCATCGAATTTCGCTGCTCGCCGTATCATCAGAACAGCGCCTTGCAACCGGTCATCGAGCACCTCCAACGACTCCTGCAATGGCAGAAAGATGATACGCCACAGAGCAAAACAGACAAGCTCCACGCCACGCTCGCCCGGTATCGCTTCCCCCAAGCTGATACCCCAGCCTTGCTCGCGGCTCTGCTGTCCTTACCGCAGCCCGCTGATTCCCCTCCACTGAACCTCAGTCCCCAACGCCAGAAGCAGAAGACGGAAGAAGCCTTGATCGCGTGGCTCGTCGAAGAGGCCGACCACGCACCGGTCTATTGTGCCTGGGAAGATCTCCATTGGGCCGATCCCTCTACGCTGGAGTTGTTGGGGTTGCTGATCGATCAAACTCCCACTACCCGACTCTTCGTGTTGCTGACGAGTCGGCCCGAATTTACCCCGCCGTGGGGGCAGCACGCCCACTTCAATCAATTGACCCTCAGTCGCTTGGGGCGCCGACAAGTGCCGCAGATGATTACGCAGGCCACGGGGGGCAAGACGCTACCAACAGAAGTGGTGCAACAGATTGTGGCCAAGACCGACGGCGTGCCGCTGTTTGTGGAAGAGTTGACCAAGATGGTGCTGGAGTCGGGCTTGTTGATCGAAACGAACGGCGACTACAAGCTCAGTGGGCCGTTGCCACCGCTAGCGATTCCTTCCACGTTGCAGGACTCGCTGATGGCACGGCTGGATCGCTTGGCCACAGTCAGAGAGATCGCCCAACGAGGCGCCACCATTGGGCGGGAGTTTAGCTATGAGCTCCTACAGGCGGTCTCGCCCCTCGACGAAGCGACGTTACAGCAAGGGTTAAAGCAGTTGGTGGAGGCCGAACTCGTGTTTCAGCGCGGGCTACTCCCCCAGGCCCTATATATCTTCAAGCATGCGCTCATTCAGGATGCGGCGTATCAGTCGTTGCTCAAGAGCAAGCGACAGCAATATCACCAACAGATTGCGCAGGTGTTAGCGGAGACCTTTCCTGAGACCAAAGAGACCCAACCTGAGCTGTTGGCTCATCACTACACCGAGGCGGGGCTCATTGCGCAGGCTTTCCCTTACTGGCAGAGAGCGGGCGATAGAGCTGTCCAACGCTCGGCCAATGTAGAAGCGATTAGCTATCTGACCCAGGGACTAGAGTTGCTTAAGACCTTGCCAGACACTCCCGAGCGCGCCCAGCACGAACTGACGCTGCAAATCACTCTAGGGACGGCTTTTATAGCCACTAAAGGCTATTCGGCCTCGGAGGTGGGGATAGCCTACACGCGCGCCCGGGAGTTATGTCAGCAGACCGGGGAAACGGCTCAACTCTTCCCGGTGCTGGGAGGCTTGTGGCAATTTCATATTGTCCGGGCGGAATACCAAATCACACGTGAACTCGGAGAGCTGATCCTTTCTCTCGCCCAGAACGAGCGAGACCCAGCGTTTCTACTCGTGGAAGCCCATGACGCGCTGGGGCAGACCTTCTGCTTCCTGGGAGAGCTGAGCCAAGCCCAAGCACACCTCGAACAGGGCATTCTCCTCTACGATCCGCAGCACCATCGTGTCCTTACCTCTCTCTGTGGAGGGGAGGATCCCGGGATTGCTTGCCGGGTCTTTGCGGCCTGGACTCAGTGCTTACAGGGCTATCCGGACCAAGCTCTCACGAAGAGCCACGCTGCGCTCAGCTTAGCCCAGGAGGTCGCTCATCCTTTTAGTCTTGCAGTTGCATTTACCTTTACTGCTGTCGTCCATATGTTCCGTGGGGAAAGACTAGTAGCCCAGGAGCGAGCCGAGGCAGGAATGACACTCTCTAGCGAGCAAAGATTTGCGGGCTTTTTGGCGTGGGGGACCATTCTCCAAGGCTGGGCGCTCGCCATGCAGAGGCAAAGAGAAGAGGGGATTGCACAGATACGTCAGGGGCTGGCTGCCTACCAGGCCACGGCGGGAGAGTTGTTTCGACCGTATTTTCTTGCCCTGCTGGCCGAGGCGTATGGGAAAGTGGGGCAGAACGAGGAAGGACTCACCACGCTGGCCGAGGCGCTGGCTCAAGTGGAGAAAACTGGGGAGCGTTATTACGAAGCGGAGCTGTATCGGCTCAAGGGAGCGCTTACGCTTCAGTCCCAAGCCAGTCTAGGGCAAGTCTCAAGCAGTCTTGGACAAGTCCAGGGCAAGTCTCAGACAAGTCAAGACAAGTCCGAAAACCCCAGCTTCCAGCCCCTCACGCCCAGCACCCCGGCGGAGGCAGAAGCCGAAGCGTGCTTTCTCAAAGCTATCGAGATTGCCCGCAGACAACAAGCAAAGTCGTTGGAGTTGCGGGCGGTGACGAGTTTGAGCCGCTTGTGGCAGCAACAGGGTAAGAAGGACGAAGCCCGGCAACTGCTGGCCGAGATCTACAACTGGTTCACCGAAGGCTTTGACACCAAAGACTTGCAAGAGGCGAAAGTCCTGTTGGAGGAATTAATCTGAAGAGAAACTCGTCATCCAAGAACGGATTGCTACTAGACTCTATTTCCACACTATTTGACCAGACCTCACGGGCCTCTTCAGGTTCGCTAACGCAATCGGGTGGAACGACGTGTTAACCCCTGAGCGGCCCCGTTCCCCTGTTCAGTCTTCTCCGCTAACCACCCTCTGCTGAAGTGGTGCACCCGTGAGAGCAGTTCTTCTCCGGGCCGTCCTTCTCTGGCGGCAGGCCAGCCAATCAAATCTGGGCGATGGCCAAAGAGGATGATGACCTGCCCGTCACGTAACGGCCCCGGCTGCAAGCCATCGTCCACCCGCCAACCTTGTGCGCCTCTGTGGCTCGATTTAGTTGAGGAGGTGTTCATTGGAAACAACCCGATCACAGGCGCTCCGTACCTCATTCCATTCCCACTTCATGCTAAAGAAAAGACATGAGCGCTAAAAGTTTGATGGTGATGGGTACAGCCTCCGATGTAGGAAAAAGCGTTGTCGTGACTGCGCTGTGCCGTGCCTTTGCTCGTGCCGGGGTACGCGTTGCTCCTTTCAAGTCGCAGAACATGTCGAACAACGCAGCCGTGTGCCCTGGAGGTGGTGAGATTGGTCGCGCCCAAGCCGTGCAAGCGGAAGCCTGTGGATTGGAACCGACAGTAGACATGAATCCCGTGCTGCTCAAACCGGAAACCGAAACCGGATGCCAGGTGGTCATTCGTGGACAGGCACGCTTTCACATGCGTGCACACGAGCATCAACGCTACCGGACTGAAGCGTGGCCGGAAATTGTCACTAGCTATCGTACGCTTGCTGAACGTTTTGACTTGATCGTCATCGAAGGTGCTGGCAGTGCCGCAGAGATCAACCTGAGAGAGCGCGACATGGTGAACTGGTCGATTGCTGAATTCGCGAACGCGCCAGTGCTGCTGGTTGCTGATATTGATAAAGGTGGTGTCTTTGCTTCGCTCGTCGGCACGATCGAGTTGCTCTCGCCTACTGAACGTCAAGTCGCGTTAAAGGATTCTTGATCAATAAATTTCGCGGTGATATCCGACTGTTGGAGAGTGGATTGCGTTTTCTCGAAGAACGCACTGGAATTCCGGTATTGGGCGTGCTCCCCTATCTCCGCGAGCTGCGTATTCCGCAAGAGGACGCCGCAGTGCTCGAGACCTCCCGTTCCCTTCATGCGAAGCGAGAGGTGATGATCGGTGTTGTCTGTGTACCGCGGATTGCGAATTACACTGATTTTGCTCCGCTTGAAGAGGAGCCAGACGTGACCGTGCACTATCTCACCGATCCTGCTACGGCGCCACGGCTCGATATGCTCATCCTCCCGGGCAGCAAAAGTACAGTGGCCGATCTCCACTGGCTGCGGCACACAGGATGGGAAAATTATCTCGTACGTCATCTGCGTACTCAGGGGTGGGTCATCGGGGTGTGTGGCGGATACCAAATGCTGGGACAACACATTTTAGATCCGCAGGGAGTGGAGAGCGATATCACGGAGACCGTAGGATTGGGGCTCCTTGATATCACAACGTGTTTTGACACGAAGAAAATAACCGCCCAAGTGCAGGGACATAAGCTGTCCACCAAGCTGCCGATTTCTGGCTACGAGATTCACACTGGGCGAGTGACAAGGCAGCAGTCCGCGCGACCTCTCTTCCGTCTCTCCCAGCGCAACACTGATACCGTCGATGAACTCGAAGGTGCTCAATCGATCGACGGGCATATTTTAGGCACGGCGATTCACGGCATCTTTGATAGCAACCAGTTTCGGCGCGACGTAATCGACCGCATCCGTACCGCCAAAGGGCTTGCTTCGCTGGCTACCACAGCGAGTGTCGATACTACTGTACGACGGGTTCAGGAATACGACCGATTTGCCGACGTACTGGAGGCCAACACGGATATCGTCCGCATCGCCGCACTTGTAGGTTGCGAACAGGTCTATACTCGATGATATTCGCCAGCACGTTCGAGGGAGGAAGCGAGAAGAAGATGAAGCTCAATCGGCGTCAGTTTCTCAAGACAGGGGCGTCAGGCGTCGCTGCTGCTGTCCTGACTTCCTCGTCGTCACGAGCAATCATGCCAACACATGTACTGCGCATAGCCTTGGTACACCTTGCCCCTATTCCGGGTGACCTCGCCTCTAATCGACGACTCGTCGAGACCGCCGTCACTACGGCCGCAAAATTAGGCGCTGCGTGGATCATCACGCCTGAGCTCTGTATCTGCGGCTATGCTTTTACCGACCAGATCGGCACTGACTGGATCTTGTCACAGCCAGACCCGTGGATGATAGACTTTTGCCGTTTAGTCGCCCAACTGCAAGTGACGGTGTTTCTGTCCCATCCCGAGCGGGATCGTCAGACTACAAAGCTCCACAACTCGGTGTTCGTGATTGGAGCGGATGGCACAATCCTCGGCAGGCATCGAAAAATCAATACACTACGGGTAGGTGCAGAGTCATGGTCAAGTCCAGGAGGACAGGCTGCTCCCATCCTTATTCCGCCAGTGGGCCATGTGGGAGTGTTAATCTGTGCGGATGCGTATTCGCCGGGGATTGCCAAGAGCTTACAAACCCAAGGCGCACATCTGCTAGTTTCTTCCGCTGCCTGGGCACCAGGCCTTCATGGGCCGAATGGTGAATGGGAACGCTGTACCCGCGACACTGGACTTCCCCTTTTGGTCTGTAATCGAACTGGGCCCGATCGGACCTTGAACTTTACTGAGGCCGAGAGCGTGATCGTTAAAGGCGGGCAACGGCTTCTGTCGTTTCGCGCGGAACGTTCGGCCATTTTCACGATCGAGTGGAATCTGAAGACGCAGACCTTAGCGGTACCAGAGTACCAGACAACGTACCTCTGAAAATAATATTCCTATTACTCCTTTACTTCACTGATCGGGGTCTAATCCTCAACTCGTTGCATTGCAACGACTGAATAGGGCTGGAAAGAGCCATCTCCCCAGTCAACCTCAACACGCTCTTCAAATCCCTCTACCGTCGGAGTGAGGCGCTTCCGTGCGCGTTTCACTTTGCTGCCATACTCTGTTGGAGGCCGATCGGCAAATGAGAGGGCGTCGTCATCAAGCTCTAACTGATAGTTCAGAATTGTCCCACCATCTGTGTATGCCTGTGCCGTAAAGTATTCTGAGGTAGACCCTGTGCCGATCATCACCAACGCTTCATGAATATCTCTTCGGCCATCGGCAAGCGGGTAGGTGACGGTCATACGCAGACCGATGAACCGCCCTCCAGCTTCCCACACTCCGTTCATCTCTTTGTAGAAAACATTGGTGCCTTCCGCATATCGCCCTTCGCCACGGAAGCTGCCCAAGAGAAAGCGAAATCTCTGAAGCGGTAAACGATTTTCCTCGGGGTCGTGGACAAGGTCAGTTGCGGCCATAGCATCCCTTTAGGGTTGTAAGACGATTTTCTTTTCAGTGACAGTGACAATTTTCTCGCGTGAGTAAAAAACAGGGAAATATTTTCCTGCTGCCCACATGTTTGCAAGGTCTCGATAATGCGGGTCCGCCGGATTCCCTCCTTGTCCCGGTGTATTAGTGCCGAGTGAGCGGTCCCAATCTGCTACGTCAGCAATGATGCGAAACGAAGCTCCGATCCCTTGCTCAGCATTATTGTCGGTGTTGTTGACCGTAAATCCATCTCCACCCCGAGCGAGAGGGCCGACATTAAGCTGCACACGATATTGAGAATTCACCGCCTCTCCAAGTATGTGACGGATAGTGATATGGTGGTACCCGGCTTTCCCATAACTCCATTTGCTCATGTCGGGACCAAATCGTTCGGTCAGACTCTGGACCGCCTGCTCAAGGCTCTGGAGAAGAAAATCATCTCGCCCTTCGAGTGGTTGTTGGCCGTAGAGAGTGTCCGGCGTAGTCAGACTGTTGAGGAGTCGCTGCGGTGCCATTTTCGTAAAGTGTTGACGGGCCGAACCTGGGACCCGCCGCTCGCGATAGTTTTCCCACAGTCGTTGTTGCCAGGCGGCATAGATTCCTGCTGCAACAGAATCTTTCGCCAAGACATAGTTCCATGACTGTAACTTTTCGAGAGCAGCCTGGGTTGAGGGGCTCTCGGAGCGAAGCTCATGCAGAAGCGGAACGAGTGTTCGTGCGGGAATGGATAGTTCATCCTGCTGCCAACGCATGACGTCAACCGCGGTGGTGCCCATGCGGGCATTCAACAGCTCACGAATACGAGCGAGGCGATACGGTGGCTCCCACAAGAAGCTCACGTGATGCGGATATCCTGGAGGGAGATTTTCCGCGTTTGCCGTGGCGAAAAATCCTTCGGAAGGATTGTATACGACGGGTAGTTCTTTGCTGGGGAGCATGCCCGCCCATTCAAATCGCCCATCGCCTGGAACGGGAAGCATCCCATTCCAATTGGGCCGGCGAGGCACAATGCCAGTGGCTTGCCAACCGATATTGCCCTTTACATCAGCCCAGACCATGTTTTCGGATGGTGCATTGGAGTAGACACAGGCTGCTCGGAACTCCTCCCAGTTTTTCGCTTGGTCCATGCGTAAGCTTGCGAGATATGGGGTGGCACCGATCTCAAGCCACGCGGCACGTAAGGCATACGCCTTGTGATAGGTTGCGTCCTCGGCGAGCACCGGGCCGTGACGAGTATACTTGAGTTCTACTGTTACCGGGTCTTGCCCTTTCACTGAGATAGTTTCCCGATGCACTTTCATATTTTCCCAGGTACCCTTGTAACGATACTGATTGGGATCGAGAGGATTCGTATCGTATACGTACAGATCTTCGGAATCGGTCGGAAAGATGGTAAGACCCCATGCGCCATACTGGTTGTGACCAATCGAAACTCCCGGTAAGTGCGGTTCGCCACCGCCAATGACATTCCACCCTGGTGCGACGAGATGGACCCAATAGCGGAGCGATGGCGCGGTAATCGCACGGTGAGGATCGTTAGCCATCAGGGGACGTCTTGAGAGTGTCCGGTTGCCGTTGATTACCCAGTTGTTACTTCCCTCTGCAGACTGTTGTGGGGGAGCGTCAATAGCGGAAACGGGTGCATTGAGCTTGGCTATCGTGGCAGTGTCTGTACGCGCCTCAGCAACCACATCTTCAGGACTGAACTTCACACTCGTCCGTGCTGCGGTGTAGTACTTGAGGACAGTGTTCGGAATAGTATCGAGGTCTAAACCTTGAGCAACCGACAAATCAGGGTCTTTGGGATAAAAATCGCGCATCGCCAAAGTCGTTGTTGCACCTACGGACCGTACCTGTTGTGCCGTAAGCAATTCCTCTTCGAGATTCATAAACAAACCGCCGATACGAGAAATGACAATTTCCGGGGTCCATAGTTGCGGCGTGATCTCTAGGAGTCGAAACTCTAACGGCAGCAGCTCTGGGTGCTGTTCAGTTTCTTTGATGTAGGCGTTGATACCATCAACAAACGCGTTGATGATCTGTGGTCCTTCAGGATGGTAATGGGTCATTTCTTTGGTAAGATCGCCGCGAAACCGTAAAAGGCGTGCGCCGATATCACGGTCCAGAGCCCTTGAGCCTTGGATTTCGGCCATTGTTCCAGTTACCCGCCGCCGCCAAATTTCCAATTGGAAGAGCCGGTCACGGGCCGCGTTATAACCTTGGGCAAAGAAGAGGTCGTGTTGATTCTTGGCGTAAATATGGGGTATTCCCCAGCGATCTACCAAGATATCGACCGTATCAGTGAGTCCTGGAACTCTGACAATGGAAGAGGGGTCGTCTGCAAAGAGTGTCGAACTGCTGAGTACACAACACAGAAATCCTACTGCTAGAAACAAGGATGTCCGATACCACACGCATCGATTGACAGGCTGGTTTGCCTTAGTGGGGCACAGCAACTTCATAATGAAAGTATTTCGGCTATAGCAGAATCATTTACTAAGGCAACCGACCAACCAAGCACGTTGACTCCTCGATAGGTTTCCGTTAGCCTTCCCTACCTGAAAGAGCCTCTTTCCTATGGGGAAGGGGCTCTTCGTTATTCGGCAACGTGTTATGGAAGTCTCGATTGAAACAGCAAGTGATTCTCGAGTACGAAACGGCAAGGTACTTGTTGTTGGCGTTGGTGGGCTTGGGTGCCCGGCAGCGCTCGCGCTCGCACGTGCCGGAGTAAGAATAATTGGCTTGATTGATCCTGATGTAGTCGAGCTCTCCAACTTACAACGACAGATCCTTCACGCGACACCGGATATCGGTCGTCCGAAGGTCGACTCAGCACGTGAGAAATTACTGAGAGTCAACCCAACCGTCACTGTGGTGACATATCACCAGCGGCTTTCAGCGGAGAATCTCCCGACTCTCTTTCGTGACTATGACTTTATTATTGACGGGACGGATGGAGTTGCGACCAAGTTTCTCATTAATGACGGGGCGGTGCTGCTACGTAAACCCTTTTCCTATGCTGGTATTGTCCAGTTTCAAGGGCAGACGCTAACCGTGTGGCCTGGGCGTTCGACTTGCCTCCGCTGTCTGTTCCCGGTGATTCCGTCTGCCGATGATGTCCCGACATGTCAGGAGAGTGGGATTATCGGCAGTCTGGCTGGAAGCGTTGGTATCCTTCAGGCCACCGAAGCGTTGAAGTATCTTCGTGGAGAAGGCAATTTACTAACCGATCGCCTTCTGACGTATGACGCATTGGCTCTACGGTGGAGGGAGGTGCGTGTGCGTCGCAGTCGCCACTGTCCGCTATGTGGAGAATATCCAACCATCACCGAGATCAGTCCTATGACCCAAGAGCAAACGAGTACCTGTACTCTTGGGAGATGAACACATACCTGCACGAGAGCATGAGTAAGGAGTCTTTATGAGTACAATTACTGGCCTCACTTGTCGTGAATGTGGGCAAGAATACCCTGTTGCTCCACTGCATGTGTGTGAAACGTGTTTCGGGCCATTAGAGGTGGTCTACGATTATGCGAGTATTCGCAAGCAAATCTCACGCACAGTGATCGAATCACGTCCGGAGTCGCTTTGGCGTTACCAAGAACTCTTGCCAGTCAGTGGAGAACCTCGCGTCGGTTTGCACAGCGGGTTTACCCCCTTGGTCAAAGCCGATCGCTTAGCCGCATATCTCGGTGTGAAAGAATTGTACATCAAGGATGACTCCGTTAATCATCCGACGTTTTCCTACAAAGATCGTGTCGTTTCTGTAGCGATTTCTAAAGCCATGGAGTTTGGCTTTGATACGGTCTCGTGTGCATCAACCGGTAATTTGGCCAACTCAGTGTCTGCGCATGCTGCTCGGGCTGGCTTGCGTTGTTTCATCTTTATTCCATCAGACTTAGAGCAAGGGAAAGTCATCGGTTCTACTATTTACGGTCCACGTGCCGTTGGCATTCGTGGCAACTATGATGACGTGAATCGCCTCTGCAGTGAAATTGCCGACAAATACGGGTGGGCATTCGTCAATATCAACATCCGCCCGTATTACACCGAAGGCGCGAAAACCTACGGCTTTGAGATTGCCGAACAACTGGGGTGGCGTCTCCCACAACATGTGATCGTTCCCACGGCGGGCGGAACCATTCTACCCAAGGTAGCCAAAGCGTTTGAGGAAATGAAGAAAGTTGGACTGATTGATGACCCGCATACGCCGAAGATCTACACTGCGCAGGCGGCAGGCTGTGCGCCGGTGATTCATGCACTCCACAAAGGCTCTGACCTCATTGTTCCGGTCAAACCAAACACCATCGCCAAGTCGATTGCGATTGGCAATCCAGCGGACGGCTATTATGTGCTTAAGGCGGTACGCGACTCTGGTGGTTGGGGTGAGGCGGCTACTGATCAGGAAATTGTCGCCGCGATTCAGTTACTGGCACAGACCGAGGGGATTTTCACTGAACCTGCGGGTGGGACCACTGTCGCCGTCGCGAAAAAACTGATTGAACAAGGGCGTATACCGAGAAACGAGTCGATTGTTATCTGTATTACCGGCAATGGCTACAAGACGATCGAAGCGGTACTAGGAAATGTCAAACAACCCTATGAGATCAATGCTCGGCTGCAAGACTTTGACGATCTCTATCAGTCGTTGAGTCAGACAGCGCCAAATCGCGTTGCAGCCGAGGGGCTTCATTAGGGAGAAGGGGTGTTGCCAGAGAATAGGAAAATCGCCACAGTACAAGTGATCTTTTTCAGGAGGTATAGGCATGAGCGTGCATGTGCGGATCCCCACCCCGCTGCGCCGTTTCACTGGCGGTGCTGAGGAAGTCAGTGCAGCCGGGGCAACGGTGGCCGCGTTAGTTGAGGACCTAGAGCGCAACCATCCAGGACTCAAAGAGCGGATTTGTGATGAGGGCGGCAAAGTCCGTCGTTTTGTCAACATCTTTGTCAACGGCGACGATATTCGTTTCCTCAACAATCTCGAGACAGTGATCAAAGCGGGGGACGAAGTCTCTATCGTTCCTGCGATTGCTGGAGGATGAGATATGTCGTTGGTGCCGGTATGGGGCGAGGGATTACCACCGCCCGAGCCTCAACGGGTGCCATCGGTACTGCACCTGGTCGGCAATACTCCGCTCCTCGAACTGACCAAGGTGACTGCAGGTATTTCTTCGCGTGTACGAGTTTTCGCCAAGCTTGAGGGGTTCAATCCTGGCGGATCGGTGAAGGATCGGCCCGCGCTCAAGATGGTGGCTGAAGGCTTACGATCTGGCTTTTTAGCTCCGGGCAAAACGATTCTCGATTCAACTTCTGGAAATACGGGCATTGCTTTAGCGATGGTTGGAGCTGTCCTTGAATATCCTGTGGAGCTAGTCATTCCTGCCAACGTTAGTGTGGAACGGAAGAAGATTATTGCGGCCTATGGGGCACGGATGATTTTTAGCAGTCCCCTTGAAGGGTCGGACGGGGCGATTCGCTTATGCCGCCAGATCTTGCACGAAAATCCAGAGCGCTATTTTAAGCCGGATCAGTATTTTAATGAGGCTAATCCACTGGCACATTACGAAACCACTGGGCCGGAGCTCTGGGCGCAAACGCAGGGACGGATCTCACATTTTGTCGCAGGCATTGGCACCGGCGGGACGATTATGGGTACTGGCCGTTACTTGAAGGAGAAGAATCCACGGGTGCAAGTTCTTGCGGTCGAGCCCAACGATGCATTCCACGGCCTTGAAGGGCTGAAACATATGGCGAGTTCGATCGTTCCAGGTATTTACCATGAGAAGGAGCTTGACGGAAAAATTCCCGTGTCCACCGAGGATGCGTATGACTCCGTCTATCGCTTAGGGCGCGAGGAAGGAGTCCTGGTGGGACAATCTTCTGGCGCTGCTATCTGGGCTGCTCTCAAGGTAGCGCGTGAACTTGAGGAAGGAGTTGTGGTTACACTCTTTCCCGATTTCGGTGATAAATACCTCAGTACCAACCTGTGGGTGGGTTGGAAAGAATTCGAGAAGAAACAACGTCAGTTGTAAAACTGACCATTGTGGGGGAGGTATCGTGAAAGAGAAGTTTTATTTGACCTACCCTCCCGCGCTCATCAAAGAGCCGCTGATCTATCTGTTGATTAAGAAGTTTGACATTATCCCAAACATTCGCGGAGCGAATGTCTCGGATGAGATGGGACTCCTGGCTATGGAGATTGAAGGAGCACAGGACGACATTGATCGAGCGATTGCCTGGCTGCGCGAGCAAGGGGTAACCGTTGAACCGATCGAGAAGAATATCATCGAGTGACGAAACTGCATGCTTTCTGACCCACAAATCGAGCGCTACAGCCGGCAAATCATTCTTCCGCAAGTGGGAGGCAAAGGCCAAGAGCGACTCCTGCGTGCCAGTGTCCTGGTGAGCGGTGATGGGCCGTTGCAAGCCGAGGCCTTGCTGTATTTCGCCGCGGCTGGTGTTGGGCGAATCGGCATCTATAGAACTGAGTGTCTGCCGATATTGCCCGCACTTGCCCCCGAGCATCAGGCTTCTGCTGTAACCGCGTTGCAGCGGCTTAATCCGGATTGTGTAATTGTTGTCCACGACAAACAAGATCAGCAGAATGTCGTGCGCCTTGTTCAGCAATACGACCTGGTTGTTGCTGAACCGAATGCGCAACTTCATATGGCTTGCTACGTAACGCAGCGACCATTCTTATGTGGGCAAGTGTCAGCGACCACTGCTTGGCTTGCGGTCTACCGTGGTTACGAGGAAGACTTACCTTGCTTTGCCTGTGAGACATTGCCAATTTCCGAAACGGTACCCTCGCTCGGTGGCGATGAGCCTGTTGGTCCGTTTATCGGAACGATACTCGCAACCGAAGCGATCAAATGTATGCTTGGACTGTACCCGACAGGCCCAACAAAGCTGCTTCAGTATAGTTTCCCTGATTTGTCGTTTCACGACCGTGCCCTCTCGAAGAATCCCAAGTGTTCCGTCTGCAGACGAAAATAATAATCTCAAACTGTTAGTGTAAGGAGTAAAAAGAAGATGCAAAGAGGTTGTACCCTATGGTTTACTGGTTTGTCGGGTGCCGGGAAATCGACACTTGCGACTGCCTTAGCCCCGCGGCTCCAAGCCTTGGGAAGGCACGTCGAGATTCTTGATGGTGACGAAGTACGCACGAATCTGAGCAAGGGCCTGGGTTTTAGCAAAGAAGATCGCGACACGAATATTCGTCGTATTGGCTACGTAGCGCAATTATTGACGCGGAATGGCGCCTTTGTAATTACGGCGGCAATCTCGCCGTACCGGGAGATCCGTGATGAAGTGCGTCAGAAAATCGGCAGGGATTTCGTTGAAGTCTATGCGAAGTGTCCGTTGGATGCGCTCGTCGCACGAGATGTCAAAGGACTGTACAAAAAAGCCCTCGCTGGAGAGATCAAAGAGTTCACCGGTGTGTCTGACCCCTACGAGGCTCCGCTCAATCCAGAGATTGTGGTCGAAACCGATCGCGAAGCTGTGGAACAAAGTGTTGAGAAAATCCTTTCTCGTCTCCAAGAGTTAGGATTTCTCCCGAACGCAGATCTCGGTCCCATTGCGCCACACGGCGGCCAACTCGTAAACCGTCTCGTGACGGGTACGCAGCGTGACGTACTATTGGAGCGTGCGAAGTCTTTGCCGCGCATTCAACTCGATGACCGCGCGCAGAGCGACGTTGAAATGATCGCAGTCGGGGCATTTTCGCCACTGCACGGATTTCTTGGAGCGGCGGATCATAAGCATGTTGTTGAACACATCCGCTTGGCGAACGGATTGCCGTGGTCGATTCCGGTGACACTGCAAGTGGCAAAGGCACAGGCTGATGTGTTAAAAGAAGGAACAGAAGTTGCCCTGGTTGACGAACGAAACACTATCCTTGCTGTTTTAGCTCTTGCCGAACGCTATATTCCGAACCGTGAGGAGGAAGTGCGAAAAGTCTATGGAACAACCGAGATCGCTCATCCTGGCGTTGCTGCTGTACTCCAAGGTGGAGAAGTGTATCTGGGTGGAGAAATTCAGGTTGTGAATCGCCCAGACACGGTTGCCTTTCCTTCCTACCATCGTGACCCAGCACAAACTCGTGCCCTCTTCCGCGACCGTGGCTGGCGCACGGTCGTGGGATTTCAAACCCGCAATCCGATCCATCGTGCCCATGAGTACATCACCAAGAGTGCGCTTGAATTGTCGATGGCCTCATGTTGCATCCATTAGTCGGAAAAACAAAGGGTGACGACATTCCGGCAGATGTGCGTATGCGTTGTTACGAAGTGTTGATGGAAAAATATTATCCACAGGATCGGGTGCTACTTTCCGTATACCCGGCAGCGATGCGTTATGGTGGCCCGCGCGAAGCGATCTTCCATGCAATTGCCAGGAAAAATTACGGCTGTACCCATTTCATTGTCGGACGCGACCACGCCGGTGTCGGCAATTATTATGGTACCTATGATGCTCAGAAAATTTTCGCGCAGTTTACTCCTGGAGAGTTAGGAATCCAGCCGCTCAATTTTGAAAATGCCTTCTTTTCACGCGTCACCGGACAAATGGGAACGGCGAAAACTGCTCCGGGGAGCCCCGAAACCCAAGTAAACCTCTCAGGGACAAAAGTTCGTGAGATGCTCAGCAAGGGCGAACTGCCGCCGCCGGAATTCTCTCGCCCTGAAGTGGCGGAAGTGTTGATTGCCTCGATGAAACAGAAGTAAACGTTGACTAAGAGAGAAGAGCAGTATCCTGAGTGTTACTGTTCTTTTTCTTTTGCTGAGGCACCGATGCGAATAATCAGGACCCCGTCTTGATGTTTACGGCCGGCAAAGAAGATTGCGCCATCAGTAGGAAATGAGAGCGACGCGTTGAGGAGAGAGGTTGGATTGGTTCCTTCACGGAGCATCACTTGTAGTGATATACGACGATTATCATAGGCTTTGGGAATAACCTGCATCTCCCGTTCCCCAGGCAGCGCAACTTTTATCGGCTCCCCCAAGCGAGCTTGCTGGCGGATCTCCTGCACTAACCGATACGAAGTGTAGCGAAACGTGCGAATCAGCAGAGGCTTGAGGTCTTCGAGACGGGTATCGAACCCTTTTGAGGAATTAGTTGCCAGAACAGTTTCGATATGAAGTTCGATTTCCTCCGCCAGCGCATGAAGTGCCCATAAAAAAGCCAGCGTAAAGCAGAGTTGCGCGACACGATGAGGAGTCATTGCGGGTATTCGCTTGCGCCGTGCCAAATAATGAGGGTGGAGTTACTTGCGGCGTCGTGTTGTATCTGAATAGCAATCTCTCCGGAGCCAGAGGTCGAAAGAGCATCAATTTGCGCTTGATCGTTGCCGAAGTGGACCTGTTGAATAGACTCCTGATCAGGTGGCGTCTCGTGTGGCTTTTGAAGAGGAGCCTGAGCCACATCTGATAATGGTGAGGCCGGAGAGGTACGCGGTGAAGTATCAACGAACGTTTTGAGGGGGGCTATCTGAGGATCATTCTTTGCCGATGGGGGGGAAGATTGTTGCCGGCGTTATTTAGGGAGAGGTGAGTGGGAACAAGGAAGAGCAGCAATGCAGCTACTGTCCAGGCTGGTATGGGAAAACTCCATGCCGGATGCCACGATTCGTACCATAAGCGTAACCTTACTGCCCAGGAGGGCGGAGGTTCAGACAGCCGCATTTCTACTGCCTGCCAGAAGCCTGAGAAGTCGATCGAATCGATGTGCTCTTCTATTGTCTGAGTAAACAGTTCCTGTTCACGTTCAAGTAAAGAAAACGTCCGTGCACAGGCGACACAAGTGGCCATGTGAGCGACCATCTCACGTCGTAACGGGTTCTGTAACTCATTATCATGAAGGAGCGGAATAACGCGATTAGCGTGCGGGCACGTTGCCATAGTTGTGTAGGGAGTAAAGTTAAAATCTATATCGGAAACGTGAATACCCAGGAGAGGGCCAGTCGGAATGGAAAGTGAAGCGCGTGAACATAACGAAGCAGCCGTTACACCGCATCACGCAGGCGCGATTGCAGTCGTTTGCGGGCATAATGAAGACGACTCATAACCGTACCACGGGAGCACTGTAAGATTTCACTGATCTCTTCGTAAGACAAACCCTCGACTTCGCGCAAAAGTATGACTGCTTTATGCGAGGGCGTCAACTCATCGATTGCGGTCCAGATGCGATCTCGTAGCTCCTTATCCTTGACTTTCTCATATGGATCTGTTGCGGCTTCTGCTGGCATCGCCTCGACGAGGTCGCCTTCTCCGTCTTCGGGTTCCTCACGTTCCAGTAGAGGCTGACGGCCTTTCTGGCGTTGCCGGTCGATCGCTAGATTGACAACAATGCGATAGAGCCAAGTGTAAAAGCTTGCTTCTTCCTTGAATTGTTTGATGCTTGTGAAAACTTTTGCAAATGCTTCTTGAGCAATTTCTAACGCGTCTTCCCGATCGTGCAACATGCCAAGCGCAATAGCGACTGCTTTCCGCTGATACCGCTCGACGAGTTCGCGAAATGCCTCCCGGTCATTTTCTTTGCAACGCCGGACTAATTCCCAATCACTTGCTTCCACCAATACCGCACATTTTTACAGACGTTAGAGCGACTCACATATTCAGGAGCGGGAATTTTTTTATCCTCTTTGTTGTTTATAGTTCACACCAAGAGCGAAAAATACCCGAGAAAGCTTGACAACTTCGTAAGCTGGCTTTATTTCCTGCAAGGACTAAAGTTATACAGCTCATGTCAAAATATCAATCAATTCTGAGGATTGCTTAGTGTTATGATTGAAGTCCAGCAGCTTACCAAGCGCTACGGCGACCTCACCGCCATCAACAATATCTCTTTTAGTGTTACTTCTGGACAGATTCTTGGTTTTCTTGGGCCGAATGGTTCAGGAAAAACCACGACGATGCGCATTATCACCGGCTTCATGCCGGCGTCTAGTGGGACAGTGAAGGTCGCAGGGTTCGACATCTTCGACGATTCCTTTGAGGCCCGCAAACGCATTGGTTACCTCCCTGAGAATCCGCCACTCTATAACGACATGACCGTTGCCTCGTATCTTCGCTTTGTCGCGCGGATCAAGGGAATGCGAAAGGCTGACATTGCTGATGCGCTAGACCGAGTCGTCAATCGCTGTGGTCTCACGAGTGTCACCGATCGTGTCACCGGGCATCTATCGAAAGGGTTTCGTCAGCGTGTCGGACTGGCACAGGCGATCATCCATAATCCGCAGGTGTTGGTGCTCGACGAACCCACTGTCGGCCTTGATCCACAACAGATCATCGAGATCCGTTCTTTGATCAAAGAACTTTCTGGTGCGCATACCGTCGTGCTTTCCACGCATATTCTCCCAGAGGTTGCGCAGGTCTGTGAAAAAGTCGTCATTATCAGTTCTGGACGGGTGGTGATGGAAGATATGATGACCAATCTCGCTCAGGGAAAATCGCTCGAAGATGTTTTTCTCCAAGCGATCTCACAAGATGAACCGCAACGGAGCGCGCAACAAGGCCTCGAGGCTGAGGTGGCACAATGAGAAACGTGTTCACCATTGTCGGCAAAGAATTGCGCTCCTATTTTGTTTCACCGATTGCTTATGTCGTACTGACCGGGTTCCTGCTGCTCGGTGGATGGTTCTTCTTCAACTTGCTGTCTCGATTTAACCTCCTCTTAAGTTTGTATCTGCAGATGCAACAAGGCGGAGACGCAGCAAATCGCTTAAATCTAAACGATTACGTTATTGCCCCGCTCATGCACAATTTAGCGATTGTTCTGGTGATCCTCGTGCCGATGATCACGATGCGTGCGTACGCAGAAGAAAAAAAAGGTGGAACCTACGAGTTGTTATTAACCTCACCAGTGCGCACTGGTGAGATTGTCTTAGGGAAGTTCCTCGCCTCGTTTCTGTTCATTTGCATCATGATCGGTCTTACTGGGGTCTATCCGGCGATCTTGATGAAGTTTGGCAATCCAGAGACTGGAGTCATTGCTTCTGGTTACCTGGGGTTGATTCTCTTAGCGACGGTGTTTGTCGCGGTTGGACTGTTAACCTCCTCACTCACGGAGAACCAGATCATTGCGGCAGTGAGCGGCTTGGTGGCGACCTTGTTGCTCTACATCATCGGCTGGCCAGCGGAAACAGCTGGTGATGTACTTGGACCATTGCTCCGTTATCTTTCGGTTACCGAACATTTTGCTGAAATGGTGAGAGGGATCATTAATACCCGTTCACTGGTGTATTTTTTCAGTCTCATCGCGCTGGCACTGTTCCTCACCCAGCGTTCGGTTGAGTCACTGCGCTGGAGGTAATCCCAATGGCACGACTGGGATCATTTTACGGAGTCGTTGGGATCATTCTGCTCCTTTTTGCCGGAGTCGCGTACTTTATTACTCGTACTTTTTCCTCGTACGTGGTTATTCATCTGGTGATGGGGCTCCTTGCGCTTATTGCCTACTTCGCCTCAGCGCAAGGATCGGTCAGAGGATTCCTCGGCGAGCGTTCAACGAAATACGGTGCCCAAGCTGTGCTGTATTCGTTGATCTTCTTCGGCGTGTTGATTCTAATCAATTACATCGCGGCCAAAAACTCACACCGTTTTGACATGACGAAGTCTGGCATTTTTAGTGTTGCGCCGCAAACGCAAAGCGTTCTGCAGAAACTCGATAAACCACTAGAGGTTAACGCTTTCGTCGAGGCCGGTTCTGACCCAGCTCTCCGTGAGTTACTCAGCAGTTACCGATACATTTCCGATAAGGTGAACTTCCGACTGATCGATGCCGATAAGCAGCCTGATCTCGCCGAGAAGTTTCAGATTACCGCTATCCCTGCCGTCCATCTTCAGTATGGTGATCGCACCAATGTGGTAACGAAACTCTCAGAGGAAGAGCTGACCAATGGCATCATCAAAATTACCCGGGCCGAGAAAAAGGTGGTCTATTTTCTCTCTGGCCATGGCGAGCCAGATATTGCTGACATACAAGAGCCGCGCGGTTATGGCCAATTGAAAACCGCGCTCGACAACGAGAGCTACGAAGTTAAATCTCTTGTGCTCTCGACTGATGCCGCAATACCAGACGATGCCAATCTGTTGATCGTCGCCGGTGCGGATCGTTCATTACAAGAACACGAAGTGAAGGCGATCGATACCTACTTGAAGAAGGGGAAGCATGCTCTATTTCTGCTCAATCCCCGAGTGACACCGGAGCTGACGACCTATCTTGAACAGTGGGGAGTGAAAGTCGGCAACGATGTTATTGTTGATGAACAGCTGCAATTGTTGAAAGGACGAACGTTCACTCTCACACCATTTGTTACTGCCTACGGACAGCATCCGATTACCGAGGAATTTGGTCGCCGCACTGCGCTCACCACGTATGGCCTCTCTCGTTCTGTTGAGCCTCAGGCTGATGGAAAACAGGGAGTAACTCCAGTCAGCTTGGCGCAGACTGGACCTAATGCTTGGGCGGAAACTGATTTAGAAAGCATCTTTCAGCGACAGACTGCTGGTCTTGATGAAGCCGACCGCAAAGGGCCAATCTCTCTTGCGGTTGCGGTCACCGCGAATCTGAAAGATATGGGAGCCGGGCAAGACGGGACGTCAAGGCTTGTTGTCTTCGGTGATGCGATTTTCGCTAACAACCAATACATCGGACAATACTTTAATCGCGATCTGCTGTTGAATTCTATTAGCTGGTTGGTAGGCGAAGAAGGGCTAGTCTCGATTCGTCCGCGCACAATTCAGGCCTCTCGGGTGCAACTCACGCAAGAGCAAGGAACGCTCATCTTCTATCTCTCGGTATTGATTCTACCGGAACTCCTCTTGATTCTCGGTCTTGCGGTGTGGTGGCGTCGGTCGTCGTAAGTATACTCCTCGGTTTCGTATGAACCTGCGAAATTCGCTCATCATGCTGGTTATCCTCCTTGCATTGGGAGGATACGTCTATTTTGTTGAGGTTCCGCATGAGAAAAAGGCTGCCGAGGAAAAGAAGCTGTTGACCCTTGATAAGGAGGCAGTGAGCGAACTCACTCTTACTTATCCCAACCGTACCCTGACTTTGAAAAAAACTGATGCTGGGAAGTGGCGGATTACGCAGCCAATTGAAGCAGATGCCGATGAAACAACTGTGAAAAATTTGATCAACGCAATTGCCGATGCTGAGGTAAAGCGGACACTCGATGAGGCTCCCCAGGATCTCGCAGTTTACGGACTGACCACACCAGTAGTGAAGGCAAAGCTCGTACTCAAGGATGGGAAGAGCTTTCCGCTTGATCTCGTTCGGCAAAGACACCCCAGTTGGTTTTTCCACTTACGCCCAGAAAGAAGGAGACGCGAAAGTCATACTTGTGCCGCAAACGCTGCGCATGGGTATGATCAAAGAGGTCAAAGACCTACGGGATCGGACCATCCTGACGTTTAATGATGACGAAGTGAAAAAGTTGGAAATTCGTGGACCAGACCGAGAGATCGTCTTGAATAAAGCCGACGGAGGATGGACATTGGAAAAACCCACGCCGGCGAAGGCTGACGATACCGAAGTCAAAACATTTCTGTCCAACCTCCGATCACTCCAAGCGCAAGACTTTCTCGAAGAACCGATGCTCGGATCGCAAGAGCTTGGATTAGAACCCCCACAAATGTCGATTACACTCACACTTGATGCAGATAACGCGCAGAAGACGGTGCTGATTGGTGGGGAGAAAACTGACGACAAAGGAACCAAAACCCGCTATATCAAACGCGCTGAGCTAGAAAAACCGCTCTTTCTCGCTGGCGAGTGGATCTGGCGCGATCTTAATAAAGGCGTTGCCGATTTTCGTGACAAAACCGTGGCGCAGTTCACTGCCGAGCAGGTTAAGAAAGTTGAGGTAAAGCGCCAGGATGGAGAGAACTTTGTCCTCACTCGCAGTGCTGAAAATAAATGGAGCATCGATAAAACGCAAGAAGGAACTCTCAGGGAACCAGCGTTGAGTCAATTTGTCGACGAGCTACGACAACTGCGCGGATTTGAGATTGCAGCCGAGAATCCGACCGATCTCAGTGCGTATGGACTAGATACCCCCTTTGTTTCCGTTGCTGTTTCTGATGGTGAGGGAAAGAAACTCGCGACCGTCCTGGCTGGACAAAAAGGTGAAGGAGCGGAACGAAAAACCTTCGCGATGGCCGAAGGAAGCCAGACGGTCTTTGGCTTGCGAGATTACGTTTTCGATCGACTCAACAAGAAGCCTGTCGATTTTTGGGAGAAGCCGGCTGAGAAGAAAGAAACCCCGGCCGCGTCACAACCTGCGACTTCTGCTCCTGCGACTGAAAGCCAAGAAGAGTCGACTCACTGACGGCGTTTCTAATCTATCAATAAAAACGCCAGACTTTGTCGAAGCCTGGCGTTAGTCAATCACTACCCTAGAAAACGAGTTACCGCATTCACGAAAGCTTCTGGCTGTTCATACGGTACCATGTGGCCAGCTTGGTCGATGAGGGTAATGTCAGCTTGCGGAATCAGCTTCTTGAATTGGTCGGCATAGACTGGTGGGATTAGCTTGTCGCTCTTGCCCCAGACTACGAGAGTAGGGGCAGTGAGACGATACAAACGTTTTGATAACCGACGGTTAGGAATTGGGAACAAGATCTTCCCTGCCATGCTCATGCGTTTCGAGTTGCCGATGTAGAACTCCTTCAGCGCCTCGGGGTTTTTGAGATCAAGTCCGGCGGTGAGCAGGGTCTCGCCTTGGGCACGATCGTGAAAGAGATACTGGGCATATTCATGGGGTAAGAACGAGAAGATGTCCGGAATCGGACTCTTTTCAATCCATAACCCTGCTGAACAGACCAACACCAGTTTTGTCACATCGTTGGGAGCAAGACTCGCCATCTCGGCAGCAATCATCCCACCCATAGAGTGACCCATCAGGTGTGGCTTATTCAAGCCTAACGCTGAGACGACATCCCAGCCATGCAGAGTGAAATCGAGCATGTCTTCCAGCAGTTCTTCACCAGTGGATTCGCCGTAAGCAGGGAACTCAGGAGCAAACACGTGATAACGAGTCGCGAGGCGATCGAGAAACGGATTCTCGGCGAAAAGACCGCCTGCACCGTGCATGAAAACAAGAGGTGCGCCACTCCCCGCCTCAAGTACGCGAACTTTCGCCCCGCGCTTGGTCTCAATTTTGTGGATCTTCATAGCGGGAGCCTCCCGTCCTGCCGTGCTTGTTCTACTGTGGTTTCTGGTTGGAGACGTTCCTCCATCGGCTTGCACCACCAGCGGTTGTCGTCTTTCCACTCTGGCCACATGTTACGAAGCTCAGGCATGACTTTCTCGGCGAACAGTTTCGTCGAATAGCGAGTTTTCCAGTCGGGCATATTGCCAACATGCATCAGACAGAAAATGTGTCCGACGTGTAGCCCTTTGATAAGTTCTTCCATTTGTTCGCGGACTGTTGCCGGACTTCCGGCAATCACATAGCGACCATCGATAGTTCTTTCCAGGAGAGCGAAGGGAAAAGATTCTGCATATCCTCACTTAAGGCATTAAGCACATCTGCTTGTAAGGTCTTAATCGTGCGATATCCAGGAGCATCAGCGAAACCGCCGTAAATATGCAGGCAGCGGTTATAGAAGTAGTTGACGTGCTCAGCGTACAGCTTCTCTGCTTCTTGGTCTGTCTCGGCGACACAGATTGTTTGGGCAAACGCTCCACGATAGGGAGATTCATCCTTGCCGCGTTTGGCTACTTGATCCCAGTAGCCATCAAGTAACTTCTTGCCACGCAGATAGCCAGTGAAAGACAGATAAGAATAGTTATAGTCGTTATCGAGGCAGAAGTCCCACGTTTCAATTGAGCCACCACCAGGAATGTAAATGGGTGGGTGTGGTTTCTGAATCGGCTTTGGCCAGAGGTTCACATGACGTAACTGGTTGTATTTGCCGTCAAATGCGAATGGCTCTTCCTCTGCCCACGCGCGCCTGACAAGTTCATGGGCTTCGGCGTATTTATCACGCGTTAAGGCAGGAATTTGCCCGTAGCAATAATTCGTGTCCATCGAGGTGCCGACAGGGAACCCGGCGAGTAGTCGCCCACCAGACATGACATCGAGCATGGCGAATTCTTCGGCGACACGAATAGGAGGATTGTAGAGGGCCAACGAGTTGCCAATCACCGCGATAGCTGCCTTTGAGGTACGCCGAGATAATCCCGCAGCAATGATGTTTGGTGAGGGCATAAGTCCATAGCCGTTTTGATGATGCTCGTTGCAGCCAATACCGTCGAAGCCGACCTGCTCGGCATATTCGAGTTGATCCATGTATTGGTGGTAAACGAAATGGCCTTTCTGTGGATCATACAATTTGTTAGGAATATCGACCCACACTGAGTGATACTTCTCGCGAAAATCATCCGGCAGGTACGGCCACGGCATCAAGTTGAACCACGTGAACTTCATGCGATCCTCCTTATTCGATCGACTTCATATTGATAAGTTACTCAATAGAAGATACTGGTAGCTCTGTCAACGTAATACGATGAGCCTACAGTAGAGTCTATGTTGAGTGAGTCAGTAAGTTCTATCCGTTCTCAACTGGTTGCGCCAAAGCGTTTCCGGGCACGACGTCTTGCCCCGCTGGAGCGGCGTGTGCAACTGCTAGAGTGCGCATTACGCGTCTTTGCTCGACGTGGGTTAGGGGCAGCACGACATGCGGAGATCGCCAAGGAAGCAGGAGTATCTGTCGCGACCACGTTTTTTTACTTTCCGACCCGGACGGACCTTGTGAAGGCGGTGCTTGATGAGGTCGAACGTTTCTATTGTGCAATGGCTGAGCAAACGCACCAGAACTCCCTTCCAGCTCCGCAGGTAATGTTGGACCACGCCAAGACCTTTGCCGACTCAGTCGACTCGCACCCCGATTATGCTCGAGTTTGGCTCGATTGGAGTACGGCGATCCGCGACGAAGTCTGGCCACGGTATCTTCGGTTTCAAGAACGAGTTGTCCAGGTTATGGAACGTACGATTCGTCGAGGACAACAGGAGGGATCTCTCTCGACTGCGCTCGACCCGAGCGACGAAGCGCATTTACTCTTTGGGTCGGCTCACATGATTGCGCAAATGAAGTTTACTCGACAGTCACCCGAAAAGATTGAACGGTTTCTTCATACACTGGCTCGTGTCGCTATTGGTGGTCCAACAACAAAACCCATTGTGTCGGTCACCGTTGAGGAGTAAGGAGCTGAGTTTTGAGAGAGGCATCTAGCGGTTTTGCACCTAACCAAATCGCGAAATAGGCCGCAGCAAAATCAGCCCCCTCAATGACTCCTTTGGGCTTGCCATTCAGTGCCAGCTCGGTCCCTACTCCTGGAATATAAGTGAGCGAGTAACGATCACCAGGTTTGACGTTTTCGTACAAGGTGTTGAGCCTATCGAGACGCGATCGAAACGGTGCAACTTGCGCGTCAGGAAAATTGTCAGCAAGAATCTTCTCTGCGGCTTTACCGAAATCAGCCCCAGCAATCGACCAAAAATATTCCAGCTCAAGCCGCTTGGGAACATCGGTCAACACATCTTCTGGACGAGTTCCTTCTCCAAGATACAGCGCAGCAACGTAACCTTTGAAGATGACACGATAACGCAGCAAGCCAACGTTGTTCAATGTGAGCGTTGTTGTTCCAGTTTGGTAGCGATCGGCGAACATGACGCCTTCGATTGTTGCCGCTTGGGCAGCGGTCATCAGAACAACAGACAAAAAGATAACTCTCACGAGAATGACCGTCATTGTTCTACACATTCCTTCGTTGGATGCTTGTCTCTCCGGGCATAACGTCATCTCCGTGTAGGCGGGAATCCAGGGATTTGCACCGGTTCTGGATATGAGTCATGGTTGTTTTCCTTTGCCAACCAGACGAGAATCGGCATAGCGACGCCCCAAACAATCGCCATCATGATAAAGCTAAAAGTGCGATCTGGATTCAGAGTGAGTGCACCAAGCTGAGCACCTGAATAGTAACTCACCGGTCCGCCGATAACACCAAGAATTGCTGCTAATCCATATCTCCCAGACAACCAGCGGAGAGAAGTATGCAATGTTGTGGCAAAGGCTACCCAGAGGGAAACCATCCAGAGCGGACTGATCCATATTCCGGGGCTAGTATTTATAAATGAGAAAACACCTAGAAGAGCTTGGAGACTATCAAGAACAAAACCGAAAACACCGGCAGTGATAAGGAGGCGAAGTTCCTGGGTATGAGAGTAACCGGACAAGAAATAGAAATGGAGTGCGAGTAGCACGAGAACTGAAAAAGGCCCGATGAGCAGATACTGATGGGCTGCACCGAGAACACAGGCAAACCACGTACCGTAGAAGGCAACAATATTTACTAAAATTGGATTCATGCGATTGGAAGGGGCGGAAGAATAGGTTTACGTTGGCAAAGAGGTTTGGTCAGCAGCATTTGTACATCACCAATCACCCGTTCGCGAAATCCCCCTTCGCAGTAACAGAGATAGAACTCCCACATACGGATGAACTCTTCCGAGTAGCCGAGAGCCCGCACGCGGTTGAGATTAGCGAAGAATCGCTCGCGCCAGTGACGCAGTGTCTCGGCGTAGTGGAGCGTAATGTCCTCCATATGGAACAGTCGCATATCGGTCGCGCGTGCCAGAGACTGGCTGATCGTTGTGATGGAAGGAATACAACTTCCGGGGAAAATATAACGCTGAATGAAATCAACCGAGCGTTTCGCTTGCTCGTATAATTGATCAGCGATGATGATGGCTTGGAGCAGCATTATGCCGTTTGGTTTGAGCAGATTGCTGCAACACGTGAAGTACGTATCATAGAAAGCGTAGCCGACTGCTTCGATCATTTCGATCGAGACCAACTTATCATATTGGCCTTTGAGGTCGCGGTAGTCTTGGCGCAAAACAGTTATCTGGTCACTCAGTCCTGCCGCATGCACACGCTGTAGTGCGAACTCATACTGTTCCTGGGAGATTGTGGTGGTCGTCACGCGACAGCCGTACTGTCGTGCGGCATGTAAGGCAAATGTTCCCCAGCCAGTACCGATTTCTAGCAAATGATCGTTGGGAGAAAGTTGCAGCTTCTGGCAAATACGATCGATCTTTGCTATCGAAGCGTCCTGTAGTGTACTGTCCTCACGCTCAAAGATCCCACACGAGTAGGTCATCGTTTCGTCGAGAAACAGGGCAAAAAAATCATTGCCAAGGTCGTAGTGGGCGGCGATATTGTGACGGCTTCCGTTTTTGCTATTGCGGTGCAAAAAATGAAAGAGCTTGCGTAGTGGGATGGTAAGACGGGCAAGACCAGTTTCTATGCCGTCGAGAACATCGCGGTTACGCGCAATGATCCGGGTCAATGCAGTAAGGTCATCGCACGACCAAAATCCGCTCATGTAAGCTTCACCTGCACCTACACTCCCACCGAAAGCGATGTCTGTATAGAAGCGCGGATCACCAACGTAAATCGTCACCGCGAGTGAACAGATGTCGGTGCGTGTACCGAAAATCTGACAGCTGTCACTTTCGATGAGGGTGATTTCACCGTGCTGTAAAGTGAGCAAATGAGTCAGTACCGCCTGGCGAGCCAGGCGGGTGAGAAACGTCAGCTGTGCGGTATAGGGAGTTGGTATCGCAGTCGGAACAATTGAGTCCTTCATGGGCGTTGGCCTTCTGTAGTGAGGTCTCTTTTGCTGGGATGATCATACACTGGAACTTTTTTCCACCACAAACGAAATGCCTGCCAATAAATTGCAGCAATGACTTTACTGGTGATGAACGGATACTGAACCAATGCGGCGCTGAGTGTCGACCCCGTGATTTTTTGGCGTCGGAGAGTCATTGTTGCATCGAAGAACTTACCTTTGCTATTACGATTCTCCATGTGAATCGTCAGATGATGGTCTGGTTCACAGAATCGCCAGTCGTAGTCACTGTCCATGTCGATAAACGGTGAGACATGAAACGTTTTCCCGAATCGATAACGTTTTTTGTTTCCCTTTGCTTCGTTGAGTTCTTCTCCGAGCACATAACAATATTGTTCGTTCCACGGCGTATTGGTTATTTCCGCTACGATGGTCTCAACTCGGCTTCCTGCTGTGTCATAGCAAAAGTAAAAACTCACCGGGTTAAAGCAGTATCCGAAGTAACGCAGGTGGGTAAGCAAGCGAATCGGCCCCTGTGGGCGAGCGCCTACGCGTTGTTCAACGAGATTACGAACGGTGTCGGCTAACGGAACGTGTGGGTCACCAACATGATCTGTCCGGCGAAACTGCGCCAGCGCAAAGTGATCACTCGACCACAACCATCTTCCTGTGAATAGAGTCGGCAGCTCTTCCAGATCCACATACATCATGAACAACGAGTAAGAGAACATATGCGGGGTAGGATGAAAGCGACGATGCCGCACTGAACCACGGTAGATGCAACTCTGCATGGCTATAAACTCTTGCCGAAATATTGGCAGACTGCCAACGCGCTGTTAACCCCATCCTCGTGGAATCCATAGCCCCAGTAGGCGCCACAGAAATGCGTGCGGTTGATGCCATTGATTTGCGAGTGGCGCTTCTGTGCAGCAACCCCAGCTTCTGTGTACACTGGATGGTGGTAGGTCATTTTCTCAATGATCTTAGCTGGGTCAATTGCTGCTGTCCGATTAAGGGTCACGCAAAACGTTTCAGGTACACGTAGGCTCTGAAGCATGTTCATGTTGTAAGTAATCGCCACCTGTGACTGTTCTTCATGCAAACGGTGATAATTCCAACTTGCCCAGGCGCGACGGGTACGAGGAAGAATCGTATCGTCGGTATGTAACACTGTTTCGTTGGCTTGATAGGGAAGGGCGCCGAGAATGGCTCTCTCCTGCGCGCTCGGATCAGTAAGTATCGCTAAGGCCTGATCACTATGAGTTGCGATCACAACGTGATCAAAGCGTTCTGCTTCTTGTCCGGCGCTTTTGATTGAGACGTGAGTTGGGTGGCGAGTTACACTCTGAACAGGACAACAGAGGCGGATGCGGTCACAGAACGGATGAGTAAGTACTTTTACATACTCCTGCGAGCCTCCAACGATCACCCGCCATTGGGGACGACGCTTTATGTTGAGCATGCCATGATTGTGAAAGAACTGGACGAAGAATCGAGCAGGTATCTCGAATATCTGTTGTGGGGCAGCCGACCAGATCGAGGCACCCATCGGAATCAGGTACGGTTCGATAAATGCCTGTGAATAGTGATTCTTGGCCAGATATGAGCCAAGAGAGGTGTGGGCATTGTCGTCATGAAGCAGAGTTGGTGCTTCGCGATTGAAGCGAAGAATGTCGCGCAGCATACGATGGAAAGACGGGCGTAACAAATTCCTTCGCTGTGAGAAGAGGGTATTCAGCGAAGTGCCATTGTATTCGAGGCCTGTGCGTTCACACTTGACGCTAAAGCTCATAGTGCTCGGCTGCGAAGGCACTCCTAACCGTGTCAAGAGTTTAATGAAATTCGGATAGGTCCAATCATTGAAAACAATAAAGCCGGTATCGACAGCATAAGTGCCGTGTGCGGTTTGTACTTGGATAGTGTGTGTATGGCCGCCAAGATAGTCGTTGGCCTCGAACACTGTGAGATCGTAGTCGGTACTAAGAAGGTAAGCAGCGGTCAGGCCAGCAATACCGGTCCCAATGATCGCGATCTTCATGTTTATGCCGCAAGAGCAGTATCAGATCGTCTAGCGTCGCGGACGCGAGGTGGCACAGGTTTTATATCCCAGACAAGACCGACCCACGAGAGACCGACAAGGAGATAGTAGGTGGGATCGATCTCCCACCAGTAAAACCCTTGACGTGCCGAGGCTGGGTAATGATGGTGATTATTATGCCAGCCTTCACCAAGAGTGATAATTGCAAGTGGAAGACTATTCCTGCTCCCGTCCTGAGTGTCGTAACGTTGGGATCCTATCTGATGTGCGAGAGAGTTAATCGTATAGGTGCCATGATACAAAAACATAGTGGAGATAAAGAATGCCCAAACCAGCATTTGTAGGCCGCTCGTTCCAAGGCCGGGGAAGAGGAGTTCAAGTAGTGCTCCAAAGAAAAAGATACCGGCACCGAAGAGAAATGGCACCAGGCTATCAAAGCGGTCAAGAAAACACAGTTCAGGAAACTTTGCGAGGTCACGGACGAGATTCAGCTTTGTTGGAAAATGGGCTCGCGCAGTAAACCAGCCCATATGGCTCCAGAGAAAACCGTAATGTCGAGGAGAGTGTACATCGGCTGGTTGATCAGAGTGACGGTGATGATGTCGGTGGTGCGCTGCCCACCAGAGCGGACCACGTTGGACAGCTGTAGCTCCCAACACAGCAAAGGTAAACTGACTCCAACGCGAGGTCTTAAAGGTGCGATGGGAGAAGTAGCGATGGTAAAACCCAGTGATGGCGAACATACGGACGAAATAGAGGAGGATAGCTGCTGTTACTGCTGTCCAGCTCCACCCGACCCAGAAAACACTGAGGCACGTGATATGCATTACAAGGAATGGAATGACGCGAACCCAATCAGGTCGTGGTGGCTCTGTCTGGTTGAGGTCTTCTGTATCCACCCAGGAGTCGAACCAACTCACGAGAGTGGCAGCGAAACCTAAGCGAGCTTCTTGTTTAGTCTTGTGTGGCTGCGGTACAGGTGTCATTGCTGTATCTGGATGGAACTTCTGGCGTGCATATCCCCTGAACGTTTTACGAGCAAGGGTGGGGGACTGGATTCTGAAGAAATAATTGATTCCCTGAGGTTTGTGTCTTAATGCAGGAGCTGATCGCTACGTGCATGAGTAGTCTTATCGTACTTACAATTGTGAAAGCTGTGAAGCAGGGGTCAAACACACATTGTTACTCACTAGTGGTTGTAACAAATACGACAGCAGCGTTGAAATGGATGAGGATGGGTTGAAGTGCTCGTACGGTGTGTCTCAGTCAGCCGAATAGGGCAGTGCATTCATTTCCTGATTTCCTAAGAAGTCACAAGAAAGAGGCAATGTGAACGTTATCGATCTTGTTGAACGAGGAAAGATTCCTGACGTATTGCTTCGCTGGGGAATTCGACGCCTCCTCGCACTTCGCCTACGTGGAGAAAGCGCGGTACATGAGGAAGTTCCTCGGGCTGATTTCCAGAAGTTTCTTGCAGAATTACGGAGAAGTCCTATTGCTATACATCCTGAAAAAGCGAACGAACAACATTACGAAATCCCTCCAGAATTTTTTCTCCAAGTACTGGGGAAGCGACTGAAGTACAGCAGTTGTTACTGGCCACCGGGTGTGACGACGCTCGACGCGGCTGAAGAAGTAATGCTGGCGCTCACCTGTGAGCGCGCACAGATACGAGACGGAATGGAAATACTCGAACTTGGATGTGGTTGGGGATCGCTTTCTCTCTGGATAGCCGAACATTACCCGCACTGTCGAATTCTTGCAGTCTCCAACTCCCTTCCGCAGCGAGAATTTATTATGGCTGAATGTGCACGGCGGGGTGTCCAGAATATTCAAGTAATGACCGCAGACATGAATGAATTTACGACAAACCACTGCTTTGATCGAGTCGTGTCTATAGAAATGTTCGAACATATGCGCAATTACGAACAACTCTTGGCTCGCGTCCGATCCTGGCTCAAACCACAAGGAAAACTGTTCGTCCACATCTTTTGTCATCGAGAATTCACGTATCCATTCGCGACCGAAGGTGTAGCGAACTGGATGGGGCGATATTTCTTTACTGGCGGTATTATGCCATCCGATGATCTCTTACTCCATTTTCAACGAGACCTGATTGTAGAAGAGCAGTGGCGAGTGAATGGATACCACTATGCGCAAACAGCAGAGGCGTGGCTGAAGAACTTGGATGCTCAGAGAGAAGCGGTGTTATCGATCTTCAGAAATGTGTATGGGGTGGACGAAATGGAGCGGTGGTTAGTACGATGGAGGCTGTTTTTTCTTGCTTGTGCTGAGTTATTTGCGTACCGACACGGGCATGAATGGTGGGTTTCTCACTATTTGTTTAGAAAACAAGGGTAGTGGGAAATAGAAATAAGATAGGGGCATGATCGAGATCGATGACAACAGATAGGGAAGATAAGGGAAGCATGGTGTATGCACGTAGCAGCTCGGTGGGGGAGAGGGGAGAAGGGGAAGCCGCGCGGCCCATTAGTAGTGGTCGGCTGAGCGTGTTGCCACGCGTACACCTCCACCCTATCAACCTCGTGATCTACGAGGGGCCTTTGGCAGCCTTGCGGCTGGGGAGTTCTGATCTTGGGGCGGGTTTCCCGCTTATATGCTTTCAGCGGTTATCCCGGCCGCACATCGCTACCCGGCGGTGCCACTGGCGTGACAACCGGTACACGAGCGGTGCGTCCACCCCGGTCCTCTCGTACTAGGGGCAGCTCCCCGCAAAACTCCTACGCCCGCGGCGGATAGGGACCGAACTGTCTCGCGACGTTCTGAACCCAGCTCGCGTGCCACTTTAATCGGCGAACAGCCGAACCCTTGGGACCTGCTCCAGCCCCAGGATGTGACGAGCCGACATCGAGGTGCCAAACCTCCCCGTCGATGTGAACTCTTGGGGGAGATAAGCCTGTTATCCCCGGCGTACCTTTTATCCGTTGAGCGATGGCCCTTCCATGCGGGACCACCGGATCACTATGACCTGCTTTCGCACCTGCTCGAGCTGTCGCTCTCGCAGTCAAGCCGGCTTATGCCATTACACTCGACGGCTGGTTTCCACTCAGCCTGAGCCGACCTTCGCGCGCCTCCGTTACGCTTTAGGAGGCGACCGCCCCAGTCAAACTACCCACCATGCCGTGTCCTCGGTTGCCCGGAGTTAGCACTCAAGAATGTCAAGGGTGGTATTTCAAGGGTGGCTCCCCCGAGGCTAGCGCCCCGGGTTCAGTGCCTCCCACCTATCCTACACATGACACCCCTAAATGCACGGCAAAGTTGTAGTGAAGGTGCACAGGGTCTTTCCGTCCTGCCGCGGGTACTCGGTATCTTCACCGAGAGTGCAGTTTCGCTAAGTCCGTGGTCGAGACAGTGGGGAGATCGTTACGCCATTCGTGCAGGTCGGAACTTACCCGACAAGGAATTTCGCTACCTTAGGACCGTTATAGTTACGGCCGCCGTTTACTGGGGCTTCGGGTCGGAGCTTCACCTTGCGGCTGACCCCTCTCCTTAACCTTCCAGCACCGGGCAGGCGTCAGTCCCTATACATCGGCTTACGCCTTTGCAGAGACCTGTGTTTTTGGTAAACAGTCGCCTCCCCCTGGTCACTGCGACCCACCTCCGCTGTAACACGTACGCGTGGGCACACCTTCTTCCGAAGTTACGGTGCCAGTTTGCTGAGTTCCTTAACCACGGTTCTCTTAAGCGCCTTGGTATTCTCTACCTGTCTACCTGTGTCGGTTTGCGGTACGGTCACTAACAGCACTCACTACGAGGCTTTTCTTGAGAGCTGAGGATCGATCACTTCACCTTCCCCGAGAGGAAGGCTCGTCATACCCGTCTAGCGTTAGTGAGAGAGCGGATTTGCCAACTCCCTCCGCCTCGCGGCGTAAACCGGAACAACCACTCTCCGGCTGACCTACCGGTCTCTGTCCCCTCTTCGTTGATAACGCACTGTCAGTGGTGCCGGAATATTAACCGGCTTTCCATCGGGTGCGCCTCTCGGCTTCCCCTTAGGCACCGACTAACCCTGAGCAGATTACCTTTACCCAGGAACCCTGAGACTTTCGGCGACGCGGTTTCTCACCGCGTTTCTCGCTACTCGTGTCTGCATAAGCGCTTCGCCGCTCTCCAGTCCTCCTTGTCGGTGAACCTTCGCTGAGCGGAGAATGCTCCCCTACCGATCAATATTGCTATCAATCCCGCAGCTTCGGCGGTCTGCTTAGCCCCGGTACATTTTCGGCGCAGAGCAACTCGACCAGTGAGCTGTTACGCTTTCTTTAAAGGATGGCTGCTTCTAAGCCAACCTCCTGGCTGTCTGGGCCACTTCACATCCTTTCCCACTGAGCAGACACTTGGGGGCCTTAGCTGGCGGTCTGGGCTGTTTCCCTTTTGACCATGGATCTTATCACTCACAGTCTGACTCCCAACCTTACACGGC
>CAVTCR010000064.1:42500-85031 GCA_963733195.1 uncultured delta proteobacterium
CACCATCCGACAGACCGATCATCGTTCGTGAGTCAGTAATCAACTCAGGAATGCGTTTCTCGTCGGCATTGAAAATTTCCATGGTGAACTGAATGTTGAGGTTATCTTCAATAGCCAAGTCGAGGAATGTATCGAGTGCGTCTTTGCCCCGTTCGTTTGCGACATCTGCCACGGTCTTCCAGACGATATTTTTCCAGTGCTGGATTGGTGACTTCTTTAATGTTAAGGCGTCCCCACAACGTCTTGTCAGAAAAGATGCGCGGCTCTTGCAACGCCTTACGGAACGCTTGGCGGAAGTCAGCCTGACGATACAGCTCCATCTGCTTCTCGACTGGCTGATTAAAGGCCGGTTTCCACGACGGCATATTCGAGAAGATGAATGGATTGCGTAGATCAATCTGAATGATCAATGGCTTACAAGTCACTTGCGGCACTGCACCACGTTTCAATAACGACTCCGTCTGCCGCAGTGTCTCCAAGCACGCTTCGGGCTTATCGTCACGATTAAGCAGTGCCAGCCACGTTACCGGACGTTGCTCTCTGACACCAGGTGATTAAGCAAATCATAGTCACTCTCAGAGACAACGCTCGGAGAATCGTTGAATGCGAGTTCAATGACGCCATGTCCAAGGTCTTTGAGTGTATTGCAGTATGCTGTCTAGTTCTTCCCGACTTGCGAGACGGCAAGCCAGTGGTCGGCCCTGATAGCCAATGTGTTGTGGCCCATTGGTGGTCGAGAAGCCCAACGCTCCAGCTTGTATCGCTTCACGCAGCAGCGATGCAATCTTTCGCGGTCTCTTCCTTGGTCGCTGCCCGATCCATCGATTCTTCACCCATCACAAAGTGACGGAACGGTGTGAGCGGTGCCATAAAGCCAACGTTCAACCCCAAGCCACGTTTCTGGGCAGCGTTCATATATTCTGGGAATGTGGTCCAATCCCAGGTGACGCCTTTGGAAAGGACATCAAAGGGGATCGATTCGACGTTGACCAAATCCCACGCCGCGATTTCACGTGCTTCTGGTCGGCACGGTGCAAGCCCGACACCACAATTACCCATCACCAAGCTGGTCACTCCATGCCAGGATGAGCAGGTAAACAATGGGTCCCAGCAAATCTGTGCATCGTAATGAGTGTGTGGATCAACAAAGCCTGGCGCCACTATCAGGTCTGACGCGTCGATGACGCGCTTTGCACCTTCAGTGACTTTACCAATCGCAGCAACTTTCCCTCCGGCAATGGCTACGTCCGCTCGCTGACGTGGCGCGCCTGTACCATCAACGACAGTTCCGTTCTTAATTACGACATCGTATGACATTCAGTCTCCCTCCTTTTTCGGATGGTTGCTTTTCTAGCAATCTAGACTATCCCTATTTTGTCTGTAGGGAAAGGGTTCACTCAAAGTCTCGCCGCCGGTACAACAAGATTCTCTGCCAATCGTTCAATTTCGCCGGGTAAGGCCTTTGCTTCTTCGACAATTGCCGCGACAATGACTTGCTCGGCACCAGCATCCCGGTAACGCTTAAGGGCATCCACATCGACCGGTGCGCCCATCCCGGGCGAAACAGTAAAAGAGAATTTCACCGCACTGCGCCCCGCTGCTTGCGCATACTGCTTGATGCGGGCAATACGCACCTGTGCCTCATCAGGCGACGTATTAAAGCCAAACCAACCGTCTCCTATCTCACCAACACGCTTCAATGCGGGGTTACTTTCTCCACCAAAAATAATTGGAGGATGAGGTTTTTGTACCGGTTTGGGATGCATTCGCACTTTACCAAAACGACAGAACTCTCCGGCGAACTCAGGCTGAGCTTCTGTCCACAGTAATTTCATTGCGCGGAGATATTCACGCGTTCGATCTGCACGACGTTCCCACGGCACGCCAACCGCAGCGAATTCTTCTGCTAACCACCCAATGCCAACGCCAAAATCGAATCGTCCTTTTGAGAGTTTATCCAGGCCAGCAATTACTTTGGCGAGGACCACAGGGTTGTGTTCCGGCAGCAGACAGATCCCAGTTCCCAAGCGAATGCGCTTACTATGAGCAGCGGCAAAAGTGAGGGCAGAAAACGGATCAAGGAAATCCAACTGGGTTGGCAGGGCAAAGCGTCCGTCGGTTGAATACGGATACTTTGAGGCGTACTGATCTACGAGAACGACATGTTCCGGTGCCCAGAGTGAATGAAACCCGCACTGTTCAGCGGTTTGCGCCATCACGGCTATAGCGTCTGGATCAGCGCCAGGACCAACACCAGCACCAATCAGTCCGATTTTCACAATATGCCTCCTCTCTTGTAGGTGATGGCTGGACTGTACTACAACCACTTTCGTCGATGCAAGAGAAACAGCTTCGAGGATTTTTCTGGTTTCTTGTGATCTCACGAAATGTATGAAGTAAAACATTGCTCACAACCTGTAAGTAACGAAAGAGGAGGCAGCTATGTCCTGGGATTTTGAGACTGAGCCGGAATTTCAAAAGGAACTTGACTGGATTGATAACTTTGTACGCGAAGAAGTCGAGCCGCTCGATCATATTCTTGGGAGCCCGTACGATGTTCATAACCCGCGCAATCAAAAGCTGGTTCGCCCACTGCAAGCCGAGGTGAAAAAACACAAGCTATGGGCATGTCATCTAGGGCCAGAGTTGGGCGGACCTGGTTATGGCCAACTCAAACTTGGGCTTATGAACGAGATCTTAGGGCGGGCTCGATTTGCGCCTGTAGTGTTTGGTACTCAGGCACCTGACACGGGGAACTCGGAGATTCTTGCTCACTACGGCACCCCGGAACAGAAGAAGAAATATCTTGAGCCGTTGCTGAATAACGAGATTGTCTCCTGCTTCTCGATGACAGAACCTCAAGCTGGTGCTGATCCCAAGATGTTCAAGTGCAAAGCTGAACTCAAGGGTGACTTCTGGGTGATCAACGGTGAGAAATGGTTTTCGTCGAACGCTCGTTTTTCCTCGTTTCTCATCGCTATGGTCGTAACCGATCCGGACGCACCACCATATCAAAAGATGTCTATGTTTCTCGTGCCGACCGACACACCGGGAGTAAATATTATTCGTAACGTCGGACTGGGAACCGAACATGGCGATGAAGGTGAGCATGCCTACATCCGCTATGAAGATGTGCGTGTTCCACGGGAAAATCTCCTTGGACAGCGTGGTCAAGGGTTTGAAGTCGCACAGACTCGCCTCGGTGGTGGGCGTATTCACCATGCGATGCGCACGATGGGGCAAGTGAAGAAAGCGTTCGACATGATGTGCGAACGTGTGCTGTCACGAGAGACGCAGGGCGAAGTGCTTGCTAACAAACAGATGGTGCAAGAGCAGATTGCTGATTCGTGGATCGAGATGGAACAGTTTCGTTTGTTAGTGTTGCGTACCGCCTGGCGTATCGACAAATACAAAGATTACCGCAAAGTTCGTAAAGATATCGCAGCGATTAAAGCGCTTATGCCCAAGGTGTACCATGATGTCGTGTATCGTGCGCTTCGTATCCACGGTGCACTAGGGCTCTCAAACGAGATGCCGTTCTCTGCACAGATGGTTGAATCTTTCATGACTAGCCTGGCCGATGGTCCCACAGAAGTGCACAAAGTGACGGTGGCCCGTCAGGTGCTACGCGAGTACAAAGCGAATCCAGACCTGTTCCCTTCTGGACACTTGATCTCCTTACGAGAAAAGGCGATTAAAAAGTATGGTGAGGTGTTGGAACGGGAAGTCGGGAATCTCTAGAAAACTAGTGGGGTGGCCTGCAGGTCACCCTGAAAATCCAGGTTACTTGTGATGTCGAAAGAGGGTTGCGGAATTCCAGCGGAGCACCTCGACAAAATCTTTGAAGAACTTTTCTCTACCAAAGCGATTGGCAAAGGAACTAGTCTGGGCTGCCGATTGTCCACGCTATCATTAGCAACTTCTTCGGTGAAACGCTGCGGGTAGAGTCGAACTTTGGGAAGGGAATACATTCAGCGTATGGTTCTCGCGCCGACGTACCGCCGATGAGCAGTTACTGACGAATCGCAACATGCCTCCTAATCCTTCCGCCGCTCGGAAAATTCGTAGATCCCTAACGCTTCACGCCCTTGCCACACCGCCCGCGAAAGGCCGAAGGTCACATCAAGTGCGTTCCCTTGCGGAGCGTGACGGACAATAGGAATCCGCGTCAACGTTTCTCCGTCGCAATGCAACGTTAAAGGAGTAGGTGGCGTTAATGAAACATGAAACGCGCTCGGACGTCCCTCGTGTAATGTATATTGCAGTTGCCAATGCTCTGGTTGTAATGCGTGGGGCACTCCATGGTGGTAGATAACCCCGGCAGAGCGGGGTCCATCGAGTGTTTCGACCCAATAGAGGAAGACGCCCAAGTCCGGCCCGAACGGTAGTGACAGCAAACGACGCGGCAGCAACCGCCCAGTCTCTTCCGGCTTCAACAAATCAAGGAAACCCCAGGCATCGATCGTATGCCGACGGTCACGTAAGTTGACCTCACCGCATAAGTGCGCCAGGTATAAGGGTACTGGGGGTGATGGCAATGGCACAGGCAGTGTGAGTGTCAGCGAAATCTCGGCTGGCTCAACCCACGAGGCAGCCAACCCATCTTCCAAGCGGATGAATGCTTGTGGATGAGAGAAGCGCATGACCGTACCACGGTACGAGATGGCAAAGCCTGTGGGTTGCGCTTGCCAGGTCAGCCCACCGACATGCACTCGACTCGTATCGGTCGCGCTATCATCTTCACCGGTAAACAACACCATCTCAGTGCCACCGAGAAACATCATCAGGCGGCCTGAGTGGGTCGGTTCCGCCGGATTACATTCAATGCCTCCGAGCAAACCTAACCCGCTGACAGGGTCGTGGAAGTGCAGACCCAACCGCACCAGTTCTGAGGCATGGCGGAGTGGAATTGGTGCGCCGTTGAGGTGTGCAGTGGAATGTGTCCGACGCGGTACGGTAATAGTAGAGAACTCGATAGCAGGTACACTAACGGAAGGTTTCGTCTGACCGAGAGTCTGGCAAAAGACTTCAACAAACGTGTCGCGCGCCGGCCCTGGCCACCGTAGGCCAACGCCAAGTTCACACTGTACCGCATTCACTTTGCCGTCCACGGAGAGCTGTGCCAGCGTACGGATCACAGGTAACGGGTCCTCGGCGAAGCGGCTACTGAAGAGCTGCATGACGTTATTCTTATCCGCTGCTGGGTAGCGTCGCCCGATGGCAACATCGATTCCCTGCGCGACCGCCATGTTGCGAAATGACAATACTTCCTCAGCAAAGAACTGCGCGCTCAACGTTGGAGCCGCAAACTTACTTGCTGGGCCGATGGTGTTTCCCCGTTGTTTGAGCCCAACGCCAAGATCACATACTGGTTGCACCACGTTCCAACCGTGCATGAAGAAGACACGAGCCCAGCCATGCTGCGCAACGAGCGCCGAAATCAGCGCAGCAAGCGCTTCCAGAAACCACACAGCCTCTTTCCGCACCTGGCTAATACGATTTAAATCAAGTTCGTTGCGGTCGCGTGCATGGTTGATGAGAGCATAACCACTGGTGAGTCTTGTAAGTTCAGCCGTCAACTCAGCCGTGTAAAGATCGTTGACCTTAATACTATCAAGAATTGGTGCTTCGGAAGGTCGGCGTCCACCGTGCGGAGCCACAAACACGATCGGCGCATCACCGACGATATAAGTCATCCAGGACGGAATTTGGGACTCAAACGCGAATGTCACAGTGTCAGTATAACGTTTTTGACGAAAGAAGAAATGATGAACCCGGAGTGACAAAGGGAAAAAGACGAAAGGGACGGGTGGCTTAGGCTTTGAACTGCCTCCCTGGCGCCTGTAAAGGGCAAACCAGCTATGGATAACCCTCAGGGAGAAACCGGATACCGACTTTCGTTATTCGTTCAGACTTGAGCTTTTATGGTAGGGGGGGTAAGGTACGTGGTGTAATTTCTCTTTAGTAAAGGCTAACGAGCGCACCCTACTTCGACCTTTTTATGCTTCCTTCTGGCGCAACAGTATCTATTATTGTCCCCGTGTATAACGGCGGGGAAGAATTTCAAGCCTGCCTGAGAAGCATCGCACAGGCGGTCCCTCAGCCGATGGAACTGATCGTTGTTGCCGACGGAGATACCGACGGTTCTCGCGAGGTCGCAACAACTTTTGGTGCACAAGTCATCCCTCTGCCCTCTCCCGGTGGACCGGCACGAGCCCGGAATATAGGAGCCCGCAGAGCGCAAGGCGAGATTCTCTTCTTTGTTGATGCCGATGTCACGGTCCCTCCGGATGCGGTTGCCCAGGTAACCGCAGCATTTCTCGCCGCGCCTGACGTTGTCGCGCTGTTTGGCTCCTATGACGACCAACCCGCTGCACCTAACTTTCTATCGCAGTATAAAAACCTCCTCCATCACTATGTTCATCAAACATCGCGGGATGAAGCCTCCACGTTCTGGGGCGCATGTGGTGCGATTCGCCGTGACGTGTTCTTGCTTGTTGGCGGATTCGACGAACGGTATCGCTTCCCTTCAATTGAAGATATCGAGCTGGGATATCGCCTGAAGCGGGGGGGCTACCGCATTCGCTTAGACAAGTCCCTCCAGGTGAAGCATCTCAAACATTGGCGGGTGGCATCTTTGTTGAAGGCAGATATCTATTTTCGTGCCTTACCTTGGACTGACCTTATCTGGCGGGAGGGCGGTCTGCTCAATGATCTCAATTTAGGTTTCGCCAGTCGGGTGAGTGTTGTATGTGTCTACCTACTCATCGCTACAATCATCGGGGCAGTGTGGTGGCCACGTCTTCTTATTGTAACCGGACTGTTCATAACAACGTTATTAGCAAGCAATGCGCCTCTCTATCAATTCTTTCTGCAAAAGCGCGGAGTGTGGTTTACGCTCTGCGTGCTCCCGTGGCACTGGCTTTATTACGGCTATAGTGGTTTAGCCTTTGTCGTCGGCAGCATGAAACACTTCGTGAAACATTATGGGCGGAGTCAACAACGAACGACTGTCACCGACACATAGTGCGACATAGGCACAGAATCGGGTGAGAATAGAAGACATGAGCCAATCCCCAGTCATCATTATCGGTGCTGGTCCTGCGGGACTGACTGCCGCATACGAGCTAGGAAAGTCAGGGGTACGCTCGGTCGTTGTGGAATCCGATACTCAAGTTGGTGGGCTTTCTCGAACGGTGAATTACCGTAACTTCCGATTCGACATTGGCGGGCACCGATTCTTCTCGAAGATTCCGCAGATCAATACAATTTGGCAGGAGATTTTAGGCGAAGAATTTCTGGTTCGCCCTCGTCTGTCGCGTATTTATTATGGGGATCGCTTCTTTGATTACCCGTTGAAGGCACTCAATGCCTTGGCTGGACTAGGGCCTATCGAGGCGTTCTTGGTCGGCCTTAGTTATATGAAAGCGCGACTATTTCCCCATGAACAGGAAACCAACTTCGAGCAGTGGGTCTCGAATCGTTTTGGTCAACGGCTCTACGAAATCTTCTTTAAGACCTACACCGAAAAAGTGTGGGGAATGCCGTGCAATGAAATCTCCGCAGAGTGGGCCTCACAGCGCATCAAAAATCTCTCGCTCAGTGAAGCGGTTCGCAATGCACTGTTCAGTAATGGTCGAGCAATAGACGGGCAGGTCATCACCACGCTGATAGATTCTTTTCATTATCCGCGTCTCGGGCCTGGTATGATGTGGGAACGGTGCGAAGAGCTTCTACAAACACAAAATTCGCCGATTCTGCGTGGCGTACATGTCGAGCGGATTCACCACCAGCATGGACGGGTTGAACGCGTTGTCGGGCGAACACAGACTGGCGAACGGACTGAATATTCTGGGGCACATTTCATCTCTACCATGCCGCTACGCGAACTGATCTTTGCTCTTGACCCAGCTCCACCGCAGGCCGTCCTGCACGCGGCGCGGCAACTTCGCTATCGCGACTACTTGACCGTTGTTCTGATCGTTAAACGTGCGGATGTTTTTCCGGACAACTGGATCTATATCCACTCACCAGACGTGAAACTGGGACGCATACAGAACTACAAAAACTGGAGTCCGGCTATGGTACCGGACTCGACGCGAACTTCCCTCGGCTTAGAGTATTTCCTCTGGGACCAGGATGAAGAATGGAATTGGCCAGACGAACGTCTCATCTCCGTCGGTATTCGCGAGTGCAGTCGGCTTGGTTTGATTACCCCAGCAGAGGTTGAGGACGGTACAGTGGTACGTATGCCGAAAGCGTATCCAGTGTACGATCAAGGGTATCAAGACAATCTCGCAACGATCCGTCAGTATCTTGCTACATTGTCGAACCTGCAAACGATCGGACGGAACGGCCTCCACCGCTACAATAATCAGGATCACTCAATGCTGACTGGGGTGTATGCTGCCCTCAACGTGTTAGGTGAGCAACATGACGTCTGGTCCGTCAATACCGAAATGGAGTACCACGAAGAGATACGTAGCCAAACAGCAGAAGTGGGACCCTCTGATCGTGGGACGCCAGTGCGTCTTACAAAGGAAGAGCCCAGAGAAGCGTCCGTTGAAGCAGTAATCGCCGAGGCATTTGCGAAGCTTGACCCAGTAGCATTCGGGATTGCCATTGGCGTGGTAAGCAGCCTCGTTCTTCTTCTCGTAACCTCGGTGCTCCTGCTTAAAGGAGGATCGGTTATCGGCCCGACCCTGTCACTATTGGGCCAATATCTCCCTGGCTACTCTGTTACCTGGACAGGCCTGGGGCTCGGTCTTATTGAAATCGGCGGCGGTGGGTTTGTCTTTGGCTATTGCGTAGCGTGGCTACGCAATTGGGGAATGACCGTTTATGCCGCTCTCCTTCGACGACGAGCGCAGGCAGCAGCACAGCGCACCCTGTTGGACAAAGTATAACTTTCTGTCACAATAGGTATCGCCATGACAAACGAGGTAAGTGAAGCAATCGCTCGTATTCAGGCTAGTGTGCTCGCACTTGTTGGCGCACTGATTGGTGGCGTTGGGTTATTTCTTATGACGGCCTGGCTGTTGCTCAAAGGTGGAGTTTGGGTTGGGCCACATTTAGAGTTACTCGGGCAATACTTCATTGGCTACTCAGTGACATGGCTCGGTAGTATCGTCGGGCTTTTTTACGGTGCTATCACTGGTGGTGTGCTCGGCTGGTCGATCGCCTGGATCTACAACTGGGTTCTTCGTCAGCGGCACCCTATGTAGAACAGGGCGATACATAATGCCGCACGCTTCAAAGCGAAACTGGGCGCCCAGATTCTCGAACTGCACGTTCTGGTTGAACTCTTCAGACAGTGGCGGATTCATCGGGTCTTCCGTCGCTACCGAAGCTAAAGACAAAAGTAACCATCCCCTCTATTCACAATAGTTCTCTTCGGGCATGCTCACAGATCACAAACAGTAGCAAGGAGGGAGCTATGGCAACCGCGATTCTTTGTACAGCACTGCTTGGGTTGTTGGTGTTCGTGCTTGGTTTTGCTGTTTCCATGACACGCGGGAGTACGAAGACCGTATCGGGCTACAACCCCGATCCTGCCGATCATCTTTACAAATTGGTTCGCGCACACGGCAACACCATCGAGTATGCACCAATGCTTGCGATTTTGATGTTGCTGATCGGCGCACGCGAACATTCTTCGTGGATGCTATGGACAATGTGGATTGCCACTGTGAGCCGCTATCTCATCGCGATCGGGATTGTTGTCTCACCGACGCTCGACAAACCACATCCGCTTCGATTCGCAGGCGCGTTGGGAACATACCTGAGCGGGATTGCTCTGTGCATAGCTGCGTTTTTGGTCATATAAGACTACATTATAGTCTCTGTGCCCGGATATGTCGTTGATAGATTTTTGGCAGTTCACGAGGTAAAGACAGGAGATCTTCAATGACCATATACCGCGACGAAGCACACATCTCACGCAAATAATCGTGCCCACCTATATCAACTGTGAGACAAAACGGCACAATACCGCTCCGTTCTGCTTCGCGGAATGCCATCCTCGTATCTCGTAGACCATAGGTTGGCGGAACGACCGGCTTTCCGTACCCGGCATCTTCAGGGTAGCCGTCACTGAGTAACACAAGAAGTTTTGTTCGACTTGAGAGAGCCTTCAGTCTGCGGGTGGCGTGACGGACCGCGGTCCCTATTCGTGTTCCACCCCGTGGGGTCAGCCCACCAATGCGTCCTTGGACTTCGACTGACAACGGATCACGAAAAGTTTTCACCGGATACACTTCTACGTCGTAGCGACCGTTGCTGGAAAAGCCATAGATCGCATACGTATCACCGATCTCCTCCAAAGCGACAGCGAGGAGTGTCACTGCTTCCTTGACGACGTTGATGATTGCCGGGTTGTTCTGCTGAACTGCTATAGTCGCGGTTGCCGTTTCATCAACAACCTGCTCAGCTGTTGATGCGCTTAGGTCCAGCAGCAGTAAGACGGCAACATCGCGCTCAATCATCTGTCGAGCCGAATACAATTTTGTTGAGGGGGAATTACCGATGAGTCGATCAACTCGCGCCGCAACTGTGGCATTGAGGTCGATCTCTTCACCATCTTCCAAGCCTTTGATCTGGTGATACATGCGTGGGCGTAAACGTTGAAACTCACGCTTGATCTCTTGGGTCAGCTCGGTGTAGGTCATAAGGGTTTTGGAGAAGAACGCACCTTCATCATCTTGTAGCGTAACCTCCCGAAGCTCACACCAATGGGGACGATAATCATCAATCTCATAGTCCCATTCGTCGTACACATACCGCAGATCGGCTGTAGTGAGGGCTCGACGGCGACGTTCAGCCTGGGTTTCATCGCTCGGCGAAAGCCCCTCTGCTTCGCCGTCGAGTTCGCTGCCAGTGAGAAATCCGGTTGTGTCTTCCTCACCAAACCCACTGCCTTCAAACTGAGAGTTATCCTGAGAAGCAGAAGGGAGTCGTGACTCGTCACCTAAGAATTCGACGTACAACTTGGTTGCCAGTATCATCGAATGTGAGACTGAGCCGCTTGTTGCAAGATTCCTCCACACGGAGTCAGAAAGCTGCGCTATAATAACCGCGACTTCAGGCCGCAAGAGGCTGGTAAGAGTTTCTGCCCATGTCAGGTCTGCTCGTAATCCCGGATACAGTGCAATGAGGCGTGGAGCGATGCGTTTCCCCTCGATCGCGAGAAAAAGCCCTTCAATGAGATCGGGGCGAGGAAAAAGCTGGAAGTAAGAAGTGAAACCATCCGAGGGAGGAACGGCTGAGCGATTCACCCTCTGTATAAGGGGAGAGAGAGTCAACCACAGTGCAGACGGTGAACAGGTGTAGGTGCCAAACTCTACCCGTCCAGCGTGATGCGCCACGAGAACTCGATAGAGCCGGAAATTCTCCTCATAGGTTGCGAAGCGTTCGACACAGAACGGCAGGGGCATCAGAATCTCGTGTTCTAGAGCCAAAGGAGGGGGGAAAGAAACCGTGTCGACCTCGGTGAGGGCTACCGTCACACCACTCAACATGTGAAGAAATTTGAGCAGCAACCCCTGAACATCACTGAGATACACAGCTGGGGATACACCACGAAGCGCCAATAGGCTGGTGCGCGATCGTAACGCGAAGAATGCCGTCCCTGCCTCGGAATTGCGGCAGCCGACAGACTCACCTATCGCAATCCATTCTAAGGTGCGCTTCTCACCTCCCTCGTCGAACACCCGTCCAAGTGTACGAAAGAGTGGAACGATGCCAGCCGGAAAAACCTGCGAGAGTTGTGCGACTCGTTCAAGTACGTTGACGCAACTCTCGGGTGGCAGCATACGAAGCGTAGGGCCAATGAGAGGAAGAACGCCAGGCAGCGATCGATGGTCGAACTCCGCCGCAACAGAAAGACTACGCTCTAAGAACAATCGCGAGGTAGGCGCGAACTGATCGAGAAGATCCGACAACCGTTGGCGCTCAGCCTCGGCTAAGAGTGACAGCATCTTATGTTAACTTTGCAGGACGGGACGTTGATGCTTCACCGGTACTCCCTCGATTGATCGTGCTTTTCTTGGCTCGGGCTTCTTGAGCGAAACCGAAACGTCGCCACATATCTGGCCCGATTGCGGTGAGTCCACCATCAACTACCAGCGCTTCACCAGTGACAAATCGAGAATCCTCACTAGCAAGAAATAGTGCCGCGCCAGCAATATCGTCCCCTACGCCATGATCGGGCCAGGGCTGAAAGGTATCAAGTCCTTTTGCCGCGGCCTCAGGATTGCCTTGATCCGTCAGTCCCGTCAAAATTGCGCCCGGACAAATGGCGTTAACGCGAATGCGATCAGGAGCCAGTTGGACGGCTGAAGCTTTCGTCAGATTGATGACCGCAGCTTTGGCAGCGGAATACACGAGCGGTCCAGAACCTCCACTCAAACCAGCCGTAGAGGCAGTATTGATAATCACTCCACCTTGCCCCTGCTTCTTCATCACACGCGCTGCGTGTTTGATTCCGAGAAACACACCTTTGGTGAGCACATCAAACGTGTAGTCCCACTCTTCTTCGGTGATGTCCCACACTGGCCCAATCGCACCACCCACACCGGCATTGTTGAAGACAATGTCGAGCCGACCAAATTGTGAGGTCGCACAGTCAATCATCGCCATGATGTCCGCCTCTTTCGCTACATCAGTACGAATGAAGCGGACGTTATTCGCTTGCCCAGCATTCTTTGCTTGCGTTAACGTCTCTTGCCCTGACTTCTCATTATAATCGGCAACGACAACTTTTGCTCCTTCGGCAAGAAACCGCATAACGGTAGCGCGTCCCATACCGCTTGCACCTCCAGTAATAACCGCAACTTTTCCTGCTAGTCTCATGAGCAAACTCCTCTCGCATTTTCGTAACCGTGCTCAACATGTCAGCTTTTCCCTACCGGCGGCAAGAGCCGCTGCCCGCCCTAGCTTGAGAGCCATAGCAAAATCTCATAAGTATCTCCAGCAGAAAGGAGGATAACGTCATGATGCACTATGTCTATGCCGGAGCAGCACCGTGGAGTGGAGCGAGTCCAACCGATCAGCCTGGTGGCCTTTTCCGCCAGGTGGTTGGGAGCCACGAATGGCAGCATTTAAATAACGGGCTCCCAGAAAAAGCAGAGATCCGTGCGATTGCTATCCATCCACAGAATTCACAGATTGTCTATATCGGCACGCAAGATGGCCCCTATCGTAGTAGCGACAGTGGCGATCATTGGGAGCGGTTGAATCTTCCAGATTCTAGGATGGTGATCTGGTCGATTCTCTTTCATCCACAGAACCCGCAGACGCTGTACCTGGGTGCCGCACCACCGGCGATCTATCGCAGCGACAACGGTGGAGATAGTTGGCGGCGATTACCCATCATCGAACCTGCAGGAATGGTGAAGATGGGCTTTCCGTGTCGAGTCATACGTATGACAGTAGACCCAAGCAATCCGAACGAGCTGTATGCTGGACTCGAGGTCGGTGGTGTGATTCGCAGCCTTGATGGCGGCGAAACCTGGAATGATTGTACAAAAGAGTTACTCAAATTCACTGAGCAGGATCATCTCAAAAGCCAACTCGTCAGTGATACTCAAACTGAAGGGATGATGGATTCACATGCCCTCAGTGTGAGTGCAGCACGACCAGGCACCGTGTTCCTCGCTACCCGTATGGGCCTCTTCTGTAGCCCTGATCGCGGAGAAACGTGGCAGGAAATGGAGATTTGGCGACATTCACCCTTGTCCTATGCACGTGATATTCAAGTCGCGCCACATGATCCCACCATGCTCTACGCCGCACTGAGTCCTGCCGCAATGAGCAATGCAGGTTCACTCTATCGTAGTCAGGATCTTGGACAGAACTGGCAGCGCTTTGATCACGATGTGACCGTGAAGAGCACAATGATGACGGTTGCGCTGAGTCCGAGAGACGCCAAGGTTGTGTACTGCGCTACGCGCAAGGGTCAAGTGCTTGGCACTCAGGATGGGGGAAAAACTTGGGCTGAGTATCCACTCCCGGCAGCGAAGCAGGATGTGTATGCGTTGGCTTGTACCTAATGTTCCGTCGCATTGATTTTACTGGGCTTGAGTTGTTCCTGTAGTGCCCCCTCACCTCACCAAATCTTTTGCGCTGAAATACTAGTTCGTCGGGGCGCGGCATGCCGCGCCTCTTCTCGACTTCTCATTTCCCAGCAGCCGTCTCAATTCCCAGCAGTTCGACCTCGAAGATGAGTGTTGCGCCGGGTTTGATCTTTGGCGGCGCGCCACGATCACCGTAAGCAATCGATGAGGGGCAGACCAAACGGCTCTTCTCGCCAACTTTCATCTTCTGTACGCCCTCAGTCCAACACGGAACGACTTGGTTGAGCGGAAAGGTCGCAGGTTGCCCGCGCTGCACCGAACTGTCGAATACGGTACCGTCAGTGAGCGTTCCATGGTAATGAACCTTAACCGTGTCTGTAGCCTTGGGTGATGCCCCGTTTCCAGCCTTGATTGTGGAGAACACCAATCCAGACGCGGTCTTTGTCGCACCTTTTTCTGCTGCGGCTTTGGCAAGAAAGTCCGCTCCTGCTTTCTTTTCTACCTCAGCTCCTGCTGCCATGCGAGTCTGCTGAAGCTGCTGCACCTTTGGCATAGTTTCTTGCATGTTGACCTTTGGGGTTCGCTTGAGCACCCCATCAGTGAGCCCTGATTGCACCATCTCCAGTTCAGCCTCGCTCAGGTTAAAAGGACCCAGAGACTGGCTCAGTGCCACACCAAGTGCATAGAAAGTCTTCTGCTCGTCCGTGGTCGGGTCAGCGGCAAATGCCGATGAGAGCGCAAGACAAAACACGGCAGTCAGTACAGAAGTGAAAACTTTATGCATAAAATATCCTTTTTCGTTAAACCTCCCTTTCCCATTGATCACGTACATGAACCAATAGTGAGGAAGTCCATAAATTGATAACAGTGGAAGGCAGTCTAAGTGATCGGGGATAGACAATCAAGGTCAAGCTGACGCGGGGCGCTTCAGCCATTGCGGATTATTCACTAGAAGTTTCTCTCGCACACACTCGCGAGCATGCGCGAACACCAGCCCTCGGTACGAACCAGTATCAGCCTCACCCTTCCGAATACGTTGGCAGAGCTCTTTGGTTCGCTGTTGAATTGCTTTGCGTAGTTCAGACTGAGAAGATGGGCGCTCCATCACTGGCAGGAGTTGATTCAGTCGCTCCCACTCAGCGAAGAGATCTTCTTCTTCATGCTCCAGCTCACGCATGACAGCACGGAGCACGTTCGCAGCCACCCGGCCGTAGAACTGTCGCGAGCCGGTGAGATTGGGTACCGCCTCTTCATCGAGGAAGTGCGTCACTGCTTGTAAGAATTCTATGACGGTTGGACGATCTTGCATCATTCCTCCATGAGGTGGAGCAATTCCCACTCGGTCTCTGCTGTACGACGACCAATCGCTGCAAGCTCGACACTGGGATTCTGTCCGTCAAGAAACGGCTGTGTCAGCGTGAGACAGAGCACTCCCCAGCGCAGATTGCCAAAGATTTCCCAGAAATGTACACGTGCTGGATCGACAGGGTATCCACCCGCTGCTTCGTATGCACGCCAGAAATCTTCGCGCTTGCCAACCCCACCAACCGGTAGTTCATCGTTGCCAAAACGCCATGAGCGGACACACATCCAGCCGAGATCTTCTAATGGGTCACCGATGTGTGCGAGCTCCCAGTCTAAGATTGACCGCACACCGTCTGGACCGAAGATCACATTGCCCATGCGGTAGTCACCATGCACCAGCACCTGTGCTTGCTTTGCTGGCATATGTTGTCGTAACCAGCGGAAGGCAAGCTCAAAAGCCAGATGCGGTTCGCGTGACATCGTCTCGTACATCTCTTCAAAGCGTACGATCTCTTCCTCTGCTGGTGAACGCCCGTTTTGAGGGGCCGGGAGTCCTTCGAGACGATACTTGTCGATCGGAACACGATGAATACGCGCGAGCCGCGTGCCGAGCTGCTGCGCCATCGTTTGTCGAGCCTGGCTGAAGTTGGGGTCGCGGAACAAGCGGCGTGGAATCGTTTCACCTTCGATCCGTTCCATGATGAAGAACGGGACACCCAAGCTGTTATCGCCCAGAAAGTATGGCTTGGGCACTAAGACGCCCTCGGCATAGACTGCCTCGATAATGTGAAACTCTAGCGTACGATCCATCACCGATTGTGGTCCTTCGAGGGGGTCACTGCGCAGGATCAAAGGCAGGGTCTCTACTTGCCCATGCGTGTGCTCGATAATTGCATCGAACGACCAGGTTTGACGTGAAGCACCACCAGTGAGCAGTCGAAGATCTTTAATCTGCACTTGCCGAGCTTGGGAGGAACCTTTGATAAAATCGGCTAACAGAGGCGCAAGGTGCTCAGGAGACATCTGTTTAGTTGTAGAGGTCATGTCACGAATTACGGATCACGTACCACGTGTCACGTATGACGTGTCGCGTAATGCGTGGTGCGTGTTTAAGGTAAGAATTCCAAGCTATTTTTGAGGGTCATCTCTGGGTTTTAGGAAAGGTATCCCATCGGCTCGCTTTTCAACATCTCGGCAATAATTTGTCCTTGGGTTTTCTGTCTCGGCGGTTTCTCGCTTTTCCCTTTCACTACAAACACTCCGTGGGTGTAGCGTCCCTCTCCCCGCTCGCACACGTTCCAGAGCTCTTGCCATCGTTCAGGATACCGTACCCAGGCTCGCATCAACTCGTCTTGTTTAGACATGCTCTGTTCTCTCCATTACAGATACTCCCCATCCTTACCGCCTCTAACAAACTTCGTCCTCCAGGTCTATCGCTTACCAACAGCTACGTAACCGACTTGATTTCCCGGGGGCCAAGTGGAATGCTACAGCTTACATTCTTAACGTCACATAGCAATTTTTTATCTCTTAAGGAGGGCAGCTTATGGGTTTGCCGAACGGGATTCATCACCTAGCTATCTGTACAAAGGACATCAAGAAGCAGATTGAGTTCTTTACCGACGTCTGCGGGATGGAACTCGTTGCGCTCTATTGGATGCATGGAGTGAAAAACACCTTCCACGGTTTTCTCAAAATGGGCGACAGTTCTTCGATTGCTTTCGTTCAGGGACCGGAAGTGGGTGAAATCCAACCCATCAAAGGAGTCTCTCATCCAGCTTGGACTGCGTCGCCAGTCGCACCCGGCGCCATGCAGCACATCGCCATGAACGTCAATACCGAAGCAGACCTCCTGAGCATGCGTGATCGCGTGCGTGACCGTGGCTATTGGGTAATGGGCCCCATAGATCATGGCTTCTGTAAATCGATCTATTTTGCTGGCCCTGAAGGTTTGATGTTGGAGTTCTCAACCTCTGAAGGGCAGGCAATTGATGCCGAGGCATGGATTGATCCAGAGGTAGTGAAGTTAGCGGGCATCAAGCCAGAAGAATTGCAGCGCTACAAAGCTCCCGCAGCGTTCGAGTCGCAAGGCGGTAAGGTCCCACAAGTCGCCCCTGAAAAGAGTAAGTTGATGATGGAATTTCCACCCGAGAACAGCGCGGTCCTGAAGATGACAGATGAAGAGATCCTGAAGCGATTGAGCGAGACGACACCACCAGTACAGGTGCAGCGCTGAGGAAATAGGACAGAACGCCGTGTATAAGAATCACGCAACACGCATTACGCATCACGTGTTACATGGTACGTGGTGCGTGTTACGTGGACTAAGTCCCCACGTTTAGTATTGATCACCTCAAGTGCGACATCACCTGCTTGGCAAACAATTCGAGCGACTGCAAAACTTGCTCGTGCGGGAAACTGCCAAAGTTCACTTCAAAAATTGGTTAGGTTAAGCGAAAGTCCTTCTGTGTACGTTGCAAGCGTTGGATGCATTTTTCCGGACTGCCAAAGATTATGCAGTCTCCTTTATCAAGATCTTGATACGTAGCGCTTCCCATCACTTTTGTCAGGCCGCCTTTGTACACCTCATAGTCCTCGACTGAAAAGCAGTTTGCTATGGTGCAAAGCAAGTGAATAATTCCCCCAAAGGAGGCATACAATGCGTATCGGCATGATGATCGGTGAAGGTGCGGGTGAGTCACCAACGTTGGACGAAATCATTACTCGCGCGCAACGAGTTGAGGCTGCTGGCCTAGCCTCAGGTTGGATGGCGCATATCTTCGCGTACGACGCCATGACTATGCTCGCTCTGGTTGGACGGGAAACCAAGCGGATCGAGTTAGGAACCGCTGTCGTTGCCACCTACCCACGCCATCCTGTGGCGATGGCACAGCAAGCACTAACGACACAGGCTGCAAGTCATGGGCGGTTTACGTTGGGGATTGGTCTCTCCCATCAAGTCGTGATTGAGAAAATGTATGGCCTGTCGTACGCACGGCGTATTTCTCACATGCGAGAGTATCTTTCTGTGCTGAAACCACTCCTGCGTGGAGAAGCGGCGAAGTATCGCGGCAAAGAATACAACGTCAACATGGGGCTCACGGTACACGGGGCGACTCCGGTGCCGATCATCATGGCCGCGCTAGGACCGCAAATGCTCGACCTTTGTGGTCGAGAAGCGACCGGCACCCTCACTTGGATGGCAGGTCACAAAGCCCTCAAAGAACACGTCGTACCTCGTATAACTACTGCCGCCCGCGAGTCTGGCAACGCCGCACCACGAGTGATTGCCGGCATGCCGATCGCAATTGCGAATGATACGACCAAAGCCCGAGAAGTCGCTGCTAAAGTGTTTCATGTCTATCGCGATCTGCCAGCGTATCGCACGATGCTCGATCGTGAAGGCGTAGCAGAGCCCGTCGATGTCGCATTAGTCGGCGACCCAGCAACCGTAAAAGGTGAACTAAAGCGACTCGAAGATATTGGTGTGACTGATCTCTGTGCTTTCGTTTTCCACGCCGAGCCGGGAGCGTTTGAGCGAACGGTAGATTTTCTAGGGTCGCTGACGTGACGGAGCACACAACCCTCAATTAGACCGCAAAAGGTTGGTCCATCAAGCCTGTCACCCTAAGTGCAGCGAAGGGTCTCTCAAGAGAGACTTCGCGGAGTTTATCCTGAGCAAAGTCGAAGGGCTCAGAATGACATAGCCGGGTGGTCGCATCAGAAAATGTACGAATGTCATACACTCTGGTTTAGTTTTCTACGACAAACTCATCCCGCCATCGATGATAATCATCTGCCCGGTCACATACGATGATAACGGCGACGCGAGGAAGAGCGAAACACCGCCCATTTCTTCCGGCGTTCCCCATCGATGCAAGGGGATCTCATTCAGTGAGTCTTCATAGCGACGCGGATGGTTCCATGTCACTTTGGTGATCTTCGTTGCCACGAGTCCAGGGGCGATGCCGTTGACACGAATACCATCGGTTGCCCAGGCTTCGGCTAATGACTTCGTGAACGTTACCAACGCTCCTTTGCTTGCACTATACGCTGGATTGCCAAACACTGCGTGGAAACTCGCACCAGAACCGACGATAACGACCGTTCCTTTTGTCGCTTTTAGCATCTCATAGAACTTCATGCAGCAGCTCATCACACTCATCAGGTTCACATCGAGTACTTTGCGAAAGTTCAGCATTTGGAACTCGGCGCGTTTGTACATCACAATTCCTTGTGACAACACCAGCGTATCGAGAGAGGAGAACGGCGGCTTAAGGTTCTCGACGATTGCGTCGTCCGACACATCCCACTGAAAATAGGTCATGCCAGAAAAGTCGGAGGCTTCGTCATCTGCATAGGCACTGGCTGATACTCTTGTCCCACTGACAAAGACGTTCGCACCATGGTCGCGAAACACGCGGGCAATGCCGTTCCCGATTCCACTGGAACCACCAACGACGAGGACATTCTTACCGTGAAAGTCGATTTCATTCATACCGATATCCTTACGAAGTGAACGATGAATTTTTAGAGCGTGATGAAGCGACGGCATCAAGCCACGCCAAAACTGCGTCAAGAAACGGCGGGAGACTTTTGTATAGTCGCATGGGCTCCGGCATGGTGCGGATGGTCGAAGCTAATTCAGCAGCGCGTTCGGGTTGAGTTGCGAGTTGACACAAAGGCCGTACATGCACACGGATGGTAAACACAATATTTTGCGTCCGCGGCAGACGACGCAGCGTTTGTCGTTCCATACGAATCCACAATTTGTCTCCGGCATTCTGCGCGGTGATATCGGGATTCAGTCCTTTGCGACCATGTCCCGTCGGCTGAAAGAGGGTGGGATCATCGATGAGACCCCAGTTCACTCGCCAGACCGGCTTGTCCACTTTAAGCCGATCGAAGAAGCGATCCATTGTCGAAGCAAGCTCTTCTTCGTACCCCGGAACTGGTCCATGCACGGCATTCAGCGGTTTCCCTAACTTGTCGGCGAGACGCCAGCGTGTAGGAAAACAGAGTGACGCGCCAACAAGACGGTATACTCCACTTGCTGCGTCCAATCGCATCAAGCACAGGTCCTCCTGCACCAAGCGTCCAGCAAGATCGAGTGGGTGCAAACTCTGCTGCGTAAAATCCCACGCCTGCAGCGTCGCAAGGTTATGCAGCAGATTCCCTTCTCGTTTAAATAACGTGGGAAATCTCGCTGGCAGATGTGCCACAATCAGTTCTAAGACTTCAGCCGATCCGTCAAAAGCTTCTGGAAGTACGGAAAAGACCTCTGGATGACGTTCACGCAGCAGCCGTTCCTTTTCCGCCAGCTCGACTACCATACTCTCATCCGGCTCGATCCAATCTTGAAGATCAAGCGGCAAGAGGTTCATTGCTAAACGAAATCGCCCAGTTTTATACGGGGCATACTCTGGTGCACACGGCAATTGCGGAGTCGTACTCTGGTCGGTCACGGTCATCTTTTTAGGGAGTCACAACGGTTCGCGCAAGAGCGAGTACACAGCAGAAGCTGCACCTTTCTTTACTACGCAGTTGTAATCCATTGCAGAACCGTAGGGCGGGCTTTGCCCGCCATCGCTCGGCTAGACAAATCGATATCTTAGTGTACCAGACACATAGAGGAGGAACCATGGCGCAATTGCGGCCCGTCACGAAAGACCTGTGGGTGATTGATCATCCGTTGCAGGTAGGAGGTTTACACCTCGGCACGCGCACAACCGTTGTCCGACTTTCCAATGGTGGTCTCTGGCTTCACTCACCTGGACCGCTGTCACCGGAACTTATGAATGAGATTGCAGCACTCGGATCGGTTCAGGCGATCGTCGCACCAAACGCGATGCATCACTTGTACCTCACCGAGAACCTCCGCACGTTTCCCAATGCAGCCGTGTATGTTTCTCCGGCCCTCCCGGCGAAGCTCAAAGAACAACATTCGTATGAGGTCCTGGGCGACGATCCACCAGAACTGTGGCGTAACGAACTTGCCCAACATCTCATGCGTGGTATGCCCAAGCTCCAGGAAATAGTCTTCTTTCACCACGCAAGTCGTACCCTCGTCCTGACTGATCTCGCCTTTCATATTCGGAATTCTGACTCATGGTTTACTCGGCTCTTTATGCGTCTGAACGGAGCCTATGGTCACTTTGGACCCTCGCGTATACTTCGTACCCTTGTGAAAGATCGGGCAGCCCTCCGCTCTTCACTTAAGCGGATACAGGAGTGGGATTTTGATCGCATCATCGTCGCGCATGGCGAGGTGCTTGAGCAGGGTGGGAAGCTCACAGTCCAAACTCAATACGCTTGGGTCTAATGACTCGGCCATGAAACCCCGTTGCTCTTTGAGGTTAAAGAGCTTGCCCTTATCCACTAAACGCCTCTAATGTAGCTCTAACGCCACGGTTGTAGTCTCCGTCGATCGCCATCGGAAAGAGCACGACATATGACGCGCCGGCTTTTTCAAATTCTTCTATCTTCTTGTGACACTCTGTGCAGTACCCATCGCCGCGACTTGCTCGGCCATGTTTTCCGACACGGCGGTCGCCGCGGCTGCCATATCGCCTTTCGCAGCCGCGGCTGCAATCTGTTCCGCTTCTTTGACAAACCCTTGTCGTGCCAGGAAGCGATTGTACAGGGGACGCTGCCCATACGCCGCAAGCACTCGTCGCACCGCACGGAGCGCTACATCACGATCCGAGGATACGCAACAATGAACAAGCGGGGCGATGGGCATATCCGCTAGTGATCTGCCAGCACGTTGTGCACCGCGAATGAGATGTTCTTTCACTTCCTGTAATCCGTGTGGTGCACACTGGGAGGTAAAGCATCCGTCAGCAAGCTCACCTGTGACTTCCAGACATTTTTGCGAGGCAGTACCGACGTACACAGGAATCTTATGCATGGCCTGCGGGACAGTCATGCCCATCTTTTTCATCTGTGACAGCGTCTCATGCTCGCCACACAACGCACTGGTCAATGATCGAATGTACTCACGCAGTACTGCTGCGGGGTTTTTCATCTCGATGCCATACAACTTGTTCAGGGCTTCGGAGCTGGTCCCCAGTCCGAGCAATAAACGCCCTGGAGCGAAACGATCGATCGTCATTGCATGCAGTGCCGCTAACAACGATGGGCGTAGGTACACATTGGTGATGCAAGTACCAACCTGAATGCGAGAGGTGACGCTTGCCAGGTGCTGAGCCACAGCCAGTGCATCAGAGCCAGCTTCAGAGACTAACACAGAGCGGAACCCACGTTCTTCTGCCATCCGCGCATACGTCACCAAGTTCTCTACCGCACCAGGAGCCAGGCTGTTAGTGAGAACGAGTGCAGGTGTTTGCATTATCGATGTCCTCCGTCCGTTGCTTCTTTAGCACCATAGTGCTCAACGCACGATACGCTGGAGATGCAAAACATAGCAACTGAGGCCCTCCCGAAGAAAGAATAAGATGCCTGTTATATCCTCTGCAAAAGATCAGGACATCATCTCATAAATCGTACGGATACTGACGTCATGCTTCTTGAAGTCGGCGACCGCAGTGCAGGAGATTCGGTGAGCTATCCGGCTGATGATATTCAGGCCGTCTTAGGTACTGACGGTAAGGGCAGTTTACACATAAGGACGGTAGGCCGTACTAAACCTATTCGTTCGCAAGATCTATGAATTGAAACCACTCTCGGAGTCAGTATGGGAAGAATGCATCTTTTTGAATTTGAAGATCAGCCGTGGTTTCCGCGATTGATTCGCGCGTACATGCAAGATCATCTGACGTTCATGGGCAATCTGTCGGGACCAGCCTACCAGGCTTTCGTGGAAAAGCTGAAAGGTGCGATGGAACGCTTGCGACAGAATGAACTGCTGGATCTCTGTTCTGGCAGCGGCGGCCCAGCGCGCACGGTCGTGCGGTTGTTGCGCGAGCAGGGGCTAGAGGCGCGTGCCCGCCTGAGCGATTTATTTCCCAACGTGACTGCATACCAACAGCTAGCGAAAGAGTCTGGCGGGACGCTGCAAGGCGTGGATGCTTCGGTGGACGCCACCAACGTGCCCGCAGAGCTGAACGGTGTTCGCCTCATCGCCAATGGGTTTCATCATTTTCCTCCTGCACAGGCCAAACAAGTGTTAGCCGATGCGGTCACGAAACGCCAAGGTATTGCCGTGATTGAGATGGTCAATCGCTCAGCTTTCGCTTTTGTCGGGGTCTTGATAGGCACCGTGATGGTGTTTTTTGCGGCTCCTTTTCTCAAACCGTTTCGTGTTTCCCGCTTGGTGTTTACTTATCTTGTACCTCTCGTTCCACTGTTTTTATTGTGGGATGGGTTTGTCTCTTGTTTGCGAGTCTATTCCCCTGCCGAACTGCGAGACTTAGTCTCGCAGCTTGGCGCCACGAACTACGAGTGGGACATTGGTACGACTCGTGTCGGCCCCGGAGTGGCGACGTATCTGATTGGCATCCCCGCGGTATCTTAAGTAGAGAACCGCCTGTTCAAGAGAGGGAGGCGAGGAGGTATGTCGTTCTAAGGATAGCAACCAGACCAGGAAGAACATTGAATAGCGTGTATGCACGGCACACACTCCCTAACGGCACTAGGTACCAAGCTGTTCGTCACAATGAGTGCCAGGTTTGCATTGTTAAGGTTCTCTGTATTTTTTTGCAATGGTCACGATCACATCACGTTCACGACAATGCGAAAGATCATCAGCAAGGTACACAATGCCCCGATGCCGAAACAGATCGCGCGGGCTGGCTGAATCCCTTTGGCGTAGACGAACGTGTGAATGACACGGGCCACGGTGAACAGACCACAAAGAAGAATGACTCCTGTGACCGATGCCCCACTCAACACATAGATGAGTCCTATGGCAAAGAACAGGGGAATATTTTCGAGGTCGTTGCGTTGAATGCGGAGCGCTCGTGCGACTTCAGGTGCTTCCTCTGGTTTTGCAACTGTGCCCTCGGGTGCAAACTTTTGCGCATCTTCCGGGTTGATGTAGCCGTTAACTTTTTGTCGTCTCGATCCAGTGTAGAAAGCTGAAGCAAGCATCTTCACACCGAGTATAGCTGCGCAAAGGGCATAGATACCGAAGGCTGGGTTATCACGTAATGCTTCCATTGAGGGCTCTCCTTTTTTCCATTCGCAAGTGTACCGTATTGTCTTCAAAAGGCGCTCACTGAACTGAGCTCATGCCTCCTCCATCACCTTACCGGCTATAGGTCGCCTTACGGCGCAAACATCTCTTGCAACACCGTTAGGGCTCGTCCGAGGGTGTTCGGAGCAAGCCGCCCCAGCCTACGTACCAACCGCTCCCGATCTACGGTGCGAATCTGATCAAGTACGACATGCCCCGATCGCCTGTCAAAGCGGCAAGGCACACGGAATGGGTACGGATGCCCACCCGTGGTCAGCGGAGCGACGATAAATGTCCGCAGGTAACGATTAAGCTCGTCAGGCGATACCACTACGCACGGCCTCGTCTTACGGATTTCGCCACCACGTGTGGGGCTCAAGTCGACCAGAAAGACTTCTCCACGTTGTACAACGTCGGCTGCTACCACTCCCACTCCTCTTCATCGAAACGAGTTGACGTCGGAGGATCAAGCAACCGATCCTCATCCCGATTCTGCAATCGCTCCGCTGCCTCACCCCATCCGGCTCGCGAGCGGCTTGCTGGGGTGATGACGATAGCTCCGTTGCGGGCGCGAAGCTCGACCTCATCGGTCAGACCTATTTCCTCGATCAGAGGTTTGGGAAGACGGATACCACGTGAGTTGCCAACACGAATTAAGCGTGTTTTCATTTCAGAGTTACTCCATCTATAGTGATCACAACGTAATCACAGAGCCAGAGACAGGTCAACTCTCTAGACGGGCTAGGGTGCATAACCAGCGGAGTGGCAAAGTGGGAGATAAAAGCGGTAAGGCAGAGGCGAAACCAGCGGATAAGGAGGAGGGGTAGGGATGAAAGGGCGAGAAGAAAGCGGACACGACAGGGGCTGGAAGGTGACCTTTGAAGCAGTGGCTGGACGGCGAGGAGGGCGGGGGATCTTTGCGATTGAAGATGAAGGCGAAGAAATGGCGCGGCGGACCAAATTAGCCGATATGGCCGAGCGGATTGCGGCATATGATCGGGGGTATGAAGGGAATCGGCGCCGGTGTCCGCAGTGTGGGCAGTGGCAGCAGTACAAAGGGGAGCGAGCGCGGGAGGTCGAGGTCGAGGGCGGGACGTTAACGAGTCGTGCGGGCGTATTATGTGTGTCCGCGCTGTCACACGGCGAGTTATCCGTTAGACGAGCAGTTAGGGTTGGGGGAGGGCAAGAGCAAGGACGATTGCGGGAGAAGCTGGCGTTAGTGGCGGTGTTGGTGCCGTATCATCAAGCCCCGCAGGTGTGTCAGACGTTGTTGGGGAGTGAGCGGTATGCCAGCAGTTTACGCCGGGTGGCGTTGCGGGAAGCGGAGCGGCTAACGAGCAGTGGGCATCAGCATAGGTTACGGGAGCGCGAACAGGACCGGATTTATCTACAAATCGATGGGCAGTTGTGTCCGACGCGGGAACCCAGGCAGGGTCCTGAGGATCAGGGGTATCGGGAAGCCAAGGCGGTAATGGCCTTCTCGAGGCCGATGTGGCGGAAGTGAGTAAGGAGCGGCATGAACTGTTAGCCAAAGTCCTGAAGGCCCAGATCACGGACTGTGACGCCGTTTCGCCCGCTCGTCGCCGAGGTCTATCAGCACGCACGGGGCCCGCAAGCGGCCGAAGTGATCGTGCTGGCCGATGGGGCGCACTGGATCTGGAACTTGGTCGGCGACCTCCTGCCCCACGCCGTGCAAATCCTCGACTTTAGTCATGCCAAGCACTACCTGTGGGAGGCCGCCAAACTCATCTATGGCGAAGGATTCGGCCTTTGTTGCCCCGTGGGTCAAAGAACGCGAAGCGTTATTGTTTGCCGATCAAGTGGAGCAAGTGATTGCTCACCTACACGCCTTCGTGGACCTCGCGCCAGGCCTCGCCGCGATTATTCACTATTTCCAACAGAACCAAGAGCGCATGCGGTATGGAACGTATCAGCAGCGTGGCTATTTCATTGGCTCCGGGGCCATTGAGAGCGCGGGCAAACAACTCACCGCCGCACGCATTAAGGGACCAGGCATGCGCTGGAACGTCACCGCGCTGAACGCCCTCCTCGCTTTACGCTGTGTATTTCTTGAACACTCCTGGACAGATGTATTGGGATGCGCAAGCGCAGCTGGCCGCCTGATTACCACTCAGAAATTGGTTATGCACCCGACGGGCTAACTGACCACGATGATGGTCAATGAGCGTGGGAGAAACCGATTCTCCTGGCCGCATTTTCGGACTGGTTTCTCGGATGCACAGGGAGCTGTTTTTTCTGGCGTCCGGTATTGTCCGGAAACTTAGGAGATGCTGTTGGTCAACGTCTTTTTTGACTATTTTGTTCCCACTTGTGAAGTTAAAACGGTCAGGAAACCAGGCAAGAAGATGATCTGTTCTCCCATTACATCTTGGTTTTTGGACTGTGAGTAGCTGTTCTTTCCCACTTTGAGGAGTTCGCCAACAGTATCTTAAGATTTCCCTGACGGCATGAAGAAGCCACAAACCCTGTCGTACGAACGATATTCACTACGGTAATCGAGTAATTGTATATTGATGCCTTTGCCCAAGTAGTCGAACAATCTGCTGCGGCCAGTCAACAATCACCGCAAAGAGGTTCATCACATCTCGCCCAAGGACGCTCATATCAAGGGTGTCTACTTCAGTAACCCCGGCATATTGTCCACGAAGAGTCACCTTACCTCCTTCTACCTGAGTCAAGCGAATTTGCGTTTCGACGAGAATCGACGCGACTATGCCACCAACACCACCCACGGCAAACGCGCTTCAAGTGCTGCAAAACCCAAGGAGTTGGGCGAGGTAGGGAATATGCCATCCGGCGCGCTTGCGCTTCACTTTCAGCGAGCCTTTGCCGGTATCCCCGCGTAACAGGGAGAGCGCGAGGCGGTTCAGGAACGCCACATTCTCTGCTGCCGTGCGATCATAGACCCGGCGGGCATCTTCCCGAAACACGACATCTAACACCCAGTGCAGTCCGTTCTCAATGCTCCAGTGGCCCCTAATGGCGGTGCCAATGCGCCGAGCATTCGGCGGGAGACTACTGAGAAAATAACTCCCCTCGATGCTCTCCACGCCCGTCGCCTCACACCACACGACGCGGGTGACCATGACGATCGTGAACACGCCCAGCCACGCCGCGCCCTGCGCCGTCGACAGGTGGCCGCGTGCAGGCAACACCTGCACCGTGCGCTGTTCGTCACGCCCGTGGCCTTGGTCTTCGGTGGTATAGAGTCGCGGGGACCGCGCCGGGGGCGTGGCGGCGGTGGCAAAGGCCGCCTGGATCTCCGCGTGCAAGGTGGGCTGATTCGCTTTGACTGCCAAGATGTAGTCCCCGCCCCCGGCCACGATGGTCTCCGCAATCGCCTTTTGACACCCCATCGCATCCGTGGTCACAATCTTGTCATGGAGGTCCAGGACTTCGAGTAACTGCGGCATCGCCTTGATTTCATTGGATTTGGCGTTTACGGCCACCTGCCCCAGCGTGAGCCCGGTTTGCCCCGCCCACGCACTCACCACATGGAGTGCTTTCAACTGCGGGGTGGTGCGCCGAGTCTGGCGCAGGGTTTTCCCATCCAGGTGAATCCAGTCGCCCGGCAGGCCGCGCCGCTCCAATAGCCACGGCAGCAACACCTCCTGCAAGGGCGCGGGTTTGAGCATGGCAAAGACGCGGGTGAAGGTATCATGGGCCGGAATCCCATGGGGCAACTCCAGAAAGGAACGAAAAAACACCTCATTGAATTGGGCCCATTCCGCCATCTCCACAAAATCATCACAGCCGGCAAGCACCCCACAAAAGCCCAAGATGATAATATCGACCAAGCGATGTTTGAGATTCTCGCCTTGGCGGCGGGGATCGGCAATCGTCTCCAGCCGCTCCACCAGGGCACAGGTCAGAGGGGGCATGGAACCTCCTTCTGTCTCCGGGACAACCGTGCTGCCCTCTCTATTCTAACCCCTTCTTTTTACAAGAGTCGAAGCGCGTTCACCGTGCAACACCACCGATGTGGTCTGTTGCCATGAGAGGGGACTGAGGTAGTGCAGCTAAAATATCAGCACTGAAGACCGTCCGATCTGCGCCAGTATCAAGTAAGAACGGAACTTTGATCCAAGAACTATTATCCGTAAGGACTTCTGCGTGTATCACAGGTCGCGTTATACCATCGTCACATAGATGCCACACTCCTTCGATCAACATAAATTCGGGCTACCTTCTCTTTCGAAATGATGCGGGTGAAGCGACCGTCATCTTCAGGATGAGCGGTCGTCGCTTTCATCAAGACTTTTTCAGGCGTATCTGCAAAGAAAAGCTCTTCACCAGCGATGCAAATGCATTTGCCTCGATACTGAGTGTAGATTTCAGCCGCATGCGCTTCGAACCATGCCCAATTACGTGCAAACCGCTCATCCTGCTTCTTAGCTTTTGCCAGTTCAGTAGTATCCGTGACTTCTTCTAAGACGATGTGAGGCTGCTTTGCAGTCATACTTACAACCTTTTAATTCGTGAAAGTTGTACACATCCTACACCACTCAGTACCGGCTGACAGTAGTCTTCTCCGATGTCGTCATCTGTGCCGCGCCCTTAATAGATCAGACACGTCCCAAAAACTCCAACACCGCCTTGTTAAACACCTCCGGCTGGTCGATGTTCGGCGCGTGGCCAGCATCAGGAATCACAACTTTGGTCGCGCCGGGAATTTTACTGGTCATATAGTCTGACGCAGCAAAGTACGCTTCGTCTTTCGACCCAACGCCAATCAGCGTCGGTACTTTGACCGTCTCTAATGAGTTGATGATTCGTCCGTCACGCTGGGCCAGCATGCCACGCGCTGCAAGCGCGAGCCCTTGCGCCGATCGATGGGTGCAGGCCATCACTTCAGCACTGCGTCCCAAGGCTTCCAGTCCTTTGGCTTCAAAGTTCTTTGCCATCGCTTCAGCGCGTTTGTTCCACCCTGCACGGGCATCGTCTTTTTTGTATCCTGGCCCGGTGTCGAGCAGGATCAATGCCTTCACTCGTTCGGGATGAGCAAGATGGAACGCGAGCGACATATAGCCACCGAGTGAATGCCCGGCAATCACTGCTCGTTTTTCTCCGCAGGCATCGAGCAATGCCGCCATATCGCCAACGATCAACTCTTCTGAGTAACGCGCTGTGTCGTTTGGACTGTCGCTTCGCCCATGCCCACGCATGTCCCACAGAATCCACTTGTAGCGTTGTGACAGCACGGCCATGTTGGCATTCCACATTTCGGCAGTGGCACTGAAACCGTGAGTGAGGAGTACGGCAGGACCAGAGCCGTGGACTTCGTAGTAAACATTGACACCATTTCTCTCAAGCGTTGGCATTCGTAGCCTCCATATGACCTCTTGCGAAGAGTTGTTCGCTCCTCCGCTAGCATTCCCTCAGTGAGAGATCAATGCTAGGAGTTGGGCAGAGGAGAGATACTCAATGGCAGAAATCGGCGTGTATGAGGCAATGCGAACCTTGCGAGCGGTACGACGACTACGAACAGATCCAATTCCTGATGACGTGTTGCACCGGGTGTTAGAAGCCGCGACCTGGGCACCGACAGGAGGCAATCGGCAGCCGTGGCGAATGATTGTCGTCAAAGATCGCGAGCGAAAGCAGAAGCTTGGGGCGTTGTATGCTGAGGTGTGGGGACCTTTTGCCAAGATGTACCGCACCCGACTCGGTGATATGCCCGAAGCCGCACGAGCAAAAATGGAAAAGATGTTAGGTGCAGGAGACTATCTCGCTACACATTTTGGTGAGGCTCCGGCGATTGTCATCTTCTGCTTCAATCCGAAAGATATGGCGATTACCGACGCGAAGCTCGATCGCGTCTCTGTTGTTGGCGGTGGATCAGTCTACACGGCGGTAGAAAACTTGCTGTTAGCCTGTCGTGCGGAAGGATTAGGCTGCACTCTGACGACATTGCTGTGCGAACGTGAACCTGCGGTCCGTGAACTGCTTGCTATTCCGCAACCGTGGGGTACCGCTGCGGCGATACCGATTGGCTATCCGATGTTGCGTGGGCACGGACCGATTTCGCGCCGACCGGTTGAGGAATTGACGTTTGTTGATACGTGGGGAACGGCAATTACAAAGAATGCATGATGCAGTTGTGGCGGGCACAGCCCGCCCTACATTCACTCTCCTCAAGCAAACATCGGAAACGTTTCAAACTCGCCTTTCAACAGTGAAGCAGTGTCAGTGTAGCCTAACCACTGCTTCATCATGGTCGCGTAGACGCGACGGAAATCAGTCGTGTACAACAAGTTACCATCATCGAGTTCGGTCAGACTCAACTGGCTTGCCGTAGAGTCCACCTTTGACTGGACCACCAAGGACAAACATCGGCGTTGCGGTGCCGTGGTCAGTGCCTTTGCTGGTATTCTCCGGTACGCGACGACCAAACTCAGTAAACACCATCACGGCGACGTCTGACCCACGACCAATGCGCTGCATATCATCGACAAATGCCCGCAGTGCGTCGGCAGTGTACGTCAGTAGCCGAGAGTGGAGATCAGGTTGATGAACATGGGTGTCGAACACGTTCCCGGCGTAGGTTACATAATAGAGGCGTGTTGGCATTTTGGCATTGATTAACGCCGCAACTTTACGCATGTCGAGCCCTAAGCCGGCAGCGTTGGCACCATAGTCCACTGGCGTCTTGTAGTCGCTCCACGCCTGGCGCACGAATGACGCACTCTCAGTCGCGTTCTCGGCAATGTTGGTAAGAAAGTCGAGCGACGGGTTGCCAGTCGTTCGTGCCTGACTGAAACGATCGAAAACCGCTTTCTGTTGATACACACCATTACGGGTGAAGGTGGCTGGATCGTAGAACACTAAGGGTGAGTGATTCCGGCTACGCACTGCGGGTGATTGTGCTGTCGCAATATTGACGATGTAGTTCCGCTCACCCTTTTGGATCCATGCCGTCAGCAAGCCGTCCCATCCAGCCAAGTTTCTCCCCAGCATTGGGCAGCCCGGTGTGCCAGAAGCCCATCGACAGAAAATGTGAGAGTGAGGGTTTTTCATATCCACAACCGTGCACGATGGCGAGTTTGCCGTCTTTGTACAGTTTCTCAAACCCAGCCATCGAGGGATGGAAACCAAAGTGCTCGTCGATCTTACGTACTGTTTTGGCAGGAATGCCAATGGTTGGACGATGACGATAATAGGCATCATCACCATAGGGCACGATAGTATTCACTCCATCGTTTCCGCCTGAAAGTTCGACAACAACTAAGATCCGCTCAGCCTCGCGGGCTTTGGTGCCGTCATCAGCTGCAGCAGCCAAAGCTGAAGCCGCAGTTTGAAAGAAGGCTGGTAATCCTGCTGTGATACCAAGGCCATAGAGACCTAACCGCAAGGCATCACGGCGAGTGAGAGAGCAATGAGAGCACTTTGTAGACATACTATACCCCTATCGGGAGCAGCAAACTTTACGATGGGTCTTTCGCCCTTGTCATTCTGAGCCGGAGGCGAAGAATCTCTCTTAAAAAGGAACCTTTACAGGATTTATCCTGAACATCCTTCGACTTCGACGCCACGCGTCTACGCTCAGGATGAACGGGAGTGAAGGGTTCAAGATAACACCCATAAAACCGCAATTTCTCCTCTTTACCCGAGCTGATACTCAGGGGTACTCATAATCGAATGCACAAGGAGGCGCACTGGTTCCTCCAAATAACTGGCCGATGCGTTAATGCGATCAGTTCCCAGCTCTTTGGTGAGAAAATCGATCATCGCTTGACGGTCATCCTGAGACAGTGGCACGCGCAGGAGTCGAGCGAAGAAAGTAGTCTACCACGTCGGTCGTGGTTTCCAGCTTCGCCCTAGTCACTATCTGTGTGAAATTGAGCTGAGCGGTACGACGTGGAATCGGCTTTACACGACGAAAGGCCTCTTCCCAGCCGTGCGTACTGCCGTAGCGTGTATTATAGTCCTCGTCGGCACCAGCCATCAGGTTAAACATCGACATGCCGCCACCATACGAAGAATCGACCTCGTCTTCTTTGGTGGCTTCAGTAATCTCCATTCCTTGGGAGATCTTTACCGCGACCTTCCGGTTGGTCTCTGGCATATATTGATCTGGTGCGCGGAAATTGACGACGTCAGGGAATAATACCTCACGGGCAAAGTTCCCTCGTGAGAGCAAGAGAGCAGGGGTCACCCAACTACGACCGCCTTCCCAACCCGCAACGTTGGGTGGATGAAACAGCTCCTGCCCTAAGCTTTCAGTGATGGCGTTGAAATCCGGAATGCCAGGAACCTCCGTCAGTCCTAACTTACGATAGGTCGAGACCGCCAAGATGGACCGGGCTTTTGATCTGCGTACCATACGATGAGGGACCATAAAAATCGCGCGACAAAAAGATCGTTGTCAACAACGGCGTAATTGCATACTTGTTGTCGTATAAAATTTTACCGAGTTTAGTAGACAGTTCAGGAGAAAGATCGTCGCGCACGAAGTAGCGATAGAGTTTGCCGGCAATAAATCGCGACGTCACATCTCGTGAAAGAATAATATCGATCACATCAACGCCGTCAAATTTTCCCGTGCGGCCAAGAACAGTTTTTTCTCCATCGTCATGCAGCTCCGGTTTGACGACGAACTTGAGACTATCATTGGTCCAGCCAGTGAACGCACGAGCAGCTTCACGAATGTCATGCTCGGTATAATTACCGACACCCATAGTGAAAAGTTCGAGAATCTCACGGCCGAAGTTCTCGTTGGGTTTACCTTTGAGATTTTCTCCAGCATCGAGATAGACCAACATTGCCGGGTCTTTGGCAACACCAACCAGCAAATCACGAAAATTGCCGTTGCCATGTTTGTGAAACAAGGCGAGCTGTTGCACCATCTTGCGATAATCGCGCACCTTGGTATCAGATGTTGCGAAATGGCCATGCCAAAAGAGGGCAAGCTTTTCTTCTAGGGGACGCTTGGTGCGGAGCATGCGTTCTGCCCACCACTGACCAGCGCGGTGAATCTCCATCATATCTGCCCGCAGCCAATAGAAGAAGCGATTTACTACTGGTTGCAGAGGTCGATCTCCTCCAGGTTTGACCTTGACCCCCATCGCCTCGCCTTTTTCGCGAGCGATGCGGACGACATCCTCGCGACTCTTGGGAAAAGGTTCAATTGTCGGATCAAAAATCCCAGATTCATCAAAAGGTGGAAGATGATTATTCTCAACGTTCTGATATTGCACCAACCAACGCACTGCGGCTTCCGGTGTCATCGCCGCAAGTCGATCGACTTCTTCTGGGGTGCCACCAAATCCAGCGCGCTCTAAGAGATGCGCCGCACGGTTCCGACTCCAGTCAGCTTTGGTAATAGGAGTAAGGTCATCGGTCCAAGAGGCCGGACCGGCACCAGCACCGCCACGTTGTATGGGTTCTTTATCAGCAGCAGTCGTCGTCGCAGCGGTCACTAAGACAGCATACCCAGTATGGCCAAGAGAAAGGCTTGAGTTTGCCCTTGGCGCCATCGCCATCGCTCTCATCAGTTTCGCCCTCCGCCATTCGGCTAGCATTCCTGAGCAGCGATAGCAACTGTGCCATTCTCAGAGAAAGGGAAAACACAAAGATTGGATACATAGAACACCAGGGCGCGCTCTTCGTGTTGTCAGAGCAACACCTGGTGCTTTAAGAACAGGCAAATCACAGCTCAAGCTTGAGGTAGACAAATCCCCGTACTTTCACTATTGCCCCTTAGCAAGACTTTCTCGTGAATGGAAAGTAACGATACCCTTCATCGCTTCAGCAAAAATAGGATAGTCTTGTTCTTCCTCATTAAGCGAGAAGTCCTATAGGTGCGGCTTGTCTGGGGTGTCTACCCTGCTCTAGAAGGGAATACTTCTTGCTGACGCCTAATGTACGGCTTAGTCTCGACAAAGTTCGACTAAACGGAGGAAATGCGCCTGTGGCGATACGTGTCGCTTTACATCATCTGACAGAATATCGCTATGATCGTCTGGTTTCGCTTTCGCCTCATCTTATCCGTCTCCGCCCTGCTCTCTCATTGTCGCACGCCGATCACCGCCTATTCCCTGAACGTCAAGCCAGAGAACCATTTCATCAACTGGCAGCAAGATCCTTTCGGCAATTTCCTCGCCCATCTGGTCTTTCCCGAGAAAACCCGAGAACTCACTATCGAGGTGGACTTCGTTGCCGAGATGACTGTCATTAATCCGTTCGATTTTTTTCTCGATCCGTATGCGGAACAAGTTCCCTTTTCCATATGAACCGCAACTGGCGAAAGAACTAGGGCCGTACTTGGAAATCAAGGAACGTGGCTCCGCGGCTGATGCAATGGCTGGCTGGGGTGGATCGGTCGCCACAAGCAACCGTGGATTTCTTGGTGGAGCTTGAACCAGCGTTTGCGGCAAGACATCGATTACATCATCCGCATGGAACCCGGCGTACAGACGTGTGAGGAGACTTTCATGCTGGGAAAAGGGTCCTGCCGAGACTCTGGTTGGCTCTTGGTGCAGATCTTGCGTCATCTTGGTTTCGCCGCGCGGTTTGTTTCCGGGTATTTGATTCAGCTGAGGCGGAGTCGAAATCCCTGGATGGACCTTCTGGCCCTGACGGCTGATTTCACTGACCTCCATGCCTGGGCGGAAGTGTTTATTCCCGGCGCGGGATGGTTGGGGCTTGATCCTACCTCCGGCTTATTTGCCGGGGAGGGGCATATCCCCTTGGCGTGCGCGCCCGATCCGGTGAGTGCGGCGCCGGTGACTGGATCGACGATGAGTGTGAAGTGGACTTTCAGTTCCACATGAGCGTGACGCGCATCCACGAAGAGCCGCGCGTCACCAAACCCTACACTGAGGCCAATGGCAGGCGATCGAGGCGCTCGGACATGCGGGTTGATGCCGACCTGACTGCCGGAGACGTGCGGTTAACCATGGGCGGTGAGCCAACTTTTGTCTCCATTGATGACATGGACGGAGCGGAGTGGAATACTGCTGCGCTTGGTCCGAACAAGCGAAAACTTGCGTGTGAGTTGCTCCAGCGACTGAAAGATCGGTTTGCGCCTGGCGGCGTGCTGCACTATGGGCAGGGCAAGTGGTATCCCGGAGAGTCTCTGCCGCGTTGGGCGTTATATTGTTTCTGGCGGCAGGATGGCGCGCCGGTGTGGCGTGAGCCGGCATTATTGGCGAGACGAAAGCAAAGAATACCACTACGACATCAGGCATGCGTATCAGTTCGTCCGTGCGCTAGCGCAACGCCTGGGCGTGCCTGCGGCATATGCGCTGCCTGGCTACGAAGAGCACTGTGTACCATCTGTGGAAAGAGGGCACGCTGCCTGCCAATTTGGACCCTTTGCGGTATAAGTCTGGATGATCCAGAAGAGCGTCGCCGCCTAGCACGCATTTTTGATAGAGGGCTCGGAGAGGTCGTAGGGTATGCCTTCCCCCTGAAATGGCAAGGCGAAGCGCAGGAGGGCGGCTGGCGCAGTAGTCAGTGGCTCTTCCGTCGTGAGCATATGTTCTTGATCCCGGGTGATTCGCCGATGGGGTATCGCCTGCCGTTGGATTCTTTGCCCTGGGTTCCCCTTGAAGCAAGGGATCTGGAACCGGAGCAATCGCCGTTTGCTCCTCGGCCCGCGCTGAAAGATGTTCATGGAGAAGTGGCTGCGCGCTATGCTCAGTTTACGCCCACGGTTCTTGCGCCTCACGACGGCATACGAGAGCAAGTGCTTGAGCCGGCGTCTCCGAGAGGCGCGGATTCCAGCGAGGCCGTGCGGAGGGTGCTCTGTGTCGAGTCACGCGATGGCCGTTTGTATGTGTTTCTTCCGCCCGTAGACGGTTCCTCGAGCATTATCTCGATTTGATCGCGTCGATCGAATCGACGGCGGCTGAGTTCAGCTGGCCGGTGTTTATCGAAGGATATCCTCCACCGCCTGATTGGCGGCTGCGTCGTTTTTCCGTGACGCCCGATCCTGGCGTGATCGAGGTGAATATTCACCCGGCTCACAATTGGGAGGAAGTAGTTACACATACAACCGTGCTTGTACGAAGAAGCCCGTCTGTCTCGTCTTGGCACGGAGAAATTCATGCTCGACGGGCGGCATACCGGGACAGGAGGAGGAAATCACATGACGTTGGGCGGCTGCAACCCCGGCGAACAGCCCATTTTTGCGTCGCCCAGACGTTGTTGCAAAGCTTGCTGACCTACTGGCAGCATCATCCTAGCCTCTCGTACCTGTTCTCTGGGCTCTTCGTGGGGCCGACCAGCCAGGCTCCACGAGTCGATGAAGCGCGCCATGAAAGCCTCTACGAACTCGAGATTGCATTCCAGCAGGCGCCGCGCGGAGAAGCACCAGCGCCGTGGTTGGTGGACCGTCTGCTCCGCAATTTATTGGTTGATATGACCGGGAATACCCATCGCGCCGAGTTTTGCATTGACAAATTATATGCGCCTGAGAGTGGGAGTGGTCGTCTGGGACTCGTGGAGATGCGCGCTTTTGAAATGCCTCCGCATGCGCAGATGAGTATAGTGCAGATGCTCTTGCTCCGTGCGTTGGTGGCGCGGTTCTGGAGCACTCCGTATCAACACGCGCTCGTGCGTTGGGGAACCGCCCTGCAAGACCGCTTCATGCTGCCGCACTATCTCTGGCAAGATTTGCGCGAGGTGGTCTGCGAACTGCAAGCGGCTGGCTATCCGTTTCAACTGGAGTGGTGTGCGCCATTCTTCGAATTCCGCTTTCCGCACTACGGCACGATTCAGGTGCAGGACATGCAGTTGGAATTGCGCATGGCCGTCGAACCCTGGCATGCGCTGGGAGAAGAAGCCACGTTGGGCGGAACGACCCGTTACTGTTGATTATTCCGTCGAGCGTCTCCAGGTCAAGGTCAGCGGCATGACGGATTCGCGTCATGTCGTCGCGTGTAACGGGCGACGGGTTCCGCTCCGATCCAACGGGAACCGTGGCGAGTTTGTTGCCGGAGTGCGATATAAGGCGTGGCAGCCGCCGTCCGCCTTGCACCCGACTCTGCGCGTGCATAGTCCTTTGGTCTTTGATATCGTGGATACATGGATAGGTCATTCTCTCGGTGGGTGTACGTATCACGTGGCGCATCCCGGAGGACGCCACTACGAGACATTTCCGGTCAATGCCAACGAGGCCGAGGCGCGTCGTCTTGCCCGCTTCTGGCCGTATGGGCATACCCCCGGACCAATGCAACCTTCTCTAGAGGAGCCGCACGGCGAGTTTCCTCATACCCTTGATCTGCCGCCGCTATGTATGAGTGTTGAAACCCCTCAAGCTTTCCGATCACCTCCGGTTCGTCACAGAGTATACGGCGATCACAAGTTCGTATGATGAGATGTGCTCCGGGAGCAGGGACTCTCCGTCCGCATTGGGAATACCTGATTCGTTCGCTGGACACACTCGGCGCACCAAGAACTGTCGCGCCGGGAGCAAGAGGCAAAACGTCTCCTGCGTGAAAACGGCGTGACCTACAATGTCTACAACGATCCCCAGGGTGTCGCGCGGTTTTGGGAGCTTGATATCGTTCCGGTCTTGGTGACCAGCCAGGAATGGAGCGCAATTGAACGAGGCTCTGATCCAACGCGCCGAACTGCTCAACCTTATTCTGGCGGATCTGTATGGCCCACGGACGCTTGATCGCCAAAGGGCTGCTGCCGCCGGAAGTGGTGTATGCGCATCCAGGGTTTCTGCTGCCGTGCGTCAATGTCGGCCAGCAGGAAATTGTCATCTGCCCGCTCTATGCGGCGGATCTCTCGTGCGCCCGACGGCAGTATTGGGTCATTGGGGATCGCGCCCAGGCGCCTTCCGGCTCCGGCTACGCTCTAGAAAACCGCATCGTGTTGTCCCGCGTGTTGCCGAGTCTATATCGCGATTCGCACGTGCACCGCGTGGCCCTCTTTTTCCGTGCGCTGCGGTCAACCTTACACGCGCTCGCGCCGCAACGGCGAGACAATCCACGCATTGTCTTGTTGACCCCTGGACCAGGAAATGAGACCTATTTTGAGCACTCTTATCTCGCTGACTATCTTGGGTTCCTGTTGGTGCAGGGGAGAGACCTGACCGTGCGAGACGGGAGAGTGTGGCTCAGCACGGTAGATGGGCTGCAGCCCGTGGATGTCATTCTGCGGCGTGTGGATGACACTTTTTGCGATCCTTTGGAGCTGCGTGCAGGATTCGTTGCTTGGGCACCCGGGTTATTCCAGGCGGCTCGTCTTGGCCATGTCGCCATAGTGAATCCACTCGGGAGCGGCGTGTTGGAAAATCCGGCTCTCATGGCGTTTCTTCCAACGCTAGTCGCGTCAGCTATTAGGTCAAGATCTACGCCTCCCTTCGGTGGCGACGTGGTGGTGTGGTGGGGAAGCGGAACGAGCGTACGTACTCGCGCATCTCGACCGCTTGGTGATCAAGCCGATTTTTCCGCATCCCAGCTCGGCGACCATCTTTGGCGCAGGCTTGAGCACGGAACGAGCGACAAATGGTCAGCCGAACGAATTACCGCCCAGCCACATCTGTTTGTCGGGCAAGAACAAGTGGCGCTCTCGACCACGCCCGTATTGACGCGGATGGCGATTTAGTGCCTCGACCGATGGTCATGCGGAGTTTTCTGGTCGCGCAGGAAGAATCGTATGTTGTCATGCCTGGGGGGCTCACGCGCGTCTCGCCGAGTCTAGAAGATTGGATTGTCTCGAACCAGCACGGCGGAATTAGTAAAGATACCTGGGTGTTGGCGTCGGAACCGGAGCGCGCCGTCAGTTTGCTTCCGTCGGCAACGAATCGATTGATGTGATCCGTTCGCGCGGAGAAATCCCAGGCCGCGTGGCAGATAATCTTTTCTGGCTAGGTCGATATGCTGAACGCGCAGAAAACACAGCCCGTTTATTGCGGACGGTTCTGGTGCGACTGGTTGAGGCCGACACAGGGCGTGAGGATCTTAGTGCACCTAAGTTATTGCAAGGAGTAACGCATTTGACCGCGACGTATCCCGGATTCGTCGGGGAGGGAGCAGCAGCACTCATTGCAGCGCCAGAAGAAGAAATCCTCGATGTGATTCACAATCGGCAACGAACTGGCAGCCTGCAATGGACGTTGAACAGCGTAGGGCTCGTGGCGCGGTCGGTCCGAGATCGTTTATCAGACGATAGTTGGCGTATCATTAACAGTTTGTCACAAAGTTTAGCGGAACAACCGATCCAATTGAACATGGCACTGTCTGGGTTGGAACAGGTTATTTTCCAGCTCGCAGCCTTTACGGGATTGACCACTGAACGCATGAGCCGAGGCTATGGATGGCGTTTTCTTGATATGGGTCGTCGTCTAGAACGAGCGTTGTTCTCCGGCGGCCTCCTGCGGACGGCGTGTATTGCCGCCGAGGAGTCGGGACACGGGCTCTGGGAAGCCCTGTTAACGATCACGGATAGCCTGGTCACCTATCGCGGGCGCTATCGGTCGCACTTCCAGGAAGCTCTCGGTGCTTGACCTCCTGATGCTTGATGAAGGAGCACCGCGTTCCATCATCTATCAAGTCGTGTGTCTCCAAGAACATGTCACGGCATTGCCAAAGAAAGCAACGGTCACCCATCTAAGCGCTGAAGAACGATTGATATTAGAAGCACTGACAATGTTACGGTTAGTGGATCTGGATCGTCTTTTACTCGTTCCCCAAGGGAAGGAAGACCCGGAGGGATTGGAGCCACTGCTTGCTCGATTGGGACACCTCCTGCGTTCTCTCTCGGATGCTATCACTTTGAGTTACTTTCGACAAACTGAGTTCCCACAGCAACTCGTGGATATTCAATAATGCAGTATCGTGTCAGGCACACCACCCTGTACCGCTACAGTGAGGTGGTGCCCTTATGCCACAACGAAGCTCACTTGTTGCCGCGGAATCTTTCGCGCCAGCGTTGTATCGATGCCTGGTTGGATATTTCGCCATCCCCCACGGTACGCCATGAGCGAAAGGATTTTTTTGGTAACCGCGTCGTGTACTTTTCCATCGAAGAGCCGCATACGACATTGGCGGTGACCGCCCAGAGCGAACTGGAGTTGTTACCTATGCCACCTCCCGACCTGGAGACAACAGTGGCATGGGAAGAGGTGCAAACGTTACTACGCCAGGAGACGAACCGTGGCGCGTTAGAGGCACGGCAGTTCTTGTTGGATTCTCCTTTCATCACGGCAACGATGCCGTTTGCGGAGTACGCCCAGGCGTCATTTGTATCGGGCCGTCCGCTCTTGTCTGCCGTCCAGGATCTTATGCGACGGATTCATAGCGAGTTTACCTATGATCCCCAATTTACTACGGTTGCGACCCCAATAAGTGAGGTCTTGGCCCACAAGCGCGGGGTCTGCCAGGACTTTGCCCACTTTGCTATTGCCTGTCTGCGTGCATTGGGGCTCGCAGCCCGCTACGTAAGTGGATACCTTGAAACCCTCCCACCTAAAGACCAACCAGAACTCATCGGTGCTGCCGCTTCTCACGCCTGGATATCGGTGTACTGCCCGGAACTCGGATGGATGGATTTCGATCCGACGAACAACCTGATGCCATCAAGTCAACACATCGTCGTGGCGTGGGGCCGTGATTACAGTGATGTTACCCCCGTAAAGGGTACAATCCTCGGTGGAGTAGAGCACGAGTTACAGGTTGGAGTCGAAGTGAAAAAAATTGAAGACAAACGACTCTACCATGTAGCAGAATTTCCGTTACGCTGATCTTAGAGGGTTGAGTGACTTTGGCAAAGCGAGCGATCAGCGTCCACGAATTTCCCCCGTCCGCTCTCTGAGTTCTCTACGACCCTCAAATCAATAGGAGTCTCGCATGCGTACTTTTCGCTGTGTTTGCGACAATGTCCTTTTCTTTGAGAATAGCTTTTGCCTTCAGTGCAGCCGAGAAGCCGGCTACTGTCCAGCCTGCCGTATGGTTGTGGCATTACTGCCAACGGACGGAAATCGGTTCTCCTGTGGGAACCCAACCTGTGGTGCATTACTCGTCAAGTGCCACAATTACATAGCGTACGATGTGTGTAATGGTTGTCTGCAAGCCACAATGAGCACTCCGCTCGTTGACGATACATCAGAAGGGTCGCTCTTGTGTGACTTTTGCCGCTTCACCCACACGATTCCTGACTTGAGCGTGCCAGGAAATATCGAAAAGTGGTATCGCTTAGAAGTTGCGAAACGGCGATTACTCTACGACTTAAACCTACTTCGGCTTCCGTATGGAACCGAGCCCCATGGAACACGCTTAGCCCTGCGCTTTGACTTCAAAGCCGATGTCATTCCGTCGCATGAGCTGTGGTGGAACATGGGCGACAAAGAACAAGTGTTCACCGGGCATATGGATGGCACTATTACGATCAACATCCGCGAGGCCGATGATGTCGAACGTGAGCGGCTGCGGGTTGAACTCGGGGAAGCGCAACGAACATTGCTGGGGCACTTCCGACATGAGATTGGTCACTATTATTGGGATGTTCTCGTCAAGGACCAACGAGAAATTGACTTCACCGCAGTCTTTGGGGATCACACAAACCCAAGCTACCAAGAGGCTTTACAGAGATACTACGCTGACCAGCCGCCTGTGAACTGGCAATCACAGTTTGTCAGTGCTTATGCGACTATGCATCCGTGGGAAGATTTCGCCGAGACTTTTGCGACATATCTGGAGATGGTCAGTACACTCGACACTGCTCATCATCTGGGTTTTCCTGGCGTCTCTTCCTTCTCTGATCTGGATGCGATGGCTGTGCAGTATCAACAATTGGGGATTACCCTCAATGAGTTAAATCGCAGTAAAGGACTCTTAGACGTTGTACCTGAAGTGATCACTCCGGGAGTGAAAGAGAAGATGCGATTCATTCACCAACTTACGTCGTCTGCTCGTAGGGGCGTTGGTTAATCAGTCTTGAGGGTATCCTCAAGCGAGCCATAGCCCAGCGTCACCTGCCACTCGCTTCCCGGTACTGTTGTATGATCGCTTGCAGCATATCTATCCCATTTGTATCTTGGAG
>CAVTCR010000065.1:0-142009 GCA_963733195.1 uncultured delta proteobacterium
CGGAGAGCCCCTGCAAATCCCCAATTTCAAGGCACATCAGTCACTGTGGCTGCGGCTGTCAATGCTCAAGAGGGCTTGCTGGAACTCGTCGGCGGACACCTGAAAGTGCTTGATCAAGCGCTTGGTATCGACGAGATCCTGGGGATACTGCCGCAAATGGGCAGCAAGCCTGTTCACGACGTCAAGTCGCAAGTGTGGCTCGTGAGGAACGGGACGTGAGGTGGTCATAGAGGACTCCTGTTGATTCTATGGGTATGGAGAAAACAAAAATACGGGATGTAATGTACCTGGGTGAGACGTTGTGCAGAGAAAACCTTGCATCACATGAGAAGGTTTCCTGCAAGTCCCCCTCGTCGGTCGTGTTTTAGATGTGTTGATAACGGGCTGCAAGTTTTTGATTTCTAATGTCTTTTAAGAAAGCCAACAACAATTCTGCGACACTACCAGGAATTGCGTTCCGAGGGTCTCTCAGCGTGGAAATTGGTGGCCTCCGGACGTAACTGGCTGTAGCTTCTGGCTAAAAACCGTTGCTCCGGTCATATCCTTCAAGCTGATTGTCATCACCGCCGTGCGGCCATCAATGTCCACCTGTCCGAAAAACTGTAGACCGGCGAGCGGGGAAACATTGGGGGCAGGTGGGGTCTTCTGGAATATCACCTGAGGACCAAAGGTATTGTCCAGCGCGATGGGGCCGAAGCTCCCGGCATTGAGTGGGCCTGCGATAAATTCCCAGAACGGGTCGAAATCATGATACTGAGCCTTACGCGGGTCGTAATAATGCGCCGCGCAATAGTGGACATCAGCCGTGAGCCACACGACGTTTCGGATCCGTTCGCGTTTGCTGTAGCTGAGGATATCTGCGATTTCGAACTCCCGGCCTAATACAGGGCCATCTCCATTCGCGGCATTTTCCCAGCGTGGGCGTCCCACGGTGTCCGTACCATCCCCGACCTGTAGCCCAAGGGGCATGTCGGAGGCGAGCACTTTCCACACCGCCTTGGATGCGCGCAGGTGCTTTTTCAGCCACGCGATCTGTTCCGTGCCCAAGAGGGCGGTGTCCGGTCCTGGCACGGTTTGTCGGTTATGGCTGTTGCCGGCACGGTAACTGCGCATATCAAGGACAAAGACATCCAAGAGCTGACCATAGGGGATATAGCGATAGACCCTTTCGCGCTCTTCCACGCCGGTATAGCGCATGGGCGCATATTCAAGAAATGCGCGGGTACCATGGGCGATCAAGAGCGGCACATGTTTCCTGGTGTAGCGAGTATCAGCGGTTAAATCTTTCGACTTCGACCAGTTATTCACGACTTCGTGATCGTCCCACTGCCAAATCTGCGGGACTTCGGCGTTGAAGCGTCGCACGTTTTCGTCCAGCAGGTTGTATTTATACCGACCGCGAAACTCGGCCAACGTTTCGGCAACCTTGGAAACCTCGGGTGTGACGAGGTTATGCCACAATTGGCCATTCTCGGCTGTCACAGTATTGTGAATGGGGCTGTCGGCGTAAATAGTATCGCCACTGTGGATGAAAAAGTCGGGTCGAGTCCGTCGCATAGTTTCGTAAATCGTCATGCCGCCGCAGTCCGGGTTGATCCCCCAGCCCTGGCCAGCGGTATCCCCAGACCACAAAAAGCGGATAGCGCGATTTTTCACCGGTGCCGTACGGAAGGAGCCCTGAACTGGGTCACTCACAATGTGATCATTAGACAGATCTTGAAACATCACGCGCACAAAGATTTCGCTGTCGTTGCGTAGACCGGTCAGGTCCACACGCGCAGTGTAATCACTCGTTTCAAGAGCGGAGGGCCCACGAACGCGGATAGGGTTGGCAAAATGTTCGCTGACGTCGTACTCGACCAGCAACTGCGCAGCACGGTCCGAGCGGCTCCAGATAACCGCCCGATCAGCGCGAACGTCACCGATCTGTATTCCCTGCTCCAGGCGCGGCGTGCCGCCGGGGAGCGAGAGCACGTTGCGTGCGGCATGGACTGTAGACGTGGTGCCTCCCGGAACCGCCACCGAACCGACCAGTAAACCCGCAGACTTCAAGAACCTGCGGCGCGAGATAGGGTCATGGAATCCCATCACGCACCGCCTCTATGTCCAATAGTATGAGATTGTGACGCATGGGAACCGCTTTTCTCACTGTTTGGGCAAACATGAATGCGGACCGCTGCCACGATACCAGGGAATCTTTTTCATTGCTGGAGTCTCACTGCTACTGATCGCGCTTGTTCTTTTTGATTGCTGCGATAAGGGGCTCGACCAATGATTCCGGCAGTCCATTTTGCTCACTCACGTGCACATAGGAGCCTGCTGGTTCGGCGTAGAAGACGCCGCTCACTGCGCGTTTCTCGCCTGTCGGCGCGACCGGTTCGAGACGAAAAAACATGCCCTGTATCCCATGTATACTATACTCTTCCCCAGTGCTGATGACCTGCCATCCCTCGTGTGGGGCGATGTCAATCAGACCTTCTACCGCTTCGCGAGGCGTGACCGGGAAATGTTGTCGCCCTGCGTAGGTGGGATCTGATGGCGGTTCCCCAGTCACGAGCGCTTCCACCGACGACTGAACCGAGCGACAACTCGTGTTTAGCAAGAGACCGCTCAGAAGCAACCCCAACAGCGATGGCCACAACAGAGAGGAGTAGGAATGCACCGACGACGAGAATCTCTCGCGTGTGCCGCTGCCTGCTGTTCGTGTGGCACGCAGCCGGGTACAATGTGGATTCATCAGCAAACCCCCATGAGTAGTAAGCAGTGCATGAGACTACACAATTCTTCCGTTGCATGCATGATTCCGCCCGGTGACCTCCTTATCTTTTTGGACGACAAGTTAATCAAATGGCCTATCAGCGTAGACGAGGAACAAGGAGTTATTCTAGCGTGTACCTTGAATGAGAAAGGTCAGCCATATTTGGATGAGCAGAAGGGCGAAGTTGTAAAGCACATGTTGCGAGGTCGCGTTGATATTGTCCTCAAGCCGAATGCGCCTGAGCATGTTAGAGAATTGTACGAGAAGATGAGACAGGAATACCGTGCTGCGGTGGAGACGTGATCGTCGCGATCCGGGAGGAAGAAACGCTCGCTACACCGGATCATTAATAATCATTTGGAACAGGACCATAGAGATATCAAACAATGTACGTAGCCAATGGGCGGCGTTAAGAGTGTCGAAGCAGCCAAACGCTTTTGCCAAGTCTATGATGACGTGCGAATTTTCTGCGGTCGCGATCTTGCCGGAACGAGAGAGTCTCACTTGCACACCAGCGACTGCACTGCACAGTTAACACGCGTGTCCTCCTGAGCTCGTTAGCGGCAGCGTAAACCCGCAGCCAATACGTTTCCTTGTGGGAGCGAAACAGATCTTGGCGGTAGCACGATGAGGGAACTCAGGTTGATCGCCCACTACCAAATGGAGGAATGGTGGCTAGGGAAGGGAAGAAAGGTATCTTTTGAGTGCCTCGACCACGGCTGTGCGATCCGATTCCGATAATCGGCCACTACGCCGAACAAGCAATTGATTATCCAGGGTGAATAATTTGAGGCGGACGAGGCAGAATGTGTGCAGCCCCGCTGTTGCAAGGTCGGTGATCGTAGTGTCTCCAGGCCAGGGGGAGTGAGATTTCGTTGTAATCATGGCGAGGATGGTATGGCCATTTTCGTTGAACGCCGTCGTACTGAGTGCGAGCGCCGGGCGACGCTTTACTCGAGCTTTGTCGGTGAACGGGAAAGGCACAATTACCACGTCCCACGGATCACAGATCACGAAAGGCCTCGTCGTCCTCTGGTGAGTTCCACTCTTCTAGCGTGGCGGACAGCGCCTGGTGAAATGCAGCATCAAACGGCTCGACCCGTTTGAGAATTACTGCACCTTCCTGTACTTCATAAGCGATCAAATCCCCCGGTTTCAGGGAAAGGATATCTTGTATTTCTTTCGGGACGGTAATCTGTCCTTCGGTGGAAAGTTGGCTGAGATGCATGAACACTCTCCCTTTTGCTACAAGGGTAAAGGTACGAGATGAGGAAAGACCCGTCAACGTGTCTGGGTAACAGAGAGCATACGAAGGTAAGAAGAGAAAGTGGGCAGATATGAAGGAGTGCTCATTTCTGCTGAACGTCAACAAATAGGGTGAGAAGCGGGGGGAGGAAATTCATGAGTGATACTCATTGTTGAAACGTTTCTTGCAGCAGTCTAAGCGGTGACTCAGAGGCTGTTGGAAGGGTTTGGAAATCAGGTCATTGTGAGCCCTTCGACGGAGCCTGTTCTGAGCTTGACGAAGGGCTCAGGATAAACTCCGCGAAGCAATCTTTGCCGACAAAAGAGATTGCTTCGTCGCCGGAGCCTGTCCTGAGCGTAGCGCAGCGAAGTCGAAGGGCTCCTCGCAATGACAAGTCTGGCACATTTTTCGGACAGTCTTTCAGCTACCCTGAGGCGGCCCGGCAACAGCAATGCGGTAGCCAGTCTCTTTCTCGTACCGATCGATTTCTTTGATTACTGCATTCATCGCGCCACCGATAAGGCGGTCGTGATCTGTGCGACACCACTCTCGGGAATTTACGGTCAGATCCGCTGAGCCTTGGAAACGGGGGAAGACTTCTTTGGCGAGCAGTTCATAGGATGCCAACGATGCCTGCCGTTCGACCCAGTCATTGGCCATAATCAGGAAACAGCCAAAACCGCCGGATTGCTTTTTCAATCTCTCAAGTTGTGCTATTGCATCATCCGGGTCGCCAATAACCGCGGTGCCAGAATCGACAAGCGCTTGGGGCCATTTGCGGGGATCAGATTCTTCGGGTGCAAGAGGTAGCGCGACGACGTTGCGAAAATAATCAATCCACTCGTGGATACCGTACTCAACTTCCTCAAAGGCTTGTTTACGCGTGCGGGCAATGTGCATTGGTCCCACCAACCGCCAAGTCGAGCGATCGACTTGATGGCCGTATTTCTGCGCTTGATCGTTCCAGATTTTCCAATGGTCGCCCAACACCGCAAACCCTCCCATGCTGGTGGCACCGAGAGAGAGGACACCAGCACCGTACCGACCGGCAGTGCGCGGTCCGGCGGGAGAAACCGTTGCGGCCACAGCAATCTCAAAATGTGGATAGGTGTACGGTCGCAGTTGCAACCGCGCATCACGCAGTGTGAACCAATCAGTCTGTATCGAGACCGGCTCATTAGCAGTGAGCAATGCCATGATCGCGCCTAACGACTCTTCCATGCGTTCACGCTGGGTTGCAGGATCGATACCCATCATGTGAGCATCGGACGGCAACGCGCCTGGCCCTACGCCGAACATCACTCGTCCGCGAGTGATGTGATCGAGGAGTACCATACGATCGGTGAGTATGAGGGGATGATGATACGGAAGGGAGCTGACGCCGGTTCCCAGGCGAATGTGGCGCGTGCGTTGGGCGGCGGCGGCAATCATGACTTCGGGCGATGCAATAATCTCCAAGCCAGCGGAGTGATGCTCGCCAATCCAGGCTTCGTCGTACCCTAGTTCGTCAAGACGAACAATGAGTTCCAGATCGCGCTCCAACGCGAGGGTTGGATTCTGTCCTGCCGGATGAAAGGGCGCCATAAAAATACCAAAGCGTAACGGACGTTCCATAAGATTTCCTCCTGAGCTGGACGCGAGCCTTTCCGCGCGCCCAATATATGGTGCCGCGATTATAAAGCCGGTCAAGCGCTACGTGATCAGCTCTGTATGATCTGATCGCAATCATACTGGACCCTATGCTGTCGTCAACACAAAGGGGGTCCTACCACCACGCTTCATCCCAGAGCAGCAAACCGACAACCGCCCGACGGTGATGTCGGCGCGTATAGGTTTCCGCTGCGGCGACCGCAACTGCTTCATCGAAATGATACGAGAGAATATCGCTTTGCCGCGTGTATGTAGGTTCGGGTTCGCGCAGGACAACGAGTGTTCTTCCCGTTCCACTCTGCCGACCAGGTTCTCGCGAAGAATTGCGTTGGTTCACGGGAACGCGGTTCTGCGTCCTTCTCGTGACATCGTTCCCTCCAGGCTTGTGGGTGCTGTAGCGCTTCTCCAGTAACCAGAACTGAGAGATGCCTCTGGGGATGTATTGCCGCGCCTCGTCATAGAGACACTCCATGTGCGTCTTGTTCAATAAGACACTCCATCGCTTCGACTTATTGGTGACGTAAATAAATAAATGATCCGCGTCATTTCGGCCTGAACGGGTAAAGGGAGTTCTGACTGGAAGGACGGCCGAGGGCAAGTCGCGGTAAAAAGGGTCGTATTTCTCTTGCTCCATGATGTGCCGCTTACCATAGCGAGAGAAGCTATGGCGGGGCAACAGTAGAGCCGAAGACAGAAAGACGACGGGGTTTCTCCAGAACTGCCAAACGAAACAGAAGTCTGAGGGCTGAGTCTGCTCCTTGTACGGCAGCGATAAACCGCCTACATAAGTGAGGAGACTTTCCCTTGGGCAGGGAACCCGTCACCGACAGAGACCGGGCTGTTGGTGGGAACCAGTGCGCCGGGGGAGGCGTACTGCGAGCGGAGATCATCCGCGGAGTGAGAACAGCGTATGAAGTTTTCTGAAGTGGTGGCGCAAACGCTCAACTGGCTGCAACGCGAGGGGCGGGTGTCGTATCGGGCACTCCGCTTAGAGTTTGACCTCACGGAGGACGTACTGGACGCCCTCAAAGAAGAACTCATCGAGGTTAAAGAACTGGCGGTCGACAAAGACGGCAAGATGTTGGTGTGGAAAGGGGCTGAGGGAACTCCCTTACCTTCGAGTAGTGCGCCTTCGTCATCCCAGCCCCCCGCTAGTTATACGCCACCCCACCTGGCCGAACGCATTCGCGCCGAGCAGGCGGCAATGGAAGCCCGTGGCACGTACAGACGGCGAACGCAAAACCATCACCGCCCTCTTTGCCGACCTCAAAGGCTCGACGGCCCTGATCGAAGGACTTGATCCGGAAGAGGCGCGAGCCATCATTGACCCAGCGTTGCAACTGATGATGGACGCCGTGCATCGCTATGAGGGGTATGTGGCGCAAGCGCTGGGCGATGGCATCTTTGCCTTGTTCGGTGCGCCCCTTGCCCATGAGGATCATCCCCAACGCGCCCTCTATGCCGCGCTGCGCATGCAAGAAGAGATGCGGCGGTATGGGGACTCACTGCGAGAAAAGGCGTCTCCGCCCCGCTGATGCGGGTGGGGGTGAACACCGGGGAAGTGGTGGTGCGCTCCATTCGCAAAGATGATCTCCATACCGACTATGTTCCAGTGGGGCACTCCACCAATCTGGCGGCGCGCATGGAACAGACTTGCTGCGCCCGGTTCCATTCTTGTCACCGCCCATACGCACACGACTGACCGATGGCTATTTTGCGTTCAAGGATTTGGGCCAGACACAGATCAAAGGGGTCGAGGCACCCCTCAAGGTCTACGAGGTGCTGGGGGCGGGACCGCTGCGCACCAAACTGCAGGTCGCGGCCCGCCGGGGGCTCACCCGGTTTGTCGGGCGGCAGAAGGAGATGGAGCAGCTGCAACACGCGTTAGCGCAAACCAAAGCTGGACATGGACAGCTGGTCGGCGTGATGGGTGAACCCGGGCTGGGGAAGTCACGGCTCTTCTACGAGTTCAAGCTGACCTGCGCAGAGTGGCTGTCTTGTGTTGGAAGCTTACTCGGTCTCGCATGGCAAAGCCTCGCCGTATTTACCCGTGATTGAACTGCTCAAGAGCTACTTTCAGATTCAGCTCCAGGATGATGAGCGGACACGACGCGAGAAGATCGGTGGGAAGGTGTTGATGTTAGATCGCAGCCTGGAAGACACCTTGCCCTATCTCTTCGCCCTGCTCGGCATCGATGACCCGCAATCCAACCTCCAGCAAATGGACCCACAGCTTCGGCGCCGCCGGACGTTCGACGCGATCAAGAAACTCTTGCTGCGCGAGAGTCTCAATCAGCCGCTGATCCTCATCTTTGAAGACCTGCACTGGATCGATAGTGAGACGCAGGGATTTCTCGACCTCCTGAGTGAGAGTGTGGCCTCTGCGCGCATCTTATTGTTGACCAACTATCGGCCGGAATATCGCCATGAGTGGGGAACATAAGACGTATTACACCCAAGTGCGTTTAGCGCCCTTAGGGAAGGAAGAAGCAGGGGAATTTCTGGATGCCCTGTTGGGCACGACCGTAGGGGCGACCGGCTGGTCGTCCCTCCACGCCCTTAAACAACTCATCTTGGAGAAAACCGAAGGGACGCCGTTCTTCATGGAGGAGGTGGTACAGACCCTGGCCGAAGAAGGAGTCTTAAGTTGGCGAACGTGGTGAGCTATCGGCTCACGCTCCACGCACCGACGTTGCATATCCCGACCACGGTCCAAGGCGTGCTGGCAGCCCGTATCGATCGCCTCGCGCCAGACGAAAAAGTCCTGCTCCAGCACCTTGCCGTCATGGGGCGGGAGTTTCCCTTGAGCCTGGTGCGCCAGGTCATCCTCCAGTCCGAGGAGGAGCTGTATCGCATGCTGGCGTCGTTGCAGCACAGGGAGTTTCTCTACGAACAGCCTGCACTCCCCGAAGTGGAGTACCTCTTTAAGCATGCCCTGACCCAGGAAGTCGCCTACAACTCGGTATTGCTTGAGCGGCGCAAAGCCCTGCACGAACGGACGGCGCAGGCGATCGTGCAACTGTACCAGGAAAACCTGGACGAGCACTACAGTGACTTGGCCCATCACTACAGCCGTAGTGGCAACACCCAGAAGGCGGTGGAGTATCTCGGCCTAGCTGGGCAACAGGCCGTACAGAGATCGGCGAATGCAGAAGCAATGACGCACTTGACCACAGCCCTGGAGTTGCTCACGACTCTGCCGGACACGCCGGAGCGCACCCAGCAGGAGCTGGCCTCTGCGGATCACCCTCGGTCCCGCTTTGATCGCCACCAAAGGCTGGGCTGCGCCGGAGGTGGAAACAAACCTACACCCGGGCACGCGAGCTGTGTCAGCAGGTGGGGGAGACGCTCTCAGCTCTTCCCCGTGCTGTGGGGGTTGTGGGTGTTTCATGATCTGCGGGCGAAGTTCCAGAAGAGCCACGGAACTGGGGGAGCAGCTCCTCAGCCTGGCCCAGCGCATGTCAGACCCCGCTCTCCTTCTCGAGGCCCACGTAGCACTAGGGTACACGTTCTTTTACCTCGGACAATTTGCCGCAGCCAGAGAGCACTCGGAGCAAGGCGTTGCCCTCTATGACCCTCAGCAACACCGCACTCTGGCTGTCCTCTATGGCGGAACGGACCCTGGGGTGTATTGCCTCTCCGCTGCGGCCCAGGCCCTCTGGATGTCTTGGCTATCCGGACCAAGCCCGGAAGAGGAGCCAAGAGGCGCTTACGCCTGGCCCAGGAGTTGGCTCACCCCCATAGCCTGGCTTTTGCGCTAAGCCTTGGCTGCTAGAGTTCACCAGTTCTGTCAGGAGGCGCAGGCCACCCAAGAGTGGGCCGAAGCCGCTATTACCCTCTCGACCGAGCAGGGGCTTCCATTCTGGTTAGCGTGGGGAACCATCATGCGAGGGCTGGACGCTGGCCGCTCAGGGGCAGGGGGAAGAAGGGATTGCGCAGATCCGCCAAGGCTTGGCCGCCTACCGGGCCACAGGGGCAGAGGCGCAGAGGTCATACTTTCTTGTGTCTATTGGCCGAGGCATATGGGAAAGTCGGGCAGCCAAAGGAAGGGCTCGCTGTGCTGACCGAAGCGCTGGCAATGGTAGACAACAGTGGGGAGCGTATGTGCGAGGCAGAGCTGTATCGGCTGAAAGGCGAGCTAACGCTGCAAAAGTTCCCAGTTGCCAGTAGTCAGTCGTCAGTGACCAACCCCCAATCCCCAACTCCTAACCCCCAAACCGAAGCCGAAGCGTGTTTTCTGAAGGCCATCGAGATTGCTCGCCGACAACAGGCGAAGTCATTGGAGCTGCGCGCTTCAACAAGCCTTGCTCATCTATGGCAGCGGCAGGGCAAGCACCACAGAAGCCCACGCAGCTGCTGGCCGAGGTCTACGGCTGGTTCACTGAAGGATTTGATACCAAGGACTTGCAAGAGGCGAAAACGCTGTTGGAAGAGTTGAGCTGAAACACAGAGTGCAAACGTAACCGGAAGAGAAACAAACAACTATCATCCAAGAGCGGATTGCTGCCGAACTTTATTTCCACGCTATTTGGCACGACCTCGAGAAAAACTCACAGATATTAACACCAAAAGTATAAGCCAACTTCGAGGAAACAAATTCTTTATGCTACTCCTCCTTAGCGAATATATCGTTCGATGTTGTGTGGATTTTGAGGGACTACCGTCGAACGTTGCTTTGTTGGCACTACGACCTGCTGCCGTCGACCAGTCCCCATGCACGGTCAACCGCGGCAGTATCGGGTAATTTTTCTAGCTCGACCCGATAGAGGGAGCGGACACCGGCAGCTACACGACGTTCGATGACTGTGGCAATATAGCCCTTGCTGCGTGCTGCTTGTGCTGTTCTCTCTGCTTCGGTTTCCCTCACAAAGGTGCCGAGAATGAGCCGGTATTCCCCGTCTCCTTGTTTACGAAGGAGCGTTTCGCGGGAGAGTGACGGGAGAATCAAGCGTTGCCCGACCAAGATCCGATCAAGGTCGGCGATAGCAGGATTGAACTCTTTGATGAGATCAAGAGCAAGAGCACTGTAATTGCCATAGACCTTTAAGACAAGTTCAGAAACCGTATCTCCACGAGCAACAGTGATGGCTTGGCCTCCGCTATCGGTACTAGGTGGTTCCGCTGATTGGGTCGGGGGCGGTTTCGTCACAAGTGGAGTGGTAGTGGTGACGACGGTTGCTGAAGGTGAGTCAGAATCGGTTAGTGGTTCACTAGAAGGGACACTTTTTCCTTCCGAAGGAGACGAAGGGGTTGCTTCGACGTTCATTTGTGCACTGGGTTCTTGTGCAAGAGATGCGATGACGGTAGGTGCTTGTTCGGCTGTTCTCGGCGATGCTGCTACGTTCGGTTCTGGCGTTGGTGTAAATGCTGATGGCACGCCTGCAGCGGGCCGAGAAGGATCGTTAGGAGGCGCTGGGTGCGGGACTGACGAGACTGGCTGTAACTGTGAGGTTGACGACTGTGCGTTCACTAAACTCACTGGTTCAGAGGGAGTAGAGGGGGCCTGTAAGAAGAACATGGTATTGCCAAAATAAAGCATAAAAAGGGCGGCAACCGTACCAAGGCCAACCCAATATAATTGCTTTGTCCAATCCCACGGGCGCTGTCCTACCCATATCTCAGACACCCCATTGGTAGAGTTTGGTGATGCTCCTCGTCCCCAAAGCTCGTCCTCAAGCCGGATCACATTTGCTTTTTTCGCTTTTTCCTGAGCCTGGGTGCTTTCCTGAGGCGACAAATGGCCATTCAAGCGAAGGGCAGCTGTGACTTTCTCAACGACCTGTGCGGATACCGTTTGTTGCGATGCCTGATAAGCGGCGGTGAGAGAGTTGTCACAAATGGTGTTAATGACACGAGGAATGCCGTCCGAACGAGTGGCAATAAGTTGAATAGCTTGGGGTGTAAACACATCGTATCGATTACAACCTGCTATTTGCATTCGATAATGGATGAATGGTTCGACCGCCTGTGGTTTCAGGCACCCTAAACGACAAGAGACCGCGATGCGTTGTTTTAATTGCCGCAACTCAGGCCGATCTAGTCTCTGTTCGAGTTCTGGTTGCCCAACTAAGACGATCTGCAACAGTTTGTAATTATCGAGTTCGATATTCGATAGGAGCCGTAAATTCTCTAACACCTCGTCGGCTAAGTGATGCGCTTCGTCAACGATGAGGACCCCCGTGCCTCCTTCAGCCAGACGCTCACGTAAAAACTTATCGATCGCTTGAATCTTTTCTAGCTTCCGTTTTTCTTTGACTTGAAGGCCAAAACTGGTGCAGATGAAGTCGAGAAATTCATCAAAGCCGAGGGTCGTGTTGTAATAGTAGAATGCAACCCGAATTGGCTTTTCGAGATCTTGAACAACCCGGCGCAACAACGTCGTTTTCCCGGTGCCTGCCTCACCGATCAACGAGATATAGCCTTTCCGCTCACGGATACCATAGAGAAGACCTGCATACGCTTCTTCATGGCCAGGGTTAGCATAAAAGAACCGTGGATCTGGGGTGACGTTGAAGGGTTCTTCGCGAAAACCAAAATAGGTGGTGTACATAGGTGCTCTCTTCTCTAGATCCAATTGTCTGCTCAGCGCATTGATTGTAGGAAGCCCGCCCCCTCAAGGTTCATTTTTTCACCCCACATGAGATGAGACCTCAATGTAGATCCTTTTCAGGGTTCTTCCCTATACAAAAGAGTGATACTTTGGGCAAGTTAGAGGATTCATTCTACAATGGAGCGTACCGACAGAGAAAACCTGGAGAAAGATGAGAGAAACAAAACTCCCAGAGAGAATACTGTTTACGCATATAGTTGCGTTGCCGCCGGTGGCTGCTCTTCTCAGTGCTGTTACTAGAAGCAGGGAAAGAGTGTCGCTTGTCTATATATACTGAGTATTTCGGCTTCCGTGGAGATCCCTTTGCCGATCCTGCGGACCTCGATTCTTTCTATATTAATCCGATCTATCAGGCGCACGCAACCCTCGTTAAGGTATTGAGATTAATGAAGCTCACAAACTATCGGTTTATTTTTTGTACGGTTTCCCGAAATGTGAGAGCGCTCACGCCGCGTCCCTCACGTGGAGCGTTCTCCCACAGGGAATTCCCTTGGACGATCACCTTATCGAACACGGTATTCTTTTTTGCGGTTGAGACATGACCGGCACCGAGAATCCAACAGTCTGCACATAACTCGGCCAATTTTTTGCGAAACGTTTTATAGACTGAGGTCGAGCGAAACTCTTCAATATACGGGTCTGGGTTCGTGCGTACCATGGGAATCATACTTTCTAAATAGAAAGTGAGATTGATTTGCTCTTCTTTTGAGAGTTGATGCCACTCGTTTTCCGGGATGATCAACGCAATGGCGGGGGTCGCGGTTGCTAAGCCCCACGCAATGGGGCGAAGGTGCTGATAGCGAGCCATCAAAGCTGCCATAATGATTTGCCCCTGTTGGAGCTGTGGGCTGGTCACATCTCGTGATGAAGTCAAGGTTACGGCAGTTGTTTGCTGAGCTGTTACCGGAGATTGGGACGGTGGTGGTGTGCCAGGGGTTCCGAGTGCTTGAGGTCCCAGCGCAGAGGGGATTTGACGCATCATGGTAAAGAGCAGGAAGCCGAGCAAGACAAACACGAACCCGGCTCCACCCCACGCGAGCGACTGAAACATTCCCCCGGCTGGGCGATCTGTAGATGGTTGAGGGACTGGGGGAGAAACATTGACCTGCACTGACTGAGGTGCCTTAGCTTGTCCCTCGTCTGGCAGGGAGCTGGGTTGTCCTCGAAGACGAAAGGTTGTTATCACATCTTGGATATCTTTCGGGGAAACCGTTTTCCGCGACACCTGGTGAATCGTTCGTAAGGCATTGTCACAAATCAGGTTCACAAGTCGAGGAATGCCTGCGGAATAAGTTGTGATCAACTGCACAACTTCGGGGCTGAACAGATCCTCCCGCTCATACCCGACCAAGCGTAAGCGATGATAAATGAATTGCTGGACCTCTTCAGGTCTAAGGTACTCAAGCTGACAGCGGAAGTGGACCTTATCTCTGAGAGAGTCAAACCGTGGGTCACTCAATTTCTTATCTAGCTCAGGATGCTGGCCGACCAGAATAACCTGGAGCAGTTTTCTGCTGACGTGGGGAGAATCAGACAACCGAAAGAGGTGTTCGAGAACGTTTTCTTCGATGTCTTGTGCTTCATCAATGACTAGGACAGCTGTGCCACCTGATTTTGAGCGTACAGTGAGAAACTCACTGAAGGCTTGTAACTCGCCGACATTCCTTCGCGTGACCCCCATGTCACGACAAGCAAATCTAATCAACTCCTCAAACGTGAGAGTGCTGTAGTAGGAAAAAGAGAGACGAACGGACGGATCCGTTTGGAGATTATCGATCAGCCGACGGATCAAGGTGGTCTTGCCGGTGCCTACCTCACCAGTCAATACGAGAAAGCCTTTGCGCTCACGTATGCCTTGCATGAGTTTCGCACATGCCCCTTCGTACACTGGGTTCGAATAGAAAAGGCGTGAAGTGGGCGTCAGGCTAAACGGCTCTTCTTTAAAGCCAAAATACGTTGTGTACATCGCAAGCACCCTAAGCGCATTCTCGGGAAAGCAGCAGTAATTAATTCAGAGGGTGTAGTAAAGACCCAATCTTTTTATAGAAGTAGGGCTCTTCTATTATGCCCCGCAAATTTTACGAAAACGAGATCTCTTCCCTCTTGATGGTAAGACAGTTGCCGCTGGACGAAAAGGGCTTTCCCTAGGGAAGCCACGTGTTCCGAGAAAATTTTCTTCGACAAACGACGCCTCCCCAAGGAGAACCACTCAGGCAGGGCTGTTCTCTTAGAAACAAAGTGGAGTGTAAGGGGAAGAAAAGAAAGGGGCAAGCCGAAGCTCGTATATTGTTTGAGGGGAAGGGTGATTTCTTCCTTTGGGATGTCTCTGTTCCTACAGCATGTTGCTTCTCGGTTGTATCAACCAACGGAGTAGCAGAATAAACAACACGACCACCGTCCACAGTATGAACTGATTCCCTATGATCACGCTTATCACCGGTTGGAACTGAATGAGATACTCAGTCAGCGATCCAGAAGGGAAGAGATTTGTCAGCAGCCACTCGACCATGAGAAGATCCTCCTTTCTCAAGGTTTACGGCCCTTCTGAATCAAAGCGCTGTTAACGAGGGAAATCAAGCATAAAACTTCATCCTCTCCTCCTACATTGATGAGAAAATGAGATTGGGAGAGATTATATGGATATAATTACGTACGAAATTTTATTCCAAAAGGTAGATATTAAATCTTTTTTGAGGAACCGACTGTCAGAATGTTGCTTGAGGTTAACAAGATGTTCTAGGCGGTTGCTGGTGGGAAGAACACAAGATGTGATGAAGAATAAGAGGTCTTCATCTCACAAGAGGTGGCTTTCTCGTTAGAGAAGCGTTATGAAGAGAAGCAAGGTGAATGCAGCGCAAGTCCTCTTCCTCTTTCTTTCCCTCTCCTATTGGGAATGTTAAGTGCTGGATGCGCAGCGCGACCGCAAGAGGTACACACTCCAGCGGTCGGACCACAGCAACAGTGGAAGGAGCGGAGTTTCTGGTCGCTGGATGAGATGGTAATATACCAACCGAGTCTGAAAAGTCTCAAGATAGGTATTGAGGCTGGTCCGTTTTTCGGTAATACACAGCTGAATGGACGGATCGTTGCTGCTGATACGCTTACTCAAGCATTTGGGGCCTTACCAGCTCTGTCCCAGGATCGTATCGCGATCAACTTGCGGCTGATTGATGCCACGAATGGCAAGAGCATAAATTGGACGACAATCGAAGGTTCACTTTCCGGAAGCGGAAGTGAAAAAACACGAGATGAAAGAGAAGTCGGTTGCGGAAAAAGTAATCGCAGAGAAATCGATTGCGGAAAAACCGATGAGAGATAAACCAGTCATCGAGAAGCCAACTGCTGGAAAATTCCTTCCGAGGAAAGAAGCGCCACACGGGGAGGAATGGGGCCAGTAGCGAGAACTTTTGGGTTATGGTTTGAGAAACGGAGAGGTACCTATGGCTGATGAACGGACTCTGAGGATTCCCCTCCGTACCTGTACACGGTGTGGAAAGCCGATAGTAGCGGGTATGAAGGAGTGCTTTTCTTGTGGTGCTCCTGTCGACGAGGAAAGAAAACCTGATGAACATCTGATGCGCTGCCCGACTTGCGGTAAGGATCTCGTGCACGGAGCCATTGTGTGTAGCTTGTGTGGGACGCGTCTACCAGAGCGACCTATGGCTACAGCTTCACCACCAGATTCACCTTCGCGTCAGACCCCAATCCCTCTTACTACGCTAGAATCTTCCTCTCCGTTTCCGTCGTTAGATAAAGGTCCCCTCTTCGGTATTCCCAAACGCATGAGGCTGAGATTCGGTGCGCTCGCGTTTCTCCTTTTTGGCTTCCTTGGGGGGAAGGTGTTGTTCCGTAATTTGTCGGTGGAGTTACCTACCGGAGAGCATCCCGTGCTTCCTTCCTCTACTGAGCAGGTGGTTGCATCTCCCCCCGTATCGCCAGTGCCAGAGACGCGGTCAACGCCGGTACTGCCCAAAGGGAGGGTCGTTACTGCTGATGGCCTAACAAATATTCGCATCTTTGGTCCTGGAGCGAAGGATCCCAAACGAACAGCAACGGTTTTACGTGAGCGAGTAGAAGAATTTCTTCCGAGCATCCAGAGTGTGTATAGTGAGAGGCTTACGACTACACAGCAACTGCTAGGAACAGTCGTCTTGGAGCTAGCAGTAACGCCAGAGGGCAGAGTCGCGCAAGTTGAAGCCCACACTACTGGGCTGGAAAACCCAGAATTCTTGCAAATAGTCCGGAGCCTCGTGCAAGAATGGCAATTCGAGGCGACAGCGGCAGGCACTACCATTGTTTTTTATCCGCTGTTGTTTACGCCAACGGAACTTGATCCATTTTCTCTGATCGGATTAACCAAAGAACTCATGCCTGGTCGCTATCGCATGGTGAGGGGAGAACCGACCCCAGTGCATCTTAGTCCAACTGGTGAAATGCAAGAAATTGGCAGAGTTTCGCCGGGCCTGCGTGTCGACGTCGTAGGATCACAAAAAGGTTGGCTTGCGATTCTTTCGCCTAAAGGGAAAGTGGGCTACGTGCGTCGCGATGCTATTCTTCCACGAGAAGGGGACGATCAACCGATCTCGTAAATGGTGCCTCTTCATTGTCTTACCAAGAAGTGTATGAACGCGATATCAATTATTTCATTGGACTCATGAACGCGCAGGCGTAAAGTCTAGAGGAGACCAATTATGGAATTTGCTATTTCCTATCCTGCACGGCCAGACGCATGGAAAGATCTGGTCGTTGCTGAGGACAATGGATTTACACACTGTTGGTTCTATGATTCGCAAATGATCTATAGCGATGTATATGTCTGTATGGCACTCGCAGCCGAACGTACGAAGAAGATCAAACTTGCCACTGGAGTCGCCATTCCCAGTAATCGTATTCCTCCGGTGACAGCGCATTCCATCGCAACGATCAACCAACTTGCTCCTGGCCGAGCGATCCTTGGGATTGGGACCGGGTTTACGGGTCGTAACACCATGGGTTTGCCACCAGTACCGCTCGATACGGTACGTTCCTATATTCAACAATGCCGTACGTTGCTGCGAGGCGAAGAGCTTCTCTATCGTGAGGGAACGCGAGAGCGTTGGATTCGTTTTCTTCACCAACAGCACGGCTACATCAATCTGAAAGATCCGATTCCTATTTACTTTGCTGCGAACGGACCGAAGGCTCTTGAACTGGTTGGCGAGTTAACAGACGGGTGGCTTACGACCTTGTCTGACCCGTCAAGCTTCAAGAAGAATCTTGCCGTAGTAGAAAAAGGTGCGACGAAGGCAGGGCGAACCTTGAAGAATTTTCCCAATGTCGTTTTGAGCACCGGGTGCGTGCTCCGGCCAGGAGAATCTGCAACCTCGCAACGTGTGGTCGACCGAATCGGACCGTTCGCCGTTGTCGCACTGCATGCGCTGTGGGAGCAGTCTGCCGTTGCCACCGACCTGCCGCCACTTTTGAAAGATCTCTATGCCAAGTACGATACAGAGTACGTAGCCAAACTGAAGACGCCAGCCGATCGCCGGTATCTCGAGATCCACGAAGGTCACCTGATTTACCTCAAACCCGGTGAAGAACGATACGTGACCGAAGAGCTGGTACGCGGTTTTAGCTTAACCGGCACAGGTGAGGAAATTATCACCCGCTTGAAAGCCCTTGAGGCAGTGGGGCTCAAACAGATCGCCATTCAAGTGGTCGGGGAAACTGGACGTGAAATGATTGAGGAATTCAGTCGTGAGGTGATTGCGAAGTATTGAAGGTGGTGAAACGTAGAGGGTAAAACGTAATACGTAAGACGTAAAGAAAAGGAAAAACACCCCCGCTTTTTCTCACGGATTACGCTTTACGTCTTACGAAGGATCTTCTATGCCTAAACAATCTGTCACTCTCGGTATCGCTGTCTCCCTCAGTGGTCGTTACGCGCTCCTTGGTCGCCAGGTGCTCGAAGGACTCGAATGTTACGTACGTGATGTCAACGCGGCTGGTGGTATCTTCCTGAAGAGTGAAGAACGGCGACTGCCGGCGTCACTGGTAGTGGAGGATGATGAAAGCGATGAGAGCAAAATTCGCGGACTGGTAGAGAAACTTATTCGCCAAAAGCAAATCGATCTACTTATTGGTCCCTACGGTAGTGGCTTAACCTTGGCTGCGGCTGAAATGGCTGACGCCTTTCAGTATGTTCTCTGGAATCATAGCGGCTCGTCGGATGAGATTTTTGAATGCAACCTCTCTTCTGTGGTTGGCATCCTGACTCCGGCATCGCTGTACCTCTGTGCGATTCTTGACCTCATCAAATCGCTCGATCCAACCGCGAGGCGTGTTGCCCTGTTTAGTGCGAAGACTGGGTTTGCTACTGATATGGCTGCCGGAGCAATGAATTGGATCAAACGCGAGGGTTTCATGCTGACTAGGCAGCAAACCTATCGCTCTGGTCTGGAAGACTTTCGCTCGCTGCTTGCGCCGATTACAGATGATCCCCCAGATGTTTTTCTTAGTGTCGGGCGGGTTGAGGATGACATTCTACTCGGGCGCCAGTTGCGCGAACTCAAGCCCAAAATAAAAGCAGTGGGACTCGTAGTTGCAGCGATCAGTCGGTTCAAAGCTGCCTTACATGAACAAGCCGATGGCTTCTTCGCACCAAGTCAGTGGGAGCCGCAAGTGCGTTACCACGTTGACTGCGGACCGACAGAGGAAGAATTCCTTACCCATTATTTGAAGAGCGCAACGGTACCGATCGACTACCCGGCTGCACAGGGGTATGTCGCGGGAGTCGTCGCTCAACGCTGTGTTGAAACTGTTGGCGCACTTGACCAGCAAGCGCTCCGTGCAGCAGCAAGTCGATTGCGCTGTACAACGTTGTATGGTCCATACGCGATCGAAGAGAAAACCGGTCGCCAAATTGCGCACCCCATGTTGGTGACACAATGGCAGAAGGGACGGAAAGAAATCGTCTGGCCGCGCGAGGTTGCCGAGGCGCAGCCGTGGTATCCGGGACCGCTTTATTAGTTCCGAGTTCTGAGGACTGAGTGCTGAGTCGATTTACTCATTAGATCATTTGTTCATTGCCTCATTATTTTTTCTTGCAGTAGTCGAAGCATTCAATGATTCAACCCTACTGTGCTTAGTGTTGCTCAGCGGAAAGCGAAAGGAGTCGAGGTATGGGACGGCTGGATGGGAAGGTGGCCATTGTTACTGGAGGTGCTTCCGGAATCGGGCGAGCGATTTGTCTCAGTTTTGCGCATGAAGGGGCGACCATCATCTGTAACGACTTGGTCGTTGAAGCTGCACAGAAAGTTATTGACGAATGCGGACAGCAAAAACATGGACTCGCGGTCAAAGCCGATGTGTCAAAGAGTCGCCAGGTTGCTGCTATGTTTGAGAAGATCCACAAGAAGTGTGGTCGTCTCGATATTCTGGTCAACAATGCAGGGATTGGTCTAGAGAATGCAAAGCTACGTGCTCGGTTTAACAAAGTCTTAGAGAAACAGCAGACCGAGCTGGCAACTGAAGGAAAAATTAAAACTGCCCTCGAAGCGACGCAGAATCTCACCGACGAAGACTGGGATCGCATGCTTGGGGTACACCTCACTGGTACCTTCTATTGTACCCGTGAAGCCCTCAAGCTGATGGAGAAGCAACGCTCAGGGAAGATCATCAATATTGCCTCGATTTGTGGCATGACCGGTTGTGCTGGTGCTCCGCATTATAGTGCAGCGAAGGCCGGGATTATGGGATTTACACGTTCGGTTGCCCGTGAGGCGATCGTCAGCAGGGTGAACGTCAACGCGATCGCCCCCGGCTACATCGATACCCCAATGACCGATGCCATTGATGACGCGGTTCGGAGAATGATTAGCATGGCCACGCCCGCTGGCCGATTCGGTTCCCCACAAGATGTTGCCAATCTTGCAGTATATTTGGCATCAGTAGAGTCCGATTTCGTTGTCGGCCAGGTTATGAGCCCGAATGGTGGCTACGTCATCGCATAGCGCAGTCAGAGAATTCAAACCGTCGTTTCTAAAAATAGGGGGCCAATTTCTGGCACCCCTATTTTTTTCTGTGACGGGTGTCAACCAAAACTAGAGCTTATTCGTTAATACACTGAGGACGAGAAACGGTGGGAAATAGCGCGCTCGTGGCAGACGATGCATCGCAAACGAGTTTTGAGGAGTTGTATCGTGCACATTATGCACGGATTACGCGTTTGTGCCGTCTCCTACTGCGTGACTCTCAGGAGGCAGAGGAAGCTGCCCAGGAAGTTTTCCTGAAACTCTTGCAGGCGAGCAAAGGGCTCTCTCGTACAATAGTATGGGAGCCTTGGCTCACACGGATTGCGCTGAATACCTGTCGTGACCGACAGCGAAGTCGGTGGTGGCGATGGAGACGGGCGGACACGATGGAAAGGCAAATGCTGCAGCTGCCGAGTATCGAGCCGACTCCAGAGGAAAGCACGGTCAGTCGCGAACAGCGCGAACGTATTTGGCAGTTTCTTCGTGGGCTGTCCGCGCGCCAACAAGAGGTTTTCGTCTTGCGTTACGTTGAAGGATGGTCTGGAAAAGAAGTTGCTGAGTTCTTAGGGCTCACGCCTGGGAGCGTGAAACGTCATCTTTTCCGGGCTGTTCATCACATGCGCCAAGCTTTCGGAGGTCACTCATGAGTCGCTGTTTATCAGAAGAAACCCTCCTCCTATTATACGAAGGAGAGGGAACACGAGAAGACCGTGCCCACCTCACGAGGTGCCAGGTGTGTACGATCCGTTATGAACGGCTTGGCAAAGACCTCAAACTGCTCGGACAGGTATTACGTGATCCACCACCGCCGCGGTCCGTGGTCGTCCGAGAGCAACGGTTTCCTGTGTGGCGTTGGGTGCCGATTGCTGTCGCCGGAGCTACGGCTGTGTTGCTGCTGTGGAGTCAAGGGCAATACCTTGAGTTGCCTCAAGCCCCACTACCGACAACTTCTCCACCATCTGTGATTGCGACGAGTGAAGTTAGCGATGAAGATCTCACGCGCTTTCTGACGAAGACAGTTGGACCGGCGATATTCTCGACCGCGGATTTTGGCATAAAGGACCTGCCAAAGCGCGCAACCAATCTCTCCTATCTGCAAGCTGCGCTTGATGGTGAATGGCCAAACGAACGCTGCGGAGGGGAGCGTACAAAAGAATGTGATAGCGACCCATTTGCCCTGCTTTTTGACTAGGAAGAGGGCTGAGGAGGCAACTGCGTGAAGCACTACCTACATTTAGTGATGATTGGACTCCTCGTTGTGAGCCTAGGGGCCACTCCTGTCAATGGACAAGACCTAGGCGGACTCGAATCGCTTGTGACTGGAAGTGCTCGTGGAGACGGACCAGGAACCTTGGTGCTACTCCTCTTGAAAGGGATTGGGCTCACGCCGGAACAAAAACAACAAGTGAGAGAGATCTTTGTTGCTCATCGGGGCAGTCTTGAAGATCTTTTTCGCGAGCTGCAAGTCGCGAATGCGACGTTGACGAAAACACTATTCGCTGCTGAAGAGATTGGTCCGACAGACATCGCTCCGTATGCTGGACGAGTGGCACAGTTGCGGCAACAATTGCTCCAGGAAGGACTAACGGTTGTACTTAAGGTCCGTCAGGTATTGACTCCAGAGCAACGAGCGAAAGCGGCACGCCTGCGAGACCAACTGCAAACACTTCAAGGGGCATTAGGAGAATCGCCCCAAGAACAGAGTGGAAAAGCGGCGCGATAACGATTTGCAAAGACGAAAGAAGTTCTGAAGACGAAAGGAGTAAAAAATATGTACCCACTGATTGTTATCCTGAGTATAAGTGTCCTCCTTGGCGTCGGCATTTGGGGCTATGCGTATCGTCTTGGATTGCGACACGGTCGCGCGACGAGCGTGCCGTTTCGCCTCATTGACGAACTATTGGATCATAAAATTTACTGTTGTGGGCAAGACCCTTCGACGGCACGATTTGAACTGGAAAAGTCTTTAGGGCTTGAGGCATGGGAATCGCAATCACTGATACAACATGTGTTGCATCCCTCTCGCCATACGCATAACCACGGCGATGGCACTGACCTTCCGTCGATGAACAGAACAAAAAAGGTTGCGTAACATCCTGGGCCTATCCCCACAGCTCTTTTCGCCGCTCATTCACAAGAGCGCACCGTTGGGTCACCGCGCGCAGTGCCCAACCGGAACTAGCGCGGGTTGCCCCCCGCGTCGGTTCCGGAGTAGGCGTGCTAGAAAAGTGCTCCCCTCCCGTAGTCAGTGAGAAGAGGATACAGTTGAAATAACACTATGCTCTCTCGTCCTCTCTCTCCTGGGTATGCCAAACGTTGCACGATTGCGTTGCAGAAATTTGCTCAACCCGGAGATGCAGTTGTCGCGCTCTGCCCCACCTATGATCCATCAGCCACCTGTGGCCTTTGTCAGCGCCCCGCTATTTATCGCTGCTTTCCCGTCCAGAATGTGCGCACCGAGGCGGTGCTCATGCTTGGCGTCGAGTGTGTGCAAGCCTATCGGTTATTGGTTAAGAGACTGCGTCGAGCGAATGAGCAGTACCGTGATCCAGGGGCGATAGCGGCAATCGTCAAACGCTATCAACACCGTGGTCAACTTACAGAAGAACAAGCACGCGATTTTCTGACTGCGGCTCACGTTGGGAGCGATAAAGAGAAACGTCGCGAACAACGGCAGCGTAGGTGAAAAGCGAAACCTACCATCCTATACCAACGCTCTTTTCTCACGCGATTTATTTCTTGGCAATGTAGACTAACACTCCGTGATTTGCTGTTGCTGCAGTGTCAGTGTAGTCTCCGTGTACGACGACATCACGAAAGCCTGCCTGCGCTAACAGCATCAGCACCTCATTCTTGAAGTACGAGCGTGCTTGTAGAGAGTTTTCTTCTTCGGCAACCAATTGTCCCGCGCGCCACTGGGCGACGCGAATCTGGAGGGTCATTAACTGTTCCAGTGGATCGATGTCCATGATCCGCATGCGCATTTCATATTCAGTGCCGTCTGCTGCCTGTTTTCGTTTTCCTGATGGCGACCAAGATTCGGGTAACTGCCGACGCTTTTCTGTACTCCAATATTGCCATACCTGGGCATTGGTGTACGGCACATGATGATCGAAGACCAGCACTCCACCAGGTTCTAAATGCTGATGGAATCGGCGTAGCGCTTCTACATCCTGTCGGCGATTGCCTCCGAGACCGAAGGCGCCGCAAACAACGATCGTTTTGTAGGTGCGAGGCAAGGCGAGTTCATGCATCGCCTGAGCATGCAGTCGTGGTGATAATCCCTCACGTTCTGCTTTTTCGCGGCAACGGGCGAGCATGTCTGATGAGATGTCACAGCCATCGACGTCCAGACCTGCCCGCAAATAGGGCAGTAACAGACGCCCTGTGCCGCAACCGACATCAAGCGCAGGTTGACCGTAACGTTCGATGAGCTTTTGGAAGTAGGTGATTTCAGGCCCGCTCTCGTTGAACTCGGCCCACCATTGAGCTACTAAGCCGTAGTGCCAGACCTGAGGTTTTGTATCCATCTGACACCCGAAAAATTAAACCGGACGCGAGACTGAGCAGACTCAAACGTCCGGTTTAGAGATAGTGAGGAAACGCTTTTGCTTATGCCTGTTGTACGGCACTTAACTTCCAAGCATTTGGCCCTACTGGGCGGCTGAACGTCCAGTATTCCTCGAACTGGATGGGGTCAGAGTTGTTGCCACTCACGACTGCGCCGCTCTTAGCATCGACAGTGTAATCCAACAGATTCGCCAACAGCCTTACACTAATGTAGTCTTTGCCGGTCTCCGTCCACACTTCGGTGATCTTGCTTTCACGCAGGGCGATGTTTTCCATTTTGTTCTGTTGGCCACGCGCGCGGAGGTCGTTCAGTTCTTGGTCCCAAATCTGCATGAGCTCGCTGTCACACAGCGAACGTAAGGTCCCCGTATCCTGCTTGTTCCATGCGCCCTGCACTTTGAAGAACATGTCTTGAGCAGTTTTGAGAAATTGTTCCGGAGTGAAACTCTGGTCCATCGCCGTAAGCGTTCGGTAGTCGATCTGATCGATTGGCGGTGCTTCTTGGACTGGGGTGCTGGCGGGAGCTCGATAGTCAAAGTTATTGGGTGTTTGGGAACTGGTCCTCTGATACTGCACTGAACCGGGGCCGCTTGCTACTGCTGGGCTAAGAAATCTGCGATAGAGAAAATAACCGATGCCAGCCAAGAGTAATAACTCAATCATGCCAAATCCGCTGCCGCCGACGCCGCCGCCGACCACCTGCGTGAGCGAAGCTAGAAAAAAGCATGGACCCCAAGAAACCACCGAGCATGGCCGTACCGAACGTACGCATGAAGCCACCAGGTGCCATCGGGGAGCGTTGTTGTGGTGCTCCTGAGTCCCAACGCTGCTGAGCCGGATTGTCAGGTGCCTGTCGCGCGGGGGACTGAGAACTTCTCGAACCACGAAAACCGCCAGAACGACCGCCGCCAGCGCGGGCCTCAGCGTAACTTTCCAGGACGATTTGTGATGCTAAGAAAAAAGCAAAAGCCCCTACCACTGAAAAAAACAAGCGACGTAGCGAAATAGACATAAACTCTCTCCTTTTGACGTAAGGTTAGATATAGACCGTGAGAAAAATCAAGCGAGTGTTTTGCGATCCTTTTGAATCTCGCTTCTTCTTTTCTCGCCTACCCATACCGACTGACTAGCGAGCATATCATCGCAGCCTCACGTCTGAAATACACCGTCTCTATGGAAAAGGGCAGCGGAGAAGCCATACGATGCGACTCTCTGAAGGGAGGACTGTTCTCATTGCCATAATGGCCAGATGTTTGGCTCTGCTGTGTACCGTATCGCTGCCACGTTGCGATATGGGTCCAGGGGCCATGCCCACTGACGTCTCCTGAGTACTGAAGTATAACGTCGAACACTGAGGGGCGCGAACGGAGTGAGCGTCCCTTCTCCAGTGTTGTGTTAGGCATCATAGCTCTGCTTAGCAGGCAACCTTTGCTTTTGTCCACTCTACTATGCCCGTGCACCCTCGATCACACTCATGGCGGATTGGGTCGGGGTAACCTTCGTCAGCCTGAAGCCCGACGCTTCGAAGAGGACGCGGTACTCAACCTCCGTGCGCTCACGCCCCCCGTTCATTACCATCATGTTCAGATCGGACAGGACCAAGGCTTGCGCTGCGCTAGCCCGGATTATTCATGAAGGATGCGGGACGAAACGGCTCGCCTCTGCTAAGGTCTGAAGCTGTCAAGACTTTCGGACCAGTCGCAAAGGAGCGAGCCGATGGCAGAGTGTATTGCACAACTCGCGCTGAACTTCCATCCGACCCACCTGATCACAGTAGCCTTTGATGCGCCCCATATCTCCAGTGATGGCGGTGCGCTGTTGCTGCGCCAAATGGATGATCGCTTGGGATTGAGCGAGCGCTTGGCGGCGTTGCTCCCGGATGCGCGCGATCCGCGCAAAGTCAAACATGATCGCCGCGAGCAAATGCGGCAGCGGCTCTACCAGATTGCCTTGGGGTATCCGGACTGCAACGATGCCGACCGGTTGCGGCAGGACCCGGTCCTCAAGAGTGTGTGTGATCGCTCCCCTCAAGCCGCAGGGCTCTCCTCGCAACCGACGCTCTCGCGGTTGGAGAACGCGGTGGACATAGGGAGGCTGCGGGCGCTCGTCTGTGAGATTGAGGAACAGTATGTGAGGTCTTTCATCGGAGGCGCCGGACGTGATCGTCTTGGATATTGACTCCACGGACGATCCCACCCATGGCCAACAGCAACTCTCCTTCTTCCACGGGTATTACGATCAGCACATGTATCATCCCTTGGTGATCTTTGATGGAGAGCGGGGCCAGCTGGTGAGTGCGGTGCTGCGTCCGGGCAATGCCCATGCGGCGCGCGGCGCGATGGGCGTCCTCCGCCGGATTATTCGTCGCCTCAAGCAGCGCTTTCCGCAGTCGCAGATTGTGGTGCGGGGCGATTCGGCGTTTGCGGTCCCGCGCGTGTTGCGGATGCTGGAGGAACTGAATCGGGAGCTGGGCGGCATCGCCTACGTCGTGGGGCTCGCCCAGAATGCCGTCCTGCTCCGCTCCGGCGCGGCAGCCTTGAGCGAAGCCCGCCGCCGCTTTCAGGCCACGAAGCAGACCGTGCAACACTTTGACGCCTTTGCCTATGCGGCGGAGAGCTGGCCGCAGGCCCGGCACGTCGTCATGAAAGCGGAAGTCAGTGAGCACGGCGCCAATCCCCGTTTTGTGGTGACCTCGCTCCCGGAGTTCGCTCCCGCGCTGCTCTATCACGCGTATTGTGAGCGGGGCCAGTGTGAGAATTTTATTAAAGACTTCAAAAATGCGCTGCAGGCCGATCGCCTCTCCTGTTCCACGTTTGCGGCCAACTTCTTTCGCTTGCTCGAACACGCGGCGGCCTATGTGCTCTTCCATGCCCTGCGCACTCAGGTGGCCCCGCTGGCGCCGCAGCTGGGCCGGGCGCAATTCGATACGCTCCGGCTGCAGCTCTTAAAAGTGGCGGCGATTGTCTCGCAGTCGACGCGCCGGCTGCTCGTCCGGCTCCCGTTCGCTTTTCCTTTGGCACGCGTGTTCCGCGCAACTGGCCACGACACTCGCGGGGCTGCCCGTCCTGTCCTCCGCGTAATCATTCCCTCCTCACAGAAAGTTTTCCTCTCGTTTCGCTGTCGCCCTTACGTCAGCAGGGAGGAGTCCGTCTCCTCTTGCCCTCAGGCACCTCAGTTGGCCTGCTCGGCCGCTTGCGTTTCTTGCTCTTTTTTCTCTGTTCTTCACTATTTGTCAGATTGCACGATTCGCATCGGACTGTTCTGATACAGCTTCCCACCTTCCTCTCTTCGTTCATGAATAATCCGGGCTAGAGGATTCCACTCGAACTGGGAGCACCCGTTCGATGAGGAGGAGCTTCCCCTGCTCGGTCATAGCGCGGTGGCAGTTCTTGAGGATCGTGACCGCGTGGTTGTCATCCCAATCATGAATAACTCGGGAGAGAATATAGGCGTCTCCTCCACCTGGCACCGAGGTGAGGGCATCGCCTGCCATAACTTCGCAGCGTCCTGTCAAGCCAGCATCGGCGATCCGCTGCTTCGCTCTTTCAGCGACATGGGGGAGATCGAAGAGGATTCCCTTCATCTTCGGATTTGCTTGGAGGAGGATAACAAGCAGACTGCCATCTCCGCCCCCTACATCGACCACCTGCTCGATCGTTGAGAACGGGTAGCTGGCCAGTACGGCGGCATTGTATACGCCGATAAGGTTCGCCATCGCCTCGTCGAAGCGCTTAGCCTTCTCGGGATGCTGGGCGCGATGCTGCCATACGCCCATCCCAAAGACATGGTCGAAGGCTATCTCCCCCGTTCGCACGCTGTGCATCAGCTCGCCCCACGCCTGGTAATGGTCTTCCCCCAATTGCACAGTTGCCAGGCGCGCAGCGAGCCGGGACCATCGCTCCGCAGCGTGGCTGCGAGGGGAGTCAGTGTAAAGCGGCCCCGGTCATCTTCAGCGAAGACCCCCACACTGGCTAGCGCCCGCAGCACGCGGTAGAGGGAGGGCGCGTGTGTGCCGGTGGCTACGGCCAGCTCAGTAGCAGTCCTGGCTTGGTCCTGGACGAGGTCGGCGATGCCAAGCTTGGCGGCGATGTACAGGGCCCGTGACACCCAGAAGCCTGCAATCATCTGAAGCATCGCCACGGGCGGCGGAATATCATCACTAGTAGTGCGATCGTGTTCACTCATGATCTACCCCTCCTGCAAATGTTGAGCGTGAAGAACGTCTAACGTCCGCCTCGCCGCCGCGGCCCAACCGTATCCTTTCGCATTCACTCAGAACCGCTCGCGGGCCGCGGTCAGGCTGGAGGCGGGGGTTAGGCGATTGGAGGCAAGACCTCTTGAAAGAGGATGCTGAGCAACTGGCTCCCTTCGGGGCGGCTCCAATCCTGGGCGAGTTCTGCCATGAGCGTGTTAGTCGCGGTCAATACAACCCCTTCTCGCTCCATGCGCCGTCGTGACATTTCTTCGGATATTTCATAAGGCGACCCCGAAGCATCCATGACCGCTTGGACTTGATAGCCTTCGCGGCAGGCACTAATGGTCGGGAACACCAAGCACACATCCGTTGTTACGCCGGCCATGATGAGATTTCTACGGCCAGTCGATTCGACCGCCTGCTTGAAGTGTGGGTCGTTCCAGGCATTGACGATCCCAGCGCGCTTGACTCTCGCCGCAAACGCCTCAGGAAGAATCTGTTCGAGCTCCGGCATTAAGGGCCCCTGCTGGTTCTGCTCTTGAGAACTGGTGAGAATGACAGGAATACCCAGGAGCTTGGCCGTTTTCGCGAGCGCCAGGGTGTTACGTTTGACTACATCCAGCGGGATGTTCTTGATGAGCTTCATCGTACCCAGTTGATGATCGATAAGTAAAAGAGCGCTATCAGTTGGGGAAAACGTCCCAATCATTTCACTATCCTCCGTTGAATTTGCCGCCTGCTATAAAGTAGGCGGCTAAGTCCTTGAATTCATTGAATAGCACCTTCCTTCTACTTTCATAGGTGGTGGCGACGTCCCACGTCATGAAGGCTAACGCCAAGGATTTAATCCGACCTGCCGTACCACAGTGAGACCACTCCCCGGTCTACTCGTCCCAGGGCGGATAAATCCTGTTGGACGGAACCGCGGCCCCACAGGCCGTCGACGCTATGGGGATTCTATCGAGTCTAGGGAGTCCTGCCAATGGTTGCACGAGCGGTGAAACGGGCAGCGACCAAGCGGAGGAGCAGACGGACTGGCGCAAGAGGCGTGGCAAGAGCAGGAGTATCGGCTCTGATTGCTCGCGAGAAGAGGGAAGAGCCAGGATGTGAACGCACGGGACCAGACCGCTCGGTGAGGGGAGGCACGAGTAGTGAGGAGTGCCACAAGGGCAGAGTAGGAACGGCGTGGAGACGGGTCATGGCGGGAGACCTCGCTGGGGAGCCAGGAGGGCGATGATCCGCCAGGAACTCCCGGCACAGTGGAGGCACCGTGCGGAAACGGCGGACGGAGCGCTCGGGTCCGGCTGAGAGCCGGGCGGCACGCCCCACGGCCGCTCGACTTCTGGCCCACCAGAACCGGCACCAGAGTCGCCCTCCGCGGCCTTTTTTTCATCGGAGAGGGTGAGGCCTGGCCTCTTCACCGGCTGATAGGGGTTAGCGGGCAACCCATCCTTAGACATGCACCGGCGTAAGCTGAAACACCCGCGCTAGTTGGCTTGCTTGTGTGAGGTCCCCTCGATGCAACGCTTTCCGTACCGCATCTAGCTTCTGCGCATCGGCGAGAGACAGAGACGGGGACCACCCTTCTTCCGTTTCGATCAAGGTCACCTCAACTTCGGCGGCATACTGTCCTTCGTGAATCAGTTTGGTGTGGCGTCGTTTGCTCATTGTTTTTTCCTCAGCAGATTTTCACTCCAACGGTTCGGATCTGGTCGGTACGCCGTCACCACGACAGCGGGGGTGGTGGTGTTTTTGGCAATTCCCCATACCACATGTATCGGCTGGCCTTGCCCATCGTGCTGCAACACCAGCACGCACGGCCCTTTGTGGTAGGTTGGGTAATCTTCAACCACGACGGCCTTGTCGATACCCGCTACAATGTCATCAATGAAAATATTATCCTCGGCCAACTCGTCATAGCCATGGTCCGAGACGTGCACTTCACGGCGAGCCACCAACTCACGAATCTGTTGCAACGTTTGACTCATTGACCCTCGGATCAAGAAGGACAACTCCTCTCAGGAACTCATCGTATCCAGAACCACCGATCAGTTCCAGAGCTTGCACACTAACGGTCCCAGTCACCGTTTGCCGCCCCATCGTGTCCTTTCAGGTTCAGCAGTCTCCGCACGCGGGCGGCAAAACGGTGCAGGCGCTTGCTATATTTCGTTTGACGTAGTGCCATTGGCAAACGACAATCGAGCGTGCGCATCCTACGCCATTTCCAGCACCCTGAATACGCGCGGCACACTTATTTCGCTGTCAGAATCCACGTAACGATTAGGTCAAGGTCAGTATTCGGTATGTCGGAGTGCGCAGGCATGGGAATCATGCCCCACACTCCCGCGCTGCCATTTTTCACCTGCATGACAAGGTACGTGGCTGCGTCCGTCTGGGTGCGATATTTTGCTGCAACCTCTTTGAACGCCGGCCCAATGCCTTTCGTTTCCGCGGTGTGACACGCCACGCAGCCATACTTCGCCAACATCCCTTCCACACCCGCCGCAGGCAATGCCGGCTGCAGCGAAACCGGAGGGGCGGAGCGTTGGGAGTCGGCGTCGCGTTGGTCGCAAGATCTTCATACGAAGTGGTCGGCACCACATTCGGCACGGGCTGTGACTTGAGATAGGTCACGATCATCCATATGCCTTCACTCCCCAACACCCCGCCGTACGCGGGCATGCCCTTCGCTCGGCCATAGAAGATCGAGTGGAAGATTTCTGCGTCCGCGCCGCCATAGTGCCAACGCCCATCGACTAGACTCGGCCCGATCGACCCTAGCGCACCACCGCCATGGCACCCGTCGCAGTTCATAGCGGAGAACAGTCTCGCCCCTGTTTGCGCGCTCTGCAAATCGTCCTTGTAGGGATTCTCGAGCGTGACGCCGGCCGCATTCACCCCACCAGCGGAAACGTTGGCTTCGGAGCGGATCGCCACAGGTCCATCGCTCGAATCCCCAGCCTCCGCGTCGCACTTGATACAGGGAAACGTGGCAACGCATGCTGCCAGGACGTAGGCTACGGCCCAGGCATTTCGCAGTCTCATATGTCGTCTCCCCTCTACAACGCAAAGATCCACACCATCCCGCCCTGGCTCGTATGGCGACCGAGGTCTTTCATGAAATCCGCCGGTGGCCGCACATCCGTCGGATCATCGGCACGCACATCGCCCGCAACCAGGAACCAGTCGCCGCCGATGCCCGCGTACACCGCCACATACTGTTTGCCATCTGGGCCGGTGTAGGTAATCGGATTGCCTACGACTCCAGAGCCGACTTTGAATTTTGCCAGGAGGGCGCCAGTCTTCGCATTGACTGACTTAAACCAACCGTCGAGCGTGCCATAAAATGCCACATCCCCGGCGGTAACGAGAGCGCCGCTCCAGGCGGGATACGGCTCCTTCACCTCCCACATCTTTTTCCCGTTGGTTGCATCCCAAGCCATAAAAGCACCGAGATGGCCGCCGGGACCCGCGTGGTACGGTGAATTCACGCCTATGAATGGAGTCCCGCGGATATAGGTGGCGCGCGTAGCCGCGAAGTCCATGCAGAAGTTGTTCGTTGAGGTGTAGAAGAGTCCGGTGCGTGGCGAATAGGCGCCTGGCGAGGCTGGACTTACCCCACCCTCAAGACTGGGGCAAATACCCTTGATATTGCCCTTCGAGGCGCCGGTTTGTTTGCTGGGGTTCAGTACTGGTCGCCCAGTCGTGAGGTCAATCGAGGTCGCCCACGTTACCGTCACAAAAGGTGGCGCAGAGAGGACCTCGCCTGTCGCACGGTCCAGGGTGTATTGGAAGCCATTCTTGTTGAACGACACCAGCGTTTTGCGTGGGCGTCCGCCGATCTTGAGATCAGCCAGAATCATGGGGGCGTTTGCATCGTAGTCCCAATTGTCGTGCGGTGTAAATTGATACGCCCACACCAGCGCGCCATCTGATGGCCGTCGTGCGAGTACACTTGAGGCCCATTTGTTATCACCCGGACGTTGCTCAGGATTGTAAGGCGCAGGATTTCCGGTGCCGTAGTACAGCAGGTCGAGTTCCGGATCGTAGGATATTCCTCCCCACACCGGAGCACCGCCGGTCTTCCAGGCCTCGGCTGGCCAGCTCGACTTCCCAAGCTCAACTCCCTTATCGTAGAACGGCTTAAAGGTGTTGGCATTGATGCGCATGTCAGCGTCGGGACCGAGATTGTGCGCGGTCCAGAGAACCTTGCCGGTCTTCACGTCGAGTCCTTTGACCCAGCCGTAGATGCCAAACTCGCCGCCCGAGGCGCCGACAATCACGCGGTCCTTGACCACCACGGGCGCCATCGGCGTCGTTTCACCCTGGCCGACATCGGCAATCGTGGTGCTCCACACTTCGCGTCCTGTGAACGCATCGACTGCCACGGTGTGTCCGTCCAGAAGATTGTAAATAATTTTGCCATCGGCGAAGAACGCCCCGCGATTGATCACATCACAGCACGCGATACCAATGGCGTTGGGGCTCACGGCCGGACGGTACTTCCACTTCAGCGGGTAGCCTTCCTTTGTGAGGTCGAAGGCGTAAAGCACGTTCGGATACGGCGTGACCACGTACATGGTGTTATGGACCACCAGTGGCTGCCCTTCGTGTCCAGCCAGCACTCCCGTGGAAAACGTCCACACCGGGCGAAGCCCTCTGGCATTCGCGGCAGTGATCTGTGCCAACCCGCTATAGCGCGTAGAAGCGTAGTCTTTGGCGGGCATCGTCCACTGGCCGTCTTCTGCTCCCTGCGTCGCCCCACACGCGAAGACAAGCATCATGTGCATCGCAGCCGTCCGGGCGAAAACCCAGGTCAGTCTGTGGGCCAATTGAACGTATTTCATGTTTTCCTCATGTGCGTTCGGGTAGATGATCGGCGCCTTCTCATGCAACGTGTTGACATATATTTCCTCTGCAACGCACAACGTCACTACTGCACTTCGTGTGATATGTTTGAGCCCTCACTGTCCCTGAGTCGTGCCTTTCCCTGCCTTGTGGGACTCGATGAACCGAGTAACCTCGACCAGGTTGTTGCGAAACATAGTGAACAACGTGGAGGAGGGCATGTTTATGAAATATAACGCTAAAGCTCAGCAGCCGGGCCGCCCGACTGGCGCAATACCTCGGAAGGGCGTAATGGCGGCCCGGTCTGCTGTAGCGGCTTGTTCGGCTTGAATATTTACGATTTCTTCCCTTTTCCGTCCCTTTTCCGCTCTGTCCCCTGTTCCGCTCTCGCAGCTACTTGAGCCGCGGGTCGTCATCCCATAGGACCTGGTAGCCTCCGCCATCATCGACAAATAGAATTGCCCCGCGACCGCCTACCCTTGCATGGGTCACGCCTTCGACCTTCATCCTTTTGTGGAACCGCACATTCTCGAAGTGACGGACAACCCCTTGAGCATTGCCGTCCCACGAATAGAGTGCGAACGGGGCTTTCGATGCACTGGTCGAATTGCCGGCGACGATCAGCCATACACCGCGCGAAGGGTCGAACCCGATCGTTCGAATGCCCTGCTCTCCCCGGTCGTCCTTGATTGCAAGGGAAACTGGCGGCAGCATCTCGAAGTTGCTCAGATGCCACGGACCGTCCACCCGTTTGAGCCGGACCCGCAGGATGAGCGGTTTCCCCTCGATGACGGGTGTGCGCACTCCCAACAGCAGCACCTCCTCGGTCGGGCTCCACCCCAGTCCTTCGACGTTCAGCCCACCGTCATCGGGCAGGTACCTCGGAGACTTCCCCAGTTCCGGAGCGTTTTCAACAATCCATTCTCGAAATGCCGAAAGGACCTCCGCTTCGAGCCGGTCATCCTCTCCGAATGAAATCCTCAAGAGGCAGTTTCTGGCCGTGGATTCTTTGCCTCGCTTGCTCTTCTTTTTGTGACGTCTTTTTCTCTGCTTCAAGCTGAGCGAGGGGATCACGACAATGAGGCTGCCGCCTTCCGTACGCACATGCGTCATTCCTTCAAGATCGTCCACGGTTCCCGGTTCAATCCCTCTGATCGGACGCCTGATGAGCGGGCAGGCCATTTTTCCATCAGCCGCGAGCCGAAGCTCAAAGAGTGCATCGCCGATGTTGTTATCGCAAAAGAGAAACTTGGAATCGTCAATAGCGACGATTTCGGAAGCGTTGTAGGGCTCAGGGCCGGGTCGCTCGCCAAAGGCGATCGGCTTGATGCTTGGGTTCTTCTCAGGCTTTTCATCCCTTTGTTTTCGCAACACGAGTATACTCCTCTTGTTCCACCCTGCGATTTGCCTGCTTGCCTCTTGATCGCCTCAAATTCACGAGACTCTCCGGCGCCGAACGCATGTTAATTGGCCCAAAGAAAATTGGCAAACCTTGTTGTTTCTGCAAAATAAGCTACCCACGAAATTTTCTGAATCATCTGCCATTCCTTCGTCATTTACAAGAGTTACTGGGCGTATTCTCGAAATACTCTCTAGGTGTTATTTTGCACAACCTGCAAAATAACCCGGACATGGCCGATGCTGTTATCGTGCTCAACAGACTCACTCAGCCTTTCACAACGATCCGCTGGACTGTGCATCCCTTGTCCTCTTCGGTCATCCTTCGACTTCGTTTGCGCGTAGCTTGTCCTAAGCTTAGTCGAAGGGCTTAGGACGAGCAGAGAAAAATTCGCGTCCCCCGAGCTTTTGGTAATGCACCTCGCCGTTGTCTTGCCTGGGCGTGCATGTTAGGGTTCTCGCACTTTTTTCGGGGAGTACTCCACTGTGGCTGATGTGAAGAAAGTCGTGCTCGCCTACAGCGGCGGCTTAGATACCTCGGTCATCCTGCGTTGGTTGATCGATACCTATAAGTGTGAAGTCATTGCCTTCTGTGCTGATCTCGGACAAGGCGAAGAGCTGGCGCCAGTTGAAGAGAAAGCCAAGAAGGTCGGTGCGAGTAAGATTTACATTGAAGACCTGCGCGAAGAGTTCGTCCGCGATTTCGTCTTCCCGATGTTGCGGGCCAACACCTTTTACGAAGGTGGTTATCTGCTCGGGACGTCGATCGCGCGACCGCTGATTGCCAAACGGCAAATTGAGATCGCCCGCAAAGAAGGAGCGAATTCTGTTTCCCATGGTGCGACCGGGAAGGGCAATGATCAGGTGCGCTTCGAGTTGACCTATTATGCACTCGAACCCAACATTCAGATCATCGCGCCGTGGCGGACCTGGGACATGCGTTCACGTTCTGACCTCATCGCCTATGCCGAAGCTCGTAACATTCCGATCCCTGTCACCAAAGAGAAACCGTACAGTACGGATCGTAACCTCCTGCACATCAGTTACGAAGGTGGCATTCTCGAAGACCCCTGGCGTGAACCGTATGATGACATGTTCGTACTTTCTGTCTCTCCTGAAAAAGCGCCAGACACGCCTGAGTATGTCGAGATCGATTTCACGGCGGGGAATCCAACTGCCGTAAACGGAGAACCTCTGTCGCCAGCGACCTTACTTGCGAAGCTCAATACACTCGGGGGCAAGCACGGGGTTGGTCGCCTTGATCTTGTCGAGAACCGCTATGTCGGGATGAAGTCACGCGGTGTGTACGAAACCCCCGGTGGAACAATTCTGCACGCTGCGCATCGTGCGATCGAGTCGATTACCCTTGACCGTGAAGTGATGCATCTGCGTGATTCGCTTATCTCTCAGTATGCCGAGATGGTGTACTACGGCTACTGGTTCGCGCCTGAGCGTGAGATGTTGCAGGTCGCAATTGACGAGTCGCAGAAGAATGTCACTGGCACAGTGCGGCTCAAGCTTTATAAAGGCAACGTAATGGTTGCTGGCCGCAAATCGCAGAAGACACTGTACAATCCCGATGTCGCGACGTTCGAGGCTGGCGGCGATTATCGTCAAGCCGATGCTGAAGGATTTATTCGTCTCGAATGCGCTGCGTTTGCGATTACGGGCGTTGGCACAGAAATAGCTTTCAGCTGAAAAGGGGTAAAAGGGCAAAAGGGGAAATGGGTAAGAGGAAAAAAGGGACGGGAGATGGTCGTCAGTTTTTCCAATCAAGCCACGTAGATAGATCTCCAAGGCTGTCCCTGAGTGCAACGAAGGGTCTTCTAGAGCCTGTCCTGCCATCGAGTGCGAGCCTGAGCGTAGTCGAAGGGCTCAGAATGACAAACGCGAGTAGTCACGTTACCGGTGTATATCTGTCATGCGGTTCAATTCAGAGTTAAAAGATCCATTCCGTCATTTTCTCCTTTCACCATTTCCCCTCCGCATTTTCTGAGACGGAAGACTGGTCTTCCCCCGTATGAAACCGGAACGAACGAAAAAAGCCTGGGCTGGGCGATTCGCCGAGGGAGCGCATCCGCTGATGGAAGCGTTCACTTCCTCGCTGCACTTCGACAAAAAGCTTGCACCCTACGATATTCGCGGCAGCATCGCCCATTGCCGGATGTTGGTGAAGCAAAAGATTCTAACGCGAGCTGAAGGTGACAAGATCGTGAAAGGACTCGAAGGGGTTGAACGCGAACTGAACCAAGGGAAATTCGTTTTTCTTTCTTCTGACGAAGATATCCACATGGCGATTGAGCGACGACTGACGGAGAAAATTGGTCCAGTTGGCGGAAAGTTGCACACCGCCCGTAGCCGCAATGATCAGGTGTTGCTCGATGTCCGGCTTTATCTGCGCGATGAGATTGCCAACATTCTCGATCTGTTGAGTGCGTTGCAGCGGCAGCTCGCACGGATGGCAAAGCGGTATAGTAATCTGGTCATACCGGGCTACACCCATCTGCAGCGTGCACAGCCGGTTACGTTAGCTCACCATCTGTTAGCATATTATGAGATGTTTGGCCGTGATCGTGAACGGTTGCAACAATGCCGTGAGCGTGTGAATGTCCTTCCCCTCGGAGCAGGAGCGTTGGCAGGGACAACCCTGCCGATCGACCGGCATCACGTGGCACGGTTACTCAACTTCCCGCGCGTGAGTGAGAACAGTCTTGATACTGTGGCGGACCGTGACTTTCTCATCGAGTTTCTCTCAGTCGGTGCGGTGCTTGGCATGCACCTGAGCCGTATGGCTGAAGAACTGGTGTTATGGTCAAGCAGCGAGTTTGGCTTCATTGAGTTGCCGGATGCGTTTGCTACCGGCAGTTCGATGATGCCGCAAAAGAAAAATCCCGATGTGGCGGAATTGATTCGTGGGAAAACCGGGCGGGTCTATGGCAATCTGGTGGCGTTGCTGACGATCCTTAAAGGGCTCCCGCTTTCCTACAACCGCGACTTACAAGAAGACAAAGAGCCGATGTTTGATACGGTTGACACGATCAAAGGGACGTTAGCGATTCTTGAAGCGATGTTGCCACAACTTGTGTTTCGTGAGGACCGTCTGCGCGACGCCGCATTGGGTGGGTTTACTCTTGCCACTGATGTCGCTGATTATTTGGTAGAGAAAGGGATGCCGTTTCGTAAAGCGCACGAAGTAGTCGGCGCAGTGGTCCGTTGGTGCTTAGTGGAAAAGAAGGGACTTGAAGAATTATCTCTGGAACAGTGGAAAGTCTTTTCTCCTGTCATTGAGCAAGATCTTCTTCCTCGTCTTACGTTGGAATCAGCGGTTGATCGGCGGCGGTCCTATGGCGGCACAGCGCGAACGAATATACAAAAACGATTACGGACAATCGGAATATAATGCTCAAAGTTCAAAGTCTTACGTGTTACGTGTTACGTGTTACGTGTTACGTGTTGCGTGTTGCGTTCCAAGCCTCACGCACTCCGTTTCCCCGTTTTCCCATTTCCCCGTTTTCCCTTCTCGTTTCTGTCTCTCTTCTCTGTCTCTGTCTGGTTTCCTGCGGTCATAAAACCCCGGTCCGTCCGCCGGAATGGGTGGCGCCGGAAGCGATTGGCGATCTTGCTCTGGACATCGACAGCAAAAAGAATGTTGTCGTACTGAAATGGGGACGACCGCAAGAATACGTTGATGGGAGTGAAATGGATGACCTCGGCGGATTTGTCGTCCTGCGAGCGACTGAAGAAGGACAGGGCAAGGAAAGTGCATTCACGCAGGTGGCAACAATCACGGTCGCGGACCGAGACCGGTTCCGTAAAGCCAAGAAATTTAGCTATACGGACACGCAACTCACCGCCGGGGTACTCTACCGATACCGCGTGCAAGCCGTTACCCTCGATGGTTACTCCAGCGGCCTATCGAACACCGTCGAATTGGTTTGGAAGGATGGACCTGCCGAGGCGCCGGCACCTGCCCAAACTCCGACGAAGCGCTAGTTGACGAAGCTAACGCATGAGTAAAGAATGCAGAATGAAAAACAGAAGTAATGAAGAATTAAAAATGCAAAATGAAGAATGGCGAAAAGAAAAACTGGAAATAATTTTCGTCTTCCTCTGAAATTTTCATTTTTAACTCTTAATTCTTAATTGGTGTTATATGAGACTTCCTTTCACCAAAATGCACGGTATTAGTAATGACTATGTGTACGTCAACGCCTTTACAACGAAGGTCACCGATGCACCTACCGTCGCACAGAAAGTGAGTGACCGCCGCACAGGTATTGGTGGAGACGGACTCATTCTGATTTGTCCGTCCGATACTGCTCACGCACGTATGGAAATGTACAACGCAGACGGCAGTCGCGGGAAAATGTGTGGCAATGGCATTCGTTGTGTTGGGAAGTACGTGTATGAACATGGCTTAGTGCGAGTGAACCCCTTAAAGATTGATACTGACACCGGCGTGAAGACGCTCTTCCTTGAACTCAACGAAGGGAAGGTTTCTCGCGTGACTGTCGATATGGGCGAGCCGATCCTTGATGGTCCGAGCATTCCGGTGGCTGCGAATGGACAAGTCATCAACCAACCTCTAGAGGTAGGAGGGAAATCCTATCAAGTGACGTGCGTATCGACAGGGAATCCGCATTGTGTCACTTTTGTCGACGCAGTTGAGCCGTTGGCATTAGAAAAGATTGGACCGAAATTTGAGCACCATCCGTTCTTTCCTGATCGCGTGAACACTGAGTTTATTCAGGTCGTGAGTCCGACTGAGCTGAATATGCGCGTGTGGGAGCGTGGCTCAGGAGAGACCTGGGCATGCGGGACTGGCGCATGTGCTGCTGCGGTTGCCGCTGTGCTCAACAACAAAGCCGAACGACGTGTGACGATCCATCTCCGTGGTGGCGATCTGGAGATTGAATGGCGAGCCGAGGACAATCACATGTATATGACCGGACCTGCTGAAGAAGTATTTGAGGGAGACGATTGAGATTTAAGTAACGAGTAATGAGCATTGCTACGTCACATCGAAGCAGGAAAAAGTCGGGAGACGGGCCTCAGAGCAGCAGTCGCACTTTCACCTCACCCTCGATCCCTCATCACGCAGTGACAGTGCCTTCGACTGGAGGAAACTATGGGAACCGCACCGACGAATTTTGCTGGGTCTTTTGTTGCACTCGTGACACCGTTTAAGAACGGCAAAGTGGACGAGAAACGTCTCGGTGAACTCGTCGAATGGCACATCAAGAGTGGAACCCATGGGATTGTTCCCTGCGGCACAACTGGTGAGTCTGCGACGCTTTCCCACGATGAACATACACAAGTGGTCAAGTTCGTTGTAGAGACGGTCAAGAAACGGGTGCCAGTGGTTGCTGGTACAGGTTCGAACTCGACGGCAGAAGCGATCCGGCTGACGCGTGAAGCCCAAGAAGTCGGTGCCGACGGTGCGCTGATGATCTCGCCGTATTACAACCGTCCGACGCAAGAAGGGATCTATCAGCATTATAAAGCCGTTGCTCAGGCGGTGCCGGGGTTTCCGATTATTTTCTACAACATTCCGGGTCGTACCGGTTCGAATATCGAGCCATCAACGATGGCGCGGATGGCTGAGATCAGTAACATCGTCGGCGTTAAAGAGGCGACAGGTTCCATCGACCAGGTGATCAACATTCGCCTGGCATGTGGTGAGAAACTCGCGATCCTTTCTGGTGAAGATACGCTTACCTTTTCGATGATGTCACTAGGTGGCAAAGGTGTGATTAGCACCGTGGCCAATATCGCCCCGCGGGAAATGGCCGAGGTTGCCAACGCGGCGTTAGCGAAACAGTGGGACAAAGCGGCTCAGCTACAGTTGCAATTGACGCCATTGATCCGTGCCCTGTTTGTCGAAACCAATCCAGGTCCAGTGAAAACAGCGATGGCGCTGATGGGCAAATGCGAGCCAGATCTGCGCTTGCCATTAGTGTCGATGTCGGAAGGCAATGCGGCAAAGCTCAAGGAGACGCTCAAGGAGTACCGGCTGATCTAGGAGCCAGGGTACAGGGGTCGGAGTTCAAGGTTTTAAGTTCAAGGTTTGGACACGAATCACGCAACACGAATCGCTTGATTCAATGCTCGTTAGTCGGCGTTGTCCGGTCCTTCTGGTATCCTCTGCAATCTAAAAGGAAGACTCCCATGCCTATTAACGTCATCGTCTGTGGCGCGGCTGGCCGTATGGGGAAACTCCTGGTGAGTCTCGTGCATGAGAATACCGAGATGCGGCTTGCCGGCGCAGTCGAGGCTTCTGGCCATTGGGCAATCAACAAAGATGCCGGAGAAGTCGCAGGTGTTGGACCAATTGGCCTCAAAGTATCGGACGACTACGGTGCAGTCGCAACGCCGGACACGGTGACACTTGACTTCACCATCCCCGAAGCCGCGCTCGATCATCTGCGAACCGCGGCAGAAAAAGGTGCGGCGATTGTTATTGGCACAACTGGATTCTCGGCAGCCCAACGGATCGAAACTGACGCACTTGCTGCGAAGACGCGAACGATTATCGCTCCGAATATGAGTATTGGTGTGAATGTTCTGCAAAAAGTCGTTGCCGATGTCGCGCGTATTCTCAAAGACGGATTTGACCCTGAGATCGTTGAGATTCACCACCGCTTCAAGGCTGATGCGCCGAGTGGTACCGCCCTTGGGCTCGGTCGAGCCATCGCTGCTGCCCAAGGCAAGAATTTTGATCAAGTTGCAACGCTTGCGCGTCAAGGGATCACAGGCCAACGCAAAGATGATGAGATTGGGATTGTGGCGTTACGCGGTGGTGACGTGATTGGCGATCACACTGTTGTGTTTGCCGGTTTTGCTGAGCGGATTGAACTAACGCATCGCGCCCAAAGCCGTGAGTGTCTCGCGCGCGGCGCGCTCCGTGCCGCCTCGTGGCTACCTTCGCAAAAGCCTGGGTTATATACGATGAAGGACGTGCTCGGATTATAGAGCGAAATGAGGCACGCTCTGGGAGCGCGGGCGTCTCGCCCGCAGTCCCAAGAAAGTAATGTCTTATGCAGGCACTTCGGCCTACAGAACCGACAGCACGTTCTTTCGCTTCGCGTGAGCTGCTCGCTGTTGTCTTTCCTGGCGATCCTTTTGCTGGGAGGCAGCAGCAATAGCCTCCCGCACCCCAAAGCGGCCAGTAGCGCAGAGACCAAGAATAGTTTCAGTGACAGACCGTGGTGAAAATTTCGCTTTCGTTGCTGTTGTTGTACGCATTTGTTGTTCCTCCACTTCCGCAACCGCTTCCGCTACCCCTCGCCCTACAAGAAAGATCGGCAGTTTCTTGAATTTCTGATTTCTTGCGAGCGAGCATGCGCTAAATTTTGTTTCTTACTATTTCCCCTGAAACTTGGCTGGTTGTTTCTCCAGGAATGCGGTCACCACTTCTTTATGATCCTGTGTCTGAAAGAAATAGTCAAGTTCGAAAGTCTCAGTTTGCACCGCTCTCATCGATTCTACGGCTTCTTGGGCAAGATCAGTTGCAAGAGCTCAGGACAGCAATATCCCCTATGCTGCGCACACATCAATAGTGTTCGGCCAGCGTGTTTCACATACTCAGGACAGCAATATCCCCTAGCGGCGACAGCCTGAGGAGCATGACGCCACGATTTACGTGTGCACGGAAATAGTCAGGTACCCTCGATCAACGCCGTCTCGCCGGCAGCGCTCTTTCAGTAAGGCAACAAAGAGATCGTCTATTTCCGTGTCGTTCCGGTGCGCGTGCGTGACAGCGGATGAGCTTGCTCTTCGGCCGTGTTGTTGCTGGTCAACGCATCCGACATCACCAGCGGTTTGCTCCCGCTGCGGCTCCCGTTGGGCTAAGAGCGCGTCCAGATTCTCCCCCGCATGCTGCCGCCCGGTATAATAGAAACAGATCCGCCGCTCTCCGACTTGCACGATCAACGCCGTCGTATACATCCCCGTCCGGGCCGGCTCGGCGCCCCGAGGCTGTCGCTTGCGCGCCGGCCTGCTGGTTCTCCTCGATCAAGCGTCAAGACCCGCCCGGGCGTGTCATCTTGAAAGATCACCTCGCCTTGCGCGGCCAATCGCTCCAAGTACTTGAAGATCGGATCGCCACAATCTCCCACGAGCTCCGCTTGATCCCATTGCGTGGCATCGGGCACGGGCACACCCACCAACGCTTGAAACCCTTCGAGCCGATACCACGGCAGCCCCAGATAATAGCGCGCCAGGGCGAACACCGCCCGCGCCCGGGCACTGTACTTCTCTGCACCCGGTGCGGCGGGCACGGACGCGGTGAAGATTTGCCCACAGGCGGAGCACCGCAACTTCTCCAGCTCATAGCGAAGGGCTGAGAGGAACGCATTGCCGTCGAGCCGCATCTCCACGCCCGGCGATAACTGATATAACCGCCCCCGCCCACACGCTGGACACCGCTCGCCCACCGCTAATTCCTCATGTCGACACGCGACCGTTTGCGCCCCCCGATAGACCTCCGCGCCGTGCCGCCCATGCCCTGCTGGACGTTGCTTCCCCACGGTCGACTCCGGCGTAGCACGTCTCCTCCCCTCCCTGTGTGAGGCTTCCGTCTGCCCCCCGTGCCGCCCGTGCTCCCCCACTCGGGGTCCCGCCCGCCGGCGGGGGCTCGCGCTTCTTGGGCTTCTCACCAAACACCAGGGCCTTTAAACGCTTGAGACTCAGCTTTGCTTCCCGCAGGGCAAACAGCAGCCAGAAGTAAAACGTGAGCACCTTCACCAGGACCCGGCGATCCTCCGCGCTCAACGCATTGCGCTCAATCCGCTCAATGAGCGCTTCGCCTTCTTCGCGACTGAGTGTGACTTCTTCCGGCCGCTTCATCGCACCATTCCTCCGATGCCATTTACCAACCCTGCAGCAGGGGCGTGGCCTTCGACCGCGGCAGTTATAGCAGGAAGCGCGGGCGCTCGTGAAGGACGGGACTCCTGCTGTCGGTGTCAAGCGCTCAGCTTGCGTAGTCAAACTGCCGCTCATGCACGATGGAAAATGTCAAGCAGCGCCACCGGAAAGACACCCCCAACGGGCTTTCCCCAACGGACCGTCCCGAGGCCCTGGCGCCCGGAAACCCCTGACGCTCTTCCCTCACCCATCCTGCGCCGCCTGTCCAGGCCGCGCCACGCCTTGCTGCGAGGCGATGCGGCAAACAGCTGCTGCTGGCGGGCGATGTTGGCATGCCCCCAGGGTGTTTTCGGGGGCTGTGCTCCGGAAGGGGCGGCGCTCAAATAGCGTTTGAACCTCCTATCCTCACAGAAGGCCTACGATGGCGAGCGTTTTCCCAGTTTGACGCGTATCACCATGTACTCTGGACGACCGCGACGTCTGTGGGCCAGGCCGGCGCCTCTCCATCACAATGTGCTCGTGGCCTGGTGACTCGGCACACACCCCCGTCAACAGCAAAGCGCGGGCGAACCGCAGAGGGTAGCCCGCGCTTGCTGCAACGGTATTGGTAACGAACCTAAGCGCCGGCCGCGGCCCCTCGCGCCCCCACGCCCACGCCCTGTCGCTCAAGGTCGAAGCGATCGTTGTTCATGACCTTGTCCCACGCAGCCACGAAGTCACGCACGAACTTCTCCTTCGAGTCCTCTTGTGCGTAAACCTCGGCGACGGCTCGGAGCTGGGAGTTGTAGCCGAAGACGAGGTCGACGGCGGTGCCGGTCCACTTCACCGCGCCCGTGGCGCGATCGCGACCCTCGTACACGTCCTGAGCCGAGCCGGATGGCTTCCACTCCGTGCTCATGTCGAGCAGGTTTACGAAGAAATCATTGGTCAACGTCCCAGGCCGCTTGGTGAAGACACCGTGTCCGGACTGCCCGGAGTTAGCATTCAGGGCGCGCATGCCGCCGACTAGCACCGTCATCTCGGGAGCGGTCAAATTCAGCATGAACGCCCGCTCCACCAGCAGCGTCTCCGGCGGCAGCTCTTCTCCGGCGTGGAAGTAGTTGCGGAACCCGTCGAAGGTCGGTTCGAGCACGGCGAACGACTCCACGTCGGTTTGCTGCTGGGTCGCGTCCGTCCGCCCCGGCGTGAATGGAACCTTCACGTCGTGCCCGGCGTTCTTGGCCGCTTGCTCGACGGCCGCGCACCCGCCCAGGACGATCAGGTCGGCGAGCGAGACCTTCTTCCCGCCGGACTGTGAGCGGTTGAAGTCCTGCTGGATCTTCTCGAGTGTCTGCAGCACCTTCGCCAGTTCGGCCGGGTTGTTTACTTCCCAGTCCTTCTGTGGCGCGAGGCGGATCCGGGCCCCGTTGGCGCCTCCACGCTTGTCGGTGCCGCGGAAGCTGGCCGCCGATGCCCAGGCGGTGGAGACCAGCTGGGACACGGACAGTCCCGATGCGAGGATCTTGCCCTTGAGGGCAGCGATGTCCTGCTCCCCGATCAGTTCATGATCGACCGCGGGGACGGGGTCCTGCCACAGCTGCGGCTCCGGAACCCACGGGCCGAGGTAGCGCGAGACGGGTCCCATGTCGCGGTGCAACAGCTTGTACCAGGCCTTGGCGAACGCTTCTGCAAGCTGGTCCGGATGCTCGTGGAAGCGCTTCGCGATCGGCGCGTAGATCGGATCCACCTTCAACGCAAGGTCCGTCGTGAGCATCATGGGGGCGTGCCGCTTCGACGGATTGTGAGCATCCGGCACGGTGCCCTGGGCCTCGGGATTCTTGGGAGCCCACTGCTTCGCACCGGCGGGGCTCGTCGTCAGCTGCCAGTCGTACTTATGGAGGTTCTCCAGGAACCCGTTGTCCCACTTCGTCGGGTTATTGGTCCATGCGCCCTCCAGCCCGCTGGTGATCGTATCGGCGCCTTTGCCGCTGCCAAAGCGGTTCTTCCAGCCGAGGCCTTGCTCCTCCAGGCTGGCACCCTCTGGTTCGGGACCGACGTTGCTATCTGCTGGGGCAGCACCATGAGCCTTGCCGACCGTGTGGCCGCCGACGATGAGCGCAAGGGTCTCCTCGTCATTCATCGCCATGCGGCGGAACGTTTCGCGAATGTACTTTGCTGCAAGGGCCGGATCGGGGTTGAAGCCCGGCCCCTGCGGGTTCACGTAGATCAGGCCCATGTGATCGGCGCCGAAAGGCCCCTGGATTTCCCCGTCGCCGGCGTGGCGCGCGTCTCCAAGCCACGTGTCCTCAGGGCCCCAGAAGATCTCGTCGGGCTCCCAGAGGTCCTCTCGCCCGAAGCCGAAGCCGAACGTCTTGAAGCCCATCGATTCATATGCACACGTTGCCGGCGAAGATGATCAGGTCGGCCCAGGAGATCTTGTTGCCGTACTTTTGCTTGACCGGCCAGAGCAACCGGCGCGCCTTGTCGAGGTTCGCGTTGTCGGGCCAGCTGCCGAGGGGAGCAAAGCGCTGCATGCCGCTGCCGCCACCGCCCCGGCCGTCGGCGATGCGGTACGTGCCTGCGGCATGCCACGTCATCCGGATAAAGAGCGGCCCGTAGTGGCCGTAGTCGGCCGGCCACCAGTCCTGCGACGTCGTCATCACCTGCTCGACGTCCTTCTTCAGGGCATCCACGTCAAGTTTCTTGAACTCCTCCGCGTAGTTGAAATCCTTGCCCATCGGATCGGACGACGGGAGAGTGCGCGTGGAGAATCGAGAGGTCGAGCTGATTCGGCCACCAATCCTTGTTCGTCCTGGGCCGAGTCCGCTTGGGAGTCGGGGACGGAATTACTGGGTTCTCGCTTTCGCTGCCGTGGTTAGACATGTCGATCCTTCTCCTTTCTGGCTGATTCGCTGCAACTAATGGCAGATAGCGAGGCCTATCTTGCCGCTGATTTGCGCCGCCCGGGGCCGCATCGAGGTCCAGCGGCACGGCACTCGCGCATATGCTATACTAGACGCTAACGTTCTATGAACATGAACTGACGCATACAACCGACAGTAAAGAAAGTCAATTCTAGCGGCTCTGGTGCCGAGGTCGGGTGCACTCCTGGTGCTGCGGCCGTCCTGGCTCCGTTGCCGCCCGCCCCCCACCGGCCGCAGTCCCGCCTGACGTCGGCGGCTCGCGTTTCTTGGGCTTCTCGCCAAACACCAACGTCCTCAGTCGTTTCAGACTTAGCTTCGCCTCGCGTAACGCAAAGAGCAACCAGAAATAAAACGTCAGCACCTTCACGAGCACCCGCCGATCCTCGGCGGTCAAGGCATCCTTTTCGAGACGCTCGATCAACGCTTCGCCGTCCTCGCGGCTGAGGGTCACTTCTTCAGGACGTTTCATCGCACCCTCTCCTCCTCCGATTCCGTTCGCCATATCCCAGCAAACGGCTTCCGGCCTGAGACTGCGAAGCTTATAGCAGGAGGGACGCACACTAGTGAAGGAGGGGGCAAGTGCCCTCAGCCTCAAGTATTCGGCATAAGCCGTCGAGTTGGGACTGCGCCTCAATCGGGAATGTCAAGCAGGCGTCACCGGAAGGACACTATTCTCCAAGCATGGTATACCGATCTGAACTGCCCGTTCCTCTCTCAGGGTACTCGTCAAGAGTTAGCAATGACGGCTCGGCCAGAGACAGACAAACCCGGGATGCGACACAAAAGGTTTGGGAATTACGTTGAACTTGACACCTGCCTCCCAACCGGCGGCTTTGTGGGGGCAATACGCTATTGCTGAGGCAGGGAACAGGGCCACAAACCCCGCAAGAGGAGTGGCATACCAGAGAGCTTGTGGGTTCTACAAGGCGGCCCGAAAACGCGGAGTAAGGCATACAAAAAAGCGTTAGGTCTTGTCAGACATGTCCCCAACTTGCGTCCACGAAGGGGGGTGTCCAGACGCATTCAGCGAGTAGAAGGGCGGCACGGAGAAGCAGCGGAGGGCAGAAGAGAGGAGGGAGTGATTAGAGGAATACGCTATCCGCTAGGACGTGTCTAAATCTCATGGGTCTGAGTCAGCCGCTGGACAAACTCTTCATGTTCACGGCTTGCTATACCTTCCCCGAGGTTTTCAGAACTCCGGCTAAGTCTCCCTGTAACATCGCCGCAGCATCGAGCCAGAGACCAGGAAATGTCTCGCTTTTGTATATCTCTGTCTCATTCGGAGGTAAGCGATCGTAGCGACCATCACGCAAGACAAACCAATCAATCGCGTTGTCCACTGTCCGCCAGACGATATACTCACGGACACCGTGGCGACGATAGACATCTAACTTTTGGTGTAAATCATAGGCAACACTACTGGAAGCAACCTCTGCCACCAACTCAGGGGGGCCTTCGATAAAGCCATCAGCAGCACATGAGACTGGCCGCCGTTAGTGATACGAAGGAGAACGTCTGGTTGCGGGTTCGTTGTCCAAGTCCAACCGGACTGTGGTGTTATCGCTAACCGCGACTCCAGGGGTCGATGCCGAGTAGACGACCAACCAGCATTCAACGCGAAATGTTCGCGGCCATGTCCTTCATAACGAACAGGGGAAGGCATGTAGACTACTCCTGCGATGAGCTCTGCTTTCTTGAGATGCCGCATGGCTTCATAGCGACGCTCAAACTCCGGGCGTGTCAGTTGGTCGCCATTTTCAAGCAGAGGAACTTCCCGAACAACTGCTGAGGCTTGAGTTGATGTGGATTGAGATGAAATAGACATGAGAAAAACTTCTCTCCTCTATGAGATATTCTCTTTATTCAATGTTCCCCTCTCAACCTTGGTGAGAGCCTTATAGATTTCTGTTTTCAAGCGCTCGTCAGCTTTGGATGAGCTGCTCAATACGAACCAATTAGAGTACGAACGCAGGATTGAACGGCAACTATGGTCTGTTCGATTTCTTTCGGGCTGTTACTGACATCATGATTCGACAGGAGGTGTTGAGCGCTGAAATCGGTCAGATGATTTACGATGCACGTACGAAAGCTGGCCTTACACAGCAGCAACTTGCCAATCGCCTCGGAACGACCCAATCGGTCATATCGCGTCTAGAGAGCGCTAATTATGAGGGTCATTCACTGAGCATGTTACAGCGCATTGCAGAAGTCTTGGGGCAAAAACTGGAATTGAGACTTTCAGCGGCAGCGGAGGAGGCATCCCCGCTTATTCGGATAGCGAGTCGCGTCGATTGCGATTGCGAGAAAGACCAAGGAGACAACGACCAACAGAACGGCGACAAGCGTTTCCATGACTAAAGCTTCTGTGATCTTTGGATTGGTCTCTCAAATGGCGACCAAGAAAAAAATGAAATCAGCTGCATTGCAGTTTGTGTACGACCAATACATCAAGGGCGATCCGGAACGGGAAGTGTCTTTCGAGAATGAAGTGCTGAACGCCAAGATTGCTCGGGAAATCTATGACCTGCGTACAAAAGCTGGATTGTCACAACGTCAGCTTGCTAAAGTCGTCGAGACCACGGCTTCCGTGATCTGCCGCCTTGAAGACGCAGACTACGAGGGACATTCTCTTTCAATGCTCCAGCGGATTGCCGCAGCGCTGGATAGTCGAGTAGAAATTCGTATTGTTCCTCTACGAAAGAAGCCACGGATTAAGAAGGCTGCGTAGACTGGCTTCAAGACTACGGTTGAAGGCTGAGGAAAATGATGCTCATCACACGTGATCTGGCGCTGAGTGCGCTTGAACACGTCTTCCCCTTTAAAGCATTCTGATCGGGTCTTGCTTAGACCGTGTGCCAAGCTTCTCCTTCGCTTGCCTTCCCGGTGCTGTTCTATTACTATTTCCCCTGAAACTTGGCTGGTCGTTTCTCCAGGAATGCGGCTACCGCTTCTTTATGGTCTTGGGTCTGAAAGAGATAGTCAAGTCCGAAAGTCTCAGTTTGTACTGCGGCATCAAAGTCACTCTCTGCACCTTGGAGCAGTGCACGTTTCGAGACGGCAAGTGCCAACGGTGGCAATGACGCGATCTGTGTGGCCATTTCGCGTACCGCAGTCATGAGCCCTTCACCTGGGACGACTTGGTTGACGAGCCCGATATCGAGCGCTTCTTTCGCCTTCAACACTTTGGCGGTGTAGGTAAGCTCCAACGCTTTGGCTAGGCCAATGAGCCTCGGCAACATGAAGGTTGAGCCCTAACTCTGGCATCAGGCCCATACGCGCGAAAATCGCGCCGATCGACGCCTCTTCTGCCATAATACGAATGTCTTGCAGTAAGGTCAGTGTCAGACCGATGCCTACTGCCGGACCGTTGATAGCCGCAATTGTCGGCTTGGCGCAATTGTAGAGCGCGTAATGCAAGCCTGAACGTGGATGCACAACTTGTGAGGTCATGCGAGAAGAAGAGGAGGACTTTCCCTCATCTTTGATCTGCTTCTGGAACACGCCGCCGACATCTGCTCCCGAGCAAAAGCCGCGACCCGCGCCAGTCATGATGATAACGCGAACGTCGTTATCTTTGCTTAAGGTCGTGTAGGCATGAGTCAACTCATCGCCCATTAATGTAGTGTACGCATTCAATTTCTGCGGACGATTGAGTGTTACTGTAGCGATGTAATCTTTGATCTCGACGAGGATTTCTTGGTATTCCATGCGGCCTCCATATCCAGGCTGGTGGCCGAAAGATAACGAATCTTGTGCAGATGGGAAAGCCGGTGCATTACAGCAGCCTGACTCTTGGTATTTGTAACCGATGTGGTAGACCTGTCGGCGATGTTAACGCAGAGCGAGACGAATGTAGGACGGTTGACGACTTTGATCGAGGCGACACAGCGTCTTGTGGCGATGGCTGAGCCGGAAGACTTGCTACAAACGATTCTGGAATCGACGCTCCGTTTATTCGCTGCACAAGCATGCAGCATTGCGTTGGTCGATGAGAGCGCTCAACAGCTGTCCTTTGCCTTTACACTAGGTGGAGCAAAGCTCGAAGAGATCCATCTGCCTATTGGGCAAGGTATTATCGGGTGGGTCGCAGCAAACGGCGAAGGAGTGATCTGCAACGATGTCTCTGCGGAACCGCGATTCTTCGGGCAGATCGATCGTCAAACCGGATTCAGAACAAGAACGGTGCTGTGTGCGCCACTCCGCCATGAGGGTCAGCTTGTTGGGGCGATCGAAGTGTTGAATACTGCTACTGTCAGTGGGTTCCAGCCAGCGGACTTGGAACTGTTGTTGGCATTTGGCGGGTTAGCCACGCCCGCGCTGTATCGGACGAAAGCTACGGCTGCGATTCGCAAAGCCAAAGTTGCTTTTGAAGAGGTTGTTCAAGCGCGCTACCGACTGGTTGGGGGTTCAAGTCCCGCGATGCAGGAGGCGTTGCATATCGCCCGCAGTGCCGCGGCGGCAACTTCCACTGTGCTCCTGCTCGGTGAGAGTGGTACCGGAAAGGAAGTGATCGCACGCACGATTCACCAGTGGAGTCCACGTGCAGAACAGCCCTTTGTAGCGGTGAATTGCGTTGCTCTGACCCCAGAATTGTTGGAGAGTGAACTCTTCGGCCACGAGAAAGGCGCGTTTACTGGCGCCATCGCCCAGAAGCGGGGTAAGTTTGAGTTAGCAGACGGAGGGACAATTTTCCTTGACGAAATCGGTGACCTTGCGCCTAATCTGCAAGCGAAACTCCTCCGTGTTTTGCAAGAGAAAGAGTTCCAGCGGGTTGGCGGGATTAAGGATTTTCGGGTGGACGTTCGCGTGATTGCGGCCACCAATCGAAACCTACGGCAAGCCATGCAACAGGGTGGATTCCGTGAAGACCTTTACTATCGACTCAATGTTGTGCCGATTGTTCTACCGCCGCTACGAGAGCGTACGGAAGACTTACCTGCGCTGATCGAGTATTTCACAGCACGTTACTGCGATGAGATGAAACGCCCGCGGCTGAGGATTGATGCTGCTGCAATGACGGTACCTCCAAGGATATCACTGGCCAGGAAACGTCCGTGAGTTGCAAAATATCATCGAGCGAGCGGCGGTTTTATCGCCGGGGCCCTTACTAACCGTAGCCGACCTCCCGGCTGAGATGCGGCAACTGGGCACTCTCGGCGCAGATACCTCTGGGCCTTCCCAACCAACGGGTCAATTCATATCACTTGCAGAAGCTATCGAAGCGTTTAAACGCGAGCAGATTCAACGGGCACTGGCAGAGAGCGGCGGCAATCAAACAAAAGCCGCGCTGCGTCTTGGTCTCCCACGCCCGAATCTCTCTCGCTTGATGAAGCAGCTCGGGTTGCGGTGATTAGTCACTTGTCTGTTTGTATGCAAAACGAGGCTGCCGTCATCCTATCGCGGAATCCCATACGCCTCGCCACGCGCTAAGAACGTCGCAACATCGTTAGCCATGAGCAGGATGTCGTGGGTCTTGCCCGACCGGTCTTTCACTTCATTGCGTAGTAGCGCTTCAGGACGAAAGCCGAGTTCCTCGAACACCGTCCGTGCTCCGGTTTGATCGGGGGTCATCCGTGCCACGATCTTCTCAATGCCCAGGGTCAGTGCGACGTTAAACGCTTCGCGGGTGAGGAGGCGGCCAAGCCCAAGATTCCGGGCCTGTGGAGCAACCAAGACCCGCAGCTCCGCTACATGCCGTGACCAATCGAAGTCATTGCGATACAGACTACCGTACCCCAGGATCTGTGCTTGATCCTCGGCAAGGACAGTATACATGGTTCCGTCGGCGACATTGCGCACCCAGGTATCGATCGTCGACTGCTTCGTGATGTCCCGTCGCAGAAACAGGAGATCGTGGTCCGAGAGTTGTTGCGCGAACGTACGCAGACGGGGGCCGTCTGTCGTCGTCATCATCCGTACAGTAATCGTCTGCCCTTTGATTGTCACGGTTTTGGGAAAGCCTTCCACAGTATCCTCCTGTCCGTCAGTCATAATCTGTGCTTACACGGAGCGTTCAGCGAGCCATCTGTCAAGCTGCGGCCACAGTCGATGGACGGCATTGGCTCCAGCTACCAGGCTTACGTGTCCACCTTTGAGTATGATCTCGGTCTTGTCCTTGCTACCGATTAAGCCGATCAGATCACGTGAGGCTTCCGCCGGTACGATATGATCATGCTCAGCGGCAACGTGCAGAAACGGGACACGGATCTGACCGAGGTTGACCTTTCGCCCTGCCAGCGTGAATTCGTTCCGCACGAGCTTGTTCTCGCGTATAAACTCAGTAATAAACTGCCGAGCCGTCTCTCCTGCAAAGGGAATCTGGTCGGCGGCCCAGCGCTCAAAACGCAAATGCGCTTTCACGAAGGCGTCATCATGGACGTTATCGAGGAGCTTTAATCGCCCAGCCGTCTTCTGGAATGGGCGCAGCATGTCGAACGACACTTCGATCAACTCCGGCGGTATATTCCCCAAGGTTGCGATTAACTGGTCAAGATCGAAGTGTGCGGGGTCGGTCCAGGTGCGATACAGGGACATGCCCTCGGCGTTAATCGGAGTGGTGAAGCAGACTAAGTTTTTGACCGGACCGTCAGCATGGAGCGCGGCATACATCGACGCTAATTGTCCGCCCATGCAGTAGCCGACCATCGACACATCCGGCTCCCCAGAGTCTTCATTTATCACTCGCACGCAGGCGGGGATAAAGTCCAACACGTAGTCTTCGAGGCGGAGAGTTGAATGCTCAGCGCGCGGGACGCCCCAGTCAATCAGATACACATCAAAACCCTGGCGCAGCAAAAACTCGACTAAACTCTGTCCTTTGGTCAAGTCCAAAATATAGGATCGGCTCACCAGTGACATGACAAGGACAATTGGGACGCGGTAGATCTCGTCACAGAGGGGGCGATAGCGGTAGAGCTTGAGGGTCCCTTGGCTGTAGATAACATCTTTGGGTGTCGCTCCAAGCTCACCAGTCAACTCATCAAGCGAACCGAGTCCGGGAATGTGGCGTTGAAGCGCACGATCGACCGCGGCACGCGCCTGGGCTGCAATCTCTTCGGTTGAAGGACGTTGCTCTTGTTGCATCGATTACTCCTGCTTAGGTGGCGTTTTTGTCCGCTTGGGACGGGGCGCGTGTAAATCCGTGCCAGTTGCTAAGTTCTGCTTGGTCAACGCCTGGCGTAGTTGGCGAATCTCAACTTGCAGCCCGGCAATCGTATCTTCGAGTTTGCCCACCCGGTCACTAAGCGCCAGGACATCTGAGCGTGAAGGGAAGTTGAGGTTGGCTAACCATTTGGCCATCGCTTCAGTGAACATGCGTTGGGCATGCACGGCTTCTTGCAAATACTTGCCTGTACTCTTGGCGACACGGTCGTCACCCATGAGCTGCGTGATGCCTTCGTTCCACGACTTCTCTGATTTCTGATACCACTCACGCCACAGTCGGACTGGATCGAGATTCACACTCTTGTCACTTTTGGTCATAGTTCATTACTTCCTTTGCCTGACTATTACGCGGCGATTTCCCTTACCGCTGGGGCAGGGCTGACGCGACTCCCCACTCTCCATGCCTTATCTTTTTACCTTCTTGATCACTGGCTTGCCGTTCTGGAAGGCTGGTTCGTCAACTCCCATACTCCACTTCACTACTGGTGTGATGCGCAGGTATTCGCCTTCTCCGAGCAACCCGTACGTTTAACAACCTCCGCTGTGCCATGAATCTTGATGGAGCGAGGCTTCCACGGCGTGAGCGATTCCCAGTCGTCGAAAACTAGAGCGACTCTGCCGTTGCCTCGCATGACGTTGCGGTACTTCATCGTCGCCGGGTTGTTACGTCCGCCAATATAGAAGTATGAGCCGTCGAACTCGAAGGATACTGGGGCAACGTCGGGTTGTTGTTTTTTGGAGACGGTCGCAATGCGGGCGAGACGTTGCGCCTTGATATAGGCAATCTCTTTTTCGGAAAACATCGCTTTGCTTTCTTGTGATGGGGTTGCTTCTGCAGCAGTTGCCCTCTGAGGCACGATTACCACGAGAGTCGCGAGTAGAAAGCAGCCTCGTATCATTGGCCAGCGACAGTTCCATTGCATCCTACTCCTCCTTTGACATAAGGTCATTATCGCAACGACCTCTACAACACCGCCCGGACAGACTACTAGCAAATCCACCTGCTATCGCTAGCTTCGCTTGAATGTACGCTTTGCGCTTGCAATGTCCTCTAATGTCCAATAAAAGAGACAAAAAGATAATACGAGGGAGAAAATGCAGCTCGTCGTCCGAGATGTCTCTAAGCTTTTCAATGTGTCGGAAAAGACCATCTATCGATGGATCTCGCAGGGAGTGCTGCCTGCCTATCGTGTGAATGACCAGTATCGATTCAATCGGGCGGAACTCCTGGAGTGGGCGACCTCGCGGCGCATGAACGTCTCGCCAGACATTTTTGCCGAGCCAGAGAGTAGTGCGACACCCCTCCCTGGCTTGGTCGATGCCCTCCAAGCCGGTGGCATCTTTTACCGGATCGGCGGTACGGAGAAGGAGTCGGTCCTGCGTGCGGTGGTCGAGACTTTACGGCTGCCTGAAGAAGTCGATCGCGAGTTCTTGCTGCGAGTGCTGTTAGCCCGTGAAGCGTTAGAATCGACTGGCATCGGTGATGGGATTGCGATCCCCCACGTGCGCAATCCTGTCGTTCTGCATATAGCCCGGCCTATGATCACCTTATGTTTTCTCGATCATGCGGTCGATTTCGGTGCACTCGATGGGAAACCGGTCAGTATCGTCTTTTCCTTGATTAGTCCGACCGTCCGCGCCCATCTTCGCCTCTTGTCTCGGTTGTCATTTGCGCTGCAGGATCCAGGTTTCAAGGCCGTGATCCATCGCCAGGGAGCCCGTGATGAGATCTTTGCGGAAGCGCACAGGGTCGAGGCGGGACTGAAATACGACCCGACAGCAACGGAGCGGAGAGGATAGATGACACTGGTGATCGTCGCCCTGATGGTCTTCGGCTTCGCTGGTGTTGGTTCCTTGTGTTGCGGAGCCTCGGCACGGTGGGCAACGATGGTGGGGGCCGGTGGTGCGATCGTCGGCAGTATACTGGGGCTCATCCCTGTCGTGCCCGTTCTGCTTGGCGCGTCTCCTCTTTTTTTGCACCTGCCGTGGGAGGTGCCGTATGGCTCCTTCATGATTGCGCTTGATGCGCTGTCTGCGTTTTTCTTGCTGCCGATTTTCATCCTGTCCGGTGTCGCCGCGCTCTATGGCAGTGAGTATCTCCAAATCTACTGGGAGCGGAAATCCCTCGGCTCCTCGTGGTTCTTCTTCAACCTTCTGGTCGCCAGTATGACGTTGGTGGTCATTGCGCGGAATGGCGTCTTGTTTCTGGTGGCCTGGGAAGTGATGGCGCTCGCCTCTTTCTTCTTGGTGACATTTGAAGATGAACACGAACAGGTGCGCGAAGCTGGTTGGGTCTATCTCGTGGCGACCCATCTCGGCACGGCTTTTCTGCTCGTCCTCTTCGTTCTGCTCGGCCATGAGCATGGTTCGCTTGATTTCGACCAGTTCACCGCATCCGCTGGCGCGGATGCGGTGTTTCTCCTTGCGGTGATTGGTTTTGGCGCTAAGGCGGGCTTTATGCCGCTCCATGTGTGGCTGCCAGAGGCGCATCCCGCGGCGCCGACCCACGTCTCTGCGTTGATGTCCGGTGTCATGATCAAGACGGGCATTTATGGGCTTGTCCGTATACTCACCTTCCTCGGACCACCGCCGTTGTGGTGGGGATGGGTGCTCTGCGGCATTGGTCTCTCATCGGGCGTCCTTGGTGTGCTGTACGCGCTAGCCCAACATGACCTCAAGCGTTTGCTGGCGTACCATAGCGTGGAAAACATCGGCATTATCGCGCTAGGTCTTGGGGTAGGGCTTATTGGTCTTAGCAGTGGATCTTCTACCCTGGCGGTGCTTGGGTTCGCCGGTGGATTGCTCCACGTGCTGAATCACGCCTTGTTTAAGGGACTCCTCTTCCTGGGCGCCGGCGCAGTTATGCATGGTGCAGGTACGCGGGAGATTGACCATCTCGGTGGTCTCCTCAAACGGATGCCCTGGACAGGGTTGTCCTTCCTTATCGGTGCGGTTGCCATCTCAGGATTGCCGCCGCTCAACGGGTTCGTGAGCGAGTTGCTCATCTATGTCAGCGCCTTTCAGGGGGCAACCACACTTGAGAACACAGCGGCTGTTCCTGCGCTTGCAGTGATCGCGGGACTCGCTCTTATTGGAGGTCTCGCTGCCGCCTGTTTTGCCAAAGCCTTTGGCATCGTCTTTCTTGGCGAGCCTCGCAGTGACCACGCCGCGCACGCCCACGAGGCTGGCATGGCTGTACGACTGTCGTTGTTGGTGCTCGCGGCGAGTTGTGTGCTGATTGGGCTCTGTGCGCCGTGGGTCGTAGAGGCGCTGGCTCCCGCGCTCACGAACGCAACCGGTCTGCCGGCAGACAGTGTGAATACCTTACTGATGTCTGTGCGCAGCACTTTCTCCGCGACTGTCTTAGCCAGCCTAGTGCTGCTGGTGTTGCTGGCGCTGCTGGCCAGCCTCCGTCACCGCTTGCTCGTGCGACGATCGGTAGAGGAGCACGTCACCTGGGATTGCGGGTATGCTCGTCCCACCTCGCGTATGCAGTACACGGCGTCGTCTTTTGCCCAACCGTTGACGAGCCTGTTCCGTTTTTTGCTCCGCACGCGTTTCCATCACGTCATGATGCCAGGTCTGTTTCCGCGCGCGGCGTCCCTGACGACGGAGACGGAGGATCTCTCGCGCGTACGTCTGTACCAGCCGCTGTTCATCAGTATTGGGCGCGGTCTGTCCTCGTTGCGGTGGGTACAACATGGACAAGTACATCTGTACGTGTTGTACATCGCGCTCACCCTTCTCGTGCTGTTGGTGTGGAAATTAGGCTGACGCCATGTTAATTGCACGACTTCTCCTTCCACTGCTCGCCCTTGTCTTTGCTCCACTGTTGCTGGGAATTATCAGTCGCACGAAGGCGGTCGTTGCTGGCCGTGTAGGACAACCGCTCCTGCAACCGTATTACGATATATGGAAGCTCTTACAGAAAGGCGCGGTGTACAGCAGTACGACCACCTGGGTGTTCCGTGCGGGACCGATGGTCGGCTTGAGCACCATTCTAGTGGCGCTGGCGCTTCTCCCATTCGGTGGGATCCCAGCGCTCCTTGCATTTCCTGGAGATCTCGTCTTGTTTGCCTACCTGCTTGGGCTCATGCGCTTTTTCACTGTTCTGGCGGCGCTGGATACCGGCTCCAGTTTCGAGGGTATGGGGGCAAGCCGAGAAGTGACCTTCTCGGCACTAGCTGAGCCTGCTCTCTTCTTAGGACTCGCGGCACTCGCACGACAGACCGGAACCTTTTCCCTGTCATCGATGTTTGAGAACGTCACGATCGAAAGCTGGGCGCAGGCTGGTCCGGCGTTCGTCTTGCTCGCGGCGGCATTCTTGATGGTGTTCTTGACCGAGAATGCGCGCATTCCGGTTGATGATCCAACCACACATCTGGAACTCACTATGATCCACGAAGTGATGGTATTAGATCATAGCGGCCCGGACTTTGCCTTCATTCTGTACAGTAGCGCGTTGAAACTGTGGCTACTGGGAACACTCGTAGTGAGCATTCTTGTGCCTGTGCACCAGAGTGCGGTGTGGCTAAACATTGCCGCGGCGCTGGCAGGAATGGTCGGACTTGCCGTGCTCACTGGTCTCATTGAGTCGGCAATGGCGCGGCTGCGACTGCTCCATGTCCCACAACTGCTGGTTGGCGCGAGTGTGCTTGCGATCTTAGCGCTCGTGCTGGTCTTGAGGTGATCGGGTGCTACTCGGGATTGATGCAATTCTGGTCGTTGTTGTCTTGACAAACTTACTGGTGCTGGGCTCCAGTCGCTTAGCAACCTGCATCCGCAGCGTGGCCCTCCAGGGTGTCCTGCTCGGGGTGATGACGTTCGTGGCGCACGACAGCGCCTCTCCGCTGCGGACCACCATCTTGGCGATCGCGAGTATCAGCATAAAGGGCATTGCCTTCCCGGCGTTGTTATTTCGTGCACTTCGCGAGGCGGAAATCCGGCGAGAGATTGAACCGTACGTGGGTTACAATCTCTCCATTCTCATTGGCTTGGCGATGTTGCTGTTCTCGCTGTGGCTGAGTGAGCGGCTGCCGTTGCCGCAGGTGCCTATCTCGTCCCTGATTGTTCCAGTTGCCCTGTGTACGAGTTTGATCGGCCTCTTCGTCATTATCAGCCGGAAAAAAGCGATCACCCAGGTCCTGGGCTATCTCGTGCTTGAGAATGGCATCTATGCCTTTGGCGTCGGTGTGGTGCCGCACTCTCCGCTGTTGGTCGAACTCGGTGTGCTCCTTGATGTTTTTGTCGCCGTTTTCGTTATGGGGATCACGATTTTCCACATCAGCCGACAGTTCGACCACATCGATACCGACCGGATGGTACTCCTCAAGGATTGACTGCTATGTTGCTTGGGCTTTTACTTACTCCTACTGTCGCTGGCCTCCTCGCCTTCGCCATTCGCCCCGATGGGCTGCGCCGTGGGCTGCTCTTCATCACGGCGTTGTTGCACACCGGCCTTCTTATCGCGGCCTGGATGACACCGCCAGCACCACTGTTGGGTGGGTGGTTGTGGCTCGATGCCGTCGGTCGAGTGTTCCTTGGTATTACGAGTGTCTTGTTCTTCACGGTCGCAGTGTACGGACTGTCCTATCTGCAACGCGAGCATCAAACGACCCATGCGGACTTTGAAGAAGGGTTTCTTTTTGTTGACGCACCAGAGGCGCGCTTCACTGGGTGTTTGCTGCTCTTCCTGGCAGCTATGACCTTAGTCACAGTGAGTCAACACTTCGGCATTCTCTGGGTTGCCATTGAAGCGACGACGCTGGCGAGCGCGCCGCTGATTTTCTTTCATCGCCATCATCGGTCGCTGGAGGCGACGTGGAAATATCTGCTGATCTGTTCTGTGGGGATCGCGCTGGCGCTGCTCGGCACCTTTTTTCTCGCCATCGCCGCGACGCAAGCTGACGGATCGATGTTACCTCTTGCCGTTCCTACGCTGGTACAGGAAGCTGCGCGGCTCCACGATACCTGGTTGGCAGCCGCGTTTTTGCTCTTGCTGGTCGGCTATGGCACCAAGATGGGTCTTGCGCCGCTACACACCTGGTTGCCAGACGCCCATAGTGAAGCACCCTCGCATGGTCTCGGCACTGCTCTCTGGCACGCTCTTGAACTGTGCCTTTCTGGGTCTCTTCCGGGTACAGCAGGTGTGCGCTGCTGCTGGCGCTGCTGCATTTGGTCAAGAACTCTTCATCGGATTTGGTCTACTGTCGATGGCTCGTCGCCGCCGTATTTCTCCAAGGACAAACGGACTATAAACGGTTACTGGCCTACTCAAGTGTGGAACATATGGGGATCTTGGCATTGGGTGTTGGTCTCGGCGGTAGTGGGACGTTTGGGGCGTTGCTGCACGCCGTTAATCACTCATTAACCAAAGCGATGCTCTTTCTGGTGGCAGGGAATATTTTGACAGCCTATAAGTCAAAGTCGACGGCTGACGTCCGTGGGGTACTGCGGGTATTACCCATCTCCGGCGTGTTGTGGGTCGCTGGGTTTCTCGCCATTACTGGCTCGCCTCCCTTCGGTCCATTCCTCAGCGAGTTCACCATCCTGAAAGCCGCATTGGATCAAGGACGAAATGGGGTCGCGTTCGTCTATCTGCTTCTCTTAGCTGCAATTTTCGTCGGTATGGCCTCGGCAGTGCTCGGGATGGCCCAGGGAACTCCTGGGACAACTGCGGTCACGATCAGGTTACTCTGAGTCAGCGCTGACCATCGTGTCACCCGCTGTTTTGGGAACTCTCGTTCTTATTCTTGGACTCTATCTCCCACCACCGTTACGAGAGACCCTTGAAGAGGCGGCCCGAATGTTGAGGTAATGAGTATGGTATCCACACGTGAGATGCGGCCAAATGAACTCATTCCTCTGCGAGAGGTTCCACTCCTCACCATGAGTGAATTCCGTACAACAGTGCTTACTGGTGTGGCGGCTGGTGCCCGGCTGGCTGCGCTCTTCGGGCGACCGCTCGAACGTGACACGGTGCAACTCATGGCGGTGCTTGCGGACGGGCATACTGGCAGTTTGGCTGTGTTCGCAACGGTCGTAGGTGATGCCTATCCTGCGCTGACGCCAGAGTGTCCGCAGGCGCACTGGTTTGAACGGGAAATCGCCGAACAGTGGGGGGTGCGACCAGAAGGACATCCGTGGCTCAAACCGATCCGTTTTCATAGATCATATCGGCCTGGCATGAGGTCTGGCCTGAAAGGAGATGGAACGCAGTTACCAAGTGTCACCGATTTTTTCCAGGTGCAAGGTGAAGAGGTGCATGAAGTTGCGTCGGCCCGGTGCATGCTGGCATTATCGAACCCGGTCATTTTCGCTTTCAGTGTCACGGCGAGCAAGTGTTCCACCTGGAAATCTCCCTTGGCTATCAACATCGTGGGGTAGAACGGGTGCTGGTCGGTGGACCAGGAAAACGCACGATCCACCACATGGAAACCCTGGCGGGTGATACCTCGGTCGGTCATGCTACTGCATACTGCCAAGTTACTTGAGACATTTGCGCGATGCTCGTGTGCCCGCCCGCGCCCAAGCATTGCGAGGGATCGCGCTAGAACTGGAACGGCTCGCCAATCACACCGGTGATCTGGGCGCACTGGCGGGCGATGTTGGGTATCTGCCAACGGCTTCCTACTGTGGCCGCATTCGTGGCGACTTTCTCAATATGACGGCACTCATCTGTGGGAGTCGTTTTGGACGAGGCCTCATCCGACCAGGTGGGGTCGGGTTCGATGTCGACGGGCACGTGTCGACCAGTTACTGAGTCCGTCTGGAAAGCGCATTCGATGATGTCACGAACGCCGTCAACTTGCTGTGGGACACGTCCTCTGTGCAGGCGCGGTTTGCGGAGACCGGGGTCATCACTCGTGACAACTGCGAGGCGTTTGGACTCGTGGGACCCGCAGCCCGAGCCTGTGGCGTGGAACGAGATGCGCGTCATGAATTCCCCGCGGGTATCTTTCAGTTTGCCCACATCCCGGTCTCCACGTGGCATAGTGGCGATGTCTTCGCCCGCGCCTATGTGCGGTGGTTGGAAATCCAGCGTTCCATTGCTTTTGTCGGTGAACAACTGTCGGCGCTACCTGACGGACCGTGTCGGACTACGCCTGAGGGACTCGCTCCGGACCATCTTGTTGTCTCCTTGGTCGAAGGCTGGCGCGGGGAAATCTGCCATGTCGCAGGAACGGATAGCTGAGGGGCGTTTTGCCTTCTATAAAGTCATCGATCCCTCGTTTCACAATTGGATGGGGCTGGCGATGGCGCTGCGCAATCAGCAGATTTCGGATTTTCCGTTGTGTAACAAGAGTTTCAATCTATCCTATTGCGGACACGATTTATAAGGCACCGTTTTTATGTTGAACCTCCTCCGTGCGCGCTCCAGCAAGGACATCGACACTATCGATATCCACGAGCACTCACGGGTACTGCCGGACCGGTTTCGTGGCCGGCCAGAGATCGATGCGACGCTGCGTGCTCAGGAGTGCCGCGTGTGTGTGGACGCCTGTCCGACTGACGCGATCGACACGAGACACACATGGATGGCGGCTGGATCTGGGGCGCTGTCTATTCTGCACGGACATGTGAAGAGGCGTGCCCGACCGACGCCATTCATTTCACCCAGGATCATCGACTGGGCACGAGAACACGGGATGATCCTGATTATGCGCACTTCTGCGCTCCCGCTGGCGCAAGCGCTTGAGGAGACAGACGCGTCGCCTGTTTGGTCGCTCGCTCAAGCTGCGCCAAGTCAGCGCTGGCGGCTGCAACGCCTGCGAGGCGGATGTCAATGTGCTCAATACGGTGGTGTTCGATCTGGGGCGCTTCGGCATCCAGTTTGTGGCTTCTCCTCGGCACGCTGATGGATTGCTGATCACGGGACCCGTGACCGAAAATATGCGCCTCGCCCTGCAGAAGACGTACGATGCGGTTCCTGCGCCGAAGATCGTCATTGCGGTGGGTGCTTGCGCTATTTCCGGTGGTCCGTTTCGTGATCATCCGGAAGTCCACAACGGAGCTGACGCGGTGGTCCCGGTCGATCTGTACGTGCCCGGCTGTCCACCGCATCCAGTCACGATTCTCGATGCGCTCTTACGACTACTGGGAAGAATACCCAACGAGCGTCTGCCCTTCGGCGCCGTAACGGGGAGAATCCATGAGTGATGACGAAATGCGCGGTGCACAGAAACCTCGGCATAGTGACGTTCGATCAGTGAGCCGTTCCCGACCGGCGTACTCGCCTTCGGTGGGGCGGTCATTCGCTCGACCCTCATGCGTGAAGTGCTCGACCTTGTAGTGCGCATCGCGCCGTCAGACGCGAGCGTCTTGCTGACCGGGGAAAGCGGCGTAGGGAAAGAGGTGGTCGCGCGGGCGATTCATCAACTGAGTCCACGGGCGTCCCACGAGTTTGTCGCCATCAACTGCGCCTCGCTCTCGGGGGAAACCTTGGAGAACGAACTTTTCGGCCATGAAAAAGGAGCGTTTACCAGCGCCGATGAGCGGAAGGTCGGCGTGTTTGAACTGGCCGACAGCGGCACGCTCTTTCTTGATGAAGTCAATGAGATGGGGGCTGCCTGTCAGGCAAAAGTGCTGCGAGCCCTAGAGCGGCGAGAATTTCGCCGCCTAGGCGGCACCCGGAAAATCAAAGTCGACGTGCGCCTCGTGACCGCCGCCAATGTGGACTTACACGAGGCGGTGCGGACGCGCCGGTTTCGCGAAGATCTCTTCTATCGGCTGAACGTAGTGCATATCCACATTCCCCCGTTGCGCGAACGGCGGGAGGCAATCGCGCTCATGACGCAGCAGTTTCTGCAGGAATTCTGCGAGAAATATCACAAGCGGGGACGTCACTTCACGGACGACGTCGTAGAACGCTTCGTCCAATACCCCTGGCCAGGCAACGTGCGCGAGTTGCGCAATGTGATCGAGAGTCTGGTGCTCACCACGCGCGGGGAGCAGATTGGGCCCAAAGATCTGCCTGCGAATATTCGCGCGGTGGCGCCGTCGCGCGAAATCCACCTGCCGATTGGGGTGACGCTCCAAGATGCTGAGAAGGAAATTTTGCGCTGTTATCTTGAGATCTATCCCACGCGGAAGGAAGTGGCGCGGGTGCTCAATATTGGCCTGCGCACTTTGCACGCCAAGATCAAAGCCTATGGCCTTCCTCTCCGCCGCGCTGGTAACGAAGCATCCTCACGTGCCAAATCGGCACGTTGAACGGCTCCTATTTCTACAAAACGTGCCAAATCGGCATGTTTTTACAAGTACTGAAAGGCAAACCTGCCATTTTGGCACATTGTTGGCCTCAGCTCAGCGGCAGCGCCGATAGCGAGCGGCTAACCGAATAAACTTTTCGCAGCATTGTCATATCCTGACCGCACGGCATTTCTTTTGCTCTACCCATTACCCATGAGTGAGGACGGCGACGAATCGCATCGGTATCGTGGCAAGGAGGGGGCTCAGCGTCGGTTCCTGTTCTCCTGTAATGAGTGACGAACGCCGAAAACACGCTGAGAGGCATCCCTGGACTGCATCGCCATACTGATAGTAGAGGCAGAAGGGATGAGGGTACGATGCCGATCGGATTCTACTGTGGGTGCTGTCCTCACAAGATGGGAGCAGGTGGGTACAGCTAGTTCGCTCGGTCTCCCTCGCGGTACCTGCCACCCCCTACCCACTCGTGCAGGAGAGACAACGCCCCGTCTTCTCTGGGACAGGGTGCCAGGAGGAGAGGGTCCGACGGCAGGTGAAGATGCGCATTGCAGAAACGAGTGACCATGCCACGAACATCCGTGCGACAGGAGCCATCACTGCTGCGCCCATGACACCGGGCGGCGCGTGGGCCGACGACGGGCCGGCGTTGCTGCGCCTCTGGCCATGTGGCTCGACCTCACGCTGCTCAATCGCACGGGACTCACCCAGGTGTTGGAGCGCTATGCGCTGCCGCTGGAGGTGACCACGTACTTTCAGCTCAAGTTTCAATCACCAAAAGTGATTGCGGTGGATCGTGCCGTGTTTCTGGTCACCGCTGTCGTTGCACCGTCGCCGCGCCAGCTCTTTGTTCTCCATGAGCTGAAGCTCTGTGTCACGCCGACCCTGGTTGCCGGGCTCTATGCGCATGTCCTACGTACCCAGTCGCCGATCGGGTCGATTCTCAGTCAACCTGTAGACTTGTCATCAGGAGGGGTGGCTCGATTTGTGTGGGAGGTGCTGGACGGCGTCGTGGCGTCATACGAGGCTGTGGCCACAACGATCTCCAACCATGGACTAGCGCGGAAAGGAACCGAGGACCTGGGCGTGTGGCAGCAACGCGTAGCGGCATTGGTGGAGGTGATCGGGCAGCAACAGGTGTTTCTCTACAACGTGGCGCGCGCAGGACGTAAGGTTGGCGTAGATGCACAGCAGGAGAAGCGCGCAGCGTTGGACACCCGTCTTGAGCGGCTGATGGGGATCATCAGTGATGTGAGGCAAACAGAACGGGATATGCTCCCGCGTTTCGACACGTGAAATCAACCAACGAGGAGCACACCAGTGAAAGCGTGGGCGGATGCGGTAGCGCGGTTGGACATCCAATGTACCGATTGCCGATCCGGATTGTGCGGAGCGAATCGCTTGTCTATGACGAGAAGCACCATATCGAACAGCATGTGACGCAGTACGCGTGAGGTCGTTGCGCGTGCGTAAACGGGCACCACGCAAGCATGCTTACGGGTGGTGCGAGAGCGGTGGAGAGCGCGATCACGAAGAAAACACGGTTGTCATAAGCGGCAACGCAAGAGAGGGAGTGGAATCGTTATTGCAGCAGGTGGTGTACGTCAAAGAGTTGCTCGAACATGCGTTCGAGGAGTTTGCGCTGAAAGCGCATCATCACCGTGTCACCCTCCGTTTTATCGCTGGCTGAGACCTTGCCGACCATCATCGTGGATCGCATCCTTCTTATCCGGACACTCCACGTTGCTGATTGATCGCGCATTGGAGGTGACGGCAGTGGGTGGCGTCGTCGTCCGCGCGAAACGCACAGCGGGTGAGGTCGTGATTGGAGTTGATGATGGTGGGCCGTGGGTGTCGCCACGCGATGTCCCACGGCTCTTTCTCCCGGGCTCGGCAGAAACAGACCTGCTCGCGGCGGCTGACCTGGCGCGGCAGTTAGGTGGCAGGCTGAGTGCGTCAGGCGGACGGAAACAACTCGGCCTACGGGTCAGGCTGCTCGTGCCAACTGCTGCCCGCGCGTGGCGCAGCGCCGGCACGAGAGAGCGTAGGCGATGCCGAAACGCAAGGACAATAAGTCGCCACGGTGACGCGCAGGCGAGAGACATGACCGCAAGAATGACCATGCACTGGCTGGATGTGCTTTGCCAACATTGGGACCAGCTCTCTGAAGAGACCCGAGCGCAGGTCCAGCAGTATGACTTTTGGTGTCTGATAGCCGAGCAGCAGAGCAGGAACGAAGTCCCGGACCTCGCGCGTCAGCTTGAGGACACATTGCAACGACACGCCCGGACATTCGGGTGGAAACCATAAGGACACAATGATGGACAGAGTCGTACGCTTTCCGGCGCAGGGACGCAGCCGCGCCACACTATCAACGTCCCAACACGAGCAACTGCGGCTCAAAGACTCTGCAAACCTGCTTCAGGCCCTCACCATTGTCACAGAGGCCCGCGACGCGTTCTTGACGTTTGCCGAAGGGACGCAGAAGCCAGCGGTCTTCGCAACGTTTATTCATCTGGCCCATGCCATGGACCAGGCCGGGGCAGAGATTTACAGGATGCTGCATCAGGAGGGAGATAACGATCCTCCGTGTTGTGCGTGAGGAGAGAGCTGCATGCATCTCTGTATCTATCGTTCGCCGTCATGTCTGATGTGGGTGTCTACATTCATGGCCGTCACGGGCCGCAGTACTGAGTACACAACGGCAAGCTCCGACCAATGTGCCAGAATGGCAGTTTTTTAGCAGAAAACAGTACCAAAGTGCAGAAGTGGCAGTACGTGTTGAGGTTGCTATTCATAACATGCTGAAAATGTCACTGTCGGCAGGATACGCAACCCGCGTAGCCACCGTTGCGCACGGCATTTGTTGATGCGGCAGGATCTCCGCCCGCTGCTGCCACTGGCACGGTGTATGCTCTCGTTACTGAATATGGCGAGGACGTATGGTAATCCACTGATCAGATCTGACCCAGGATGCGGCGACAGGACGTACATGAGTGAACACGAACACAGAACATCGACACCTCGGATATGGAAAAGCATGGAGAAGCTCATGAATAACAATCAGGGAGATCGGGTGATCAAACAGATCCGCCTTTCGCTGCCGAACGCGACTGGGGCGCTCTCGACGGTCACCACAGCCGTGAGTGGTGCCGGGGGGATCGTCGGCGAGGTGCGCACCCTGCACAACCATGCACAGCGGCGCGTGGTGCAACTGAACATCCTTGCTGACAAGCGAGCAACAATGGGCGGCAATTAGGCAGGCACTCATGAGGCTGGAGCACGTACAGGTTGACGCGGAAACCGATCCGATGCTCGATGCGCATCGCGGTGGTCTCATTGGCGTCCAGTCTATCGTCCCGTTTCGTAGTGAAGAGGACTTCACTACATTCTACACCTCGGGCGCGATAAGCACGGCACGAACGATTGCCCAGTCGCCGCACTTGGTGCCGTGGTACACCGCGATTCCATGCTTGGTGGCGCTAGTCACCAATGGTGAGAATGTCCCGCACCTCGGGGAGATTGATCCACGTGCGATGATGCCGCTGTTGGAAGGCAAAGCCGTGCTTCTTAATACCATGCTCATGTTGTCGGGGGTGCCGATTCTGCTGGACACACGAGATCCGCACGAGATCGTACGCACGCTTGCCCATATTGCACCGACCTTTGCGGCGATCTCCATGGAAGGGATCGCCGCGCCGGCCTGTTTAGCGGTGGAGGAGGCGCTCGTGGCACAGTTACGGCAACCGGTCTGGCACGATGATCAGCATGGGGTAGCCGTGGTTGTCCTTGCGGCACTGCTCACGCTGGCGAAGCACTCGCAACAGCCACACACACGGATACACGTAGGCGTGGTAGGCTTGGGTGCTTCTGGCATTGGCATTGCCAGGCTGCTGCGCGTGGCAGGCGTCCGACAGAGTATGGGGCACTGATCCGCACGAAGACGGGTGCCAACGTTTGACGGAGCTTGGCGGCAATGCCACCACCGTAGAGGAGATCATGCGCGAAGCGGACGTGATAGTTGTCACCAGCGGGGCTCCGGGTTTCCTCCGAGCCGGAGCTGGTGCGGAGAGGGCAAACGCTCATTGCCCTCTCTTCTTTCACCCCGAGCTCGCAGAGGCAGAGTGCGCTGCCGAGGCACAGTACATCGCAGATGACCAGCGGCTCATCAGTGCACTCGTCTTTCCGGGACTCATACGCGGCGCTCTTGATGCCCGCAGTACCCGCATCACGGATGCGATGAAAATTGCGGCGGCAGTGGCGATTACCCATCACAGCCGAGGCGCTGATCTCCTGCCCTCGGTGTTGGACCCGGCTCTGCATCTCCACGTGGCACACGCTGTCCAGGACTGCGCCGCACGAGAACAAATAGAGCCAGACCGTAGTCCGACAACTGGCCTGCCTCTGGAGAAGGAGTAACACCATGTCACACGATGACGACTGGCTCAAACAACTGCTGAGGCAATGGACGACGCTCTCTCTGGATGTGCGCGAGCAACTGCACCTGTCTATGCAGCTTGCTCTGGGCGACCGTAAAAATCAGTGTCGCTTGGAGCAGAAACGGAAACTGGCTCGCGGATAGCCCAACGCCTGTTCACTGATGCAGCAAATAGCAATGCCCACTGCTGAACAAGCAAGCGTAAGACGACAACATTAGTGCGTAAGAGAGGAAACTCGTTAGTGCCCGTACGACGGAGGGATATATGGCACACGATCTGCGTGTGATCTTGACAAGGACGGAAAGGCGGACCGCACTGATTGGGAAATGGTTTTGCGGGGTGCGATTTACCAAGGTGGATCTGGCGGAAGCGGTCTTCAATAAGGCCGACCTGGAAGGGACGACCTTTGTCCTGACGGATTTATATGGCGCAGATTTCTGTCACACCAATCTGCGCCAGGCAACATTCTGCTTATGTGACCTACATGGTGTGGACTTGACCGATGCGTGTTTGGCAGGAACGACGTTTCGTGGCTGCCTCGGTCTCTCGCCAGCTACCTGTGCCTACATTCATGCGCACGGCGGCCTGGTACTGTAAGACCCAGGGAGAAGGGGGTACCCGGGAGAGGATTGGCTGTACGTCCGCTCAGAGAAAGGAAACCCGTTGCTATGACTCCAGCACTTTTGCAACCCACGATGGTTCAGGATAACGACGGTGGAGACGCAGCTCACTGCCCTGGTGCAGGGGAGACATAACGTCCATCGTTTGTTGCAACATACCTGCCTGTTGGAACGGCGGCTGCGGGGCGGTGGAGAGCCGACCGATCTGCTACTGCTTGTGCCAGACATAAAGTTTGCGGTTGAAGAACTCCAAACACTCCTCCAATTTGCTGAGCAAGCAGTATTGCCAGCGCGTCGTAGCGGAGCGCGTACGGCAGATAAACGAGAACCCCATCCTCCTACTCGGCGACGGCGTGTCGAACTTGGGCCATTGCTCACTCGCTGTGTTTCGGCAGCACGACAGCGATTGCACGGCAACGGCGCGTCCGTGCTCTTCCACATTGCTGTTGACCTTCCAGTCTTGACTACCAATCCGGAGACAGTGAGGCACATCCTTTCTTTGCTGTTCGAGCACGCAATCACGGCGAGTGGAAGAGAAGAGCGAGAAGTGCACGTGCAGTGGACCAACGAGACGTTAGTCGTCGACATCGACGACGCTGGACGAGGGCTCGCTCAAGAGACCTATACGAGGACTGCGTCAGTTGGTCGAGCAATTAGACGGGACGTTCAGAGTCTCCCACGAACTCGGACAACGGTCGCGTGTAGAACTCACCTTCGCTCCAGCTGCCCCGAGCGGAAGTGCGGTGGGTCCGGTGGTTCCCCTCCACCGGAAGGGACACGGATGCTGAACAAGAGAGTGGTTATTAATTGGACTGCTCCTGCCTGGTAGTGGAGATATGGAACAGCGCAACGGGCCGAAGCCGCGGTCCAAAAAATGGAAGAGCGGGTTACTAAACGGATGAGGAAATAGCCGTAAGCAAGAGGAACCGCTATGACGTGGTTTGATGTGCTCCTTGAGCACTGGTCGGATCTGTCTGTTGAGGTGCAAAAGAAAGTGCACGAGTATCACGAGTTGCACGCTGCGGCGGGGCAGTTCGGCAGATGGTTTCTACCGGAGCGAGTGTGGCAGCTTGAGCAGGAATTACAAGTGGAAGCCCGCAAACTCGGCTGGCGCTGGTAACAACGGGTCCCTGTGACAGTGTGTGATGTTACCAAGAAGGCGTCCAGAGAAGGTCAAGGCTATAAACGACGAGGAAGCACTATTGTTTGAGATCAAACCGGTTGCCATGTTTGTGGATCGGGGGACGGTCGTGTCGCGGGAATTTATGTCTCACGATGGCCGTGTGATAGCCGGTTATCGTGCGCGTCCAGGCGTGGTTGGATTTCCCGCTTGGACGCGTTTAGGTGACTTGGTGACTGGACATCGCGAGACGGGCCGTCAGTGGTTCTCTACAGGGGTAGCCGCTTACCTCTGGGTTTTGTCGCGCGTGAACGGCTGGCACGAATTGTCACCGGTTCCTACGGCTATCTCCGGTGGCACACAATCAACGTGGCAGAAGTAGCGTGAGCGAACACAGAGAGCTTCAGAGGCAAGGATGCTTGTCTTTCAAGGCGTTTCATGTCGTGAGGTCGAGCACAAAGCGCCATAAATTGAATAGTGTCTCGCCTGAGAAAGGAGTCGACTGATGACTGAAACATTACCCCGCCTGTTGACGCTACAAGCCTGTGACCAGCGCATCCGAGAGGCGTTGCATACCCTCGAGAGCCTACGAGCCTCGCTGGCTGTCCTAACAGAGCAAGCAGTTGCCAACGCGCAAGATATGCAAGCCTGCCACGATACAATCCTGGAGGCCACACAGGCGCGTGACGCGCTCGCCACGCAGCGTGATCAGATCAAAGATCAATTGCGAGAGAAAAAGCGTAGCGAGCATCGTCGCGGTGCTGGAAAGGTGAAAGAGTTCATCCAACAAGAGATTGCGCTTCTGGACGCGCAGAAGGCTGCCATAGAGGAGGAACTGCGTACCGTGGAGGTGCAGATCACTGAAGACAGCGCCACACTCCACCAGGCTGAAGAAGCTGCTCCGACGCAGGCGGAGGAACGGCAACGTACTACCGCTGCACTGCTCGATCAGATTGCCGCTACACAAGAAGTGCTCCGCGCGGCGCAAGAGGAGCGTAGCGCACTGACCTCAGGCATCATGCCGTTCGTTCTCTATAAATATGAGCGGATCTCCGCCCATCGCGGTGGCGTCGCCGTGGTGGCGATCGCACATGAGACGTGTCAAGGGTGTCACCTGCACGTGCCAGCGCACCTCTGTCTTGAACTGCAGAAAACCCTCAGACTCGCGTTTTGTCCCAATTGTCATCGTATTGTCTTTGTGGCGAACGAGGCTCCGATTGCATCGCCGCCCTCCCACCGACCTGCCGCGACCAAACGCCGCACGCCCCGTCCACAACGCTACACGCGGGCGGCAGCGTGCAACAGCGAAACGATCCCAGCGACAAGTAGCTGAATTGAACAAGTTTGCCGTGAGTGTAGCGAGAGAACACTGCGATGGAAAATTGCGATTATCCCCACTTCCCGCGTCGGGTTGGGAATGCCAGCGCGTGCTCTAGGCGCTGCAAAAATTCTTTTCGTGATATCTCGTGACTCCCTAAGCGCTGCAAGTGTGGGTTGGTGATTTGGCAGTCGATGAGTGTGAACTCCCATGCCTGTAGTTGTTGGGACAACGTCGCAAAGGCAACTTTTGAAGCGTTGGTCTCATGTTTGAACATCGACTCACCAAAGAACGCGCGCCCCAGGCTGACACCATACATGCCCCCAGCGAGTTGCCCATCCAGCCATGCCTCGACCGAATGAGCAAACCCCGCTTCATGTAACGCACAGTAGGCTTCGATCATTTCTGAGACGATCCAGGTTCCTTGTCCTTGCTCAATACGCGTTTCGGCACAGGCACGGATAACCTCGGGGAAGGCTTCATCGAATGACACGACAAAACGCCCTTGCCGTAAGAGGCGTTGTAAACTGCGTGAGACATGAAACTCGGCGGGTTTCATGATGCAGCGCTGTGGCGGACTCCACCATAAGATCGGTGTGTCGTCTTCGTACCAGGGAAAGATTCCTAATTGATAAGCAAGTAAGAGACGTTCAACACTGAGATCACCACCGATAGCAAGTAAACCATCAGGATTTGCCCGTTCTGGATGGGGAAAGCGGAGGGCATTAGTCAGTCGGTATACTGTCATGGTGTTCGCACAGGGTGTTTGGAAATGGCTTTGTCAAACAGTGATGATCATAGTACTGTATCATGACATCTTATCCCATCGTCGGGAAATCCGGTTACACTGTCAATCACTGTCTCAGTAGAGACGCAAGTGTTGCATCCACCGGTAGGTTAGGCACGGTCGAGGGCGCGGTTGAAAAGTTCGAGTTGCTCTTCTGGAGAGAGTGCAGGAGCTTCCGGTTGTACACTCGTTTGTGGAGGTGGAGTTAGTGGTACGTTGGACGTGCGTCCCAGCGTAGCGCATTGGGTTGTCAAAAAAAGGAAGGGAAGTAAGAGCAGGGAGGAGGAAAAATATCGACCGCTCGTATTCACGGTGTTTTCATTTTCCGCTTATTGTAGGTAAGGATAACGGTAAAAAAACCAGAGAGCAGAAAACCTCCTTATTACTCTCTCGTCTTTTCCTCTTTTGTTTTCAGTTCAGCGTCGTGTTCATGAATAAAGGACCGAATATCCTCGGCCATATCCAGCAACTTGGTCCATTGTTCCTTGTACAACGTCACAGGAAAACGTCCCAAGCCGTAGACGGAGACTCCACCTTTTTCGCTGACTTTCATCGAAACCCCTTTTGACCCACGCGATTTTAAGGCAGCGTTTTCTGCTTTGAGTCTTTCAAGTTCAGCACGCAAATCATCCTCTGCCATAGGAACCTCCTTCTTGCTGTTGTCGTTTCTACAAAGAGGACCGTTGTGCGACTTCCTGAGCGGTTTCCGCGAGAAAGACCGCTCGTTGGCTAAAGTCACTCAAGAGTTCGTCCTGGAGTTGACCGTTTTGATAGAGCACAAAGAGTTGCATACACACAGTTGCAGTTTTCCACAAGGCGAACGTTTCATAAAAAGAAATAGCGCTGACATCGCGCCCACTCTGTTTGGCATAACGCTCAATGACCTCTGCGCGGGTGTAAAATCCCGGCAGATCGTTTGGCGCCCGCGACAAGTATTTTCGTGCGGGTGGGTCGTTGGGCTCGGTCCAATAGTTGAGCAGTAAGCCAAGATCGACCAGAGGGTCACCAAGGGTGCATTGATCCCAATCAAATATGGCAATGATCCGGGCAATATCGTTGGGATCGACCATCATATTGTCGAGCTTATAGTCGTTGTGGAGGAGCGTCGGTGCAGACGAGCGTGGGATACGGTTTAACAACCAACGGCTCAGTTCGTCCATGAGCGGAATCTCTCTGGCGGTTTTCACACGCTCCCAGCGTTTGCTCCAACTGTTGACTTGCCGTTCGACGAAGCCCTCAGGTTTCCCTAGCGTTTCTAAGCCCACGGTTTTGTAATCTATAGCGTGAAAGGCGACGAGGGTGTCGATCATCGCCTCACTCAGACGGCGATACAGCACAGGCTGGTTAAGGTAGACTGGCGGCATCTCTTTATGGATGACCAGGCCTCGTCGCCGCTCCATGACAAAGAACGGAGCCCCTAAGACACTGACATCATCACAGAAAAAGAACGGTCGAGAGGCAGGAGAAAAGACCGGAGACAGCGCTGACAGTACGCGAAACTCTCGGGCCATGTCATACGCACCCGGCGCGAGCGGGCCACTTGGAGGACGTCGCAAGACGTATTCGTGAGGCCCGAAGTTAATGAGATAGGTGAGATTGGCGCGACCACCAGCAAATTGCACGACTTCGAGCGGGCCATCTGTATATGGCAACCGCTCGCGTAAAAAGGGCTCAAGGATGTGAAGGTCAAGAACCGCTTCTGGTCGCACTGCGACTGTCTCTGGTTCTGTCCATCCTGTAGGCGTATGTGTCATCCGAATACGTTCCTCAATCGGACGTGCTCTTTATCATGGCAAGAACGGAGAATCCAGGAGTCGGAGCATAGAAGAAAACAGCCCGTACTCTACCAGTCACACAGCATACAAGTATTCATGTTGCTAGAAACCTTCCCAGCCACACGCCCAGGATGACTCCTACAAGTCCCAGAACAACACTACCTGTAATGTTCAGCAGTGCCGCGACAACACTCTGGTCTTGCGCGAGCCGCAACGTTTCGTAGCTGAAAGTCGAGAAAGTAGTATAAGCTCCAAGGAATCCAACAGCAAAGAAGAGGTGGTAATGAGGAGAGGCCAGTGGTCGAGTATTGAGGCTCGCCACAAGCAGTCCTAAGAGAAAGCTGCCACTGATGTTAATGACAAAAGTGCCCCAGGGAAATTGCGCGCCCCACAGTTGGGTGAGCCAGCCTCCCACCAGGTAACGGACATTGGCACCAAGAAAACCGCCGATGCCAATCATTATATATTCCATGCTCATGTGTCATACTGCAGCCGTCCGTTATGGTCTACGTTGTTCTCTGTGGAGAGAAGAGGGGGATTGACACTTTGTCGTATAGCTTTAGTCTTTAATAGGAATTATTCCTATTAAGGAGGATGTGGATATGACGAAGTCTTTGCAAGGTACAAAGACGCACGACAACCTTAAACACGCCTTTGCGGGCGAATCCCAGGCGAACCGCCGATACCTCTATTTTGCCCGCCGCGCTGACATCGAAGGGTATCCTGATGTTGGTGGATTGTTCCGCGATACGTCAGAAGCGGAAACCGGTCATGCCTTTGGCCATCTCGATTTCCTGAAAGAGGTGGGCGACCCGGCAACTGGTAAGCCGATTGGCGACACGGAGAAGAACCTGCAAGCGGCTGAGGCCGGCGAAACCTACGAGTATACGGAAATGTATCCAGGGTTTGCGAAAACTGCGCGGGACGAAGGTTTTGTCGAAGTCGCCGAATGGTTTGAGACCTTGGCCCGTGCGGAGAAATCGCACGCAGGTCGATTCAGAAAAGGCTTGGATGGCTTAAAGGCGTAGTGGATGGTGATATGTTCGTAGAGACGCCCTGGCAGGGCGTCTCTACGAAAGATCATATTCCGAGAGGACAATGATAAGGAGCCGTTGATGCAGAAGGTGACGCTAGACGAGATTATAGGCTCTGAGCGCTATGAGAAAATCCGTGATGACTTTCGTCATCGCATCATCGAGTTAAAGAAACACCGACGCCTCTCAATTGGTGATCGTATTACTGTGGTATTTGAGAATCATGAGACTGTGCTGTTCCAGATTCAAGAGATGCTGCGTGCAGAACGCATCACCGACATTGATAAGATTCGCTTTGAAGTCGACACCTATAACGAACTCATTCCTGGCGACGGTGAGCTATCAACAACATTGCTGATTGAAATCACTGAACAAGAACAGATCCGGCCAGAACTGGTGAAACTGATCGGTCTCGACAAAGCCGTGTCTTTACAGATCGGTCAACGCTTCACAGTTCCAGGGGTTTTTGAAGGTGGACGAAGTACAGAAGACAACCTTAGTGCAGTTCAATACGTACGTTTTCCCTTGTCGCCTGAGGCGCGTGCGGCGTTTTGCGATGAGAAAGAAGAGGTGCGATTGGTCGTTATGCACCCCAATTACCAAGCTCAGGCGCAGTTGCCGACGGCAACACGACAATCCTTAGCGGCTGAGCTATAAAGGCAAGCGAAGAGAACGTACACTGGTTGCGAAAAGGTCGTGTATGGCAAAGGATATCCGCAAGCGAACAACCCGACAATTGACTGCGGTGTATGAAGCACTCCAGGGTGATCACTCCCACCCGAGCGCCGAAGAAATCCACCGACGAGTGCAGAAAATCTCACCGCACGTGAGTCTTGGCACGGTCTATCGTAATTTGCAGCGGCTGACAGAAGAGGGGAAAATCCGTACCGTCCATGTCGGTGACCGCAGCGCTCGCTATGATCCAACACTCGAAGGCCATGATCATTTTATCTGCCAACAATGTGGACGCGTAGACGATGTGTGGCTTAATCGAGATCGACGGATTAACCTCGCCCCGCTCGTTGCTAAAGGGTTCACGATTATTGACCAGAGCTTAGCGATTCACGGGCTTTGCCAACAGTGCGGACAACAACCCGCACCGCAACGACGTGCTATTGGGGAGCGACACGTGAACGGGCGTTAGGATGGCTGCTGGTGCAAAGCGTTTGGCAGAGGAGGGGGAACGAGATGATAGCACCTTAAGAGGCAGAGACCTTACGAGGGTTCGGCACTCATTACGCACGGTTATAGGTCCCTTCGCCCCGAATGGGAGAAAGAGGACAAGGTAGGAGTCGGAGAGTAACGCTTGGGAGGAGGTTTGTTTCTATGATCGTCGATATGCACGATGTGTTGCAGGCTCTGTTGCGGTGGATTCATCTTGTTGCGGGAATTATCTGGATTGGCATGTTGCTCTTTTTTAATCTGGTGAATGCGCACGTGACGAGTGTGCTCCAAGCCTCGACACGGAGGGAGGTTGTTCCGCAACTTATGCCTCGCGCTTTGTTTTGGTTTCGGTGGGGGGCGATGTTTACGTTCCTGTCTGGATGGCTGATGATCGTCTGGAAGTACAACGTCCTCGGGAGTGGTATGCATGGGGACGCCGGCTTGTTGGGATCTGAGGCTGGCTATTGGATCACATTTGGTGCGCTTCTCGGGAGCATCATGTGGTTCAACGTGTGGTTTGTCATCTGGCCGGCGCAGCAAAAGCTCATTACCTGGGTCAAAGAAGGACAGACGCCCCCAGAGCAGCCGTATGTGGCAAAGACCGCACTCTATGCGTCGCGGATCAACACGTTTCTATCGGTGCCGATGCTCTTTGGCATGTTTGCTGGCGCGGGGCACTATCCTAGCATTACCTTTTTTCCCTGGTCTTTGATCGTCATTGCTGTGGGGGCAGCGGCTGCCTATGTGATGCTGTTCAATCTGGGACCGAAGGTGGCTAAGACCTGGCCGTGACGGGAAGCGAAGGCGAACCGGTGATAGGGCGAAAAGGTGAATCGGAGACCCCTCCTCGCCGATTCACCCATTCTTCCGCTCTCCGTTTCTTCCTTGTTTTAACTCCCGCCGAACTTTACTTCGACTTCTTTCGTTTCCTTTGCATTGAGAGAAACTTTTTGTGATCTCGTGCCGAAGCGTTCATGCCAGGCTTCGAGAGCATACTCCCCTGGTGGGAGATTACGGAGCGTAAAGGATCCATCAGTTCCACTCACAGCAAAATAGGGATGAGAGAACACTCCGACATATGCCCGCATCCACGGATGAATGTCGCACTTCACTTCGATCACTGCTTCAGGTTTGTCGACTTTAATCGTGCGGGTCATACCTTTAACACTGAGGCTGACATTCCATGGTTTGGCTGTCTGAGCAAAGCCGTGGACGTTATGGGCGAGTGCATCGCTGTTTAAAAATTTGAGAGGTTGATCGACTTGTACGCCAACAACGCGAGGGAGAAAGATACAACCTTTCTGATCGATACTGATTGGCTCGGGAGAAACCGCAAACACTCGGTTACCCAATCCATCTTTTATATACACGAGAGCATTCTGCACCTTCCCATCGCTGACCAAGATATCACCGGAGCGTGGATTTCCTTGTGGATGTTGGGACGCGCATTCCGCCCAGCCACTTAACTGGGCAATGGACTGCTCGGGTGCGGTTCCCTCAAAGCGAACGACTCCAGAAATCGTTCCGACGGTAGACATGTCGAGTGGTGTGGGTTGTTGTGCGGGTTTTGCTGACTCTTGTCCACTTCCACCGCAGGCGGAAAATAGCACAAAAAGACAGACGCTGATGAATACATAGAAATACCATTGTTTCATAAGGACAGCTTGCCAGAGAGGAAGCCAAGATCAAGGACGGGAACACTCCAGCTTCAATTCCTGCCAGACAATCGTAGCAGCCCGTCATTCCGGCAAGGCCGTAGGCCGCGACCCGGAATCCAGGAAGATTCATTATCGGTCTGTAGCAGTGCCCCTTGGATTCCCGCCGAAGCCTGTCCTGCCTGCGCCAGTGCCGTAGGCACAGGTGAGTCTGTCGAAGGGCGGGAATGACGCCTCCTCTGTCCACCTCTCAGAGTTATTACGACGGGCCTCTAGTGTCTCTGACTTCCCGCTGTACCGCTTCAACCTCACTCCGATTCACACAATTGATCAGTGGCTCACCGGCTCGTAATCGATTCACATTGGCAGCCAGCCCGCGTGCAATACTATTGTAGGAGAGGTCGGTGACACCGGCGGTATGAGGGGTAGCGAGAACATTGTAAGCAAAAAGGGGATCGTTAGGATCTGCCGGTTCATCCCAGAATACATCCAACCCAGCTCCGGCAAGAGTTCCCTGCGCGAGCGCGGAGACGAGCGCGTCATGCTCGATCACTGGGCCACGTCCAACGTTGATGAGAAAGGCCGACTTTTTCATCTGCGACAACACAGTCGTGTTGATGAGTCCACGAGTTGTCGGTGTCACTGGCAGTGCAAGAACAACAAAATCTGCCTCGGCGAGAACTTGAGGCAGGTCCTGTATCCCGCCGAGGAATGCTAACCCCAACTGTTGGCGTAACGTTTCTGACGGATGTTGTTTGATGCCGAGCAGCCGCATGCCAAAATGATGTAAGCGTTTTACGATTTCGGTACCGATACTGCCGACGCCAAGAATTGCGACAGTCTTGCCCTGTAACGCAGTGCTCAACGGAGCGCCGAAGAGGCGCTTCTTTACGTTTGCCAATGCAAGGGGAAATTTGCGTGCCAAAGCGAGCATGAGAAAAATGGTGTGTTCAGCAACCGATTCAGCATTACCAGCCCCTTCGTGTCCTGGAACGTTGGCAACGTAGATCCCACGACGAGTTGCGGCGGGAATATCGACTCCTTCAAGGCCCACTCCAAACTGGTGGATAATCGTTGCTGACGTTTTGGCTATGACCTTGGCATCAACACGAAACATAGCTGGAATAAGGACATCGACACGTGCTGCCTCTTCCTGGACCTGTTCTGCCGGGCAAGCGCGAATGTTGTCATGCGGAAGATGCTGGCGCAAAATTTCCGCGCAATGCGGGAAATGAGTGGTGCAGATCAAAATTTCCATAGTAATAGCTGGGTTATTTTTTGCTCGCAGTGAGAATGAGAGACAACCAGGGGGTACGTCTCTTTTCTTTGTTTCTCATCTCTAAACCTATCTAAAAGTGCTGCGGCTCGCCTGCTTGCCGATCCTGCGGTTCAAGTTGAATCGTAATGTGGTCAATACCAAAGCGCTCGTAAATCGTCTTCTCAAGAGAATCCAGGAGGGCATGTTGATCATGGTTGCCGTTGACGACCGCGTGCGCTGTCAGAGTGAACAAATTAGAAGTGAGTGTCCACACGTGTAGGTCATGGATTCGCTTGACACCTTCGACTGCTTCCAAGGTGCGCTGCACTTCCGCAAGGTTAATGTGGCGTGGTGTGGCTTGCATGAGGACGTCTACAGACTCTCGGACAAGCTCAAACGAGCTCACTAAGATGAGAATTCCGATGAGCACACTGGTCAGAGGGTCCACCCAATACCAGCCAGTCCACATAATGAGAACACCCGCGACGATTGCCCCGATTGAACCCAGCACATCGCTGAGTACATGTAAAAAAACTCCGCGCAGGTTCAAGTTGGTGTGATGAGAATCGTAGAGTAGCCAAACAGAGACCAAATTGATGACGAGGCCAACGCTAGCAATGAGGACCATGCCCTGTCCATACACGTCAGATGGCGAGAAGAGTCGGTAGTATGCCTCACGAAAAATCACCCCAGCGATCAGCCAAAGGGCAAGACCATTGAAGAAAGCTGCTAAAATCTCAGCACGATAGTAGCCAAAAGTTTTTTGTGAATTGACCGGCAGCGTCGCGATATACGCAGCGAAGAGGGACAACCCCATTGCCGTGACATCGGACAGCATGTGTCCGGCATCAGAAAAGAGGGCAAGACTATTGGTCAGCCAACCGCCAATAAACTCGACCACACAGTAACCGCCCGTAAGGATGAGCGCGAGTGTTAGCGGTCGGCGGCCGTGGGAATGTTCGTGATCGTGCGCCATCATCTCTCCTCAGTGTCCCCTCTCCAATCTAATGAGCCCACGGTGGGAGCGTATCAAGGGAAATACCAAAGACAAAAATGCCGATAAGATACACGAGTGCTGTTAAGAGCAGCGCACCAATGATGTCAAGGCCAATACCGGCACGTACCATCTGTGGGACGGTGACATGGCCACTAGTAAACACAATCGCATTCGGTCCCGTCGCTGATGGTAACATGAAGTTACAGACTGAGGCGGCGAACGTTGCTGGAACCATCAGCAACAAAGGGTCCATACCCATGGCGGGGGCAGTTGCGGCGAGTATGGGCATCATCAACGTTGTCGTTGCGGTGTTACTGGCGAACTCAGTCACCCAAGCAGTGAGTAGAGTGACGAGAAAAATGACGCTCAGTGGGGACAGATGACCAAAGGAAGAGAGTTGCGATCCCAACCAGGAGGCGAGGCCAGTTTTCTCAACGCCTTCGGCGAGGGCAAGTCCGCCACCGAGCAGGATGAGCACTCCCCAGGGCAGACGTTCGGCAGATTGCCAATCCATCAAAAATTTTCCACTTTGCCGATTGGCAGGAATAAAGAATAACAGCAATGCCATGACCATCGCGACAGTGGAATCCTGTATCGTGACGGGCATAGGGAGAAGGCGTGACCACCCTGGGAGAGTCACACTCCCTAACGGCAGATCCGCTCGGAAGATCCATAATAATGCTGTCGTAGCCGCAAGTAGCGCAACTTTTTTCTCCTCTCGACTCATAGGGCCGAGGGCTTGGAGGCGAGTTTGCAGAAAGTGTTTATCTGCCTGCCATCCCTCAGTGGGATAGGGAAACGAGAGGTAGGTGAGGTATACCCAGGTCACAAGGGTTAGGAGTACGGCAGCTGGGACCCCGAATAGCATCCACTGCAAAAAGCCGATGGGCGGAGCGTCGGGAAAGAGTTTGCTGAAAGCCCCAAGAAAAATCACATTTGGTGGTGTTCCGACTGGAGTCCCGATGCCACCGATAGAAGCTCCGTAGGCGATCATTAGCATTAAGGCGGTCCCAAAGCCCTTCTTGGTGTCGTAGCCTTGAGACGCAGCATGATCAAGAATCGCCAGCGCGATTGGCAGCATGATCAGCGTCGTTGCCACGTTTGAAACCCACATCGATATCGCAGCGGTGGTCGCCATGATGCCGAGGGTTAGCGATTGCGGTGATGCGCCAACTCGGTTGAGCACCTGAAGGGCGATGCGATGATGGAGATGACATTTCTCTATCGCCAGCGCGATAATGAAACCGCCGAGAAAAAGGAAAATGACCTGATCGGCGTAGGCTTGGGAGACCTCCTGTGGTGTCAGAATGTGAAGAAACGGGAATAACGCCAGCGGCACGAGTGCCGTCACCGATGGATGTACAGCCTCGCTCACCCACCACACTGCCATCAGCGCGGTGGCTGCGGCCATGCGCCATGCCTTGGTTTCCATACCAGCAGGTGGAGGGAGAAGAAGAAGGAGAAAGAAAACCCCCAGGCCGAGAAACAAACCAATCAATTGGCGACGCTCGTAGTGAGGAGAACTCGTATCACTCATTGAGGCGCGTCATTGCTAGCGTTCTGCTTTCGCCAAGGCAGGAAGGGCAGTCGCCAACAGGCGCGCCATCGCGTCAGCAAACAGTCGTGGTAGTTCCTTAGGACGACAGCCTGCGGCCGCCGGATGTCCTCCGCCGCCAAAGGTTTGTGCGAGTATGGACAAATCCGCCTGGCAATCGGGCGAACGCCGAAGACTGACACCCTCTCCAGTCAGATCAAAGAACGCGAATACGGTCTGTGTTGCCTGTTTTCCCCACGCGTCGCCAATTTCACTCGCATATCCGTCGCACACCGCAGTCACTAGGGTGTAGGGGGTACCAGAAACAGGAATACTCACACGGCTGCGTTCGGCTAAAGCAAAACTGTCACGCAGCTCCCCTGCAACTTTCTCATAGGCGGCTTGCATGGCTGGCGTATAAGTGACGGCGGCATCAATGTTGAGCATGGCATCATAGCCGTCCAAGCTGTCGTGCTCGCCTAGCTTACGGAGGGTCCACGCAAGTTCACGAGAGCCGGCAATGGCATGAATCCAACGGTCGGTGTCGTCGGCCATCGCCACTGCCTGAGCAAAGTCAGCAAAGTGGTCATTTTGTTGTTGCGCGGTGGCGAGCTTACGAGCCAAGTATTCATAGGTAAGACGTGAGGCAGCAAACTCTTCACTGATGACTTTGTCGGCGAAAGGCACGTTGATGGTCCCCGCTGCATAGCGCTTAATCGCTGTGCGATGGTGGTCGATCCAGTAAATTTTCACTCCTTGTGCAGCAAGCTGGCACAAGTGATCATCTGTGGCTTGTTCTGTCCAAGAAATATCGGTGATCCACACTTCGCTCCCAGCGGGTGCAGCTTCTGGAGTGATGGAGCGAATAACTTCGTTAATCCGTTCGTTCCCGGAGAAGTGCGGGACCACGGTGGTATCCGCATAATAGCGAGCGACGGCGACGGCGGCGGCGACGCCATCAAGACAATAGGGGCCGTGGCTAACGACATGAACGATGGCAGGGCGCGTAGACTTTTCCATAAAATGTTGAACTTTACTTTCTTAATCTGCAAACAAAAGAATCATTATAGAAAAGTGCGTACCGTTCGGCAAACCGGGGAATGAGATTCGGGGGTTCCTAAGGGATGGGTTGTATCTCTGAGGTTACACCATCTGCCGTGCGGCATCCATAACTTTTTCGATGTCGAGCACGCGCGGGCCATCCCACGACCACTCGATTTCCCAACGATCTTCGGCACTAATCGAAAGTTCTCGTTCGCCATCGAGAGCCAAAACTGATGGACTGAAACCCACAGGTATTCGCGTTCTCTGCTGCATGAGGACATGGTGCTGGATACCGACTTGAACAACAAGCCCTGGGGCGATGGCTGCCGTAATGGATCGGCCATGCTCACTGAGTTGTAAATAGAGCCCCCCTGCCTCCTGCGGATGGATGGGGTGCACCATACCGCCAATTGAAGCCATACCAATGTTGGTTGGTCGCCCCTGCGTGAGAAACAGTTCTTTCAGGCGGTGGACCTCCCACAGGGCACGGGCACCGATGAACTGATAGTCACAGACTGCTACATCCACCAAGGCAACATCTTCGAGGGTACCGTTACGATAGATATTCAACCGCTTGGTTGGCTGAGTAAATGCATCAAGAGACAGGCGACGAGTGGCGTAATGTCCTGCCGCGAGCCCTGCCAAGGTCGATTCGAGAAAACGTGGGAACGCATTATTCGTTCCTGTCGACAAAGGAACAAGCGGCATACTTCCGCAGCCTTTGGCGACAACTCGACTCGTACCATCGCCGCCGATGACAATGACACACGCGACCCCTTGTTCATGCATGAGTTGCGCAGCGCGGGTGGAGTCGGCAGCCTCATCGTATACCGACATTTCCAAGAAACGGGTTGTGAGGCGTAGCGGCATATTGATCCCGGATAAGGCTTTATTGCAGATGTTCGCAGGATCGGGAAAGAGTACGACCTCGTCTGCCCCTGCGCTATCAATTCCGAGGACGGCACGACGGACAATGTACACTTTCTCTTGCGTATCGAGCACCGAGCCGTGCGCAACTAAACGACGGATGTCTTTGCCTGCGCGGGGATTGGCGATGATTCCTACGGAAGTCATAGGGGTTAGGGGTTGGGGGTTAGGGGTTAGGGGGCTAGGGGAAAAACCAGATTCCCAGCACCCAACCCCTAGCCCCTAAAAGAGCGAAAGTGCTGCTGCGGTAATTTTCTGCGCGTTTGGGAGGTAGTGATCTTCCAGCGGTGGACTGAAAGGTACGGGGGTATGCGGTGCCGTCACCATCTTGATCGGCCCGTTGAGATAATCAAAGCCTTTGTCTGCCACAAGTGCTGCAATGTCTGTGGCCATACTGCACCGTGGATGAGACTCATCGACTACTACTAAGCGTCCGGTCTTTTTGACTGATCCCAGAACAGTTTCTTCATCAAATGGAGAAAGTGTGCGTGGGTCGATGACTTCGGTGCTCCTTCCCTGTTTTTGCAAATCATCGGCAGCCTTGAGCGCATGATGGACCATCTTGCCGATCGCAACGATGGTCAGATCATCTCCTGGACGCTTGATGTCAGCTTTGCCGAGCGGAATAGTATACGGTTCTTCTGGCACCGGCCCTTTCATCGCTCCCAGAGTGATATCTTCAAAGAAAATGACCAGATCGTCGTCGCGAATCGATGAGATGAGAAGTCCTTTGGCATCGTAGGGCGTTGAAGGGACGACTGTCTTCAAGCCTGGGATGTGGGTAAATAGTGAATATAACACTTGCGAATGTTGGGCGGCAGCACGATAGCCACCACCGCAGATGGTACGAATGACGACCGGCACTTTGGCTTTGCCACCAAACATGTAACGGAGCTTCGCACCTTGATTGAGCAGTTGATCGAAGCACACACCCATAAAACCGACGAACATCATCTCCGCAATCGGCCGCAGGCCGGTTACTGCGGCACCGACAGCAGCGCCGATAAAGCCCGACTCACTAATTGGCGTATCGATGATGCGCTCACGGCCAAATTCTTTGACCAACCCTTTAGTGACACCCAAAACACCACCCCATGCCTCGTCACCCTGGAGATGATCAACGTCGGCTCCGCCCGCGACATCTTCACCCATCAAGATGACCTTGGGATCACGTTGCATCTCTTGGCGCATGGCTTCGTTGAGTGCTTGTCCGAAGTTTAATTCTCGCTCAGCCATTTTTCCCCCTCTCCAAGCTCCCCACCTGGGGGTTGGGGATTAGGGGCTAGGGGTTGGTGGGGATTTTTTACTAACCCCTAACCCCCAGCCCCTAGCCCCTAGTAGTTGACGTAGACATCCGTGAACGTCTCTTTCACATCCGGGAACGGGCTTTCCTCGGCGAATTTTACGGCATCGTTGATTTGTGTGGCGACACGATCGTCGATCGCTTGCAAGGCGGACTCGCTCACTATACCACGCGCAATGACACTATCCTTAAAAAGTTTGATTGGGTCCCGCTCTTTCTGGAATTTTTCCTGATCAGCAGCGATTTTGTAAGTCTGGGCGTCGCCCTCGAAGTGCCCGTTGAAACGATAGGTCTTACATTCCAATAATGTTGGACCTTGTCCTGCCCGTGCTCGTCTGATGGCCTCACCAGCGGCTTCATACACCGCGAAGATGTCATTCCCGTCGATAGTTACACCCGGCATGTTATAGGCTGCAGCCCGGTCAGCAATGTTCTCGACGCTGCAGTGATAATGAGCTGGGGTGGATTCGGCGTATCCGTTGTTCTCGGCGACAAAAACGATGGGCAACTTCCAAATCGCCGCGAGGTTAAGACTTTCGTGCAAAGTTCCTTGTTCAGAGGCACCGTCGCCGAAGAAACAGATAGTGACTTGATCGGTTTTGTTGAGTTTAGCCGTCAGGCCAGAACCGCAAGCAAGGGGAGGGCCCCCGCCGACAATGCCATTAGCACCGAGCATTCCTTTATCCATATCGGCAATATGCATGGAACCGCCTTTGCCTTTGCACGTGCCTGTCGCCTTTCCAAAGAGTTCCGCCATCATTCCGCGTGGGTCCACACCTTTAGCGACGCAATGGCCGTGGCCGCGATGCGTCGAGGTCATGTAATCAGCATCGGTCAGATGCGCGCAGATACCGACTGCAATCGCCTCTTCCCCGGCGTAGAGATGCACGAAACCGGGAATCTTGGCTTTGCCAAACTCCACTTTAACGCGATTCTCGAAGGTTCGTATGAGCTGCATCCGCTCATAGATCCACAGCAGTTTGTCCTTACTGATGTCCATGCGTGGTCCCTCCTTCACGGACAGCCAAGTGAGAAACTGTCGCGGTTCATAGCATGAAAGTGAGCGAAGGGTCTACCTGCGTTCGGTAGATCGGCCAAATATTAGCTTTTTCACGTAGGGCAGTCATGCTAGGGTCGCACGTATGAATACCGCACGACGTCGAGCGACGTATGAAGATTTACTGAAAGTCCCTGACATCCTCATCGCTGAGATTTTTGATGGAGAGTTGGTGACATCTCCACGCCCTGCGTTTCCTCACGCTCGTGCGACCTCTGTCATCAGAGTAGATATTGATCCCTTTGATCGGCGGTCTGGCGGTCCTGGCGGACCGGGTGGCTGGTGGATTCTCTTTGAGCCCGAGTTGCATCTGGGGGCAGACATCCTTGTTCCCGATCTTGCTGGTTGGCGCCGAGAGCGTATGCCTGTTCTCGCAGACGAGCCATATAGTAAACTCGCACCAGATTGGGTATGTGAAGTGGTGTCACCTGGTACTGCGCGTATCGATCGGGTGCGCAAGATGCCTATCTACGCGCGTGAACGTGTCGGCTATCTCTGGCTGGTTCATCCCGGCTTGCAAACGTTAGAGGTCTATCGCTTAGAAGGCCAACGGTGGATGGTCGCAAGTTCCCATGTCGGAGCTGAAGGCGCACGCGCGGAGCCATTCGAGGCGATTGAGCTTGACATGAGCCGTTGGTGGCTGGAAGAAGCCTAAGCCTAATACCCCAATTCTTCGCTCCACATTTCGGTTTCTTGCCAGGCTTCGGCATTGATGAGTAAGAACGGGACCACATTGGATAACCTAATTCCCAGGATGACCCAGGCCCAATTTCATCAGAGGGAAAAAAGCGCAACGTGTGACTTCGCAAACTATAACGGTTGGGCGAAGTAGGGATACAGCAGGAAACTATGCAGATCTCACTAATTGACGCGAGAACATCCGCGGTTGACCGCGCGTGGCTGACGAACGTGTATCCATTGTATCTCCACGATTTATCAGAGTTTGACGAGGAGTATTATCGACTGACCGACCACGGCCTGTGGGAACCTGACTATCTACCTTCTTGGCTCGACGAACAGGATGATTGGCCACTGCTGATTATGGCCGACAGGCAACGGATCGGCTTTGCGTTGGTGAACCAGGCCCCAAGTCCCCACCTGACACCGGGCATGGATTACCGGATGAGCGAATTCTTCATTCTTCGTCGTTATCGCAGGGGTGGCGTTGGAAAACGTGCGGCTTTTGCGGTCTTCGATCGGTTTCCGGGGCAATGGGAGTTGAGTGAGTTACCGCGGAACACAGGAGCCATCGCTTTCTGGCGGCGGATCATCGCGGAGTACACCGGCGGACACTATACTGAACAGCGCATTAACGGCGCAGTGCAGCAGTGTTTTCACACCTGACAATATCCATATTTAAGGAAGTCACCATGCTGAAATTTTCGGGAGGGTTGTGGGGGTTTGCCTTGGTGCTCTTTTGTCTGATGGGTTGGGAGGGACAAGCGATGGGCCAAGTGAAAGGAACCGCTACGTACCGGGAGCGTATGGCGCTGCCGCCCGATGCGGTGTTTGAAGCTACGCTGGAAGATGTCTCAAAAGCCGATGCCCCGGCTGACGTGATTGGCCAAGCCCGCCTCGACCGGCCCGGCAATCCGCCGTTTCGGTTCGAGATTCCCTATGACCCTTCACGTATCAATCCGCGCCACCGGTACGTAGTGCGGGCTCGTATCCTGGTTAGTGGAAAGCTGTTCTTCACCACCGACCAGAGTTACCCCGTGCTCACCGGGGGGCACGGCAATGAGGTGGCGCTGCTGTTGCGCCGGGCGGGCTCTTCGGGTCCGGTTGGTAAAGGTGCTGAGCCTTTGGGGACTCTGCCCGCGACCTTTGTCGGTGATCTGCCCTGTGCCGATTGCTCGGGCATTCGCCATCAACTGGAACTGTTTCCGGACCAGGCTTTCTTCCTGACGAATGACGTACCTTGGCAAGGGCGAGGACGCTCTCTTCGATGACATCGGCAGCTGGATGGTTGCGAGCGATCAGCGCACCTTGGTGCTCTTCGGCGGCCGAGAGGCACCGCTGAAGTTTGCTATTAAGGATGCCAATACGCTGCGCAAGCTGGACCTGGAGGGACGCGAGATCGCTTCGTCACTTAACTACGACTTGAGAAAGACTCAGGACCTAGCAGCCCCTGGAACCGCGGTTGCGGATGCGTGGGATGTACAAGTACTTCGCTGATGCCGGGCGGTTTACCGAATGCCTGACCCGTCAGAACTGGCCGGTAGCCCAGGAACAGGACAATGCGGCGTTGGAGTCCGCCTATGCCAAGGCCCGGCGCCAGCCAGGCGAGGAACTACTCGTGAACGTGGAAGGGCGTGTGGCGCTGCGGCCCAAGATGGAAGGCGCAGGGCAGCAATCTACGCTGGTGGTCGAGCGGTTCAGTGGCATCTGGCCTGGAGAAACCTGCGGGACGCGCTTCGCCACCGAGCCACTGGAAAACACCTACTGGAAACTGACCCGCCTGGGCGATGCAGCCGGTCATGGTGGGCGAGAAGCAACGGGAACCGCATTTCATTCTCAATTCGGAGACTCGGCGCGTCGGTGGCTCGGGGGGCTGCAACCGGCTGGTGGGCAGCTACGAGTTAAAGGGCGACAAGCTGACCTTCGGCCAGATGGCGGGCACCATGATGGCCTGTCTGGAAGGCGGCGACACTGAGAAGGCATTCCTGGGGGCGCTGGGGCAAGTGAGCAATGGAAGATCGTGGGACAACACCTCGAGTTGTTTGACGCCGCTGGCACCCTGCTGGCCCGCTTTGAAGCCCGTCACATGAAGTGATCTAGTCGCCATAGTTTCTGGAGAATCCCTCAGCCGAAATGCTAAGAGTCACTCCTGCCGGGGGCATCGACAGGTACCGTCGCTACTACATGAGTCAAAGTAACAAGGCCGACCTGGCCGGTTAGCGTCTTCCTGCGTTCTCATGTACGTAGCGCCTCAAGGAGCGCCTTCGCCTCTTGCAGATCGGTCGTATCAAACCCTTCGGTGAACCAGCCATAGATTTCTGCCAGAAGTTCTCTGGCTTTTTTCTCTTTCCTTGTTGCTGCCATAACCGACTCAGGCTCATCGCTGCCCGTAACTCTAACGATTTTGCGTCTTGCTGGCGAGCAATCTCGATCGCTTTGTGAAAACACGCTTCGGCCTCCGCCTGCGCGGAACGATGAACGATGAATGATGAGGGATGAATAGGGGAAGCTGCTCGTCCCTTTTTCTTGGTTTTCCGTTCATCATTCTGCATTCTGCGTTCTGCGTTCAGAAGTAGCTCACCCTTGAGGCGGTACACCTCTGCTGCCCAAAAGGCAGTGGCACTCGTCTCAGTCGTGTGCAACGCTTCCGCTATTGTGGCCAGCCCCTCCTCGACGCGATCCACTTGCTGATAGGCGTCCGCCAGAGAAGAGAGATGTAGGGGAAACAAGTGCAATATCTCAGCTCTACGATACTGCGCTACCATTTCCGCAAGCAGGGAGATCCCTCCTTCAGGCTCTCCACGCCGCACTCGGATACAGGCGAGAAGAATATCTCCCGCCCTGATAAACTCCACGACGCCGTCTTCACGCGCTAAACTCGCACCTTCCTCAGCAAACCGCTCTGCGTCATTGACTTCACCGCACCAGAGGTGAACCCGCGCCGCATGAATAACGGCTAGGATGAGCGAGAAGCGATGATCCAGCTCCCTGGCCTGGTGACACGCTTGGTGCGCACGGGCGCGCGCTTGATCAGGCCATCCTGCCAACCACAAGCTCCAGCACGAGACGGCACCAGCCGTCACCGCTGGATCTATACCAAAGCGTATCACGAGCTCTTGGTGCCACTGGGGATTGTACAGTTCCAACACCCGGGCATGATACTCTAGGGCTTGTCTCAATGCTCCGCGCGCCATGCTGCTTGTACCCAGATGGGTGTGCAGTTGAATCGCTAACATAGGCTCCTGGATACGTCCCAGCAGACGAAGTTCTTCACCCATGAGCTGCTCGATGGCTTCGCGGTCCGCCCGTCGATCGTAAAAGCGGCCCAGGCCCACCAGCACGGACACCAACGTCGCGTCGTCGTTGAGCGCCTGACAGAGTTCGCGGGCACGCGCGAGATTCTGTACTAACTCGTCCGTCCCAAAACCTCGGCTTGCGGTGAGGGTCGCAGAGAGAATCATGCGTAGCGCCAGCTCCTGCCGCTGACGCTCGGGTGTGTCGGGCAATCGCTCCAGCAGGGCGAGCCCTTCGAGACAATGGTCGGTCGCTTGCTGATAGGCACTGCGTCGGAGTGCACTCTCTGCGGCCTGGCCATGATACTGCGCTGCCCGCCGGTAATCCCGCCCCTCGGTGAAATGGGCTGCCAATTCACTGGCACTCTCCGCTGCCCGCGCCCCATAATGTTCCTCTTTCCACTCCCCCAACTGCCGGTGCAACCGTATCCGCTGCCCCTGCCCCAGCTGCTCATACACCACCTGCTGATACAAAGCATGCCGAAACTCGTACCGCACCGTCACTATCCCCTCTACCTCCTCAGCAAGCCCGACCTCCGTAATGAGCTGTTCCTGGCTGGGCTAAGCGGTCATACCCCGCTTCCACTTCTTCGAGGGGCCGTTCCAGCACGCCCGCCATCTCGGCCGCCGTGAACGTCATCCCGCCCACACTCGCCACTCTTATAGCTGTTGCTCGTCCCCCGCTAAGCGCTCGAGCTGCCGCAGAATCACTTTCTGCAGTTGGTGGGCACGAGCCGTTTGAGGGTGCTGCGGTCCGCTGTATCTTTACCTGCCGTCACCTTCACTGAGTACCTCCTGCTGCAGCAGCGCGTCCACAAAACTCACCAGAATAAGGCATTGCCTGGTCGGCGGTAGAGCAGCTGGCTGAGCTCTGTGAGCGCGGCACTCCGACCAAAGCGCTGCACCAGATACTCCTCCGCTTCTGCTTCGGTGAAAGGGTCGAGCCCTAGTTCCTCACATTGCCGCCGTCCAGCTAGTTCCTGCACGACCTGCCGCAACGGATGTACTCTCACCACCACGTCTGCGGACCGATACGTTCCCAAAATGTACACCTGCACCGACCGCCGTCGCTGCGCCAAATACTCTATGGCCGCCAGGGTGGCGCCATCACTCCACTGTAAGTCCTCTAGGACCAGCACCAGGACGGAGTCAGCGGCGAGTGCCTCCACCGCCTCGGCGAATTCTCGTAACATGCGCTCCTGCCCGCTGCTCTGTACCTGACGCTGTACCGCTTCCTGCTCATCCGCTGGCAACAGGCCAGCGAACTGCACCAGCCATAGCGGTGCATAGCGGCGCAGCACGGCCAGGATCTCCTCACCATGCGGCCCCTTACACAACTGCCCTAACGCCTCCAGCAGCGGTAAATAGGCTTCGCCCGGCCCATAGTGTTCAATACATTGCCCGCGGCCAATCCGCACCTGTCCGTCTCCCCGTACTTGATCAAGCAAGCGATCGACCAAGGTGGTCTTGCCGATCCCGGGCTCGCCGAAGAGGAACACCGTCTGGCGCTCGCCTCGTCGCACACGTTCGAATAACTCACGCAACCGGGCCAGTTCCCGCTCGCGGCCCACAAAATAAGTTGTCCGTTGCCCGTTCGCAGTTCGCAGTTGTTGAGAGGGAGAGTGCGGCGGTGGGCTACTGGCGACTGGGTACTGACTATTGACTTCTGGCTGGGTAGTCGTGAGCGAGGCGATGAAGCGATACCCCTGTCTGCCCACTGTCTCGATAAACCGTGGGACAATTGGGTCCTCCTCCAACGCTTGCCGCAACTCCCGCACACAGACTCTGAGGACCGTCTTGGTGACGTAGATGTCAGGCCATATGCGTTTGAGCAACTCCTTGCTGGTAATGATCTGGCCCGGCCGCTCGGCAAGGTAGCGCAAGACGGTTAAGGGCCGCGGCCGCACGGCCATCAAACGGTCTCCCTGCCACAGCCGCTGGGTTCCTTCTACGCGAAAGGGCCCGAAGTACAGGTCAGCCGCAGTCTGCGTCTGGGTCGGCAGTTGTCTCCTCTGCGCCATCACGACTTTCTTCTTGTCCTCCTTTGCCCCTTCCTGTGTACCCAATCTGAACCGAAATCTGAACGATAACCCGAACTATAGCTACTACTCCTGAACCATAGCCAGACATAAAGTATCCGCCAGGAAAGGGCAACTCTTGCGTGCGGCGATGAAGCAACAGGGATGAAGGCAGGACTGCTGGCACGCGGTAACCGCGTGCCAGCGACTTATGGCGCTCGAAACTGACAACGGAGGAGAAACCGTGAACGACAGGAGATTGTCTCAAGCGAGGCCAAAGGCGGTTCGGCGGTCTCGAGCGGAGGGAAGACCATTATGACCATAGCCGAACTCATATCCTTATGCCGCTTGGAGGAGACGCCAGCACGGTGAGATCGCCGGTGGAGTAACAGTGGAGCGATGAAGAGGCCCTGGCAGGGCAGTACACCATCAAGAGAAAGAGGAGTCTAAGATGTCGAAAAGAGATCCCCCTACGAACACGCTGCACACGGTCACAATCGCCTGCAACGGGACAACCCGTTCGTGCTGAGTCCTGAGCCCAGTCGAAGGATCGAAGCACGAACGACTGAGAACAACTAAAATTAAAAGGAGACTCCTATGGCAGAGCAAACACAAAAGAAGCCGAACATTCTCGTTATCTGGGGCGATGACATCGGCGTCCACAACATCAGCGCCTACAACCACGGCGTCATGGGTTACCGCACGCCCAACATCGATCGCATCGCAAGGAGGGCGCGCTCTTCACCGACGCCTACGCGCAGCAGAGCTGCACCGCCGGCCGGGCGTCGTTCATCCTCGGGCAGCACCCGTTCCGAACCGGACTTCTCACCATTGGGATGCCGGGATCGGAGCACGGGATCCCGGACTGGTCGCCGACCATCGCCGACCTGCTCAAGGAGCAGGGCTATGTCTGCGGCCAGTTCGGCAAGAACCACCTCGGCGACCGTGACAAACACCTGCCGACCGCGCACGGCTTCGACGAGTTCTTCGGCAATCTCTATCACCTCAATGCCGAGGAAGAACCCGAGACCTACTACTACCCGAAGAATCCCGAGTTCAAGAAGAAGTACGGGCCGCGCGGCGTGCTCCACTCATTTGCTGGCGGCAAGATCGAAGATACCGGCCCGCTCACGACGAAGCGCATGGAGACAATCGACGACGAGATCCACGGCGCCGCCAAGTCCTTCATCGATCGCTCGGTCAAAGATGGCAAGCCGTTCTTCGTGTGGTTCAACACGACGCGCATGCACGTCTGGACCCACCTGAAGAAAGAGACCTATGGCCGTACCGGCGTCGGCATCTACGCCGACGGCATGTGCGAGCTCGACGACAAGGTCGGCGCTCTGCTCAAGCAGCTCGATGACCTGAAGATCGCCGACAACACCATCGTGGTGTTCTCGACCGACAACGGCGCCGAGACATTTTCCTGGCCCGATGGCGGGACGACTCCTTTCCACGGCGAGAAGGGCACCACCTGGGAAGGAGGTTTCCGCGTGCCGCTGGTCGTGCGCTGGCCGGGCGTCATCAAGCCCGGCACGATCTACAACGACATCATCTCGCAGGAAGACTGGATGCCAACGCTGCTCGCGGCGGCAGGCGAGCCGGACATCGTCGAGAAATTGAAGAAGGGGTACAAGGCCAACGGGAAGACCTTCAAGATTCACGCCGACGGCTACAACTTCCTGCCCTATTTCAAAGGAGAGGTGAAGACGGGGCCACGCCAGGAGATCTACTACTTTAGTCAGGGCGGGGAGTTGAACGCCATTCGCGTCCTAAACTGGAAGATTCATTTCGCCACCCAGGTCGGCAACATCGCGACCGGGACGCGCTCGACACCTGGCTGGCCGCTGCTCGTCAACCTGCGCGCAGACCCCTACGAGAAGGGTCCCGAACGAGGCGGACCTTGGGGTACCTCCGTTGGTACGGGGACAACCTGTGGACCTTTGTTCCCGCCCAGGAGTACATCAAGAAATTCCTGGCGACCATCCCGACTACCCATTCCAGGAAGGCAGCAGCCTGAACGCCGCGGGAATCAACTACCAGACCTTGAAGGCGGGCGCGGCCCTGAAACGCCTGCACGAACTCGAGACGCTCTCGCTTCCGGCAGCCTGAGCGATTCTGTGTACAGAGGCGGACGTACTCGGCGTGGGTCTCCTGATCCCGCCGAAAACGCCGACCGTAGGTCTCTGGTGCACCCAGTGGAACGGTCAAGAGACCGAGCTGCAGGTCATCAGGCAGCGGCGGTACATGGTTCCGTCGCTGCCCCAAGGAGCACAACGTGGAAAATCTCCCGGCTTATGTCAAACTCCTCTCCTTCCTCTTCATCATCATTTATATGATCTCGGTCATGTTAGAGACGACCCGCAGGGACCTGATCGAAACGCTCGGGGATTGGAGCCTGACGGGCCGGGCGCTGGTGGCCAACGTCGTGCTGGTCCCACTGCTCGGCCTTGGCCTGGCACAACTGTTCGAGTTGCGCCCGGAAGTGCGCCTCGGCTTCCTCTTGCTCGCCCTCACCCCGGGGGGGCCCTTTGCCCTGCAATTCGCCCGTGTCTCCAAAGGCAATCGTGTCCTTGCCGTAGCACTCTTAATTCTCCTGTCCATCGTCGCTGTTTTATTTACGCCGACGCTCTCCGAGTGGCTCTTTCCCCCGGGAACAGGTAGGGTGCCGTTCGTGTGGCTGCTCATGCTGTTGCTAGTGCTGATTATCGCGCCGCTGCTAGTGGGGCGGGCGCTGCAGCGACTCATGCCCGAGATTGCGCCAAAACTCGGCCGCTTCCTAGGCACGTTGTCGATCGTGATCTTCATCATCGGGGCAGTGAGTACCGGGAGGTACAAAACGCCGGCCGTCAAGTCAATGGGCGTGGAGGGGCTCGTGGCGATTATCGCCTTGACCGCCGGCGCATGGATTATCGGCTGGCTGCTGGGTGGGCCGGAGATCAGAAATCGCAAGGTGTTCGCGATCAGCACGAGTATGCGGAACGTCGGAGTGTGTTTCCCGATCGCGGTCAACTACTTTCCCGGCACGGAGGTCGTTGCCCCCATCCTGGCCTTCAGTGGTATTTCGATCCCGATGAATATGCTATTCGCGCTCATCACGGGCCGTACGTTGCGTGACCCGGAGGCAAGCGCCAGACCGGTCAAGGCGTGAATTCAAGAGTCGTCAGGATAAACAAAAAGAAGATAAAAGGCGCAGCGGTACGGGAGGAGACACTGATGGGAGAGCCAGGAGCGCAGACCGGTGAAGCCACCGTCACTGCGATCACGAGGTGGGTGGAACACGCCGCGACGGGGATCGAGTTACTCGCCGTCGTGATCATCGTGGCGGTGATCCTCACAGCGACCGTCCTGTATGTGTCCCAGGTCCTGGCCCAGCAGGCGGACGTACTCACCTACAAGAACTACCGTCAGCAGGTCGCACGCGCCTTGCTCCTGGGGCTGGAAATCCTGGTGGCCGCCGATGTCATCCGCACCGTCGCTCTGGAGCCGACATTACAGAACGTGCTTGTCCTGGGTCTACTGGTGCTGATCCGCACTTTCTTGGGATGGTCACTCGTGGTTGAGATTGAGGAACGCTGGCCTTGGCAGCCGTTACGAGTGGAAACAGAAGGTAGTCACGCTGGCAGCAAAGGGGCACGCGAGGCTCGCAGTGAAGAGCGCGGGTGAAGGCGGCAGTCGAGAGAACAAGAACAACAGTTTGAGTGAAAGTGGCTTCATCTGTAAAAGTCAAGACTTGATCTGACAAAGTGTGAGATTTCTCTTCGTTGTCAGGTTGATCACAGTGTCCGCTCGACTACGCCGCTTCGCAGCGTAGAGGGTGCTTCAGAAGCGCACAATTTTGGCATAGAGACACTAGTAGGAAATGACTTACTCGCCGTGCAGCCCCGGCGACAAAGATGGCACCAGGTATGAGAATGTTTCTTGGTCATTGTCCTGATAAGCGTGCTGACAACGGCTTGCCGCTTAACTGGCGTCCAACCCCTTGTTGCCGCTCACCGTCGAGCAACAGTCGCTTCCCCCCGCATCACCATCGTCAGTTGGAACGTTCACAAACAGCGCGACACGCGCCTGCAAGCGGATCTCCACGCCCTCCTTCGTCAGCAGCGTCCAGCGTTGGTGTTTCTCCAGGAAGCTACGGCGGCGTTGCTAGACTCAACGCCTATGCCTGGCCACTTCGCTCCCAGTTGGCAATACCCATTGCTTGATGGGTCTGCGTCTGGGGTGCTGACCTTCTCGCAGGTCGCTCCGACCCGGAACGAGGTGATACCGACGCGCTGGCGGGAACTCTTTCTCGCCACGCCCAAGGTGGCCTTGGCCACGGAGTATCTCCTGCCCGATGGCGCCCGGTTGCTGACTGTCAACGTGCATTGCCTGAATTTCGAGCGTTGGGGGACGTTGAAGTTCCGCTCGCAGCTCACTGCGCTCCAGGGGCTGATGGCCAAGCATACGGGCCCGATTCTTCTGGTCGGGGATTTCAACACCTGGAATCAGCGGCGGCTGCGGCTCGTGACGGCCCTGGCGCGGGACCTCCAGCTGATGGAAGTGAGAGGGTTTTCCGGCGCCCTCAAGACGGGGGATCGCCAGTCCGCGGCTTTGAACTGGCTTTTGGGCATTGATCGAGATCTCTCGCTTGATCGGGTCTACTATCGTGGCTTATCTCTCCTCTCTGCCACGGTGTTGCCCTTTACGTCGTCTGACCATCGCGCACTGCAGGTGACCTTTGCCGTGGAGGGTGAGGTCCTACGCCCTGGATTCCCGCTTTCGCGGGAATGATCTTCCCTGGTGCATTTCGGGAAAAACTTGCTTCTAAAAGAAGGGAAAGATAGGAAGATCTTGCAGCCCGCGGTCTATAGCCTTAAGCCTTGCCCATGGTGACTATTGACTGCTCGATTATACAAAAGGAGGAGAAGTTATGACTAGTCGTTTGCCGTTTATCGACAGTGATGCGCATGTCATAGAGCCGGTCGGACATGTTCGAGAAATATCTGGAGCCCAAATTTCGCGATCGGATGCCATACGCCTGCGCCGATTATCAAGGAGAACCGTTGGCGTTCGGTTTTGAGTTAAGAATTCCCGCACCCAATGGCGGCGAATACGTGATGCCCTTTGGTCGTGATCCGCTGACGGGTAAGAATACCATCGATCAGCATTCTCATTTTGCTTCGCTTGAGGCGGGGTCGCGTATCGCGTTACCCGGCCAGGATGATGCCTATGCGGAATTCGCACGTCAGGGATTTCCGCCTGAGATGTATAAACTGGCGATGGAGCGGACAGGGATCGATTACATGGTTGTGTATCCCTCGGCTGGGTTATTGACGACGGCGGTTCCCGACCTCGAAGCGGATAGAGCCGCAGCATATCGTCGCGCCTATAACAATTGGCTGCACGATTTTTGTTCAGCGACAGAAGGGCGCGTCTTCGGCGCAGCCTCTGTGGATTTGCGCGATGCAGAAGAAGCCGCTCGCGAAGCCCGCCGGTGTGTGAAGGAGTTCGATTTCAAGGCCGTGCACATCAACCCGGTGCCAGTCGGCGAGCACCGGCTCTACGACGATTTCTATGAACCCTTATGGAATACGTTGGAAGATCTGAACGTACCGCTCGCGGTCCATACCGGCACCGGAACTACCGCTGATGAGATGCTCTATTACTATCTGCCGCGGTTGCGGACAGCGCAAACGACAGTGGCCTTTACGATGGGTAACATGCTGGCGTGTACGGCCTTGATCATGGGTGGAGTGCTCGAACGTCATCCCAAGCTTAGGGTCGTGCATTTGGAGTCTGGCGCCGGCTGGGTGCCGTTTTGGCTCGATCGTCTTGCCGCGAGCGTACAAGGCGGCTTCCGCGGCTTGGATATTCCAGGTCTGAAGCTGCATCCCATGGAGTACTTCAAGCGGCAGTGCTTCGTCTCCGCCGATCCTGATGATCCGGGGATCAAACAAGTCATTGACTATCTTGGCGACGAGAACATTGTGACCGCCACCGATTTCAGCCATCCAGAAGGACGCCGCTATGAGGTCGCGGTCAAAGAGATTATGGAGCTGCCGGGCGTGTCGCTCGAAAGCAAGAAGAAAATCATGTGGGACAATGCGCTGAAGTTGTATCCAATTCGCCCGTAGAAAGAGAACCCTGTAGGGCGGGCTATGCCTGCCAGTGAGGGGCTAAATCGAACCACAGGAGATTGGCACAGTCCCTGACAGAAATCCCCCCGCGCGAAGCCTGTAGTGAGCCCTTCGACTCCGCTGCGCTGCGCTCAGGACAGGCTTTGCGAAAGGGGCATTTGGGTTCCTTCCTTTGGCCTGCCACCGGCCACAGGTGGAAAAGGAGGGACAGGGAGGATTTCACAGCAAGTGTAAATGTCTGTGGAGAAATCGAAGCATCCCTCTGCGTAGGCAGCGAAGCAGCAGCGCGGCATGCATTCAGACAGAAGGAAGAGAGCTTTATGACAAGCAAGACGTACGACATCATCACAGTTGGTGGTGGCTTAGGCGGTGCAGCTTGGCCAAGGCGATGGCCGAACATGGGCACGGGTGCTGGTAGTCGAGCGCGAGACAGCAGTTCAAGGATCGAGTGCGGGGAGAGTTCTTGGCACCCTGGGGTGTGGCCGAAGCACGGGAACTCGGTATCTACAACCTCCTACGGGACACTTGTGGACAAGATTTACCCTGGTTTGACCAATATTTTGGAGTGGTGCGAGGAGAGCGCCGGGACTTTGCCGCCACGACCCCGCAGCATCTGCCAGCTTTCACCTTTTACCATCCTGCAATGCAAGAAGTGTTACTGCAAGCTACTAGTGAGGCAGGAGCAGAGGTCCGCCGAGGTGCTCACGTGCGCAACGTGAAGCCAGGAAGGACACCATCGGTGACGGTGGAATACGACGGCAACGAGGAAGAACTTCATCTCGGCTCGTCATCGGAGTCGATGGCCGAGCCTCGATGGTACGCAATTGGGCGGGCTTTCCTGTGCAGCATGACCCGGAACAGTTGCTCATAGCCGGAGTGTTGCTTGAGGGGATGAGGGTGCTTGAAGACAATGTCTTCCACATTGTCTCTACCCCAGGAGTGAGTGGGGTCTTTTTGGCTCCGCAGGGGAATCAGCGAGTGCGCGCATATCTAGTCTGGCATAGAGAGGCGCAATACCGATTGCAAGGGGAAAAGGACTTGTCACGTTTCATCGCGGAATCAGTCAGAACTGGTGGCGCAGCAGAATGGTATGCTGGTGTGAGAGCGAACGGTCCACTTGCTACTTTTGAAGGAGCTGACACGTGGGTGGAGCATCCGTACAAGGAGGGAATAGTCCTTGTCGGAGATGCAGCAGCCGCGACCGATCCAACTTATGGGCAAGGCTTGTCTCTAACCGTGCGCGACGTGCGAGTCTTACGCGATGCCCTCCTCAATCACGAGGACTGGGACGTGGCAGGGCATGCCTATGCAGTGGAACGCGACCGATACTACAACGCAATCCACACCATCACGCGCTGGTCAACGCAGGTGTTTTACGAGCCGGGACCGACTGCCGATGCCCGCCGCGCTCAAGCGCTCCCCCTCATTGCGCAAGACCCCACCCGTGTACCTGACCACGTTTTCAGCGGACCGGAACTGCCAGTGAATGAGACCGTCAGACGACGATTTTTCGGAGAGGAATAGAAAAATACCCTACAGCCTGGGAATTTTGTCTCCGCTACTTGATTCCTAGCCGTTTACTTTGTGAAACGTATGAATCATGAAATTGCCTAACGGAGGACGTGCATACCTTGGAACGAAATTGGAAGAGTACACTCTCAATCCGCTCCATCGCGATGGCAGAAACAAGGCGCGTGTATTTGATTCAGTGCTCGGCATCACCCTCGCTAATGCCGATGTTTTACGCGACGCGCTTCACAGCGCTGCGGCTCATACTGACAGTGCTGAATCGAGAGGCGACAATGGCTTTGGCAATGTCTATGTCGTGCGGTTTCCTCTGAGAACAACGAAGGGTGCTGCGACCATAATAAGTGGGTGGATTATTCGTCACGGAGAAGACTTTCCTCGACTGACCACTTGCTATATCGTGTGAGGTATGAATGACGATATCCATCTGCATGATGTCGTGGCTTTGTTAGAAGACTTAGCAGCCGCGCATTTCGAAACAGGGCAGCCACTCCGCTTGCGCCGCGGTCAAATCGGTACAGTTGTCATGACCTACGACGGTGCGACGTTCGAGGTGGAATTTTCTGGGCCGGACGGGCATGCCTACGCGATTCTGCCAGTTGCTGCGAATAAGCTCATAGTCCTGCGGGACACACCCGAGGAGGCCGCTGCGTGATCGACGCGCGAGTCTTTCACCGATAGCTTTCTTTCAATACCTTAGAAGAGTTGATTGCCCATTTATGATAATTCCTCCAGCAGCCCCTTCGCCTCTCGCAAGTCCTTCGTGTCAAACCCCTCAGTGAACCAAGTGTTCAATGCACTGTCCCTGACCCACCCAGAGGGCAGGCTTGAGACTTTGGGATATAGGATTTAGATGAAGAGTAGGGTGGGTACCTCCCACCGTGCCTACCCCGGCGAACTCCTCTTCATGGTGGGCCAAGCTCACCCTACGTTGAGAGAGGCTCTGTAAAAATTAGAGGAATTGGTGGCGTTCTTTGTTCACATTCTGGGGCAAGAGCAGTGGCCATGCGGGCCATAACCGGGAATACCCTGAAAATGTTCAGTCGGAATGAACAATTTGTTCACCCTATTGTTACGCTTACATCATAAGCAAACCAAAAAAATCCTAACGAAGGAGGGATATCATATGGCAGCAGGAAAACAGGTCGGGGAATTTTCGCTCAAGACCACCTCACTCACCTTGACGCCTGGACCAGGTGGTAGTGTTCTCGTGCAAGGGAATTTCGAAGGATCCTCCGCAGCCTTTGGGACCATCCTCCGCACGGCAACGTTCGTGAGTGTGGGGGCTAAGAGCGGGACCTATAGTGTGTGTGCGGCGGCGTACCTGGAGAATGGTGACAGCCTCACTGGCAACGGTCAGGGGACCTTTGAGAGTATCGGCCGCCACAAATGGCGTGCCCAGGAGTTGATCCACATCTCCGATGGCCGGACCTTCAATGTCGAAAGTGAGATTGACTTTGCCACGCGCACGTGGACCGGGAAGATCTTCGAGAGAAGCTGAGCGGACTGAGGGTCACCGGTCGGGTGGGTCACGACCCATCCGACCGGGCTCTGTGAGGAGTGAAACTATGGAGCTTGTCGAACGAGTGAGCGCTGCCTATGCGTGGCAGCGCGCCCTGGGCCACCAGGCCGTACAGGATTCCCTCTGCTGTATCGTGAGGGACCCTGAGCATCCAGATGTATGGGACGCTAATCACGTCAGTAGCGTGCGTGCAAGCGCAACGGCAGAAATCGACCAGGTGCTACAGCGGGGAGACGAGGCCCTGCCCATTGCCACCACCGTCTCTTTATCATCGATCCGCTCACCCCACCGGCGTTCGTGGCACGGCTGGCATTAGATGATTACCAGGAGCTGACACCTACGATTCAGCTCGTACTGGATGGCTCGTTGCGAGCCAAACCTCGAAGCATTGATCTTCGTCCGGTGATAACCGAGGCAGACTGGCAATCTCTTTCCATGCTCGTCCGACACAACCATGCCGAAGGAGCGAGTACCCAAGGCGTGAGTGTCCCTCCGGAAGTCACGCAAGGACTCGTCGCCAGCTATCGCAAGAAATGGCCAGCGTGTCAGTTTTTCCTGGTGCATGAGGACGGCGTAGACTGTGCCTATGGTGCTGGTGTGCTCTGTGCCAATGGGATGGGTATGGTTGAAGACTTGTTTACCCTGCCAGACTTTCGCAAGCGTGGCATTGCGACGGCGATCATCGCACAGGCGATCTCTCATGTGCGCAGTCAAGGTGCAGAACAAATCTTGATCGGAGCCCTCGCGACCGAAGCGCTAAAACGGCTCTATGTCGCGCTCGGATTTATACCTATCTGTGTGACACGGGAATATATCAAGCATTTATGACAAAGAATTCTTCGCAAGGTTGGAGTGGCGTTGATCGGCGACGCTGCAGCAACGTGCAACCCGAATCTCTGGCCAGGGACTTTCTCTCACCCTGCGTAGCGTTCGGCTCTTACGCCATCAGCTCCTCAATCATGAAAATTGAGACGTCGCTGAGCATGCGTCGCCGCCATTACCATGTGAGGCTGAATGTCGTATAGATTGTCTCTCGTGCATTACCGTGGTAATTGCCATAGCATTATGACGATTGCACATTCAAAACTCACCGCTCAGGGACAAATCTCCGTACCAGTAGAAGTGCGGCGGAGACTGGGCATTGGTCCAGGGTCGGTACTGGAATGGGACGAAGACGATGGGCAGATCATTGTTCGTCGTGTGGGCCGCTACACTTCGGAGGAGGTGCATAAAGCGTTGTTCCCAGAATCGCCGAAGCCGCGGACGCTCGATGAGATGAAAGAAGGAGTACGACGATATATGAAGGGGCGCTATGCGCGCCGTTGACACCAACGTCTTGGTGCGGCTCGCGACACGGGACGATGCCAAGCAAGTGGCGGCAGCAGAGGCGTTCATCGCTACAGGAGCATGGGTATCGCATCTCGTTCTGGTGGAGGCCATGTGGGTGTTGGCCTCGGTGTACGACCTTGGTCCAGCAGCCATTGCAACCGCAGTCGAGATGTTTCTCAACCACAGAGATCTCTCATTGCAAGATGCAGACGTAGTCGCGGCTGCGCTTGCGCATTTTCGCAAACGGCCCAAGCTCGGCTTCTCTGATTGCCTAGTGCTGGAAGTGGCTCGGAAGGCTGGTCATGTGCCGCTCGGTACGTTTGACCACGAGCTGAGTAAACTCGATGGTGCACAGCGATTGTGATTCTATCGGGAAAACGCACCAATTGATAAAGAAGGAGCGAGCAGGATGAAGTTCTCCGAGATGGCAGCAGCAAGGCAAGAAGGACAAAGCCCGACAGATGTTGGCGGAGGTTTACAACTGGTTCACTGAGGGGTTTGTTACGAAGGATTTGCAGGATGCAAAAGCGCCTTCTCGATGAACTCCAATAGACAACCAGAAAGGATCGACAAGGTATGACCCGTATCCATATCGAGTCCGACCAAAAAGAAACAGTTGCTACACTCGTGGGAAATTCGCTGGTGATGCAGCAAAAGCTGCTGCTGGCTGGACTCAGACGCACCAAGGCCCGACTTAAAGCCTTCGAGAAAGAATTTGGTCAATCCAGCCAGAAGTTCTACCGCGCCTACCAAGCAGGAACGATGGGAGACGAGGAAAAAATCATGGAATGGGCAGGGGAGTGGGAAACCTACCAAGAGCTGACAAGGGCTCTGGCGTTGCTGAAGGAAGCTGAAGTTTGTTGATCGACCAGTACTTTGTTCGTCTGGAGCAGACGCTTGCTTCTCACCCTCATGTGGTGCAGACGACCCTTATTAAGGACAAACGTGCTCCTCACATTGGTTTTGTGAAGGGGACCATCCTGTTTTCCCAAGGAATTCAGCTCTCCCTGATGGAATTCGTTCAGACCGAACCGCGACTGGTGAAGACCAAGTACCGCTATCACTGCCAAGATGCCAAGGGGAAACTCCTGTTCCGGTACGACAATGCTCCTCATCACCAGACCAGCACGTTCCCGCACCATAAGCATATACGGATGGGCGCCAAGGGAGAAACAATCGGTGCCAGCTCGCCCCCTTCGATAGAGGTTCTCTTGGATGAGGTCGTAGACCTTCTAGAGCAAGAAACTCACGATTCTTGAAAGGAGGGATGTCAGCTAATCTCTGTTGCGCCATTACATCGCACCACGAGCAAACAATGTCATAAACCCTAATCACAATACTATAGGAGTTGCTCATGAAGCTCGCACGCTTCACCAAAGAGCATGAAAATCTATTTTCATGGGAGGGACCTATATGAAAGCACTGGCCTTTTTAGGCATTGGGAAAGTTGGCATCGTTGAGAAGCCTATTCCCGGACCCGGGGCCGAATGACGCAGTCATTAAAACTACGGCGTGCATTGATCTGCACGTCAGATGTCCATATGGTGCGCGGTGTTATTCCGCCTGCCGGAAGGACGTGGGCTCGGGCACGAAAGCGTTGGCATTGTCTATAAAGCGGGTGCGAATTTCTCGCGTTGTAAAGAAGGCGATCGCGTCACGGTTTGCGCCATCACGCCATGTGGTAAATGCAAGGATTGTCAGCGTGGCTTTCCCTCACAGTGTGGCGGAGTCATGCTCGGCGGGATACAAGTTCACGACCCAACGTGAGGGAAATATGGCGGAATACTTTTTCGGTCAATGATGCTAACTACAATCTGACGCCAATTCCGAAGACCCTCACTGACGAACAAGCCTTGTACATAACGGACATGCTGACCACTGGATTAGCGGGCGCGGAGAATGCTGAGATCCCTCCTGGTGGGACTGTCGCAGTTTTTGCCCAAGGGCCAGTTGGTTTGTGTGCGACGATGATGGCGAGGCTGTTGGGCGCGGGCTTCGTGATCGCTGTTGAATCAAAACCTGATCGCAAAGCGTTCGCGCAGAAAGTTGGGGCTGATGTAGTGGTTGATCCCAGTCAAGGTGATGTGGTCGAACAGATTAGACAACTGACTGGTGGGGAAGGCGTGGATTCTGCCATTGAGGCGCTCGGTCATCCGGTAACGTTCGAGAATTGCCTCAAGGTGACACGCCCAGGCGGGGTGATTTCCAACATTGGCTTTCATGGCGAGGAGGGCAATACCTTGAGTATTCCACTACCCGAGTTCGGCCTCGGCATGGGCGACAAGAAGATTCGCACGGCGCTCTGCCCAGGCGGGCGCGAGCGCATGAGCCGTCTCTTACGGCTGCTGGAAAACGGGCGCGTCGATCCTACCCCGCTCACGACACATCGGTTCCCGTTCACTCAGGTCGAGCGCGCGTTTCATATGATGGAGACAAAGGAAGATAACATCATCAAGCCACTGATTACGTTTTAGATGGCAGGTCAGCGCAGAAACTTGCATCGACGGATACATCTCTGGTAACCAAAAGAGTGGCACCCACCGCTTGATAAAGAGGGAGCGAGCAGGATGAAGTTTTCCGAAATGGTCGATCAAGCCAGGGAGTTTCTGCAACGCAGAGAACGCGTTTCGTATAGGGTGCTGAAACGCGAATTCGACCTGGATGACGAGTCACTCGAAGATCTGAAAGCGGAACTGATCGATGCCCAGCGCAGCGCCGTCGATGAAGATGGGAAAGTGTTCGTCTGGGCAAACAGTTTAGCGTCTAGTGTCCAGAGTCTAGGGTCTGGAGTCCGAACAAATCAGAGAGGGTAAAGAGCAAAAATCAAAAGTCAGAAAATACCGATCCCCGACCCCTAACCCCCGATCCCCAAAGCCGAAGCCGAGATGTGTTTCCTCAAAGCTATAGAGATCTCAGAAGCAACAGGCCAAGTCGCTCGAACTCCGTGCGTCAACCAGCCTTGCGCGTCTGTGGCAGCAGCAAGGCAAGAAGGACGAAGCCCGACAGATACTGGCGGAGATTTACAACTGGTTCACCGAAGGATTTGATACGAAAGACTTGCAAGAGGCGAGGACGTTGTTGGACGAGTTGAAAGGTTAGCAACCAGATTCATACCGCTGGCTACTGCAGCTTGTCCAGTTCGCGTAAATACTCGGCAGTAGATGGGAGCCCACCAAGAGAACCGGTGGTGTGCACGTAGCGAATCAGACCGGCTTTATCAATGAGAAAGACCGCCTGTTGTTCCATATCTGTCAAACCGTAACGTTTCATAGGAACCATAGGAAAAGCGGTCTTTTCACCACGGAACAAGCGATCACTCACCATCGCCACCATACCGCTAGCCATCTCAGCGGTACGCTCTCCGATTCCCACGCGCACGATACTCACTCCATAAAGAGGGTATACGGCTCGGTCGGCATCACACAAATAGGGGAACGAGAGCGGATATTGACGGAAGTATAATTGAGCCTCCGGCTGAGTGCTCCAGGTGACCTGTAGGATCTCGGTGTTTCGCTCCTGGAGTTCGCGATATCCAAAGCGCAGCTGTGTCATGTACCGCCGACAGAATGGGCAAAAGAGCCCCTTCGATAACCACAAGAGTACGTTGCGTTGTCCGCGGTAATCTTCTAGCGCGATGTCAGGTCCCTGAGCCGAAGCGAGACAGAAGTTAGGAGCTAACGTGCCAACAGAGAGGACACCAGTTGTCTCTTGTTGCTCCATCTTTATCCTCCCCTTTTCCCAGCCGTTCTCTCAACAGAGGAACGGTAGCATGATCAACGTGTCCGGCGAATAGCCGGTTTTCTGACAAATCTCCTGACCCTTTGCCAGGTATTCCTCGGCTTTGACCGTGTCTCCTCGGGCAAGGGAGAGCGTAGCCAGCCCGTCGTAACATGGAAACAGTTGCTGTGGTTCACCAACCTCTTCGGCAATGGCGCATGCCTCCAAATAATAACGCTCACTTTCGTCCAGGCGATCCTGGCATTGATAGATCTGCGCTAGCAAGATCAACGGAATCGGCAGATGGTTGCGTTGGCCAAGTTGCTGATCGAGCGCGATAGAAGCCTCGGCCGCTTCGATTCCTTGGGAGCAATCTCCTACCAGCGAACAGAAGCTGCTAGCCACGCTAGCGTGGAGCCAAGATTGTTGAGAAAGGTCTCCGATCTTCTTGGCCAACGCTAGACCTTCGTGACAGTAGGACAACGCCTGTTCCCGATCAATTGCCGCCAGCAGCATTCCTAAGTTCGTGTAGGCTCGGCAGGCGGCCGCGAGATAGTCGTGCTGCAAAGCAACCTGCAGGCTCTGTTCGACTTTGGCGATTCCTTCTTCCAATTCGCCCCGACGGGCGAGAGAGATCCCGAGCGTATTGAAGGCGTGGGAGAGGACCTCTGGCGCACTGAGTCGTTGTCCCGCCTCTAAAGCTTTTTGCGCCCACACGATCGCTTGTTGATCATCGCCGCTGCGGAAGTGAAGACGACCCATCTCGTGATATAAGAGTGCCGCCTCACTGTTTTCCGGCTGTTCAGCGAGGAGATCAAGGCCGTGCTGAAAATACGCAATGGCCTTTTCTCGATTGCCCTGTCCCCACCAGTGCAGGCCGATCTTCCGATGCACAGCCGCTAAGCGTTCCTTCTGCCCTAATGTTTCATAACGTGCCAAGGCAGCCTGCCAGAATTCCAAAGCAGCCTCTGGCTCTCCCAAGGAGTCGTGAGTGTCGGCCAGCTTTTCCAGGACTTCTGCTTTGAGCTCGGGCTGGTCGTCCTGTTGCGCAAGCAGCTCCAGGGCGCGGCGATAACAACCGACAGCGTCCAGATTGGCATACATCCTGGCGGCGCTATCCCCAAAACGCAGGAGATACTGGAGAGCCCGCACTCGATCGTCACTCCGACTATAATGATGCGCGAGTTGAGGAAGATATTTATCGAGATGCTGGGCATAGAGACGTTCCATAGCCTCAGCGCTTTGCTTATGGAGGAGTGCGCGACGTTTTCGCAACAGGCTGTTATACGCCACTTCTTGAATCAGCGTATTGCGAAAACGATATTCAGTCGGCTGTCCAGCAGTTCCGGGGATTTCGCTCAGGAGATCAGCACGGAGTAACGTTTCCAAATGGGTTTGTAGTTCTTGGGGTCGAGTGGCGATCTGTCGGAGCAGTGCAAGCTCAAAGTTGGTCCCGATCACAGCGGCTTCTAGCAGAAGCTGCTTCGCTGCCGCTTCTAGACTATCTAAGCGGGAGAGAACAACCCCCTGAACTGTGGTGGGAACCTCCAGGTTTGTCAAATCTCCGGAGAAACGAGTCCCTTCAGCAGTCTTCTGGAGAATACCGGTGTCAATGAGTGAGTGGACCGCTTCTTCCAGAAAGAAGGGATTCCCAGCAGCGCGACGGGTCAGCAAATCTCGTAGGGTAGGTTGGAAAGGTGAGACCAACGGACCAATCAACGCTTCTAAGAGAGCTTCGCTGTCCTCCGCAGTCAACGGTTGGAGATGGATGTTCGTTGAGTCCACTTTGGCGCCATACATCACGCTTATCTGTGCCGTCGGCCTGGCTACGAGGAGCAAGAGCAGTGGACGGTCAGAAACTCGATCAACCAAGGAACGGAGCAGTTCCACAGAAGCGGCATCGGCCCATTGGAAGTCTTCTACAACCAGAACGACAGGGCGCTGTTCACACTGGCACTGGCAAATCTCTTTCATAGCCAAGAAGAGTTGGCGTTTGAGCTGTTCAGGATCAAGATGCTCAAAGTGCAGCTCTTTCGCCGCAAAACCGAGCAGGTTCTCCACTACCGGGATGATCGGTTCACTCGGAGCGCCTATTGCCTGTAGGATCGTTGCAATTTTGTCTCTGGCCTGTGTCGCGCTATCTTCCGGCGTGAGGGCGAAGCATGTCCGAAAGAAGTCGATCAGAACGTGATAAGCTTCACTTCCCAAAGCTGAACACACGGTCTGATACACAGTGATCTGGTTCAGCAGACCGTCGGTGCTCAATTGGTGAAGGAACTCAGCCAAGAGCCGAGATTTCCCGATACCGGCTTCGCCAATGAGACTGACTACCTGAGTCCTTCCCTTACGGGCCCGTGCGAATAACTCCATGAGTTGCCGCAGTTCCTCATCACGTCCGATCAAGGGAGATCTCAGTAATTCAGCTTCCAGGATAGAAGCGCGCCCCACCCTGGGGCCGATCACCTCAAAGGCCTGAGTCGGCTGTGCCTTCCCTTTTAACGAAACCGCACCCAAGGGGCGACAGTCAAAGGATTTGCGGATGAATCGATGCGTCTCCTCACTAATAGTCACCTGTCCCGGCGCTCCAATCTGCTGCATCCGAGCTGCCACATTGACCGCATCTCCAACGACCCCGTAGTCTTTTCCTTCGCCCACCGTGCCAGCAACCACCAAGCCGGTATTGATGCCGATGCGCATGGTGAGCGCTCCAGCAGTCGCACCACTTGTGCTGGTCCGTATCTGCTGCAACCGGACTTGCATGCCTAATGCCGCTCTCACTGCTCGCTCAGGATCATCTTCGTGGGCAACTGGTGCGCCGAAGACAGCCAAAATAGCATCACCGATGAATTTCTCGATGAAGCCACCGTAGTGACGGATTTCCTCGGCTAGCGTTTGGAAGCAGCCCATCATCAGGCTTCTGAGTTCCTCTGGGTCGAGCTGTTCAGCCAGACTGGTGAAACCCACGACGTCAGCAAACAATACTGTGACTGGCCGCCGTTCCGCCTCGACAACTATCGGGTGCGTACCTGCGACAGAAGCTATCTCTGTCTGTTGAACTGTAGGATGATGAACAGGAGCCGAGCGTTCGGGTGTCGTCGCACTTCTTGGCGAAATCCCCGTGCCGCACTTGGGGCAATAAAGAAACTCCAAAGGACAAACGTAGCCACACTGTGGACAGTCCCGGCTCAGCTTATTGCCGCACTTGGGGCAGAACTGAAAGTCCGCTGCAACTTCGAATTGGCAAGTAGGACAAGACATTTTGTAAGCTCTTAGCTGCTCAGCTAGCAGCAACACGAAGAAAATTTCTCGATTTCCTCAGTTGTCTAGTTTGGCAATAGCAGGTCGAGGCTCATCTTTCCATGTCTTTGCTAAGAGCTGAGGGCTGAAAGTTGAATACAAAGCTGATATTACCTGAGTTCGGCTTCGTCGCTCCGATCTGGAAATACAACGGATTATTGACAGTGTGCTGCCGCTCGATGACTCGCAATGCGCGTCAGGAATGGGGTTGGGAGCCCACGTATACACTAGTATTTCATCTCATTGATTCGGATGGGTCTGATTTCGTCATGCCAGCGAAAGCTGGCATCCAGGAGCATACTGCACTGGCCTCTGGTTCTGCCTCCTGGATTCCGGGTCTCGCGCTGCTCGCCCGGAATGACGCCGCCTCACCCCTCAAATCCATTGGGATGGAATACTAGAGCGCATGGTGGAAGATTTTCTCGACAAACTACGGACGTATCCGCAGCCGCTGCCAAATGGTGATGTCTGAGCGTTGTCCAGATTGTCCCTTGTACACTACCGTGGTAATTGCCGTAGCCTTATGACGATTGCGCATTCAAAACTCACCGCACCTGAAAATATCGATATTTAATGAAAACTCTTGTTCTTGATACTCATTTATCAATGCCGCCGCCACACGCTATCCATCAAATCTCAATTGACTGCCTCTAATCTTACAGTTCTTCAATCAGCACTTTCGCCTCCTGTAAACCTTATCCAAGACAGGACGACGACTTTTTCCGTGTGGCACGAATCTTATCCGCCGGGACAGCTGCGCTGACTAACCGATGAAACGGTTGCGCTTCGTGGGCTGTAGAGAGAACCAGAGATTGAAATCTATCCCATGGAAAATGTATCCCTGGATCAACGCGACGCTTGGGATCAAGTCTAGCGTGTGACACGATGTGACGCAGATTGGGATACTTGGCCCAACAGTAACGCACAATCTGTGCTGTGATCATGATTTGCCAGTCAGAAAACGCGTCAGTGCCTGCTTGGATATTCACAAGCTCGATGCCAAGCGACCAATGATTCACGCGATCTTTTCCGCCATTTACAGCGGGGTGTGATTTATCGTTGCGCACATGCCAGGCGGCGAGTGCTTCTGGTGCACAGGCCCAGACGAGTTGCCCGTGTTGAGGCTCGTCTTCATCTGGCACTAACCAATGGAAACTGGCCGTGCCAGCCTTCATGACCGAGACCGCTCCGGCCGAGTTCCCTCCGGCTGTGGCGTGGATAACAATCGCACGAATGCCATTAATCGGATGGACCGAACGTTTCGTGGTACAGACTGACCAGAAATCGCGAATACCAGGGTACCAGGTTTCTGGGAGGTTCACGTCCGTTGGTCGGCCAGTGGTGGGAAGATCGAATTGATAGGTTTTCGGGATCGTTTGGCATAGCGGTTGTCCTTTCCGATGGTGTCATTCTGCTTGTGGTTGGTGTGCCCAACGGGGACGGTTGCCGAATGCTCTCTTAAATGCCTGTGGAGGTCGTAATGTAAAAGGCTGACAGGTTATCCTATTTCCCGCAGCTTATTCCTTCTTTGTCGATTGCCTGACCTTCTGGCCATGTGGCCGTAGCCCTGCCCAACGAAGTAGCTCTGCCCCTACCAATGAACGATGTTCGCTGTGGCCTATCGGCGGAATGGGAGTGCCGAAGCGAAGCCAAGTATTGAGGGCTTCGTAGTTGACGAATACCGCTCCCCGCTTAACTGGGTCTCTTGTTTCTTCTCTGTCTCTCATGAATTCCCCCTTACCTCATTCTACGTAAAAAAGGTCAGAACAGATTGTTCATTTGGGATGAACAAATGTCAGGTCTTCCGGTGTAGTTGCCGGGTGAAGCAGAGGGAGAAGGTGTCGTGCCCTTGCTCTTTACCCTCATCAGTGACTACCCGAGGATCCGTATGGCAAAGATGTCGAGTGCCCGCGTGGTACTCAGTGCCCCCTATGTTCATTCGCACTGAACGCATGACGACCGCAGCTAAAAAATGCGATAAATGTCGGTTGCCTCGGTAAAGTTTTTTAAGTGCTGGCGTCCGACTTTTTCGACCTGATAGCGATTCTCGAGTCGCTGCACGGTCTCCGGACCGACCAAAATCTGATTGGTTGTTGCCGTTCCCGCGAGCCGGGCAGCCAGGTTTGTTACTGGGCCGCTCGCAGTGAAAGTCCAACGCGTACTGTGGAGCCCTTCGAAGCGTACAGAGCCGACCAAGGCGACGCCGGAGTTGATTCCCATGTGAATGGACAATGGCGGTTCACCGCTCGTCTGGTTCAAGACTGCGGTGGTCGCGAGCAGTGCAATCGCGGTCTCTACTGCCTTCTGTGAATGCAGACGGTGATCTGCAGCCTGGAAGATTGCCATAAAGCCGTCGCCAGCCGTTTCATTGATGTCACCTCCGGCTTCTTGGATATCGTCCAGGAACGCCGAAAAATAACGTTCTACTAATCGGTTCAGGGTGTTCGGAGGCAACTGTTCACTCAGGTGCGTATAATCACTGATATCGACAAACAGGACCGATACGTCGTATTCGTGCAAGGCAAGATCTGGTACTTGTGGGTTGGCGATGACCAGACGTTTCACCATCTCTGGCACGAACTTAGCGAAGTGGTCTTTGATGCAGTGCAGCTCACCAACTTTGTTCTCCACCGCTCGCTTCCATCTCACGGCTGTTTGAATCCTGGCTTGTAACTCTCGGGGGTTCACTGGTTTGGTGAGGAAATCATCGGCTCCAGCCTCGATTCCCTGGATGCGGTCTTCCGGTGCGCCTAGGGCAGTCATCATCACAACCGGGATAAGCTGGGTTTCCACCTGCTCCTTCAAGCGGCGGCAGACGGTAAACCCATCCATGCCGGGCATCATGACGTCCAACAGAATCAGGTCAGGAGTTTCAGATGCGACCTTTGCTAACGCTTCTTCCCCGCTTTTTGCACTTACTGTTTGATATCCTAGATCTTCTAGCTCCTGTTCCAGATAGTCGACGTTCAAAGGCACGTCATCGACGATCAGGATTTTAGGCGGCAGATTCATGTTCATATAAATCAGGCGTAAAAAGAGAGAGAACAAAATGTTCATGGAGTGAACAACGGAGGGAAGCACTCAGCCGTCAGCTTTCAGCTTTTACTGGAGTCTTGAGGTCCGCCTCTTTTGGCTGACCACTGACTGCTGATCACTGAGTACTTCTTCTGCTGGCTGGCTGCTGAGAGCTAATAGCTGAATGCTTGCTTGGAGGGCAGAAGAATCTAGGGACCGGGGCGTACCCCAAGATACTGGGCCAGTTTCTGAAACAACAGTTCTTCATCGAGTGGTTTACTGAGGTAGTCATCACAACCAGCCTGTCGGGCTTTTTCCTCATCCCCGCGCATGGCGTGGGAAGACAGAGCAATAATCGGAATACGCTGGAGCGTGGCATTGGCTTTGATACGGCGAGTGGCTTCCCATCCATCGATCCCAGGTAATGAGAGATCCATGATAATCAGATCCGGCTGTTCACGTTCGGTTGTCGCGATTCCAGTTGCACCATCAGGGGCGGTGAGAACTTTGTAGGTGTCCTCTAGAAGTTGAACGAGCAGGTCACGGTTGAAGTCGATGTCTTCGACAATCAGGATGCGTTTCATGTGTTTCCACTTTCTGCTGATAGCGATTGTTGCTTGTGATAGACGACTGGAACGGTAACCGTAAACGTTGAACCCTTGCCAAGATCACTCTCGACTGCAATTGATCCGCCTAACAACTCGGCCCACCGTTTAGCAATTGGCAATCCCAGCCCCGTGCCTTGGCGTCCCTGCGCCTCCTGGGGTAACTGTTTGAACTCTTCGAAGATATCCTCAAGGGCCTCAGCGGCGATGCCCACCCCGGTGTCAGCAACAGCAATCACGAGTCGTGCTTCGCCTCGCGCCCACTCTACTTGGCGCGCACGAACCACCACTTCGCCAGCTTCGGTAAACTTAATCGCGTTGCTCAAGAGATTGAGCACGATCTGTCGCAGTCCGTCTTCGTCTGTATACGCTTGCCTGACCTCGTCGGAAACCTCATGCCGCAGTTGTACCCCCGGTTTGACTAGGGGAACCACGGTATCACAGCACGTCTGAATAAATCGCTCGATAGCGAAATCGATCGGACGCACCTCCATCCGCCCCGCTTCGATCTTCGAGAGATCAAGAAGATCGTTGATAAGATTGAGCAGGTGGTCGGCGCTCTCTTTGACTTTGACCAGATTGTCCCGCTGACGCTCTGGGAGTACATCTCCGGTCCGCCGCAAGACGAGGCGAGTGAAACCAATAATGGCATTCATCGGCGTGCGTAGCTGGTGCGACATCCCAGCCAGGAACTGTGATTTCCGTCGGGTCACTTCCATGACCTGCTGATTGGCCATCTCCAGTTCCCAGTTCTTCTCCTCTAACGCCCGTGTCCGTTCTTCGACCTTCTGTTCCAGGGTCTTACTGTAATCTGCTAACTGCGTGTTAGTCTCTTCGAGACTTCCGTACAGACGGGCATTCTCGATCGCAATCGCTGCCTCAGCACCTAACAGGTGCAAAACCTCCAACCGATCAGGGGTAAAAGCTCCCGTGGTCAGATTGTTCTCCAGATACAGAAGGCCGGTGAGTTTGCCCTGTGCAACAAGGGGCGTGCATAAGATAGATTTTGGTTGTACTGCACTAATGTACGGATCAGTTGCGAATCTTGCTTCCTTTGTTGCATCAGTCAAGACAACCTGCTCCTTCATTCTTTCGACGTAGCGGAGAATGGCAAGCGGCAAGTCATTCTGCGTTTCCACTGGAACAGATTGCAGGGTTTGTACTTCGCTGCGTTCAATCGCCTTTTCGGCTTCGATGACCAAATGTCCATCTTTTTCGAGGATAAGAACGCCTCTTTGCGCCCCCGCATTTTCAATCATGAGGGCCATCAATTTAGTGAGGAGTTTATCCAGGTGAATCTCGCTCGAAATAGCCTGCGAGGCGTGAAGGATACTGGTGAAGTCGAAAGCGTTTGACAGCCGTTGCTCAGTACTGGCAGTAAACATGCCCCCTCCAGATTGAGAAAAACTAGGGCTAGTGTGAGCAAGAAGTTGAGGATAGCGGGTTTCTAAGTCTTTAACCTTTGCTAACGCACCCCAGCGCACATAGGCATAGTGAGCATCTCGCAGATAGTGTTGCGCAAGTCGGACTGGCCTCTGGCCAGATAAAATTTGCCGCCAGTTCATTGGCTAAGGCTTCTTCGTTGACATATTCATGTCTTGCGCCAGATCGATGGCTTGGTCGTAGTATTCTCTGGCATCGCGATCATTCCCCAACACCCGCGCACGTTCCGCTTCCACCAGATAGAATTTATGCAGATAAGTTCATCGGGGCGTGCTGCGCCCAGAGCTTCATCTTTTCCTGGTTGGCCGCAACCTTTTCAAGGATGCTTTTCTGTTCAGACTCCTGGTGTCGGGAAATATGGCCAGCCTGGCCAGGGAATCGTACAAGTGAAAGGCGGGAACAGCCGCGGTTCCGACTAAACTATCCAAATACTTTTCTGCTACGGCCGCATGTTCAATGGCTTGGGCGTATTCTTGAAACAGATGACAGAGGACGAGTTTGGTAGATATATGTGGCAAATGGTATTCTCATCGTTAGCTTTAAGTCGAAGAGGTAGATGTAGTCTCCTCGTCGTAGCTTTCACCGATTAATTGGCATGGATTTTTAGCTCGCCCCAGCAAATTTAGGAAAACTTGCCTATATAATTCATTGAGATTCAGAGCATGACCTTGCTTGAGTTGGCGTATAGCATCATTGTATTTTGTCATCTCCTGTTCTAGCCCGGTCAGTCCATGCCCATCCAAAATGCCTGAAAACCGTAGCCTTGCAAGTTGAAGGCGGCAAAAATCAGATCGCCGGTTTCCAGCCCTATTTGATATCCTTCCAGAAAAGGTGGAAGCGTTTCTTTAATATGTTCCTTCCAGTGCCGGATGAAGGCATTCACCATGTAGGTGACACTCGATTTGAGCCCCCGTGCGTTGAGCCGTTCTACCAGGTTCAATGCTAAGGTGCCGAACTGATAGCCAGCATCGATATCTCCTACTGCTCCACAGAGAATAATCCCATACGTGGCATATGCTTGGGCCGAAAGAGGTATATTGCCACGTTGCGCCGACAAATTAACCATACGAAACACAATGAGGGGAAAGAGCTTAGGGAACGCTACATACGAAGGATGCAGCGTAGCTGAGAGAATGCGCATTTTGGCTATTGCATACGGATCCGTCATGGCTGGCAGATGAAGAAGCTCTTCGACGCACTTGCCGGCCAGAACTTGCCTTGTCTCTTCGAGACCGCGCAAAATATCTGCCTGGCTCGGCTCCTCAGGGAGCCGCTCCCCTAATAGCTCCAGAACCTGGAGGCCTGTCTTCAATCCTTCCAAAGATTGCTCTGGGCGGAAGAGGCATGGAGCATCACTTCATAGGCTCTGACTCTATCTAACGGAGCTTTCGCCCATCGCAGCACGAGTGCGGTCAAGTGCTCCATCTGCTGAAAGTCGCCGCTGAGATAGGCGGCTTCTGCGGCCTCGACATGAAGCGTTAACGCTAGTTCATACTGTTGCTCCCAAGCGTCTTCCGGTAACAACTCCAGACCAGATTGGAAATACCTGAAGGCGGGCTCGTAGGCTGCTGCCGCTTTTGCTTTCTTCCCAGCCGTCAAGTTTAAGGCCGCCAGTTCATTTTGCTGCCAGGGGTGTCGTATCGACTCTCTCCCTGAGTTCAGATGGTTAGCAATCAGAAAAATCTTTGCCTCCTGCTCGTCTTGTGAAGTTCGGCGCAAGAGCAGTTGCCCACCTGCCAGTGAACCGCTTGCTTATCCGCTGAGGGAATGAGGGAATACACTGCTTGCTGAATACGGTCATGGGCAAACTTGTACTCCACCGAGACTTCATCAAAGAGCCCCTGTACGTCAAGGCCTGCCAATGTGTACGCATCACCAAGAGGGAGAACGAACCCGTCTGCGAGGGCTGGCCACAGCTCCGTGGCGGTCTCCGAGAACGACTTTTCATAGACAGTGGCGAGGGTGCGCAGATCGAACTGGTTGCCTAGGCATGCCGCCAGCTTCAGTACCTCTTGCGTCTCTACGCCGAGTTTTTGTACCTTGCCAACCATCAATTCGACGACATTGTCGGTGATATTCTGTGCACGAATGTGCGCCACATCCCACTGCCACTCACGCCTCTGGGTATCGAAGGCGAGGAGTTCCGCTGTGGAAAGCGATTTGAGAAACTCAGCGACGAAGAAGGGATTCCCAGCAGTTTTGGCCAGCACCAGTTCCGCCAATGGTGTAGCCTTTTCTGGCGGACAGGTCAGGGTGTCAGCAATGAACTGCTGGAGGTGCGGGAGGTCTAACGGGCCTAGGGCAATATGATTGACCATTCCTCCCTCTTTGCGAATGTCGTTCACCGTCAACTGTACTGGGTGGGCTTCTGTCACCTCGTTATCGCGGTAGGCGCAGATGACAAAGAGATAGGAATTCTCCGCGTGCGGTCAGCAAAAGTTGCAAGAGGTGTAACGACGCACTGTCAGCCCACTGCAGATCGTCGAGAAAAAGGATCAACGGCCGGTCAGGTCCGGTAAACACGCGGACAAAATTCTGGAAGGCCAGGTGCAAGCGATTTTGCGCTTCTGCTGGTGGGCGGGGGGAATCGCAGGCTGTGGCCCAACAATCAGTTCAACTTCAGGGATGACATCAATTACAACCTGGAGGTTAGGCCCAAGGGCGACAATCAAGGCATTTTTCCAAGCAGTGATCTGCTCCTCACTTTCTGTTAGGATCTGTTGGACCAGAGCGCGAAAGGCTTGGGCCAAAGCGGCGTACGGAATGTTTCTCTGGAATTGATCAAATTTCCCCGCAATGAAATATCCACGTTGCTGTGCCATGGGTCGGTACACTTCCCGCACTAGGGCGGTTTTGCCGACACCCGCAGAACCGGACACCAACATAAGCTCACGAGCGCCCTGGCTGACGCGGGTAAACGCTCTCACTAAGGTATCGATATCTTGCTCGCGCCCGTACAGCCTTTGCGGAATCTGGAGTTGCGCTCTTACTTCCTGCTGACCAAGCGAGAAAGCAACAATCTCTCCTGTCGTTTGCCATTGCCGCAGGCATTCCTGCAAATCGGCAATGAGTCCAGGGGCCGATTGATACCGATCCTCAGCATTCTTCGCTAACAGCTTCATCACAACCGCAGAGAGAGGAAGGGGAATCTCTGGTACCAATTCATGCGGTGGGGGTGGCTGCTGCGCAATATGCGCATGGACAAGGGCAAGTGCATCCGTCCCGAGAAAAGGCACGCGACCGGTCAGTAACTCATAGAGTGTGACACCTAGCGAGTAGAAGTCAGTACGATAATCCACCACGCGATTCATGCGTCCAGTTTGCTCTGGCGACATGTAGGCAAGCGTTCCTTCTAAACCAGTAGGGTGTTGGAAAGGGGAATTTTCGCGACTGAGCTGCGTAGCAATGCCGAAGTCGATCAACTTGAGCTGCCCCGTTTGCAGATTTAGCACGAAATTCGTAGGATTCACGTCTTTGTGGATCACCTGCTGCTGGTGCACTTGCTCAACAATATCGATAAGCTGGATTGCTAGAGGCAGGAGCGTCGTGAGGGGAACTCGACCATTCCGTAGAAGCTGCACCAGCGACTCGCCGCCGAAATCTTCTAATACCATGACTGGACGATGCTGGTCAGCGGTGAGCTCGTAGGCGCGAATGACTCCTGGCAGTTGGAGGCTGCAGAGCAACTGGTATTCGCGCCGAAAAGCGGCGAGCTTTCGTGGCGAGGGGTATTCTTCTCTAAGCGTTTTGAGAATGACAAACTGCGGCTCTGCTTCCTTGCGCACGGTAGATGAGCGAGAAGCGACTCTCATAGATTTTTTCCTTAACCTGACAAACCGCAATAGTCGTGATCATTGTTGGGATCTCGCGCCTGTTGCAATCCTATGCTCGACGAAGCGACATGGTCTGATGACCTTATAAACCGTTACTATTCACTCTACAAACAATATATTAAAGCTCGACGCGGTCTATCAGTTGCGTTGCGCTTCGGCCCGGCCTTATGCAGCGTGCGACAGTGGTGCACAATCACCTCACCGGCCAAGACCGGACACGCAACAGCTGAGTCTCCACCCCCCGCCGTTCGTGCGCATGGCGCACGCTACGAGGGACAGGCCAATGGAGCACCTGTACGAATCTCGTGTGGTCTGATTTAGGGACCGGGACTCGCCCCGAGAAACTGGGTCAGTTTCTCGAACAACAGTTCTTCGTCGAGTGGTTTACTGAGGTAGTCATCGCAACCGGCCTGTCGGGCTTTTTCCTCGTCCCCCCGCATCGCATGTGAGGACAGGGCGATAATCGGGATATGCTGTAGCGTCGGGTCGGCTTTGATCCGGCGGGTGGCTTCCCAGCCATCGAGAACTGGCAATGAGAGGTCCATGATAATCAGGTCCGGGATGTTCACGTTCGGCTGACGTGATCCCGGCTGCTCCATCATTAGCAGTGAGGACTTCGTAGTTATCCTCTAAAAGCTGCACCAGGAGGTCCCGATTAAAATCTACGTCTTCGACAATCAGAATCCGTTTCATTAGTCCGCACTTTCTGCACAGCGATTTCTTGCGGCTTTCGGTAGACGAGCGGAATCGTAACGGTAAATGTCGAACCTTTTCCAGGCTCACTCTCTACCGTAATTGATCCGCCCAGCAGTACAGCCCACCGTTTGGCAATCGGCAATCCCAGCCCCGTGCCTTGGCGTTCCTGCGCATCCCGGGGTAATTGTTTGAACTCTTCGAAGATATCCTCAAGAGCCTCGGCGGCGATGCCGACCCCGGTGTCGGCAACGGCAATCACGAGCCTTGCTTCGCCGCGCGCCTGCTCTACTTGCCGCGCACGAACCACCACCTCGCCAGCTTCGGTAAACTTAATCGCGTTGCTCAAGAGGTTGAGCACGATCTGTCGGAGTCCGTCTTCGTCCGTATATGCTTCCCTGACCTCGTCGGAAACCTCATGCCGCAGTTGCACCCCCGACCCGACAAGGGGAGACACCGTCTCACAACATGTCTGAATGAAGCGGTTGACATCGAAAGATTCAGGACGCACCTCCATCCGCCCCGCTTCGATCTTCGAGAGATCCAGAAGATCGTTGATAAGATTGAGCAGGTGGTCGGCGCTCTCTTTGACTTTGACCAGATTGTCCCGCTGACGCTCTGGGAGCACATCTCCGGTCCGCCGCAAGACGAGGCGAGTGAAACCGATAATGGCATTCATCGGCGTGCGTAGCTGGTGCGACATCCCAGCCAGGAACTGCGATTTCCGTCGGGTCACTTCCATGACCTGCTGATTGGCCATCTCCAGTTCCCAGTTCTTCTCCTCCAACGCCCGTGTCCGTTCTTCGACCTTCTGTTCCAGGGTCTTACTGTAATCTGCTAACTGCGCGTTAGTCTCTTCGAGACTTCCGTACAGACGGGCATTCTCGATCGCAATCGCTGCCTCAGCACCTAACAGGTGCAAAACTTCCAACCGATCAGGGGTAAAAGCTCCCGTGGTCAGATTGTTCTCCAGATACAGAAGGCCGGTGAGTTTGCCCTGTGCGATAAGGGGCGTGCATAAGATAGATTTTGGTTGTACCGCACTAATGTACGGATCAGTTGCGAATCTTGCTTCCTTTGTTGCATCAGTCAAGACAACCTGCTCCTTCATTCTTTCGACGTAACGAAGAATGGCAAGCGGCAAGTCGTTCTGCGTTTCCACTGGAACAGATTGCAGGGTTTGTACTTCGCTGCGGTCAATCGCCTTTTCGGCTTCGATGACCAACTGTCCATCTTTTTCGAGGATAAGAACACCTCTTTGCGCCCCCGCATTTTCAATCATGAGGGTCATCAATTTAGTAAGAAGTTTATCCAGGTGGATCTCACTCGAAATAGCCTGCGAGGCGTGAAGGATACTGGTGAAGTCGAAAGCGTTTGACAGCCGTTGCTCGGTACTTGTAGTAAACATGCCCCCTCCAGATTGAGAAAAACTTGGGCTACTGTGAGCAAGAAATTGCGGATAGCGGGTCTCTAAGTCTTTGACCTTCGCCAGCGCTCCCCAGCGCATGTAGGCATAACGAGCATCGTGCAGATAATGCTGGGCAATCGGCTCTTGGCCTCTGGCCAGATAAAATTTGCCGCCAGTTCATTGGCCAAGGCTTCTTCGTTAACGTACTCATGTTTCTTGCGCCAGATCGATGGCTTGGTCATAGTATTCTCTGGCATCCCGTCATTGCCCAAGACCCGTGCACGTTCGGCTTCCACCAGATAGAATTTATGCAGAAAGTTCATCGGGGCGTGCTGCGCCCAGTTCTTCATTTTCTCCTGATCAGCAGTGACCTGTGTGAGAACGTCTCTTGTCGGATACCGGAAGGTCAGACAATATGGCCAATCTCGCTAAAGAACTATGAAATAGAGACGGGAACGTATGGCCGTCCCCGGCACTCCCTCTAAATAATTTTCTGCTTTATCGGCATGGGCAATGCTTGAGGAAATCGTGAAACATATAACACAGCATCAATTTGTGGAGTAAATTAGGGATAGCGCATTCCTGTTATTTGCTTCACAGAAGAAGTGGAAGTTTCGTTTCCTCATTGTAGTTGTCGCCGATCAATCGACAGGAGTCTGAGACAGGGGTGGTAAATTCAAGACAATTTGATGGTGCAGGGAAATTAAATTAGAGACAGTTTCCTGCTTCAGTTGATCCGCAATCTCACTGTATTTCGATATGCTATGTTCTAGCTCTGCCAATTTCTCACCGCTCCAATACGCCTTGAAAGCAATAGTCGAACGCCGCCTGGGTCCAATACTTACATCCCCTGTCTCTAAAGCAATTCTGTATGCCTCGAGTGAAGGTTTTAAGGTATCTCTAACATGTCTTTCCAAAGTCTGACAAACCCGTTGACCATAAATATAGCACTCGCTTGGATCTCTTTGGCATTGAATCGCTCCCCAAGGGTCAAAGCGAGTTGACCAAACGATAGCCGTGTCAATATCTCCCAGCGATCGTAGATAAAATAAACCCGTAAGAAGCATACGCTCGGGCCGAATGGGTGTATTGCCATACCACCGATAATTTGACTACGTACACACAATGAGGGGAAAGAGATCAGGCGCGCCAATGTAGGCGGGGTGAAACAGTCGCATCAGGATCTTCATTGCTGCCAATTGATAGGGATCTGTCATCTCGGGTAGATTGAATAGGTCTTCGATTTTTTTCCGACCAAAGCTCGCTGTGTTTCCTCCAACCTTGAAAATATCTTCTTGGCTCGGTTTTTCAGGAAGCTGTATCCCCAACAATTCCAAGACCTGTAGACCGACTCTAATTCCCTCTTGTTTATCCTGTATAGCATAAGTGGCATAGACGTATCTCGTACACTTTCACTTTGTCGAGCAGAGTTTTGGCTTGTTGCAGGACAACATCAGTCAATCGCTCCATCTGCTCATAGTCGCCGACAAGGTAGGCTGCTTCCGCCGCCTCGGTATGAAGTGCCAGGGCCAGGTCGTACTGTCGCTCCCAGGTATCTTCCCCTAACAGACTCAAGCCAACCTGGAGATAATCGAGGGCCGGCCCATATGCCGCTTCTGCCTTTGCCTTTCTGCCGGCTATGAGATTGAGCTCTGCTAACTCATCCTGCCTTGCCTGTTGGCGAGCCAATCGCGTCCCAGATTGAGATGGTTAACAATAGCAAAGATCTTTTGCTCGCGATCGTCTGCTACACATTCTGCAGGAGCAGTTGACCTATTTGCCAGTGTACACCCTGTTTGTCCGCGTCGGGAACAAGGGAATAGGCGGCGTGTTGGATTCGGTCATGGGAAAACTGGTACTCAACCGTCACTTTCTCCGCCAACCCTTGAACATCGAGATTCATGAGCATGTAGGCACTCCCCAGAGGCGAGACCAAACCTTCTTCCATCGCATCCCACAAATCAGCCGCGGTTTCTCTAGCAGAATGCTCATACACGATTGCGAGCGTTTGCAGGTCAAACTGATTACCCATACACGCTGCTAACTTCAAGAACTGTTGTGTTTGCTGCCGAGCTTTTGCATCTTTCCGCCATTAGTTCGACGACATTATCGGTTATATGTTGCGCCCGAATATGCGCGAAGTCCCACCGCCACTCACGCTGGAAATCGAACGTCAATAGCCCCTCAGTGTAAAGCGATTTCAAGAACGCATGACAAAAAAAGGATTCCCGTCGGTCTTGGCGAGCACCAATTCTGCCAACGGACGGCCTCCTCTTTGGTGCACTTGAGTGAGTCAGCAATCAACTGACACACGTCAGGAATCCAGCGGTTGCAGAACAATATGATTCACAACCTGCCCGCCTTTCTGAATCTCGTCGAGCGTAATTTCAACGGATGGGCTTCGTCACTTCGTTATCCCGATACGCACCGATAACAAACAGATAATGGTTTTCCGGCGCAGTCATAAAGGGTCGAAGCAGATTCAGCGAAGCAGAGTCGGCCCATTGCAAATCGTCGAGGAAGAGTACAAACGGACGTTCGTCCTGTAAACACGCGAATGAAGTTCTGGAACACCAGGGTAAAGCGATTTTGCGCCTCTGCCGGAGGAAGGCGGCACGGCCGGCTGCGGGCCAACAATCAGTGCGATTTCAGGAACGAGGCCAACCATAACCTGACGATTCGGTCCGAGTGCGGCGAGCAGTTTCTCTCGCCACGCGGCAATCTGACTCGCTTTCTGTTAATAGCTGCCGCATCAGAGACCGAAAGGCCTGCGTTAACGGTGCATAAGGAATTTCTTGTGGAATTGATCGAATTTGCCTGTGATAAAGTACCCTCGCTGTCGTGTAATTGGCTTATAGACTTCCTGCACCAAGGTGGATTTGCCAATGCCAGCGTGTCCGGAAACAAGCATCATTTCGCCGGCTCCCTGGCTGACGCGCGCAAAAGCGGTCAGGAGTGTCTAATATCTCGTTCGCGTCCGTACAGCTTTTGCGGGATACGAAATTGGTCCGCACGTCCTGCCCGCCAAGCGGAAAGAGATCAATCGCCCTCTCGCTTGCCGTTGCCGATGCATTCCTCTAGGTCTGCCTTCAGGCCATACGCCGACTGGTAGCGATCTTCGGCATTCTTCGCCATCAGTTTCATCACGATAGCGGAGAGAAGCTTGAGGAATGTCAGGGAGGAGCTCGTGGGGTGCACGAGGTTGCTTGGCGAGATGGGCGTGCATGAGTTCCAATGCATCGACGGTCGGAAAGGGTAATTGTCCTGTCAGCAATTCATAGAAACTGACACCGAGCGAATATAAATCGGTCCGATAGTCCATGGTCCGGTTCATACGCCCGGTTTGCTCCGGCGAGATGTATGCTAACGTTCCTTCCCCTACCGTCGGGTTACGCACGATCTGGATTTTCGCGTGACAGGACTGTGGCAATACCAAAGTCGATCAGTTTGACTTGGTCCGTTTGCGGATTCCACACGATATTGGAGGGATTCACATCTTATGCATCACATGCTGCTGATGCACGTGGCTCAAAATGTCAGCGATCTGAATGGCCAGCGGGAAGAAACTCGGCTGGCAGGGAATCGTCTTTGTCTCTTCTTCAGATGCAGTTCGAGCGACTCACCGCCAAAATCCTCTAGCACCATGACGGGACGGTGCTGATCAGTTGTCAGGCTATAGGCGTTGATGACCCCTTCCAGTCGAAAGCTCCGGGTCAGTTCGTACTCCCGTCTGAACCAGGCAACTTTTTCCGGCGGAGGGTAGGGCTGTTTCAGGATTTTAAGGATGACGGACTGCTCTTCCTCCTCCCGACGACCGCGATAGATGAGCGAGTGTTCACTCTCATAGATCTGTTCCTGAACATGGTAGCCTGCGATAAGCATGGGTATCTCTCGGACCCTCGACTGGCTGCGATCTTTCTAGCAGTCTCCTATCACTTGACAGACGACCACTAATGCTCGACGAGGCTTATCAGTCTTATTAGGCCCGGCAGAATGTAAGGTGCGACAGTGATGAACGATAGCCTCGCCAGCCGCCACCGGACAGGCGACAGCTTCCGAGAATTCGACATTCTCTGCCACAAGATGATCATCATGGGGATGATGCGGGAGGACGTCTCCCAAATGCGAGCGCCCTATGTAAGAGAGACAACCTACTTTCGGACGTTGCAGGGTCTAATGGCATCCATACACTAGCGCCGTGATACGGAGGTGGACGATACGCGGCGTCTTGGTGCCAGGGAGTCTCACTGCCGTGGGCTGGTTTGCAGAATATGCGCCATCCATTGAGAAGGTGTGTTTCCTCGACGTCGAGAAGACGTGCAACCGCCTTGCGTGCGTTCCGCAAGAAGAGCGTACTTTTCAATGCAGGAACCACTCCTTCGGGTGACAGAATTGCTACCAAGGCAGGAGGTGGGTGTCCACCAAGCAAAAGAGTTAACTCCTCCGGAGTATACCCTTTCCTCTGCTTGCAAATCATATCGTAGGCATCTTTAAGCCACGCAAGTTCCTGGTCAGTGGTGACGCGACCGAGGTTGAGGAATCCCTGTTCTTGGAAACAACGGACGTGTTCATCTCTTAAGTCAATACAGGCGTCTTCCATGTTCCGTCGTCTCCTTATTCCTGTGGGCTAAGGTCTGCATGTGAACGACTAGAAAAAAAAGTGCCGAGGGTTCAACTGGTCTTCGGCCAAGGGGTTGCACCCGCCAGCCCATTTGTACAGGCACCTCATAGAGTCGGCCACGAGCAAACCGAGGCCAAAAGTGTCGTAACCCTGGAACAATAACCTTTACGACATGAAGTCCAATGTCCGGTCGGGTCTGGTCCAATACCAGTGTTTCAAGCCCTTTCTGTGCGGCACTCCCTACGCAGGTCATTACATCCACATAGAGATCATCAGTCCACTGCCGAGGATAGTCACGCTGTTTCTTCGGAGCCAAAGTCTCGTCAGGCATCAAATAGGGTTGGTTTTCGCGGGTAGCAGTTTTCCACCATGAAATCGCCTCGGGGTCAGCGGACAGATATTGTCCGTCTTGTGCAGGCGAGCAAGGGGACACAGCCGGCAGCAATTGATTCACTTCCGTCAGGGCGCGAAGAAGAGCGATGTATGGGTCAAAGTGAGTACCGAACCCCAAAAGAATGTCTTCAACCTCCTTATCGTTTCGGCGTGAGATCGCGGCAAAGGCGGGGATGTTGAAATCGCTTGTGATATCCAGCACCCACAAGTCGCGATGTAGTATCTTGTAATAGTCTTGCAGTTCCTGGAAGTATGGTTCGGAAAAACTGGAAAGATCTACCGCCGGTTTTTGTAAGCGGTTGTACCACCATAACGCGACACAATCACGCTCTATGAGTTCCATGAAGCCCTGGAGTATGGCTTCTTCTTTGCTGTGGCCAGCGGCGCATCCGTTTGAATCTGCACGGGCGAACCAACTATAGTGCTTTCGCGAATACCCGTAGTAGCAGTAAGCGGTTGGAACGTAACGCGGTTCGCCATGGGTCAGCGACCACACTGGACTCCACTCGATCTCTTGAGCATCCTCAAAGGGCTCTGGCACCCAACTCGACGGAGAGCCAATCGCATTCCAGGCTTTACGATCCTTCAACTGGGTCTCACTAAAAAGCATACAGTCACGAGGATGGATAGCCGCGCCGCCGAAATCTTTGAGCCTGGCGCAGAATACGGGCTTCGTCACCCTGAAAGACACCCGAGTAGCGTTCAATGGCTTCACATAAGGCACTGGCTTTGGCTTGGCTAGAATCCTGCCCTTGCCGGCTGAAGCATCACGCAAAGTTGCCTGAAGAAAATCCATGTCCCAGGTGTAATCTTTCGACGCATGAATAAAATTATGACCCGTGACATAGGACAGCACCAAGCCATGCTCTCCCATCCATGGTGTAGTCGGCTGAATCGTGTGCACGATGCCAGAGATGGACTAATGTGATGCTCAAGCTTCTTGAGTGTTTCTTCAGGGGAAAGGGTGCGATGTCCACCGTCAATGGTAAACACCTTCTTCCGGCTTTGCAGTATTATTGGCGCAGCTTGTCCAGATGCAAAAGCGGTCGGATCGCCACAGTGCGAGCACTGAGATCGTCGTACCACTGTATGACTACGTCGTGCCAACGAAAAAGAAGGTTGACAGAAACAACATGACTTTCGAGGTCTTCATTTCGTCCACGAACAATCCACTTGGCCGTCTCGGTTGCAGCGATGTTAAGCGCCGTGTGGATCGTTGGAAGGGAGAGCTGCCACAGCGCGAGCCATTGGGGGAGCAACATTCAACTTTTCTTGTACATAGCTTTCGACTTTACGAGCCCCGCGGAGCCGGTGGGCAAGGCACGCCCAACAGGCTGTCTTGCTGGAAGAAAGAGCGGCCCTAGCCACACCTCTGTCCCCACCGGTTTGACTAACAACCACGGGCGGTCACTGGCGAGAGCTTGTCGGTTGAATGTCTCCAAATCTGGGTGCAGGTAATCCTTGGTGAGAACGACCCAGTATTCCCCATTGTCCACGACTCGAACACCGAGTGACGTCAGAATCGTACGGAAGGGAAGAGGATCGATGTCGCCACAGGAGATAACGGAGACAGGCACTTCCTGCAGACGCCTGGCAGCCTTTTCTGCGCCCCCATCAAACATGTCCCAGAAGGCCGCTTGCTCCAAGGGGAGAGACAGGGGTTCATCAACAAGATAACCCCTGCTACGTAACCTCATGAGGGCCGAGAAGATCTCCGAGGCAGGAAACTCATCCTGTAGGCGATTGATGATCTCATCGACCATGTGTTGACCGTTGAGAAGTGGCACCAGATAAGTGTACACGCCGCTGCGAAGCGGGACGTGTCCCTGTTCCGACAAGAGAACACGCCTTCTCCAGGAACAATCGCCCAACGAAACCACGGCTTGAATTGCGGTCGGGGGATCATGGCTTCTCGGCTCCGTCGTCTTCTCATAGCCAAACCGCCGAAAAGATCTATGCTCTCCGCGGGGTCAGCAGGTCAGCCGAAGAAAGAACTTAAAAAGAAGCGCTGCTGTACCATCTATGATACTTAGGAGCTGAGCATCAGAAAAATCGCGAGGGAGCAGGCGGATTAAACAATCTCAAAAAGACTATCAAGTAAGTAATATCAACATTAGCGAGATTTAATATTGCGGCGCATTTTCTTTGACCGCTTCATTGGGATCTGTCTCGAATAGGTCTTTGAAAGACGCATCGTTGTCAAGCTTGACTACTTCACCAGATAAACGCATATATTCGACCCCAATCGTCTGGCTTTATCGCTGTCATAATCGAGTCTCCCTGTGAAAAATAGCAAATTACTGACCTAACTGAACCAAGCGCATTAAGACTTTCTACAAATAGCTCTCTTAAAGTAGAGCTACTTGCCCTATACCGTACCAGAAAGACCTCAGGGGACTTCTTCAGCTCATTATGCAGTATTGATTTGCCGTTCATGATAATGGCCAAAAGCTGGGGGCAGTCATCTGGCTAAATTTCGTCTCTCCTTGCGCGAAAATATCGTCTTCATAGAACTCTATGTTGGGGATCACAGGATGAGGAAGAGGCCCGCCGAATTGCCCCTGAATCTGCCGATATGCTAGAAGCGGGTCGGTTTCGAGTTTCACTTTGAAGGAAGGATCTGTGCCAGCCTCCCGTAATAGCCTTGGCCCATGCTCGGGCCCAATACTTTCTCTCTAGGTCTCCGTTTGCCATAGCTCTTCTCCTTTCTTCCGCTAGGTTTCATCGCCTATGGGCCGACATTATCCGTTCATCGCCTTAATGGATGGTGCAAAAAAGTAGCCGCCTCCTGTGGGGATTACCCAACGAGGCTGCGGTAAAGCCACTTCTTCAGTACCATCTCCAAACGCAATGCGAAACTTCCGAGGGAGGTTTCTATTATTTTGCCCGATGATCGGATCGTAACCTGGCTCCTTCTTATCTCTGAACCAAGAAGAATTCGCTACGTGTTTGTATATGTTCAAATTGATTTTCAATCGAGGTTTGGTAAGCAATGAAGAAGAGACCTCGGTCAACGGTATCGTCGATAGGGTCAGTAAATGTTGAGAGGGACCGCGGGCCGTACGGAATCCCGCGACGTAGCAGGCGGTGAGTCAATGTTTCATTTGTATCTTGATCGTCGCGGGGATTAGTCCTGCGTATATGAGAGGCAAAGGGGCAAACTTTTCCGTCAGGATCATCCTTTTGAAACTCGAAGGCGTTAATTCTAGGGTCCTTTTGAACTATATCTTTGCTATCCTTTTTAGGGTCGGAGAAAATTGGGGCTCCGTTCAGCCCGGCGACCAACACACATTTCGCCGAATTGCTGGGCTGTAAACTTGTATTGCTCGGCTTTATCTTTGTATTGCTCGGCTTTATCTTTGTATTGCCTGGCTTTATCGTGAAGAAACTTGTGGAAAGCTCCTACGTCCTGCCGTAGGCGGCGGATGACAAGGAAAGAACCATTCCTGGCGAATTCCCGAATTTTATCATCAATCGCATTGAGGGAGTTTGTCCCTTCGTTCTTAGAATTCGTTGGATCTTGCCTAGGATACCCGAAGACAAACTCGCCTGGCCACACGAGCTTCTGTCCGGGTTTGCCTTCATCTTCAGCAAGGGGGTCTTCACAGGGAGAGAGATAGTCATCTTTAGCGGGGGAGGGCTTCTTTGAGAACCTTCCTCGCACGCCTGGCTGTGATATTCCGTCACGAAAGCCAAAGTGCTCGTGTCCAGTGAATGGCTCAGGCAGGTTGGCGCCGTGCTGCTTGAAGATGATCCGGACACCGCTCCAGTCGGGCATCTCCTCGTTCGTTTTTGGCAGCGCGTATGTATAGATGCTGTCCTCGATACGGGCTACTTCATTGTACAGGTCAAGCTGATCGTCGCTTGCGACGATCAAGACGATGTCTGCTTCGTTCTTTGGTCCTCCTACTACCCAGGTTCGCTGGGTCCCCTTCTCTCCCATCTATTGGGTCGCCGAGAATTTCCTTAGCCCGCTGCCAAAGCCCTGCCGGAAAAGGCGTATCCTTAAAGTCCCCATCTTTTTGAAGTCACTTCTAGCTTCCCAGGAGCGCAGAGTGCGAAAACGCGATATTTAGCCAGGTAGTTCTTCTTTGGGGGGCTTCCCCTGCCGCTTCCTTCTTTCGTAAGTAAACGTCCGAAAGCAAGCACCTGTTCCATAGTCGTAAGGGATAGAGTTCTCAGCCAGCGCCTGAAACTTATTCCCCATCCTCAATCTTCAGGAAAAGAAATGCCTGAAAGTCTTTGTTAAACCCGGGAATGATGTTGCCCTGGATATTCTTAATGTCGAGTACTGGCTCGTTAGCGTTGTTGTTCAGATAAACCCATCCTCTCGTTGATAGTAGATATGGTCATGTTCAGGCATGGGATTTTCTCCTTCTTTTCAATAAGGCGTAACAACACCCTGAACAAATTGTTCATTTCGACTGAACAATTAAAAAAGAGCAGCAATAATCAGAGCTGCCACGGGCTTGGGAGGTTGAGGTTAGGGATATAGGAACAGGACATGCCAGTCTTAATTGTGGTCTTCAGATGGAGCCACAATTCTGGATCAAGGGGCTCAATCTTCTGCAAGGCGGCATCGATGGCGCGCTTGACGTTGACCCGCGCTCTTTCAATGTGGGCTCCGTCGAATCTATCGTGACCATTCATTCCAACCGCGTGGCGCAGTTGATCCTGCAACGCGTCAATTTCCTGCTCGATTCGCTCAGCTTGCTGCGGGTTATTTCTCTTTGCCGCTGCCAAGGTTTCTTGTAACTCGTTCAGTCGTTGCCAATAGGCAGCCTTGGCCTTTGCATCAAGAACTTCTCCTGCATGACCAAGGTCTTCATGAATGCTTCCCTCAGGAAAAACTTCTCGGGACCCCTCGCCAATGGCAGTCGTATCTAAGTCGCGAACATGGATAGCGCGGTGTGGGTGGCGAAGGAGATAGGCAATATGGTGGAGACCTTTGCTATCCCTCAAGCGATTCACTTTTCCCTTATAGGCAACCGTCCAAAGCTCTCCTTCTTTATGGAAGACTCGGGTGGGTGCCGTATGTTCTTGAATTCTCCGATCAATCAGCTGTTTGTGGGTTACAGCGCTGCGAACACGGGCGAGAAGTTCGCGATCATCGACAGGTTTAGTAAGGAAGTCATCTGCACCAGCCTCGATTCCTCTCACCCGATCTTCTATTGCCCCAAGGGCAGTCATAATGATGACTGGAATCAGCTGTGTGTCTTCTCGCTCCTTCAAGGCACGACAGGCCGAAAAGCCATCCATCTCAGGCATCAGCACATCAAGGAGGATAACTGTGGGTGAATGGGTCACCGCCTTTGCCAAGGCTTCTGTGCCGTTGGTTGCGCTGACGGTCTGATAGCCTTGCTCTTCGAGTTCCTGCTCTAAGTAATTAATGTTATTGGGCTCATCATCGACGATGAGGATCGTAGCTGTTGAATGTATGGCCATGACTTGACTCCCCCGGCCAGTTGCTGAGAATGTGTTAGTATGCCTCTCAGCTAGGCAATCTGCATTGGTGTGTCAGCTCGACCGCTGAGCCGGGCATTCTCGTTTCCGCGGCTCTGTTGGCTATGGAACCGATGCGAGGATGCTCTCAGCATGCGAGACGATCTCCACCAAGGGTTATAAAGTAAAGTTTCGGTTATTTCCCGTATTCCTCACTCTGACTGCGCCCCTCCACGAGCAGGTTGTTGATGTTGCTCTCTTTACGAAAAGATGAGCGTTGCTGTCAAGGTTCGTAGGAGTACAGTTTTATCTGAGGAATCCCCCTAGTTACGAGCGCCGAGGGACACGCCGAGTTGTTGCAGGAGACCCAGCGCATCCCAGTTAATCCACATTTCCTTAAGCTTGCCGTTGGCGATGTGACACGTCATCGTGCCCGTGGTCGTTGCCTGTTTCCGGGTTGGTGCGATCCCCATTATCTCTCCCAGGTGCGTGCCATGGGCGGTCCAGCGCCACACCACGATATCGTTTTCGGCAATCACTTCCTCGACGGTGTACTGCAGATCAGGAAATGCGTTGCGGACCATTGCGTTGTGTTGCCTGACGCCGTCGGAGCCGTGGATGTCTGCTCCAGTCGGATCGTGACCGATGAAACCTGGGGCGATCAGCTCATCGGTGAGCGCCGCGTTCCCTTTGTTCAATACCTCTTCGATATAACGACGGACCAGAGTTTTATTCGTAGCTGACATACGAGTACCTCCTTTCCTGTTGTTTAGGTTACTTTGTCATGTCTGACCGCAAGCGGCGTAAGGTGGCGAAGGCGAGCTGTTCGGTTTTCCGAGAACTGACCCCGGGACTGGTAGGGACTGGAAATGACTTTCCGGTCGTCCAGGCGAGCAGCCAGGCCTGCAGAGCCGGTTTGTTGATGATGACACTCTTATCTTTGTGTCCTATCTGACTGGGGGGTAACATCATTGACGTCCTTTCTTACCCTTGTACTTGTGAGTCCTCTCACTGTGTGAACGGAAGATACGCGCGTGAGAACAGAAAAGTCCTGAGGAAATTCTGAGGCGTTTCTGAGGTTCTTCTGTAGCGCTGCTGGGGCGAGTCAGACTGCTCGCCCCACTCCTGGGTGTTTGCCGTGGATCTTCGCAGTATGACGTCATAGTCTCCACCCTACCAGCGCGCATCTATATTATGCAGCCTCACGTCGCTTGGTAGAGGAAGGTGTTGCGTCAACTTTAAGTTTCACTGTCCGCTCTGTCATAACGGTTGCTTTTCTCTTGCTCTTCGCTGCAGCATGTGAAAGAGAATAAAACCGGCGGGGAAAAAAGTCCTGAAGAAGAGGTAAGGTGCTTCTGAGGTCGGTCTGAGGGTAGGGTGATTGCACTAAAAAGCGTGTCCAAAAACGAGGTTAGCGAGGTACACCTCATCCCAGCCAGCCTTGAGCCGTTTGTTCTGAATCCCAAGTTTCGTGTGCGTGTCTTGGCGTAAGAGATTAAGCGCGATATGGCGCAACACGGCGAAATTCTCAGGGCCATGGCCTACGCGGATGCGGGAGTCATCTTCGCGAAACGCCACATCCAAGACCCAGTGGACACAATTCTCAATCCCCCAATGAGCGCGGACCGCATGGGCAAACAACTGGACCTCATTGGGGATGCTCGCAATGTAATACCGCTGCTCAATAGTGACTTCCCCCTTGAGGTGGCGTTCCGATTCGACCATCCCCACGCAGCGGAGCTGGAGCCAGGCGCCTTTCTGCACGAGGTCTGGCGGGACCTCTAGTGTCCAGTGGCGGCGAATCTCCACCCGCCCGTGCTGTTGCTCTTCCGTCTCATAGGCCTGAAGAGAGATTTCCTCACTAATCGTGTCACGCGCTGCCTGAAACTGCTGAACCACGGCCTCGTACAACGTGCCATGGTTCTGTTTGAGCGCCAGGACATAGTCCGCGTCTTGCTCGACAATTTGCTGGGCAATGGCTTTCTGGCACCCCATCGCATCAATCGTCACAATACATCCGCTGACATCCAGGACGTTGAGCAACGCCGGAATCGCGGTGATCTCGTTTGATTTCTCCTCCGTCTTTACTTGGCCCAAGACCACGCGATTGTGGGTGGCCCACGCACTGACCATATGGATGGCAGCTTTGGCCGAGCGCTGATCATAGGACCGGCGGAGCGTTTTCCCGTCAATCGCGACAACCTGCCCCTGCGTCACCTGGGCCACCGCCTGAATCCAGCTCAGAAAACAAGCCTGCAACGCCTGGGGGGAGAGCACCGCGAATACCCGCCCAAACGTATCGTGCGACGGAATCCCATGGGCAAGTCCCAAAAAACGGGCGAACCATTCTCGCTTCGCTCGCCCAAAGGTTTCCACCGCCACCCAGTCGTTGGCGCCACACAAGATGGCACAGATGGCGATGACCAGCACGTCTATCAGTTTGTGTTCTTTGTGCCGGTCGATCCGCGGATCAGCGAGGTCCCTAAAATGCTCCAGCAAAGCGGCGGTTCGATGCTCTTTCATGCGCAGACTCCTTGTCCCAACAACTTTCCTCCTCAAGAGTCTGCCATATCTCTCCCCCTCTGCTAATCTCTTGTTATCTCTTAACTTTTAGTGCAATCCCCCTAGGTTGAAGAATAGAGAAGGTGCTTCTGAGGTCGGTCTGAGGACGATATGAAGAAACTGAGAGTGAAAACTCCTCAATCTGACAGTGTTCCGTTACGTCTGGACGAAGAGAATGGAGAGTTCTGGAAAGGTGATGAGCGCCTGCGGCTGAGTCGTAAACCCTTCGCGATGCTGCGCCTTCTGGTGGAGCGCCGTCCGAAATGGGTCTCAAAAGACGACTTCTATAATGAGATCTGGAAGCCAAAAGATGAAGACGTCATGGACTGGACGTTCACGACGTATGTGTACGACATCCGTAAAGCGTTAGGGGACGAGACGAAACCGCATCGCTACATCGAAACCGGAGCGAACAAAGGGTACCGTTTTATTGGATCTAATCACTCATAGTGATCAATCGCATCAAACCCCAGAGGTGAAAGTTGCAGAGCCTCCTGCGACTCACCACGGCCCTCAATTCAAGATCGACCCTACTCCCCAGCCGCCACTCCCGTACGTGGTAGGGAGAGAGGTGGAGCTGGGACGACTGCATAAGTGGTTCGATCGGGCGCTGACGGGTGAACGTCAGTTGGTCTTTGTGACCGGTGAACCTGGCATAGGGAAGACGACTCTTGTTCGTTCCTTTCTCCGAGATGTGGCAACTCGTGGAGTTGCAGCGATTGGGCGCGGCCAGTGTATCGAACATTATGGGCCAGGCGAAGCCTACCTTCCGGTACTTGAAGCTATCGGACGCTTGTGCCGTGATCCTCGTGGAAGCTTCCTTGTCGAATGGATGAAGCAACACACGCCCACATGGTTAGTACAGATGCCTACGCTGCTGAACGCAACCGATCTGGAGGACGTACAGCGTAAAGTCCAAGGTGCCACACAGGAGCGAATGCTCCGAGAAATGAGCGAAGGGTTTGAGGTACTGACCGAGCAGATCCCCTTTATTCTCGTCCTAGAAGATCTTCATTGGAGCGATGTGTCCACGCTCGATTTATTGTCCTCTTTGGCACAGCGGACAGATCGCGCTCGGCTGCTTATCATTGGTACGTATCGCCCAGAGGAAGGACTCGTCGAGAGGCATCCGCTACGAGCGATTACCCAAGAGCTTCAAGGGAAACGGCTCTGTCAGGAGCTTCCGTTACCACTGCTCGACGAAGTTGCCGTGAGTGAGTATCTACAACAGCGATTTCCCACGGCAATGTTGCCGACACGCTTGCCGGAAACACTCCATCGCAATACTGAAGGGAATCCTTTTTTCTTAACCGCGGTTGTGGACGATTTGCTGGAACGTGGTGTGATTACACAGATTGATGGACGCTGGGTATTGCAGGGGCAGGTGGACTCTGTTGCCGCTGAGGTTCCGGTGAGTATTCGACAACTGCTGACCCGGCAGATAGATCGACTTCATGACAAAGAACAACAGATTTTGCAGGCAGCGAGTGTCGCCGGGTTAGAGTTCTCCACCGCAGCCGTGGCGGCTGCTGCCGGGATCGAGACCGCAGCCGTAGAAGCGTGTTGCGAGATCTTGGTCCGTCGGCAGCAATTCCTTCGACGTGTTGGTGTCAGCGAGTGGCCGGATGGGACACAAACCGGCCGCTATGGTTTTTTGCACGCTTTATATCAACAGCTGTGGCACGAGCGTGTGCCTCAGCATCGCTGTCAACGGCTCCATCTCAAGATCGGTGAGAGGCTGGAGCAAGCGTATGGAAGTCGCGTGGGAGAACTTGCCACCGAACTCGCTGTGCATTTTGATCAGGGGCGCGATACTCAACGGGCAATTCATTATTATCAACACGCGGCTGGAACGGCGACCCAGCGACATGCATATCAAGAGGCCATTGCTCATCTCACCGCCGCGCTCTCTTTGCTCAAAAGCTTACCGGAAACCGCCGCGCGCCACCAACGAGAATTGCAACTCCAATTTTCTCTGCATTGGATGCTCGGCCGCAGCAAGGGGGAGGCCGCGCCGGAGCTTGACGGCGTGGTGGCCCGCGAGCGCGAGCTCCTGCAATGGAGCGAGGAGACCCCCCAATTGTTCGGGCCCGTGTTCGGCTTGTTCGATTTCTATCTCGTCCGCGGGGAGTTAGCGTCCGTGCGCTTCTTTGCCGACTACGCGCTGCGCTTGGCCCGGCGCTTCCCCGAAGAGCCGTTGCTGGGCGCGGCTTCGATGATGATGGGCATCTGTGAGTTTCTGGAGGGCGAGTTGCTCTCCGCCCGCACTTCCCTCGAGCAGGGAATGGCCGTTTATACCCAGTCCCAAACTGAGGCTTCCCTTTTCTGGGAAACCGGCCTGGGATGTTTCTTGTACGCTGGCTTGACCTTGTGGCATCTAGGTTTCCCGGACCAAGCGCTCCACTGCGCCGCAGAGACTATCACCAGAGCCCGTATATGTGGGGCGCGGTTTGTTGAAGCATGGGGTCTGAACTACCTTGCTTGGGTGCAGATATTGCGCGGTGATGTCGCGGCAGTGCGGACCCACGCCACCGCCGCCCTCCAGCTCGCGGAAGCGCAGGGCTTCGCTTCGATGCGGGAGGCGGGGCGGATCTATCAGGGATGGGCTCTAAGCATGCAAGAAGACGAGCACAAGGGAACTTTACAGATTCAGCAAGGCATAGCAGCTCTCCACTCTACTAGCGGGATAACTTTTCGGACGTTCTATCTGGCTTTACTGGCTGAGGCCTATGGGAGAACAGGGCAGACAGAAGAGGGACTGAGCGTGCTGGCCGAAGCGCTGACTCTCGTGGACAAAACCGGAGAACGTTTCTACGAGGCGGAGCTATATCGACTCAAGGGAGCGCTAATACTTCAGTCTCAGACCAGTCGAGAACGACCCAAAGCAAGTCTCAGACAAGTCAAAGCAAGTCAAGACAGGTCTGAAGATGCCGACCCCCGACCCCTGACCCCTGACCCCCAAGTCGAAGCGTCTTTTCTCAAGGCAATTGAAATCGCTCGCCGTCAGCAATCCAAGTCGCTCGAACTCCGCGCGGTGATGAGTTTGGTACGCTTGCGACAACGACGAGTTTCCGAACACGCAATACGTACCACGCAACACGTACTACGCACAAGACTTGCCGAGGCACACAAGATGTTATCAGAGACCTACAACTGGTTTACCGAAGGACTCGATACCGTGGATTTACAAGAAGCAAAAGAGTTGCTTGCTGAATTATCTTAAGGGCGAAGTTATCCTATGAAGGCGTTAGTCCTTGGGGCGACCGGGCACATCCCGCGGTTTGTCACTCTGCTTTCCCGAGAATCACCCCCTTTCATCGTCGCGTGATCAGCACACGTCATTCAGCGCCGGCTCACGGCGCACGCGTCACTGTCCGCTCTGTCATAACGGTTGCGTTTCTCTTGCTCTTCGCTGCAGCATGTGAAAGAGAATAAAACCGGCAAGGAAAAAATCCTGAAGAAGAGAGTAAGGTGCTTCTGAGGTCGGTCTGAGGACGATATGAAGAAACTGAGAGTGAAAACTCCTCAATCTGACAGTGTTCCGTTACGTCTGGACGAAGAGAATGAAGAGTTCTGGAAAGGTGATGAGCGCCTGCGGCTGAGTCGGAAACCCTTCGCCATGCTGCGCCTTCTGGTGGAGCGCCGTCCGAAATGGGTCTCCAAAGACGACTTCTATAATGAGATCTGGAAGCCAAAAGATGAAGACGTCATGGACTGGACGTTCACGACGTATGTGTACGACATCCGTAAAGCGTTAGGGGACGAGACGAAACCGCATCGCTACGTCGAAACCGGAGCGAACAAAGGGTATCGTTTTATTGGATCTAATCACTCATAGTGATCAATCCGATCAAAACCCGGAGGCGCAACGCCGAAGAGCCACCTGCGCCGTCGCCAAGCATCTCCAATTCAAGCTCGCTCCCAATCCTCAGCCACCACTCCCTTATGTAGTAGGGAGAGAGAGCGGAGCTGGAACGACTGCACAAGTGGTTAGATCGGGCGCTGGCGGGTGAACGTCAGCTGATATTTATCACCGGTGAACCCGGTATTGGCAAGACCACGCTTGTTCGCACTTTTCTGCGGGAAGTCGCGACGAATGGAGCTGCGGTGATTGGGCGCGGTCAGTGTATCGAGCAGTATGGGCCAGGCGAGGCGTATCTCCCCGTACTTGAAGCTATTGGACGGTTAGCCCGCGACCCTCGTGGGGGAGTTTTTGTGGAGTGGATGAAGCAACACACCCCTGCTTGGTTAGTGCAGATGCCCACGCTGCTGAACCCCACCGAGCTGGAGGAGGTGCAGCGGAAAGTTCCAGGTGCCACGCAGGAGCGGATGTTGCGGGAGATGAGCGAAGGGCTTGAGGTGTTGACAGAGCAGGTCCCTTTCATCCTCGTTCTTGAGGATCTCCACTGGAGCGATGTGTCGACGCTTGACTTGCTCTCGTCCTTGGCGCAGCGGACAGAACCCGCTCGGCTGCTCATCATTGGCACGTATCGGCCAGAGGAGGGGCTTGCCGAGGGGCATCCGCTCCGGGCGATTACCCAAGAGATCCAGGGGCACCGGCAATGTCAGGAGCTTGCATTGCCACTGCTCAGTGAAGCTGCCGTGCGTGAGTATATACAACAGCGATTTCCTGCGGCGACGTTACCGACTCGCTTGCCAGAAACACTCCATCGCAATACTGAGGGGAGTCCGCTCTTTGTGACTGCGGTGGTGGACGATTTGCTGGAACGAGGTGTGATCACACAAGATTGAGGGACGCTGGGTATTACAGGGACCGGTGGACGCTCTTGTCGCAGAGGTTCCGGTGAGTATTCGGCAGCTCCTCACCCGGCAGATTGATCGGCTCAACGAAAAAGAACAACAGATTATGCAGGCGGCGAGCGTCGCTGGACAAGAGTTCTCCTGCGCAGCCGTAGCTGCTGCCGTCGGGATCGACACCACAGACGTAGAGGAATGTTGCGAGATCTTGGTACGTCGGCAGCAATTTCTGCGCCCAGCGGGATACAGCGAGTGGCCCGATGGGGTCCAGGCAGCTCGTTATGGCTTTCGGCATGCGTTGTATCAATACCTCTGGAACGAACGGGTTCCTATCAGTCAACGGCAACAGTTTCATCATGCGGATCGGTGAGCGGCTCGAGAAAGGCTATGGCAGTCGAGCGAGTGAGATCGCGGCTGAGTTGGCGGTGCATTTTGAGGAGGGGAAAGACTACAAACGGGCAGTAGCGGTATCTGCAACAAGCGGCACGGAATGCCTTGCGACGGTCTGCTCATTCTGAGGCCGCTAACCTCCTTGCGAGGGGGATAAAGTTACTTAAAACGCTGCCCGAAACGCCTGAACGTATACAGCAGGAACTCATATTGCTTCTTGCCCGCGGAGGGCCGCTTATCGCAACCAAAGGCTACGGAGCGCCTGAGGTGGAAAACACTTATGCTCGAGCATTTGAATTGTGTCGCCAATCAAAGGAAACACCCTATCTACTCCAGGCTCAGCAAGGGTTGGCTGCTTTCTATTCAATACGGGGACAATTCCAGAAGGCACGCCAATTAGGAGAGCAGTGCCTTGTCTCGGCCCAACAGATGGAGGATCCTTCTCGCCTTCTCCAAGCCGAATGGACGCTCGGGCAGACACTGTTTCACCTCGGAGATTTTGTCTCTGCTCGCCAGCATGTGGAGCACGCTCTTGCTTTGTACGATCCTCGCCAGCATCGATCCCGTGCGCGTGCAGGACCTGGGAGTGACGAGCCACAGCTATTTAGCGTGGGGCTTATGGTTCCTTGGTTATCCGGAGCAAGCTCTCGCAACGAATCACAAGGCGCTTACTCTTGCGCAAGAGTTATCTCACTCCTTCAGTGTGGCGTATGCCCTGATTTTTGCCGCTGGCATTTATCAATTCTGTGGCGATGGACATATGGCCCAAGAGATTGCCGAGAAGGCAATTGCACTCTGTCGGGAACAAGAGTTTCCGATGTGGTTAGCGTTTGGTGAGATTTTCCGTGGTTGGGCACTGGTACGGCAAGGACAAGAAGAGGAAGGAATAGCACAGATGCTCCAAGGACTCACGGCTTGGAAGGCGACAGGGGCAGAAGCGTCGCGTCCGCTCGTGCTTGCCATGTTGGCTGAGGCGTATGGAAGAGTAGGAAAAATTGAAGAGGGATTGCAGCATACTAGAAGAAGCGCTGACCATCGTGCGTGAAAACGAAGAACGTTACTACGAAGCCGAGCTATACCGGCTCAAGGGAGAACTGACACTAAAACAGTCCAGGGAGGACGGAATTCACGGTCCGTAGTCCAACTGGAAGCGGAAAAATGTTTTTTGCAGGCGATTGATGTCGCCCGTCATCTGAGCATGAAATCGCTCGAGCTGCGAGCAGTGATGAGTTTGAGCCAACTGTGGAAGCAACAAGGGAAGACAAAAGAAGCAAAGCAGATGTTGGCAGAAATCTACGACTGGTTTACCGAAGGGTTTGATACTGCGGACCTGAAAACTGCTAAGGCATTGTTGGCGCAGTTATCAAGAAAATCCTCTGAACGGATACCCATAAAATAGCAGGAGGGAATGATATGGGGTTTCTGAGAGAATACGAAGCACTGTCTTCCGCGGACGCACGACGAGCCTTGCTTTTCCAGTGGTTGAATCAACGCCGACATGAACTGTACGCGGAATTACGAGAGAGTGCTCCAGTCTTTGCTACGCCTGACTTCTTTTTGGTGACACGCTATGAGGATGCAAGGAGAATTCTTGAGGATAGCCAGTGTTTCAAGGTGCGAGCTTATCCGACCAGCGGGAACTTCGTGTTGGGGAAAGACAGAGAGGATGGGCACGATGCTGATCGCAAGGTTCTCTCCAGACTATTTCCCAAGAAAGATTACAAGAGGATACGTGACATTGCCGCAAAAAAAGCGCAAGAACTAATCGACGTGGCATCGGGCAAAGGAGGAGCGCTTCAGGCTGTAGTATGAGGTGTTCCATATAATACTCCTGAGAAACTCTCTCTTTGTGAGAGTCAGCCTGTAGGGTGGATTATGCTCTCCCCTAGAGGCGTTAATGCACTCCTAAATCCGCGCGCTTGACATCAATGATATCCAGCGTACGTGTGTTGCTAAGGAGTGCGGTGATTTCCATGTCCTTAAAGAGGTTCGCCTCGGCACTCAGCTGCTGCACTACCTCTTCCTTGCCTCGCACCCATAATCGTGGCGGCCACGCCAATCGCTGCCAACGGTTGGCCTGGCTCACCCAGCTCACCCGCAGGACCAACTGGCCCTGCTTGTGGACGAGTTGATAGAGAGTCAACTCACCAGGGTGGAGTTTCCGTACCTCCTCAAGAATACAATCGACACAAACCACGGTCCCGCGAATGTGTACGGGGCCGGTATTGCTCGGCCCAAACGCCGGGCCGGTATCGCCGATATCTCCTTGCGCTCCTGTGGTAAGGCCGGTGAGGAGTAGGGTTGCGGCGAGACTCGTTCTGAGTGTTTTGCCAACGAAGACCATAAGTGACCTCCTTGTTAATGGTGAGAGCCAACGTGTTCCTTTGCCGCGGTTTGTCACTCTGCTTTCCCGAGAATCACCCCCTTTCATCGTCGCGTGATCAGCAAACGTCATTCAGCGCCGGCTCACGGCGCACGCGTCACTGTCCACTCACATAACGGTTGCGTTTCTCTTGCTCTTCGCTGCAGCATGTGAAAGAGAATAAAACCGGCAAGGAAAAAAGTCCTGAAGAATAGGGAAGGTGCTTCTGAGGTCGGTCTGAGGACGATATGAAGAAACTGAGAGAGAAAACTCCTCAATCTGACAGTGTTCCGTTACGTCTGGACGAAGAAAATGAAGAGTTCTGGAAAGGTGATGAGCGCCTGCGGCTGAGCCGTAAACCCTTCGCCATGCTGCGCCTTCTGGTGGAGCGACGTCCGAAATGGGTCTCCAAGGACGACTTCTATAATGAGATCTGGAAGCCAAAAGATGAAGACGTCATGGACTGGACGTTCACGACGTATGTGTACGACATCCGTAAAGCGTTAGGGGACGAGACGAAACCGCATCGATACATCGAAACCAGGGCGAACAAAGGGTATCGGTTTATTGGATCTATCACTCATAGCGATCAATCCGAATCAAAGCCCGGAGGCCAACGCCGGGCATCCTCACCGGTGTAAGCAGATCGAATTCGAGCTCACTCCCGATCCTCGTCCACCAATCCCTTATGTGGTAGGGAGGGAGAGTGGAGCTCGAGCGACTGCACAAGTGGTTCGATCGGGCGCTGGCGGGTGAACGTCAGCTGATATTTATCACCGGTGAACCCGGTATCGGCAAGACCACGCTTGTGCGCACCTTTCTTCGAGAAGTGGCGACAAGGGCGCTGCGGTGATTGGGCGCGGCCAGTGTATCGAGCAGTATGGACCAGGCGAGGCGTATCGCCCCGTACTTGAAGCTATTGGGCGCTTAGCCCGCGACCCTCGTGGGGGAGTTTTTGTGGAGTGGATGAAGCACCACACTCCTGCTTGGTTAGTGCAGATGCCCACGCTGCTGAACCCCACCGAGCTGGCGGAGGTGCAGCGGAAAGTTCCAGGTGCGACGCAAGAGCGGATGTTGCGGGAGATGAGCGAAGGGCTGGAGGTGTTGACCGAGCAGATTCCCTTTATCCTCGTTCTTGAGGATCTCCACTGGAGCGATGTATCGACGCTTGACTTGCTCTCGTCCTTGGCGCAGCGGACAGAACCCGCTCGGCTGCTCATCATTGGGACGTATCGGCCAGAGGAGGGGCTTGCCGAGGGGCATCCGCTCCGCGCGATTACCCAAGAGCTTCAGGGGAAACGGCACTGTCAGGAGCTTCCGTTACCACTCCTCAACGAAGTTGCCGTGCGTGAGTATCTACAACAGCGATTTCCTGCGGCGATGTTACCGACTCGCTTGCCAGAAACACTCCATCGCAATACTGAGGGGAGTCCGCTTTTTGTGACTGCGGTAGTGGACGATTTGCTGGAACGAGGGGTGATCACACAAGTTGATGGACGTTGGGTATTACAGGGACCGGTGGATGCT
>CAVTCR010000066.1:0-52106 GCA_963733195.1 uncultured delta proteobacterium
GCATCTCCATCGCTGAACAGTATTATCCTGTATCCCACTACCGCCCGATGCGGGATATCGATTTTCTGGTTGCAGAGTACTGACCTCCCGACAGTGGAATCTCTCCTCGGAAAGCTGGGAATACTTCCAGCCACAGAAGAGTTCTATCTTGCCTGGGTCTGGTCGGCATCACAGTAGCCCTCTTTCACTCGCGTCGGGGCATCTGGATTGAGGTTCATTGGGGACTGTTCTCGTCGCTGAGTATTTTCGCGACGGATCCGCTGTTTCACCCTGACCATGTCGCCACGCAGCTACGGCCCTCCACGTCTTCAAGGGCGGCCGGTCACGCGCCTCAGTGCCGAACTGCAATTAATCTACATCACCGCCCATTGGTATCACCAATACAATATCCTTGCGGTTGAGGGGGCGATGGTCGCCATGGTAGATCTCCTCGACTCACTGGAGAGCTGCAAGAGTATTCTGCACTGGGAGCAGATTCTGGAGGGGGTGCACGGCTCGGCCGTCGCACTACCTCTGTCCCTCCTACTCACATACCTTCAGCGCCGTGATCTCATCGCGGTAGATGCCGAGATCCTCCGGGAGCTGCTTCCATGCAACCCTCACTGGGACTTGAACGCACCCTCCTTCATAGTCTTATGGATCGGTACCTAGTCGATGGGAGACCCCCTGGACCACTACTGAGCGCAAGAACGCTGTCCATTCTTTGGCAGCGGCTTCTCTTCCCTAGCCCGTCGTGGAGCACTCTCCTGCTCCTCCCCTGGTACTTCTTACCCTCGCGCGTAGGGATACGAGCATGGCTCTCCGGTCTCCATACTCGGCCAGACTCGAGCGATCAGGCCGCCGGGAGATGTAGGGGAGCAGTATGGCCATGCATACTATGCTCTCATCATTGGTCTCTTCTGTCTTGAAGTTCACGGTATATTCTGCAATCAACAAAGATCTCTTTGAGGAAGCGCAGAGCTTGCCTTGTATCTGTATCCTAACTATTCGGTTTCTTCAAGCCTGGCAAGGAAACTTCCTTCCGGGCTCCTGACTGTGCCGCTGGCCGCTGGAGACTTCTTAGACGCGATGTGATTGTCCCTGAGAAAGCGGGAAGCGCAGTGCAGATGGGGGCTACCGGAGCAACTCAAGGGGCTCGAATCGCCAGGAAATGAATAGAGAGGTGCAAAAGCTGGTGATTTGATGAAGTGGCGAAAACCGAAAAAGAGACTGCCGCAGGCTGGAAGGGTGTTGTTGAAGGACTTTCTCAATCCCGCGCATCCCGCGGTATCGGTTAACAAGGGTGGTGAACTGGGCAAAATTTGAGCAGCAATTCGGGAAGTAAACTTCTACGCCACGGCCAGGCTGTCTAGCGCGATTGCTACTGGCAGTATCCTCACGAAGACGGAAAACGTCATGAGAACAGAGTAGCCAGTCGCATAAGGCTGAAGGCTGTCGGCTGTCGGCAAAGATGGGACAGCCCTTCAGTCTGCAGCCGTCTTCACGCGCTACGCACTCTTTGTGGTAGTGCTATCCTAGTAATGCTTTGCCCAGAGCGCCGCGCGTATTGGTGCCGAACGGATGATCCTCGGGATGAGTTTCTCGGCGACCTTCGGATCTTTGACGCGTGCACGGATCTTATTACGCACGAACTCGGCGAAGGTGTCGTTAGCCTTCTTGTTGGATAGGATATCGTGGAAATTGCCGATCCATTTTTTGACCGGGCTCACCATATTCGCTCGTAGAAGGCTTGTCGCTCTTCCGGCGAACCACCTCACCTCCATCCCTACGCCACCAATTGAGCCCAACGTGCCACGCACCAGTTCCACCGGCTTGTTATCAAACATGAGGACTTCCCAGCCCTTGTCGTCATGATCGATCCGGGCTGCACGATCGCGATAGCGCGGGTCTAATGTAATTCTGCCAGGTGTCCGCAGGCTCAAGGATGTGGCCGTCGGCGTCGATCACCCATCCGATTTTTTCGTTCAGCATTCTTCGGCTTCCTTTCTTTAGCATATCTCGTTAACTCGCCTGTTAGGCAACTGCTCTACGCATCGGCTCAAATCGCAACGGCAGAGTCTGCGGGCCACGCAAAAGAAATGCGGCAATGCGCGGTACCTGTTCATGCACCTGGGCAAATGGTGGACAGTCAAACAAGAGCGCTTCTAAACGCAACCCCACTTGAAAGTCGGGCTAACGGCGCGCCCAGGCAGTAATGGATGCCATAACCAAACCCAACGTGGTCCGGAGGACTCCGCTCCACGTCAAACCGATCTGGGTCAGGAAATTTGCGCTCGTCGCGGTTGGCTGCGCCTAAGAGTACCAAGACTGTCGCACCAGCCGGTAGTTTACCACCCCTAACACGAAGTCCTGGGTCGCCTGACGATACACGACCTGAACAGGCGAATCATAGCGCAACACTTCCTCTACTAATGCCGGGATATTCGCACCATCCGCTCCGACTTTCGCCAGTTCCTCGGGATGGTCGAGCAAGGCGAGCACAGCATTGCCGATCAGATTGGTGGTCGTTTCATTGCCAGCCCCTAACAGCAACACCGTTAGTCCCAGAATCTCGATGAAGTAAGCGTTTGCCGTTCTTCTTCAGCCTGCACGAACGCCGTGATCAGATCATCGCCCGGCTCAGTCCGGCGTTTCTGAATCATGCGCTCAATGTAGCTACGAAATTCCGTATTGGTCTTCCGAATCCCTGCACGGACCGCTTCATCAGTGGGCCGATTGAGCGATTGCACCAACGCATCTGACCAGCGCCTGAAAACGGCGCGCCGTTCTAACTCAATCCCCAGCATCTCCGCAATCACGGTGATCGGCAACGGCACAGAAAGTGAGGAAAGCAGATCGATCTCTGCTTGCCCCTGCCAACGGCAGCACAAGTCCTGCACAATCGCCTGAGACACCAGGTTCCATCGCTCGAATGAGGCGTGGCGTGAAGCCTTTATTGGCCAACTTGCGCATGCGGGTATGGTCTGGTGGGTCCATCCACAGTAGTCCTGGCGCTTCTGGGACGGTGACCAGATCGCCTGAGGCAGCAGTATTCCACAAGGCCGAGGAAAAAGGCGGGGGTTACGGAGAATAAAATCGACATCCGCATAGCGACTCACGGCCCAGCGCTTGCATGGGCTCGATCCAGGCGACGGGAGCTTTATTGCGCAACTCCGTATAGTACGGATACGGATCGTCCTGCACTTCTGGTGACAATGGGTTGTAGTTCGAGGTCGTGTTTTCGTTAATGTCATGTGGCTAGATTTAGTGGCTATCTAAAAAACCTCTTAAGGGTGTATCCGAGGGCAAAAAATCTCCCCGCCAGCCGCTCCACGTCTGTCGGCCCCTCCTTCGACAAAGCTCAGGACGGGTTTTCGTAAAGGGGACGGCGAAGGCGCAGCCGAGCGGGGGATTTAAAGAGCAGACTAAAACTATCACTTGAAAGTTACATAGGTTCTAGCTCACTTTATTTTTCGAGTGTTTTTTTCACAACTCGTCTACCAAAGAAGAGAAAACCGGACGGCTCCCCTCGATTGGTGCTTCAATACCACGTAAGGGGAGCATGGGTAAAGTCGACTTAGTGCAAATTGTAGAACTGCATGGCGCTCTCAGCCAAAACCGTGCGCCTCTGGGCCTCTGGCAGTTTTTCGGCAATCTGGGCCGGGGCGCCGGGGAAAAAACCGTCCGGATGCGGATAGTCGGTCGCCCAGAGAATTTTGTGGGGGCCCACATAATCCACTAGATGGGTCAGGTTGCCTTCCACCGGTTCATAAGAAATCCAGCACTGGCGTTTGAAATACTCGCTGGGCGGCATGGTCAGCGAGGAATCGTTGAAGAGTGCTTTATCCTCAAAGTGGCGATCCATACGGTCGAGCCAAGGAGCCATCCACCCTCCGCCAGACTCCAGAAAACCGATGCGTACTTTGGGAAAGCGTTCACACACGCCCCCCCAGATGATCGATAAAGCGGCCAACATCATTTCCATGGTGTGCGACACCATGTGCCGCGCGCCAAAACTCTCAAAGCGATCCACGCCGACGGCTGGCATCCCACCCGTCCCCTCGTGAATGCCGATCGAAAAATCGAGTTCCTGCGCTTCCGCCCAGAAGACATCGTAATCCGCATGGCCTAACATCCGGTTATTATACGGGTTGGGCCGCAGAAACCCGGCGCGCATGCCCAGTTCGTTGCGCGCATAGCGCATCTCTTCTATCGCCAGCTCAATCGATTGCATCGGCAGCATGGCCACGCCAAACAGTCGATCCGGGTACGGTCGACAGTACTCGGCCAGCCAGCGGTTGTAGGCGCGACTCGCGGCGGCGGCGAGCTGCGGGTCTTCGATCGCCCCAGCAAAGAGGCCCAGGCTGGGATAGAGAAAGGCCGCATCAATGCCGTCCAAATCCATATCCGGAATCCGGGCATGCGGATCAAACCCGCCCTTGCGCCCCTGGGTGTATTCCATTCTAATCGGTACGTTCTTGGCGTGGATGCCACTTGCCGTCGATGTATTCGCGCACGCCAATCGCCCCAATCAGTCCAAGTCCCGCTGGCGGGCCAATCAGCTTGCCTTCCACCAAAAAGCGATCTTTGCCTTTGTCATCAACGATGAGATCAGGCGCCCGATCGCGGTATTCCGGGTCAATATACTCCCGCCAAAAATGCCGCGGTTCCAACACATGGCCATCGGAATCAATAACATTATACGTGCGTCCCATGGTTTTCCTCCTTTTGCAGGTTGTTTTGTTACATTGCCATAGTGCCAGAGAACATTCAGTGGTCTCTCTTTCGGATTGCGTCAGTGGTGCAGCGCGCGCTTGAGGGCCTGATCGCGCTCGGCCTTGAACTGTTTCGACACCGCCGCAGACGGGGCAAGGAGATCAAAACCATGAAACGCCCCTGGATACACGTGGAGTTCGGTAGGCACGCCCGCCTGGATGAGACGCTGCGCGTACTCGATATTCTCGTCTATAAACAGATCGAGTGCGCCGACCGGAATGTACGCCGGCGGCAAGTTCGTCAGATCGGTGGCCCGCGCCGCCGCTGCATATGGCGACACGTCGTCCCCACCACCATCCCGGCCCAGGTAGGCTTTCCAACCTAAGCGGTTGCTCTCGCGATGCCACACGCGCGGGTCGGTAATCGCATAGCTGGCAGGGGTGACGTTACGGTCATCGATCATGGGATAGATGAGAAGTTGGAAAGCGACCTGCACTTCCCCCCGGTCGCGGGCCAGCAGAGCCAATCCGGCCGTCAGCCCGCCCCCGGCGCTGGCGCCGCCAATAGCGATGCGGGATGGATCAACGCCGAGTTCACCAGCATGGGCAAACAGCCACTTTAACCCGGCATAACAATCCTCGACCGGCGCGGGAAACGGATGTTCCGGCGCCAAGCGGTAGTCGACCGACACCGCCACGCATCCGACTCTTTTGACCAGTTGCTTCATGAGTCTGTCGTCTTGCTCGATGTCCCCCATGACGTATCCGCCACCATGAATCCACAAGAGAGCCGGGAAGGATGCTCGGCCGATCGTTTGGCTGATAGATGCGGACCCGCACCGCCGGGTCGCCTTGTGGGCCAGGCACAGATTGATCCTGGCTAGTTACGCCCTCGACCGCGGGCAGTGTCGCTTGCATGGCAGTGAACAGCTTTCTCATCTTGGCCCGGGCTGCCGGAATGTTATTCAGGTTCACCGCCCCTTCAGTCGGGAAAGCCTCCAGCACGACTCTCAGCTCAGGGTCTAATTGGTCCATGAAGTTCATCGTTCATCTCCTTTAGCAATACGCCACTGATATCCGCCGGGTACCAAAAGCTACTGGAATCGCTCCAAACCGCGCATGAGTAAACAGGGGGAAATTGCGTTTAATCTGATCCTCCCGCCATGACATGGTAGACACCCACGACGCAGACGAAAAAATCTGCGGGTTGCGGAGAGCAAAATCCACATCGGCAGAGCGACTGAGTGCCTACCCTTGCAGAGGTTCGATCCAGTGCACTGGGACATGCTCATGCAAATAGGCATAATACGGATAAGGGTTTGCTCTCATTTCTTGGCGCAGGGGATTATAGTTCATTGTAGTGTCCTCCTTTGCTTGCCGCTTACGGCATCATCCGCGCCTCATCAATGTAGACACGCTCTTCGCTCAGCTTCCCTGCTTCATCAAAGCAATAGACAATACACATTGGCACTTCCACCGGTTGTCCCTTCTTGTTGGTAAAGTGCAGCACATGTTCCGCAATCACGCTGTCGGCGCTAATGTGGCGTTGCGTCACCTCGAACCGGAAGTCCGGCAGCGCGTTGAGTCTGATCTCATACGAGCGGCGAATCTTGGCGTGGCCCATGGTGGGAATGCCATTATACAGGACCCCGACGTGGTCGCTGGTGCCGAACGTATCCATGACGACGTCCATATCGCGGGCATTTTCGCCACGGACGTGTTCCTCGACGGTCGCCAGTCGTGCTTGTTCTGCTGCAGTCATGATCCAACCTCCTTTCTGATTGCTGCGCAGCCTTACGCCGCCGGGGTAGCGCTCAGCAGCGCGAGTGTCTCCTGCAACCATTAGTGCGCTGCTGCGCTCCCACCGAGTATCTGGGGACGACGCATCAAAAACACCACCGGCGTCAAGAGAAAAAAGATGATCGCAATCAAACGAAAATCATCGACGAACGCCATCAATAAGGCTTGTCGCTGCACTTCGCCGTATATGAGCTGTAAAAACGTGTCAGCCTGGAGGCCGCTGCCCGCCAAGCTGGGAATGGCGCCGCTGTTCATCGCCATAAAACGTTGCACGAGTTCCTGGTTGTAAGGATGAATATGGGTCGTGAGGTAGGCTTGATGGGTCTGCGCCCCACGGCTTAAGAACGCAATCAGCAGTGCGATGCCGATGCCACCGCCAACCGTGCGCACCATGTTGTAGAGCGCTGAGGCGTTTCCCATTTGCTCTTTGGCAACCGCCGCCAACGTCAGCGTCGTCATCGGTACAAAGATCAACCCGGAACCGATCCCACGCAGAAAACCCGGCGCGGCGATTCCCCAGAAATCGATGTCAGGGTTGAAATGCGTCATATCCCAAGTCCCAATACCCGCGGATACACAGCCAAGGGCGACCAGCAGGCGCGGATCAAAATAATGAAAGAGCCGTCCCGCCAGCATAATCGAGACAAAGGTGCCAAAGCTCTGGATCGACAAGACCTGCCCAGCCAGAAACGGCGTGTAGCCGGAGACGAGCTGACAGTAGAGGGGGATGAGAATATAGGTGCCATAGAGACCGAACATGACAATAGTCGTAAAGACCGTCCCGACCGCGAAGCTGCGGTTGCGCAACACACGCAGGTCGATGATGGGCGTTGGGGTGCGGAGTTCGCGGAAGATGAAGAGGAGTAAACTGAGAACAGATATCACACTAAGAGTGATAATGAAACTGGAATCAAACCAGTCTAGGCGTTCGCCTTTGTCCAGGGCGACCTGCAGACATCCCATGCCGGTGACTAAGAGAGCGAGCCCGAACCAATCGATATGCGGCCGCACGCGTTTGATGTAATGGGGATCAACTAAGGTCACCGCCAGCAAGAGAAAGGCGATCCCCCCCATGGGAATATTGATGTAGAAAATCCAGCGCCAGCTATAGTTGTCGGTGATCCAGCCGCCGACAATCGGCCCCAAAATCGGTCCGAGCATCATGCCGAGCCCCCACACTGCCATCGCCATCGGTTGTTCCCTGGTAGAAAAGGTTTCCATCAGGATGGCTTGGGACAGCGGCATCATCACACCACCACTGAGTCCCTGAACCACGCGAAAGAAGACGAGCGACTCCAGGGTGGGCGCGGCGCCACAGAAAAGCGAACTGACAGTGAACATTGCAATACAGAAGAGAAAAAAGCGCTTGCGACCGAAGACGCTGCTCAACCACCCGGTCAGCGGAATCACGATGGCGTTACCAATGATATACGAGGTCATCACCCAAGCGGCTTCATCGACCCCTGCTGAGAGGCTGCCACGGATATGATCCAACGCCACATTGGCGATGGTCATATCCAAGACCTCCAAGATCGTCGCTAACATCACCGCGACCGCGATCAGCCATTTATTGGCGGCTGGTGCGTGCGGAGCAGTCATTGCCGGCGTCTGTTCCATAACGCTCTTATTGTCTCACCCGAGCAACCTTACTGGGGGCAATCGTCAGGTCGGTCAGCTCCCAAGCATGTGCGTTACCAGGCGTCCCTTCTTTGCGCCCTTGCTCTTGTAAGAGCGAACTGAGTCGCGGCCCGTCTTGGCTACTAATGTTAATCGAGGCTTCGACGGAGAGTCCAACGCGCAGCGGTAAGTCTGGCGGCGGAGGTTCGCTGAGCGTAATTTTGACCGGCAAGCGTTGTACCACCTTGACCCAATTGCCGGTGGCGTTTTCCGGTGGGAGTAAAGAAAACGCCGCACCAGTGCCGCCACTCAGGCTTTCGACGGTGCCATGATACACATGGTCGGGGTATACATCCGCCCGAATCTCTACTGGTTGCCCGACCCGCACATGGGTCAGTTGCGTCTCTTTGTAATTGGCCTCGATATAGACTTTATGCAGTGGGAGAAGGGCCATGAGTGCTTGACCAGGTTGCACGCGTTGCCCGACTTCAATCGCTTTGCGGCTGACCATGCCTTCCATCGGTGCGACCAGCGTACAATAGCTGAGGTTCAACTCAGCCTCGTGGACCGCAGCCTCTGCCTGCTTTACCAGAGAGTGTTCGGAGCGTTCGTCTGCAACGGTGTTTCCCAGCGCTGCCCGCGCATGGTCAGTTTCGCGCTTCCGGGTCGTCTCGTTCTGCTTCGCCTCTTCGAGTTGCTGTTGTTTGGCATGCAGACGAGAGCGAGCAGCATTGTATTGGGTCTTGGCCTGATCAAAGCGCTGGATGGGAATAATTTGCTCCTCGGACAATTGGGTGGCGCGCTGCAAATCCAACTCTGCTTGGTGAAACTCCGCCTGCACAACCGCGACTTCTGCCTGCGCCGTCTGAATCTGCGACTGCGTCGCCCGCCGCCGTTCGTCTGCCACCGCCACTGCCGCGAAAAGTTGATCGACGGACTCGCGTGCCCGCGTCAGTGCTGCCTTGGCTTCGTTGAGTCGCACTTCATAATCGCGCGTATCCAAACGCACGAGCACTTGCCCTGGTTTGACCCACCAGTTCTCGTGGATCAGAACGTCGATGACCGTGCCGTGCACACGGGGAGTGATTTGCGCCATATCCGCCTGCACATACGCGTTGTCGGTAGACACATGCGTAGCGGCATGCTTCCAGGCAACAAGGCCATAGTATCCTCCGACTAGCAGGCCGATGAGCAGCAACAGCGCTACTAGCCACTTCTTCTTAGCCGAGCGTGGTTGCTCGTCGTACGATTGCTCTGACACGGGATTTTCCTCCTTCTGCAAGTCCGATGTTCGAGTATTCCAGGGATGGAGTAAAGTTGCTCAGCCCATCCAGGAAAAGTTGGACGGCCAGCGGCGCCATAGTGTCGGGCGTATCATGGTCCCCGCGATACAAGATGATTGACCGGAGCATGCCAAGATACATTTCGGTGACCAGCCGCATCTGTCCATTGGACAGCGCCTGCGCCGCCACACCTTTGCTCAAGATGTCGGCAAACACCCCAACAATGCTGTCACGGCGACGTTGCCAGTCGGCTTGTTCTTCGCCCTCAAGGTTATTTTCTAAACGGTGGACCAAGGTGACAAATTGGCGGCGGTGCCAGAAGTAGGACAGCACCTGGCGCGTCACATGCTCTAAAGTCTCATGCAGCGGCCCGTGTTGTTGTGCGACCGCTTCGAGTTCTTTCCCAAGTCGATCCCATCCCTCAAAGATAGTTGCGAAGTAGAGATCTTCTTTCGTCGGGAAATAGCGATACACCGTGCCTTTGCCGACATCGGCGCGCGCCGCCACATCATCCATCAAGACTTGATGAAAATCTCGCTCGGTGAATAACTCCGCCGCCGCTTGTAAGATCCTGGCGTGCTTCGCCACACTGTTGTTGTCTTGTTCCCGCATACGCTTCCTCTTACGGTCGGGCACAAATCAAAAGATGACGGACTGGTCAGTCCGTAGCGGATTGGCAAAAGAAAAGCAAGCCAGATGAGCACTCGGTAGTGGGTCATTTTGGCAGCAAAGCCACAGCAGTGTCATTCTGAGCCTCCCATAGCGCGGACGCTAAACATGGAGGTAGAAACTGGATGCGCGCTGGATTCCGGGTCTCGCGGTGCTCGCCCGGAATGACGGGCATGTCGTCTGCGTCATTCCAGCGAAAGCTGGAATCCAGGGGGCAGTGGGCGGAGCATTTTGTTTCTGAGCAGCCACAGCCGAGGCGAAGAATCTTCTGATACCAGAAAGCGATGATTCTTGTATTTCGTACGTGGGATTCACAACCCTTGCTAAGAGTAGAGCCGACTTAGCTATCTGTCGTCGTGCACGAGGCTGGAAGGTACCAGTGAGAGAAGAAGCGAGTTGGCACAGAGAAATAGCCGGATATACAGCGGTTTGCATTTGTTTGCTAATGAAGCGAGAGAAAGCAGGTAGGCCGAGATATTTAAGGGCAGTTTCGGAACGTTTCCAAGGCGTGGCCATGCCTAAGTGGCACCGGTCAAATCGGCCTGGCGATGGCCTTAATCCCGACGCTACCGGGGGTAACCGGTACTGTCTTCTCGCTCAAAGGAAAATCGTTGGAGAGAACGAATGCGGGCTTCAAAAAGGCAGCGACCATCATTGGACCAATCTCATTAGCTTCGATCGTACGCATTAACGAGTACACCCTGCGAGATGAAAATCCCAACGTGCCCTACAGCCCGGAGGAGATTGCCAACCAGGCCCTGGAGTGCTGGCGAGAGGGAGCGTCTATCCTCCATTACCATGCTCGTGATCCTAAGACTGGTGCGCCCTCCGCAGATGTCAAACTCTATGCCGAGGTCGCCCGACGGGTGAAAGAGAAGAGCGACATGCTCATTTTTCCAACCCTTGGCGCCTGGACACTGCCCTCTCCTGAAGCGCGCATTGCCCATATTGTCGAGATGGCCAAAGACCCCAAAACCAAGCCGGACATGGCGCCTCTTGATATGGGGACGAGCAATGTAGACATGTATGATGCCAAAGCCAAGCGTTTTAAGACGGAAGATCTCGTTTACATCAACACCACCAAAAACCTACGGTATTTTGCCGAGACCATGAATGCGGTTGGGGTGAAACCCATGCAGGGGCTATGGAACATTGCTTCCATCCGCACCACACGCGCCTTTGTTGAGATGGGCCTTTTTCAAGAGCCGCTCTACATGGAGATCGGCCTTACGGAAGGTGGTATCCTCGCTGGTCATCCGGGGACGGTCAAGGGTATGGAAGCCTTCCTCGATTTCCTGCCGAACAACCTGCGCTGCGAGTGGGGGGTGGTCTGTTACGGCGGCAACTTACTTCCCCTGGTCGGCGCAGCCATTGAACGCGGGGGGCACATCGCTATTGGTCTGGGTGACTACCATTACCGGGAGATGGAAACTCCAACCAATGCCCAGCTCATCTCTCGTGTCGCCCGCATGGCCAGAGAAATGGGGCGTCAAATTGCTACTCCAGAGGAAACGAGACAGGCACTGGGTCTTGTGTAAAATGCGCAGGATGAGACACTGCCGCCGAGGTGTCTGAGTGAAGGGGCAGTGAACGGGCATCTCGCGTTAAATGAGTGCTTATTTCCCTCTTGGGAAATGGCACTCACGTCCAGATCTTGTTGGCTCGTCTTCCCTGACTGTTCCCCTTCACTGTCTGTCATATCAACGCGAGATTGTCACACACGACATAACCTTTGGGGAAAGACATCTCCCTACTGCGCAACCATCCCCCCATCGACCGCCATCGGTAAGCCGGTCACGAAGGACGCCGCCTCAGAACAGAGCCACACCACTGCTTCGCCAATCTCTGCGGGTTGCGCTAAACGACCGACCGGCTCCACTGCCGCCGCGGCTTCGGCAAACTGCGGATTGTTGCCAAACACGCGTCTCACCATCGGGGTATCGACCCCGCCCGGACACACCGAATTGATGCGAATGCCTGACTTGGCGTATTCCAGCGCCGCGGTCTTGGTCAACCCATTGACTCCATGTTTGGCCGCCGTGTAGGCGGACAGCCCTTGCACTCCCACCAACCCTGCCGCCGACGCGGTATTCACAATCGCGCCACTGCCTTGCTTGAGCATCTGTGGGATTTCATACTTCATGCACAGCCATACGCCTTTCAGATTGATACTGATGACTCGATCCCACATCGCTTCGTCATATTCACTCGTCGGCTGCAGTGCACCCTCAATGCCGGCGTTATTAAACGCGCAGTCCAGTCGACCATAGGTATCCACGGCTCTTTTGACCATCGCTTCGACCTCAGCGGGTCGCGAGACATCGGTTTTGACAAATATCGCATCGCCACCCGCAGCCTTGATCAATCGCACGGTTTCCTCGCCGCCTTCGACAAGCACATCAGCCACGACCACCTTGGCGCCTTCGCGGGCAAAAATCTGCGCGGTGGCTTGGCCTATGCCTGAACTGCCACCAGTCACTAAGGCAACTTTTCCGTCGAGTCGTCCTGCCATGAGATTCCTCCTTTGCTTACGCTGTCCCGCTACTGATACAGAGCATGAGACTCAACATCACACTGTGAGTCGGACACTCAGTCTCTGCCTTCGAAACTGAAGATTACCAGATTGAGCGGACTAACTCAGTATCAAGGTATGCTGTTCCCTTGATGATTCTCCTATTCTCGGCCTGTACGGCATAGCAGTCTCACCAGCCTCCCCTTTATGCACGTGTCGCATTTGCAGCCGGCATCTTATACGCCGCTAAGGAGGCTCTGATATCCACAGCCGTCGCCGGTTCACCTCCGGCCTTCTGAATCGCATTTACTGCCGCATCGACCAGCTCGATATTCTTGCGTGAAGAGTGGAACGGTGCGTCTTCCAGCCCAACCCGCACGTGTCCCCCTAACGCCACAATTGTCGGGATCAACGGCAGAACATCTACTGCCAGACCCGCCGCCATCCACGGAGACCCAGGAGCTACGGACTCTAGCAATTTGACATACGCCTCCAACGCCCACGGTTGCGGGGGAAAACTAAAAGTGAAGGCCGAGGAGAACATGAAGCGATAAATCGGCACCGGCGCTGTTGGCTGTTTGCGGTGCAACGTTGCTCCCTGACGGACAAACCCCGGCTCATAGCACGCATACGCCGGGTGATATTTATGCTTTGCCGCCAGTTCAATCCCTAACTCTAGCGCGCCGTTGGGATTGCTATACACTCCGCCATCACTACCGAACAACGGCGGTGCACCGGTATCAGAGAGATAGAAGTTACACGATCCTGGATCGAGAAATCCCCATTCACACAATCCTCGCTTCACCAGTTCCACGGTCGTGGCGTAGCGGGCGTTCCACTCGTCCGGCAAGGGAATCGGTGCTGCGGTCGGGTAGACGATGGCATCGACCTGGGAGCGAATCCCACCGATAAAAGCGATGCAGTTTTCCAGGTTATTGTTTTGCTTGCCGGTATCGGGTTCCAGGGTATGGGCATGAATCACGCCTGCCCCGGCTTTGATACACGCCACCCCTTCGTTGATAATCTCCTGCGCAGTGACTGGAATGTTTGGTTGCAGCTTGCGGGTCCAGGCGCCGTTGAGCGCGACTTCAATCCAGGTTTTCTTCGCCATACATGAGCCCTCCTTTCAACGTTGACGAACATGTTCTCCTCTTGCTATGCCGTTTGCGTCCGTTCTCTGAACTGGTCAGTTCCACGACTGTCGCGTCAGGATCTTCAAAACACACGATGAGTGATTGTCCACCGCGGTATTTAATGGTCAACGGTTCAGAGTAGAACTCCACACCCTTGCTTTTCAGTTCCTCGTAATCTTTCCAAATGTTCTTGGAGTACAGGCAAACGCGAGCAATGCCGGTGTGGGTGAGACGCTCGTAAGGCTTCCCTTCCGTTTTCGGGTCCAGCCATTCAATCAAGTCGATATGACACGAGCGGGGATCGTCTCCCTAGTTGTAGAAGCTTCCCCCGTCCGCGTGCGCCAGCGAGCTTCAGTCTTGCCATCTGTGGTCCTGAGCGCTCACCGAAATCAACAACCTCTTTGAACCCCAGCATCTTGTAGAAGGCAAACGAACGCTCGAAGTTCGTACAGTTAATATTGATGTGGTAGATACTAGTGATGTTCATCAAAAACTCCTTTCCTCTCAACCTTGATACCGGCTCACGGCAGAAGGGCGGATGCTGAGAACTTTGCGATACAGTTGTTTCCGAAGTCCGCAGTACCCAGCGTATGAAATGCGCAGCAGGCTCACTCACAAATGCCTACGACAGAACCTCACACCGTAATCACTGCACTCAGTACGCTTGTATGATATTGCACCGAATTCCTATTTGCTGTTGGAGTCAGTTTGATGATAAACCCGTCAGGTAACTCCCGCTTCCCTGCAATAAAGTCACCATTAATATCTGTCACCCATAGTGATCCATCAACCACCAACATGCCAGCCGGATTGACGAAGCCGCTGGCCACAAGGTGTGGTTTTCCGTCGTCGCCCACGCGATACACTTTGCCATCGGTCTGCAGCGCTTGGGTCATTGGGACAGGCGCTTGGATATTCGCCACGTCTGCCACAAAGATCTGGCCTCCGTACGCTCCAAAACTAGCTGGGGCAATCATAATGCCTATAGGCTGTGAAAATCCCTGGACAACAGGTTTCTCATCAACTTTGCCGGTCAGACGAGACACGGACGATTATGCCACTGCCTTCGGTTGGCGGGTCGAGGATACCGCCTTTTTTGAGCGTGACCAGCATGGATTTTCCATCCGCGGAAAACGCGAGTGCCATGGGCGCACCTGTGACTGCCCCGTCAAACGTCACAAATGGCGAACAGGTATTGTCAGCAGTCACCTGGTAGATCGTGTTGTTAAACGCAGCAACCGCAAAAAAGCGATCGGCAAACTCGCTCCCAGCGGGACCGAACTGGGCATCCACCCCAAAGCCACTCACACCTTTATTGGTTTTGCCCGTTTCCTTGAGCGTGCAGACAACCGTAGCATTACCCTGCGACTTGGGGTCGATCCGTTGAATCACATGATTCGCGGTTGCGCCTGGTGCTGCCACCTTAGCCTGAGCAATAGAGTAGATGTGGCCGGCAAATGCGCCGAAGCTGGCTGGCGCAACGTCATAGCCTGTGACCGGCAGTAGGCGTCCGAGACCAATTAACTCTGATATTTTTCCTTCTTTACTGATCGAAACAATACGACTGCCTTTTTCGCCTTCTTCTCCACCGTCATCGTTGAGCCATATCGAATCTCCCTGTAAGTGCAGCCACAGCGGGTCATAAAACTCGCCAGGAGGGACGAGCATGTCGGCGCGAAAGCCCTCCACAGTTTTGATAGTAGGTGCGGCCATCAAGCGCTCAAGCAGACCTTTCACCTCTTCCGCAGCAAAAACCTGCGTACTGAGCCCGCCCAACCCCAAAATCGTAGTAGCCAAACAGCACGCATGTCGTAGAAATTTTCTCATGCTCTCCCTCTTACCGACGACGCAAGAATTCCACTATTTTCGCATTCACTTCTTTCGGACGCTCAAGATGTGGGAAATGGCCGGTTCCTGGCAGGATGACCTTTTCGAGCCCGGCGGCAAAAAACTCGTCCATCCGTTCGAACGCTTCAAGTCGCCCTGGGCGGTCTTTCGTCCCATGCAGCGCCAACGCTGGTACGGGCGTGGATGTCGTGGCAACTTGTTTTTGCAGAGCTGCCAAGGCGGGGTCGTGGTTCGCCGGGTTCATGGTGTGGCGATAGTAAGTAATCGCTGCGGTAGCAACGCCCGGCTGACGGAACGTTTCCTTGACGCTTTCCATCACTTCATGTGGAATCTCGTACTCTGGCGACGCATCACGCCACCATCTCTCGATGAATTCGTAATCGTTCGCTGAAACTGCTTGCTCGGCAAAGGGCATCTGGAAGAAATAGGCATGCCATCCGCCTTTGATCATGTCATAGTTCGTTGCCAGCGCGCCTAGTAGGGTCGCAGGGTGAGCGGCGGCAATGGTCACAATGCTCCGTACGTGCTCAGGTGCCAACACGGCAGCGCCGTACGTCGCCAGCGCCCCCCAATCGTGTCCAACCACATCCGCCCTCTCCACACCAAGCGCGGCAATCAATGCCACGGCATCCTGGGCTAACAGGACGGACTGATAACGTTCGTCCTTCGGGCGGCCAGTCGGCGTATAGCCACGCATGAACGGCGCGACGACGCGGAATCCTGCGTCGGCCAGCGCAGGGCCCAAGTAACGGTAGGTAAAGGCGTTATCTGGGAACCCATGTAAACAAAGAACAAGAGGCCCGGTTCCAATGTCGAGATAGTGAAAATCAATGCCGTTGGCTTGGATGTGACCTTGACGGAAGCCGTTCATGCGCCCTCCCTTTTCACAATGCGTCCTGCTGCCTATTAGTTAGTCATGTTGATTCTGAGGGGTGGACGAGGTGGCGTCATTCCCGCGAAAGCGGGAATCCAGGGAGGTTCACATGCAGCTTCTGCTTGAAATTTCTGGATGCCCAGCTCCCCTGCGAGGCCCAGGCGCAAGCTGTCGCGGGCATGACGGAAACGAGCCCTCAAATTCAGAGTGGCTAACCACTAGTGCGCTACGCGTTTCGCCTCGTCCGCCGCCGTAGGACCCGTCACTTTGTACAGCTTCTGCCCATTCCCCCACAGAATCTTGCGCCGTACCGATTCCTCACAATCTGACAGCCCACCCTTGATCCGCGCGTGCACTTCCTCCCCGTATAACGAGGTCGGATGCGGAAAGTCCGTCTCAAACAGAATGTTGTCCACTCCCACCTTGTCAATCAGCCGCCGCGGCGCCGTCTGCTCAAACCAGTAACACGCATACACGTTGCGCGCGAAGTACTCCGAGGGCAACAGGTCAAACTCCGGATGCTCCTCGGCCACATCATTGCCCCGGAACTGGTAATCCAACGCTTCAAGGACAAACGGAATCCAGCCAATCCCACTCTCCACCGAGATGAACTTAATCTTCGGATAGCGGGCCAATACCCCCGACATAATCAAGTCATTCATCTGAATGCCGTTCCGCAGGAAGATATCCACCGACAACTCGGTAAACGCGGCCATCTTGCCATACGCAGCGATCTTGGTTTGCAATAATCCCATCTCCATATTGCCTGAGCCAATATGGAAGCTGATCGGCAGGTCAAGCTCGCAGGCTACCTCCCACAACGGATTCCACTGGGGATCACCCAGTAACGGCTGGCCAAAGGATTGGGGCTCGCCGGTGAACAGGATGCCCTTATGACCCTTAGCGGCACAGCGCCGTACTTCCTTTACTGCGGCTGCCACATCCCAAAACGGCAGCGAGGTGATCGGTAGTAAACGACGGGAATCGGCTGATGCCCACTCGGTTTGCCAATCGTTGTAGATTTGCACACAGGTCAGCATCAGTTCAGGGTCATTCAACTTCAGGAATTGCTGGGCGCCAAAGCCACCGACGTTGGGATACATGACCATCGCCCAGATACCCATTTTGTCCATGTATTTGAGGCGCGCCTTGGCGTCGTACGCCCCAGGGTGCATCTCCTCAAAGGTCTTAGGCGGATTCTTCATATTCCCCACCCCGGCAGTGGCGGTCAGCCCGGGACTGGCGATCAGGCCCCCTCCCCCTCCTACGACCCACGATAGGCTCCCATCGCCCGTAGTTTCAATCCGCGGTACCTGGTCGCGCATCCGCGCTGGCGCGCGACTGGTCCACAGGTCTGGACTCTCGGTCACATGGGTATCGACATCAATGATTGTGTAGCCACTCATATCTGTAGTCCTCCTTACAATTGTTTATGGAATGTTAACTCTCTCACTGGCGGTGAAAATAATAACTCGGCAATTCTTTCAATTTCATCCCACGCGTCGCAGGCGACCTCGCCCTTTTCCAGCGCATCATCGATCGAGTTGGGCTGGCTGTCAACCGCAAACCGCCACGGCACCGGCGTGAGGCAGAGCAAAAGCTCAAGAGGGGAGAAACAGGAAAACGAACCTTTCGGGGATTGGAATGAACCTGAAAGGCTACGGTCTCGGCGGCAACCCATGACGGCGAGTAGCGATATCCAAACAATGCCAACACGCAAATGGGAGTCTGTAAGATATTGAACAATCATGATATTCGGGTAAACCAGTCCAAGAGGAGTACTCTCATGATAGTACTCCTGTCAGGAGAATACAGAGAAGACTAGTATGAAACTATCCGGGATTCGGGTACTTGATCTCTCGCGCTTCCTCCCTGGGCCGTACCTCACCATGCTGATGGCCGATCATGGGGCCGAGGTGATCAAGATCGAGAGCCACCAGGGCGAGCCAACCCGCCAGCTCGGCCCTCCGATTGCCGGACACCCTGTTTATTTCCGTAACACGCAGCGCGGGAAGCTCAGCCTCACCCTCAATCTCAAACACGACGAGGGACGAGAAGATCTTCCTCCGTCTCGCCGCACAGTCCGACGTCCTTGTCGAGTCGTTCCGCCCGGGTGTCATGGACCGTCTCGGGCTTGGGTATCAGGCGGTGCAAGAGCAGGCGCCGGGCATCATCTACTGTTCGCTGTCGGCGTTCGGGCAGACGGGCCCACTCAGCCAGCGACCCTCGCATGACCTTGGCGCTCAGGCCCTCACCGGTGTGCTGAGCCTCAGCCAGGCTCCTGGCGGTGCTCCTACCTTCCCGACTCTGCCCATGGCCGATATCGCCCTGGGATCAAGCGCGCTGATCGGCATTCTCATGGCGCTCCTCCGCCGCGAGCGAACGGGGCAGGGAGAGTACCTCGATGTGGCAATGACCGATGCGCTGCTGTCCTGGACCCCACACATTCTGAGCAGTGTGCTGGCTGAAGGTCGCCCCCCTGATCTGAGCCAGGAACGCCTCCACGGTGGCGCGGCCTTCTACAACATCTACCGGACGGCCGATGGCGGACACCTTGTCCTCTCGGGTGCAGAGATGAACTTTGTCGAGAACCTCTTGACGGCACTGGGGCGACCGGACCTTATTCCCCTCTGCCGGGAGCCCTGGGGTCCGGCCCAGGATCCGGTCAAGCACTTCTTGGCCGAGACCTTTGCGACGAGAACCCGGGACGAATGGGACGAATGGCTTGCCGAGAAAGGCGTGTGCTATGCGCCGGTCCTTGATCTCCAAGAGGCCTGGCAGGGGGAGCAGCTGCGCGCCCGCGAGATGATCGTGCGCGGGCCAGATGGCGTTGAGCATCTGGGCACCCCGGTGAAGTTCGTGAATGAACCCGGACGCCCGTCGGAGACCATCCCCCGGTTAGGGGAACATACGGAGCTGATCCTCGAACGCCTCGGCTATGACGAGGACGAACGCCAGCGCCTGAAGCGAGCCGGCGTGTGCTGAGCAGATGGGAGTGCGATCCTAGTAGTGCTCTCGGGAAGTGCGGCGCGTCAAACGAGGTAACTTTAGAAAGTGTGGAGTGGAAACGTGAGCTGAGCGGCATATTCTCTTGGGTGACCATAATCGCCTGGACTGAATGCCCAGTTATGGAGGCTGGTACCCAAAACCGTTGAGCGACTGGCGCATGATTGGGAACGGCTGGTAACATTCTATCAGTTCCCCCACGAACACTGGGTACACTTGCGCACGAGCAATGTGATTGAATCCCCCTTCGCCACCGTACGGCTCCGCACCACGGCGGCCAAACGCTTCGAGAAGGTCGAGAATGCGATGGTGTTGATTTGGGAAATCCTATGTATGGCCGAGTCGACCTTCTGCAGACTCAAAGGAGCGGAGGTGCTGCCCGCCGTGTATGCCGGTGCGCTATATGTCAATGGTGTACCATGGATAGTAACAACTCAGCAGCGTCTTGCCGCCTGAGTCCAACGAAACTGCGTGTTCATTGCTCCGCCACGCCACGCCCGATACAGTGCCCTAGACACCGTCTGCGGCACAGGGAGAAGCAGCGAGGAATCCATTATGAGGTTTTCCGACATCATTGAACAGGCCAAAGCACTACTCCAGCGGCAGGGCCGGATCACTTACCGCACCCTCAAGCGGGAGTTCGAGCTGGAGGACGAGGCGCTGGAAGACTTGAAGTTCGAACTCATCGAAGGGCAAGAGCTGGCGGTTGATAAAGACGGCAAAATGCTGGTGTGGAAGGGAGCTGAGGGGACTCCCTTAGCTCCGAGCAGCACGCCTTCACCCTCTCCAGCCTCCCGCTAGTTATACACCGCCTCACCTCGCCGAGCGCATTCGGGCTGAGCAGGCAGCGATGGAAGCACGTGGCACAACCGACGGTGAGCGCAAAACCATCACCGCCCTCTTTGCTGACCTCAAAGGCTCGACGGCATTGATTGAAGGACTTGATCCCGAAGAAGCCACGAGCGATTATTGATCCGGCACTCCAACTAATGATGGATGCCGTGCATCGCTATGAGGGCTATGTGGCGCAAGCACTGGGCGATGGCATCTTTGCCTTGTTCGGTGCGCCGATTGCGCATGAGGATCATCCCCAACGAGCGCTGTATGCAGCGCTGCGCATGCAAGACGAGATGCGCCGCTATGGCGATACGTTACGCCACAAAGGGTATCCGCCGCTGCTGATGCGGGTCGGGGTGAACACCGGGGAAGTGGTCGTGCGCTCGATTCGCAAAGATGATCTCCATACCGATTATGTTCCGGTGGGGCACTCCACTAATCTGGCGGCGCGCATGGAACAACTGGCCGCGCCGGGTTCCATTCTTGTCACCGCGCATACCCACCGACTGACGGATGGCTATTTTGCGTTCAAGGATTTGGGGCAGACCCAGATCAAAGGGGTCGAGGAGCCGCTCAAGGTCTACGAAGTGCTGGGGGCGGGGCCGCTGCGCACCAAACTGCAAGTCGCAATGCAGACGCGGTCTTACGCGCTTTGTCGGTCGCCAAAGCGAAATGGACCAGCTGCAGCGGGCGCTAGAGCACGCAAAGCCGGCCATGGCCAGATCGTGGGCGTGATGGGTGAGCCCGGGTTGGGCAAGTCCCGGCTCGTTCTATGAGTTCAAGCTGACCTCACAGAGCGGTTGCTTGGTCCTGGAAGCGTTTTCTGTTTCGCATGGCAAAGCCTCGCCCTATCTGCCGCTTATCGAACTGCTCAAGGGTTACTTTCAGATTCAGCCTCAGGATGAGGAACGGACACGCAAGGAGAAAATGGCGGGGAAAGTGCTCACCCTCGACCGCAGCCTGGAAGACATCTTGCCCTATCTCTTTTCCCTGCTCGGGCATCGAAGATCCAGACTCGTCACTGCAACAGATGGACGCGCAGATTCGGCGGCGCCGCACCTTGGAGGCGCTCAAGAAGCTGTTCCTGCGCGAGAGTCTCAACCAGCCGTTGATCCTCATCTTTGAAGACTTGCATTGGATCGATAGCGAGACCCAAGGGTTTCTCGACACGCTGAGTGAGAGTGTCGCCAGCCAAACTCCTGCTGCTCGTGAACTATCGTCCCGAGTATCGGCACGAGTGGGGACAGAAAACCTACTATACGCAGCTCCGCCTTGCCCCCTTAGGGAAAGCCGAAGCCGAAGAATTCTTGAGCGCTTCCTGTTGGGCGAATGACACACGCCTCTCAAGCCCTCAAGCAGCTGATCCTGGAGAAGACCGAAGGCACGCCGTTCTTTCATGGAAGAGGTGGTGCAGACATTAGTTGAGGAAGGGGTGCTCAGGGGCGAGCGTGGCCACTATCGCCTGGAGAGGACGCCGACCGCACTGCATATTTCCCCGACGGTCCAAGGGGTGTTAGCGGCCCGCATCGATAGACTGGCGACGGACGAGAAAGAGCTCCTCCAACAGTTAGCGGTCATTGGGCGGGTATTTCCACTGAGCCTGGTGAAGCACGTCATCATTCGACCTGAGGAGGAGTTGTACAGGTTGTTATCTTCCCTGCAGCGCAAAGAGTTTCTCTACGAACAGCCCGCGTTGCCAGAGGTGGAGTATCTCTTCAAGCATGCCCTCACGCAGGAAGTGGCCTACGGCACGGTGCTCCACGACCGACGCAAGGAACTCCATGAGCGAACCGGCCAGGCGATCGAAGACTGTACACCGACGACCTAGAGGCCCATTACAGTGAGCTGGCGCATCATTATCAGCTGAGCGGGACTGCAGGGAAGGCAGTCGAATATCTGCATCTGGCTGGGCAACAAGCCATGCAGCGGGCGTCCTATGCCGAAGCTGTCCGTCACGAGACCGCCGCCTTAGAGCTGCTCAAGGGTCTACCCGACACGCCCGCGCGCCGCCAGCAAGAACTCACTCTGCAACTCGCGCTGGGCGTGCTGCTACGGACCGTAACGGCTTTGCCGCCCCCGAAGTGGAAAGAGCCTACACCCGGGCACGGGAGCTGTGCCGGCAGGGGGAGGAGACGCTCCAACTCGTTCTCGGCGCTGCAGGGGCTGTGGCAGTTTAATATTCTGCGGGCAGAGTTGCAGACGGCGCGTGAACTGGGAGAGCAGCTCCTCAGCCTCGCCCAGCGTGTCCAGGCGCCTGAGCTTTTCCCCGAAGCCCACCGGGCAGTGGGAGAAGCTTTGCTCTGGCTCGGCGACCTTCCCACGGCCCGCGCGCACTTGGAGCAGGGGATTGCCTGTTATGAGCCCCTGCAGGACCGCTCCCACCTCTTTCTCTACGGGCTCGACTCTGGCGTGACGTGCCGCGTCTTTGCGGCCCAGGCCTTATGGTTGCTGGGCTATCCCGACCAAGCGCTGCAGCGGATGCACGAGGCCCTGACGCTCGCTCAGGAGCTGGCTCATCCCCTCAGTATGGTTTTCGCTCTGATCTTTGCGCCCTGGTCTGCGATACCCCGCCAGGAGGTGCAGCTGACCCAAGAGCGGGCAGAGGCAGCAATAGCGCTCTGCACGGAGCACGGGTTCGGTGAGTTCTGGTTGGCTCAGGCAAACGTCTGGCGAGGGCTGGGCACTGGCCGAGCAGGGACAGCAAGAGGAAGGGCATCTCCTGATGCGCCATGGCATGGCCGCTTTTCGTGCCGCGGGGGCAGAGATAGAGCGACAGTATTGGCTTGCCTTACTGGCCGAGGTGTATGCGAAAATGGGGCAGCACGAGCAGGGGCGTCACGCGCTCGCGGAGGCCGGGCTATAGTGGACAAAACTGGCGAACGCTTCTGGGAAGCTGAGCTCCACCGGCTGGAGGGGGAACTGACGCTGCAGTCCGAGAGCCAAGAGTCTAGAGTCTCGCATTCCAGAGGCCGAGGCATGTTTCCACAAGGCTATTGAGATTGCCCGCAAGCAGCAGGCGAAATCTCTGGAACTCCGCGCTGCGACGAGCCTTGCCCGGCTGTGGCAGCAGCAAGGCAAGCAGAAAGAAGCTCACCAGCTGTTATCCGAGATCTACAACTGGTTCACCGAAGGGTTTGACACCAAAGATTTGCAAGAGGCGAAGGCGTTGTTGGAGGAGTTGACCTGAAGCAGACCATTGTCATCCAAGAACATATCGCTGCCTGTTTCTTTTTCCACACCTATTGCAAAGGCCTCCGTCAAATCCCTGCTTGCTCAAGACGTTTTGCTGCTCTCTTTTCTTGCCAGCCTTATTTGGATAGCACCACCGAAAAATAGATAGTCGCCGGAGTGAAGGCCGCTACGCCAGCGTTGTTATAGCGCGGCATCAGACAATTGCTCACACTCCTGCAAAAAGTCCAGCACGACTCGGTTCCAGACTTCTGGTCTCTCGAAATAGGGCGAGTGTCCGCTCGCGGGAATCTTGACGAACTGGGCATGAGGAATCTGCCGCGCTACCCGCTCCACCAGCCGTGGGGGAATCAGGATGTCGCCTTCTCCGGTCAGAAATAAGGTTGGGATGTGCCACGCGACGATCGGCGCAGATGAATACGCCAGTTCGAGTTGCGCCCCGAGATTGGCCGGGCGACGGACGTTCCACGCTGTGATCTGTTGATAGAGGAAAGCGAGGGTGGGCTCGCGTTGAGGAAAGTCTGGGGCGTACGCACCCGCCCAAATCTGGCGCGGATGCCAAGTCTTGATTGCCTCAAAGTGGACGTCGAGTTCCGGATCTCTGATCCCTCCGGTTGAGTTGGCCAATACGAGGGCACGCACGCGTTCGGGATATGCTTGCGCGACGCTCACGGCGGTCCAGCCACCCATCGACTGTCCGACAATGGCGGTCTTTTCGATCTCCAGATGATCCAACAAGCCCACCAGGTCCTGTCCGTAGGCTGCGGCACCGGGATCATCCCGCACGTCACGGGTATAGCCGTGGCCGCGATGATCAAAGATGATACACGTATACGTCTGAGCAAATGTGGGCACTTGCTGCCACCAACTCAGATGGTTGCCGCCGCCGGGATGCGCAAACACGACCGCTGGGCCACGCCCATGGACTTCGTAATACAGGGAGATGCCGTTGGTGTCGACAAAGGGCATACGTTCCTCACTCCTCTCCTCGTAGCGCGACGGGGACGGCTCCCTCCCAGACGCAGATTACGCCGCCGGTGTCCTCGCTTGCCCCACGAGAGATTTTGTCTTCACCTCTGGTCGGAGTGGCCGTCGCGGTATCGGAGCGCTGGGGCTCGCATTCCTACGTCATTCAACGGTTCCGATGATCACGGGCGAGGCCCGGCTCCTTGGGGTGTGGATAGGGATGAGGGGTAGGAACTATTTCCCGGTGGAATGCTCGTGCGCGCGCCATCGCGTCCCGATAAATCGCCGCGAGGTGGTCTTCGGTCTCGTAATCGAACGCGTCCTGCAGGCGCTGTTCGATGTCGCCGCCGCGCTCGGGTTGATGCTCGACATACCAGCGTGCTGTGCGGCGCAGCGCCTCCTCAGGCGACAGCGGATCGCGGTAGCCGAGCTGCTGCTGAATGTGCTGGAGATCCATCAGCTTATGATGCGGTGTCACCTCAAGGCTGACGCCGCGCGCTGGGTAAGCGACCTCGGCGGGCAGACTGATGATCTCGAACTGATGATGCAGCTCGTCAGCGATAATCTCGACAATCTGACGCAGAGTGAATTGGACGTCGTCGCCACAGTTGTAGACTTTGCCCAGCCGCGACCTCGGGCTTGTCCACCGCCAACAATACTGCATGGGCGAGATTTCCAGCATAGCCATGCGTCATCAGCACAAGGCCGCCCTCAGCGAGGATAATGAACGGCCGCTTGTCAAGTGCACGCCGAATAATGCACCATTCCCGCGGCAACAGTTGATACGGCCCGTACACATACGGATACCGGTAGACGACCCCGCGCGGGTGAGCCGCCAACACCGCCTGTTCCGTGCTGGCAATCAGATAGGAAAAGCGGTGTTCCTGCTCGGTCTGCACGAGTCGGCGCCGTCTCGGGGACCGGCGTCGGCAAGCCGCTAGGAAAATTCACTGCAGGCGTGAAATAGCCCCGATAGACAGGGACGCCGCCGATGGCGATGAACTGTCCGACTTTGCCTTCGAGTGCTTCCGCGATCATGCGAATGCGTCCGTACGTGGCGATCACGACATCGAACGTCCGCCCGGCGAGGGCGGCGTCGAAGGTCTCACGGAAATGGGGATCACCGTGAATATGCTCGACGTTGTCGGGAATTTCGGGAATCTCGTGGGTGCCGCGATGGAAGATCGTCACCGTGTAGCCGCGTTCCTGAAGACCAGTGACGAGAAACGGTCCGCTTGGGCCGGTGCCACCCACAACCAGAGCAGTTTTCATGGACTTTGCCTCCGTCCTTTCGAAGAGCGAGTGCTGGCAGCGAGCAAAACGTGCTTGAGTGATGAGAGCGGGTTTCCCGCACTGCGGTAGGATTCCCACAGCCTGCCCGTGATCGAGCACCGACCCCTAGCCGCATCGACAGCAGTTGGCTCAGGCTCGATTCCGCGCCCTACGCAAACGACTCATCGTTCTCGTTCTCTTATGTTCTATACCAGGCAGTGTCAACTGAGCGAAACTGTGCTCATGTCGCGCCCGGGTAGTGTTATACATGGCATGCTCTCCGCGGGAGCATCCTGAAAAGTCCCCATCCGTTTGACTTCTCCCCTGCTCTCGCGCTACGGTCGGGCGCGTCATCAGGTACTGTCAGAAAGGAGTTTTTATGGCGGTATTCCATACCCGAAGATCGAGGAGCTTCCCGAAAAAATTCGCTCCCGCTCGGTTTTATGCAAAAATCAAGTAATTACACATCGATCAAAGTCCTTAACCCGGTTTTCGGTTCGTTTGCTCCCCAATACCCAACACCGAGGTCAAGAGTGACACAACAGCGATATGGGTATGTGAAGAGGCTCTGCTGGACTCTTTTGTGTCTGACTTGTCTTGTTACAGTCTCGGAAGCAAAGGTGTTCTCCTCCCGTCAAGAAGCCGTGAAGAACGCATTTCCTGAGGCAGACAAAGTGCAAACCCGTACTATTACCCTCACGGATGACCAACAACAACAAATCGAGCGTCTCGCTACTGCCCCGCTCGACTCAAAGATCACCACTCTCTATACCCTCTACAAAGGAACGGACATCATTGGCTATAGCGTTATTGAGACACGGATCGTACGTACCCTGCCGGGGAGTTTTCTGGTGGCTCTTTTCCCGACTGGGGAAGTCAAGACGGTCATGACAGTTGCCTTTTATGAGCCGGAGGATTACCTCCCGACTGAACGCTGGCTACGGCAGTTTGATCATAAATCGCTGATGCCCGAGCTACAGGTGCAGAAGGACATTCAAGGCATTGCTGGAGCGACACTGTCATCACAGGCAGTGACGAATGCCGTCAGGTCTGCACTGGCTTTTTTTCAGGTGGTGGTGCGGGAGGGGAAGTGACGGTATGCGTTTTGTTATTACTGGTGAATGGTCGAAAAACCGGCTGTTGCAAACTATTATTGTCCTGTTCGTTGTCTACGTCGGGGTCTTATGGATTTCCAACGCACTTCTTTACTTTCACAAAATGGACCTGACCTACACTTCAGTAGTCGAATATTACCTGGGGTCCGAAGAAAAATTTTTGCAACCGCGCAGCTACCAGGGCATGTTGGAAATCTCGCATTTCCACTTTTTTGCAATGGGGATATTACTCCTCACCCTGACTCACCTAATGCTTTTTGTCCCACTCCCGCCTGCACGTAAGCCGTTCTTGATTGTCTGGCCCTTTGCTTCTGCCCTCCTCGATGAAGGCAGCAATTGGTTAGTCCGTTTCGTCCACCCCCTCTTCGCTTATCTGAAAATTGCCAGTTTTCTCTCCCTAGAAGTGAGCCTCGCCGTGCTGATGGGTTTGAGCCTGTGGGCAGTTTTTTATGGGAGCCAAGACACCTATAATAACACCACTGCTCAAGTTCAGTCCCGCCAACGACCGGAAGAGGATTTGGAGCCGATATCGTGACCTCCTCCTTTCCCATTGTCGATCGCCGAAAGCGCAGCCTTGCTTTTGGGGCACTGGTCTGGCTCGCGTGCACCCAGTTCGCTCTTGCCTCAGATTGCATCAGCAATGGGCGCTATGTTATGGGGACGGTTTTGGAAATCACTCTCTGTGTAGAACAGAATATCCCCACACAACAGACCTTCAATTCCCTATTTACCACCGCAACTTTTTTGGATTCGCTACTCACTACCTATAACTCCAATAGTCCAGTCAGCCGTCTGAATGCTCATGTCGGGCGTGGCCCATTTACACTTCCCAGGGAAGTCATCGATCTGCTTGTCCTTTCGCGTCAGTATTCACAGTTGACGCGGGGCACTTTTGACATCACAGTCGGTCCATTGATGGCTGTGTGGCAAGAAATGGCTCAACATCAGACCCTGCCTTCGCAAAGGGCGCTGCGACAAGCGCGGGGGACGGTTGGTAGCAACCACATTCGCCTTTCCTCCAATCAGAAGGTTACTCTGAGTCGACCAGGGATGTCGATTGATTTTGGCGGTATTGGGAAAGGCTATGCTCTCGATCAACTCGTTGTCCAGGTTAAGCACCAACGTATTCGCCAGGCGCTCTTGGACTTTGGTCAAAGCAGTATCTGGGCAGTAGGCACCCCTCCGAACGGGACAGGGTGGCGAATCTTGGTGCAACAATCCGACGGCCATCCGGTTGGCGTACTCACTCTTCGCGATCAAGCCTTGTCTATCTCGGCAAGCATGGGACAATCGTTCGAGATTAGAGGCCGGCGTTACGGACACATTATTGACCCTCGGACCGGTTATCCCCTGCAACGAGATCTTCTCGCGTGCGTGATTGCTCCGACGGCAACACAAGCAGAGGCACTCAGTAAAGCTTTACTGGTTCTGAACGAGCGCGAAGGCCTCTCACTCTTGCAACGTTTGCCTGGCGTCGAAGGCATGCTCGTGGAAACGAACGGAGGGCGGTGGATGACTCCGGGCTGGCAACAGGCGGTGGCGTTTTCTTTATACGAGCCTACTCCTTAGGGGGGAAATTCCAAGCGTTGCGTCCACCGTTCAGTATGAGGCGGGTTGACAGATTTCATTGAAAATGATTATCAATCTCAACTGAATTTTTGCATAGAGGCCAGCGGTGTGAACCCCGAGCCCGCAAGAAGTTTTTTCTTCTTGCGGGCTTTTTTGTGTCACTGCGAGTGAGGAGGAGCAATGACAAAACAGACGGCAACCGTGTTTTCAAATCAGACAGGTATCTCCACTCGTGTGTGTCCACGTGGCCATGTGTATCTTCAGGTCGGACACACCTGTCTCACCTTGCGCAAGTCGTGCGGGCGACAGCCCAACGTTTGTTGGTGGACCAACTCGCTCCACCACAGGAGACACGGTACTAACACCAACAGTGACAAACTAACAATCTCATAGCAATTGGCAAGGAAAGGGGGAAATGAGTATGGAACGACGGGTCTCTCTTGTAGGGATAGGGCTGCTCCTTGTATTCGCCGGACGAGCAGCAGCGCAAACCAGAACGATCAATACCGCGGAGAAGATCGAACAGCTCCAGCGGCAGATGCAGGAACAACAGCAGCAAATGCTGAACATGCAAAAAGAGCTGGAAGCGTTACGAGCCCAGCAGACAAAAGATTCCGAAGCAACGCAAAAACAACTGCAAGAGACCGTCCAGCAGGTGCAAACCGACCAAGAACGAAGCAGCGCTCAGACGCTCGACTTGCTAGAACGCGTCAAAATTGGCGGCTATGGGTCAGTGCGCTATGAGAATAGTTCGCTTGATGATCTGCGTAGTACGTTTACCTTACGTCGCCTCGTACTCACGACTGCAGCGAAGATTACTCCTCGGCTGCATTTTTATACAGAGGTAGAATACGAACGTTTCCGTAAGTTGGAACTCGAACGAAGCGTTGGGCCGGCGGATAATGGTCTACAGGTTGAGCAAGCGATCGAGGGAACCGACGGATCGGAAATCGCGCTCGAGCAAGCGTGGTTACAGTACGATCTCACTAAGTGGGTGAGTCTGCGTACTGGAGCGGTCCTGGTACCGCTCGGACGGTTTAATATCCGGCACGACGATAACATGTGGAATTTGCCGCGCCGCTCCCTGGTGGATAAAGGAGCCCCGGTCCTCCCTTCTGCCGCTGCTTGGGATGAACTTGGTGTTGGATTGGTCGGCAAGACTCCAATCGGAAAAGAGGGCCAGCTCGATTATCAATTCTACGTCGTCAATGGCATGAGTTTAGATGCCGAGATAGAAAATATTATTCTAAGCCGAGAGGACACACGGGGTAAGTTAGAGGCAGAGGTAGAATTGAGTCCTTCTACCGGCACTTTTAACCTCGACAACAAGGAAGCGAAGAGTTTAACTGGCCGTCTGGCCTGGAGTCCGTTTGTCGGCCATGAGTTAGCAGGTTCATTTTACTGGGGTCGTTATACACCAGAGTACTTGAAAGGTGAAAATGTCTGGTCATTGGGATTCGATGGGCTGACCCATGTCGGCCCGATTGACCTGGAATGGCAATATATTTTTACTCGCTTTGAGGGACTCAAGAGCGTTGCTCGCAGTTTCGCGAAGGTTGTCAAGGATCAAGAAGTCGCCGTAGAAGAAGATGCGAGTCCAGATCTCGAGACTGAACTGGAATTTGAGTTAGCAAACCTTTCCAAGACCAAACACGGCTACTGGTTGGAAGCGCGCTATCCATTTTGGCTCGAAATTCTGAACGACTCACTGTTAGGACGCGGGTTTAGCAATCCACAATTTATCCCCACTCTTCGCATGGAACAGGTGTGGTTCCCCAGCCTTCTACAGGAAGCCGCGTTTGAGGATGGAAAACTGACGGAGTACAACACTGCTAGCCGGTTTGTCCATCGTATTACTGCCGGTTTTGCTTACGTACCAACACCATTGGTACGCTTCACGTTAGCCTACGAGTACACGTGGACGAACGATGGCAAAAGCTTAGCTGGCGTCACCAACTTCTTGCCGGCGAGAGACAACGAAGATCATGCGCATGGGCTCCTTGCTGGTGTATCGTTTGGGTTTTAGGGAAGGAAAACGTATGAGAAGCGTGTACTCGGCTTCACTCCATCGGCGGAGCGTGCTCGCTGCAGCTCTGTGGCTGCGCACATGTTGTATTTTACTGTTAGTGATTTTAGGAGGGTTATTCTTCGTAGATCAGTTGTGGTTTTTAGGTGGTATTCTTGCCCTGCCGAAAACCTTCGCGGCTACGTCTTGCGAAGGGGAATTGCCTGAAGACGCCGACCCACCGCCGGTCGCGATCGGTGAACGGCTGTTTCTGGAAACTCGTTTTGCGCAGTTCTTCGCCGCCAACTCACAAGGAAACGCGAATGCTGTTCTTGCTGTTGGCGATCCGGTGATGGACACGACGCAAACCACCGGTGACCCGTTCCCTGGGCCGTTTGCCGGACAGTCGATGAATTGTCGTCAGTGCCATTTTGTCGATGAACATGCGACGACGCCGGGAGCGCCTGCCGGAGGGGTGAGGACCTACGCGGACTTCGCCCGCCGCAGTCCGGTGCCGCAACGCGAAGATGGCAAGCTGACAACGCCGCGCAATTCTCCGCCGCTCGTCAATGCTTCCTTGGTTCGGAAAGATGGTGTCCTTTTCCACTTTGATGCCGAGTTTGCCACCATGAAAGACCTTATCAAAGCTACACTCACCGGTAGGAACTACGGATGGCTCCCAGGCGAAGAGCAGCAGGCAATCGCCCATATTGTCCACATTATTCGTGACGACGACGGAACAGGCGATTTAGCACAGCAATCCGGCGGTGCGTACCGCGGAGTTTTCCAGGGCATGGACCCAAGTATTCCGCCGGAGTTTTGCTTGTCAGCTCCTCACCGTCTGGTGAACTTTAACACTGCGAGTGACGAAGAAATTTTTGATACGGTTGCTTCGCTCATTGCGATATACGTGCGCTCATTAACGTTTACACGCGATGAGGAACGTGCATTCAGTGCGTCACCGTTCGATCTGTTTCTCAGCAAAAACAACCTGCCCCGCAAACCCGAGGACGAGACCGCTCTGGCCTATAGCCGCCGCTTACGCACGCTCATCGAGGGTCTCTCAACCCCACAGTTCGTGACACCAGCCGATGGGTCGTTTCAGTTCCATGCGCAGGATTTCGTGTTCGGCGCAGAGGAACTTGCCGGCCTCAAACTGTTCCTCGCTGAGCCCGAAACTACGACCGGAAGCGCCGGGAACTGCATCGCTTGTCACCACGCACCGAACTTCACGGATTTCGCCTTTCACAACACTGGGGCCTCGCAGGAAGAGTATGATGCCATTCATGGACAGGGAACGTTTGCCGCGCTCACTATCCCTGACCTGGAGACGCGCAACGCGAACTTCGAGGCGTTCCTTCCTCCCACGGCGGCGCATCCTACCGCTTCCGGACGTTTTGTCTCCCCGCCGTTTGCTGACCAGCCAGGGTTAACCGATCTCGGGGTATGGAACATCTTCGTCAACCCGGATCATCCAAACCCGCAAGAAAAAATCGATGAGGTCTTGACCCGGCTGCACGGCGAATTACCGGAGAATGAATTACTTAGCAAAACGATCGCTGCCTTTAAAACTCCTGGATTGCGCGACCTAGGCCAATCTGCACCATATTTACATACCGGCGGCAAAGACACTCTAAGTGATGTGATCCAGTTCTACATCAACATGGCCGATTTAGTGCGGACTGGGAAGCTGCGCAACCCCGATCCTGAGATCGGACGCATTCGCTTGACGCCAGACGACATCACTCCACTACGATCGTTCTTACAATCGTTAAATGAAGACTACAGCTAAAGGAGAAATTGCAATGTTCCGCGACCCACTCGTCCAGAAGATAGTGCTATCCAAGTAATGCTGACAAGCAATCGCTAATCTCTAACATGTCAGCCGATCAAGGCTTTTATATGAGACACGACCGGCAGAGCATTACCTGTATAACACTACCCACTTTTGACCCTGAGTACTTGAGTCGCTTGGTTTACACCGACTTGTTAAGGTGCATGCCGAGCAGCTCATGTGCGATGTGGAACCCCAGATCCTCCACCAGCCGCCGCTTCCACTGCCGCCGCAGCACCGCACTGGTCATGCGTCGAATGGCGCGCGGCTTCTGCATAATCTTCTCGGCAATCTCCCACGCCCGCGGCAGCAGACGGTCGAGCGGCAGCACCTCGTTGACCAGTCCCATCTCTTTGGCCATCTGCGCGTTGATCTTGTCACTGGTATACAGGAAGTACGCGGCGCGCTTCAGCCCCATCAATTCCTGGAACGTCAGCCCCTGGCCATCACCGGGAACCAGGTTAAACTTGAAGTGCGGATCGAACAGCTCCGCGTGCTCTGCGCACAGCGTAATGTCGCATAACAGGGCGAATTCCGTGTGCAAGCCCGAGCCGTTGATGCAGGCAATCGTGGGAATGTCGATATTGAAGATGAACGCTTCCAGCAGCTTGGTCGCGTCCGCGTAGATCTGATCGTAGAACGCGTCCGCGGGCAACTCGTGTAAGGGCTGCTTGGCCATTTCCGGGTCAAACCCGGCGATCCACTTGTCTCCCGTGCCGCCGAAGATCAGCACCTCGTTGTCGGGGTCGTTGCCGAGGTCGAGCCAGAGCTGGGACCAGGCGTTGTGAATGGGGAGGCCGTACATGACGGGTCCCCCCGTGGTGTGCATCTGCACTTGGAGAATGCCGTTGCGGCGCTCCATGTTAAAGTACGTGGCGTATTTCTCGCGATAGTCCTCGAACCGGGGCCGGCTCACGAAACCCATGCGTTGTTCCCTCGCTCGTGCGTTCGGCCGTTCGTCAGTGTGAGTACTCATGCGTATATCCTCCTCTGAAAATAAGCCCTGTCAGGCAGCGAAGACCTCGACAGGCGTTAAGGTGATATTGAAGCGGTTTCTCTAGTAATAGCATCTCTCGGATTTCCTATACTATCCCTTTCGCCTTGGGCAATGACAAAACCGGATCTTCTCGCCGCGGGGATGAGTAGGAAGTACATAGCGGATTTCTACTTCACCGTTGGTGACGAGCACACAGTCAATCAACAACTCCACCACGGTCCGTTTCTGCTCGAATCTCGCATTGGCTAAGCCAGCCGGGCCCCGTTGGCAAAAGTCGACAATGGCGGTTGCCAGCCCTGCGGTCTCTGCACGGCGGTCAGCCTGGGCGTCTAGGTCGGGCCCGGGTCGCGAGTACATGCAGCTTGCGTTCTCAGTCTTGATGGCGGCGCTGGGACTCGGGGCGCGACAGGATCGCGTGCAGGTAGGCGACGGTCAGTCGCTCGAGCGGTTGTTCCACTGACCGTCGCTTTCCGCCACCGTGGTGCGCCGAGCTTGCAGTTCTTGGGCAGCCAGGCTCCTCCCTGGGCGCGTGCTAACGTGAGGAGAAGGCTCTCCTGGGGAGTCAGCAGAGCACAGAGGTCGTGCCAGACCAGGGCATCTAATTGCGGGGCCGGACTATAGCCGCGTGACAGCGCTGATCCCGCTGCGAGTAGAGCGGCTGGACACTGCACCGACACATATATATTCCCCACCGAATGGCGCCGGGGCGACGCTCACGTATACGGCATCATCGTGAAGAATGTTATAAGCTGAGCCCATTTCACTGGCATAGCTTGACTACAGAAAGGTCAGCAACGCCACATCGATGAACGCAAGTTGCGTGGTGCTTACGCGGATTGACATCGCCGTGATTTTCACATCTGGTCTTCCTCGCTCTGTGCTGGCTTGGCAACGCCTATCGGAGCAGGTATGAATCATGACCTCCGTAAATACTGCGCCGTGGACGAAAAGGCCAGCGTCAAGGAGGTGAGTATGGGCGAATTACGGAACGGATGCACCGGGTGGAACAGATGCTTTGTGGGTTTACGTTTTGGTCTACACCAAGACCTTGCATCCGGCCGTGGACCCGCTCTTGCACGAGGTGCTGGGAGGAGGTGTTTGAGCTGACCTAAGCCAGTACGAACGAGTGGCGGCAGCGCTCTATAACCTTGCCGGTGTCTCCGAGATAGCAGTGAGCAAACCACGCGGGTGTGATGCCGGAACGAGCCGGGCGGCAGTTCGCGGCGGGCTTGGAACGGCGCAAGGGCTAGACTGCGGAGGTACAGGCTGATCGAGGGCGACTGTGCGGCACCGCCATGCAGGCACGAAAAAGCGCTGCCAAGGCGCACAGGCCCTGCAACTCTACAGCGGAAAGATGAAGACGCACAATGACAAGAACGTTTGCTGATTGTTCGCCCATGCTCGAAGGGTGTGCTGGTTGACTTGGGTTAGTTAGGGCGCGAAATACTCCCTACTCCTTGAGCCCGACGTATGCGCGAAAAACCCATGACAAGAAAGTGGCGGACTGCGAACATTCTGATCTGTGTACCCCTGGCGCGCTAGTCTGGTCATAAGGACAGCGGGTTTCAATGGTATCGGTACCTCCCACGTCCATGATCCTTACCAGCTCTCTCGCAAATTAAAAGCCTTCCGAGCGGGGCTCACCTTGAAGGCGTTCGTGAGAAACGCATGCATAATCTGGCTTCCTCTCGCAAAGCCTCGTCCAGCGTCCAACGTGCCATCACACGTGGTCAAACGAGCGACGGTGCGTCAAGGAAGGCCTGCGAGATCACACCGAACTCGTAGTGCTGGGCAGATCGTTGCCCCCCGTTGAGCGTATTAGCCACGGGGTTACACAATTTGCGTGTCCACGAGCGCAAGCGTCGGACCTGCGAGAATTAAACCCCAAACATCTGATCGCCGAAATCGGCTACGGCATCCTCTGTGAAGAATGGTTCAAGCTGAGCCCAGTTGTCACTGGCATACGCTTCGTCAAAGCGGCGGCATACGCCACAAACGCGGTAGGTCCCATAACTTTCTCCCTAACAGAGAGTGCCTTAGAACCTGAACGGAATGGTTAGCCGTAGCTACGGTTCACTTTCTTCTTCTTGACTCGCGCTCAACATCTTCTCAACCGCTTGCTTCAGCTCTGGAATATCCCGTTGAGTAATGTCCCAGACCATGTCCAGATCGATCCCGAGATAATCATGGACCAAGATGTTCCGGAACGCCACAATCTTTCGCCATTCAACATCTGGCTGTGTTGCTTTCGTGGTCTCGGACAGCCGCTGTGTCGACTCGGCCATAACTTGTAAATTGCGTAACACAGCATCTTGTAGGGTATGCGATTCCATAAAGCGCTCGTGCCCTTCCACAATGTCTTCTGTAATCCGCCGAATGCACTCTAGAACATGACGCAGATAGACGGTATCGTCTTTGTTCATAAGGGAATGGCCTCGCGGAGCACGCGATTACGCAGGTATGGATTGAGGGCTTTCTCAGTGACAATCTCGACTCTCCGCCCTAACATCTCTTCGAGATCCAGCACCAAGCCTGCGGGGAACCAGGAGCTAGTCGTCGGGCCTTTCTCGATGAGCAAATCAATATCGCTTTCGGGGCCAGCGTCCCCTCGTGCTACCGAACCGAAAACGCGGACATTGTAGGCCCCGTGTTTGGCTGCGATCCGTCGAATGTCCTCCTTCCTATCTTGCAAGAGCTTCAGTAGAGTCATCATTCACTCCTTGGACTCATAGTATTAATGACTGTGGTCATTCGATCAAGGCAACTGATACCTAACGCCGCGCGCGTGCCGCGCCGGGAATAACGCGGCGTATCCTTATTCACGCATCCCACGTTCCCGGTGTCGGCTCGAAGCGCTTGTTAGCCCTCGTCAGCGTAGAATGACGGGTATACCATCTTCATACTCGATATTAATATATTCCTCGTGCATTACCTCTTCAAACTCTCTTCGGTAACGAGGCTTCATATTCGCAAGCACCTGGGAGACTATGTCGTCTACCGCAGCTTTGATTTTCTGTAACTCTTCGATTCCAAGCTCGCTTATCGAGTTAGGGACGATTCCTTCGCGTACATCGTCTGGACTTAGCAGAAACGTGAAGTCGTCATGGTAGACTACAGCCGTCCTCATGCTCTTTGTGACGTTGGCGTGGATAAAGTCATTCCTGGCGTTGACCAAGCGATGGAAGTTTCGGAATACCTCGGTTGTATGGTCGATTGGCTTACCGGCGAAGCAATCACAGTAGATAGGTGCAAGTCGTAGCTTCACATCAATTTGCTCGCGAGCCAGCCGGTCAACAATTCGGTCCTCCCGCAGCTCTTCTTTGAGATAGATCTCGTAGACGAGATTCAACAGACCTTCTATTGCAGCGACAAACTGGAAGAAGGCGGCTCGACACAGGGTGTAGTGAGTGGACCAGTCTCCTAGCTTAACTGTTGCGGCAGATAGGTCGACATCCATTGTCCGAAGTTGCTCGGCGATCGTCAAGAGTTCCTCGGCAGTTTGATAATAAAGTGCGAAGGGGTTCTGGATGACTTGGCCAGGAGGGTCCTTTTTCAGGCTCGCAATTAGCGCTCGGTGCTTTATTGAGGCATGAGCCACCTGTCTTTCGAGTTCTTTAAGGAGACGTTCAGAGCGAACCTCATCCTTATTCTTTTCGTAGACATGAATGCTCCAGCTATCAAGCTTCCAATCATTGACCTCGATCAGAGCGTCCTCAGTCTTGATGAAGAAGACCCACTGCTGCTTGCTCTCGTCGAGATGCTCGGTATTGGGCTCTCCGAACAGCGACTTGAGACCCAGGTACGCCTCTAGGGGAGAAAGCGTTGAAGGTCGTGCGAAACCAGTTCGATCGTTACTATCGACCGATAATTCTTCAGGCGTCGCGACGGAGAACTTGATCTTCGACATGACGATGATGTCGGGGTTCAACGGCTCGCCCAGATCAGCTGGCGCGCTGCCCTCAATCCGCCGGCGCCGCCGCCACCATCACGGCAGGCACCGGGTCCCATGATGGCATGAGCGGACGGCATAGCTCAAGCGAGAGGCACGTCAGCTCTATTGGCTTGTTAGACGGCATGCTACACGTCGTGGAGAATTTGCTCGCGAATCCGCTGGAAAACCTGAAAGACAGGGACCAAACCCTCCGAAGTCAACGGCATCAAAGGGCTTCTCTCCAGCCGCAACGAGATCAAGAGAAAGCCGACTTACTAAGCGCTACGTTCTTCCTTGTAGCGATGTCGATGACCGTCTCAAGAATGACCGACTTCGAGTTGGGATAGGGGCAAGAGACATCATTCGTTGCGTGGGCACCGGTGGAAAGGTCAAACTCGGATCGCGCGAAGACGCGCCGTCCCTCGCTGTCGGCGGTCTTGAGGATTGAGTCTTCGTAGAGAAGCTCGACGCAGAGTGAGAAGGAAGGATTGCGATGAGGAGGTACTGGAAGCGCGAAGGAGTAGACGCCGTTCCCCCAGTTCTTGTAGGAGCCGGCGTCTTCGACCTGCGCGACGACTAGTGGGGAATCTCGGTCGAAGATGAAGACGCACGAAACCGCCTGGTGCGTTCCTGCGAGCATCTCGCATCGCTTGAGGAGGTCTTTGTCTCCCTTCGCGTGGTGAATCTGGAAGTCGAGGTCAATCTCCGGGAAGAGGCCATCTACACGGAGACGCTGCAGGGCGGTCCGAAGATGCGTGTAGTCGGTCTTGCCTTCGCAGAACACACGAAAGGGCATCTGCGGCCAGATGGACGGCCGGGTCGTAGGCTTGAAATCCGTGTCTAGAGCGGCGAGCCGCGTGGCGAGCCTACGATAAACCGGGTGATGCCAGCCTTTAACGGAGCCGAGATACTGGATCTTTCCTCGGACTACGTAGCGGAACTTCGGCATCGACTTGGCCTGCGGACGATTCTTCCGATCTCCCTTCTTGAAACTGGCCTCGGCCGCAGCTTCTCCATGCTTTTCCCACACGTAGATGAGATTGCGGAGTGAACGGACGTACTTCTGGGGGACGTTTGGGAACTCATTGGCAACCAGACCGGTTACGAGCTGCCGCTGCGTGCGATTCCGCAGAACTGTCTTCGCAGCGTTTACGGTGAACCCGTGCTTCTCGACGATCTCCCGTAGCGCTTCACCAGCGACGACTGCACCAGTCTGCCGATCGGTAACGGCAAGGGACTGGGGAAACGCGCGACGACGAGTCGAAAAGACAAGATCGTCGCAGTAGCGCGTGTAGTAGCAGTAGTCCTTCCGGGCCTGGAGAGACAACGCTCGGTCAAGCCCACGGCAGATGATGTTTGAGATCAGCGGTGAGGTCGGGGCTCCGTGGGGCAGTACGTTGTCGTGGCAGCAGATCTGCGCGAGCAGCGTGGCCACGTCGGGCATGTAGTTGAATGGCGGAGCCATGAACATTCCGCGCACGCGACCGAAGTTGATGGACGGGAAGAAATTCTCAAGATCAATGCGGAGAACCCACAACTGGCGCTTGTGCACCCTTGCGTTGGTCAGAATGCTTCGGGCACTGACGTACCCGTGAACGAAGGGAGGAGGCTTGTAAAACGACTTGAGTAGGGTAGCGAGTGTACGCTGGATCTGCTTGATGGGAGCAATTGGAGCGTGGATGACCCGAGTACCCGTACCAGAGCGACGTTTGAGCTCGAACCGCTGGTAGCGATTCTTCGCGGGAAGCGCATAGAACCAGTAGTTGAGCTTCTTGAGCGGAAGACCGAGAGCGTTCGCAACCTGCGAGGTGGTGTACAGCGGTAACGGATGGTCGAAGGAAAGGGCGCCGTCTGACATACAGAGTATTCGGGGTGCGGCTCGGTTGTTCAACCTATCGCGGTACAGGGCTATGAACATGGAACCCTGGACATGCGCGCACGCAGCACGCTAAAGCAGAACGTCCGATAACCGTGGCGAGTACGCCGCGGAAAAGCAACCCATCGAGCCGCACCCCGCCACACCCTAGCACCTCATACACCGCCAGTCATCATGCCGGCTAACGTCGCCGGTCACCTGCCGCCCACCGTGGCTGTTCGGCTTCAGCCAGATCCGCCAGCGGGCGGCGATGCGGTGCAGCGCCTGGTTCGTCGTTCTTGCCGGACCAAGGGAACCCCTCCGGCGCGTCCCACTTGGTAATCAGCAGGGCCCACTATTCGACATCGACGCGGCTCTCGGCAATCAGTTCATCGACCTTGGGGAGCGGCTCCGGCGAGTTGGGCAGGTTGGACCGGGTCATCGTGATGTCCAATCGGAAGGTGTTCGGCTCCATCTCGCCGTGTTCCCACTCCTTGTCCGTCTCCTCCCACGCCTCGTTGTCGATCAGCCCTAGCGCGTACCACTGCCTGTCGGGGACGACCACGCTCTTTTTCAAGTGGTCGTAGTAGCCCAGGGACACGTCTGTCTTCACGGTCTGGGCCACCCAATCCTCTCAACAGTGAAATGGAACTTGAGGCCTCCGACCATTAGCGATTGCCCGTGGTAGGACCAGCGCGGCTCGTGCCGGAACATACAGAGGAACCAAATCCTGTTGGCCATGTCGTGCTCCGAGGCCACGAGCTTCATCTTCTCGTTGATCCAGTGGATCACCGGGAGGCCGTCAAACAGCAGGTCCTCGACCTTCCACTTCTCCTCGATCTCGTGGGGGTGCCCGTCGAACGGGTAGAGGGAGGCCGTCTCGAAGGTCAGGGTCAGGCGCCGCGCGACCACCTCGCGGTGGACCCTGATCTTAATCGTATCGTCCTTCGCCTTCATCGCGGACGCCATCTCGATCCCGACCCGGTTGGCCTTCTTCAATGCATCCCGTGTGAAGCCCGAGTCACTGAACATGATCGCCCGGTCAGGCTTCAGGTCGCGGATCTTCGACTCGAACGCATCGATGAAGCCGATCCCGATGGGCCTAGCGTGGTCTTTGCACTCGACCAAGATGAAGTGCGGGACGCCGTTGAGCGTGCCCCGGACTTCCACGTCCATATCCCGCTCGCCGTCCGGCCCTGTGATCCACTGCTCCGTCTTCACGGCCGAGCCGGGGTCGAGGGCCACCATGACCGTCCCGACCAGCTCCCGGTACTCATCACCTGCTTTTGCCATACCTCACGCCATATTAGTTAGAGACGAGCAGACACCTTCGCATCCGCCGCCTCTGCCGCCGAACGCCCAGACGTCGCCGGCGGGGCCGCCGGAGCGGCGAAGCCGCGGAGGCGGACCCGTCCGGTCAAGCGCGTTGTGTACGCCCGGCATGGGCGTGAGTGTGGGGGTGCAAGTCCCCTAATGAAGTTTGACGATCAAAATCGGTAATATAGAACCATCTCAGGCAGCTGGAGCAACGAGATGGCAATCCGACGAACATTGAGGCTAAAGACGCGGGAGCAACGAGAACTGGAACATTACCGGGATCATGATGCGCGGCCCTACGTGCGCGAGCGATGCAGCGCCTTGCTAAAGGTCGCGGCGGGTGAGGCACCGCATGCCGTGGCGCGCCAGGGAGTGCTGAAGCCGCGGGACCCAGACACCCTCTATGGCTGGTTGACAGTCTATGAAGAGGAAGGGGTGGCCGGGCTCGTGGCCCATCAACAGGGTGGGGACCGCCGGAGGTTGCTTCGAGGAGTGCGCAACCGTGAAAGAGGAACTGTTGGAGACCCTGCGCGCGGGGCCGGGTGAGGCCGCCCGCCGGGAAGTGGCAGTGACAAAGACTGGCCCCGCCCCGAGCCGCTGGACGCTGCGCACGATTCGCGCGTCGGTGGACTGGCTGACGGACTACACGGTGAGTGGGGTGTGGCGGGTCCTGCAGGCCTGTGGGCTGGGGCTCCACGCCGCGTGCGCCCGCTTGTTTAGTCCCGATCCCGACTATCGCAGCAAGGTCCGGCGGCTGCACCGCTGTCTGCGCGACGCCGCGCGTCACCCCGATACTGTGGTCGCGCTGTTCTTGGACGAGTTTGGCTATCAGCGCTGGCCGGAAGTCGCGCCCACCTGGGGCTTGGAGGCGGCGGTCGCGCAACGCGCAGGCAACAACCAACAATGGCGCACCATTGGAACGCTCAATGCCCTGACTGGACAAGTGAACTACCTCGATGGGTACATCGTCGGGCGACAACAAGTGATTCAGTTCTACTCCCAACTCGACCGTGCCTATCCCGAGGTGGATCCGATTTACGTGATCCAAGACAATTGGAACATTCATACCCATCCTGAGGTGTTGACTGCTCTGGCACGCTACCCCCGCATCACACCGGTGTGGCTGCCTACTTATGCTCCCTGGCTCAATCCCATTGAGAAGCTGTGGCGCTGGCTGCGCCAAGACATCCTCAAGATGCATCGCTGGGTGGAGGATTGGCCTCGGGTCAAACAGCGGGTCCACGATTTTCTCGATCAATTCGCGCATGGTTCTGCCGCTCTGCTCCGCTATGTCGGCTTGATCGGCAAAGGCAAACTCGCCACCGTGCTCAACTCCTCTTGATTACCTGATTACCGAACTTGCTTGTCAAACTTCATTAGGAGGTTCACCTTCATGAATCGCAGGATACATGAAGCTAACTACAGTCCAAGGCAAGGGCGTCACCGCGAGGTGAGGTCTGAAGGAAGCCGGCGACGGTACGGCGAGGCGAGGAACACGAACGCTATAGAAGGCTCGTTTCCCTGGGACGAGTTGGCACAACACAACGAAGTCCTGTGAATCGGGGGATAGGGTAAATGGCGCGCTTGTGCCGTAACCACTCACGGTCTTATCCGGGGAGATCTGCTCCGCGTCCTGGGAAGTGGCGTGCCACGGAAATTGACTGCGGGGAGGAGTAATCCTCTCTGACCCGGAGCAGCAGTCAGCCGAGGTCATAGTAGCTCAACATCCTTCGGGGTGCCGAGTGAAGGACCGAACAGGGAGGACAAGGCGGAGGCATGACCGCCTCGACGACGCCAGACCCGAACCAGGCGGCGGCTCCGCGGCGGAGGGTCATCGACCCAGCCTTGGGCGAGACTGTCTGACTTCCCATCCTGCCTGAACCGCCTAGTGCGGACCCGCATGCTAGGTGGTGTGGGGAGGGCGATCAGCGATGATCGCCCTTACCCGATTGGGCCGCGTCACAATCGCTCTGCGGCGGCAAGCTAGTCTGCAGAGATTCGACCGCCATGCGAGGCGCAACTGCACAACGGGCTCGCGCCATAGAATTTACTATGCTCCTGAATCTTGAGACTTCCCACGGGGAACCAACACCGCGTTCGATTCCGGTCAGTGGCAGCTCAGTCGTTTTGCCCAACTACGCTTGCCACCCATGAATCGGCGGCACCCGCAATGCGCCACTCGGCCTCATGGAGATGATCTGCGATCCGATGTAGGACAGCAAATCGAGCGCTCGTCGCAGACTGCGGTTATCGAAGAGTATCTGTCCAGTGGAAGAGACGTGCAGCCCATTTAGCCTCGCGACGACCAAGATCTGGAACAGATGCTTCGAGAAGGCGGAGCCATGGCCAACGTATGCCACTCGATCTCCACCGAAATCCTCGATCCACTTACGGGAAATGACTAGGCCATACTGTCCAAAGGTCACGGCATGCGCTGCTATCGATCGTCCATCCGGAACCTCCGTAAAACATAGCATTGGAACCTTACCCTCAATGGTCCCGATTCCCGAAAACAGGATATTTCTCTTGACTGAAGATGTTTCCGAGACTTCGTTGTAGCGACGCCAGCTGCCGGTTCACGCATCGGCATGGCAAGCGGAAACTATCGCCGAACTGGGTCCTATCCGAGGTTGGTTTCAAAGCGAACCATGTGGTCCGTGACATGAGGCCGCTGGGCGACAGCTTGCTCGAGATATTCTGCTCGTGGCAGGCAATGTAAAAGCTTCACAACTCGTGCTCCCTCAAAGGGCAACTAGCTGGCAGTTAGCGGCCCAACGCAAAGGATTTAATCCGTCCTGCGGATAAAGCAAGAGGTGTACTTTTCTCCCTACCCAGCAGGACGCTTAAATCCTGTTGAACGTAACCGCGGCTCTCAGACCGTCGGCACTATGGGGATTCTATCGAGGCTGGCCCCTCCTGCCAATGGTGATACTGCCAGTGAGAGCATGAGGGAGGAGGTGGAGAAGGGGACGAACGAACGCTGGCGGTGGGCAAGGCGGCTGCGGTTGGCTACTCGCAAGGTCCATGACGACTAGAGAGCCCGGCGATAGATACACGTGGGTCGTCTGCTGCATGAGGAAGATCACGAGTAGTGAAGGCGGAATGGTAGTTGATCGAGCCGGAACGGGGAAGCCTATCATGGTGGTAGCCCTCGCTGCGGCAGGAGGCGGGCAATCCTGTGCCAGTGCGTGCCAGCACAGTGGGGGCAGGGAGCGGCGGCGGTAGGTGAGGGAGCCGGGTCGGTGGCTGGCACTGACCCGGGAGACAGGAGAGGAGTCGCGGCCACGAGCGCCAAGAGCTGGCGGGCGCGAGCGAGCTTGGCCTGCCGTGTGCGATTAGCCAGCAAGCCATAGTGGCGAATCCGTACGAACCCGGTGGGCACGACGTGGAGCAGGAAGCGGCGGAGGAATTCTGTAGCCTGCAGTTCCATGAGTTTCGTGCGGCCTTGGGTCGCATAGTCTTTATACTGAAAGCGCACGACGCCGTCGCCGACAAAGACCAAACGTGAATTGGCGATGGCCACCCGATGGGTGTAGCGGCTGAGATACTTCAGCACCTGCTCGGGACTGCCCCAGGGCGGTTTGGCATAGACCACCCACGGGTTTGGCGTAGAGCTGGCTGCCGCAAGGAATTCCATGCGGCCTCCTCGGCCCACGCGGCACTCGCGCCGGCAAAGGTCAGCCGCTGCTGACTACGTAACCGCTCCAGCCCCGCGAGATACTTGCCCCGGAAGACTGCGCCCAGGGCTTTGACGGCAAACAGAAAGCGGCGGTGACAGGCGTGCCATTGCGTGCCGTCTGGACTCAGGCCTCCGCCCGTCACCACACAGTGCACGTGAATATGCTCGGTCAAGGTCTGGCCCCAGGTGTGGAGAACCGCCGTGATGCCGAGTTCGGCCCCGAGATGTTTGGGATCACGGGCAAACTCCTGCAAGGTCTGGGCGGCGGTTTGGAACAATAAGTCGTAGAGGGTCCGTTGGTTCACGCGAATCAGAGGATTGAGTTGATGGGGTAAGGTGAAGACAACGTGGAAGTAGGGCACCGGTAGCAGCAAGGCCTGCTCCGCAGCTAACCATTTGGCACGTGCACTCCCTTGGCACTTGGGGCAGTGCCGATTGCGACACGAGTCGTAACAGACCCGCTCCGTCCCGCAACTCACACATTGTTCGACATGCCCGCCTAACGCTGCTGTCCGACACTGCGCAATGGCCCGTAAGACGCGCGCTTGCTCGTGCGAGACCGCATGCGTGGCCCGAAACGCTGCGCCATACGCCCGCACGATGTCGGCGACTTCAAAGGGCGGAGGCGAGGGATGAGCGAGAGCGGGAGGCGCTGTCGAAGGCAACGACAGCGGCAGCATCGGTTATCCCGCCGCCTCGACGTCCGGTAAGCTCTCCAAGGGTGACCCGTGCGCGGTCAGATGATGTTGCGCGAGGTGCACGTAGTGCATGGTGGTCGTCACACTCTCGTGGCCCAGCAACCGTTGCAGAGTTGCCAGATCCGCGCCGCCTTCCAACAAGTGGGTCGTAAACGCATGGCGCAACGCATGAATGCCGCCCGCTTTGGTAATGCCCGCGCGCTCCTTGGCTGCGTAATACATGCGTTGCGCTGTCTCGATGGGCATCGGCGCCGGCTTGCTTTGCCGGGGGAAGAGCCACGGTGGGGTCGGCCGATACAACTGCCAGTAGCGGCGTAACTCGGCCACGAGGCGTGGGCCGAGCAAGCGTGTAGCGATCCTTGCGCCCTTTGCCTTGTTCGACGCGCAGCATGCCGCGCCCGGCGTCAATGTCACTGACTTGCAGGCGCACGACCTCACTGACGCGTAACCCACCGCCATAGGTGGTCATCAGCAGGGCACGCTGGCGCACGGTGGTCGTACTGGCCAGCAACCGCGCCACCTCTTCGCGACTGAGCACTTCCGGCAACGTCTTGGTCCGCTTGGGTAAGGGCACATTCGGCCAGGGCCGACGGAGGGTCTGCGTGTAGAAAAACCGGATGCCCATGATGGCCACCCGCACGCTGCTGGCCGAGAGGTGGCGCTCTTCAATCAGGAACCGAATATACGTCTGGAGTTGCGCCTCACTGAGCGTGTCGGGCCGTTGGTGATAGTACTTGGCGATGCCCTGGACTGCCGTCAGATATGCTTCTTGCGTCCGGGGTGCCATCCCATGCAGAATCAGCGCCTGCTGCATCCGCTCGCGTAACTCGCCCATACTGACCTCCTTGGCGTCCGTGGCCTCCACGACCACGACGCAGTAATTTGAGGAGGTCATGACGCATAAGGATAGGAGTTGCCAAGCCTCGGAGCGAGGACACGATAGCAACAGAAGAAAATTTCACTGGAAGTTATGAACCGAGGAGCCGCCGCGCAGCGGTTTCGTTCAACTTTAATTCAACGGCAATGCTCCTGGCTATTAGCAGAAACATCTTCCTAGCAATAGCCAGAACGGTCTACCGGTAGACAGCTCTATACGTATATTAGTAGGAACATTTATCTGGCTACATATGGGAAGTTTTCCAAAAGCCCTGCAAAAATACTGAAAGGGCATAGTCCTTTTTTGTCCGTTTAATCCTCACTTTCCGATCAGTTTGTGAGATCAATAAAAACAACCACTTGCCCGTCCGGTAAATCAGTCCGACATTCCGTACACAATTTCCAACAGCAAGCATCAACGTTTCCTCTATGATGCCGATACCGCCTCTGAAGCCACGTGTTTCTCCCAACGTCGCGTGGCTAGGGCACGGGGGATGGTCTCCCGTGCTCCTCCTGTACGCTCCTGCCACCACTCGCAGAAAACTTCAGAAAACAATTCTCTCCTCCGTGTTTTGGCTTGGTGAAAATGGGCGCTAGCAAGCGCGCAAACAGACACTCCTGGTGCGGCCTTTCGGGATCATTCACAAATTGTTTTTGATGCAAAGGAAATCAGGAGGTTAGAATAGGGCGAACTTGACATACGGGCCGCTTATCGGACATTGACGGAGGTAGAGAAGTTTTTCAGGTCAAATTGAACGGAAAAAGCGAAAGCGACTTCCGCCAGGAGCAGAAATTGAGGCGAGAGAAGCTGAAGCCAAACGAAGAAAATGATGGAAATAGAGAGTGGCTCTAACGCACCTTACTAATTTCTAAATAGCTCCACACTCGATGGAAAGTGATAATCTATTGCGCATAACTGTAAAACAAGCTCTACGCCGCTCTCTTGGCGGCAGAAGCTCATTCGTCTGTTGAGTGCCACATGTAGCACTTTCCGTCCAATGTGTTTCTATTTAGGTGAGCGATAATGTATGAATGTGGAGTACTGAAGATAATATGATGGTAGGTGTACCAGAGCCGCACCCTTTGGACTACGACTGGCGTTTCGTAGCGGAAACGACAGTACGGGTGGCAAACCTTGTGCGGAGCATCAACCTGTCTTACTATAGGTGCGCCATCGGTAGCGCAATACCTTGAGCAAATAGGAGAGGATGTAACTTTAGTAGACCGGCAGCCGCTTAGCTTGTGACAAAACATCGAATCCTGGACACCTGCGCGGCCCCACCCATTGAACCGCTTTTCAGTTTCGTCGTTGTGGACCCGCCATGGTATCCTGAAATGTTCACTCGCTGGCTTTGCTGGGCTGCCAACTTTGCTTTCGCTAGCGCAACTCTCGTTTGCTCACTGTGGCCGAGAGTCAACTAGACCCTCAGCAACAATGGAACGATCAGCTCTCATTGAGTGGCTTAACACCTGGGCGCAAGTGGAACTCGTGACCAATTTCTTCCGATATGAGATGCCACTGTTTGAACAGGTCGCTCCGGCGCCGCCGTCGTATTCGCTTAGTCGGAGGTCGCCGTCTTCCGGCGACATGCTTGTAATCCGCAAAATTATAACTCCAGCTCTGCCAGCTGTTTTGCATGGAGAAGTAGTCTGGCACCGATTTATATTTGACAACTACCAGATCGCTCTCCGCCAGCGCTCGTCCGATGAGGACGCTGTGACGATTTACAAACACCCTAATGCGCGAGGGTGGATTTGGCCATTTGTAAGCCGGAGAGCTGCGGGGCGGGACAAGATAATTTGTGGAGTTCACGCAACGAGGTAGCTGTCGTTGAGGGGGGCACAGCTTCTACTCGACATGTTCCGCGAGTTAGGAAACACTGGACGTAACGGGCTGGGGAAAGGGCGACTTAGAGCACTAGCCCCCTTGCTGGAGTGGCACTTGGCGACATCCAACTTTAGGAGGGTACTAGAGTGGACTCACCGCGCGTAGCTCTGCGATTTCGGGATGCAATTCCTGATATTGATACTATCGCTGAACATCGCACTATAATTGTTCGCGAAGGTGCTGCATGGTGGGGGTGGTGGAAAAAAGATTTCGAGCCACCCTACACTGATTTCCTGGATGAGTTGAGTGCATCCCCAGGGAACGTGATACTAATTGATCGTGCGAGCCGCCGATCTTTTGTCGCGCGGTTCTTGCGAGTCTTGCGCTCTGGAAAGGGCACCCCAGACGAAACAAGGATTCCGCCATACTACCGTAGGGCTGCCGATCAAGTCTCTGCTTGGTTCCTCTTGAGTGAGATTCATGACACGGAATATCGAGAGGATATCGGGCGCCGGCTCGGTGAGACCACCCTCCTTGTACTGGACACTGCTGAGCGGTCGCAAACAGCTGCAGGATCGACACCGGACTGGGTATCCACTAGTGATCGGGACGTCGTACTGCACCTATCGGATCTTCACTTTGGGGATGACTTCGCATTCCAGTCACCAGGAGTGCGACAAAATATTGGAGACCAACGCCAGAGTCTGACTAAATGTGTGGCTGAAGACCTAAAGAGAATTGGAATATTCGACAGCGTTGGAGCAATTCTGATTACCGGTGACTTCACAACCCGGGGGGACTGGAGTGACGGCACACGAGACAGATCTTGGACGAACTGTCGTTACTTGCTCAGGCGCTAAGAGTATCCTCAGGAGCACATTGTGGCTGTGCCGGGAAATCATGATGTTGTGCGATATCCGGCCGGAAAATCGATAGACCTCACTCAAGTTGCGGTTAACCAGCAAACCACCTACAAGCATGAACGGGATTTTCGCCTCTTCCTTGAGCAATTGACTGGTCGTCGTTGGAGCGAGCCGCTAAATAGAATCGCATCATACCGCCTAAAGGATGTTGACCTTCAACTGTGTATACTGAACTCGTGCACGATTGTCGCTACTCAGTGGACTGAATACGGGTATGTCGGTCCATCAGGAATCGATGTACTTCAAGCCCTAGAGAATACTAATATTTCCCGTCCCACCTTCCGACGCATGGCGCTTCATCATCACCTTGTTCCTGTAAATCGAATCGAAGCTCCGAATGAGCAAGGCGTATCGCTCACGCTAGATGCCGTGGAATTACTCGACGTGGCGGACCGCTGCGGCATCCACCTTGCGGTGCATGGACACCAACACCTTCCGCGTATCATGCAATACACGAACTTGCCGCTGTCATCAGATAATGCATTTCGTAAGGGAATGTTTATTGTGGGTGCGGGAAGTACTGGTGCTATCGAGGCACGGAGACCGGTGGCTGAAAGAAATTCCTACTCTGCCTACAGATTTCGATCAAACGGTGTTCAGATGTGGATGAGGGAGCTTAAGAAGAACGGACGCGAAAGCTGGTGCGTCGTTGTTCAACAACAATCTGCCTATTAACCCCTTGTAGTCAACACGACTATAAAGTCCGCCTAACACCTATCAGGGGTATGACAACGAAATGCGTTAACCCTGTGTTTGGGTCAGTACGCTCTTTGGCTATTCTTACTATATAAATATCACTTTATGTGATAAACTTATTAAATAACTCTTGGTTGACAGACTGCCGTCCATTTTCTCATGGCTTCGCCAAACACGCCTTCCGCTTTTCCGACCTTGCCGCTCTGACAATTTGCGTTTGAAGTAGGATTCCCTTGGCGTTGCTTGATCCGATCGATTTCATCTTGATGGGGGCTGCGATACAGCAAACCGGGCGCGATGGTGATGTTTCTCGGGCAAACAAGAACAACGTATTGGGGAAGGCGGCGACGTCGGCGGGCAAGCGATAGCGCTTGATCAAGCGGTGGTCGAGTTTCTCATAGGGATACAGATAGTGATTCTGCGGACAGCGATACCGATCCTGCTTCCGGTCGTAGATGAAATCCCGGCCACTCAACTGGCCTTCGCCCAGGTGCTCTTTCACCTTGAATATAACCCCCAGACCCCCCATTGGGGGTCAATCCTGTTCCGGCATCCAGTACGTAAAGATCATCCGTTACGACTTGCGCTGCTATCCATCCGACAAATACACCAAGGTTCAAGCCGAGGAGAAAAAGTAAACAAAGTAAGAATTTATTAGGCACTATCGAGTTTTTCACATGAACCTCTCACATATGAGTAAGTTGGCTGCATCGTAGAGAAGCATTTTGAGTTTTTCTGACGAGTAAAATGAAAAATCCATACCCCATCATGCAAGAAAAAAATCAGCGTGGCAGATGGGAAAACCCTCTGTGAACAAAAACTACTATGGACTCCAATAAAAAGCCGGGTGCCTGGTGTGACTGAACAACAGTCACGCTGGCAACCCGGCCGAGCTTCTTTTTCCCCTCGTGTGCCTGATCCTAATTTAGGCGTTACCGCACCGCAGCACCTCTCCCCTCCCCTTCCTCGCTGACTCTGGTAGCAGTGTTGTGGGCGAAGTTCCGTCGGCTTTCCGTCGCCGGGTCACCCCGGGTTTGGCAAGTCCACTATCAGTGCGACTCCATAGCAGACACGTTCAGAAGAAAGCAAGGGATAGGACTTCACTGTGATGTCCCCTGTATGAAGAAGAAGTTTACACAAACCCTTCTCACTGAATTATTACGCGGAGAGTCACACAGGCAGTGAAATTTCAGACTCGCGGCGGTTTTTATGCCTTAAAAAGGCAAGTAGCGGGCGTAAACAAAAAGTCTTTTGTAAACACCAAATTATTACATATGCATTTGATGCAAAAGCAGCATCTTAATGGCATCTTTTTGATGCTCTTTTTCTCCCACGATCGCTTGCTCAAACATGAAGCGACCCGAGTTGCGGGCTTGCTTCGTAGACAATGGCTCACCATCCGAAAAGTCCGGGAGTACAGAAAGAGCAAAACAACGCCTTTATCGGGCTGGCAGATACTTTATGCGGCTTGGTACGCGATGCTGAGGAAGGAAATGCCTGGGCAGTGAATGCCGTACAGCGATTACAGCGAAATGGCTTGCTAGAAGCGTTATGAAGGCAAAAAAAGCCCCCGTGGTTAGGGGGGTCTCGCCTAGACTGCTTTCACAGTCATCCGCCATACGGTCGGGATTCGGCTTACCCAGAAAGAATATCACAAAGTGACAGCGACCTGAAGGTTAAAATGCAACGATGACATTAAAAAGATGCCTAAATAGCATCTTTTTTGTTCCTACGACTATTCTCTATAAAGGGCGAATTTTCTACACTATAGCACTGGGTGCTATAGTATATAAAGGTTGCGGAGGTGGGGTGCGGATTTTTAAGACAAAATGGTTTGGCCGTTTTGCGCGGAAAGAACGTATCAGTGACCGTCATCTCGCCGCAGCCGTGCGCGAGGTAGAACGAGGCCTGCATGACGGGGATCTCGGCGGCAACCTTGTAAAGAACGTCTGGCCCGTCAGGGTGAAGGAAAACGGGGTGGATACCGGACGATTCTTGTCTACCGCAGAGGCGACAGAGCGATATTTGTCTATGGATTCGCGAAGAGCGACCAGGCGAATTTGAGTCCTATGGAATTGCGGGAGTATCAGAAGTTGGCGCGCATCTATATGCGCTTCAGTGAGACCGATCTGGCGAAAGCTCTGAAAGGCGATGAATTACAGGAGATCAAGAACGATGACGAAGAAATATCGCAGTGACGCATTGGAAGCTTTGCACGAATCCGTGCAAGGGTTGCATCGCCTTGGCCTTGTGGATACCAGGACCATGCGGGAGTTCGATCGTCCTGCCTGACGCCGGTTGAACATTCACGCCCCGGCAGATCGCCCAGCTGCGAAAGCATACAGGAGTAAGTCAGGCGGTGTTTGCCAGCTATCTGAACGTCACGGCCGACTAGTTAGTAAATGGGAACGCGGTGAAAAACAACCGCAGGGTCCGTCCTTGAAGCGGCTTTCTCTCGTCCAGCGCAAAGGGTGGGAAGCCATTGCGTAATCGTACTTGTCCTCAATAAGGAAACAAAAACTTCTCCAATTCAGCCATCCAAATGATCCCTTAATAGCATCGTTTGGATGTCAGTAGGATGCCTTCTCCAGTTTCTCGATAATCGCTTCCATAAGCCAGCGATGCCGGGAAGTCTTGATACGCTGGGATTTGACGCAAGCATCTATTTTTTGCAGCAGGGAAACCGGCAGGCGGAGTTTCACCTGCTGCTCGGCCTCTTCATTCTCGGCGGCCAGGTGGTCTTTCTGCAGGCGACGCCATGCCTTTAAAAATGACGGCTTTGATTTTGTCCTCTTGGGTTGATGGCTTGGCCCCCTGCCCGGTTTGGGTTTTCGGGTAATCGTACTCATAGGAGTGTCGGTGATTTTTCTGCAGATCTTACGGTTGTCGTGATGCTGCTGAGGAAATTCAAGGGCTTACGAGAGTAAAACAAATTGTGAACTCTTTTACTTATTTCCGAAAAGGTCCTCGAGAAAACTCCTTTAAATTCGCCTGGTTAGATTTCTCTGCCTACTGCCTTTTTCGTTAGCGTATTAAATTTCACAAAAAGCACCGACACTCCATGTCTGGCTCACCACTAGTGC
>CAVTCR010000067.1:0-14085 GCA_963733195.1 uncultured delta proteobacterium
GGGGCTCATGTACAGACCATGTGCAGACTCTAACCATCCCTCGTTCGTCCTGCCTGTATCTGTGGCGTAGGCACAGGTGAGCGTAGCGCCGGCGAAGTCGAAGGGCGGACGGCGCGGAGCACACGAATTTTAGACATGGGCCGAAAGAGATTCACCGGATGCAGATGTGCGCCGCAAAGCGGCCTGCGATTTCGGAATGCTTATCCGACCACAGGTCTGCTGAGACCCAAGAACTAGCAGTCACTGTATTCCCTTCCGCTCGCGGACGTAGCCGTTCCTTCTGTGTTTTCATCTCCTATTGTCTCGATGGTAATGTGCCAATTAATTAGTTGATGCCCCCAATCTTAGGCAAACAGGCCGAGCTCAAACCGATTGATGAACAGCCCAATTACCATCTCATACATCTGGACAGATTTGGAAAAGCAAGTGGTCTCTCTTACCAAGCGTTTGATCCGGGTCCGGGAGGGTGAGATGTTTCCGTTCCAGCTGCTGAGTAGCCCACTTGCTGACTACATACTAGTTTGAGATCCAGGTGCCGGAGATAGGCACACCAGCCATCGGCGTAAAAACGGCGAATACCAAAAGGTTCAAGCAAGGCTTTGAGCTTCAAAATTGCCTAGTCCTCACGGCGACCGAAGACACACGCCAAAAAGCAGCCCGTCTGATGATCCAACGCTCCCACAGCCGCCATGGCTGTTTCTTGGTGCCGACAAATGACCACTTTTCGTCCAGTTCAACCTCTTCCACCTTGTGAATCACCACCGCTGGAAGTGATCCCTCACCAGTAGTCCCAAGGGCAGAGTTCGCCACGGGTGGGCGCTCCTCTCGGAGATTGCAGGGAGCGGTACAACCGTCACTGCTCCCCCTCATATCCGGCAGCGCTGCCCTGCGAAAGCAACACACGAGTTTCGCGTGGGACAGGGAAAGTGCGGTCTTGTTTTCGCCTTTCATATCTGACAAGGCCTGCAAGATGGTTCACACGAAAAAGCGACTGCAGCCTTGAATAAACTCCGAGATCAACCAGAAGACCTAGGCTCCCTACAAGCAAGAACTGGACAACTTCAGAAAAAGAAGGATATCTATATCTGTAAAGTCGCCTGAGATGCCGCAAGTATTCGATTTGAACCCAGGGGAGAGTTTACTCTTACCAAACTTCCTGTTTTCATAACTAAAAGGAAGCTCAACGATCTTTTTAGGTTCGATCTTTACGAGAAGTTCAAGGGCAACCTTGTATCCGATTGGTGATAGTTCAGGCGATTTTAAGAACGTTGCTCTCGGGAGGGCGAAAAAGCCACTCAATGGGTCAGTGACGGACGTAAGAGGGCGAGCCAAGGGTCGCCACCTTCAAGTTAACCAACGATGTAACCCCCATCCTTGCTGGACGCAGCCTCCAGTCACGTACCTGGAACCTACAACGAAGTCAGCACCCTGGTTCAGCATTTGGAACATTTCGGGTATGACTGCCGGAGGATGCGACAGATCACCGTCCATGGAGAGAAGATAACGGCCCTTGGCCTCTTTTAGGCCGTAAATGACGGCAGTCGCAAGTCCCCTTACCCCCTTTCGAACAATGAGTCTAACGTTATACTTGAGTGCCAGTGCATTACAAATTGCCTCAGTACCGTCCTGCGAGTCATCGTCAACAAAAATAGCTCTGCAGAGATGTTTGCTGAGGCGGTCGCGCGAAAGATCCGCTCTGTAAGGGAGCAGATATTTTCTGCTTCCTTGTACGTTGGAACCACAATAGTCACGTCAGTGGCTTTTTCGGACATACGCATTAGTTTAGCGGACAACAGTGAAGGGATACCTGAAAATTAGCTCTAGAGGAAGGTTGTGTATACAAGTAATGCTGGTCTTGTGAGATTGTAGTGGCAAATGAAATACCGGATCGCACCATGTGATTCTCCAAGTTTTCGGACAACGCCAGCGTGTAACGCACCAGTCGAGAGACTCGCTACCGCAACATATTATTGAACCGCTCGATGTGGTCGGTTTTGCGAGCAGTTTGCGCCATGTGGTGTTGCGTAAAGCCCAGCGGCTGACCACCAGTGCGCATCGCCATACGCCTCCCGCCCCGGGACCGCGACCGGATCTATTTGAAGTCGATGGCCAGCTATGCCCGACGCGCGAGCCGCGCCAAAGCGGGAGGATAAAGGGATCAGAAGCCAAGGCCGTGCTCGCATTCTCCCAGGCCGATGTGGCCGAAGTGAGTAAAGAGCGGCACGAGAGGTTCTGTCGCAAAGTTTACGACCTATACCATATATTGAAACTCTTGAGCGAGAAAACTATACCCTTAATTGTGGATAACAGACTGTTATTATCAACTTTGCGACAGAACGGGGAAGGTCTCGCAGGAGCCCAGACCAGGTCGTCGGGCAAAGACCTGCAGTATAACCAGCGCTCCTGGGAAAGCGGCGGGAGTCGGCGAGACTGGCGGGTCGGGTCGCAGTAGCGAAGAGGAGCGGGACAACATAACCCGCTCGGAGCCAAGGACCCGTGGGCCGGGGTGGTCGTAACGAAGGCCTGAGGCTGGATGGTCTGAGAAACCCACCCGAACGGCAGGAGGGCCAAGGAACGACGAAGACGCTATCAAACTGGGAGGGCCGTGGGGGGTATGCAGCCCTGGGGCTTCACTCCAGCCGGACTCGCAGGCAGGGGAGGGTTGATTGCAAGACGCCACGGCTTGAAGCCGGACTGGGGAGAACTCAATGTCCGGAATTTTAGAGGGGGCGCAGGAAACGTGAACGAAGGTAGGACTAGGAACCCGCCTCATAACCGAAAGAGTGAGAGTCGGAAACTCCCTGCCTAAGGCTGCGCGCGCCTGTGCTCTACTCGACCCCATTCGCTTACGAATGCACGAGACTGGCATCCGTCTGTGGTGGCCAACGTCGATGCTACACACGACATCGTGCTCAATCGTTTTCTCTTCCGCGTTGGTACGGATGCAGGTGGTCAGACGGGGTTCGTTGATGCACTGACCGCGTACCAGTTCTGTGCCATGTGGACTGCCGAAGGCTCGGAACCTGAATATGCCGAGTCTGCCCTTGACCGTTTGGGACCCTTCAAGTTGACGACGAGGGTGCTCGAAGACATCCGGCAGGTGCTGCAAGAGCACTTCCGCAAACAGAAACAGGCGCAACCGTAAGCAGGGCTTTCGTGTCTAGCCCTCGTGAGCGCACCGTGGCGGGCACGGCCCGCCCTACGTGTTGTCGTGGGTTCAGGGTAAGGGTAGCAAGAAGTGTGGAATGAGGAGCTCGCGGTCTAGAGTCTAACGTCTAACTTGGTGTCGTGGCAAAAATTGTAGACTGAAAGACTCTAGACTGAAGAGCGAGCGTAGTTAGGCGGGGGTTTCCCAAGTGAGTTCTTGGAAGCCCTCAGCTTCTTCTTCACCGAGGAGCAAGGGTTCTGCTTTTTCGTTTCCTTCCCAGCCTTCCTCTTTTTCTTGCTCTACTGGGGCCGGGCGTGGCCGACCTCGCATTTGCATGCGGTTACGGACCTCGCGCCAGTGGAAGCTTTCCGGTGGGCTCTGGAGCCGTTGGAAACTGGCAAGTAGGAGATCTTTGCTATCGGCACGGCCAAAGCAATGATCGCCAATCCACATCTCCCAGCCAGACCGGACACTACCATCAGGGGCGACAATATCACGCTGGACGAATACTGGGGCCGGGAGCGAGAGAGAAGGCGCAGTAGAGAGGTCAGCGTCAATTATCGGTGTAGGTTGTACTGCGATGACTTCTTTCTTCACCTCACGAACCACAGTAGCCTGTTCTCGTTGTTTGGTGTTCCGTTTAACCGAAGTTTTGGCCTTTTCCTGCGTCGCAGGACGAGCTTTCATGGGTATCTTCCTCTCTGTATTCCTCCTGGAAGGGCCAGGAAGAAGCTAAATTGTTCCCACCCAATGTATCCTCCCGCAAGGAAAACCCTCGCCCTTTGATCGATCAGCGGATACGCTGGGGACTCTTCGAGAAATCGAAGGAGACGTAGTTATGATATGGAAGTTCCTAAGATATTTACCACATTGGACGTGACGTAATCCGGTACAGTAACACATATGAATCGAAATTCAATCCCCCACCTGCAACCATACGCCTTTTAAATACATCCCTTCTAAATGAGCCAGGTTTGTTGGATGATCAGGCCCAGGTCCTAAGTGTTTGAGTAACTGAACACTTCGACCAGCATCAGTGGCGGCAAACTGAATAGTCTGCAAAAAATCGGCCGCTGATAAATGCTGTGAACAGCTGAATGAAAACAATTGCCCTCCAGGTGAAAGCAGTCGTAGTGCTTGTAAATTAATCTCCTTGTAGCCTTTCATTCCAGCCTGAAGGTCGTGACGGCGGCGAATAAATGGCGGAGGATCAAGAATAATAATGTCAAAGGACTCAGAGGCCTCACGCAGATAGGCAAACATATCTGCCTGGACGAATTGTCCCTGGGATGTAGGAAGACCGTTCGCTTGCCAATTCTGCTGCGCGAGTTGCAAGGCGGTTGCTGAGCTATCGACCGATGTCACCTGCGTTGCTCCATACCGCCCGGCGAAGATCCCGAACCCGCCACTGTAGGAGAACCCATTGAGGACGGTTTTTCCATGAGCAAGGGTACCAAGGAGCGAGCGGTTTTCTCGCTGGTCAAGAAAGAATCCGGTCTTCTGACCTCCCTGCAGATGCACGACGAAACGACAACCGTATTCCTCGATCGTCACAAGTGGTGGTGGTTCGTGTCCCCAGAGCACTCCCGCTGCGTTCGCGAGCCCTTCTTCTTTTCGCACTCCACCTTCGCTTTTTTCGTACAGCCCCTGTGGCGAGAGAAGCGAGACGAGTGCATCGACAATCAACGGTTTGAGTTGCTCAATCCCTGCCGTGAGAAATTGGCAGACGACGAACTCGCCGTATACATCGACAACCAAACCGGGAAGAAAATCACCTTCTCCGTTCACCAAACGATAGCCGGTGGTCTGTGGAGGAAGAATGGTTTGTCGTAGGGTAAGCGCAGACGTAAGTCTGCGATGGATAAACTGAGCGTCAATCGGTTCACGCTTGCGCGTGAGTAAGCGCACGGCAATGGAGCAACGAGGATTACAATAACCAACTCCCAGCGAATTCTGCTCTGCTGTCACAACGTGGACCAGTGAACCCGCTGTTACGTCTCCTGAGATTGAGTCGATAGCCCCAGAGAACACCCACGGATGCCCTGCGCGGACGGGGCCTTCGCGACCACGTTTCAAGCGTACGGTGATCATGTTTGCTTTTGATACGTGCCGCTCTTTCCCCCGGTCTTTTTTTGTAGGCAGATGTCCGACACGACCATGCTTTTATCTGCGGCTTTGCACATGTCATACACCGTGAGCGCAGCAATAGAGACGGCAGTCAGCGCTTCCATTTCTACTCCAGTTTTCCCTTCGACTCTGACCCGCGCCTCAATGGCAATCGTTCCGTGTTCCTCATCGGGAGCGAAGTCAATATTGACCGAGGTAATCGGGAGGGGATGGCAAAGAGGGATGAGTTCCGGAGTTTTTTTTGCCGCCATAATACCTGCGATACGGGCGACGGCCAGGACATCACCCTTCGGAATTTGCCCGGTGACGATCATACGTAAAACTTCGGGCTTCATGCGCACGGTACCGGTGGCAATCGCTTCGCGGGACGTTACTGCCTTGTCTGCAACATCGACCATCTGCGCGCGGCCTCGTGCATCGATATGACTCAGTTTACTCATAGCAACCTCAACTCCCTTCGTGAGACGCTTGGGTGAGGGCATTAAAACGTAAAGCGTGAAACGTAAAGGGAGCAATCGAGATTTTCCTACACTACTTTTCACACTCCATTTTTTCTCATACGCATTACGTGTTACGTTTTACGTTCTAGGAGATGTAGGAGAAAGGACACAAACAGGCAATGGCAGAGAATGGCTCTTCTCACTTTAAAGTCATCATCCTTGGCTCAGGACCAGCGGGATTAACGGCGGCATTGTATACCGCGCGGGCGAACCTCGCACCGTTCGTTATTGAGGGGATGCGTCCAGGTGGGCAATTGACTATCACCACAGACGTCGAAAACTTTCCTGGATTTCCGCAAGGCATTATGGGTCCAGAGCTCATGGAGCGTATGAAACAGCAAGCTGAGCGGTTTGGGGCGCGATTTGAGTTTGTTGCGGTGTCTAAAGTAGACCTGAGTCGACGGCCATTTGCGATCTCTGCTGATACTGGGCTGTATACCGCAGACGCACTCATTATCGCGACTGGCGCAGAGTCGAAATGGCTCGGACTGGAGTCCGAACAGAAACTCATTGGCTATGGCGTGTCTTCGTGTGCGACCTGTGATGGGTTTTTCTTTCAAGACAAAGAGGTCGTGGTGGTTGGCGGTGGCGACTCAGCGTTAGAGGAAGCCAATTTTCTCTCCCGATTTGCTACTAAAGTCACCCTCATCCATCGGCGCGACCAGTTACGGGCATCGAAGATTATGCAAGACCGGGCGCGGAAAAATGGCAAGATCCACTTTTTGTGGGATACCGTGATTGAGGAAGTATACGGTGAGCCCACCGCCGAAAAAGGTGTGACTGGTGTGCGACTCAGAAACCTTAAAACTAACGACGTTAGTGATTTCCCCTGCGACGGAGTATTCGTCGCCATAGGTCATATCCCCAATACCTCCATCTTTCTCGGACAACTCGACACAGATGAGGTTGGTTATCTCCTGACCATGTCTGGATCAACAACGACTAAAATTCCTGGGGTATTCGCGTGTGGAGATGCCGTGGATAAGGTATATCGCCAGGCTATTACCGCTGGCCGGCACCGGCTGTATGGCGGCAATGGATGCCGAGCGGTTCTTAAGAACACCAGAGAAAATGAACCTTACGGCTTATGTATCCACCATATTACGTATCTCGCGTTACGTTTTGCGCCTAAATCTCTATGCTCACATCTTGGCTTGCCAGCCGCAGTAACCGATGCGCGTGTATCATCTTTTCCCTCACTGGGAGTCCAAACGGGCATGAATTGTCACATGGAGTCTTACAGGACACACACTGTGAAGCATTCTGTAATGCGGAAATTCTCGCATAGGCTTCCATGCCCACTCGCTGTTGTCCGTAATTTTCGTAGTACATCGCGTAGCGCAAGATATCGTTGACGGGCACCTCAGATGGACACGATGATAAGCACGCACCGCAACCTGGCCGGCAATAATCGTTGCTCACGAGTCGGTCATATTTCTCGAGCAGCTCGACATCTGATGTTTGCAACGGCTGACCTGAGGCATACAGATATTCGTCAAGTCTGCGAGAGCGAATTGATCGATACAACCAGACCACTCACGTCCCCGTTGGAAAGAACCCACTTGAAGGCGGCTTGCGAAAAGGACTCACGTTCGCTGGGTGTGAAGTCAGAAAGCGCCGTGTGCTTCGCGCCTTTTAAGGTTTTCATCGCCACTACCCCGACACCTTTTTTCTTCGCATCGGCAAAGATCGTGGTCAGCGCTGGCCAGTTCTTGAAGTTGTAAGCCACCATGATGACATCGAACCGTCCAGAGTCGACGGCATGGCGCATCACTTTTTCCAGATCAGGGGTATGCGACGACACCCCCAAGAAACGTAACTTGCCTTGTTCTTTGAGGCGATCGAACGCTTCATGAATGTTCGGGTTCATCAGGCGGTCAATTGAGTTTACTGCGTGGATGTGGGCGAGATCCAGATAATCAGTTCCCAGACGCTTGAGACTCCCTTCCACCGCAGCGATGACCTCCTTGACCGGGGTATCGTTGTCGAGATGACCGTCAGGAGTGCAAAACTTGGAAACGATGAACAGCTTGTCACGCGGGTGGCCTTTAATTCCCTCACCGAGAGTTTGCTCAGAACCTGCACGTGAATAATCTGGCGACGTATCAAAATAATTCACGCCACGTTCGAGCGCATGTTTGACGGTAGCAGCGTTGTCGAGACCCGAGGTGCCAAACGATACATCAGACATCTGCATACCGGTACGACCCAGCGGACGGTAACCGCGGATTCGGGCCTCGTGCCATTCCGGACTTTTCTCCGTGGCTTCTTTTGGCGCTCCCTTGACCAAGAAGATCTGGCTTTGGTACTTGCAGCCTGCGGCGAGAGCTGCACTCCCGCCGGCAACTCCAAGAGCTGCAGTACGCAGGAAGTTGCGACGACTTGGGCTAGCAGTCTTCGGCGTTTCGTCAGTGCTCGTGTGTGATGCTGTAGGAGTCTTCTTTGTCATACCATACTCCTTCTGAGAAAACTGAGAGTCAAAAATTGAGAGCTGACAATTTACTCCAACGAAAATCTATGAATCGTTGCCTGCTTTGTGTACGTATCAATGATGGCATATGCGCCACGGCGGTCCTGATCGCGCGGTTGCGACACTGATCCAGGATTGACTACGGTGACACTGCCTTCGCGATGGACAAATGGCACATGCGTGTGGCCGAAACAGACAAAGTCTTGTGAAAGTGTGGCAAACCGCGAGAGCCGTGTACTACCAGGATAAATGTATTCGTCGTACGGTTCCCACGGGCTGGCGTGGACGAGAAGGGCCTTGGTGCCGTCAAATGCAAGATCACGTGTGAGTGGGGCAGTTGCGAGAAAGTCGAGTGCTTCCGCCGGGAAGGTTTCCCTGCACTTCTTGAGATACGCCGGGTTACGTCCACCAAAGAGCACGACTTCATGGTTGCCTTGGATACAGAGGACGTTCGCTTGTTGAAGAATCTCTACCGTTTCCGTGCAGAAGCGATATTCACTTACAGCATCACCCGGACATAGCAGCAGATCGGTTGAGGGCATATCTTCAAGCGCACGGCGGAGGGCTTTGGGGTCTGCGTGAATGTCAGAGACAATACCAATTTTCATGAATCGCCTTGTTCTTCGGTGCTGATGACTTTGATGCTCTTGTTGTATGGGCTTCGACGGGCGCAAGCAAGAGGCACGAGCAAGCGTTGTTTGGTCTTACCGCCACAGGGCTGCGATAGCTTCATCGTATACTGTGGAAACTTCCTGGAGATTGGTAATACAGACATTTAAGGTCCTGCAACAGGCCATCTTTCAATGCATAGACCCAACCGTGTAAGGTCAGCTCCTGCCCGCGCTTCCACGCATTACGTACGATGGTGGTGTTACTGACGTTGTACACCTGCTCAATGACATTGAGTTCGCAGAGCTTGTGCCAGCGTTGGGATTCTTCTTTGATCTGTGCGAGTCGCGTTTCGTGCTTGTAAGTATACGTCGCGGATGTGGCGTAGCCAATTATCGATCAAGCCTAATTCCGAATTGCGTAAAGCGGCTTGTACGCCACCACACCCATAGTGACCGCAGACAATAATATGTTTGACCTTCAACACGACAACTGCATATTCCATGACTGAGAGGCAGTTGAAGTCGGTGTGGACGACGACATTGGCGACGTTGCGATGGACGAACAATTCTCCTGGAAGCAGGCCAGTAACATCATTGGGAGGAAGACGACTATCGGAACAGCCGATCCACAAATACTCCGGGGACTGTTGCTGAGAAAGCTTGTCAAAAAAGTCCGGCTGCTGGGACCGTATCCGCTCAGCCCACGTCCGATTGTTGTCAAATAGCTTCTTCAATGCACGCATAAAGTCCTACCCTGTAACGATCCTCGCTCAGCGAAGATGGCAGGCACAGCCTGCCCTACTCGGAAACCACGAATACACGTAGGGCGGGCTGCGCCCGCCACGGTGGGCTAGGGTGAAAATCTACCTCGTGGGATGCTCTTCGTATAGATGATCCCCTACGAGAAGGGAAAGTTGTACCGTGGGAATCACTCCACACGCCAAAGCGAGCACTTGGACAAGAAGATCACTCACCAGACGTTCTTCACCGATCCGATCGCGTGCACCTTTCTGTAACGTAAGGGAAAACACCCGTGTGACTTCGCTCGTACACAGCCCGACATGAGCACGATGATCGCCTTTTTTGGGTCGATCTGTGACAAGCGCCGCAGTACAGGAAAGTCCGACGACTGGGAATGGTTTCCAGCTCACGGAGTGCACATGCTCGTTGATATGCTCTTTGTGCCATCGCTACGGCTGTCTCGGCGAGACTGCTTGCGTTGGCATGGCGCCGAGGAACCTCGGCAAGCGAAGTGTCGCTAGTACGGAATGAGCGCTTCCAGCACAGTTCGTGACGCACCTGGGACCGCAAGGAGGTCGGCAATGGCTTGCGTGCCACCTCCGGTGACGATGAGAACCGCCATTGTTGGAGTTGTGTGGATTTGGGTGATGAGCAATAAGGACTGAGGAGCGACAGTTGAATCTTTGTTTTGTTCTTCACTCATTACTCAGTCCTTGTTACTCGGAACTGGTTCTAGGTTTCTAAGATTTTCCGTGCCTCCTCCGGCGTAGCTACTTCGTGTCCCATGCCTTTGATCATTGTGACGGCACGTTCAACGATTTGGGGATTTGTCAGCTTTCCTTCGCGAGCGTACTGATAATCTTCCAAGCCGATACGTACATGGCCACCGAGACTCACGATAGTTGGAACCAACGGCAGGTTGTCTCCACCGAGTGTGGCCGCGAACCAGTTGCAGCGTATGCCTTTGAGCATGTCGAGATATGCTTCTAGACTCTTGAGTGACGGCGGTAAGCCGAAGGGAAGCTCAGGTCCACCCAAGTAGAATTTCAGCAACAGTGGTTCAGTGAGAATCCCTTGGTCGAGGAAGACGAGCGCTGCACGGAGGAAACTGGCGTCGAAGATTTGCAGAGTAGGGCGCAATCCCAACTCGCGCGAGTTTTCTAGAAAGTAGCGAATGGTGTCATAGGAATTTTTGTAGATAAAGTTGCTGCCGTGAAGTGTCTTGCTACGCGCATCGTAGGCAACGAGATTCACCGAGCCCATGTCGCCTGCGCCAAGGTCAGGTTTGGTTTTGGGATCTTTCGACAGTTCAATGAAGTGTTGAAAACGTGGTGCCGGGTCATCGCCGAACGGAAACGTTGGCCACAAAAGCGGTTTGCATTTCTCCCGTGTCCGTCGGTACACCTCGGCATAATACGGAACGTCCTGCACCCACTCCCCATTTTCCGGGTTACGGACATGAAAGTGAATTAACGCCGCACCAGCCTTGCACGTTGCAATCGCATCATCCGCAATTTCTTGCGGGCTGTACGGAATATGCGGATTAAGGTTACGCATCGCGTTGCCGTTAATTGCCGCTTCAATCATTATTTTGGCCATAAATCTTGCCTCCTTTTGGGATTCACAATCTCGGACGCTTCTTACTGCATTTTGCTCCGGTGTGCCAGGCTCGCAATAAAACGTAAAGCGTAAAACGTAACGGGAATAAGGAAAGAGCAAATCTTTTTACGTTTTACGTGATTCGTACCCTGACTGCTCGTTCTGCCAGAAACTCCTTACACTCACGAATTGTGTACTCGCGATAATGGAAAATTGACGCAGCTAACGCAGCGTCTGCACGACCAGCGGTCAGTCCTTCGTAAATATGCTCTAAGGTACCGACACCCCCAGAGGCGATCACCGGAATAGTGACGGCGTCGGCAATCGCCCGTGTGAGTTCGATATCGTACCCACCTTTCGTGCCGTCGCGATCCATGCTGGTCAAGAGAATCTCGCCCGCGCCGTGCGATTCCATTCTTTGCGCCCAGGCAATGGCATCAAGTCCAGTCGGAGTGCGCCCGCCGTGAATGAACACTTCCCATCCAAGGGATCGGGGGTCAGGGGTCGGGGGTACGGTGCTTTGCGTCTATAGCTACAACGATACATTGTGATCCAAAACGTTCGGCGGCTTCTTTAACGAACTCTGGCCGATTCACCGCTGTAGTGTTGATTGAAACTTTGTCTGCTCCGGCATTCAACAAGTCGCGGATGTCTTGAATCTCTCGTACTCCGCCACCGACTGTGAGCGGCATAAAGACCGTTTCGGCTGTTTTACGCACGACATCGAGAATGATCTTGCGTCGTTCGTGTGATGCCGTGATATCAAGAAACGTTAGCTCGTCCGCACCTTCTTCATCATAGCGCTGGGCGACTTCGACAGGGTCTCCAGCATCACGGAGATCAACGAAATTGACCCCTTTGACGACACGTCCGTCTTTCACATCTAGGCATGGAATGATCCGCTTGCTCAGCATGGAGCGAGTGTCAGGCGTTTCACGCAAAGAGTCAAGAGCGGACCTTAGCATGAGGAGGAACTATCTTCTCGTCGGTTTCTCCGTCCTCATTCTCATCCCAAACGATTCGGCTGTAATCAAACCGACGAGACTCGACGACGTTAAATTTGACGACCTCAAAATAGGGCGAAAGGTCGAAGTCACGTGGGGTGACGAGTGTATGGTGACGTCGACGAAACACGAGGCGTGCCTGGGGGTCGGTTGAGCGCAGGAGAAGACGGTGTAACCAAGTACGTCGTGCGGCCTCATCCATGTGCTGGGCGACGTACTGGGGAATGATAGGGAAGCCAACCCTGTCAAATGCAGCGGCAAGCATACTTGAGCAAATCACTTGTGTGGGTAGCCCGCCACCAAACTGCAGGGCCTTCCGGCGAAAGCGGCGAGGTACAAGGCTTACAGGGAGAAAGTAGCGGGCGAGGTCAAAGACATTCTGCATGTCATACGAATGACCAAGCTGGCTGATGACATCGTCAAGAATAGTCTGCAGATGATCTTTGCGTAGCTGATACGGACGACACACCCGGATATTAAATTTGATGTACTTCGATAGTGGTGAAACGACCACTCCGGTTTCGACTAGTGCCTCGACAACCAGATGGTTGACCTCGTTACCAAAAACAGCACGGATCTGCCCAAGTTGCGGGTGGTTTCTGCGTACCAGTTCATCACCGATGTAGAGGGCGGAGTGAGACCACGAACTTTGTGTCAAATACTTAATGACTTCGCTGACGCGTTGCTCTCCTTCGACGAGAATAATATCGCCCTTTTTGATATGGCGCTTCAGTGCAACGAGATCATTTGGGAACCGCGGCGTATAGTTTTTCAGCGGCTTTGTCAGGAGAACAGTGAACTGGCGTGTGATCGCACGACGCAGTGCCCGCCAGGGATGAAAGGAAAGACTCATCTTTTCTATTGTAAGAGAGGGGAGGGCACAGAAACAAGCTGAGACGGGGCAAAGGGATGCGATGGTTAGTGGGGAAGATGTTTCCCGATCAAGATGGCCTCTGCGAGAGCTACTGCCCCAGTATACAAAGCCTTACCAACAATGACGCCCTTGATTCCTTTCGCTTCAAACTGAGCCAGCCGTTGAACATCTCGGATACTGGCAACTCCACCAGACGCGATAATTGGTAATGACACCGCCTGCGCAAGGGCCAGAGTTGCCTCAATATTCACTCCCTGTTCAGTACCGTCACGGCTAATGTCGGTGTAGACAATCTCGCTTACTCCCAACCCGGCACACTGTTTGGCTAAGTCAACCGCTTCCAGAGTAGTGTTTTCCGTCCATCCTTGAACAGCAAGTTTCCCGTTGCGAGCATCAATACCGATGGTGATCTTGCCTGGAAAGCGTTGACAAGCGGCAGCGACGACTGTGGGGTCACGATAGGCAACGGTCCCAAGAATGGCGCGATGGACTCCCGAGAAGAACAACCGCTCAATCGCTTCCACGGTACGGAGACCTCCTCCGACCTGTACAGGGATCGATAGCGCTTTGCAGATTTGGCGAATGACTTTGGTATTAACGCCCGTGCCAGACACCGCGCCGTCAAGATCGACGACGTGAAGCCGCTCCGCGCCTTCGCTTTGCCAACGCAGGGCGGTTGCCACCGGGTCGTCTGAATAAACCGTGGCCTTGTTCATGTCGCCTTGATAGAGGCGAACACATTTCCCATCTTTGAGATCGATTGCCGGAATGACAAGCATAGGTCAAATCGAGCCCGGAGTCCGCTGTCCGGAGTCCGATATCTTTGGAGACGGAGTCGGTAAGGAGACAGGGGCGCCAGCAACCAATCTGCCGAAATTCGCCAGAATACGTAAACCAATGGCCTGGCTTTTTTCTGGATGGAACTGAGTAGCAAACACATTACGCCAACAGACACTCGAAGTGAATTCTGTATCACCGTATTCAGTCGTTGTTGCGATAATCGCAGGGTCG
>CAVTCR010000068.1:0-37980 GCA_963733195.1 uncultured delta proteobacterium
CCTTTCGTCAGATGGCCAATCGCCTCCACATTGGCCGAGCGCTTTCCAGGTCGCTACCCGCCTCGCCGCCAGTAGGGATCGCGTCCTCGACCAGCCCTGCTTCGGTATAGTGACGGGCGAGCAGTTCCGGCTGCGTTTCTTTCGTGTCAGGAAATTGTTCCTCCAACACCTGCGCAATCTGGCGGTGATACTGTTGTCGTGTGCTCTTGAGCAACAACTGATAAGCAGTGTCCTGAATCAGCGCATGCTTAAAGAGATAGGTCGCCTGCGGGGGCAGGCCACGCTGATACACCAGTTCCGCTTCCACCAACCGCCTCAACCCCTGCTGTAAGGTCTCTCTCGTCGAGGGGGGAAACCGCACGCATCAGTTCATAGCAAATTCCCGCCCGAGAGTCGCCCCCAGCTGTACGATCTCTTTGACCGTGGATAAGCGATCCAAACGGGCCATCAAGGAGTCCTGTAAGGTCGAGGGAATCGCTAACCGCGGCAGAGTACCGTTAACTCATAGCGATCTTCCCTTTCTCGTACCAACTCTGACTCCAGCACCATCTTGGTCAACTCTTCGACAAACAGCGGCACCCCATCGGTCTTGGTATGATCTGCTGCAAACCTCTGCCGGTAAGGCTTTGCCGCCAGTTACTTGCGCGACCATCGCTTCGACCTGCGGCCGCTGCAAGCGACTGAGGGTGAGCTGAGTGATATGTGAATGTGGCCGCCACGGCGGGGTGAAATCCGGACGAAAGGTGAGCAAGGCGAGCAGCCGCGTCGTCGGCGCCTGGTCCAGCAAGAGGGTGAGGACTTCCAATGTGGAGGGATCGACCCAGTGCAAATCCTCCCAGGCCAATACACGGTAGCCTTTCTCTGCTTCCTCTAACAGCCAGGCTACTAATGCTTCTTGGGTCTTTTGCTTCTGTTTCTGCGGGCTCAGGGTAAGAGAGGGAGCGCCTTCAGGCTGGGGCAACGAGAGCAAGGTGGCTAAGAGGGGCAGGGTATCGGCCTGGGGGAAGCGATACGTCGCGAGCGTCTGTTGGAGTTTGTAACTTGGTCTTGAGGAGTATCGTCCCGCGCAAACTGCAAGAGCCGATGCAGGTGCTCGATGAGGGGATAGAAAGCGCTGTTCTGATGATAGGGCGAGCAGCGAAACTCGATGCGCGTGCACCCTCGGCGCAGACCTGCTCTTTCAGCGCCTGCACCAGGCGGGATTTGCCAATCCCGGCCTCGCCACTGAGCAGCACGACTTGCCCTTCGCCTGCTTTGGCCCGTTTCCATCGCTCGCGCAGTAAGCCTAGTTCCTCTTCGCGACCGACCAATGGCGTTAAGCCCGTACTAACCGCTACCTCAAAGCGACTCTGTGCCGCACTCTCGCCTTATGACGCGATACAGCGTCATCGGAGTAGATATCCCTTTGAGGGTCTGAGGTCCGAAGTCCTGACACTCGAAAAGCCTTACGAGGCGATGTGTCGCCGCGCTGATGACCACTGTGTCGGGCTCGGCCAAGCCCTGAATGCGCGCGGCGATGTTCGGCGTCTCACCCAGCGCCAGTATCTCGCGTTTCTCGCTGCCGCCGATCTCGCCGACGACAACTAGCCGGTGTGAATGCCGATGCGAACTTGGATAGGATGCGATAAGTGCTCTGGGCTGGAGGGGCCGAGGGACGCAACGCCTCAACGATTTCCCATCCCGGCCCGTACCGTTCGCCGGCGTCGTCTTCGTGGGCCGTTGGATAGCCAAAGTATACGAGCAGCCCATCGCCCAGGTATTGGGCCATCTAGCCGTCGTGGGGCTGAATCACGGGACTACAGATCTCTTGATACTGCTGCACCACGCCCGGCAGTCTTCAGGGTCGAGCTGCGCGGAAAGGGCGGTGGAGCCTACCAGATCACAAAACATGACTGTCAGTTGCCGACGTTCGGCTGCCGAGGAGTGGGGGTGAGGAGTTAGGGATTGGAATGCCTGACGTTGGACCTTGGGTGCTGGACCTTGGACTTGTTTTGACGCTGGCTCCTCGACACTCGACTGCGACATCAGGGGAGAGCCACACTCGTTACAGAAACGACTGCCTGGTGGGTTTATCCGGCTACAACTCGGGCAGGTCTGTTCCAGTTTTGCCCCACACGCATTGCAGAATTTTGCTCCGATAGGATTCTTATGCTGACAGGTAGAGCAAACCATTTCATCTTCCTCTCCGCTCAGCTTCTCAGCAACCGCAACCGATTAGCGAAGCGGCAAGAAGCGGATTTGACCTTCCCATTCGCCCTCTAGACTACACGCTGTCACCACAAGTATCTCCTCGATGGCTTGGCCGATCGGTAGGTACTGGCTCACTTCAAAGACGCCCGACATCGGCTTGCCTTCGGCCACCCGCGCTTCTGCATAGGGGCGCATCGTTGTGACGTCATGCGTGAACAATACACGCTGCTCGGTCACCAACCACTCCAGGATTTTCTGATCCTCGTCTCGCTCTTCCCGGCTCATGGGACCTCGTAGCTGGACAATCTAACGGCTCTGCCGTCAACGGAGCACTCCACGGAGGATGCGGTTATTGAAGTCCTCGTCTACTGCAAATTTCATGAGCCGTGTCTGTGTCGGGCTAGCAGCCGCTGCCCGAATCCCGTGCGGAGAGTGACGAGCTTCAACTTCCTGTCTGATCTCTTCGCGCTGAAGCCGTCGCGCCGCGAGATAAGAGTCGATAGCCGATTGGTTTTCCAGATAGTACCCGATCACCGCATACACATCGGCCAGCGAAACGGCGTCATACTGTTGGACGATTTCTTCTGGCGTAGCACCGTCGTGAAAGGCCACAAGCACCGAATCGAGAGACACGCGCGTCCCTCCAACGCGAAACACCCCTGCCGCATCAAGATGCAACGGTACCGGTTTCGTTACGATCGAAATGTTCATGGGCATACCCTAGCATTATCCGTGCAAAAAAGCGGGAGCCGAATTGTATCCTTTTTCTTCGACGCTAGACTCTAGACGCTAGACCCTAGACTGTCCAGCAACGCCTTGGCCTCTTGCAAGTCTTTCGTGTCAAACCCTTCGGTGAACCAGCCGTAGATCTCCGACAACATGCGTGAGCTTCCTTCTGCTTGCCTTGCTGCTGCCATAGGCGCGCGAGGCTTATCACCGCTCGCAGCTCCAGAGACTTCGCCTGCTGCGTATGGGCAATCTCAATCGCTTTCAAGAAAACACTCCTCCACTTCTGCTTCGAGTCTGGTCACTAGGATCAGACTGTCAGCAACTTTGGAACTTTGAATCTTGAACTTTAACTGCTCGAGCGTGAGTTCGCCTTTCAGCCGATACAGCTCCGCCTCGTAGAAACGCTCCCCAGTTTTGTCCACATGAGCCAACGCCTCGGCCAGCGCACTCAGCCCTTCTTCTATCTGTCCTCCTTTCCCATATGCCTCGACCAGCAGCGCAAGAAAATACGACTGAACTCTTGCGAGCCTGCGGTCCTATAGGCGGCCAGCCCCTGACGCATCTGCTCGATCCTCCGCTGCTTGTCCCTGCTCCGCCAGCGCCCAACCCCGCAGGATAGTCCCATGCACCAACCAGTACGAAAATCCCTGGTCAGTCAAAAGTGTAATGAGCTGCCTCTGCTCGCTCTTGGGCTGCCTGACTCTCCCGGCGGAGCTGATGAACAATGGCTGCAAAGTCCAGAGCATTCCCTATGCTTGCAGGGTGAGATAGGTCATGAGCTAGCGTCAGTGCCTCTTGGCTTCGCGCCAGCGCCTGGTCCGGATAACCCAGCAACCACAGGAGCCCAGGCTGCAAAGTCCCGACAGCACCCCCCAGGATCATGCCCGCCATAGAGAAAGGTCAGGGAGTGGTGCTGCCGAGAATCGTAGAGGGCAATCCCCTGTTCACAGTGCTCTCGGGCAGCGGCCAACTCTCCAAGCAATAATGAGATGGCCCACAGCGGGTGATGGGCTTCCAGGAGGAGTGCGGGGTCTTGGACACTCCGGGCCAGATTGAGGAGTTGCTCCCCCAGCTCCCGTGCCGTCTGAAACTCGCCCCGCCCCGAATGAAACAGACACAATCCCCACAGTGCCGGGAAGAGCTGCGGAGTCTCTCCCACCTGCTGACACAGCTCCCGCGCCCGGGCATATGCTTGTTCTACTTCCGTGCTGCCCAGCCCTTGGTGACCATCAGCGCACCACCCAGGGTGATTTGCAGCGTGAGTTCTTTTTGGGCACGTTCGGGAGTGTCCGGTAGAGTTTTGAGTAGTTCCAGAGCTGTGGTCAGGTGTCCGATCGCTTCCGCATTGGCCGAGCGTTGTACTGCCTGGTGCCCAGCCAGGTACAGGTACTCGACGGCTTTCTCCGTATTGCCACTGCGTCGTGTAGTGATGCGCCAAGTCGCTGTAGTGTTCGGCTAGAGAGCGCGGCATAGAGGACTTCCAACGCTTGCGCCGTGCGTTCATGTAAGGCTTTGCGCCGTTCGAGCAGGACAGAGTTGTACGCCACCTCCTGCGTCAGCGCATGTTTGAAGAGATACTCCACTTCCGGAAACGCCGGCTGCTCGTAGAGAAATTCCTTACGCTGCAACGACGACAATAACCGATACAATTCCTCTTCAGTCTGGGGAACGACTTGGCGCATCAAGCTCAGCGGGAACTGGCGCCCCATAATGGCTAAGTGGTGCAAGAAGGCTTTCTCGTCGTCGGCCAAGCGGTCGATGCGGGCCGCCAGCACCCCTTGCACGGTGGGGGAGATATGGAGTGCGCTCGGCGCGTGCTCCAGCCGGTACTGGCTGCGCTCGCCGCTGAGCACGCCCTCTTCCGCTAACGTCTGCACCACTTCTTCCATGAAAAACGGCGTGCCCTCGGTCTTCTCTAGGATAAGTTGCTTGAGGGTGTGAGGGACGAATTCAGCTGTGGCCGGTCTCCTGACCGCGCCACCAACGGCACCGAAGACCTCGCACTGTCGGCGGGTCAGACCCGCGCCGAGCAAATGACTCACCCAGCAACTCATTAAGAAATTCCTCAGCTTCGGCCTTGCCGAAGGGCGCAAGCCGTAGTTGTGTGTAATACGTTTTCTGCCCCCACTCATGGCGATACTCGGGCCGATAGTTCACCAGCAGCAAAATCCGCGCACTCGCCACGCCTTCACTCAACGTATCAAGCAACTCTTGCGTCTCACTGTCAATCCAGTGCAAGTCCTCAAAGATGAGGAGCAAGGGCTGATTGAGACTCTCGCGCAGGAACAGTTTCTTGAACGCCTCAAACGTCCGCCGCCGCCGAATCTGCGCATCCATCTGCTGCAAACTCGCTTGTCGGGTCGTCGATAGCCAGTAGGGCAAAGAGATACGGCAGGGTCTCCTCCAAGCTGCGATCAAGCTCAACACTTTCCCGGTCACCTTCTCCCGCCGTTTGCGCTCGTCATCTTGGGCAGTGATGTCAAAGTAACTCTTGAGTAGCTCGATCACTGGCAAATACGGGGAGGCTTTGCCATACGAGACGGAGTAGGCTTCGAGCAGTAGACAGCCACTTTGGGAGGTGAACTTAAACTCGTAAAACAATCGCGACTTCCCTAACCCGGGCTCGCCTATGACACCGACAATCTGCCCGTGCCCGGCTTTGGCCTGCTCTAATGCCCGGCGCATTTGCTCCATCTCACTGTGGCGGCCCACAAACCGGGTAAGGCCGCGTTGGGCGGAGACTTGCAGACGCGTGCGCAGGGGGCCTGCGCCCAGGACCTCATAGACGTTCAGCGGCGCTTCCACGCCTTTGACTTGGGTCTCCCCAATGCCTTGACCTCAAAGTAGCCGTTGTGAGCTTGTGGGTCTGCTCGGTGACCAGAATCGAGCCGGGCGTAGCTAATTGTTCCATGCGGGCCGCAAGGTTGGTTGAGTGGCCTACCGGCACGTAGTCAGTATGCAGATCATCTTTGCGGATCGAGCGGACGACGACTTCTCCGGTGTTCACGCCGACCCTCATCAGCAGGGGCGGATAGCCCTTTTGTCGCAGCGTGTCGGCATAGCGGCGCATCTCCTCTTGCATGCGCAGTGCGGCATAGAGTGCCCGCTGGGGATGATCTTCATGGGCAAGCGGCGCACCAAACAAGCGCAAAGATGCCATCGCCTAACACTTGCGCCACATAGCCCTCGTAGCGATGCACGGCGTCCATCATGAGCTGCAAGGCCGGGTCAATAATCGCCCGCGCCTCTTCGGGATCGAGTCCTTCAATCAACGCGGTCGAGCCTTTGAGATCAGCAAACAGGGCGGTGATGGTTTTGCGTTCGCCATCAGTACTGCCGCGCGCTTCCAGTGCCGCCTGCTCGGCCCGGATGCGCTCGGCCAGATGCGGCGGGGTGTAGCTGGCGGGGAGTTGGTGGCTGTGCTGTGACGCTGGGAGTGTTGAGTTGGATGGAGCCAACTTCCGTCGCCCATCCATACCAACACTTTCCATCTTCATCACTAGCGAGCCGCTGCGCCTTAATGAGTTCGTTTTTAGGGCCTCCAGCTGCTCCTCATCCAGACTGAACTCAGCTTAAGCGCCCGATAGGTGATCCGCTCCGGCTGCTGGAGAAGGGAGGCGACTCGTTCGATCGATCTCTAGAGAATCCATCACTGACCCTCCGCCAATTCGGCCAACAACGCCTTCGCCTCTTGCAAGTCTTTCGTGTCAAAGCCTTCGGTGAACCAATTGTAGATGTCTGACAACAGTCTTGTGAGCTTCTTCTTTCTTGCCTTGTTGCTGCCACAGACGGGCGAGGCTGGTGGTGGCACGTAACTCCCAGGACTTGGCTTGCTGTTTACGGGCGATGTCGATGGCTTTAAGGAAACAGGCTTCGGCTTCGTCAGTTTTTCCCCTCACGCGCTCAGCCGACAGTCTTCCGACCTTCTTGCGCCAGCAGGAGTTCGCCCTTGAGACGGTGGATCTCAGCTTCAAGCACGCGATTGTCATGGCGGTCTGCTAAGTGCAGCGCCTCGCTGACCGTTTGCAGGCCCTTATCAAATTGTCCGCTCTTACCATACGCCTCAATCAACGGAACGTAGGAAAACGGCTCGAAGACAATCGTGCCAGTCGTACGGATACGCGAGAGGCCGTGTTCCAATTCGGTGATCCCGGCGTGCGGCTGGCCTTGTTGGACCAGCATCCATCCGCGGTTGACCATGCCATGGGCTACCCACACGGAAAACCCGTGGTCGGTAGCAAAGGCCAGTGCCTCTTCTATCGGTTCGCATGCTTCCCGCCATTCCCGACGATACAGCCGAATCCACAGACTGGACGTCAATGCCCACGCCAGACTATGGGCATGCCCGAGCTCCTGGGCCCAGGTCACCGTTTCGTGGGCTCGATGCAGTGCTTGGTCAGGATAGCCCAGACTCCACATCGTTCTGGCCAAATATTCCAGACCAAACATGCGTGAATCTCGTCCATACAAGAGAATGTGATCGCGATGTTGTGCTGGCTCATAGCGAGCCAGCGCCGCTTCAAAATGGGTTCGCGCCCCCGTAAACTCGCCACGCCAGTATAGGGGTGCTCCCATCGCGAGATGGGCTTCGACCTGAAGTCCGGCCCCTCCTTCCTGCTCCGCTAAGGTCAGCAGTTGCTGCGCCAAGGCGTACCCCTTGTGCAGATTCGCCTGAATGTTGTGGAACACACAGAGCCCGCGTAAGATCGGAAACAGCTGCGGGACATGCCCAATCTCTACGCAGAGGGCATGCGCCCGCTCATACGTGCGGCCGACTTCTCGCGAGCCAAAGCCTTTGGTCGCCTGCAGCGGCACTCCCAAGGCGAGTTGCAGGGTCAGCTCTCGGTGGGTGCGCTCTTGGCTGTCAGGCAGCGTTGGGAGCAGCTCCAGCGCTGTGGTGAGGTAGGTGACGGCCTCGGCATTGGCCGACCGTTGGGTTGCCTGTTGCCCGGCCTTGTGGAGATACTCGATCGCTTTCTCTGCATTCCCACTGCGACTGTAGTGATGCGCTAGCTCGGGGTAGTACTCTTCCAAGCGATCCTGACACCGCGCTTCGAGCACCCGCGCGGTGTGTTCATGCAGGACTTTGCGGCGTTCGAGAAGGACAGAGTTGTACGCGACTTCCTGGGTCAGGGCATGCTTGAAGAAATATTCGACTTCCGGGAAGGCGGGCTGCTCATAGAGAAACTCTTTGTTTTGTAATGACGTCAACAAGCGGAAGAGTTCTTCCTCCGGTTGCGCGATGACATGCGTGATGAGACTCAAGGGAAACTCGCGCCCGATCACCGCCAACTGTTGCAACAGGGCTTTCTCGTCGGGTGAGAGGCGATCAATCCGGGCGGCGAGCACGCCGTGAACCGTCGGCGGAATCTGCAGTGCAGTGGTCGGACGAGTCAGGACCCACCCGCTGGCAGCCTCTTGCCTCAGCATTCCCTGTTCTACCAACTCCCGCACTACTTCTTCCATGAAGAACGGCGTGCCGTCGGTCTTGGTGAGAATGAGCTGCTTGAGGGCGTGCAGGGGCGCGGCCTGCTGTCCCCCGGCGCCATTCCCTAACAGGAGGTCGAGGAATTCTTCGGCCTCCGCTCGGCCAAACGGGGCTAAGCGGAGCTGCGTGTAATAGGTCTTCTGGCCCCAGTCGTGCCGATACTCGGGACGATAATTGACCAGCAACAAGATCTTCGCTGAGGCGACTCCCTCACTCAGCAGGTCTAAGAAGCCTTGGGTCTCGCTATCGATCCAGTGCAAGTCCTCAAAGATAAGGATCACGGGCTGGTTGAGACTCTCTCTGAGGAAGAGTTGTTTGAGTGCCGCGAACGTGCGTCGGCGCCGAATCTGCGGGTCCATCTGCTGGAGGGGCGACGGCTGTTCTTCAATCCCCAGCAGGCCAAACAGATATGGCAGCGTGTTTTCGAGGGTACGGTCCAAACCAAGCACTTTGCCAATCACGCGTTCTCGCCGCTTGCGTTCCTCATCCTGGGGCTGGAGGTCAAAGTAACCCTTGAGCAGTTCGATCACGGGCAGATACGGCGACGCTTTCCCATATGAGACCGAATAGGCTTCGAGAATCAAACCACCAGCTTGTGAGAGGAGCGTGAACTCATAGAACAACCGTGACTTGCCTAACCCCGGTTCGCCCATGACCCCAACAATTTGGCCACGTCCTGCTTTTGGCTTGTGTAAGGGCGTGTTGCAGCTGCTCCATCTCGCGCTGGCGCCCGACAAAGCGGGTCAGCCCACGCCGGGCGGACACTTGCAGCCGCGTGCGCAACGGGCCGACGCCGAGCACTTCGTAGATGGTGAGTGGCACTTCGACCCCTTTAATCTGCGTCTGCCCCAGCGCTTTGAACGCGAAGTAACCGTCCGTGAGCTTGTGGGTCTGCTCGGTGACCAGAATCGAGCCGGGCGTAGCTAATTGTTCCATGCGGGCCGCAAGGTTGGTTGAGTGGCCTACCGGCACGTAGTCAGTATGCAGATCATCTTTGCGGATCGACCGGACGACGACTTCTCCGGTGTTCACGCCGACCCTCATCAGCAGGGGCGGATAGCCCTTTTGTCGCAGCGTGTCGGCATAGCGGTGCATCTCCTCTTGCATGCGCAGCGCGGCATAGAGTGCCCGCTGGGGATGGTCTTCATGAGCAAGGGGCGCACCAAACAAAGCAAAGATGCCATCGCCGAGCGCTTGGGCAACATAGCCCTCGTAGCGATGCACGGCGTCCATCATCAGCTGCAAGGCGGGATCAATGATCGCGCGGGCTTCTTCCGGGTCGAGTCCTTCAATCAATGCGGTCGAGCCTTTGAGATCGGCAAACAGCGCGGTGATCGTCTTGCGCTCGCCGTCTGTGGTGCCACGGGCTTCGAGTGCCGCTTGCTCAGCCCGGATACGTTCGGCAAGATGGGGAGGCGTGTAACTCACAGGAGGCGGAAGGTTAGGTGTTGGGAACACCGAGCCAGCAATGGGTGACTGGGGATGAACAAGGAGGGTAGTACCGCACTCACCACAAAACTTGGCTTGTGGGGCATTCTCAAAGCCACACCGGGCACAGCACCGTTTGAGCGAGGTCCCGCACTCGTTGCAAAACTTCAGCCCTTCAGGATTCTCAAACCCACAACTCGCACAACGCATGCTGCTTCCTTACTCCTTCAGGCGTTCCAGGGCAAGGAATACGCTCGTGCCTCGTAGTCAAGCGGCAATCTTCTGCGGTGTATGCGTACTCCGTTGCAGTCCATCTTTATACTGCGCCCCAGTAGACACGGCCGGGAGTAATTCGGCTCCCTTGAGTCGACGAAAGGTCGATTCCGCTACCTGCAACAGCTTCCAGATCACCGCCGTGGCGTTCTCTACCTTCTTGAAGCGTTTGGCTGCCGTGGTTCGCAGTCGTACGGTTGCGAAGGGGGACTCGACGACATTGGTCGTTCGCAAGTGCGGCCAATGTTCACGTGGGAATTGGTAGAAGGTGACGAGCCGCTCCCAATCGTCGGCCAGCCGCTCCACGGCTTTGGGTGCCAACTTCCGATAGCCGGTGGTGAACTCCGCTCGTAGCTCCTCGCAGGTCGCTTGGGTTTCGGCAAGAGCATCGCGCACAACAGGGAGCGGGCCTCCGGCTGATGTGGCTTGGGGATGGCGTCAAGAACATTGATAATCCAATGATTCCAACAGAGCTTGGATGAATTGCTGGACATGATCGCGGACAAAGTCTTCTAAGTGCCCCCAGGTCTTGTTAGCCTTTAGAGCCTGTTGACATAAAATTTTTCAAGCCTTTGCAAGGGTAATTTTGATCATGGCAATGCGGATGAGGTTTTCCTCGGTAGCGGTAAGGATTTCGCAGTCCTTGGCCAGCCTTCGGAAACCGTTCAGCCAAGCGAGTGCGCGTTCCACCTTCCAGCGCTGCTTGATCACGGCAAACCCTTTCTGGAGGCTCTTGGAGATGTCCATCCACCTGCCCAGCGTTTCGGTGACAAAGGAAAAACACGTGCCGCGGAGACCTTCGTCGGCGCAAAAGGCCTGATAGACGGGCTGCAAGCACCAAGGCCTCTCGACCTCTGTCACACCAGAACCGCACTCAGTGTAGTCCTCGGCTGTCCTTTTTTCATCGGGTATGGTGAGGCTTCGCCTCATCACACGGCTCATAGGTGTTCGGCTTGCCGTCGTCTCCTCTCTAGTGCAAGCCCAACCACTCTCGCAACGAGGCATCTAATTTCTTAGCGTCCCCTGTCCCCAATCTCCCGACACCTCTGGGTACAAGCCTCTCATGGATGGTAAAGACACCTCGCTTAGCCGCCGTTTCGAAGTTAAGCCTGCTCCCTTCCGTCAGCGAGCACAAACTCACCCGCCAGTAAGCCTGTCGTTTTGCTGGTAAGCGGGACGATAAGTACGTCTTGAGACGTATGGGGCGCATTGACAATAACAGCGGGACGCACCTTGGTGCTGGTCAGATCCGAGAACGGGTAGCGCACGAGCACGACCTCATTTTTCGAGTAGCTCGGCATAGACGTCGTCCTCTGCACCTCCCCATATGGTGCTCAACGATGATTCGCTTGCGGATAACCAGAAGCCTGCATCATCTTCCGGCAAGAGGGTGACTAAAGCACGCGTTCCTTCAGGGACTTTCACGTCCTCGAGCGGGACTATTTTACCGTCACGGATCACCGCCCAAATCGTATTGATCATATGCGATTACCTCAGGCTCAGCATACCGAAGGCATTTCGAGGCGACAATTGCGCTGGAGCCGAACTTTAATTCAACGGCAAGGCTCCCGGCTATTAGCAGAAACCTCTTCCTACGAATAGCCAGAACGGTCTACGGGTAGCCAGCTCTATACGGCTATATGTAGCCATATTAACATGGCTACATATAGGAAGTTTTCCGAACACCCTTCAAAAATACTGACATGAAATAGCACCTTGTTGTCCGGTTAATCCTGACTTTCCAATCAGTTTGTGAGGTCAGCAAAACCAGCTACTGGCATGTCCGGAAAATCAGTATGGATTCCCCCGCCCCACTTGCTCAAACGGCGTCCGTGTCTCCTTTTGTCTCATGGTGGCATGCCCACATCCTCAAAACCCCTCGAAGAAAAACCTACAGCACACAAGCAGTGATCAGACACGTAGGTACATTCTGTCTCATGAGATACAAAAAACCAGTCACACCCTACCTAAACCGACTAAAGCACCTAAAGAGGAGGAGATAGCTACTTTAGCCACTTTAGGCGGGAGGAACGAGGTCTGGTCCAGTAGGTGCATGTGCGGCTCGCATCATCGCTGACCCGATAGCTGTCAAGCTTGATTGTCCCTGTTCCATACGCTTCCTTTCAGGATTCCTTTGCGTGAGTTGGCTTTGTACAGCGTCAAGCAACGCTCTGGTGAACACCTAACGCCGTGCTCAGCCGCCGAGGCCCAAACGAAACCCTGCGGCTGAAAGCAGAACCGCAAAAGGGCAGCGGTCGGTGGAACAACGAGTTAGACGTCGTCCCGGTGGAAGAGGTGGCCTCGTCCACTTGTTTGCGGGCGAGTTGTATCAGCATGCGTAAAGCTGTCTGCAACGCCGATTCAGCAGCCTCGGCATCGACGGCGAACACTGCCGCTACATCAGGGTCCAGCATCACAACGTTCGTCCCTTGCCGTAGCGTTCGTAGTATTTCCCGCGCACCCCGCCACGGATGTCATATTCTGGTCTCATCTGTCGCGAGATTCTGCTTTATTCGCCCGACACAAGCAGCGATATGTTCTTGGGAGATCTTGTCAAGAAGTGTGGAAAAGAGTCAGACGGCAATCCACTCTTGGACTTATGGTTATTTGCTTCTCGACGAACTTCTCTGTGCCAAACTCTTCAGTGAACCAGCTATCGAGGTCTCGGTTCGCATCCAGCAGGCTTTATCTCTCTTGGCTTAGGCCCTCGCCACTGACGATCGTGAGGTCCGCAATGCCGGCGCTCGGAGCGGTAGTACATACACGTTCTTAGCGCTGGTAATGAACGAGCAAACGCTTTCAACCAGACGTATCGCGAGGTGATTATTTAGAACAAGAAGGGAAAAATCTCGCTTCTGAAAGAGACGTATCCAGAGGCATTTCGCGTTGATCTCCTCAAAACTGATGAATATCTCCGCTATACGCAACAGCCGTTTCTTCTACGTGAAGAGTTACGGTCGGTCTCGCCAAAACGATTGGTTATCCTCGACGAAGTCCAAAAAGTGCCCATGCTTCTCGTGGAGCGATGCCATTCTATAGGAACAGCAGAAGACTGGATTCCTGCTCCCGGTAGAACCTGGGACAGGTCCCAGTAGGACCTGGGACAGGCTGTGCGGGGATGACGGACCATGTAGCCCCTTCTGCTTCTGCCCATCCGCTTAGCGTGCAGCGCTATAGAAGACTCAGGACGAACGGGAGTAGCTCTATCCACACGTGGAGGCCTGTGTCAGACAGCTATTAAAAAGGTACGGTCTTTTTGGTCGTTAATTCGATCGAAACATTGACCTGATGAAGATGGGATTGAGACCCATGAACACAAACTCGCAATCGCTATGGGCATCGATTACGATCGAATTACCGATGGCCCGTCTATCAGGGAGCGGAGGCTGGGGATCGTTGACGCAACCTGAATGGCGCGCAGGCTGCAAATAAAACCACCTGTAAGGGAAAGTGGCATGTGTGTTCAGGCACAGTGAACAATTTGTTCAAGCAAAGTGAACAATTTGTTCAGGCACTTGTTACGCCTCTTATAGTAGAGGAAGCGAAAGAGAGCCCAACTATGGAGAAAAACGGGTAGTGTCGCAGAATTGTTGCTGACTTTCTTAAAAGCCATTAAAAATCAAAAGCTTGCAACCCGTTATCAACACATCTGAAACACAACTGATTTAACACATAGGAAAGCAGCCGAAGGACTCGCAAGGCTGGAAAAGGTGGAAGCGAATCCTCTCTCGTTCTCGGATTGAATGGGAGGGAGAGTTCTAAACCGAAATGGAGGGATGGAAGTGCGCTGCTCAAATTGTGGAGTTGAAAACTCGAAGGAAGCAAGGGTTTGTGGCCAGTGTGCGACACCGCTCAGGCCGCGCTGCCCCCAGTGCGGCTTTGACAATCCTTCTGGCTTCGCCTTCTGCGGCCGGTGCGGCACCCCCCTCGCCGTCGCGTTACCAGAGCCTGCAACCATCGCTGCCGAGCGTCGGCATTTGACGGTGATGTTTTGTGACCAAGTGGACTCAGTGCCTCGCTCGCAGCGCCTAGACCCCGAAGAGATCCATGAGGTCGTGCGCCAGTATCAACAGATGTGTACCAGGGTGATCCAGGAGTTTGACGGATATGTTGCTCAGTATCAGGGAGACGGCCTTGTAGTGTACTTTGGCTATCCTGTGGCGCACGAAGATGGCGCTCAACGGGCGGTCCGCGCCGGACTAGGCATTCTCGCCGAACTGCCACACTTGAATTCCCGATTACAGCAGACCGTGAAGGATATCCGCAACTTCCCCCTCGAACTACGTATAGGGATTCACAGCGGGATGACCGTGGTGGGAGAGATGGGAGCAGGCGAACGGCGCGAACTCACAGCCTCAGGCAATACGCCGAATATTGCTGCCCGACTGCAGGGAATAGGTAAAGCCAACACAGTGGTGATCAGCGCAGCCACCTATCAACTGATCTGCGGATTCTTTGAGTGCGTGTCTCTTGGTCCACAAATGTTGAAGGGGGTCTCGGCACCAGTATCGGTCTACCATGTGCTGAACGACAGTGAGGTGCAGAACCGTTTTGAGGCAGCTCTGACTAAGGGCTTGACCTCCATGGTCGGGAGAGAACCAGAGCTTGAGCTGCTGCTAGAGCGTTGGGCACAGGTGAAGGAAGGAGAGGGCTGGGTAGTAATGTTAAGTGGAGAGGCCGGCATCGGCAAATCTCGCCTGGTGCAGGCACTCAAGGAGCATCTCGGCAAAGAACCTCACCTCAGGTTAGAACGCTACTGTTCGCCGTATCACCAGAACAGCGCGCAGTATCCCACTATCGATCTCCTGCAACGGTTATTGCGCTTTGAGAGAGCAGATTCCCCACAAGAGAAATTCAGCAAGCTCGAGACCGCGCTGGAGCGTTTTCACCTTTCTTTACTCGAGATAGTGCCGCTGTTAGCTTCGTTCCTCTCACTTCCCTTGCCTGAGCAGTATCCGCCTCTCACCTTAACCCCTCAGCGACAGCGGCAGAAACTCCGGGACGCTTTGCTGACTCTTCTCGTGGCGCTAACGGAAAACCAACCCGTCCTGCAGGTAGTCGAAGATCTCCATTGGGCAGATCCTTCCACACTAGAGGGTCTCAGCTCCTTCGTGAACCGTGGATCGATACCTCGGAGCCTCACGTTGCTCACCTTTCGTCCCGAGTTCAGCCCTCCTTGGGTGACCCGCTCGCATGTTATGCATCTCACGCTCAACCGCTTATCCCGCAAGCAGATAGAAGAGATGACCGTGCAGGTCACGAAAGGTAAAACCCTCCCAGCCGAAGTGTTGCATCAGATTGTGACAAAGACCGATGGTATCCCCCTCTTCGTAGAAGAGTTGACGAAGATGGTCCTGGAATCAGGACTGCTGGGAGAGGGCGTGAACCGCTATACCCTGACAGGCCCGTTCCCCTCTGTTGGCATCCCTGCCACGTTACAAGATTCGTTGCGAGCCAGACTTGATCGCTTAGGACCGGTAAAAGAAGTGGCACAACTGGCCGCTACTGTGGGACGCGAGGTTCCGTATGAGCTGCTCAAAGCTGTTTCATCTTCAGACGAAACGGCTCTGCAAAACGCCCTGAGCCAGCTAGTGGAAGCGGAACTGCTTTCCCGGAAAAGACTCCCATCTCATGAGCTGTATGTTTTCAAACACGCCATGATTCAGGAGGTGGCGTATCAGTCGTTGCTCAAAAGCACCCGACAACAATCTCACAAGCAGATTGCCCAAGTTTTACGAGAGCGCTTTCCCGATATTGTTGAGACCCAACCTGAGCTCTTGGCTCATCACTACACAGAGGCAGGTCTCGTAGAGCAGGCTATTCCCTACTGGCAGCGAGCGAGCCAAAGGGCAGTCGAGCGCTCAGCTAATATGGAAGCGGCTAGTCACCTGAACAAGGGGTTAGAGTTGCTCAAGACTTTACCAAAAGCCCCTGAGTGCGTCCAACAAGAGTTGATGCTGCAAACCCTCCTGGGCTCAGCGCTGATGGCAACAAAAGGCTTTGCGGCGCCGGAAGTGGGAGAAGCTTACTCTCGAGCCCGAGAATTGTGTCAGCAAGTGGGTGAGACCGCTCAGCTCTTCCCCGTCCTGCGAGGGTTAGCGGCATTTTATTCCGTACGCGCAGACTACAAAACGACCCAGGACTTGGCGGAGCAGTGTCTGCGTCTCGCCCAACGCCAGCAAGATCCGTCTCTTCTTTTAGGAGCGCATTTTGAGATCGGCGTGGCACTGTTCTGTCTCGGCAAGTTCATCCACGCCCGGGAACACTGGGAGCAGGTTCTTGCTCTCTATGAAGCTGAGAAGCATCGTGCTCAAACTGTGCTCTACGGTCAGGACATTGGTGTATCCTGCCGCTCTCGTATGACCAGGCTCCTGTGGTTCCTCGGTTATCCAGATCAGGCGCTCAAGAGTGGCCGCGCAGCGCTCGCTTTGGCCCAGGAGGTATCTCACCCCTTTAGCTTAGCGTATGCCCTCAACTTTGTGACGGAGTGTCACCGGCTGCGCGGGGAGGTGCAGACAGCTCGAGAACGAGCCGAAGAAGCCATTCGACTCTCAACAGAGCAAGGCTTTTCGCTCTGGGCAACGACCGCCACCATGCTGCAAGGATGGACTCTCGCCGTGCAGGGACAGGGCGAGGAGGGAATTACCCAGCTACGTCAAGGTCTGGCTATCTGGCAGGCCATGGGAGCAGAAATGGCCCGACCGCATTGGCTAGCCTTATTGGCCGAAGTGCATGGAAGAACGGAGCAATCAGAGAAAGGACTCCCTTTACTCGATGAGGCGCTAGCGGCGGTGAACAACACGGGGGAGCGAGAATACGAGGCCGAGCTGTATCGGCTCAAAGGGCAGCTCACGCTGCGAACAGTCGTCAGGCGATCGGGTTCTAACAGTCGAACAGTACCCGAGTCCCCCAGCCCCTAGCATCCCAGTACCCCGGCGGAGGTGCAGCAGGAGGCGGAGGCGTGTTTTCTCAAGGCTATCGACATTGCCCGGCAGCAGCAGGCGAAGTCATGGGAATTGCGCGCAACAACTAGCCTTGCCCGTCTATGGCAGCAACAAGGCAAGCAACACGCAGCACGCAACACGTTGTCCGATATTTATAACTGGTTCACCGAAGGGTTTGACACTGCGGATTTGCAAGAGGCAAAAGCGCTACTGGAAGAAGTAGCATGAGCACTGAAGCATTCCCCGCATCCTCTCTGATAGTGTTTTCCTTTGGTGTTGAGCAGCCTTGACCTCAACACAAGCTGCGGCTATACCAGCCGATCGCAAAACGGGGGTTATGGCAGCATTCAGTCTTACTCTGAGAGTCATTCATCACTGAGCAAGTCTTGAAGCTCGAAGAAAATCCGTGGAGTCGAAAAAAGAATTTATGGCTTTACCTAAAAGCCAATTACAGTACAGGTCTCACCTAGTACCTACGTGCTCATGATCGAAACTGACAGAACTTAGTGTGACAATCCTAATCCCGCCACCAACGACTTAAGTATCACGGCAGCTGTACAGGGCGTTCTGTGATAAGCTGTACACAGACTTGATAACAGAATATAATAAAGCTGCTGGACACATCTCGTACACATAACGACTCTTGCCTGCAGCTCAAAAAGCTACAATGCAAGATGGTCTCACTGAGGCCCAGAAATTAACGATAAAGCAGGCTCTGAGATTGTCATGCCATGCTAGAAGTCTCACGGAATGGCTTATGAGCGTTCTGAGAGCAGAAGCTATTTTTTTGCAGGCACTAGATATTCTTAGCCGCCAGCCTCTCCCTGAAATTAGCCAGGAAGACCTGCTGGCAGCGCTGAATGCTGGTCGTCTCGGTCCCCTCCCGTTTCTTTACGAAGCCGGCGTGGAAGCTGGTCTTCCACACCAAACACTCCTTGCACGCGCCGCGGCAATCTATTTCAATTTTTGCGCAGGTAACCTCGCTGATGACCTTATGGATGGCGAGTGTACTTATCTGTCCGACCCTTTCCGACTCGGCCCCTGCGTGCAGTATATCCTGCAGACCCTCTGCTTTCACACGTTAGTGGAAGCTGAAGTACCAGGTCCGATAATCATTATGGCCACACAAGAACTGCTGGCGGCAGCGGGACAACAACTCGTCGAGGTACGCACCGCAGCAATGGACCGCACCAGTGTTTCGCGAAGTCGCTGAAGGCATTGCCGGTCGCCAGTGGTCTGCCTATATGCAGATCCTATGGTGTGACACCCCGCTCGCCAACCGGGCAGCAACTATCGGCATGAATGGAGGGATCGCTGCACATGTGGTGAAAGATATCCAATCCAAGGATCCTCGATACACTACCATGCCCGAGGCAGACAAACGCGAGATCGTGGCTTGGGCAATTGCGGCGGCCCGAGCACTACGTGAGGAACACCTTCGCTGCCTCGATGCCTCTTGCCTACAATCGATCCTGTTCTCAAGGAGGCTCTCGTGACTTCGCGTGTTCCCGTTCCCGAGATCGTGGCTTACTACGAACCCAAAACGCAGGACCTGTTGCGGCGGTACGGACCAGGGCCGCGTCTGCATTATCACACTGGTCTCGTTGATGAACGGGAATTTCTCGACGCCTCAACGCCAGTGCTGAGCCAGAGAATAGTAGCCGCGCAAGAACGCATGCTTCACCATGCAGCCGAGGTCTGGCATGCCCGGTCTACTCTCTGCGGAGAGGTCCTCGATGTTGGCTGCGGTCTTGGTGGCGGTTCACTTTTCTGGGCACAGGAGTTCGGCGCCTACGTTACAGCCGTGACGTGTGTGCCCTCACATGCGGATCTGGTCACACGATTTGCCAAACAAGCCGGCGTCGCCTCACAGGTACAACCGCTGTTATGTGACGCGCTAGAGATCCCAGGCGAAAACTGTTTTGATGCCGCTGTGGCGGTGGATAGCTGCTGCCATATGCCTCGCCAGGTGCTATTCCAACGCTTGGCTGCGCTCCTGCGCCCGGGAGGCCGCCTCTTCGTCACTGACTGTTTTCTGGTGCGCCCTGAATATGAGGAATTATTCAACCGTCACTGGCATGTCCGCATCGGTACGATGGACGAGTATCGCACCGCAGCACAGGAGGCGGGCTTGCACGAAGAGTCCATTGAGGAACTCTCTCCGCGCGTAGAGTATTTTTGGGCGATGACGCACGCACTCATCCAAGCTGAGGCTAGCGAGAAGAAGCTCACTCCTCCCGAGGCAGCAAAATTTGACGAAGCACTCCAGGCTCATAGGTTAGTGCAACAAGGTCTCGCTGACGGCGGTTACCGTTACGCGTTGCTGAGTTTCTCCAAGGACTGACCAATGCTATTGAACCTCTATAACGTCAACCATCTACGCTCGTAGTGAGACACGTGCACGATCAGTTGGCATGTTAAAGATCCACAGATATGCTTCGTTGAGGTTATCCGAAGATCGAAGCAAGCTATATGCGTACAAAGCCACCTCCTCACAAAAAACTCACTACAAGAGATGAAGCACTTACTGATTACTCCATCTGGACCTTGGCCTATTGCCAGGCCGATATGCCGTATGACTTCTTTGGCGGCTCGGGATTGATGAGTAATCGTGGGACCATTCAGATTCCCATGCTCTATACCGTGTTGGTCGGCGGTGAGATCGGCGGCAAGAAACACGTTGTGCTGGTTGATGTCGGCTTTGGCAATCAAGAGTGGATGTCGCGCTATAAGTTCTTCGCCTGGGAAGATCCCAAGACAGTCTTAGGGAAAATTGGCTTCAAACCCGAAGATGTTGATGCAATTCTCGTTACCCATCTCCATTTCGATCATATTGGTAATTTCGGCGCGTTTCCGAATGCCCATCTTTACATTCAACTTGATGAATACATGGGCTGGCTACGGATGCTTGCGTTGCCCGCCGATTTCGGCGGTGGACAACGCGCATGGTTACTCTCTTCTCTTGATCCGCAAGACATTCACAACGTCGCCAGCGCAATCAGTCAGAGCAAGGTCACACTTATCGAAGGAGAAGTTGAGGTTCTCCCTGGCATTACTGCTCACCTCGCCAAAGACTCACACACATTCGGTACGCAGTGGTTCGAGGTGCAGACTTTGAACGGCACGTTCGCTATCGCTGGCGATACAGTCTATTGGTACTCCAACGTCGAGCAGATGTGGCCGCCGGGTTACAACCAAGGCAATCCGTTTAACCAATTGTTCACCTACGATCGTATTCGTCGCACGTTAGGCAAAGAGTTGGAACGTTTGATTCCCGGTCACGATCCACAAGTGTGGCGGCGTCACAAAACCTGGACCGTCGGACCAAACGAAGTCGCTGAGATTACGCTAGCAAAGGGGCAGCGATCGAAGAAAAGATAGCAATGAAAAAAGAGACGAAGTAGATCCAGAAAGAAAGAATAGGACAGAGAAGCGCTAATGGGGAGAGTATACTCCTCTCATTAGCGCGAATTAGGAGAGTACAGTTGACGGTGGCAGGCACAGCCTGCCCTACTCGCGAACGCACGAAAATACGTAGGGCGGGCTAGGCCCGCCACAAGGCGCTCAAGCAAAATCCACATCTTGGTGCGCTTCCTCTATAGTTTTCGGCTCACCCCCGAATCGGCTCAAGACCAGAGAGTAGCTCCTGCCGTCGATCTTCAAACCACGGCGGCAACTGAATGCCCTTGCCAAAATCCGCCACCGGCTCGTCCACAGTAAATGATTCGTCAGTTGATCTGGCGGCCTCGAAGAGTGCTCCACCTGGCGTGCGCACGTATACCGAGAGAAAGTATTTGCGATCCTTCACTTCAGAAATATCGGTGTAGCCAAGGCCTTCGACGTAGTCACGTAGCGCAAGCTGCTCTTCACTCGTGTCAACACGAAACGCACAGTGATGTACCGCGCCTTCCCCGAATATCCAACTGCCTTGGGGTACGTTCGGCTCCTCGGCATACTCAATGATCGTCCCTGGACCACCTTTTCCCATCTCGTAGCGAACATAGGCGCCATGTTGGGCTGTTTTGTGACCATTCCACGCGGCTTCGGTAAATCGCTCAGGCTCCGCGAGTTCTCGTACAGACACAGTAATCCCATGCACTCCACGAATCGCCACAGCTTCCGGCGTTTCATCAGTTGCCCACGGCTTACGCGTGTCAGTGTCACAGCCGATCAAGTCATACTCAATGCCACAAGGATGAGCAAAATGAATACGTGGTTCACCAAAGCGCTCTTCGCGATGATGCGGATACTCGAACTTGGCCAGTCGTTTGTCCCAGAAATCCAAGGATGCTGTGGGCACCGACAGCCCGAGGCTCTTCACCTGGCCTGAACCACGCCGCGCCTTGAGACCAGACTGCCTGAAACGGGAAACTGGTAATCAGCGTACTCGGATCACCGGTCTCGTTGCCGTAATACAAATGATAAATGGGCGCTTTGCCATCGAAGAGCACGGTCTTTTTCACACAGCGCAGTCCCAGCAATCGTGTATGAAAATCGTAGTCCTCTTGCGCGCCGCCAACTCCAAGTGTGATGTGGTGATGTCCGTGCAGCACCTTCATAACGATCCCTCCTCGTTAGCCAAGTCCTGTGAGACGGTCATACATCCACATCGGTCGAAAGTCCATTACTACTGCCTCTTTTAGGGCGGCGCATTGTTTGACTTGCCGGGCGAGATTTCCTAATGTACCCACGCCTAATAGTCGTGCGTCTAGCGTCTATGAGTCTGGAGTCAGAAGGACATCACGACAATACCTAGAGTAAAGGAGTAGATCAATGGATTTTGATTTCTCACCAAAAGTGAAAGACCTACAAAAGCGTGTGCAGCAGTTCATGGACGAACATGTATATCCCAATGAAGACACGTATCACCACCAGGTTGATACCCAGGGGGATCGCTGGCAAATCCCGCCAATTATGGAAGAGATGAAAGCGAAGGCAAAGAAGGCCGGTTTGTGGAACCTCTTCCTCCCGGAAAGCCGGCTCGGAGCAGGGCTAACGAATCTCGAATACGCCCCGCTGTGCGAGATCATGGGTCGTGTGCACTGGGCACCTGAGGTGTTTAACTGTTCCGCTCCCGACACAGGCAATATGGAAGTACTCGAACGTTATGGCACCGAGGAGCATAAGAAACAGTGGTTAGAGCCTTTACTCGACGGCAAAATCCGCTCGTGCTTTGCCATGACCGAGCCCGCAGTCGCATCCTCTGACGCAACGAATATCGAATCAAGCATCAAACGTGAAGGTGACTTTTATGTTATCAATGGTCGCAAATGGTGGTCATCTGGGATGGGCGATCCGCGCTGCAAGATCATCATCTTCATGGGCAAAACCGACCCCAACAATCCAGACCGTTACAAGCAGCAGTCGCAAATTCTGATCCCACGCGACACACCTGGCATCAAAATCGTCCGTATGCTCCACGTGTTCGGCTATGACGATGCGCCGCATGGACATGCTGAAGTCGAGTTCAAAGATGTGCGTGTTCCAGCCTCCAACATCATTCTCGGTGAAGGGCGCGGTTTTGAAATCGCCCAAGGCCGCCTCGGCCCAGGCCGGATTCACCACTGTATGCGTTTAATCGGTCAAGCCGAACGCGCACTGGAAAAGATGTGCAAGCGCGCGATATCTCGCGTGGCCTTCGGTAAACCGGTTTCCGAACAAACAGTAACACAAGAACGTATTGCTGAATCACGTATCTTGATCGACCAATCCCGACTACTGGTCTTCAAAGCTGCACATATGATGGATACCGCAGGTAATAAAGTCGCACGTAAAGAAATCGCTATGATCAAAGTGGCCGCGCCGAATATGGCACTGCAAGTGATTGACTGGGCTATGCAAGTGCATGGCGGTGGCGGTGTCAGCCAAGACTTCGGACTCGCCAGTGCCTATGCGCAAGCACGGACGCTGCGTTTCGCCGACGGACCCGACGAAGTGCATCGCAACCAAATTGCCCGATTGGAGTTGAAGAAGTACAAGTAAACAACGTACAGGATAGCCGTCACTTTCTGCAGCAATCCTTCGGCATTGTCATTCTGAGCGCAGCGAAGAATCTCTCTGAGACCCTTCACTTCGTTCAGGGTGAGAGCTTAGTGAGTCAGGAAAGTGTCCTACCATTAGCAGCCTCTCTGAGGCGAACCTACAAATCCACCAAAGCAAATGAAGCCCACGAGGGCTCTGAAGGCCGCGAATCGTTCTCCGGTGCTGCATGTCACCATCTCCTCTTCCATGCTAAGCTTCAGCTGTGAGGTAAGCGTATGCCATTGGTCACACAAACAGCGATCGAAGCCTTGTCCCACGTTCCAGAGAATGGCAAAGCAGAAATCATCAACGGAGAACTGGTGCTCATGGCTCCTACTGGATTCTTGCCGGGTCATGCAGCTGGGGAAATCTACGTCAGTCTGCGCGACTATGCGCGCCGCACTCGTTCTGGCTATGCGATTCCAGACAAACCGGCTTTCTCGTGAATTTACCCAACCGACAATCTTTTAGCCCAGATGCCGCCTTTTATACTGGCACCCCTACTGGAATGAAGTTTCTCACTGGTGCGCCAATATTTGCTGTCGAAGTGCGGAGCGAAAACGATTACGGTCCACAAGCTGAACAGGAAATGGCAGAAAAGCGTCGAGACTACTTCGCCGCAGGGACACTGGTAGTATGGGATGTCGATTTGCTCAGTGATGATGTTGTCAGAGTGTACCGTACTACTGATCCGACGAATCCCACCATCTACCGTCGGGGTGAGATAGCAGAGGCCGAACCAGCAGTTCCGGGATGGCGCATGCCCGTTGATGAGTTGTTTGTGTAAATTCTGCCACTGGAAGTGGCGAGGCGAAGTTCACTGATGAGGCAGTGTAGAACCCGACCCCATATGATATAGTTCCGTCATGAGCACCGTACCGATGATCAATGAGGCTGAAATTCTTGCTCGGGTTATTGCCCCTGAAGCCCCAACGCTTCCTGCTGATACTGCCAAGATGCTACTCACTTTTGATTTCGGCAAAGAAGATCAGGAGCGGATGAATCAGCTCGCTGAAAAAGCGCGTGAAGGCACCCTCACCGCAGCAGAGCAAGCTGAGATTGATTGTTATGAGCGTGTTGGGCATTTTCTATCGCTTCTGCGTGCTAAGGCACGTATCTCTTTGAAGCAAGCAGACTCCCACGTGTAGTAGACGGATGGATCAAGCGCTGATCACACAGGTGTGGCAGCGAGCACGGGAAACGTGCGAATACTGTAGAATGCCACAATCGTATGATTTGCTGACATTTCAGATCGATCATATTATCGCACGAAAACACCACGGGACAGATGAATTTGAGAACCTCGCCCTCGCCTGTTTTGCGTGTAACAATCACAAAGGACCAAACATTGCTGGGAGAGACCAGGAAACAGGCGAAGTCGTACGGCTGTTTCATCCTCGGCAGGACAACTGGGGAGAGCATTTCGAATGGCAAGGTGCAGCCCTTCTCGGGCGTACAGCGGTAGGTCGCGTCACTATTGATGTTCTTGCTGTCAACTTGCCTCACCGGCTTCGGTTACGACAAATGCTGATTCTTGAGGGAGAGTTCCCGCCTCCTGCTCGTGAATGAACGAATAGTGTTGTTATATGATCGTCGAGGCAATGTTGCTAAAGCCGAACCGGCAGTTCCGGGATGGCGCATGCCCGTTGATGAGTTGTTTGTCTAGAAGCTATCCAAAACCTCCTCGAGTACGAAAATCTGGATTCCTGCTTTCGTGAGAATGACGTCCCATGCGGCCTCACGGTCATGCCCGTGCAGCCTGTCCCAGGTTCTACCGGGAGCGGGCATCCAGGAGTAGGGTTTTGGGATAAGTTGTAGGTCCTTCCGTTGCCAGCACTTGTAGTTATCGGCTGGGTCTTGACCCAACCGATAAGGTTACCGCCCCGGGAACCGCTCTCGCAGCCACTGGACAATCACTTTCATTGACTCAGCCCGCCCTCCCGAGTTCGGCTTTGATGGTAGTGGATAGCCGAAGTGGTCAGCATCGACCTGCACGAACTTTTTGTCAGATGCTGGTGATTGCTGATAAATCGATTCCGAATCTTCAGGATAGATCGCATGGTCACCAGTGTAGTTCACTACTAGTGTAGGAACCGTAATCTTCGGGATACAGTCCAATACTGCGGCTCGCGAAGACAGTCCTGACCACGTACTGAGCCACGCACGCGGCGTCTGATATTTACCAAAGCCAGCTTCATGATAGTTGAAGAGATCGGGGCGTGGTGACCACAACGATCCGTAATCACGCGAAGAGGGAGACAACGACTGGTCAGTATAGGTTAAATTTGCTTCCGTCCGATGGATCTCCATGTAACGGCCCACTAACGCACGGCGGCCAATAAATGCGCGTCGTTCAACTGGTAATTTGTCGAACTCCGGCTGACGAGCCAGTTCTTGGAAATATTTCTGCTCTTCAACGAACCGTCGCGCAATCGCATCGATGCGCGCAACACGTGCGGTTTGTGCAGCGCGATAGCGTTGAATAAACTCCTGACTGTATTTGCTCGATTCCGGCGGTTCGCGGAAACCGTTCGCCGGATTGTACATGTCGAGGCTTGGATCACAGGACAACGGATCATCCTCGTCAGTCACTGATGGATCAACTGTCTTCTGCAGAAACTTTCCTTCTCCCAAGTGTGCAGCCAAAATGACAATGCCATCCCCCGGGGGTAATTGAAAACGGTTGAGATCATACGGATCGCCGGCTGGTGTATGAGTCAAACGTCCCGGTGGGTTCGTGACTGCTTGTGATTGATAGAACGAGTACAGCGACCCACCACCACTGTTGCCAATGAAGACGACTTTCTCAAACCCGCGCTCTTTGAGCATCTTGAGGCCAGCGGCAATATCGGGCATCAGCATTTCATGGATGCAGGCGATATCGTTACTCGGCCAGCGCCCTTCCTGACCGAACGCGGCATAGCCAGCCTCAAGCAGATAGGGAATGGCGTAGTGGCGCGTCATATCCGCTCGTGGGTGCATCAAACAGACGACCGTTTTCTCGCCTCCCTTGGTGTAGAGCACCCCTTTCGACTCGCCACGATCTTCGGCCATGAGCGGAACCATTTCATACGATACACCTGAAGGCAGTTTGTCGAACCCGATCAGACTTGTTCCCATTGCCGAATAGCGCGGGATACGTGGTAAAGCCATTGTTCCCCTCCTTACTTAAGGAAATGATGAACGCAAAATGCAGAATGATGAATTAAAGAAAGGGCCTTCGTTTTCCATTCATCGTTCATCATTTATCGTTCATCGTTCTGATTCTCACTGCACCAAATCATACGCAGCCGCTGTCGAGACGCCTAGCAGTCTGAGCAAGCGATCTTTGATCTTGACGGCCGCTTTTTCTACTCCAACTCCCTTGGTCGCTACGGTAATGCGACCACCGGCAATCATATCGTGTCCGCCAGCAGAGGTACTGCCCAATACTTTCTGTAAGATCTCTCCAGCATTGACATCGCGGGCAGTGGTACGCAGCGAAACATACAAACTGTTACTGTAAAATCCAATCGCCATCGCCCACTCTGCTTCGTCCAAACGAAGCAGAAAGTCGGCCACTTCCGCAACCATGTCGGGATACTGGACCTCGTGCAGCACCGAAATCACGACTTTGTCATACAAGACCGCCCCTTCAATGGCATCACGAAAAACTTTGAAGTACTCGCGCGGCACTCGGGCATTTTCAATCTTCGACAAGCGACGTTTGTTGGTGTACGGGTACAGGAATTGGCAGGCTGCCACATCTTTCGGTGTTGCCTCACGTCCCAAGTCTTGAGTTTCAGCGTTGATGCCGTAGAAGAGTGCGGTAGCAATTTTGCTTTCGACATCAACGTGCGTTTCTTCGAGATACTCGGTCAGAATCGTTGACGTAGCTCCGTACTCATCACGAAGGTCAAGGAACGGCACTCCCTCATAGATCCCGTAGGCAGGATGATGATCTATCACGATGGTAGGTAATACCTGCTCAGGGAGCGAGTTATTTCTCCGGCCAGGTTGCGTATCAACCAAGGCAATCTGCATTTCGCCGGCAAAGTTGATCTCGCCGATCGGTACCAGATCGATATTCAGATACCGTAACATGGCACGATTTTCCGCCCGTCCGACAATGCCGCCCAGGACAATGACGATTTCCTTCTCTTCCTGCGCTTGATTGACGAGAAATCGCAAAGCCGCGGCGCTTGCCAAGGCATCTGGATCAGGATTATCGTGAGGAAGAATCACCAACGGACCGGGTTCTTCTGCGATCCGCAACAAACGGTGCAACGCACTCTTTGGTGGAACAAGCATATATGTGTAGTGTCAAAATTCGCCAGAAAACCAACTTCCCTTATTTATCATTCGTATGCACTTGCGAGGAAAGGGCTTTCCCCTCAGTATGGAAGGAGTGTACCACGATCGCAACAAACTAGAAATATGAGGTAGAAGCATGGCCGCAGAGGTACGTGAACGGTTTGCACGAATTGTCAACAGCCCCGAAGAGCAACTCGACCTTGCTGAGGCGGCGCTGCTCATCGCTAAAGAAGAGCAGCCGAACCTCGATATTGAAGCCTATCTGCGCCGGCTCGATGAATTAGCCGCAGCCGTTCGCAGCCGTTTGCCAGATTCACCAACTGTGGATGACATTATTCTGAATCTCAACATCCAACTGTATCGAGAAGAAGGTTTGCGCGGGAACACGAGCGCGTACTACGACCCGGTGAATAGTTTCCTCAACGAAGTGCTCGATCGGAAAACTGGTCTTCCTATCACACTGTCGGTGATCTATATCGAAGTTGCCCGTCGACTCGGACTTTCACTTGTCGGGGTCGGTTTCCCCGGCCACTTTCTGGTCAAGCATGTCGGACCAGACGGGGAAAAAGTGCTTGATCCATTTCTTGGTGGGATCGAACTGGACAAGCAACAGCTCACCCACAAGTTACAAACGATGTACGGCGAGAATAACCCGTACATAGCGATGATTCCGCAGTTGCTTGGCGCAGCAAGCAAGAAGGAAATCCTGATCCGTATGCTGCGCAACCTGAAGGGGGTCTATTTACAGAAGAATGACTTTCAGCGTGGATTGAGTGTGATTGATCGGATTTTACTGATCGCACCAGACATGGCCATGGAAATACGCGACCGAGGTGGCGTGCATCATCGCTTGGGACATCTGCAAGCCGCGTTACAGGACTTTCAGCGCTACCTGCAACTCGCTCCCAACGCCGAGGATGCCGAGGCCGTACGGACGATGATCCGACGGATGACAGCGCAGCTTAACTAGGAAGTAACGAGGACTGAGTAACGAGTGATGAGAAAGGCTATAGGCTAAAGCCTGTAGGCTTGAGGGTTGCAAAAAGAAAACTGATGGGGTCAGGATGGGAAAGCCAAAATCCGACTCTCCGAGTTTCCCTTACCTGTAGCCTACAGTCTTTAGCCTTTTTCTACTGAATGCTGACTACTGGCTACTTGCCTTATGCCCAATATCATCCGCGTCTCAGTCGGTATTATCACTCGAGGTGCGCAGTTGCTCATCTGCCAACGCCGCGCGACCGATCTACATCCGTCACAGTGGGAGTTTCCTGGCGGGAAAGCGCAAGACACAGAAGATAGTGCCACCTGCCTGCAACGCGAACTACGAGAAGAGCTGCAGATCGAGGCCACAATCGGTGAGGTGCTGGAGCAGACTACTCACAGCTATCCGAATGGACGCACGGTTGCACTCACCTTTTTGCATGTGCCAACATATTCAGGGGATATGGTGAACACACAGTTTCAAGAACTTGCATGGGCTAGGCCGGAAGAATTGCTCTCGTACGATTTCCTGGAAGGTGACCGGAATTTTGTTGATGACTTGGTTCGCGGATGTTGGCCGTTCCTTTTTGCTGACCCCCAACCCCTACCCCCCAGCCCCCGTTAACCATGACTCGCCAACAACTCTTCGCTGCCTTTTTCTTTGCCGTCTTTCTTTTTTTGCTCTCGCAGCTCTATGCGCTCTTCGTTGTTTTTCTCAAACCACTCATGTGGACGGTGATCCTGGTTCTCACTTTCTACCCGATTTTCGATGTTTTTCTGAAGTGGCTCGGCGGCCGCCGTTCAGCCGCAGCTCTCGGGATGACTTTATTCATTATGCTCCTCGTCATCGTGCCGCTGTCGTTTCTTTCTAGTCTGTTGACCTCGCAGATGATCGATTTTTATCGAGATATGCGAACCGCAGCCGAATCTGGCCAGTTACAAAATCTTCTTTCCAGTTGGCGAGACACCGCCTTAGGCGAACTCTGGGAGAAATGGTCCCCTCGCATTGCCAGATTTGATATCGACATTCCTTCCATCTTGCTGACCGCCGCCAATAATATCAGCCAATACATCGTCGCCCACGTTCCTGATGTCGCCAAGAACCTCCTGGTCCTGTTGCTGAATGCTGTAATCGTTAGTTTTAGTTTATTTTTTCTCTTCCGTGATGGCGAAGAGTTTTTCCACGCATTTCGTGACCTGATCCCAATGGAACCTCGTCACAAAGAGGCGATTTTCCACCAATTCTATGAGACCGTCTCTGCTGTCGTACAAGGGATGGTTGTAACAGCCGCGGTCCAAGGAGTCTTAGCGTGGATTGGTTTCAACGCTGTGGGCTTGCCGTACAGTTTTTTCCTTGGCTGTGCATCCGCAGTTGCTTCTCTTCAACCGCTCGGTGGTGCAGCTGTTGTATGGCTGCCAGCCGCAATCTATCTCGGGTTGAGCGGTTCTTGGCCGTGGGCTATTGGGCTTATTGTGTACGGTGTCGTCATCATCAGCAGCGTAGACAACATCATTAAACCGCTTGTTATCGGAGAACGTACCAAACTGCCAACGTTGTTCTTGTTCTTTGGCATTCTGGGTGGCTTGCAGGCCTACGGCTTTCTTGGTGTTTTTCTCGGGCCAGTAGTGCTCGCCACCATCATGGCCTTTGTCAAAATTTACCGCGAGACGTATGCCTACGCACCACAAGGAACGGTAGTAAATCCGCTACCTCAGCTAGAGGATTCTGCGGTCCAACCAGCGCTCGGCAGTGAAGAAACGCAACCGCGGAACGTTACACCTTAAAACGAAAGTGCACGACATCACCGTCCTGCATGACGTACTCTTTCCCTTCTAAACGCATCTTGCCTGCATCGCGGCATCCTGCCTCGCCGCGATAGCGAATGTATTCTTCATAGGCAATCACTTCGGCGCGGATGAAGCCTCGTTCGATGTCAGAGTGGATCTTCCCTGCCGCTTTGACCGCGGTCATGCCACGAGTAATCGTCCACGCACGGGCTTCCATCGGCCCCGCAGTAAAGAAACTCATGAGGTTCAACATGGCATAGGCATACTGGATAAAACGATCACGAGCGGATTCTTTGAGTCCAAGATCCGCAAGAAAGACACCGCGCTCTTCTTCATCGAGCTGGGCAATCTCCATCTCGACTTTGCCACAGATAGACACAACTGTCAGTTTCTCACTCGTCGCATAGTCGGCAACGTTGTCCGGCAACGGAACATTGAGGGCTGCCTCGTCCACGTTGTACACCACTAGCAACGGCTTTTGGCTGAGGAAAGCAAATCCTGAGAGCATCCCCTGCTCTTCTGGCAAGAACGACAGATGTCGTAGTGCTTTCTCCTCTTCGAGCGCTTTTTGACACTTTTCAAGTAGTTCTTTTTCTCGTTCTTTGCCTTTTTCTTTCTTCACTCGCTCCAGACGTTTCTCGATCACAGCCAGATCGGCCAAGATTAACTCAGAGTGAAAATTGCGCAGATCACGAACTGGATCAGGGGGAGTGGCAACTGCAGGGTCTTCAAACGCACGGACTACCTGGGTGAGAGCTTCGCATTCGCGCATCTGCACCAGCGCTTCAGTTTCGAGGCCAGTTTTGCGTTCCTCTGGTGGTGGGAAATCGAGGAACGTCACTTCTGCATACTTGTTCCGTTCGGGGTGAACGATTTCTGCTAACGCATCAATCCGCGCGTCAGGCACTTTGACCACAGCGATCGATGTTTCACGTTTTTTCTCAAACCCACCGACTTCAGCACTAAGGCCGGTGAGCGCATTGAAGATCGTAGTTTTGCCAGCACGAGAGAATCCAACTAAGCCTACTTTCATGCGAGGAAATGTAGCAGGTTAACGAACCGTGGTCATGGGGAGACCAAGGGAAGGCGTCCCGGAAAAAGGGTCTTGTCGCGAAATATTCTCCTAACATCTTTTCCGCTACACTTTCTATAGGGACACGTGGGGAGGAGGGCGGTAGCGGTAGAGGGAGTTCAAAGGAATCGCTCAGTACTCCTTATGCCACAGAATACCGGCTTCACTGTTACCGCCGGCGCTCGTCGAGGTCGTGGTTTTCCACCCGGGGCTCAGGGAGTATTCCACCGATACCTCCTGCCCCTTCTTACCGGCAATATCCTGGGACATAGACACGTAGGTGTTCGGGGAGACGTACCGACCGAAGCCAATACGCCCGCCCGTGAAATCGACCTCCCGCAGGTCAATCCCGAGCTGTTCGAGCCCCAGGGCCTGCGAGACCGACTCCCCGATCTTGGCCGCAGCATACCCACTGGTGACCTTTAAGGCCTGTTGCTGCAGGTCCATTTTCTCTCCTTGGCTTAGCGCGGTGGTCGGCTTCCCGAACAGCAACACCGCCAAAATGTCGGCTTGTTCCAGCTTGGGTTCGCTGCGGAAGGTCAGCGACGGTTTTTGGGCTGTTCCACCCACGACTACCTCGACCTGGTAGTCCGGTAAGCGGTATTGCGCCACGATATCCACCCCGGGGTTGATCTCCTTCCCCCCGGTGAACACCACCCGCCCTTGGGTCAACGTGAAACGACGCCCCTGAAACCCGACCCAGCCGCGGACGGTCTCGATGGCACCGACAAGTGCCAGGTCTTCCCCTGGTTGCTTCGTTGCCCGCACCTCGCCAGCCAGCTCTACGTCCGCATTGGGATGCCGAACCCACGTGTTGCGGGGCACAGCCACCGTGAGGTCAAGCGCCAGGTTCTGAAAAGTGTCCGTTTGCGGAGGGGTTTGAGTTTTCTCCTGTTCCTCCTCGACCGTCGAGGGTGTAGAAGAACTTCCTGTGTGCCGGATCACGATGGTGTCATCGCGTTGCACAGGCGTGTCTTGGAGAAAGGCCAGGTCGGGTCGCAGGGTTGCCTGCAACACTTCGAGCTGTCCTGTGACCCGCGCGGCAGTCAGCGGCCCTTCGGCCCGAACCTCGCCGCCGATCTCGGCCTGATACTGGCGTGTGTGGATGGCCGGCCAGCGCTCGGCCGAGAGGGACACCTTGAGGTCTGCTGGGTGCATAGTCTCGTAAGGCAATGGTTCCGCTGCCCTGCAGGCGTCCGTCTCTGGCTTGGGCCGCTATCTGCGCGATCCGCACGTTCTCCGGATCCACTGCACCGGCTACGGTGATCGCAGAGATCTGTACGCCGAGTGGGTTCACCGTTGCTTGCCCATCCCGGAGTTGAAAGGTCCCTCGCGGCAGCGGACGCGAAGCCGGACCTTGCAGGCTGAAGTCCAGACTGAGCTCCCCCGCCACCCCTTGGACGGCCTTACCACTAAAGGCATTCAGGAACGCCAGACTCAGGCCAGAAGAGTGGACTCGGAAGTCTACATCGCCGAGCACTTGTGTTTTCCACCCTTCCGCCCAGCTCATGGCGAGCGGCAGGGAGCCGTTCGCGCTCAGCGCATGCTCGGCATCCTGGCGGAAGGTCAACTCTAGCGTGGCTTTTGCTTCTTTGTAGGCGACTGCCGTGAAGAGATCTTTGTAGTCCTGGCCGGCAACACGGAGACCAGTGAGGTGTGCTGTCCCGTCGAGGCTCGGCCGAGCCGCCGTGCCGCCAACCTGCACCCGGGCCGAGAGCATTCCGCTGACCTCGGGGTGCTGGGACAGCAGTGGCTGTAACGCCGCGAGGGTGAAGCGGTCGATCTGGACCCGCAGGTCCTGGGTACCAGTCGGAGACAGGCTTCCCTCAAGCAGCATCTGTTGGTCGCCGTTTGCGAGCAGAAAGCGCTCGATAACAATGCCTTCTGTGTTCTGTATGATCTGTACCGGTTGAGTGAGTTGCCAGGTTCCGTCCAACAGCTCCAGCGAGAGCGTGCTGAGGCGCACAGCAAGCTGCGCGGGTTGGTACGCGACCTCGGCGTTCAGGCGGTGGCTGTGGGCGGTGGCATCCCGAACTTTCACCGCTACTTGGGCTGACAGCGGCGCTGGCTGTTGTTGGCCGCGCGGGAGAGTCACTGTCGCTTCGAGCGTCTGCAGCTCCACTCCCGTCTGGATGCCGTCGAATACCGCTATCAGGGTACCCTGCGGCTGCGGCTGTCCCAAGTTGTTTAGATCGAATGTGACCGTCCCGCGCTGTATCACAGCCTCATCCACGCGCACATCTGCGGCTTTGAGTTCCCCCTGCGCCTGCAGAGCGGCGATGTTCCCGCTCGCCTCCCCGGTCAGGGCGAGTGCACCCGATCCCTTCCGGCCGGCAAGTGACAGCCATGGCGACAGATCCGTGGCTCGGAGCGTGTACAAGAGCCGCCCGTTCTCTTCTGGGGTGGTACCCATCTCCCCTTGTACAGTCAATGTGGTGTCTGTCGCCGCCAGTGTCGCTTCCGCGATCCGGATACGCCCGTCCGCAATCCGCGCGTCGAGACGACCGCGCTGCATCTGCAGCGGGCCGATGGTGGACGGGCGCAGCTCAATCTCGGTCTGCGCGTCCATCGTTGGCAGGGCGAGCCCCGTTCCCTGTAGCGTGCCCGTGAGGTTCAGGTCACTGCTAACAGGCTTCTCCCCCGCCGCCACTTTCTTGAGGTCCAGGCCTTCTATAGAGAGGGCTAGATCATAGCGTGGCTCTTCGGCTAGGGTGATTGCTCCCTGCCAATGTGCCCGACCAAGCCCACCGCGCACCTCTCCGTTCAGCTTTCCCGTTCCTTGCTCCAGGCTCCCGTTCAACGCCATATCTCCAATCTGCCAGCTCGCGACCCGCAGAGGCCTGGGCCTTTAGGCTCGCCTTCCCATTGACGTCAACAAGGGCTGTTCCTGCGCCGTTCGCTCGCACTGTGCCCTCTACCACACCCGCCACGTCTTCTCTTGCTAAGAGTTTTTGCACATCAAAGCGACGGATTGTGACCTCTCCCTGATACCGGGGCATTTGCTGACTGAGATCAGCCTGCACATCCGCAGTACCTGGGCATCAGCTACAGCGAGAGTGAGGTTCGTGTGTAGGTCCGCCAGCGGCCCGGTGACCCGCAGCTTCCCGGAGAGGGCCTCCTTCAGTGGCCAGCCAGGCACGATTTGGGCAACATCAGCAACTGCCAAATTTTCGATGACCAGCTCAGCATCCGTGTTCAGCGTGCTCAGGTTGTCAACCGTACCGGCGAGGTGGAGGCGAGAGTGAGGGGTATGGAGGCTGAATGCGCTGATACGAACCGCAGCCGGAGTCACCGTGCCCTCATAGACCAGGGCGGCCTCTGCCTGTACCTCCGGCAATCCCGATCCAGTGATGCGAGAAGCTATGCGGCGGACCTGGATTTCGAGGCCAGTCGGCAGCTTCTCGATTTTCGCGTCCAGGGTGGTCTCGGTGAGATAGTACCTCTGCTCAGCCGCACGCGCGAGCGTCACGTCAATACGAGCCCCTTGCACCGTCACGGTATCCAGATGCATAGCAAGGCCGCCCTCTTGTGTCGGGGCCGCTTCAGGCTGCACTATTTCGGAGCAAGTGCCTCCAGGATATTCCAGGTGCCCGCCGCGTCTTGCTTGAGTTGCACGACCGGCTCGACTACCTCTACGCGCGATATTTGCATACGGCCCTGCAGGAGCGGGAGCAAGGAGTACTGTATTGTCAGACGGGGGACATAGAGAATGTCAGTCCCCTGATGCTGAATAGTGAGGTTGTGCAGGGTCACGTTCTTCCAGATTGACCCCTCGATTCGTTCCACACCGACGTCACCGCGAAAGGAGGTGTTTAAGGCACTCACCAACTGGTCGCGGAGCAGTATCTGAAACCGCTCCGTGCGGATGAAGAGCACGCCCCCGACCACGACAAGGAGCAGCAAGCTTCCGAACACGAGCGCTATCCAGCGGAGATATGACCCGACGCGTTTCATAGCTGTCATCCTTATTAAAAGAACTGGCCGATGCTGAAGTGCACCTGCCAGCCCCGGTCTCCCCGGGGAGGGTCGAAGGGAAAACCAAGATCAACCCGCAGCGGTCCGACTGGTGTGGTGTAGCTTACCCCAAACCCAGCAGCAAATTTGAGATCATCAAGCGGCAGGTCAAGAGAGTCGAGCGACACCTGGCCAAAGTCCAGAAACAGCGCGCCGCTCAACTCTCTCCACAAGGGGCGGCGCAGCTCCACCGACCCCTCGATCAGGCTGAGCCCGCCGAGGGGGTCATCCGCATCGCTGAGCGGCCCGAGTCGCCGGCGACCATACCCCCGCACGCTCTTTTCCCCGCCGGCATAGAAGCGCTCAAAGAGAGGAATATTCGCCCGCGCACCCAAGGCATCGGCAAAGCCGATTTTTAGCCGGCCGGCGAGCACCGTTTTCCTGCCCACATGGTGGTATTTTTTCGCCTCGGCCGTGAATTTGTAAAAGCGGAAATCTCCACCCCATACTACCCCTGCCTGCTCGGCGGACAGGGACACTACCTCTCCTTCCTGGGGGTTGAACGGGTCTTCCGTGGTGTTCCAGACCAGACCCAGGGAAGGCCCCGAGAGGACGCCGTCCCGCTTGATCTGCCCCAAGGCCCGGACCGTGGCGGGGGCAATGTCGTGCAACTTGGCAAACTCCAGCCGATACCCGATGAACCCCGACAGGGTCGGAGAGAAACGGTGCTCCAGGCGTGGCTGAAAACGCGTCGCGTTGAGCAGGAAAGTTTCCTCATCTTCTTGCTCTAGGCTCAAGCTGAGCACCGCACGGGTGCGGGGTGAGAGAAAGTGTGGCTGGACAAACGTGGCCTTGGCCGTGCGAGTAACAGACGAGAGTTTGAGCAAGAACGATAACTGTCGGCCTCCGCCCAGCCAGTTGCGGTGTTGCCACTCGACTTGGGCGCCAATTTCATCTTCCGTGCCATACTTGAGTCCTGCCTTGATCTCACGCGGGGGTTTCTCTTCGACACGGACCTGCATCGGCACAACCTGCGGTTTGCTCTCCGTGTGTTCCGGCGCAATTTGCACGGCCCGAAACAGGCCCAGGGCCAAGATCTTTTCCTGCGAGTCCGCAACCTTGCGCAGGGAAAACTGTTCGCCAGGCTGATACGTCAGTTCCCCGAGGATGAGGGACGGATCGACTTTCTCGGTGCCCTCCACTCCTGTAGTCCCAAACACGGCGTGTGGCCCGGGCTGCGCAGTATACTGGACAAGAGACGTGGCCTTGGTCGAGATCGACTTCCGCCCTCCGCTGCGTCTCCACGTGTGCGTGGCCCCGTTCACGAAAGAAATCTCGCACCAGCTGTTCACCCTGCTGGTACGCCGCTTCGCTAAACGGCCCGCCCGGTTGAAGAGGTAGTTGCTTAGGGAAAGGAAAATCAGCCGGGTCTGGCGGTGAGCTGTAACTTCAACCTTGACGTCTGCCACGGTGACGGGTCGGTGCTCGGCCACACTGATGTGAGCCGTCACAGATGCATCTTGATCGTCGACCTGTAGGTCGTAAGTTACCCGGCTCTGGTAATATCCGCGAGCCTCATAGAAGCGCTGTAGAAGTTCGATATCGGTGGTAAAGGTGACCGGGTCAAAAACCGCCGTCCCTTCCACGGGGTGTACCAAGGCCGTTCTTTGTACGGAGCGTGGCCAAAAGCTCACGGGCCGAAAACCCTCATTCCCAGATATGACAACGGCCTCCACCTGCCATTCCCGCTCTGGAGCTAGCTCCTCCCACGGTCAGCGCGAGAAGGAGGGTGCCCCACCAACACCAGAGTGTCAAAACAAAAAACAGTATGCAGGGCATGGCCTTCCCAATGACGAACCTGCTCTATTACTTCTCTTTCAGATTGTATCCCCACGGTTTCTCTACACAACTCACGTAGGAATTACGGGCCCTGGAACAGAGTTGGCTCGGAGGCCAGGGATCTGAGGGTGAGGCCCTCAAGGGCGTGCCGGACAGCCTGATCACGTAGTTCGGGACGCCAAACCTGATCCTCCTTGCCACTGGCAGGTGCGGTGGAATCGCTCGCGGAGGAAATCGAGAATCTCGACTACGGGAATCTGCTCGGGTAGACGCCCGGAAGATCCGTAGGCTCTGCCGCCGCAGAAGCAAGCCTCGCCGCACGAATCCGTAGATCAGCTCTTCCAGGCTTGACAGAGGCAAACCGAGGGCGGCAGCCAGCTGGGCCGGATCCGAAGGGGGTCTCCCTTCAAGGGCGCGCGGGGTTAGCTCGACTACGCCGCAATGGCCAGTTGTTCCCGGAACAGCTGGCTGTGTCCCCTATGAGATGTGTGTTGCGGTACGCACCGGACGCCGTACTGGGAGCACGCCACCTCGGCTCCCACCAGGACGATCAGCCACCGAGCTGCAGCCAAATCAAGAAGAGAATCAGGATGGCGGAGCTCGAACAGATCGCTCACAGAGCCGCTCGAGCCTGCGACGAAGGTGGTGAACCCGACACCAGCCACTTGCCAGAGGAGACCAGCCACGACCCCACCGACCAAGGCTGAGCGCAGGCGGCAACGCGCGTGTGGGGGACGAACTGATACAAAAACGTGAAAGCCGCGCACAAGAGAATGAGCGGCATCAGGGGCGGTGACCAGGGGCACACGACCCAGCCCAGTGGGTTGAACTCCAGGAAACGTTGTACCAGCCAGTAATTTTGGGCTGAGGCTGTCAACGCCAGGGCAGTGAAGATCAAGACCGGACCGACGAGCACTACACTCAGGTAATCGTGAAATTGGCGGCCCAGACTACGGGGGCGGTGCACCTGCCAGATGTTG
>CAVTCR010000069.1:0-35237 GCA_963733195.1 uncultured delta proteobacterium
TTGTCCGAAAAAGAAAAGAAGTGGATGTCCGGAAAGGTAACATTAAATGGACACCCTCTCTGACCCCCCTACCCTCTTCTCCTTTCAGGGGTAGGGTTTTTAAGCTGCAAGGAGCATCTCAGGATTTCCTCTTAGTGTGTTAGGTTGAACAGCCTGCGGCCACGGCTCCGGTACAAAGCGGCCTAAGGGGAGGCGACGCTGATTCAGCAGTGCCACCAGGATGGTGATCCAGCCCTGGCGAAAGACACTCACCAAGCGTAAGTGGGTCGCTCGCCGTGGCCGGGACGGGGGACAATCGGCGTTCGCTAGCGGCAGCAGCGTACTCTCCGGAATCGTGTCCTCCGCCATGCCCCCAACACTGAGCAGCCACAACGTGGCCACGGCCACCGCTAACCACAGCCGCGCGGCCCGCTGCGGATCCGTCATGCGCGTGCGCTGCCACTGCCAGCCGCCCCGTTTGGTGATCTTAAAGCCTTGCTCAATCCAGGCCCGCAGCCCATACCAACACGCCTCCCCCGCACTGGGTGCCAGATCGGTAAGCAACAACCACGGATCGCGATAGCCCACGTCCCACCGTGCCAGCAGCGTACAATTGAGGCGACGGCGGGGGCCCTGAAACGCCGTGCCCGTGCCCGACCCACTGCGTGCCCGGCTGTGGCACCAACTCGCGCAGCGGTTGATAGTGGGCACTGGCCGCCGGGCGAAACGTCCCGCCCGGTATTGATCCGTAACACCGGATGCCAGCCCAAGCGCACGATGCGCTGAAATAACCAGCGCGCATACAACCCCCGATCGGCTAAGACGATCACAAAGTAGCGGCGCGGCACCACGGCCCGCACCTGGCGCAACATCCGCAGCCACTCCCCCCGCCACGCATGTTTCTCTGTGGCTGGTAACACCGTCCACGCCACCGGAATCGCACAGCCCCGATACACTACGCTGACCACCAGCACCACAAACCGTTGCCCTAAGGTCGTCGCATCTACGGCTAAGGCCAGCTGGTGGCCCTCCCACCAACTCAAGACCCACCCCAACAACGGCGCAAAACACCGTCTCCACCGCCAGCTCTTGGCGCGGCTGGCCCCGTTTGGCTTTGGCTTCATAGCACCACTCCCGTAACTGTTGCCGCACGGTATTGGGCTTGCGGTCCAGGCCCTTGGCTAAAAACAGACTCACCGCAGTCAGCGCGCACGAGCGCGCCAGCACCATCCCCACACTCCATAAGGCTAACACCGTCGCTTGCGGTTTGCTCAAGTGCGGCAGGTGTCTAGTGACCTCTGCCGTCCATTGATAAACTGCGCTCGGGCAAGACATGGGCTTCCTCCGGCTTGCTGGAATGTGTGACAATATCCCAGTATGCCGTTCGGCAGCGGTCTTGCCATGCCCGTCCTTCTTCCGTCTCCATAGAACACTCCAAAACCCTACCCCTGAAAGACCCTCTTCTCTCCGCCTCATTTTTTAAGGACGGCATCGCAACAAGCCCTAAAGGGCTCCTTGCTATCGCCTCTCCCGCCAGAGCGCTGACTAGCCGTGCCCTAACGGGTAGTGAGGAAGAGAAAGCGAAAGAAGGACACGATATCCTATGCCGATTCAATGACCCCATTTCATGCTTCGGGCAAGGAGCTGTGTGTCACACAGTTAGCCGGACTTCACACCGCCCATACAATTCATCGACCCTTCCCCTATCTCCCTCATGCCTTCGTGACACAAGTATGATATCTCATAAGCAAGATCGTTTATCATGACTAGTGAGACATCGGGAATCACCATGTTGCACAAGCTCAAAGAATCTGATTGGAAGCTGCTGAGACACATGTTGTCGGTGACACTTGAGTGATTTTATCAGCGCATCCAGAGGGTTTTTACGATCAACCTCAAAGAAGGAATCCGTCCGGGGGAGGCTCGCCATGCAAAAAAGACTGAAGACCTTCACTTATTGTCTGTGGAGCGTATCGCTGTTCCTGGGATTGGTCCCAGCCCTTGAGGCCACAATGGTAAGGCCGTTAAGCCTGCAGGAGGTGGCCGATCGCGCCGAGCGGATCTTTCTGGGGCAGGTCATAGAAGTGAGGGAAGGCGGGGATGAGTACGGAGCCCCTGTGACTTATGTCACCTTTGCGGTTTCGCAGTCTTTAAAAGGGCAGGTGTCGCAGAAGCTCACGATTAAGCAGCTAGGAGGACGCTCTGGTGGAGGAAAAATCCTACGTATCCCAGGGTTGCCGTTGTACAGAGAGGGAGAGGAGGTGGTCCTCTTCCTGCACGGGACAAGTGGTGGGGGGTTTACTAGCCCGGTGGGGCTTGGCCAGGGCAAGTATGCTGTCGTTCGTCAGGGCGCAAAGGCCTTGGTAATCAATGAGCTGAATAATATGGGTCTGAAGGGGCCGTCGCAGTCGTATGGGGAAGTCGCGCCCTCTATCCGTAGCCAAAAGCTTTCTGAGAGAGGAGGACCGATGGAGCTGAACGAATTTCTCTCAGCGGTGGAGCGATTGGTTCGCCCTTCCCGCTAAAACCGGGATTGCCCTTGGGGATTGTAACGGGCGGCAGCTTTCAGGAGGAGGGGGTATGGCACGACAGGCTCTACGAAGAAGCATCGGGTTGGTAGCGGTGGGAATCTTATTGGGAACAGCTTATGCTGCAAGGGCTGCAGGTCCTCTGCTGGTCAATGGAGCAGGGGAGCCTTTGAAATGGGAGACTTCTGTCCCAGTGCCTTTTAGTCCGGATCAGGGGACCTTAGGAACGCTCACCAACGCCCTGGCTGGAATCTTGGTGACAGTCAACTTTGCCGCGTGGGAGGCCGTGCCTACAAGCACGATCAGCTTTACCAATGCTGGCACCTTGCCTGTCGATGTGACAGTGGACAATATCTTTACGTTTCTGGGTGTCTGTGAAGGCGTAAGTCCCATCATCTTTGACACCGATGGCAGCATCACTGATTTTCTCTTTGGTCCGGGGGCTGGAGACGTCATTTTGGGGTTCGCTGGCCCTGAGTGTGGCTTGTTTGTCCCGCCACGGATCACCGAGGCTATCGCGATCTTAAATGGCCGCGTTATTGATGGGGTGGGGCCGGCGGAGATTCACTGACTGATTTTGTCATGGCCTTTCGCCACGAGTTTGGTCATTTTGTTAATCTCGACCACACACAGCTGAATCTTGCTGAAGCGCTCGATGGCAACCCAAGCAACGACTTTGCCGTGCCCACCATGTTTCCCATTCTCATCAACGGCGCAGAGCAGCTCTCCCTACATAAGGACGATGAGATCTCTGTCTCCGTCCTCTACCCGGAGCCGACCTTTCTTGCTTCTACTGGAGCGATCACTGGATTGATCCTTCCACCACCCGCTCCCCTTTCCGTTGGAGGCACTCCCTTCCAGGGGGCTAATGTCATTGCCCGTAATGTGGGGAACCCACTCGTGGATGCTACCTCTAATGTTTCTGGGGCCCGGTTCTTTCCCCTCAACCCCGGGGGGCCTCCTCCTGCTACGCTGCAGGGGCTCTATGAACTCTTTGGTCTCACTTCTGGAGCCAGCTATACGGTAGAGATCGAGGAGATTGCGCCCTTCTTTACCGAAGGCTCCTCCGTCGGTCCCTTGGACCCTCCGGCGATTCTGCCTGGGCCACCGGAGTTCTGGAATGATGGTAACGAGGCTGCGTCTGATCCGCCCGACAATCCCACAGAGGCTACTCCAATAACAGTAGCAGCCGGTGTCCCGGTGACCGGCATAGATATCCTCATGAATCGGCCCCCTAACGATGAGTGCACGACAGCCACAGTGATCCCGGCTTTGCCCTTTACCGACACTATCAATACCAACGGTGCCACTACTGGACCAGAGGATAGTTCTCAGACGTGTGGCTCCCCCCCGAATAGTAACAGTGTCTGGTATACCTTGACTGCCCCGGCCGATGGCACGGTGGTGGCTAACACTCTGGGGAGCAGCTATGACACGGTGCTGAGTGCGTATACAGGCACCTGTGGGGCGCTCACCGAGGTCGCGTGCAACGATGATGCTACGGGGGTGCAGTCAGGGATCTCTCTCCCGGTGACAGCCGGGCAAGCCGTGCTCTTGGAGGTCACAGACTTTGATCCTGCCCCCGGCGGGGGAACACTCGTCCTGAACGTTAACTTTACCCGAGCCCTACCATCCGGGACCGACCCGCGCACCGTTCTCCACGTCGGCGACCGGTGGCTTGGGCGGGATTGTCGCTTTTGCTGATCTAGATGGGAATCTTGTGGCCGATGCGCAGGCCATGCTCAGCGCACCTGGGAGTCCGGCGGGGAATCCTGGGTTTACTCCCGCCGAGTTGGATGTGAACGGGAAGGGGGAGGTTATTGGCAGCGACACCTTCTCTGATAGTATTTTCACCTTCACCGACCCTGATGGTGACTTTGTGGCCAATGCCTTCAGCAGTTTTTCCTCCGGGCTGATCAGTGATGGCGACGGTATGCGTTTCAGAAGAAGCGACGGCGTGCTCTTTGTGTCTGATGCCTCCTCCGGCGGGACCATTGCAGCCTTTAGAGATACTAACGGGGACAATGTCCCGGATGTCTCCACGATCTTTGCCCCGGCACCAGGCACCCTCGATCCCGCCTCTGGGATCTCCCTCGATTTTGATTCTACTGGGAACGTCTTCGTCGTCGATGTCTCTGGCGGGGCTATATTAACCTTCAGTGATAGTAATGGGGATCTCGTGGCCGACAGCTCCACGGTCTTTTCCGATGCCGTGCCAGGTGCGGTGGCGCTCAAGATCGACTCTGCGGGGAGGGTGTTTGTGGTGGATGCTTTTTCAGGATCGATCGTGGTCTTGGAGGATACCAATGGGGATTTGGTCGCCGACGAAACCACCACTTTTGCAACCGGGCTGCTGATTCGTTTCGACCCATCGAATGGCATCACCTTTGATGCCAGCGGGAACGTCTATGTGATTAACAACGCCACCACGATTCTCGTCTTTACGGATACGAACGGCGACCGCGTGGCGGACGGTCCTGCGGTCACGTACGCCACAGTTGTTGGACCTGCTGCAGGGCTCACTTTCGGAACGGCCCCTCTCCCAGTCGTCACCGAATTTGAAGGCGATACGGAAAAGTTAGGGACCAATCACGCTAAAGTCGCTTTTGCGGGAACGTTCACTTTTGCCGGGACCATTGGGAATCTGAGCACCTCTACCATGAGGGTTGATAGCCTGCTCGACGAAGTAGGAGGAGGAGCTAGCGAGTTGGTCAAAGAAGTCAGCGGGGAAGACCTCCTCCCCCTTCCCCCCTCTACACAGCGGGGCAGAAACAAATGAGGTCATCTTCCAAACCCCTGATAAGGTGCGCTCGAAGGTTCGAGCGGAGATCAAAAATCAAGGTGAGGAGGTATTTACTCTTCGGGTTGCGGTTGAATCCGCAACCATCGTGCCACCTCGAATGATGGCGTCAATCTGCCTGTAGAGGTTGCAACTGTGCAAGTCTGGCTATGCATCACTGACCGTAGGAGCAAGAAGCCGCGCGAACTCATAGTATGGTGATGTGTGGGCAAAATGAAATACGAACTGAACACAGCCACTGTTATAGAGTGATAGGAACGTTGCTTGAGCCGACCGCAGTAGAAGGGCGTGGAGCGGGCAGGAAATAGGGTCGGGTCTTGAATATCAGTAAAGTAGGAGGAGTGAAAGCGAAGTGCTGGCCACCAATCAGAGCTGTGGGGTCTAACAACCAGTTGGAGTCCGAGGCTCGCTACGCTCGCGCGGCTGACGCTGCACGTTAAACTTCGACGATTTTTCTAGAAGAGGAGAGTATCTCAAGATTTTCCGGGCTGTGCGATAACCATTTGTTTTATATCTCTTCGTTATCTTTCTCTATTGGCCGGGCATAAGAAACCCGGCCAACAATCGGTTGCGAGGGTTAGGCGGCTGCAGCAAGCATGGGCTGGGGATACAGCTCTTTCAAGGCTGGCATGACCTCCCGAGCGAACAGGCGCATGCTCTTTTCGGCTCTCTCCATCGGCATCCCACCATACTTAAAAATAAACATGATCTCCGACGTCCCGAACGCTTCGGCCAGCCGCTTGGTCTTGGCAATCACCTGGTCAGGGGTTCCCCAGGGATGCTCCCTGACGAACGCGCGGCGGAAAATGTCGACGTCTTTGTGGAGCGCCTCGGTCATGGCACCGTAGGATTCATACCCATGAATGCCGCCGAGATGGCCCCTGAGCAACTCGTAATGTCGAAGTGCTGAGTCAGCATATTCAACCATATACTGCTCGGCACCAGCACGGGCTTCACTCTCTGTTTCGGCGCAATAAGTCCACAGCGCTAACTTCGTATCTGACGGTGCGTACCCGGCCTGACAGCGAAGCTGCATGTAACTGCGCGCATTCAGCAGGGCGTTCTCTAGAGAGGACCACCCTTTACCAGATTGATCGTACCAACTCAGTATCGAGGTACGCTGTCCCTCGGATGATTCTGCCGTTTTCGATCTGCACGACATAGCAGTAGCTATTGTTATACGGCTTGCCGCTTTTCGTTGTTCCTTTGCCTATCCACTGAATGACAACAGTGTTTCCCTCGGCAATAAGATTTATCACTGTCGGTGTCGGAGGTCCGGCAAGCTTCGCACGTTGCGGTTTGAGCGCGTCCTCAATTAACCGTTGTCGGCCCACATAGGTCCCTGAAATTGGGCAGCTGCCAAGAACCGTCCAGGAAGCATCCTCAGCCAAGAGGTTAAAGAAGGCCATACCGTCGCCGTTTGCCCAGGCTGCAAAGGCTTCCTGAACGAGTTTTTTGTTCTCCGCTGTGTTCATTAGAGTGTTGGCCTCTCGTTTCACGGCGGAGGGATCTCTTTATTGCAGTGCAAACCCTTCATAGCCCTTAGCCGCGACCTCTTCACACTTTTGCCGATAGGCTGGCGCCGTATTGGCATAGAGGAGAATAGCGCGTTTCTTACCGGGAATATTCGACCCCATAAACCAGGATTTGGCGTCGCTCAGGAGCGTGAGGGAGCCTAGCTCGTTGGCATGCTCCACCCACGCCTCTTCAGCTTGCGGTGTGGGCGCAATGCGTTTCAAGCCCTTCTCGCGCATATAGCGGATGCAATCGGTGATCCACTCCACAATCGACTCGGCGCAGACGGTGTAGTTGCAGAACGCAGCGTTCGTGGCGATGAAGAAATTCGGGAAGCCCGCGGTTTGCAGCCCCAGGTACGTGCTGAGCCCCTTATTGGCCCACTTGTCCTTGAGCGTCTGCCCGCCTTCGCCGCGAATATCCATCGAGGTCAACGCCCCGGTGATGGCGTCAAACCCCGTGGCGTAGATGATGACGTCAAACTCGTACTCCTTGCCACTCGTCTTGATGCCTTTGGGGGTGATGGCTTCGATCGGCGTCTCACGCACGTCCACCAGTAAGACGTTATCCTGGTTGTACGCCTCGTAATACTCGGTCTCTAAAGGGATGCGTTTGGAGCCGAACGGATGGTCCTTAGGGCAGAGCTTTTCCGCCACCACGGGATCCTTGACGCGCGCGCGGATCTTATTGCGGACGAATTCGGCGAAGTCCTCGTTCGCCTCCCGGCTCGTCATGATATCGTGGAAATTGGCCAACCATTTCGAGAAGCCGGGTTGCGCCCACAATTCTTCGTACCGCGCCAACCGCTCTTCCTTGGGGACGTCGAAAGTATTCCGCGGATCGAAATCGTGCATAAAGGCGGCAGGCGTTTCACGAACGCGTTTGTGAATGTTGTCGTAGCTGGCCTTCCACTGATTCTGGGTCTCCGGGGAAACCAGCCCATTGCGCAACGGTGCACAGTAATTCGGCGTACGTTGGAAGACAGTGAGATGACCCGCTTCTTTGGCCACGATCGGGATGAGCTGCACGGCGGTGGCGCCGGTGCCGATGCACGCTACGCGCTTACCGGTGAAGTCCACTTTTTCCTTCGGCCAGCGCGAGGTGTGAAACGACTGGCCCTTAAAGCTGTCGATACCTGGAAATGGAGGCGTATAACGAGCGGACAAGATGCCAGCCGCCGAGACGACAAATTGCGCCCGGGCGCGCTGACCATTCTCTAACTGGACGTCCCAGCGATTCGCCTTCTCATCGTAGACCGCTGATTTCACCCGCGAATTGAACTGGATGTTGGGGCGCAAGTTAAACTTGTCTGCTACAAAATTCAGGTACTGCTCGTTCTCCGGCTGGCCCGAGAAATGCTCCTTCCAGTTCCATTCCTGCAACAATTCCTTCGACCACGAATAGCCGTAGGTCTCACTTTCGGAATCAAAGCGACAGCCTGGGTAACGATTCCAATACCAGGTGCCGCCCACTCCGCTGCCATCTTCAAAGCAGCGCACTGAGAGCCCGAGCTCCCGGAGGCGGTACAGTTGATACAATCCGGACACTCCAGCACCGATGACGATCGCGTCAAATTGTTCGACCGTCCCAGTATTCGCTGTCGGTGCTTGTTGTTGCACATTCGCCATGTCGTTCCTCCTTATATATATCTAAATAAAATTTTTTACAGGCTGCCCTGTTACTAGCTGAAAATGGTACACAAGTGCAAGACTTCGCGGCAGCGACATTCGCTCTATTCTCAGGTAACCTTACCTATTGCGGAAAACGACGTCGCCTGGCTCCCCTGTCCTCATACCCAGGCTCTGCCTGGGTATGAGCAGCTGCCATTTTTCAGGGGACTTACGCTAACGCAATCCCGTAGAGCTGCGCTGCATTGGCACACAAAATTTTGTGCTTGGTCCTCCTCGGATACTTCGGCGAAGTGCTGTTTGATGACCGATTGCGAGTGAGGCCAGGTCGATTCCACATGGGGGTAATCAGACGCCCACAGGAGGTTGTCTGCATCCAGAAACCGGCAGGTTGCGAGACCTACCGGGTCATCTTGGAACGTCGCGTAGACTTGGCGCTTAAAATACTCGCTCGGTGGCATCCGCAACGGCGTAGGTTCAGATTGATGAAACCGCTCATAGGCCCGATCCAGCCGCCGCAGGAAATAAGCGATCCAGCCAATGTCATGCTCGGTCGAAAGCACCTTGAGACCAGGAAACCGCTCTAGCATCCCGGAGAAGAGAATCGTGGTCAGCGTCTGCTGGATCGCCTCCAGAATGCCCATGTACATGGCATAGGGGTTACGCGTAGTGACGATATTCTGCTTGCCGGTAGCCAGGTGCAGACTGAGCGGCATATTCAAGTCCTGCGCCGCGGCCCAGAACGGCTCATAGACTGGGTTATCATACTGTTTCTCAGCCTCTGGTGAGACCGAGATCATAGCTCCTTTGAGCCCTTTCTTTGCACAGCGCTCCAACTCCTGCACCGCCTCCTCGATGTCCTCCAGCGAGATCAGCGCTAAGCCAATGAGGCGTTGGGGATTATGACTACAGAAGTCTGCCAGCCAGTCGTTGTAGGCGCGAAACAGCGCCTGCTGCAAGGCCAGATCCTCAAGAGAAAAAAACATCAGAGCGGAGGTTGCATACAGCACTTCAGCTGCCACACCATCAAGCTCCTGATCCTTAATTCGCTCGATCGGGTCCCAGCCTCCAGGACGCGCCTTGGCATAGCCAACACGCTCGCGCGCGTGAGCGGATTGCGGATAAGGAGGGATCTCGTGTAGAGGTTTATTGGCTGGAAAGCCACCATACACCGGTCGCAGTAATCGACCTTCGCAGATGAGAAACTCTCCGGTTTTGCCCTTCCACTCGTTGACCACCTGCGGTGCACGATCACGGAAGACCCGGTCAACACGCTCCGCCCACAATCCGGGCGGTTCCATGATATGAGAATCGGCAGAGATAATCTTTGTGATCATGGCTTTCTTCCTTTATTCTTTCTGGTTCATCGCGCCGACATACGCACGCATGTCCTTCCCAGTAGCCATCGAGTACACGAGCAGCAGCAGCGGGTTGGCTCCCATGTCGTAAAGTTTGCGCACCTGCCAACCCTTGAGCGCTTCCCGTTCATCTGGCGTAAGGTCGTACTGGTGCAACACCACGTCCGGCTCAGTCTGGCAGCGCTGCGCGAGGTCAGCGCTGCAGTTGACGTCACGTAACAATTTGTTCACTTGATAGAGACTCATACTGTACCCTCCACGCTCGTGCGATCTGATTTAGACCCTAAGCCATACCAAATGGGAATGCAAATATCACGTGGTCTTTAACCCCAAAGGGCGACAGAATGCGAATATCACGTGATCTTTCCCAAGGAGCGCGTAAGGTGCTGCACGAGCCACTGTCGCACCGCTCTGTCCATGTATCAGAGGATTTGCACGAGCATGGCGCCGCTTGCGAAGCCAGGAGGATATAAGTATGAGCAAGAGTCAAACGAGGACACTTGAGTATCATGCTGAGAGTGGAGGATCTTGAGAATTCAAAAAAGGAGGAAAGGGGTCAACGAGGAGCAGTACGCCAGCGGGCGAGCAACGCGAGGCCCGGAATCCAATAGGCGTAAGGCTGGGGGGCATGGCCCAAATCCACATCTCTAATACGCTACGAGGAAACAATATGCCAACAGCGGATCTCTGCTGGCTCTCAGCCACCGAACTTGCCCGTGCCATCAAACGCAAGCAAATATCACCGGTTGAAGTGGTCAATGCCGTCCTGGCGCAGATTGAACGGCTCAATCCTACACTGAATGCGTTTGTGTTAATCACGGCGGATGAGGCTCGCAAAGAAGCGCGTGCCGCAGAACGTACTGTCATGAAGAAAGGAGCCGCGCTCGGTCCACTGCACGGCGTTCCGTTCTCGACCAAAGATGTTGTAGCGACGAAAGGACTCCGCACGACCTTTGGATCACCACTGTACGCTGACAACGTGCCGAGCGAAGATGCCGTCATTGTGGCGCGGATGCGTGCGGCTGGTGCCATCCAAGTCGGCAAAACCAATACGCCAACGATGGGCTGGCTTGGCGTCACGCATAACTTGCTGTTTGGTGCGACGCGCAATCCCTGGAATACCGATTGCACCCCTGGTGGTTCTAGTGGCGGTGCAGGTGCCGCCATTGCTGCAGGTATGGCCCCATTAGCGATTGGCACTGATGCAGGCGGGTCGATTCGTATTCCAGCGTCGTTCAGCGGTATCTATGGTCTCAAACCGTCATACGGTCGCATTCCAGTTTATCCGGGTAGTGCGGCCTGGAGCATTGCCCATGTCGGTCCGATGACGCGAACGGTCGCCGATGCCGCGCTCATGCTCACTATTTGTAGTGGACCAGACGATCGTGATCAGTATTCATTACCAGCGGAAAGAAACGTCGATTACGTCAAGCTGCTCAAAAGCCCACTCAAAGGGCTACGGGTAGCCTGGGCGGCTGACTTGGGCTTTACTCCCGCGCTTGATCCGGAAATCAAGACACTCTGTGAAAAAGCTGCGAGACGCTTTCGTGGGCTGGGATGTCGCGTAGACGAGATTGCCCCTAACTGGCCGTCACCACGAGAAGCGTGGGAGGTCACGTTTAGTGGTAGTTTTGCCACTCGCCTTGCGCCATATGTGGCAGACCGGCGGGCTGATCTTGAACCGGGTCTCGTTGAAATCATCGAAGAGGCAAAGACGTGGCCGGCAACACGTTATGTGCAGGCGTGGTTCGACCGTTTAGCGTGGAATCTACATGTACAGAAGTTGTTCGAGAAATACGACCTGCTACTCACGCCAACTCTCCCATGCCGACCGTTTGCGGTTGAATTGGAACATCCGCCAGACATCGCCGGGACTCTGGTGAATCGTTACGACTGGATTCCGTACACCTATCCCTTCAATCTTACTGGCAATCCTGCTGCGTCGGTTCCCTGTGGTTTTACCACTGATAGCCTCCCGGTCGGATTGCAAATAGAGATTAGACATTATGCGAAATAAGTTACAATAGGGTGGTGCTGGAATATAAACAACTGAAAAAAAACCGACGACGATTGCTGGCGTTGACGGGATTGACCCACAAAGAGGTTGAGGCATTGCATCAGGCGTTTTGCCCGCCTATGCAACCGTATTCCCAGAGGATAAGACTGCGGACGGTCGTGTCCGCAAGCGACAAGGCGGAGGGGGACGCAAAGGGCAGTTGCGCACGACGGAGCAGAAACTGCTGTTTATCCTGGTGTATCAGAAGACCGATCTGCTGCAGGCGCTGCTGGGCGAGGTCTGTGGGCTGAGTCAGTCGCGGGTGAACCGGTGGATCCAGCGGGTGCTGCCGATTCTGCAGCAAGCACTGGCCGAGTTGGGCGTACTGCCAAGCCGGGAGCCGGGAGACTTTGCCCGGCAGGAACGGAGCCGCCAGGAAGCACCGGAACTGAGTATCGACGGGACCGACCGTTGCCGCCAGCGCCCGAAAACCCCAGCAACCCAAGCCTTGCACTACAGTGGGAAGCAGAAAACGCATAGCGACAAGAACGTCGTGGTGGTCAATGCCAAGACCAAGCGCGTGGGCTATTTGAGTCAGACGTATGCCGGGAAAAGGCATGACAAAAAGATCGTGGATGTCGAACCGATTCGCTATCCTCCGGGAACGATCCGGTATAAGGATACTGGTTTTCAGGGCTACGAGCCCAAAGTGCAGCAGTCCCATCAACCGAAAAAAAGCCGCGCAACGGCGCGTTGACCCGTGGCCAAAAGCGCCACAATCGCAAGCTGTCTCGCCTCCGGGTCCGCGTGGAGCATGCCCTGGCTGGAGTGAAACGCTCCCGGATCGTGAAGGACGTCTTGCGTAATACTAAAGCGGAATTGTCCGACTTGGTCATGGTCGTCGCCTGTGGGTTACATAATCTCCGCGTGCGCTATCGCAAACGACGGCTGCGAACATGAGAGAAAGTTATTCCGCATAAAGTCTATTATTGAAATACGACCTGCTACTCACGCCAACTCTCCCATGCCGACCGTTTGCGGTTGAATTGGAACATCCGCCAGACATCGCCGGGACTCTGGTGAATCGTTACGACTGGATTCCGTACACCTATCCTTTCAATCTTACTGGCAATCCTGCTGCGTCGGTTCCCTGTGGTTTTACCACTGATAGCCTCCCGGTCGGATTGCAAATCGTTGGCCGACGATTTGCTGATACTCTCGTGTTGCGCGCTTCTGCGGCTTTTGAAGAAGCGTATCCGTGGGCGGAGACCGAGATAGGGGAATAAAACCAGCCTGAGCTTCGCTATGAGTATGGGAGATGACTCCAGCAGCGCGGCACCTACGGAAAATCGGCGACTGGCGGCGATCATGTTCACCGACATCGTCGGCTTTAGCCGCCAGATGGGTGTCGACGAAGCTCGCATGTTGCGGCTGCTCGATGTCCACAATCGCATTATTCAGCAAGCAGTAGCTGCGCATCATGGCGTGGTCATCAAAACCATGGGCGATGCCTTTCTGGTAGACTTTCCTTCGGTCGTACATGCCGTGCAGTGCGCGCAACAAATCCAAGCCCAGTTCAAAGCGCACAACGCTGAACGAGCGCAAGACGAACAGATTCACGTGCGCATCGGCATCCACTCGGGCGACATCGTCCAGCGCGATGGCGACGTGTTTGGGGATGGGGTGAACATCGCCTCCCGGCTACAAGCCTCGCCGAGCCCGATACCGTGTGCATTTCCGACATGGTCTATCGGGATGTGGTCCAGAAGATGGCCTTGGGCACGGTCGTCTCGTTGGGACGACCAAAGCTGAAGAACATTCCGCAGCGTTTCCTCGTGTATGCACTGTTACCAGAGGGACCTACAGGGTTCCGCGAGCGCTTTCGAGTCCAACGGCTCAAACTCTCGCATCGAGATACGTCCGACACTGACATGGGTCATGGCTGGCCTGTTGCTCATCGCGGGTGTCCTTGTCACAGTCCGCTACTTCCTTGCTCCTTCCCCCCGCACCCAATCGCCACTCCGCACCCAGGCGCCTTCCCCTCCCCGACAAGCCCTCCATCGTCGTCCTGCCCTTCGACAACATGAGCAAAGATCCCGAGCAGGACTACTTCAGCAACGGGATCACCGAAGTGCTCACCTCTGACCTCTCCCGCATCTCCAGCCTCTTCGTCATCGCCCGCAACACGGCCTTCACGTACCAGGGGAAAGCGGTGAATATCCAAGCCGTGGGGAAAGAACTGGGCGTACGGTACGTCCTGGAAGGCAGCGTCGCAGAAGGCGGGGGAGCACATCCGGATCGTGACCCAGTTAATTGATACCACGACCGGCGGGCACCTGTGGTCGCAGCGCTACGACCGTCCGCTGCAAGACCTCTTCGCGCTCCAAGATGAGATCGTGCAGAAGATCGTGACCACGCTGAAGCTGCAGCTCACGTTGCAGGAGCAAGGGTACGTCGTGCGCAAACACACCGACAACCTGGAGGCCTACGATGCCTTCTTGCGCGGGCTGGAGTATCATTACCGCTTCACGAAAGAGGCCAATGCTCAGGCGCGGCAGCTGTATGAGAAGGCCATTGAACTGGACCCACAGTATGCGGAGGCGTACGTGTCGCTGGGTTGCGACCTACTGGCAAGAGTGGGCCTTTCGCTGGAGCGCGGACCCCCAGACCATGGAGCGTGCGTTGGCGCTCGCGCAACAGGCTCTTGCCCTGAATGGGTAAGCGTCTCGAAAGTAGGTGGGAAATGCGTAAAAATAGCGACTGAGGAGTGAGCAACTCAACACTCTCGTTATAAGCAGGAGGCACTGTCATGACTGACTTACACCTGACACCCGAGCAAGAGGCGGAAGCGCAAGTCGTCTTCCAGCGGCTGAAGGTGGCGTTTGAGCGCGAAGCCCTACAGTTGGCGCGGTTGATGGCCAGTAAGGAAGATCGCCAATTGTTGGGGAGGACGGAGTTTGAGGTGCGCGACCACGTGCATCGGTTGGGGGCGCAGGTGGTGGAAAGCGTGTTACAGGAACGGAAAAAAAAGGGTACCAGGGGACGAGTACAGCCTGTCCGGTCTGCGCGGAGCCCGCGCGCTGCGTAGGCTACCGCGGCAAGACGATCGTGAGTTTGCTCGGGGCGGTGCGTCTGGCGCGGCCTTATTACCACTGTGCTTCGTGTGGGCAGGGCGTCTGTCCCTGGGACGCGGTGTTGGGAGTGACAGCGACGGCGTTAAGTCCGGGGGTGGAAGAAGTAGCCTGTATCGCCGGAGTGCAGGGCAGTTTTGCGGAGGCCAGTGCGAAGGTGTTACCCAAGCTAGCAGGGCTGCAGCTGGCCGAATCGACGGTGGAGCGCACGACGGAAGCGGCGGGGCAGCGCCTCGCGGCGGCGCAGACGGTGGGGCAAAGTGAAGAGCCCGGGCAGGAGTGGGCGTGGCACCGGGATGCGGAGGGGAAGACGGTGGCGTATGTGGCGGTGGATGCCACCGGGGTCCCGCAACAAGGGCGCGACGGAGCAAAAGTGGAGAGTCGCATGGCCAATGTGGCGGTGCTGTACAATCCGGTGCCGGCGGACCGGGCACGCTGGGCGAGTCCGGCGGTGGGGCCGGAGCCAACGTGGCAAGCCCGGTATGTGGCTAGCCTGGAGCGGATGGCGGTGGTGGGCGCGGCCATCCGCCAGCAGGGCGTGGCGGTGGGGATCGAGCGGGCGGAGCGGTGGATTGCGCTGTCCGATGGGGGCAATGGGCTGGAAGACTGCGTGCGCACGCACTTTCCGCGCGTTGAGGTGGTCATTCTCGATTTCTACCACGCCGCGGAGTACCTCAGTGACTTGGCCAAAGCCTGGCACGGGGCGGATGCCAACGCCGGAGAGGCGTTAGGCCAGCAATGGTGTCACCAGCTCAAGCATGAAGGGGGCGCGGCGGTGTTGGCGACGGTACAGGGGTTGGACCTCCGCGGCCGCTCCACCACTGCTCGTGAGTGTTATCAGGCTACGGTGCGCTACTTCACGAATCATCTCCCGCGCATGGATTATCCCACCTATCGCGCCAAGGGGTGGCAGATTGGGAGCGGGCCGGTGGAGTCGGCGTGCAAGCGGGTCGTAGGGCAACGGCTCAAGGGAGCGGGCATGCGGTGGGGAGAAGACGGAGCCGAGGCGGTGTGTCGTCTCCGGGCTTTGTTTGTAAGCGAGCCCGGGCCGTGGGACGCTTTTTGGAGCCGAAATTAACACTTAGTGATCTACAAACGAGACGCTCACCCTGCCCTGAATGACTCCCTGCCGACAGCCCATTCGCTCTTGAGCATCGTCTATGCCCAGAAACAGCAGTATGACCAAGCCATCGCCGAGGGCGAACGGGCCATCGCTCTCGATCCCAACAATGCCGACAGCTATGCCTGGCAGGCGCAGGTGCTGAACTTCGCGGGCAGGCCAGAAGAAGCCCTGCAGGTCGGTGGAGCAGGCGATGCGGCTCAACCCCCGCTATCCGCCCTGGTACTTATTCGAATTGGGCGCGGCCTACAGCATGACCGGGCGCTATGCCGAGGCGATCGCCACGCAGAAGGAAGTCATCAGCCGGAGCCCCAATTTTCTGCTATGCCCACCTTAATCTGGCTATCAGCTACTTGGAGCAGTGGGCTCGCTCAACAGAGTCCGGATGCCCAGACGTTGGAGCCGGCAGTGGCGGCGGGGCAACGGGCCCTCGCCCTCAATGACTCCCTCCACTGGAACCACATAGTCTTGGGCCGGTCTATCTCTAGCAACAGCAGTATGAGCCAGGCCCTGGCCGAGATGGAGCGGGCCGTGGCCCTTGCTCCTACCGTGGCTGGAGCTATGCGGCTCTGGCGGAGGTGCTGAGCTGTATGGGCAGGACGGAGGAAGCCCTGGAGGCCGCCGCACAGGCGCTGCGCCTCAAGCCTCTTGTTGTGGACGACCACTTAGACAGCGTCGGCGCCGCCTATGACATGGCCGGGACGGCCTGAAGAGGCGATTGCTCCCTTGAAGCGTTATATCAGCCGCTATCCCAACATTCTGGGCGCCCATCTGACGCTGGCAGCGGTCTACAGCGAGTTAGGCAAAGAGGCGGAAGCCCAGGCCGAGGCGGCGGAAGTCCTGCGGATCAATCCTAAGTTTTCACTAGAGGTTCACAAAGAGAGAGTGCCGATCAAAGACCCAGCGATGTTAGAGCGCCATATTGCGGCGTTACGCAAAGCAGGGCTCAGATAAATTAAGAATGAATGAATTAAAAATATGAAGAATGATGAAGAATGAATGAATGAAGAGTGAAGGATGTCGGAATGCTGTAATCGAGTGACTGAGTCATGAGGGACGAGCCAAGGATTCTTTTTCTGCCATTGTCACAGGACATGTACGTTCCCCTTCTCTTTGCAGTGAGCTATAAAACATCGGGAAGAGGTAAACATTATGAGCGTAAGTCCTGAAGAGCGACTGCAAGATATCTGGGGTAGGTTGCCCGCCCACGAGCAAGAGGAAGTGCTCGATTTCGCCGAGTTTTTGGCTTCCAGACGGGGGGGGGCTCTGATCTCTGAAGAGTGTCTCTCCGGAGAGGAACATACCCGCCTTGTGGCGGCGCTCGACGCCGTGGCGGCGCTCTCCCTGGAAACTGGTCCGGCGGTAAGTAACCGTGCCCATGATGCTGACCTCTATGGAAAGCCCTGATGCCGATCTTTGTTGACACGGGGGCCTGGTTTGCGTACTTCGTGCGCCGCGACCCGGATCATATGGCCGCAGTACAGTGGATGAAAACCACTCGGACTCCGCTGCTGACAACGGACTTTGTCCTGGATGAACTCTTTACGTTGCTCAAACTGCGAGAAAATCACACGGTGGCGAACGCCGCGGGCAACCTCTTGCTGCACGGTGGTGTGACGAGAGTCGAACGGATAAGCGGAGAAGATTTTGCTCAGGCTTGGGCAACTTTTGAGCAGTACAGTGATAAGGACTGGAGCTTCACTGACTGCACAAGCAAGGTGGTAATAGAACGTTTGCGTATTACATACGCTTTTGCGTTCGACAATCACTTTGAGCAGTTTGGGACCGTCATTCGAGTTCCTTAGCAATGTCACCCTGAGCGTAGCGAAGGGTCTCTCGGAGAGATTCTTCGCGTTGCTCAGAATAACACGACTGTCCGGTCTCCTCGTAGAGTGTACCAATGTCGTGCGTTTCGATTTAGTGAGCCTTCCCAACCCTCTGTGTTGGCACATCCCGCCAAGAGTGTTTGTGGATCATATGCCTTCCCGCCTCGGTAAACTGTCGTAATCTTCCGCAGTTCTCGCACGTCGCGCAGGGGGTCTCCATCTACAACCAAGAAGTCCGCATAACGACCCGGAGTAATACTGCCAATATCGTCCTGTTTGCGGAGATAGCGTGCGGCAACCGAAGTGACAGCCTTGAAAGCCGCCATCGTGCCAATCGCTTCAGCCATAAGCTCGATCTCACGCCACAAAGCATAGCCAGGAGGCGGATAGGGGATGCCGCCGCAATCGGTACCACCGACGACTAAGCCGCCGGATTCATGCAAGAGTCGCGTAACCTCTTGGTGTTTTTCCAACGCTTTGGAGCCGATCGCCGGATCAAACCCAGGAAACATATCCCAATCTGGTCGTTCACCGATGTGCGCTGCCAGTGCTCGCTGGCGGCCAAGCGCCATCGGAGGAATGTAGCGGCGGTCAGGGTCTTGCATTGCGGCGTCTTGTCCACATTTGGAAATCCACAGCAGATCTAATGTGGTGCCCATGTGCACTTGCTTTTCCACCATGGCGCCGAACCAGGTCTTCGCTTTTTGACTCTGGAGGTCCGCCTCTTCCCACCCTTTGAAGGTGAGCGGGGCGAAATGGCGGTTCATCATGGAGCTGACCTTCTTCCCCGGACCAAACTGCATGTCGAGCGCGCAGAAGTCGTTGTACGGTGAGATCCACACATGCTCCAAGCCATCGATTCCCGCTTTAATCACGTCCAGTGAGTGGGTATAGCCCAGATGCCCGGTAATCGGGACGCGTTTGTCGACGAAGTCGATCACTGCTTTGGCAGTGTCCGGCGGCAAGGTGAAATACAATTTGACGCCATCAACTCCAGCGGCGAGTAGGTGGCCGATCTTTTCCGGCACCGCATCTACCGAGGGAATGCTTTCGAGCATTTCCGTTAACGGTCCACGCGGGAAACTCGGCTCCACTCCATCAAGCAGAGGACCATAAATGAATAGGCGAGGACCGAGCTGCACGCCGCTTGCTAGATCAGCTTTGAGCGCCTGTGCTTTCTCCAATTTTGCCCCGACATCACGCGCGCTGGTGACGCCAGCCGCGAGAAAGAGCGGCAAACTCTCCCGGTCCATCAACGTGGAATGGACATGCGTATCAATCAACCCAGGAAGGATGGTCTTCCCTCCCATATCAATGACCTGTGCGTCTGGGGAAGTGGAAATCTCACCGCGTCCGACCTGACTGATGCGGTCGCCAGTGACAAGAATCGACATCCCAGTTTGGGGTTGATCAGCGATACCGTCAATCAACCGTGCGTTCTTCAAGAGTACGGTTTGTGGCATGGTCCCTCCTTACATACGAGTTGCGATCTCTCCTTTTCTAAAGGACACCTCTTCTTTTGACTAGTGGTCTGTCAGGGTGGTGCGGGCGAAGTACTAAATCGGAATGTATGACATTACGAAGTATTCCTTTCTGTCCATAGCTTCAAAGGAACTGCACGAGCATGGCGCCGCTTGCGAAGCCAGAAAGATATGAGTATGTGTCAAGAGGCAAACGAGAACACTTGCGTGTAGTGCTGAGAGGGTAGGATCCTGAGAGCACATTGAGCGCTTGAAGAATGAAACGGAGGCTAAACTATGGCAGACGTAGTGATCGGCATTGCGGCATCCCATGCACCCAACTTGGCGAACCCTTCGCTGATGAAAGGGGTTAAAGAAGAGCAATACGCCTCTGTGAAGGCTGGCTTTGCCCAGGCTCGCACGCTGCTGGAGCAAGCCCGGCCGGATGCGATCGTGATCTTTTCCTCGGACCACTTCGATCGCTGTTTTTATGATAACCTACCCCCCTTCCTGGTGGCCGTGGGCGAGGAAGCCGAAGGACCGGTGAATGAGTGGCTGAAGATCCCCAAGGTCAAGCTCAGAATCGCCGGGGAGCTTGGCAGATTTCTGGTGAGCGAAGGGCTAGAAAATGGAGTGGACTTTGCCTCATCGGCGGAGCTGCCCCTGGATCATGCAGAAGTAGTGCCGCTGTCATATCTGACGCCCAACTGGGACATTCCCATCGTCCCCATTGTCGTCAATGCCTTTGCGCCGCCGATGCCGAGCCTCAAGCGCTGCACGCAGGTGGGAGCGTTTGTTCGTGAAGTGATAGAGCGGTGGCCGGAGCAGAAACGAGTGGCGGTGATTGGCACCGGGGGGCTGTCGCATTGGGTAGGCTTGCCGGGAACGGGAAGAGTCAATGCTGAGTTTGACCGTTGGTTTCTGGACTGTCTGGTCGCGGGCAAGGGTGATGAGGTGATAACAAAATACAAAAAGGCCGAGGAGCTAGAGCAAGTAGCTGGCAATGGCGGGCAGGAGGTGCGCGAGTGGCTCGCAGTGGCTGCGGCCATGCCAGCACGCCTGAAGCCGCGGGTGCTCAGTTATGAGCCTATTCCTGGTTGTGGCATTGGGGTGATGGCATGGGCCAAGGAGTGAAAAGGTTGTCGAGGAGGGAGCTGATCCCTCCTCTATTTCTATTGTGTTTCGGCTGGAGCTGAGCGTCTCAGAGTTTTAGAGGCTCACAGAAAGCAGCTCACATGCTACCAGAGAACCCTTATAACAACACACAAAGTGACAACCGTCGCCCTACCCGCAGGAGTGGGAATTGACGTTCATTCCTATTGGTCGATTCCTTGTGCGGGATTTTGACCGCTCGCTGCACTTCTAGTGAAACCTTGTGACAAGGAGGGGCATATGCGTTTCGGTTTTTTTGATCAACTCCCGCGGGCCGATTGGCAGTCGGAGAGGCAACGCTACCAAGACATTCTGGCCCAGATCGAACTTGGAGATGAGCTGGGCTTTGATACCGCCTGGCTCGGGGAGCTGCACTTTATTCCGAGTTTCTCTTGTCTGGCCTCCCCGCTCATGATTCTGGCGGCTGCAGCGCAGCGTACAAAGCGTATCCGCCTTGGCACGGCCGTCACTCTCTTGCCCTTGCATAATCCGGTGAAAATGGCCGAGGATGCCGCTACGCTGGATGTGCTCAGCGGTGGACGCCTGGAGTTCGGGGTGGGCAGAGGCGCCACGCCAATCTATTACGGCGGCTATAATGTCCCAATGGAAGAGAGTCGGGAACGGTTTGAGGAGTCACTAGAGGTTATCCTGCGCGCATGGACGAATGAGCGACTGTCCCACCAAGGGAAATATTATCGCGTGCAGGAATTGCCGCTGACCCCCAAACCGATTCAGAAGCCCTATCCCCCGATTCGCATCGCCGCCAACAGCCCAGAGACCTTCACCATTGCCGGACAACTTGGCCTGCCGATCTTTGCCTCGCCACTAATCAACCCTCCGGACAAGCTGCGGGAGTATCTGGCGGTGCATCGCAGTACTCTAAAAGCCGGGGCGAAGCAGGATGTGGCGCTAGCGTTTCCCGTCCATGTGGCGGAAAGTCGAGCGCAGGCGCGCCAGGAGTGTGAGCCGAGCCTCATGCATTTCTTCAGCATGGCGGACGAGTTGATCAAGCCGTTAACTGATGCCCCACTCAAGACCTACGAAGCGTATCAACAGCTGCGGGAGAGGATCAAGCAAGTCTCCTTCGAGAGCATTGATCGAAGCGTCGGAATCTTCGGCGACCCGGACTACTGCGTGGAGCGGATCCAGGCTCTCAGGCAGGAGTTCCCGATGGAGGAGTTTATCAGCTACTTTAATCAAGGCGGATTGGTAGACCACGCCACAGTCAAGCGCTCGATGGAGCTGTTTGCCAAGGAAGTGATCCCGCGCTGCCGGTAAGAGGGAACCCCGAGAAACTAGAGGGAGGACGCGATGGCAAAGTCCCAATCCTCTGGCAAAGAGCGGGCAGGCTCAGCTGGCCCCTCTGCCGGTGCAATATGATCATAGTGTAAAAGATGGCAACCTGAGAGTGTGTCGATCGGACAAAGTGTGGTGGGTGCTTTAGAAACCTGCGGATCGTTACGGAGGGACATGCTCTCCATGAAAACAAACTGTGCTGTTAAATACGCCGGAGGTTCGATCTCGGCTCGCCGAGACTAGTCTCCTCTGTCTATGAGGAAAGCGAGGGGATGAGGGAACTTCGGACGTTGTCTGCAAGAGAAATCAAACAGCCCTCTTTATCACTTCGTGGTTTTCCTGAGTTAGGCTCCCACTGGAATATCCACAATGTAGTCGCGTCAGCAAAACGCTCTTGATCTTCCAGGCGAACGCTCCGAGCACTTCCTTGAGCGTACTCTTCCTCATAGTGCCCGGGCTAGAGCGAGCTTTGAAGATGAAGGTGGCGGAAATCGCAAGTAGATCGAACATGGCCCAGATGCCCCGCGCCGTGGTGGGGCTGATGTCCGATCTCGATCTCCGGCATGTGCCCGTGTGGGGCATGGTACAAGGTGCATTTGGACGAGGGCTCGGACTCGCGGCAAGCGGTGTACGACAAACTGAAACATCTCGAACTACCAACGGTGGCAGGATGGGTGGAGTATGCCTTGCGAGAATTGGGCGCATACTTGCAGCAGGTGCCCTCCACCGAGTTCGCCCGTACTCCCTGGTTATCGGGTGCGCGTGCTGGACGGGACTCATTCGGCCGGTCACGTGGCGCGTCGTGTAGAAGCCCTCCGCCGCTATCGGGCCGCCGCACTCCCTGGGCATGCCTTAGTCTTCTATGATCCGCAGTGGGATGTCGCTACCGATGTCCTGCCGTGTGAAGACGCCTATGCGCAAGAGCGGACCTTGCTCCCGGCAGTGGTCCCGATGGTGGCGAAGCGGGACTGTATTGTGGACGATCGCAATTTTTGCACGCTGGAGTTTTTGTTTGGTCTGGCGCGGCGGGGCGCGTTTTTTGTGATTCGCCAACACGGCTCGAACGGAGTGGGACAGCCCCAGGGCCCGCGCCGTGGGGTCGGACACGATGCGCGAGGGCAAGCGCTCTACGAACAAGCTGTGTGTTTAACTGAGCCTGACACAGGCGCGACGCTCGTCGTCCGCCGGATCACCGTCCAGTTGCTCACTCCGACCCGCCACGGCGAAACCGAGCTGCATATTCTCACCAATCTGCCTGTGCTGGATGCCCCCGCAGCACAGATCTCCGCCTTGTACGCCGACCGCTGGACCATCGAAACCGCCTTTCAGCATTTGACGGTGGATCTCGCGTGTGAGGTGAACACGCTGGGCTATCCGAAGGCGGCGTTGTTTGGCTTTTGCGTCGCCCTGGTCGCGTACAATGTCGTGGCGTTGGTCAAAGGCGCGGTGCGGGCGGCTCATGGAGCGGAGTACGTCGAGGAACAACTCTCGATGTATTACTTGACCTTGGAAGTCGCGCAAGTCGCCACGGGTATGGAGATCGCGGTGGCAGCAGAATCGTGGGAGATTTTTCGGCAGATGAGCACGGCAGAGTTTGCGACTGCCCTCGTGGCGATCGCTCAGCGGCTCGACATGAAGAAGTACACCAAACACAAACGCGGCCCCAAGAAACCACCACTCACAAAACTGAGTGGCAAGCAGCAAACGCATGTCTCTACTGCCCGCATTCTCACTTTGCGAGGGTAATCAAATTAACCGATATTTACAGGGCTCCTGCATGAGGGCTACCCTCCTCATGCTTACCTTACTCTCTTCATCCCGGGTGCTGTCTGCAGACAACCAGCAGTTGAACCAACCTGCTCAAGAGGGGGCTACCGTGGTAAGCGAGCTCATATACAAGTGGGAATTCAAAGAGGTGCAATATAAGGATGGGCGTCCATCATTCGTGCCACAACGCTATAGCGGTGTGACGCTGGGGGCGAATGGTGGGATTGGGTGGTCCGATGGATGCAATTCCCTGGGCTCGCAGTATCGGATCGAAGGAAATACGTTTTCAATTGGGCCGAGAATAAATACGACTCTCATGGGTTGTTCCTTTGAGATTGAAGATGTCCACTACGAGCAAGTAACCCATTACCAGTTGGAAGGACGTACGCTCTATCTTCACACTCCATCGCAAGTCTATGTTTTGGAGAAGTTCCCGTATTCCAAAATGAGCTTGAATGCGTGGTCTCTTTATTCAATTACTGACCGGCAGACAGGGGAAGAGTTCATCGTCGATAGGTTTCGTACAGACTACTACCATCTGCTGTTCAGGGTTGAAGAAGACGCTCGTTTTCACTTTACGGATCTGGATAGGGAGGAATTTACAGGGTCCCTCCATGTTGAGGGCGAGACGATCCGTGACATGGCGTATGATCACGCAAGTCAGGACCGCTTACGCAGGAAGCCAGAACAGCAAGATTATCTGACGGACAGAACACAAGGCTACCAGAAAACGACGGAGAAATATCCCACTACGTATGCCCATCAGCTCAACTGGGAAGCGGTGCGTTCGTTCCAGGTTGTGGTGGGAACAGTGAAGGAGGAGACCGAAGAGCGGACAACTATGATGCTCGAACTTTCTTCCGATACGCAGCTCTATCGGTTTATACCAAGATAAAGTAGGTGAAAGTCTGCTCTGTTCACCGAAGAAGTTGACACAGATGGCGGATATACGACATGGTACACACAGAGTGTGAAATCACTCTCTTTTCTTCTGCAAGACCATGCGCATGAACAAGTTCCGGAGACTGTCGCCCAGTTTCTAGGAAGCACCACTTATTTCTGTTGAGGGCGGCAGGAAGTCCCCATACAGAACTGAGTAGGAGGCCGTCATAGAGGATCAGAGACGAAACGCCCTTCTTCACGAATATGGCGAAGTCCGCAACGATTGTCGCGCGCTCTCGGTCTTCGGCCTCGTCGTGACGATAGCCTTGGTCACCTACAACCAACGTGCACAATCCTCAACTCTACAACGACCTGTTCTCAACGTTCTTGCCGTCCCGTTCTGTTGACGTCCACCTCGCCTATTGTGTGAGATTCTGATAGAGCGAGCACAAACAATAAGAAAAAATAAGGAGGATCGATAGATGCCGCAGATACGAGAAATCGCCTCGGGACTGCAGTTCCCTGAAGGCCCTGTAGCTATGAATGATGGCAGTGTGTTGGTCGTCGAGGTCTCACGTGGGACGCTGACGCGGGTGCTCCAAAATGGCAAGAAGGAAGTGGTAGCCGAAACCGGTGGTGGTCCGAACGGTGCCGCCGTGGGACCAGATGGCAAGGTCTATATCTGTAATAATGGTGGGCTGAAAATGACCGCCGATGGGCATCCGACGGAGGGGCTGCCCGACGGCTATACCGGCGGGTGTATTCAACGGGTCGACCTCGACAGTGGCAAAGTCGAGGTACTCTACACAGAATGTAATGGCCATCGCTTACGTGGTCCCAATGACCTGGTGTTTGATGCCACGGGAGGGTTTTGGTTCTCGGACTTTGGCAAGATCCAAGAGCGACAGAAGGATCGCACGGCGCTGTATTATGCCAAGACCGATGGCTCGCTGATTAAGGAAGTGGTAGCTCCCATCGATGGCCCCAATGGCATCGGGTTGGCACCAGGGGATACGCACCTGTATGCCGCCCAGACCTTCGAGGGGCGGGTGTGGCAGTGGGAGATTGCCGCGCCTGGGACATTGAAAGCGGGAGGCGGTGGAGAGATTCCCCTATTAGCTGGTCCGGGTGGTGGCAAACTCCTCGCCGGGCTGCCGGGGTATCAACTGCTGGATTCGATGGCGGTCGATAGCGCCGGGAATGTCTGTGTGGCGACGTTGATCAACGGCGGGATTACCGTCATTTCCCCGGATGGCGCTTCGGTCGAGTTTATTCCGACGGGCGATCCGTTGACAACGAACGTCTGTTTTGGCGGACCGGATCTCAAGACCGCCTATGTAACACTTACCGCCAGTGGCAAGTTGGGCGCGATGGACTGGCCCCGCCCAGGGCTCAAATTGCATTTCACACGCTAAAGGAGGGATCCCTATGATCTATGAATGGCGAACATACGAAGCGATGCCGGGCAAGTTCCCGGCACTGCATACGCATCTCAAAGTCGCCGCTGGCTTATTTCAGAAGCATGGCCTTGGAGTGCTCGGCTTCTGGACCGAAGAGATCGGCACTGCCTTCCAGGTCTCTTACATGTGGATGTACGAGGACATGGAGGACCGGCAGAAGAAGGTGGCTGCTTTCGCGGCGGATGCGGCCTGGAAGCAACAGGTAGCAACGGAGACGGAGAAGGAAGGGGCCATTGTCGCCAGAATCCACAATACGATGCTGCAACGAACTCCTTACTCGCCCGAACCTCAGCTCAAGACGAACGTCCAGGAGTGGCGCATCTACGATGCGATGCCGGGGAAGCTTCCCGACCTTCACAACCGGTTTGCCAACCATACCTTGGGGCTCTTTGAGAAGCACGGAATCACCAGTATCGGCTACTGGACCGAAGTGTTCGGCACCAGCAACCGCCTGGTGTACATGCTAGGTTACCCCAATCTGGGAGAGCGGGAAAAGAGCTGGGCAGCGTTCCAGGCGGACCCGGCTTGGCAGCAGGCACGGGCGGCGTCGGAGCAGAACGGCTCTCTGGTGGCGAAGGTCAACAGTTGCATCCTACGGCCCACGGCCTTCTCGTCCAGAGGGTGAGGGCTTTCCTCGAATATAGAACACACTGTGAATATACTAACGACGTCCCCCTTGAAGGAATGTTTACAAGCCATCCCTAACCCCCTTTTCTGGATGCCCACTCCCGGTAGAACCTGGGACAGGTCCCAGTAGAACTTGGGGCAAGTCCCTGGAGAACCTGGGACAGGCTGCGCGGGCATGACGTACTGATGTCCGATTTTTCGTCATTCCCGCGAAAGCGGGAAGCCCGGTTTTCGGGCTGGAGGGGGTTTAGGGATGAGTTCTAGGCAGCTGGATGAGCGCTATCGAAAAACACGCGAACAAAACAGACTTTATCGCCTCTCAACTCGAAAAGACCCACAATTGGGAGTATGCCTTTGGTCGTGATCTCCTCAAAATGGGTGGCCACGAAGTCTCCGTCAACAATATGTTGAACCACGCGAATGTCACTCATTTCTGCCCCTATCATACCGAGATAGGCAATAGCTTTTTCTCCCTTCATTATCCCTGACTGAGGACTTTCTGATCCATAGTCGTCTGTAACGGGGAGAGCCTTCAAGTTTCCATCCACGACACACTTGAAATACTGTTCGATGACTTTGATTTTTCTCTCTCTTTCACTGTCGGTGTTATTCACTGGAAAATCCCCTGCCGTAAACAAAGAGTTTCACTGCAATGATCGGTCCTTAGCCACGGAACCTTGCCGATTCTAATTGCACCCTCTTACGGATGAGGTGTAATCGCAAGGATAGTGATCTGTTGCTTCTCTGGCCCATAGCACCAAAAGATGCGATAGGCGCCAGGAGTCTTGTTTTGAGCGTAAGCTTCGAAGACTTTCTGGTTTTTGTCGTAGGGATTCGGGATGCCGTTGTATGCGTGGGTGTTCAGTCCCGGATGACGAGGGTTCTGTTCCAGCTTCATGATGGTCTCATGTACCTGCTTAAAGAGCCCCTCGGCTTTCGATGATTTGGTCTGCTTCTTTGTCCGACGATTTGCTCTGGCTGCTAAGGCAGCTTCCTCCAGTTCTCGGAAATTCCGAGCTGCCTCAGGAGTCCAAACCGTCTTAAACATTCTCTTCGTCCACGTCGTCTAGCCAGGAGTAGCGCTGACCTTTCCGCGGGTCTGCCGTGAACTGGCGATTCTGGGCCTGCAGAAAACCATTTTGAACACGCTTCAAAGCCTCCGGGTTTTTGAAGAGCCACGCTTCCTTAATAGGAACTGGTTCGACAAGCCGAATAGTCCACTCGCCCTCACCGCTCTCTTCTACTTGCACTGACTGATTGGCGACATTCGGCCCGAGCAAAACACGTCCTTTCGCGTCAGCAACCTTGAGTGATTTGGCCGAAAATGTGGCTCGCTTCTGTGCCAATCCGACTGCTTTTTTCGTCTTCCCTGGCATATAAAACCCTCATTTCTTGCTCGATTGTAATCGTGGTAGGAAATGTATTCAAGTGGGAGATTCCCACCTTTACGAATATCGGATGGTGCGCCTGACACGAGGCAGGCCGCAACCCAGATACCCTCCAGTTTAGTCCGTTTGTCGACCCGCAAAATGGTGACCTCTCGCGTGATGCGTTGAAGGCCCTACAGGACACCGGAGTGACCAGGGTCGTGCTCTTTACTCAACAGATCGGTAGCGAGATGGCCGATGGCCAGGCCGCCGCCTGGATTGAGCGGATGGCTCCGGTCGTGGAACGTGCCAAGACTCTGTAGCGGACATAGGTGACTCCGGTGTTCACAGAAGCATCTCTGTACAGGAACGTATCCTCCCTCCCAAGCGCGCGCTCCGTGCCGGCGTGAGCCGTATTAAACACTGCGTGACTGCTGAGGGTGTGTCTGCCAGGCTACGCTCTTCGCCACACGCTGGCGAGCCACGGCTGTTGTTCGCGCGGTAATCCAGCGGGCCGGTAATAGTGCTCCAGCTCTCTGAAGTGCGCGTTCGCCATGTGACGGCGCCACGTTGCAAGATCATGGTACGCACCGTACCGCCCGAAGCTCCAACCCTCGTCATTCTCACCGCGTGGGTTCGAGCTGAACACGACGCCGCCGGGCTTCAGCGTAGCATGCAACTGTTGTAACACCCGTGGTAACTCGCTGCTCGGGACGTGAAACAGCGAGGCATTGGCGAAGACCCCATCAAAGCGATTGTCCGGCAGATCAAGCGCGAGGAAATCCTGGTGCCAGACCTCACACCCCGTGTCGGCTTGGGCCATCGCAACGAAACGTGCGGCGCCATCCAACCCGATGGCAATGTGACCAAGGCCAGCGAACACTTTAAGGTCACGTCCCGGTCCGCAACCAAAATCGAGAATGCTGAACGGCGGCTCAGCGTTGATGTGCCGTAAAAGCGCCGCGATGTTCTGGCTAACGTCGTGATGACGGGTTCCTGCGCGAAAGTCTTCGGCGTACTGGTTGTAATACTCCAGTGTCAAAGCGGTGATGTTGTCTAGGTTGTGTAGTTTGTGTTTCATTGACGATCCTTCATAGCGTCTCGTAATGAGGCGAACAGAGCGTAGCACAGCAAACTGAGGCCGTGCACGTGCCGGGCTGAGGCGAGAAGCCGAGCGGAACATCCTCGTTTGATTGTGAGGCGAGCTGCAGGGTATATACTGGCACGGACGACCGGGGGTATATCTCGGGCGAAACTAGTTCAGTGCAGGAGATCAGGGACATGACCTTGGACGAAAAAAGGACAACTTATGAACAAAGAACCATTTGTGATCTCCGTGTCTGATGCGACACTGACGGACCTGCACGAGCGTCTGACGCGCACCCGTTGGCCTGAAGAATTGGACAATGAAAGTTGGCAGTACGGAACGAACCTCGCCTACCTTAAAGAACTGGTGGCCTATTGGCAAACGCAGTATGACTGGCGTCAGCATGAGCGGGAGATGAACGCCTTTCGCCACTATCAGGTGACCATTGACGGACAACCAATCCATTTCATTCACGAACCCGGACGCGGTCCCAATCCTATGCCGCTAATCTTGACGCATGGCTGGCCATGGACGTTTTGGGATTTTCACAAAGTGATTCGACCGTTGACTGACCCCGCTGCATTCGGTGGTGATCCCCATGACGCGTTTGATGTGGTCGTGCCCTCGCTTCCAGGCTTTGGCTTTTCCACGCCGTTAACCAAGACGGGGATCGCGATCCGCGAAGTGTCTGACCGATGGGTAGTCCTGATGCGCGAGGTCTTGGGTTATAAACGATTTGCCGCTCAGGGTGGAGACATCGGAGCGTTGGTCAGCACCGATCTTGGACATGCGTATGCTAACTATCTGATAGGGGTGCATTTGAACCTCGCCATCCCGCTGACGATGGAGTTGCCGCCTGAATCCGACTATGACGCCGACGAGAAACATAAGTTTGTCAGCACACAGCGCTTTTTTGCCGAAGGGCGTGGGTATGCCGCCATGCAGGGGACCAGACCGCAAACGGCGGCGTATGGGCTGACCGACTCGCCAGCGGGATTGTGCGCCTGGATTCTGGAGAAACGCCGCTCGTGGAGTGACTGTAGCGGCGATGTTGAACGCCGCTTTAGCAAGGACGAACTGCTGACCACGATGACGCTCTATTGGGTGACAGGGACAATCGGCACCTCGTTCCGTTCGTATTATGAACGCCGGGTGCATCCTTGGCAGCCCGTGCATCAGCGACAGCCAGTAGTGGAAGCGCCGACCGCGGTAGCGGTGTTTCCTGGAGATGTGGTCTTGATGCCTCGCCGCTGGGCCGAGCGCTACTACAATCTGCAGCGCTGGACAGTAATGCCACAGGGTGGCCATTTCGCGCCAATGGAAGAACCCGAACGATTGGTGGACGACGTCCGGGCTTTCTTCCGCGCGCTGCGCTAAGGGGGATTCTTCTATCTTTAGAACTGACGAGAGCAACTTAAGGGGACGTATGCCAACGAAGGGCACGTTCAGTGCTGTGTCGTCCACATTTGTGTCCCCTCCTTGCTCCTCCCTGTGGTACGGTTCTTTTACTGCAGCCCCAACAGCCGCGCGGCATTTGCACCCCACACTTGCTCTTTGGCCGCTCGTGTAATTCCGCGTGTGCGAGCGATCAGGCCGACGGGGTCGCCTTCTCCCATATCGAACGGATAGTCGGTGCCAAGCAAGACGCGGTCACTCCCAACCGTTGCAACCAGTGCCGCGAGCGTTGTTCCGGTGTAGATCACAGTGTCGTAGTAGAGTTGGCGTAAATACGAGCTTGGCGGACGTGAAATGGCACGTTGACACTCGGGCCGCACTGTAAACGCATGATCCATGCGCCCAGCATAGTACGGCAGATAGCCGCCACCATGCGCAACACAGAATTTTAGCCGTGGGTGGCGCTCTAACACGCCGCCGAAGATCATGCGCGAGACCGCAACAGTCGACTCCAACGGCTGACCGATCGTGTTAGTGAGGTAATATGCACTTAAACGTCCACCATCAGTAAAACCGATGGGATGCATGAAGATCAACACTCCAAGTTCCTCTGCCTTAGCAAAAAACGGCGCAAAACGGGGATCATCGTAGTCTACCCCGTTGACGTTACTGGACACCTCGACAGCCCGCAGGCTGAGCTCCCGCGTGATGCGCTCTAGCTCCTGCACCGCACGATCGATGTCCTGCAACGGCACCGTCCCCATCCCGGCAAAGCGGGTGGGATGTGTCTGGACAATCTCTGCTACGCGGTTGTTCTGCATTTGTGCCAATTGCATACCTAACTCACCGTCAGTCCAGTAGTAGTATTGGGTTGGAGACGGTGAAATGACCTGGATATCGATGCCCATCGCATCCATATCTTTGAGGCGTTCTTCTGGTGAGGTGAGCTTGGGTGCGACACTGGCAAACATCCGCTGGTTGATGTCCTGGGTCTCTGGCGTGGAGAAGCGCGTGAACGGCTCTTTGTCGGGCGTAAAAATGTCGCGCACCAGCGGTTGGCAGTCGGGCGTGGCGATGTGGCAGTGAATATCGACGGTGAGTGGTCTGTGCCCACCTCTTTTCCTTGGCCGTCGACGTGGGCCAGGCATCGCACCCCCTGCTGCACACGAATACAGCAACGTAGAGTTGTAAAGACTCATTGCTCCTCCGTTTTCCTTCCGGATTGCGCACCGAATTAACGCACTGAGCAACTGTGAGCGTGCATCATTGTCTCAACGTTTGCAATGAAGCAATGGGACGGCCCGGCACCAATCCATGAAGGAGTGCAGGCAAATCACTCGCCGATTCTTAGTGTTTCTGTAGTCGGGTATCAGTGTCGCACCGGCATCGCACAATACTCTTAATTCTAAGCGGCAGCTTCCTTGACAAAGCACTCACGCTCAGCGAGAAGGGAGCCGCTCTCTTGGCGAGGGGAACGCCATGTCACCAGTGTCACGACCTTCACGACAGGACCTTGAACAGCAGCAACCGACCTTGGATTCACCGCCGCCTCAGCTCGCTCCTGCTGTCGGCGGGCCGTATGCCTACTACGTCCTGGCAGTGCTGTTCGTTGTCTATATTTTTAATTTCATCGACCGTCAGATTCTGGCGATCCTACTCGAACCGATCAAGCAAGATCTCAAGATCTCTGATACCGCATTGGGATTCCTGACCGGCTTTGCCTTCGCCGTGTTCTATACGTTCGCGGGGTTGCCGCTGGCGCGCATCGCGGATCGCTGGGTACGACGCAGTTTGATCGCCATCAGCCTGGCGACCTGGAGCATAATGACCGCGTTGTCCGGTTTTGCTCGTAATTTTACCGACCTCGCTCTTGCGCGCATCGGTGTGGGTATTGGAGAGGCTGGGGCCTCGCCACCAGCGCATTCGCTGCTTTCTGATTACTTTCCGCCGGAGAAACGCGCCACCGTTCTGGCTATCTATGCGAGTGGTATCTATGTCGGTGTCGGCTTAGGCTTCTGGCTCGGCGGGTGGATCAACGACGCCTATGGCTGGCGTATGGCCTTCTTCGTCGTCGGCCTCCCCGGCCTTCTCATGGCGCTGCTCGTGCGCTTCACTGTGCGTGAACCGCTCCGAGGCATGAGCGAACACAACGTTACCACTACACAGGCGTATTCCCTTACCGAGACGTGGCGTTTCTTTGCGTCGATACCGACTGGACGCCGTCTTGCCCTTGCCGCCGGGTTCCATGCGTTTGTGGCTTACGGACTTGGCGCCTGGATTCCCGCGTTCTTCGTGCGTATTCACCATATGACGCCAGGAGAACTCGGCGGCTGGCTGTCGTGGATCACTGCCCTCGGCGGCGGTGGTGGAACGTTTTTCGGCGGATGGCTTGCGGATCGTTGGGTGCGACGTCAGCCACGGGCGCGCATGTATATGGGAGTCATCGGCGTGGCGCTTTCCATCCCTACTATCAGCGCCTCGCTGTTACTGGAAAACACACAATGGGCGCTATTAATGTATCTTCCCGCCAGTGTCTGTAGCACCATCTGGATCGGTCCAGCGTTCGCCACCGCGCAAGATCTTGTTCCCCCTACCATGCGAGCAATGGCCTCCGCCGTATTCCTCTTTATCACGACGATTATCGGCATGGGCGCGGGCCCGCAGACCGTCGGCATCCTGAATGACCTGATCGGTACGCCGGATGCGATTCGCTACTCACTGCTTGGTGCCGCCATAATAATGAACGTGATTTCCGTTGTGTTCTTCTGGCTCGCGGCACAATCCCTGGTCGAGGACCTTGAGGCAAAAAAGCGCTTATAAGTCTCTTCCGCCCGAACATATAAAGGGGACAACAGATGCAAACTGTGGAAACGCACCATGAACCCCACCGCTCTCCTGCTCTTGTTGTTCCTGAACCTGCTCCCGAGGTCGGCGGACCCTACGCCTACTATGTCTTAGGTGTCCTGTTTGTCATGTATCTGTTCAACTTCCTCGATCGGCAGTTATTGGCGATTCTCCTGCAGCCAATCAAAGAAGATCTCAAGGTCTCCGACACCGCGATGGGATTTCTGACCGGCTTTGCCTTTGCCGTGTTTTACACCTTTGCTGGATTACCCCTTGCACGACTGGCCGACCGTTGGGTGCGACGCAGCTTGATAGCGATCAGCACCGCAACCTGGAGCATCATGACGGTAGCGTGCGGCTTGGCGCAAGGGTTTACCGGCCTGGCGCTAGCGCGTATCGGCGTTGGTATCGGCGAAGCCGGCGCGACACCGCCAGCGCACTCGCTACTCTCGGATTATTTTCCTCCAGGGAAACGTGCCACCGTACTGGCGCTCTATGCCTGTGGCGTCCCGGTCGGCTCCGGGTTAGGGTACTGGCTGGGCGGGTGGATCAATGACGCCTTCGGCTGGCGCATGGCGTTCTTCGTGGTCGGCCTTCCTGGCGTGCTCGTCGCGCTACTTGTGAGATTCACTGTGCGTGAGCCAGTACGCGGCGCCAGCGAACAGCGGCCTCTGAGCGTCCGCCAGTACACCTTAAGAGAAGTGTGGCAGTTTCTCTCGCAGTTACCGAGTGGACGTCGCATCAGCCTTGCCGCCGCATGCATCGCGTTTGCCGGGTATGGTCTAGCAGCGTGGATACCGGCGTTCTTTGTCCGCATTCACCATATGACCCCGGGCCAACTTGGGTTGTGGATGTCGTGGATTACGGCCCTTGGTGGAATCATCGGTTCATTTTCTGGCGGCGTGATTGCCGATCGTTGGGGTCGCACGCACCCTCGGGCGCGCGCGTACGTCAGCATGAGCGGCGCCCTGCTGTCCATTCCGTTCAATGTCGCGAGTGTAATGCTCGAAGACCACCGGTTAGCACTCTTAAGTTTCCTACCGGCCACAATCGGCGCGACGCTCTGGTTTGGCCCAGCGACATCGATCGTGCAAGACCTCGTGCCTCCGGCTATGCGCGCCACAGCGTCCGCCGTATTCATTTTCATTCTCACCATCATCGGCTTAGGTGCGGGTCCGCAAGTCATCGGTATTCTCAACGACTGGATCGGCACGCCGGACGCTATTCGCTATTCGTTACTTTTCGTCGCAGTCGCTATGAATCTCTTGGCAGCGTGGTTTTTCTGGTTGACAGGGAAGACATTGGTAGAGGATTTACGAGCGAAGGAGCAGCTGTAGCAACTGGGGCAAGGAGAGAGGGGAGCAACAGAGAAAATCCGACGGGGAGAGCTGCTCAACGAACTCGCTACCGACATGTGGCGACGGTCGTACTTGTGAACAGAGGTAGCAGTGAGAATCACTGGATTATTTGCTTGTGCGTCAAAATATGATGGCTCCCGCGAAATCCGCTGCAGATATTCTAGCTGTGCTCTTCGGAGTATTCGGCACAGGCGTTTGCCGGAGTATCGAGTATCATACCTCGATCTCTACGATCTGAGCCTCAGTATCTGAGGAGGGACTACGGCTAGCCGCAACCTCAAGCCTAACCCTCCGTCGCTCTCAGTGAACATTAGTCGAGCCGTCCTCCCTTCGATCGTGTTTCTTCCTTCTGAGACGCAGCCTGGCAAGGCTGGCAATTCGGCCGAAAAGCCTCCTCTCCTTCAGCAGGATGGATGAGTGATTTTCAGTTTCATTGCCTTTCTTCTTCTCCTTACTATAGTACACCGCTTTCGTCTCTTGTGTGCTCCTTCTGTCAATTGAGTTCATTGAAACATATTGAGCCATTGAACCCCATTGTACCATTGAGGCGGATTGCAGGATTGTCCTCAATGACCCCGATCACCCGATGATTCAATGATACTCAATTCCTCAAATCAACGCTTTCGCCTCCTGCAAATCTTTTGTATCAAACCCTTCGGTG
>CAVTCR010000070.1:0-113055 GCA_963733195.1 uncultured delta proteobacterium
ACCCGTACTTCAGGTGAACTCTTCCAACAACGCCTTGGCTTCTTGCAGATCTTTCGTATCAAACCCTTCCGTGAACCAGCCATAAATCTCCGACAACGTGTGACGTGCTTCGTGGTGCTTGCCTTGTTGCTGCCACAGTCGCGCCAGGCTCATCGCCGCCCGCAACTCCAACGATTTCGCCCCCTGTGCGCGCAATCTCGATGGCCTTCTGAAAGCACGCTTCGGCCTCCACCTCTATGGGGATTGGGGGCAGGGGTTGGGGGTTCGGGCTACTTTAGACTTTGGACCTTGAACTTTGGACCTTGGACTTGTTTTGACCTAGACCCTAGACTCTGGACACTAGACTGGGCGAGCGTCAGCTCGCCTTTGAGCCGATACAGCTCCGCTTCCCAGAAGTTGGCGAGACCCGTCTCGGTTAGCTGCAGCGCCTCTGTCACAACTTGTAAGCCATCCTGTATGCTCCCCACCTGCACGTGTCCCTCGGCAAGACACGCGAGAAGGAACGTCAGAAAGAGCTGCGCACCGGTGGCGCGATAGGCGGAGAGCGCCTCCTTCATTGTCGTCGACCCCGCCTGTACCTCGCCACGTTGCAGCGCGGCACAGTGCTGTACGACGGCCCCTAGCGCTAGGTACAGCGAGAAGCCCTGCTCGCGCGCTACGGTGACACTGCGGTGGGCGAGCCGCCCGGCCTCGTCGGGCTCCCGCAGGAACAGTTTCGCCACCGCCGCGAAGATAAGAGTGTGGACCAAAGTAAAGGGAAGCGAGACCGCCTCCGCCCGTGCGAGCCCCTTCTCTACCCTTGTCCGCGCTTGGTCTGGCCAGCCGGACAGCCACGCACTCCAACTGGATTGGATGAGAGCAACGCTCAGAGGGTCGCCGCTGAAAGAGAGAAACAGCGAGTCGTGCTGCTCAGGGTTGAAGAGGCTCACAGCCCGCTCGTAATCCTCGTGTGCGCGACGAAGCGCCCCGCGATGGAATTCGATCGACCCTAAGTTGATATGGAGCTGGAGGGCTAGAGCCGGGTCGTCGACATGCGCGAGGAGGCGGCGTGCTTGTTCCGCCAGTGTATCGGCCGCCGTTCGATCGGCTCGCCACAGATGAAGACGGCCTATGCCAATCAGAATTGGGATCAAATCCGCCGTCTCGTCTAACTCCTGGCAGAGTATCTGCGCGCGCTCGAGGTTCTGTCCCAACTCTTCCGACGCGAAGCCGTATAGAGTATACTGCGCCGATATCAGTGGCAGCCGCAGCAGGAGTTCTTGCCGTGCGCGGTCCGGTGTGGCCGGGAGGTGTGACAGCAGGGCGAGCCCTTTGTCGCAGTGCATGAGAGTTTCGCGCTGTCCACTGCGGCGTAATGCTCGCTCGGCAGCGATCTGTCGATAGCGCACCGCACGCCCGTAGTCCCGGCCCTGCTCGAAATGCAGCGCCAGCTCACCCGCAATTTCTCCGACACGTTCTCCATACCCTGCCTCTTTCCGCTCGCCAATGGATCGATGCAGCCGACCTTTTTGTCCGCTGCCGAGGTGTGTATACACCCCTTGCTGATAAAGCGCGTGGCGAAAATGATACCGTGGGGTGAAGGTTCCATCGGGCCACTCCGCCACCCCCGCCTCCGCGATGAACTGCTCGCGCTGGGCTAACTGTTCGCATCGAGCCTCAACGGCTGCCAGCTCCTGTTGCCAACCCGCCGCTACCTCAGCCGCCGAGAAGGTCTCTCCACTGACACTGGCCACCCCGAGTATCTGCCGGTCTTCGGCGTCCAAGGCCTCAAGCTGTTTGGTGATCAGGTGCTGCAAATCTTCAGGCATCGTTGCGGCAAGGGTAGCCAGATCCCCGTGCACTTCCCACTGGTCGCCTATCTGGCCCACCACTCCTTGCTGGATAAGGGCCTCCAGGCTTGCCACCACGAACAGCGGATTGCCTTCCGTGTGCTGGTACAAGTAGGGACCAAGTTCAGCATCGACCGGGCTGTGCGCCAACCGGTGGTGGACGTACTCGGTGACCTCAGCCACGGTTAAGGGTTCAAGCCGCACTTCTCTTGCCAGCTGGTGCGCTCGTCCCTCTTGCACCAATCCACGGAGGGGATGGTTCTGCACGACGACCTCTGTCGGTCGGTACGTACCGATCACGAATAGGCGCGCCGACTCCAGTCGTCGGGTCACTGCCGTCAGCCAGGCCAGCGTGGCCGTATCACTCCACTGGAGATCTTCGAGGAACAACACGAGCGACTGCTGGACAGTCAACACCTCCAGCGCTTCACACAGTTCCCGCAGCATGCGCTCCTGGGTTGCTCCAGCGACTTGCCGCTGTAATTCCGCTCGTTCAGCACTCTCAGTAAGAGATGGTAACTGTGCCAGCCACATCGGCGCGTGCTGCAGGAGTACGGCCTTAAGCCGTCCAACTCCCACCTCACGGCTGAGTCGCCCGACGGCTTCGAGGAGGGGCAAGTAGGCTTCTCCTGGCCCGTACTGCCCGACACATTGCCCATGCCCAAGCCAGATGGGGAACGTGCGTGCGAGTTGTGCCAAGAATTGACGCACCAGGGTCGTTTTGCCAGCCCCTGGTTCGCCACTGACGAAGACCAATTGCCGCTGCCCCTGCTGTGCGTGGGCAAACCACTGCTGCAACTGCGCCAACTCCCGCTCGCGTCCAACGAAATGAGTTGGCAGTTGCCAGTTGTCAGTTGCCAGTTGGGGAATCTTTTCTCCTGTCTTGTCTGTACTAAAAACTGATAACTGACGACTGACAACTGGTGGGGGAGTAATGGGAGGGGGGCCAAAGCGGTAGCCGATGAAGCGATACCCCTGACGGCCGATGGTCTCGATATAGTGAGGAGTGGTCAGCGCATCGTTTAATGCCTGGCGCAGCTCCCGGATGCACACCGGGACTACCGTCCGACTCACATACGTGCCGCCCCAGACGGCTTGACGCAGTTCTTCGGTCGACACCACCCGCTCCGGGTGCTGCGCCAGATACGCCAGCACCGCCAGGGGCATCGGCCGGACCTCGATGCGCTCTTCGTCCTTCCACAGTTGCTTCTGGACCGGCAGCAAACGAAATGGGCCGAACGCGATCACCTCGGGTTTGTGTTCCATTCTTCCCCTCGTCTCGGTCAAATTAAACGATCTGAATCAAGTGAAGGCAAATCTGAATCAACTGAAGGCAAATCTGAAGGATCTGCGTCTGTCCCTGAATCGCCGATACCTTTACACTGCTGAACTGCAAGCAATAAGGCAGATCGCACGCGTGAAATCAACTCCTCCTTCTTTACCGACCAACCGCGCTTTTGTCGTGCAGTTGCGCGCTGAGGCTAGGGTGGAACAGGGCGAATTCAGTGGCCGTGTCGAGCATGTGGTGTCCATGCGGTCGACGCGCTTTCAGTCCCTGGAGGAGCTGGCGACGTTTCTTAGAGAGACGGTCCTTAGCCTCGAAGACGAGGAGGACGAAACATAGGAGAAACGGAGAAGTTCATCGCCCTTCTTATCAACGAGGGTATGGTCAGGGAGGACTACGTGGGCCTGTGGGGGTTACAACGGCTGGACAGAAAGAAACAGCAACACCATGTGGACCAACCAGATAAAATCCTAACGTCGAAAATTATTCACTCTAAGGAGGACCACAGATGAGAACGACAAACAGACGAGTCGTGTGGAGTCTGGTAGCTGCGTTGAGCATAGCGGAATGCCGTGGTGCGCGGAGGTGGCGGCGCAAACGGCGGCAACCGAAGAGGGAGGGTTTGAAACACCCCAGGTACTCAAGCCGGAGGACTTCCTTCCCCCGGAGCTGATCAAAGGGAAGAATTATACGGTGGACCCGGATGTCAACACCAACGGATTCGAGAACACCTATCTGATCATTACGAACTATGGACTGTTTCCGGGGCTGGGGGACGATATGGTGCGCATTCGCATTCAAGAGTTTGCGGCCATCGCGCAGATGGAGGAGATGAAGAAGAGCGGGCAATTTGCGACGGCGGCCAAGAACGCCACGAAAAGTCCGTTAGTCGCAGCGGGCAACCTCATTACCAATCCCGTCGATACCGTGATTGGCATCCCGCAAGGCGTCTGGCGGTATGCCACCCGAGCGAGCGAGATGGTGCGCGGGAGACGAGGAGAAATGGAAGATAGTGTGGCCAAGGAATTGATTGGCTTTGGGGGGGCGAAGCGGAAACTGGCTGGTCAGTTAGGGGTGGATGTGTATTCCTCTAACCCAATCCTGCAAAAGAACCTGAACAGCCTCGCCTGGGCCGCCCATGCGGGCGGAACCATGATTACGGTAGGGTTTGTGGCGATTCGGGCGGCATCGACGGTATCCTCACTGAGTGTGATGGGTGCGAGCCGGGTGGAGGGGTTGAACAAGATGCTGCTGGACAACTCCCCGGAAGATCTCCGCAAGCTCAACCGCCAGCAATTGGCCAAGATGGGGTTGAACGGCAATGAGATCGATATTTTTCTGCGCAATCCCTGGTACTCGCCACGGCATCGGACGGTGCTGGTCGAGGAGTTAGCCGGGATGAAGAAGACGAAAAACCGTAAGAAGTTCATCACCTTGGCGACGACTGCGGAGTCGGAGCAGGATGCGTTTTTCTTCCAGCGGATCGCTCAACTCATGCGGGGGTATCATGAGACGCAATCCCCGATCAGTGAAATCGACCTCATCGGCAGTCTCGCGGTGGGGTATGCGGCCAACGAGGCGTTGGTATTGCCGTTGGTGATGGACCAGGGGTGGTGGAGCGCCGAGGAGGCGGTGATAACCAAGGCTTTGGACGAAAGGGCGCCGCAAGGCAAAAAAAAGCAATTCTGGGTGACCGGCAAGTTGTCGCCCCGTTTGGTCGAGGAACTCGAGGCCCGGAAGTGGGAGGTCCATCAAGACGCGTGGGCGACATTATACCCAGCGCCAGCCGCGGCCCAAGAGGGAGCCAGCAAGAAAAACTAGAGCAAGGCACCCTAACAAAACATCTTACCCTGGAGCAAGAAGATGAGCAGCAAAAGACGAAGATTGTTCAACCTTGTGACTCTCCTCGTGGTGGTGACCGCCGCGCCAGTAAGAGCTCAGACTAACGACGCGGAACTGGCTAAAGAGCTGCAGAACCCCGTGACCGATTTGCTCAGCGTACCGTTGCAGAACAACTGGGATTTCGGCATCGGCCCAGCCGACGCTATGCGTTACACGCTCAACGTCCAGCCCGTCATTCCGTTCCACCTGACCACCGACTGGAATCTGATTACTCGCACCATCATGCCGATTATTCATGCCGAGTCGCCGCTCAAGGGTGGACGCGACAAGTCCAGGTTGGGCGATACTGCGCAGAATTCCATCCTCCTTCGTTTTTCGGAAATCGATACGGATGGCGATAAGCGGTTGAGCGCCAAAGAGCTCGAAGTCGCCACTCGCAAGAGCCCCCGCGTGCGTGTTCTCTACGATGCGCTGGACGTCGATCGCAGCAATCGAGTGAGCCCTTCGGAATTGCGAAACCCGCCGCTTGGCGTCGGCCTGCTGCGGATTGAATTCTGAATAGTCAAGATGGTTATCCGTATCGAATCACTGGTAGCCGTCTGGCGTATTGAACGAGTGACGGCTTTTTATGAGGCACGATCCCGTGACTGGCTCGTTCGTAGAACTAGACGGATTCGGCATCGCGGCGTAAAGTAGCAGTAACCATAGTAAATCGACCACAAAAGATTGGCACGTCCCTGACAAAATCCCCCCGCGCGCGGCCCCCTTTGCTAAAGGGGGCATAGGTCCCCTCCTTTGGCTGCCACGGCACAGGTGGAAAGGAGGGACAGGGAGGTTTCACAGCACGTGCTCCAGTGCGAAAGTCATGTGGTCTGATGTAGGGCACTCCCCCCTTTTGCCGCAACCTGTCCGAAGACTATGCGGCGGGCAAAGGGAGAGACGCTTCGCTCCTGGACAGGCGGAGTTGAGTGAAACCGAAGGCGAGGGCACGCCGGAGGGGCTGGCGAGTGTCCCGACACACGGGAGGTTCCGGATGCAAAGGAGAATCAGCATGAAGACACGAACGCACCACCTCATAGCGGCATTGAGCGCGGCGAGTATTTGGCTTGGCGTCGAGGCGTACGCGCAGCCGTACATCTACCCCAGTAAAGGCCAGAGCCAGGAGCAACAAGATCGGGATAAGTACGAATGTTACAACTGGGCGCGGCAGCAGACCGGGTTTGATCCGACTGCTCCCTCGCCCCCGCCAGTCCTCCCCCGCCTTCCAAGCAAGGCCAAAGCTCCCCAAGGGGGTCTCCTGCAAGGCGGCGCGCGCGGCGCGGCCCTGGGCGCGGTCGGCGGGGCGATTGCTGGCGACGCCGGCAAAGGGGCGGCCATCGGCGCGGCCACTGGCGCGATGGTGGGCGGCATGCGGCGCGCCGATCAAGGGCGAAGTGAGAAGCAACAACAACGCGACGTGGCCTCCCAGGGAGGCGCCCCCGCCACCCAAGGGAGGACCAATTATGAGCGGGCCCAACGGGCATGCCTTGAGGGGCGCGGCTATACCGTGCAATAGGGGCGAGCCCGCAGAGAGCGGCGGAGTCTACCAGAACACCGAGGAGCTGTGAGATGCATACACACAAGAGCATACTGATCATCGTTGGGATTGTAATAGGGTTGGTCCCCTGGGCACGCGTGTCGGCGGCGGACGAGCCAGGCCCGTGGATTTGTGCGCCGACCGAGGAGATCGCGTGTGAGGAGAGCGGGAAATGTGAAACCAACGCGTTCGAGAGCTTGAATCTGCCCCCGTTCATTAAGATCGATCTCGTCAGCAAGCAGCTGAGCGGGACCGAAGACGGGATAGCAGAGGCGGCGGCGGTAGAGCGGGTGGAGCGCGTCGATGGGCGACTGATCCTGCAAGGCGTCCAGGACGGACGTGGCTGGAGTGTGGTGATTGTCGAGGAGAGCGGCAATATGACCCTCAGCGTATCTGGCGAGGACAATGCCTGGGTAGCGTTTGGGGACTGTGAACCGTTGGCGAACTGGATGAAGGGTGGTGTGTCGGCAGGCGCCTCCACGACTGAGACGCCTGCGGAGTGAGGCGCTGTCGAGGAGTTCAGTCAGGTTCAGTATGAGGAGTTTGTGAAATCTCCGGGTGCTCAGTACACGGCTCGCGGCCCATCCGCGCTTCACGCTGCTCTATCTGCCCACCTGCTGCCCCCGCGCGAATCCGATTGAACGGGCCTTTGACGATGTCCGCGATAGAGGCATGGCGCTCATTATCGTCACTCCACCACCGTCTAAGCACGCCCTTGCTAACGGATGGGCGGCAGTTCTGGGCGTCGGTGCCTTGACGATGGGTGGGGACGACATCAAAGCAGAATGACAAAATTGAACGATCCAACAACAGTCGGGAATTGGCAGGGGCCTCTGGGAGAGGCTCTCAGTTGATCGTGAGAAGTTCGGGAGGAAAGGAAGAGTAAATGTTTCGTATCGTGATGCGTGTCATTGCGTTGGCCCTCTGCGTGACCCTGGCTCGCCTCGTCAGCCCGGGCGGCGGGGCTGTACCTCTATGAAAATGGGAATCCGGATCTCGGCCTGGCGGCGGCCGGTCGCGCGGCGCTGGCGCAGGACGCCTCGACCGTCATGGGCAATCCCGCCGGCATGACCCGGCTGGAGCCGTTCCCAACTGACGGGGAGTATCTATACGATCCTCCCGTCGATGCAATTTGACCGCGGCTCCGGGACTACCCTCAGCGGCGGGAATGGCTTCAACGCCGGCGCGTCGATTCCCTCGCTCGGGTTCCGCGAGTGTTCCGTTTCCGGCTGGGAGTTTGTTTTATGTCTACAGCTTGTCTCCGGACTTGAAACTCGGGGTGGGGGCGGCCTCTGGCGTACGGCGGGGGCATGAATTACGGGAAGGAGTGGGTCGGGCGGTATAGCGTCCAGAAGTTGCAACTCCTCTCCGCCACCCTAAACCCGGGGTTCGCCTATCGCGTAAACCACTTGGTTGTCCATCGGAGCGGGGTTTAGCGTCAACTATGCGCTGCTCTCCCAGACCGTCGCCGTGAACAACCTCGCGGAACGGCTGCCGGACGGCCGGCTCAAATTCAAAGCCGACGACTGGGGCTTTGGCGGCAATGCTGGGGTGTTGCTGGAGCCGAATGCGCGGATGCGTTTTGGCGTTACCTACCGCTCGCAGATCGATATGTCGTACGCCGATAACATCAAATTCACCAATCTCGGGCCGGGCTTACGGCGTGCCTTCGAGCGAGTGGGCGTAGTCGGGGGCGAGACCACCCTTGAGCAGACCAATCCGCAGACGGTCATGGCCAGTTGGTATTATGCGCTCACGGACAATTCCGCCTTCATGGGGAACTTCGGCTGGCAGAACTGGGAACAGTACAGTGATCTGGGGATTGATATCGATAAGGGAACGACGACGCGGAACATCCAGGTCGATCAGCATTTTCACGACACCTGGCATCAGGCCATTGGGGTGCAGTCGCGGTTCGCGCGGTCGTGGGTGCTGTCGGCGGGCTTTGCGCATGACAATGCGCCGGTCTCGAAATTCCACCGGACGCCGACGGCGCCGTTTGATGAAAATTTCCGTTATGGCGTGGGCCTGCAGTACGACTTGAACGACCGGATAACGGTAGGGGCGGCCTATGAGTTTTTGGATCTGGGGGACGCGGAGATTGCCAACTTGCAGCGCCCGGCTGGCACGCTGGATGGGGATTACTCCAGCAACCATGTGCATTTCGTTGCTCTGAATGTGATCTGGAAATTCTAAACACAAGCAAGATTCTTGTGAGAGTATGCCGAAGAACAAACCGTCACTGCCGAGTAATCGCGCGTTTGTGGTCCAACTGCGCTGGGACGCGGCCGTAGAGCACGGGGATTTCCGGGGGCGAGTCGAACACCTCGTGTCGTTCCAGGCGACCCATTTCGAGTCGGTCGAAGAGTTGACGGCGTTTATCGCGCGCGTGGTGGCTGCTCTACCGGCGGACGATGAGTGAGTCGTGATCCACAACTAAGGCTGGATTCCGCGGGAAAAGGTTGGACAGGCCAATACGAGTCAGTAGGGAGATATCCGTTCTTATGAAGCCCATGGGTGGATTAATGCGAACCGTCTTTCGCCTCGTCGCTGGCGCGCTGTTGCTCTGCATGATGCTATGGGGGGCGCTGGCTATTTATTACTCAGACCTCGCCTCTGTTGGCCTTCGGACGGCGCTGAGTGGCGTCTTCATAGGAGGGACGATGCTCGGGCTGCTCCTTATCCGTCCGCGTCGCCGGGCCATCGTGGGGTTCCTCATCGTCTTCGCCGGTATCGTGGCGTGGTGGCTGGCGATTTCCTCCTTCCCACGAGCGCGACTGGCAACCGGACGTGGCCGTGCTGCCATACGCCACATTCGCTGGAGACACTGTCACGATCCACCATATTCGTAACAACGAGTACCGCAGCGAGACCGACTTCACGCCCGCGGTATTACGACAAAACCTTTCATCTCTCTACACTGCGGAGCGTCGATCTCTTTCTCTCCTACTGGGGACCGACACTGATTGCCCACACCATCATGAGCTTTGGGTTTGAAGGGGAGGAGTATGTCGCCATTTCCATTGAGACCCGTAAAGAGAAAAACGAGGGATATTCCACCATTAAGGGGTTCTTCAAACAGTATGAACTGATCTACCTCGTTGGCGATGAGCGTGACTGGTGCGTCTGCGTACCAACTATCGGGGAGAGGATGTGTACCTGTATCGTCTGCAGGGGCCGCGCGAAGTCGGCCGTGAGGTGTTTCTCCAGTACCTACAGGATATCAACCAATTGTCTGCACATCCGGCCTGGTACAACGCCTTGATGGAGAACTGCACGACGAGCATCTCATGGACTTGCCCGGCCCCATGCCGTGCGCTCGTGGTGGAGTTGGAAGCTCTTGGCCAACGGCTATCTGGATGAGTTGGCGTATGATATTGGCGCCGTAGACCATAGTCTGCCATTTTCGGAGTTCAAAGCGCGCAGCCGCATCAACGAGCGTGCCAAGGCAGCCAATCACGATCCGGATTTCTCACGGAAAATTCGCGTTGGATTGCCGGGAATAGACGGTTGAAAACGGGAAACGAGAAACTGGACCGTACGCTGAACCACAGAAACCTATCTATGAACCGAAGCAGTATGTATGGAATCCTCAACCGCGATTCTTCCTCTGATAAGAGATGGAGCTCAGCACCTATTGCTCTCCTCCCCTGTGAGGAATTGTCACCACATGAGGAGGTGTCAGATGTAAGGAGAATTACTATGAAGAATGTATTATTCGTATGCGGTTTGTGGAAGCAGCAGAATAAAAACGAAGGTTAAGGAGAAAGCCATGCGTAAACGTTTGTACTTGTTCACACTCACGTCTGTGCTGCTACCCGTGGGTAGTGCCAGCGCCCAGAGATTATCCGATCATGGAGAAGATCGCCCAGAAAGTCGTCGAGAAATACCAGACCTCGTCCTGTCAGCAGTTGGCCCAGGAGAAAAGCCAGCCGCCGACGGGGAAAAAGGCGCAGATGGAGCAGAAAGCGATACAAGCACTGCATAACGATCCGCAGATGCGGACCGCGTTCCTCAACCGCGTGGCGGCGCCTATCGCGAACAAGATGTTCGAGTGCGGCATGATTCCCTAGGAGCCAAAACGAGCACAAATCCTGCTCGGGGTCACGGGGATTGGCCGTGTTCAGCAGGGATGAGTTTTCCCAACGCCAACCGAGCGGGAGAAAGGAGTGGCGTAATGAGACAAGTAAGGTTAGGGGCCGTATTTGCGTGGGCCCTCATTCTGGTGTTGGTGAACGCGCCCGTGCAGGCGCAAGAGAGTAAGGCCGCCGCGCCCGCGAGTCAAGAAAAAGCCATGGCCATCGTCAAGCGGATGGCCGAATTCCTCTCCCAGGCCCAGCATTTCAGTGTCACGCTTGATATGGGCTTCGATGCAGTGCAGGAGTTTGGGGCAGAAAATCGAGTTCGGCGAAACGCGCAAGATCGTACTCCGCCGCCCCGATCATTTCCGCGTTGACGCGACGAAACGGGATGGAGAACAGAGTGAGTTACTCTTTGACGGGAAGGATCTTACCCTGTTTCAGGTGAAGGACAACGTCTATGCCACGGTGGCCAAGCCGGGCACGGTGGACCAGGCCCTTGGGTATTTTATCAATGACCTCGACATGCGGCTGCCGATGGTCCAGTTGCTGTCCAGCAATCTGGCCACCGTGTTACCGGCGCAGGTGCGGGCCGCCGCGTACGTCGAGGCAGCGAGTATTGCCGGTGTTCCCTGTGATCACATCGCCCTGCGCGGGGACGATACAGATATGCAGCTGTGGGTGGCACAGGGCAAGCAACCGCTGCCGCAGCGGGCCGTGATTACCTATCGTCGCGAAGATGGCCGGCCGCAGTTCTGGGCGCAGACCAGCGAGTGGAATCTCTCGCCGGAGGCACCCGACTCACTGTTTGCCTTTACCCCACCTGCGGGGGCAGCTAAGATCGCGTTTTCCCCACGCCAGATGATGCAGCCTGGCGTAGCCGAAACGAAAGGAGGGCAATAGCCATGAGAGCAAAGAAATGGATCCAACGCACGGCCTGGAGTGGGCTGGTCTTGATGAGTGTGTTTATGTCCGCGCAAGTCGAAGCCCAGCGGGGTGGCGGCGGGGGCAGGGGAGGTGGTGGCGGAGGAGGTTTTCAGGGCGGGCGTGGTGGGGGCGGTGGTGGTGGCGGAGGAGGTTTTCAGGGCGGGGGTGGAGGGGGCGGATTCTCCCACAGCAGCTCCGCTAGTAGCGGGCGCTTCGGTGGGGGTGGGGGCGGAGTTCCCACGGGCGCCGCTGCCAGTGGCGCTTCCGGAGGAAGTCTTAGTGGGGGGGGCTTTTCGCAGGGCGGGGCCGCCAGTAGCGGGAATTGGCAATCCCAGCACTCCAGCATGCAGGGCAGCGGCCAGGCCTCGGCTCAACAGATGCAGGCGAGCCGCCAGAGTTCTGCGAGTCAGGCGCAGGCCGGTGCGTCGTCGGCGCAGGCGAGCCGCCAGTCCTCAGCCCAATCAATGCAGTCAACGAGTACGAGCAATCAGGCCACCCGCCAGTCTTCGGCTCAATCGACTACTTCCGGCAATCAGGCAGCTCGTCAGTCTTCGGCTTCTGGCAATCAGACAACCCGTCAGTCCTCGGCACAAGGCATGCAGTCGAGCGCCCAGTCCAACCAGGCGGCCAATCGTGAGGATTGGCAAGGCTACGGGCAGCAGCAGCAGCAAAGCCGGCAAGGCTACGGGCAGCAGCAGCAGGAGGACCGGCAGAAATACGCCTCCAGCTATGATAGCTACTACAAGGGGGGCGGGTACTATGGAGGTTACTACCCTCCCCCTTCTTCCTCAACTACCTACAACTATGGCAATAGTGGGAGCAGTTCCTCCGCCGGGGCTGCCGCAGTGGGGCTGGCAGCGGGGGTCGTCATCGGCACTGCTCTTTCCTCCTCGCAAGCGAAGGCGCAAGCGAGCGCTTCGGGGTGCACGATGACGCAAAGGGTAGTCAGGGAGTCACCTACTATCAGTGTGGCGCGACCTGGTACCAGCCCACCTATCAAGGTGGACAGATGGCGTACGTGGTTGTGGCTCCGCCGCAGTGAGGCAACAAGACAGAATCGTAGGGTGCACGCGTGCACCGGATATGTTGGTGCGCGCAGCGCACCCTACTGCCCGAAACGAACACTACAAAGGAGAAAGGACCGGCTGCAGGCGAAATGAAAGCAACGCTGTCGCTGATATTTCTTCTGGATCGGTCATTTAAAACTCTGCAGCCAGTACAACTGATTGCGGATTTCGTCAGCAGTGACATGATTCAACAGATTGAGAAGTGTCGTCACTCACCGTTCTTCTCAGGTACGAGACGACCATCGGGGAGTGCTTTCAGTCCGTACCGAGTAATGAGGGTTTCCACGCGACTGTCTGCGATGTCTTGCTCGATTTCCGCCTGATGGTCGTGATAGTAACTGAGCGCGGCAAAAACTTGAGCCGGGCTTAAGTGGGGCAAGCCTTCGAGGATCTCTTCAACGCTCATGCCCATTTTGTAATAGCCGACAATGCTTTTCACGGGCGTGCGGGTGCCAGCGATAACGGGCTGACCGCCACATACAGCGGGGCTACGAGTAATATAGGAGGAATCGGTAGCTGCTGCCGTGCTCATTAGCTTACTCCTTGTCTAGCTTGTCACCATACTGCTGACATGACCGAAAGGCAAACTCCAGTAACCAATCACGCTGGCGATGGAGGTCAACAACTGGCGATCGTCGGTGAGAGAATTGAACGATCCCGAATTTGAGGGAGAAGGAGGTAATAGATGAAGACAAGAGCATTTCGCAGAACGAGCACTCGCGCCTTCGCAGCGTCTCTCACTTCCTGGTGAACCTCGGAGCTGGCTTGAACACGTACACGTCTCAGCCGAAAGAGTCCTCGCTTCATATCCGCATGCCTCCGGCCACCTCGTGACCCGTCGTCGCCCTGTAGCTTCATCGAACTCAAGTCTGAAAGGATTGGCCTGCCATGACAACCCCGATATTTCTCGCTTTATCAGGTCAACATGTCGTGGGGGCGGAAGCGAAGGAGAGAAACACTGCATGATACGATCGCAAGTGATCTTTTTGACCTTTCTACTCATGACTGGCTTGAGCGGATGTGCGAGCATAGGCCCGCGCACCATTGTCCGCGACCGGTTCGATTACGTCACGGCGCTCTCGGATTCCTGGAAGTCGCAGACGTTGCTCAATGTGGTGAAGATAAGATATGCCGACGCGCCGGTGTTTTTGGACGTGGACTCGGCGATCAACCAATACTCCCTGGACAGCTCTTTCACCCTGTCGGGCACGTGGTTTATTAATCCTTTTGAGGAACATAATGCCGAGCAGAGCCTCTCGGCCCTGGGAGGGTATAGCGACAGACCGACCATCACGTACACGCCGCTGAGTGGCGAAAAATTCGCCCGCAATCTTATGGCGCCGATCCCGCCTGCGGCCATTCTCAATTTGCTCCAGGCCGGCTATCCGGCGGATATGGTGTTGCGGGCCTGCGTGCATGCCATCAACGGCATCCATAGCCGCTTCGGAGGCGGCGCGCGTGCGCGGCCGGCCGATGCTGAATTCTATCCGCTGATAGAAAAGCTGCGGAAGCTCCAGCTTTCCGGCGAGATCGGGATGCGCACAAAGAAAACTGACGATCACACGGCGACACTCTTTGTGTTTCGCCGCAACCCAAGTCCAGAGATTGAAGCGGACTCCGCCGAGGTGCGGAGAATGCTCGGGCTTGATCCAGCGGCGCAGGATCTCTCCGTCGTCTACGGCTCCGTGGCTGCCGATGACAAGGAAATCGCGCTTCTGACTCGCTCCATACTGGAAATTCTCATCGATCTTTCGTCTCACATCCAGGTTCCCACGGCCAGCGTGGAAGAGCGGCGCACCTATGCCTCGCCGCCGCCCGATACGGCGAACGGCGCCCCAGTGGCACCGTTGATACAGATATTCAGCTCCCCAAAGCCGCCGCCCGATGCCTTTGCCGCCGTTCCCTATCGCCAAGGGTGGTACTGGATCGATGACAAGGATTTTCCTTCCAAGAGTATTTTTTCGTTTATCATGTTTCTCTTCACGCTGACGGAGACCGAAGGTGAGCAGAAGGCACCGGTGATCACACTGCCGGCCGGGTGAGGAACAAAGTTTGACTACTGTGATCGGTGTATGGCGCGGCTCTACGAATAGGGATGACGGAGGCGACGTATGAGATTTTCGTTACCGAAACTCTTCCAGATCGTATTGTTGCTGACGTTCTTTCTGTTCCCAGGAAGTCTGACTGCACAGGAATCCCAGGGTACACAACCCCCGGCTGCGGCCACCGAACAACCGCCTGCCGTCCCTGAACTTGCCGATCTCATCCCCCTGGCGACTGCCTTGTCCGATCGTCTCGCCAGCCTGGAAAAAACGATTGCAGACCAGGGAGCTCTCTCTCGGCTTGAGCAACAGCTGGGGGAAATCAGCGCCACGGTGGACGAGTATGCCAGGCAGTTTGTGGCACTGCAGGCGTCGACTGGCCCGCGGGCGGGCCAGCTTCCGCAACTCAAAGCGGAGATCGGGAGTGCGGGCGATACACTGACAGAAGTCAGCGAATCGGTGACGGCAAAGGTGAGGAGCTTGGGGACCCTGCGAAAAGCATGGTTGGCTGAACAGCAGCAGTGGAACGCCTGGCAAGCGGCGTTGCTCAAGGATGAGCCGCTGGAGGAAATCACCGCGACCGTGACCAAGGCTCAGGGAGCAATCGACACCGCCCTCGGTCTGCTCCGGCAACGGCTCAAGCCTCTACTGGCCCTACAAGAGCAAGTCGGTACGCTCCAGACCAGGATCAACACGCTGACCGCCGAGGTGGAAGGTCTGATCTCTCTCACACAGGGTGGCGTCTTAGTTGACGCTTCTCCCGCGATGTTATCGACGCACTATGTTTCTCAATTGGCACCCGCGCTCAGGAACGGAGCTCAAACTGGACTGGCCCAGATCTTATGGCCAGGAAAGGCGTTCTTTGCCCGGCAGGGAGGGCTCGTTATCCTGCAGGGGGTGCTCTCGCTCGTGCTAGCACTCGTCTTCATCCGGCGTCGGCGCCAGTTGGAGCAAGTAGAACACTGGCGGTTTGTCGCCAAACGGCCGATCGCCGCGGGCCTCCTGGTGGGCGTTCTGTCAGTAGCCGTCTTTTATGAGCATCCTCCGGATATGCTACGTCTTGCCCTGGCTGTGTTTGTCGGGATTGCTTTTGTTCGGCTTGTGGAAAGCCTGATGGAAGGGGGTTGGCGCCGGCAGTTTGTGTATGGGCTGCTGATCCTCTCGCTCATGACCAACCTCTGCTATGTCCTTGGCTTGCCCCTTCCCTTGTTCCGCTTGTACATCCTCGTGGCGGCGTTGGTGAGCCTGCTCTATTGTCTACGCTGGGCGGCGGAAAGCAGTCGCCTGAGAGAGGCGCGGCTCTATGCCTGGGTGTTGCGGTTGGCTGCGGTCTTGTTTGCCGCCGTGCTGATCACTGAGCTTTGGGGAGAAGCAAAACTGGCCGAGTTTCTCTTCGTCACGTCGCTGCGGACACTGGTAATTGTACTCGTCTTTGGTCTGCTCAGGCACTTGGTGCGTGGGGGTCTGGAGTGGGCGGTGCTCAGCTCTGCGGCGCGTGGCCTGGTGCTTGTTCGTAGCAACGCCCCTGTGGTGATTCAGCGCCTGGCCTTGCTGTTTGATCTCCTCATCGGGGTCGTGATTCTCTCCGGCCTGCTGATGACCTGGCAGGTGTATGACAGCCCAGCTGAGGCGATCACTGGACTGCTGTCCGCGCAAGTAACCATGGGCTCGCAACAGATCACGGTCGGCCTCGCCCTTCTTGCTGTCGGCGCACTAGGGGCCTCGTATCTCGCCTCCTGGCTACTCCAGACCTTGCTGACGGAAAATGTGCTGGCCAGACGCAATGTGGAGACCGGCGTTAGTCTTTCGGTCGCTCGCTTGGTCCACTACGCGCTGATCACTGTTGGGTTCGTCATAGCGCTGGTAGTGCTCAGCGTCGACCTCACCAAAATGACCCTGTTGGTCAGCGCCCTGGGTGTCGGCATCGGCTTTGGCTTGCAAACCATCGTCAACAATTTTGTGTGTGGGCTGATTCTGCTTTTCGAGCGGCCCCTGCGGGTAGGAGACACGATTGAGCTGGGTGGGCAGCGGGTGAAGATTGCGAAGATTGGCCTCCGCTCCACCACAGTGCGGACCTCTGCTCAGGCGGAAATCATTGTGCCCAATACCGATCTTGTCACCCATCAGGTGACGAATTGGACGCTGACGGATCGGCACGCTCAGGGGATGATTGCGGTGGGGGTGGCGTATGGGTCGGACGTTGCGTTGGTCATGCGGACATTGAAAGAGTGCGCGCTGGCACATCCTGGAGTAATGAAGAACCCCGAGCCGGGGATTTTGTTCCGCAGTTTCGGGGACAGTTCTCTCGATTTTGAGCTGGGCTTCCTGGTAGTGGAAGTAGACAACCGATCACAAATTGAAAGTGATCTGCGTCAAGAAATTAAGTGTCGATTTCACCAGGCGGGCATTAAAATTCCCTAGGCGGGCATTGAAATTCCCTTTCCGCAATGAGATCTACATGTACGCAGTGTCGAGAATACCAACAACGCTGCGGCAACCGTAAGAGTACCGCTCGCTTGATACGCGTTCTCTGTATCGCTTTGCAAGAGGGGAGGGGGGGATTTTGCTAGCATTTGATTGCCGATGTTGTTCGTCAAATTTCATCAGGGCGGCCTGGAGAGATCGAGTTGGTGAAGTGACATCCACGGATGTACTACAGACAACCACCAGCCGACCGCAAGAACTGTGCTCTTCGACTCCGTCGCTCCCGCAGCGAAGTGTGTCCTGAGTCTCCCATAGCGCGGCATGCTAAGCGCTCTAGAAAAAACTGAGACCGGCAGGCACAGCCTGCCCTACGATGCCTGCGCATGGCTAGGGAATTTCACCGTAGGGCGGGCTGCGCCCGCCATCGTACCCATTTGTTTCTGAGCAGCGAAGCCGAAAGGCTCAGAGTGAGTGGTAGGCGTTTACACTCAAAGTGCGGTTCGAGGACGTTCCGATCTCCTAGCGGTACACTCCTGCAACATGTATATGGCGTGAGGGAATTTTCATGAAACACCTGATAAGAGCACTCGGAGTGCTCTTGCTGTGTCTCCTGCCGTGTCCTGCGAGAAGTTGGGATTTCCGTGTCGCCGACATGGAAGGACTGGCGAATATGACGCTCGCTTATGGCCTCCTCTCGCGTATGGAAGGACGTGACAAAGACATCATCGCCATTGCCAATGGAGGAACATTCCCCTCGGCGAATGCGGATGACGGTGACCTCAATCAGGACCCTGGCCTGGTCTCCAACATGGTCAAGACGACCGGGGAAGTGACACTGAGATGGCGCTACTTCGGTGCTTATGTCCGTGGCTTTGCGTTCTACGATTTCCAACAGGAGTTGCACGACCTGGAACGGACGCCACTGGGAGACAAAGCACTAGACAGCGTTGGGAAAAATGCTGGTCTGCTCGATCATTACCTCAACGCGCAGTTCCATGTGCGCGGGGTCCCTGTCCTCCTCCGGCTCGGGGACCAGGTGATCAACTGGGGTGAGTCGTCCTTTCTCCGGTTCGGCGTGGACACCATTAATCCCCTGGATCTGGTGGCCCTGATCCAGCCGACGAGCACGGTCCGGGATCTGGCCATTCCCCAAGGCATGCTTTGGGGTGCGGCGAATGTCACCGAGACGCTCGCGGTCGAAGGCTTTTACCAATACGAGTGGAAGAAAGTGCGCTTGCCGCCTGTGGGGTGGTTCTTCTCTACGAACGACATCATTGGTGCGACGGGGCTTAATTATGCAATGGCTGGGTTCGGCCGTTTCTCCGATCGTGGCACCAATTTGGATACGGCCTTTGGTTTGCCGCCTGGAACATTAGGCTTCGATGCGAATTTTATGAAGATCTTTCCCCGCAGTAGCCACTCGCCGGCAGACGGGGGGCAGTATGGTTTTGCCGTCCGGACATTCATTCCCCAGTTGAACGCGGCCGAACTGGGCTTTTACTTCCTCAATTATCACAGCCGGTTCGCGCTTATTAACGGGTTCACCGCCAACCAAGAGGCGATCGACACCACTTCGTCGGCAGCAGTGGCGGCCAGAGCTGCCACCCTGGCACCGAGCTACGAAGCCCAAGGTCTCAGTCCCGAGCAAGCGGCACAGCAGGCGCTGGCAACCGCAGGAACTCTGACCATCGGCAAGTTTGCCAACGCCACCCGGTACTTTGCTACCTACCCGGAAAACATCAAAATGTTGGGCTTTAGCTTCAATACTGCCCTGCTGCGCACGGGCACCTTGTTCTCTGGGGAACTCTCCCATCATTTGGACTTTCCGATCCAGATTCCCGTGGAGCAAGTGCTGGCCGCTTCGCTGTCCCCGATCCAGTTCACGTCGGTTTTCAGCAGACGTCGTTGGGGGCGTTCGGAGCCAATAGCGTAGTGCGTGGGTTCAAGCGACGAGACAAAACCCAACTTGAGATAGGCATAACACAGCTCTTGGGGCCACGACTGCGCGCTTCACAGTCAGTTATTGGCTTCGACTTTGGCTGGGTTCACATTCACAACTTGCCCGCGAGTCACCCCCTGGATGAAGATTCCTGGGGCTATCGGGTCGTAGGTTTGTTGACCTACGATGGCCTCTTCGGTGGGATCACGTTGCAGCCGCGTGTGGTATGGGCGCAGGATGTTGGTGGGACCACTCCCGGCCCAGGTGGAGCGTTTATCGAAGGACGTGAGGCCTTTAATGTTGGACTGGCGGGGGAATACGTCAACCGCTGGACAGTGGATCTCAGCTACACCCGGTTTCTCGGTGGCGGCTCGGCTAATCAGGTGCGGGATCGTGATTTCCTTTTGTTTCAGGTGGCGTATCACTACTAGAGCATACGAATGAGGCCTACGTCATGTATTGGAAGCTACTACATCAGGTCGCAAAACAATCGTATATTTCTCAACACCCGGTGAGGAAATCCCCCCTAGCCCCGCCTTTATCAAAGGGGGGAATCAAACGCCCCCTTTACGTAAAGGGGGCCGCGCGAAGCGCGAGGGGATTTTTGCAAATTGGAAGTTATTGGTCTGTTCCTTGATCTGCCTTGGGGCCATCTTTCGTGGCCGTCACGGCAGCGGCCAAAGTGTCACCCGAAGAAGCGGCTCGGCTTGACGCAGACTTGACGCCTGTGGGTGCTGAGCGAGCCGGCAATGCCGCAGGCACGATTCCGCCCTGGACGGGTGGCATCACTCAACCACCGCCGAACTACGCACCTGGGGCGCATCATCCGGATCCCTACCCCGACGATGCAATCCTCTTCACCATTACCGCCGCAAATGTAGCAGAGTACACCGCCTATCTAAGTGAAGGACAGAAAGCCTTGCTAGCAGCGTACCCCGATACCTGGCGGATGCCGATCTACCCCACGCGGCGCTCTGCTTCCTATCCCACCTGGGTCTACGAGGCGGTGAAGACCAATGCCCTCGCCGCTGAGGTAGTCGTCGAGGGCAAGGGTGGTGTTCTGAATGCCACGATCACGTCCCCCTTCCCGATTCCCCAGAGCGGGCTCGAAGTAATCTGGAATCACAACCTGCGCTGGCGCGGGATCCATGTGGCGCGCAGCAACGGCAGTGCCGCCGTGACGCGTTTAGGCAACTATGGGATGGTCCTTGCCGAGCAGGAGGTGGGTATCCCCTATGGTTCTCCCCGTGTCACGCCCTTCAAGGAGGCGTACCCTAACGTCATGCTCGCCCTCAAATCGAAAATCATTCAACCCGCGCTGCTGGCAGGAAATGGGAGTTTGATCATCGAGCCCCTCAACCAAACGAACGATCCCCGCAAGGCGTGGACGTATAGCCAAGGGCTGCGGCGGATCGTGCGCGTGCCGCATGCGGCCTATGACTTTCCCATCCCCAACACCGAGAATCTGCAAACCATCGACGAGTTGGGACTCTTCAACGGCCCCCCAGACCGTTTCGAATGGAAGTTAGTGGGCAAGCGGGAACTGTATGTTCCCTACAACGCCTATCGACTGCACAGCGATGCGATCACCTCTAGCGATATCCTCAGGCAAGGCCACATTAACCCGGAATTGACGCGCTATGAACTCCATCGCGTGTGGGTGGTCGACGGAACGCTGAAGCCGGGACAGCGGCATATCTACTCGCGCCGGACCTTCTATGTGGATGAAGATAGCTGGCAGATCGTGGTCGCCGACACGTACGACAAAGACGGACAGCTCTGGCGCGTCGCCGAGTCTCATATGGTGAACTACTACGACGTGCCGGTGCTGTTGAGCACCCTTGAGGTGTACCATGACCTGAAAGAGGGTCGGTATCTGGCAACCGGCCTGGATAACGGCCGGAATATGTACCGGTTTTCTGAGGGCGCTGACCCGCGGGATTTCAGTCCTAATGCCCTGTTGTATTACATTCGCTAGCAGCTATTCCATGGCATGGGAGATTTCTCCGAATCGAGAGGACGGGGGCGATGTATGAGACTCTCATTACAGAAACCCTTCCAGATGCGCGCTCTCTGCCTCGCCTTGCAAGAACGGGCACGCTGTTCGAGGTAACCGTTTTGTCTGAAGGGCGAAAACAATTCGGCTTTGTCGCGAGGGTCGTGTTATGCGTATATACTCCAGCACAGAGGGCCTGTACGAACGGAGTATGAACTCGATGAAGACGCGGTTACCGGTAGCCTGGCGGTGCGCAGTAGGGTGCGCCCGCAGTGTGTTCGTGCGCAGTCCGCTCCTCCTTCTTGCTGCCCTCAGCGCGGGGTGCTCACTGCTCACGTGGACTGCAGAGTTCTCGAGCCGAACCTTTAAGATGATCATCCCGGGAATGGACAGCGGCCCTGCCGTTGACCCGGTCGCCGTGCAGGAACAGTTGCTGCGCTCGGCGGATATTTTTCTGATTGGCCTGACCACCTCAGCCGAACAATTGCGCCGTGACGGCGCTCCCATCAGCCAGGCGGAGCTTCAGACTCTGAAGATCTCGTACACGACCACCATCTTGGCCCTGGTTACCGGCCCGAACGCCCTGACGAATTTGCTGGACATGATCGGCTTTATCACCCGCAACCGCCTGATGGCGGAGGGGTACTGGCTGCCCGAGGTCTACGGCGAGTCAGCGCGCCCGTTTCTCGACATCTGTCGAGAGGCGGAAACCCAGCTCTGGCAGCTCACCACCCCGCTGCTGACCGCCGCCCAGCAGGAAGAGCTGCGTCAGACCCTTCACACCTTGCACCAGCAGGATAGAGATCGGCAAACCTTACTGCCCACTCAAGCTCTGAGCTTTGTCACCGAGGGAGCCAAAATCAGTCAAAAACAGCGCTCCGCGCCCGCCAGCGTCTTTAGTCTGTTCAGGCTCGACCCGCTGTCGGGGCTGGATCCGGCAACCCGCGAACTGGCCGAGACGCGCTTGTTTGCCCAACGGGCGCTGTTCATCGCCCAGCGGATGCCTGACCTGATGCGCTGGGAAATGGAATTGTTCACCTTGAAGACGGCGGAAATGCCGCAACTGCAACAGTTACTCACGAACTCAACGCAACTCGCCGCCGCCGCCGATCGCTTCAGCCAGGTGGCGGCGCAATTGCCCAGGCTTGCTGAGGACGGAGCGAGAGCAACTGCTCGGAGCCCTGAAAGAGCAAGAGGCCGGGCTCAGTTCACTCGCCAGAGAAGTCCGGCAAATGCTGGCGACGGGCGGCCAGATGGCAGACTCTACGAACTTGACGTTGAAAACATTTCAAGAGGTCCTGGCGCGGTTCAACTCGGGCCCACAAGAGCCGAATGCCGAGCCCTTCCGGATCCGCGAGTATACCGACGCAGCCGCGCAGATTCATGCCACGGCCACCGAGCTGGTGGTCTTGCTCCAAGCGCTGGATGGGTTGGCGGGATCGCCACACCTCGCACAGGTATCGTCTCAGTTCAGTGTCTTGACACAGCATGCCCAAACCAGCGGGAGGGAAGTAGTCGATTACGCATTTCAGAGGGCCTTGGTGCTGGTCGTGCTCGGCTGTGGTGCGGTGCTCGCTACGGCCCTGATCTACCGTGTGTTGAATGCGCGGCTGTCGAGATGGCTCACGAGGGCGTGAGCGTCAATACTTTTGCCACCCATCGATAATCTGAACCAAAATCTGAACCATCCAATCCTATCTCTGAACCGTCGTCAACAGTACTGTATCCCTTGATCTATGACACCCGTTGAGACAGAACGTTCCCACGACCTCTATAGCCACGGGCTCGGGATCGCCTGGCAATACCGCTGGGGGGGTGGGCTGTAAAGAGCCAGTCCCTTGAGGCTGAAACCATAATCTGATCACACCCTGAGAAGGAGAGGAGCAAATAATGTCCTGTTCCGCACGTGTTATGAAGACTTGGCTCAAAGAACCGTTGGTGCACTTTTTGTTTTTGGGGATGATGTTATTCGGGATGTATCAGTGGTTCGGCGACCACGTTGAAGACACTACCAAAGCAACGCGTGAGATTATCGTTTCCCAAGGGCGAATTCGTAGTCTAGCCGAAACGTTCACCCGGCTGTGGAACCGTCCACCCACACAAGAAGAATTAGATGGACTCATTCGTGACTACATTCGTGAGGAAGTCATGTATCGTGAAGCATTGGCTCTCGGACTGGATCGCGATGACACCATCGTCCGCCGCCGTTTACAGCAGAAGCTGGAATTCCTCTCCGAAGACCTCGCTGTGGTAGGGGAGCCTACAGAACAGGAGTTGAACGAATTCCTCACGCAGCATCCAGAATCCTTCCGTAGCGAAACGCGATTAACATTCAGCCAAGTGTTTCTCAATCCTGACCGACGTGGGACTTTGCTGGAAGCTGATATTACGCGGTTGCTCGCTAAGTTGGATACTCAGAGTTCCACACTTGACCTTGTCTCTTTAAGTGATAGCCGGATGCTCGACCCACGATTGGAGGAGGTTCCCCAGAGCGATGTGGTACGGCAGTTCGGAGCGGAGTTTGCCGCGGAGTTGCTTACATTGCCACTTGATCACTGGCAGGGACCGGTAAAATCCGGCTACGGTTTACACCTGGTGCGTGTTGAGGAGCGGATTCTTGGTCATCTGCCACCCCTGGTGGAAGTACGCGACGCTGTCGCTCGCGAGTGGGCGAACGTGAAGCGCCGGGAGATGAAAGAACTGCACTATCAAGCGCTGTTGACACGGTACGCGGTGACCGTCGAGCAACCCCACTCGATCGACGACAGAACTGCGGCAGGTGCGGAGGTGAAATGAGGAAGAAGAGAACCCGCATTTCTATTCAACTTTGTGCGTTTGTTCTGACTCTCGTTGCTACTACTCACCTTCATGCGCATGAGATACGACCAGCCTATCTTGAACTCCAACAGCTTGACTCTGATACGTACGACATGCTCTGGAAAGTGCCGGCGCGTGGTGCGAACGAACGCCTCGCCCTCCACGTTCGGCTGCCGGAAGACTGCAAAATCGTTACGCCCCTGACCGCGGCTTTCACTGGCACGTCTTACATCGAGCGCTCACGAATTGTGAGAACCGGCGGATTAGCCGGACGCACGATCGCTATTGAGGGACTCTCCGCTACGCTGACTGACGTCCTTGTCCGTGTGGAAAGAACCGACGGCACTCCACAGATGATGCGGCTCACACCCGACCAACCGTCGTTTGTGGTTGAAGCCACACCGCAGCCTCTAGAGGTTGCTCGTACCTACTTGGTACTGGGAGTTGAGCACATTCTGTTTGGTGTTGATCATCTGTTGTTCGTACTTGCCTTACTGATCCTGGTGCGTGGCTGGCGACGGCTACTTGGAACTATTACTGCGTTTACTGTGGCGCACAGCCTCACGCTGGCGCTGGCAACCTTAGGGGTAGTACACGTGCCGTCAGCGCCGGTGGAAGCAGTGATTGCGCTCAGTATTGTGTTTGTCGCGATGGAAATCCTTCATGCACGTGACGGTCGTGAGGGCGTTACGACCCGACAACCGTGGATCGTGGCGTTCACTTTCGGGCTCCTGCACGGCTTTGGTTTTGCCAGTGTGCTGAACGAAGTCGGGTTACCGCAGGGGCACATTCCGGTAGCACTGTTGTTTTTCAACGTGGGCGTTGAGCTGGGTCAGTTGCTGTTCATCGCCACCGTGCTCACGCTCGTTGCGCTCGGCCGGCGCGTCCGCATTCCGTTCCCGCCCTGGGCGGAACTGGTTCCGCCCTACGCCATCGGCAGTGTGGCGATGTTCTGGGTCATCCAGCGCATCGCAGCTTTTTGAAGAGAACAATTAATAAATGGAGATAGAGGAGGAGAGTTACAGCATGAACTACACAGCTATTCGTAGACGCTTCTTTCGGGTGTACTCGCCGTTAGCCTTGCGCTGCCGGCTATGGCGCAGGAAGGCAGCCCAGACTGACATCGGTACGCTCGACAAAGCCACCGCGGAACAGGCGTTCAAGAAACCGCCGTACTCGCCTTACGCGGGCCGAAATTTCCCCACTCGCCCGTTCTTCGGCGATACGCATCTACACACGTCGTTCTCGATGGATGCCGGTGCGTTCGGCGCGCGGCTCAGCCCCCGCGACGCCTATCGCTTCGCCAAGGGCGAGGAGGTCACTGCGTCGAGCGGCCAGCCCGCGAAACTCTCGCGACCGCTGGACTTCCTCGTGGTCGCGGATCATTCCGACAACATGGGTTTCTTCCCTGACCTCTTCGCAGGCAAACCCGAGATGCTCGCCGACCCGACCGGCCGCCGGTGGTATGACATGATCCAGTCCGGCAAAGGTGCGGAGGCCGCGATAGAGATCATCGTCGCCTTCTCCCACGGGACGTTTCCGAAGGCGCTGATGTATTTCCCCGGCACGCGCGGCTTACCGCGGCGCGTGGCAGGAAACGATCAAGGCCGCCGAGGACTTCAACGATCCGGGCCGCTTCACCGCCTTCATCGGCTACGAGTGGACGTCGAACACCGGCGGCAATAACCTGCATCGCAACGTTATCTTCCGCGACAACGGCGATAAGGCCAGCCAGGTCGAGCCGTTTACCGTCTACCCGCCGATGGGCAGCGACAATCCCCGGGATCTATGGAAGTGGATGGCCGCATACGAGGAAAAGACCGGTGGCAGCGTCCTCGCCATCGCGCACAACGGCAACCTGAGCAACGGGACGATGTTCCCCATCATCGAATCGTTCACCGGCAAGCCCGTGGACCGCGCCTATGCCGAGCAGCGCGCGAAATGGGAGCGGCTCTACGAGGCTACGCAGACTAAGGGCGACGGCGAAGCGCATCCATTTCTTTCGCCGAACGACGAGTTCGCCAACTTCGAGCGCTGGGACAAGGGCAACCTCGACGGCAGTGTAGCGAAGACGAACAACATGCTCGAATTCGAGTACGCGCGTTCGGGTCTGAAGCTCGGGCTCAAGCTCGAAAAAGAACTCGGTACCAATCCTTACAAATTTGGCATGATAGGCAGCAGTGATGCGCATACTGGTCTCGCCGCTATGGAGGAAGAGAACTTCTTTGGCAAGACCACGCCGCAGGAACCCAGCCCGGAACGCATGCTCAAGCCCTTCTTCGACAATCCTAAGACCGGCGTGAAAGTCATGGACTGGGAGGTCTCCGCCTCCGGCTACGCCGCCGTCTGGGCCACCGAAAACACGCGCGAGGCACTCTGGGATGCCATGGAGCGCAAGGAAACCTACGCCACCACCGGCCCGCGCATGGTCGTGCGGTTTTTCGGCGGCTGGGACTTTGAGGCCAAGGATGCCCAAAACCGCCTACCCGCGCGCATCGGCTATGAAAAAGGTGTTCCCATGGGTGGTGATCTGCGCGAGGCACCCGAAGGGAAATCGCCGACGTTCCTCGTGGCCGCGCTTAAAGACCCCATCGGTGCGAACCTTGATCGCATCCAGATCATCAAAGGTTGGCTCGACACCAACGGCGAAGTACACGAGCAAATCTATGACGTCGTGTGGTCCGGCGACCGCAGACCCGGCACAGACGGCAAGCTGTCGTCGGTGGGTAACACAGTGGACGTGGCCAACGCCACTTGGACCAACACCATCGGCGATCCGGAACTAATCACCGTCTGGAAAGACTCGGATTTCGACCCCAATCAACGCGCCTTTTACTACGCCCGTGTCCTCGAAATTCCCACGCCGCGCTGGACCGCCTATGACGCCAAACGCTTCGGCGTGACCACTGCCCGGCACTACGATGACACTCCAGGAACGCGCTTACACATCGCCGATCTGGTATACGCCGGGACAGTAACGACGGTTTGAAAACGGGGAAATGCGGCGCGGTTTTTTGGGATTTGATATCGGACCTTTCTCTTGTTCAGCACAATATGGTAACCAAGGTAAAGGCCGTACCATTCGGACGGCTATGATTCAGCCACTGATCGACAGTACGGTCAGAGTAGAGCGTGGCCTTATATCCGTGCGCAAGCAACCCAATGCCGAGATGCAGCCCGCCTTGTCCTGATCCGACAATCGCGATGCGTCGCATGAGGTTTCCTCCTTGCCTTTACACGCCAGTTGTTGCAGTACTTTCTACCACTTGTTGTGGAGTGAGCCTAGGCTGAGGCGTGGTAGAGTGCGATCTGCTCTTACAGGAGAGGAGGCATGACGATGAGCGAATATCAATACTACGAATTTCTTGCGCTTGACCGACCTCTTGAACAGTCGGAGATTGCGGCCTTGCGGGCGGTCTCCAGTCGCGCTGAGATTTCTGCGACACGATTTACCAATGTGTATAACTTCGGAGACTTCAAAGGCTCGCCCGAGAAGTTGATGGAGAAGTATTTCGATGCGCATGTCTATGTCGCCAATTGGGGAGTCCACACTCTGATGCTGCGGCTGCCGAAGGGCAGTGTCGATGAGAAGATTCTAGCATCGTATGTTGCAGCTGATGTCTTGAAGTTCTGGACGACCAAAGAACACTTGATCATTCAGTGGCAGCGCAACGATGAAGAACCACCAGATGATTGGGTTGAGGGGGAAGGCTGGATGGCGCGGCTCATTGTCATTCGTGAGGAACTTGAACGTGGTGACTACCGCGCGTTGTATCTTGGCTGGCTCTACGGGGTGCAATGGAGTTTGCCTATGGATACTACCGATGAAGATATAGACGATGGGTACGAGATTGCTGGTGCAGTCAAGTTGGATACGATTGAGCCGTTAGTCCCTGCGGGGTTACGTTCACTCACTGCGGCACAGCGTGCGTTGGTTGATTTTCTTGGCATCAACCAAGATCTTCTGGCTGCTGCAGCTGGGACAAGCGCAGATACTTCTGCTCCGACTGATTCGACGCAAGGTATGGAACAATGGGTGACACGCCTCCCAGCCGAAGAGGCCAGACCGTACTTGTTGCTCCTCGTGCAAGGCAAGGCTAGACAGGCAGAGTCACAGCTTCGGCGCGCATACGCGACTTCTTTACGTTCTTCTTCCTCGACACCAACAACGGCAACTGCAGAACGTCGCTCGGTCGCAGAAATACGACAGTGTATTGGGGAGGCTCGTGCAGAGCGTCGTGCACGAGAGGCTAAGCAAAAACAACGCGAACTGGAGAAAAAGCGTCAAGAGCGAGAACGCTGTCTGATGATAGTAGCGGAAAACGTTGACCGACATTGGAAGCAAGTGGCAGAGCTGGCAGAGCAGCAAAGAGCGTCGGCTTACGACCGGGTACGCGATCTGCTTGTTGACCTGTCAGAGGCCGCCACACTCACCAACAAGCGTGATGGTTTCATGCGACGCTTCAGTCAATTTCGCGCAACCTATGGCCGTAGTACGGCGCTCATGAAGCGATTGGAAAAGGCTCAGCTCATAGGGTGAGAGGCGAGTGGGAAGACATGTCCTGTTAAGCGGTTTCCTGTCCGAGGTAAAGGCGTTTTGAGAAAGTCTAGTGTCTACGGGCCAGAGTCAAAAATGGTTTACCCCTCGCTCCTACTCGTGAGCAGATAATGCTAAAGTAGGTGCATGAATATCATGATCGTAACGAAACCGGTGCCTTTGTGTCTTGATGAGGCAGGAGTGTTACGTGTTGGGGGGACACGCGTGTCATTCGATTCTGTGCTTGTAGCCTTTCACGATGGCGCCACGCCAGAGGAAATCGTTCAACAGTATGATGCCATCTCGTTGGCTGATGTGTACGCGGTGATTGGTTACTATCTAGAAAACCAGCCAGCCGTTGATTCTTACCTCACGGCGCGCCGTATCCAGCGTGAAGAACTGCGGCGGGAGGTCGAAGCCTACCACACCCCACAAGGGATTCGGCAGCGTCTGCTCGCCCGGCGCAAACATGCATGATGAAATTCGCAGTAGACGAGGACTTCAATAACCGCATCCTGCGCGGAGTGCTCCGTCGCCAGCCTCAACTTGACATTATTCGAGTACAAGACGTGCTGAGTCGGGATCAGCGAGACGACGACCAGAAAATCCTAGAGTGGTTAGCGGTTGAGCAGCGGATGTTGTTTACGCATGACGTCACGACTATGCGTCCCTATGCTGAAGCGCGGGTGGCCGAAGGCAAGCCGATGCCGGGCGTCTTTGAAGTTAGAGCAATCTTTGCTTTTGCAGGAAATACACTTTTGTATTCTACGAAATAGCCTTCGGTTACTCCTTGCTCCACGAGTCGCTGCAAGTCTTCTTTGGTCAGTATACTGCCAATCGGCTTATCGAAGGGATTATAAGCCATAGTAGTTGATCATATTATCTGAACTGTTCGACTTTCACACCTCCCGCGGCACCAGGTTGCGTTTAATCCGTTTCCCTCCCCAGCCTTCTTGGAGCGGGACAAGAAAATCGAGCTTGATAATCTTCTCGGTGAATTTCCACTCGTCATTTACCCGCAGCAAGGTGTCTTCGTAGAATCCAGCGACGGTAATCGATTCGCCTTTCAGGTCACCGACGGCATCGAAATAACTCTTTGAGGTGGCTGTGTCGCCATTGACGGTGATGACTTGATTATGAATGAGATGGCGTAAGACTTCCATGCGGTTCTGCATGTACACGCGGTACCACTTATATGTGGCCTCGCGTCCGACGTAGCGTTTCCCAGGAACTAACGCCAAGTTACATTCGTCATGAAACAGTGCCATGACCTCTTCGAGCGTGCCGCGATCGACCGCCCAGCAGTAACGATGCACAAGGTCACGGATCTGCTCGCGATCAAGTAATTCTCCGAGCTGATGGTTAGTATTGGCGTCCATGTTCTTCTCTCCTCTCCGCAGGACATTGCGAGTCTTGAGTCATCTTGCACAGTTATCCACAGTTTGTAATCGTTCCGCACGGGAATACCAGCTCGGTGTGGCTAGTGTAGAGCCGTACCATGCTCGGGAGATTTGACAATGCCAGTGAAGAGGAGGAAAACCAAGAAACTCAAGAAGTGCCCTGCGATAGGAGTCTGGTATGCTCGAACTTTATACCCATCCTCAATCGCCGTGTGCCCAGAAAGTAAGGATTGTGCTGGCTGAGAAGGGCTTAGCGTGGACTCCTCATCATGTGAATCTGCCTGAGAAAGAGAACCTGCGTCCCGAATATCTCAAGCTCAATCCGTTGGGAGTCGTGCCGACCCTCGTGCATGACGGACGACCGGTGATCGAGTCGAACATCATCTGTGAATATCTTGATGAGGCGTTTCCACAGAAACCGATGATGCCGTCAGACCCGTATCTGGCGGCGCAAGTACGTTTCTGGATGAAACATGTCGATGGCAAGCTGCATCCGTCCTGCGGAGCCATGCAATGGCCATTGGTGATGATGCCCGGCTTGATGAAAAAGAGCGAAGAAGAACGACAGGCGTTGTTAGAGCAAGTTCCTGAAGCGCCACGGCGCGAGCGACAGAAACGGTTAGTGAAGTTTGGGCTTGATGCACCAGATGTTGCCGATGGCGTGAAGACCTACATGAAGACGATCCAGGACATGGAAAAGTCTTTGGAGAAGAACCGTTGGGTGGTAGGCGATAGCTTCTCTCTCGCAGATGTTTCCCTTGCTCCCTATTTTCAGACCCTGCACCAGTTTGGTTGGACTGCGCTGTACGAGAAACGCTATGCGCGCGTTGCGGATTGGTATGCACGCTGTCGTGAGCGGGAATCTTATAAGGCCGGTGTTACCGCTGATTTCACCGCCGATGTCATGACCGACCTCCGCCAGAAAGGTACTGAAGCTTGGGTGAAGATTGAGAAACATGCGCAGGGAATGATGTAAATCACAGGCCAATCACTCAGGAGGTGTACGATGAAAACCATCTTTCGTGCTGACACAATTGGCTCAACGCTTCGTCCGGCGTATCTCAAAGAAGCACGGAAAGCCTGGAACGCTGGTACGCTCTCGACCCCAGAGTTTAAGCGGGTTGAGGACCGCGCGGTTGATGAAGCGATTGCGCTCCAGGAGCGATCAGGGCTTGAAGTCGTGACCGATGGTGAGATGCGTCGCTTGATATTTACTGGAACTCTCACCGAAGCGATTGACGGAATCTCAGCGATTCCTTCTCCCTCATGGCGCTGGCACAAGCAGACCCCGGAGGAAGACATGGACTTCCAGGCACCGATCTGTGTGACGGGGAAGATTCGTCGTCGTCGCTCGTTAGCCACCGAAGAATTCGCCTATGCGCGAGGAAAGACGCACAAAGTATTGAAGATGACCTTGCCGAGTCCGCTGATGTTAGCGCTCTTCTGGTCTCCTGAACATTCTACCGCTGCCTACAAAGATCCATTTGCCCTGTTTGCCGATGCGGTAGACATCCTCCGCCAAGAAGTGCACGAACTCGCCGCGCTTGGTTGTCAATACATCCAAATTGATGCGCCTGAACTGGCTACCCTCGTTGACGAATCGCAACGGCAAGCGACCTACTACGCTGCACGTGGAGTCTCACCGGAACGAATGCTCGGTGAGGGGATCGATATGCTCAATGCGCTTGTTGATGCTCCAGGAATCACTTTTGGTTTGCATCTGTGCAAAGGAAACAATGCCGGTCACTGGATGAGTAAGGGTGGGTATGAGGCGATTTCTAAGCAAGTGTTCGCCCGTGCCACGAAATACGACCTGTTCCTCCTAGAATATGATGACTGGCGCTCTGGGTCGTTGGAGCCATTGACCGATATCCCGCGGGACAAAGGCGTGGTGCTTGGCTTTGTCTCAACCAAGAAGAACGAGATGGAAACAGCTGAGGGGCTTATCACACGAATCGATGAGGCGAGTCGTTACTTTCCGCGTGAGCAGCTCGCGTTATCAACACAGTGCGGTTTTGCTTCGGTAATGCAGGGGAATCCGATCACCGAGACAGCGCAAGAGGCGAAGTTGCGGCTGGTGGTGGACGTGGCCCAGCGTGTCTGGAAGTGAGGGGTGTTTCTGGAGGGTTGAGGGGTTGTCTTATAGAAATTTCATTCATTTTAAGGCTTTTTTCTTTCTTGTTACCCTCATCCTAGCTTTCTCCCGAAGGGAGAAGGAACCCCTATGCATAGCGTTGCAACCTAAAAGTCGGCATCTTCCCTTAAGTTGTGACCGGTGGGTGCCGCAAGTGACCTTCCACGATCTATCTTCCCACCGGCGGCAACCAGCGCAAATCCTGAAATCGCCTGAACCACTTCTGAAAACAGTCTTCCGTGTCCATACATTCGTGAAATCCGGCCTGGCGTAATTTTATCGTGCTGACTAACATCGGCGGCGGCGCTGGATTTTGACTGCCGAAGGCAAAGCTGAAATCTGTCACAATAAATGACTGACCAACAAAATCGCGCAAACTCGTAGGCGATCGTAATCCATATTTGCGGACGATCGCAGCCCATTCAGCCTCGTGTTTCGGCATCTCCTCAGCGAGAGAGCACGCCTCTGGTGGGCCGACTTTCATTCCCAACGCATCGGCAATGGCCGGCCACACATTTGGCCATGCAAAAACGTCTCCGTTGGTGATATTAAAAATTTCATTGTGACTAGCCGAGGTCGTGGTGGCCCAGGCGCAGGCACGAGCGAGTACATCTGCATCAATCGCCTCCAGCACGAAGGATGGACCACCAGGGAACGACAGCGGCAGTCCAGCCTCGCGGCGCAAAGCTGCGTACACTCCGATCGCTGGAATAACGTTCATCTGGCTGCCCAGCGATTCACCGAGGATGAGCTGGGGTCGCCACACTGTCCAATGCCACGACTTGCCTTTCTGCCTTTCTCGCAGATAATCTTCTTGCAACCAGTAAAAGTTCTCGTGTTGATGCCGTGCCCAACGTTCACGTGCAGGGACGGGGAAGGGTGCCAAATGCACGCCGTAGGCTTTGGTGCCTTGTAACAGCGAGACATGTTGTAAGTTCTTGGCAACTTTTTCGAGCGGAGCAAAGAGATTATCGAGCATGGCCAGATTGGTTTCCATCTGATCGCGTTCTCGCCATCCTTGCACCAATCCCGGTTTTTCATACAACGCGGCATAGATGACGTGTGTCACGTCGGACATCTGACTGAAGACCTCAGCGCACTGTGCTTTGTTCTGTAGGTCAACGGAAACGACCGTAGCTCCTTCCAGTCCGTCCGGAACTCGACGGGAAACGCCGATAACCTCCCAATCCTTGTCTTGAGCAAAATGCTGTACTGCGGCAAAGCCAACTAAGCCGGACGCACCGGCAACGAGCATCTTCTTCTTTGGCATACACAACTCCGTTTTTCCTTGTGACAGAATTGGCAGGCACAGCCTGCCCTACGAATCCAATCTTTGACCTTGGCTCGAGAGTAGGGCGGGCTGTGCCCGCCACCGAACCGTTGGGGTTGAATAGCAGAGCGACTTGCAACATGCCAGAGGCAGACGTATGCTCCCGGCGTTAGCGCATTCCTAAAGCTCAGAGGAGGAACAAGCATCATGGCGGAGATTAAATTCCCCATCGAAGCGGGACACATCATGTTGTTCGCCCGCGCAGTTGGCGACCCCAATAAGATTTATTCGGACGCCGAGTACGCCAAGACCACTGAAGTCGGATCGATTGTCGCGCCGCCGACGTTTGTACAAGCAAGTGCGCAATTTGATCCTGACTACTCCTTGCGCCCAAAGATCGGCCAGCCGTGGTTTGGCTCGGGCAAGGAACCAACAGGGATTAAGCGTGAAAAGAGTAGTGGTGGTGGTGGCGGTGGTGGCGGTGGTCTCCACGCCGAGCAACACTTTGAGTATCATCGTCACATCAAGCCCGGTGATGTCCTCACTGTCACCGTGAAACCCGGTAAAACGTGGGAAAAAGAAGGGAAACGGTCGGGTAAGCTCAAATTCTCCGAAACTATTACTGAGTACCGTGACCAAAAAGGGGAGCTGGTGATTACAGCTCGTGGCGTTGGCGTTCAGACCGAACGCCCAGTTGATCAGAACTAGCTAGGAGGAGAGCCATGGCATTATCGGCAAAGAAACTCAAAGTTGGTGATACCTACTCTGAACAGATAGTGGATAATCTGACGAGAACCCAACTCGTCCAATATGCAGGTGCGTCAGGGGATTATAATCCCGTACATACTGACGAACTCTTTACTACCAAGGTCGCTGGTTATCCTAGCGTCTTTGCCCACGGCATGTGTTCGATGGGGATGACGGGCAAGATGCTAACGAACTACGTCGGGGACGGTCGCCTCACGACATATGGCGTGCGCTTTACCCGCCAGGTCTGGCCGGGAGATAGTTTGACCGCGAAAGCAACAGTAAAGGCCATTCGAGAAGAGGGTGGAAAGCATTTCGTTGATCTTGATGTTTCTACTGTGAACCAAGACGGCGCGGAAGTGATCAGCGGTTATGCATCGGCAAGGATTGATGCGTGATATTATACGTTCTTATAGAACAGGATGCCGAGGGCTATTTTGTTGCTTCGGTACCGGCTTTGCCTGGGTGTCATACTCAGGCAAAGTTCTTGATGTTCCTGGATGCCCGCCGGTGCGGGCATGACGGTCCGGAGTCCATCCGTCTCTACGAGTACTAACCTACTATGAGTCCAAACAAAAGGAGGAACTCATGAGTGCCCAAGCCCTCAATATCATGCTCGTGGACTTGTTTCGTTCCGACGAAAAACTCAACCAGTATCAGCAAAATCCCGACGCAGTTACTGCTAACTATGACCTGACAAGTGAAGAGCGAGAGCGGCTCAAAGCGAAGGATATGGGCTGGCTGTATACGCACGGAGCTCACCCGTACATCCTCGTTCAATATGCGTTTGCGATTAAGCACGACCTCGGGCAGTACCTGCAGTCGCTACAAGCGGCGACGGGGAAGGGCGGAGCAGAACACTAGACAGAACACGCATCACGTAATACGCATCACGCATCACCGGGCATCTGTTACGTTTTGCGTGTTACGTGACATAAGTACAGCACTTTCAGTGATTGAGACAGGAGGCCTTCATGGCACAAGTTGTTGCAGCAATGGCGTCGGTTCACAGCCCGTTAATGACAATGGCCCCACACATGGCAGATCAGCCCACCTGGCAGAGGATTCACCAAGGCTTCGATACGCTGAAAAAGACACTAGCGGATAACAAAGTCGATACTATCGTAGTGATTTCCGACGAACACTTTAATGCACTCGACCCGCGTCGTTATCCGTCGTTTGGTGTTGTGACCTCAGAAACGGCAGTTGGACCAGTAGAGAACTGGTTAGGGATGCCAAGCAACAGTATCAAAATTAACTGCGCGTCAGATCTGGCGGAAGCGGTGATGAAGGAAGGAGTACAGCAAGGATTCGATCTCACCCGGTTAGGAGAAGTTGGACTTGATCATGGTTTTCTCACTGTATTGAATTTCCTCACCCCGAAGTGGGATCTTTCCTATCTGTGGCTGATTCAGAATTGTGTCTTGCCGCCGTTACCAAGTCTCAAGCGCTGTTATGACTTTGGTCGCATGGTTGGTGAGGCGATTCGCAAAGCCGGCGGCTCACGTCGCGTTGCGATTCTCGGCACCGGTGGATTGTCACATGCCGTTGGTACGCCCGATATGGGCCGCGTCACGCCAGAGTTCGACAAAAAGTTCCTCGATCTGTTGTGTGCGAATAATCAGGCGATGTGTAATTTTAGTGACGCAGAACTTGAGGCTATTGGCAATGGCACACACGAAATCCGTAACTGGATAGCTGTCGCTGGCGCAGTGGAAGGGGCAAAAGGTCAAGTTGTGATGTACGAGCAAGCAATGGCTGTCGGCTTCGGTATGATGCAGTTTCAAGTGGCATAAGGCTGTAGGGGCGGATTGCGGCTCTAATGCGAGATTGGCGATTGAAGAGTAGCGTGCGCTGTGCGCACGAGGGTAACGTACCTGCTCAGCGCACTGGCGGGCACAGCCCGCCCTGACGTATTTCACTAGCAGAGAGTAGGGCAGGCTATGCCTGCCGATTAAAAGGTTGGCTCTGACACGAGGATCGTCAACATGACAGACGCCATTGATCAAGTACTGCGCCGTGCGACGGACGCTGGTGATGTTCCCGGTATTGTAGCTATAGCCGCGAACGACCAGGACATTATCTACGAAGGGGCATTCGGCAAGCAAAACCTAAATGCGGCAACATCGATGACGGTGGACACCGTCTTTCGCATTGCCTCGATGACGAAAGCGGTCACGTCGGTCGCAGCGATGCAGTTGGTCGAACAAGGCAAACTGCAACTCGACCAAACCGTTGCCAGTGTCATCCCGGCATTTGGCGAGCTTCAAGTACTGGTGGGATTTTACGGTGACAATCCGGCGCTTCGTCCGCCCACACGCCAAGCGACTATCCGTCATTTGCTGACTCATACCTCTGGACTCGGCTACGAGATTTGGAATACTGATCTCGCCAGGTATCAGAAAGTGACAAAAACGCCAGGCATCGTTTCTGGCCTTAAAGCGGCGTTTCGCAACCCGTTGGTCGCAGATCCTGGCTCGATGTGGAACTACGGAATCAATACAGACTGGCTCGGTCGTGTAGTTGAAGAAATGAGTGGTCAAACGCTGGGTGCTTACATGAAGCATAACATCTTTGATCCGCTAGGGATGAAAGATACGAGCTTCAGCGAAACCGACGAACAAAAAAAGCGCATGGTGACAGTCCATGCACGCCAAGCTGACGGCTCGCTTGCGCCGATCGATTTTTCTTGGCCAACAGGGAGAGAATTCGAGAATGGCGGTCACGGTTTGGTTTCTACCGCACGCGACTATTTGGCATTCGTGAGAATGTTGTTAAACGAAGGAGTGCATAACGGGTCCCGTGTTTTGCGCTCAGAGACTGTGGCGCAAATGCGGCAGAACCACATCGGTGATTTGCTTGTGACCGTGATGAAATCCGCGAACCCGGCGATGAGCAACGACGCCGAATTCTTTCCCGGCATGAAGAAGAAACACGGCCTCGGCTTCGTGATCAATACTGAGCAGTGGCCAGGCATGCGCGCAGCCGGGAGTTGCTGTTGGGCCGGTCTGTTCAATAGCTTCTACTGGTTTGATCCGACTACGCGTATCGCTGCAGCGATCTTTATGCAAATCCTGCCGTTCGCGGATCCACAAAGCGATGGAAGTATACACAGCAGTTCGAGAAAGCGGTGTATGCGAGTGTGTGATTCCCAGTTTGGTTAAGGGAAGAGTCGGGATGGACAACGAGGAGAGGCGACTCTCGCTGTCTAAGTGAGTTAGGAAACTTGCCTCTGACGTAGATTACTTTCGACCTGCCGAATCCGCTCGTCACACGCCATCTTGATCCAGGCCTGGCGGGTGACACCAAGCCGCTCACATTCAGCATCGATCTGGCGAAGCAGGTTCAGCGGAAAATCGACATTCACAAATTGTTTAGCGCGGTGTTGACCGGTGAAGTGTGCCGAAACGTCTGCTCCCCTTTCAGCACGTTCTGCGATTTCCTCGATCTCCATCTTCTTGTGAGGTGAGCGGCTAACCGATTTCTTGCGCATAGGTTTGTTTCTCTGTCGCTGTTGAGTTCCATGCGGTGACTACCCAGATAAATTCCCCAAGCTCGTCTTCTCGATATTCGATGATAAAAGTCGTCACCTTTCCTTTCACAAACCCGATGATCCGATATTGCTCCGGGTCGTCGGACCGTTGGTCTTCAAGGTAGGGGAGGCAGAAGAGATCGTCTAAGGTGGCAAAGTCGATCCGGCGTCGTTTGAGGCCCACTGACGTTTCTTCTCATCCCACCGAATCCGCACTGACGAACTATACCATTTTCATGTCATGTGGTAACCAGCGGATAGAGGGCGATCTGGACTTTCACGAGTGGAAGCCAGATGAGATCCCTGCATGAATCCCTTGTGGTAGAAACGCAACGTCTGGATTCATAGTTCCACCTGTTGCAATGGCCAGGCATGCGTATAGCAGGAAGTTGCTGTTGGGCCGGCCTGTTCAACAGCTTCTACTGGTTTGATCCGACTAAGCGCATTGCTGCGACTATCTTTATGCAAATCCTGCCGTTCGCTGATCACAAGGCGATGGAAGTGTACACCGCGTTCGAAAAGGCAGTGTATGCGAGTGTGTGAGCTAGTCGTGGGTGGGTCATGACCCACCCGACGGAACTCACGCGGTTAGAGAATCGGGCAATTGACTTCAGTGGGTTGTGGCTCGTCAACTCGGCGTACTGCTCCGACCGGCAGGATAAAGGTCGCGGTAAGTTGTGCATCTTCCGTGCCCTCATTCCGTAGCGTGTGCACCTGATCCGGATCTCCCTCCACAAAGCCTTCTCCCGCGTGATAGACTTGGGGCTGACATTTGGGGGCGTTGTAGACCGTCAGGGCTCCTTGCGTGACCACCACAAAGACCGGGCCTGGATGCGAATGCCAGCCGGTGTAGCCACCAGGGATAATAGTGCCGCTGGAGGTCACAATATCGACATCCTCTTTGGTCTTGACGGTCACTCGGGCCTCGCCAGATTTTTTCACGTTCAGCTGGTCGAACGTTCCGCGCACCTCCGCTGGACCTGCCACTGAAGGGGTTTGCCCAGAGGAGGGGGTGGACAACGCCATCCCGTAGTACAGCCCGACGCTGAGAGCCCCAACCGTTACTGTGCCGAGTATTTTCTTCAACATTTGCATGATCCTCCTGACGTTAAGGTGAATGGGAAAAATCCGTAAGGTAGCTGAATTACCTACGGACTTGCCTTTCGCTCCCGTCTTTACCTTGGGTTCCCGATTCGCAATGGCATCACCTCCTTCCCGCCGCAGGCCTATGTTTCTCTTGTGACTGCGCGGATTTTGTGACAGGAGGGTAATGACATCGCGACGTGAAATCCTAAGAAAATTGTGAGAGATTTGTGAGATATTTCTGAGAGAGGGAAAAAGCCGCACATGCAAGAGCATACCGACGTAAGTTTTGGCCCGTTTCGGCTGGATGGGCGGAACGAGCAGGTGTGGCGCGGACAAGAGGTCGTCCGTCTCACCAACAAAGCCTTGGCTGTCCTACGGTATTTGGTAGAGCATAGCGGACAGTTAGTGACGAAGGACGAACTATTTGCCGCTGTATGGCCTGGAGTCGTGGTGGGTGATTCGGCGCTGGTGGTGTGTATTCGCGAGCTGCGTCAAGCGTTAGGGGATGAGCGGCGCATGCCGCAGTTCATCGAGACCGTGCACGGGCGGGGGTATCGATTCATCGGGAAAGTAGTCAGTCGTCAGCATTCAGTAGTCAGTAGACCGGAACAATCGACAAACGAGCTAAGTCTAGCGTCTAGTGTCCAGAGTCTAGAGTCGAAAACTTCCGAGGGTGCTTCTCAATCTGAGCACATCCCAGACGTTTCCTCTGGTCAGACTCTAGACCCCCAACCCCAGACACCCGACGCATCGGCACTTTCTACCCAACGCTCCTGGTCGGTACGGAGTCTGATGGGCATGAGCCTCGTGCTCCTCGTCGGCGTTACCATGCTCGTGCAGTATCTTTCCCTTCCAACCTCCAGCACCCAACCCCTAATCCCCAACACCCAATCCCTTCCCTTGCCCGACAAACCGTCGATTGTCATTCTGCCGTTCGTCAACCTCAGCGGCGATCCAGGCCAGGAGTATTTCAGTGACGGCGTCACCGAGGAGATCACTGCAACCCTTTCGCGCCTCTCCAGCCTGTTTGTCATCGCCCGCACCTCGGCGTTCACCTACAAAGGCAGGGCGCCAAAGTGCAGGACATCAGCCGGGAGTTGGGCATACGCTACGTCTTGGAAGGCAGCGTACGCAAAACGAAGGACCAGCTCCGGGTTATTGCCCAACTGATTGACGCCACCACAGGAGAGCACTTTGGTCCGAGCGTTACGATCGGCCACTCAAAGACATCTTTGCCGTGCAAGACGAGATCGTGCAGAAGATTGTGACGACGCTGAATCTCCAGCTCACTATGCGGGAACTGGGGTATCTGACGCGCAAGACCACGGACAACCTGGAATCCTATGACTATGTCTTACGTGGAATAGAGTTTAATAATCGCTTTACGAAAGAAGCCAATCTTCAGGCACGACAAATGTTTGAGCGAGCTATTGCCCTGGACCCGCAGTATGCCGAGGCGTATGCGCGCCTGGGCGGCACGTACCATAGGGAGTGGAGCATGCGCTGGGGTCAGGACCCGCAAATACTGGAGCGGGCGTTTGAGCTAGAGCAAAAGGCCTTGGCCCTGGATAATTCCGTATCCTTTGCCCACGGATTCTTAGGCTTTATTCTTGTGGAGAAACAACAACATGATCTGGCTATGATCGAAGGCGCGCAGGAAGTCTCGCTCAATCCCAACAATGATGTCAGCTATGCCCAACAGGCGATAGTGCTCAACTTCGCGGGTAAACCCGAGGAGGCTCTGCGGGCGATCAAGCAAGCGATGCGCCTCAACCCCCACTATCCTGCTTGGTACTTATCGCCACTGGGGAACGCTTATATCTTGATGGGACGATATGCAGAGGGCATTGCAGCGCTCGAGGGCTGTCGCGCGCGTAACCCCAATCTTCCCGTCCACTTTTCACTAGTTCATGGTTACATCTCGCAGTGGGATTCTCAACTGAGTCAGAACCCGCAGTTGCTTGAACAAGCGTTGGCGATGGCTCAGCAGGGCGTTGCTCTCAACGGCGCCGTCTTCTTTACTCATTGGAGCTTAGGCAGTGTCTATCTGTGGCAAAAGCAGTATGACCAGGCTATCGGCGAGTTGGAGCGAGCAGTTGCCCTCGGCCCCAACGATGCCTTGAGCTATGCAGGTCTGGCTGATGGGTTGAGCCGGATAGGTGTCGATCCTGAAAAAAGGGGGAAACGTAAAGCCGGTGGGGGCTACAGCAGCAACGAGAGGCGCTAGAATCGCCAGGAAATGAGCAGAAAGGGCCAAAAGCTGGTGATTTTATAGAAGTGGAGAAAACCGAAAAGTCGAGTGCGGCATTCGGGAAGCGTGTTGTTGAAGGACTTCCTGAATGCGGCGCATCCGCTGTATCGCTTAGCGAGTGTGGTGAACTGGGCGCAATTTAGAGCGGCGAATCGGCAAGTTCTACGCGGAGGAAATGGGGCAACCGGCATTAGCAACTCGTCTAGTGGTGGGCCTGCACTACTTGAAGTACCTCTATAATGTGAGTGATGAAGTGGTGGTCGCGAGTTGGGTAGAGAATCCGTATTGGCAGTATTTTTGTGGGGAAGAGTATTTCGTGCACGAGTTGCCGTGTGATCCAACGAGTTGAGTGAAGTGGCGGCAACGGGTGGGCGTGGAAGGGAGTGAGAAGTTACTGAAAGAATCGTTAGCGGCGGCGCAACGGGAAGCGGTCCTGACCGGGACCGAGATCAAGCAGGTGAATGTCGATACCACGGTGCAAGAGAAGGCGATTGCGTTTCCGACCGATGCGCGGTTGTATCACAAGGCGCGACAAGCGCTGGTGCGGACCGCGAAGAGTTGTAACTTGAAGTTACGGCAAAGTTACGTGCGGCTGGGCAAGCGCGCGTTGGTGAATCAGGGCCGCTACGGCGCGGCCCGGCAACTCAAGCGGGCGCGACGGGAAACGCGCAAACTGCGCACGTATTTGGGGCGCGTGTTGCGCAACGTCGAGCGTGGGCGCCCACAGCTGTCGGAGAAACAGGCACAGTTAGTGACAATTGCTCGCCGGATCCTTACCCAACAACGCACCGATCACGGGAAAGTCTATAGTGTCCACGCCCCAGAGGTGGAGTGTATCGCGAAGGGGAAAGTTCACAAGCCCTACGAGTTTGGATGCAAAGTGCCAATCGTGACCACCTCGCGGCAGAGCTGGATTGTCGGGATCGATGCCGTCCACGACAATCCGTATGATGGAGTGACCTTGAAACCGGCCCTGGCTCAGGTCAAGCGCTTGACAGGAGTCCGACCCGAGGCAGCATTTGTCGATAAGGGCTTTCGGGGGCAGCGCTATCATCCGCAAGCGGTCGCGGTCTATATCACTGGCCGGCGCAATCTCACGCCCCAGTTGAGTAAGCTCCTCAAACGACGCTCGGCGATTGAGCCCGTGATTGGGCATACCAGACACAATCGCGCATCGACCGGAACTATCTGTTGGGAAAAATCGGCGATCGGATCAACGCGCTGCTCAGCGGCGCAGCCTGGAATCTCAGAGAATTTCTGGCGCCATTTTGTCGAACATCCGCTACCAGTACCGGCAACCTGACTTTTTAGGGACGATAGGTAGAGTAGAAGATGCCTTACGAGCTGCAGAAAAGGCACTGCCCATTCAAACCACCTCTGGTGCGTTGGACCACTACCTACTTTCCGTAGGCACTGCGTATACCCTAGCCGGGCGACCCAAAGAAGCCATTACGCCGCTAAAGCAATTCCTTACCCGCTACCCTAATGTTCTCCGCGCCCATCTGACTCTGGCAGAGGCCTACAGTGAGTTAGGTAAAGACGCTGAAGCGCGAGCGGAGGTGGCAGAAGTGCTGAGGCTTAATCCCAAGTTCTCACTAGAAGTTCACAAACAAAGAGAACCAATCAAAGATCCAGCGGTGTTGGAGCGGCATATTGCGGCATTGAGAAAGGCAGGGCTTAAATAATGGAGAATGAAAAATTGAGAATGGAGAATGAAAAATGAGGAACGATGAATGAGGAGGTAAGTGCTGAGTACTAAGCGCTGATACATTCTGGCTTATAGTAGTGAGCCTGATGGTGAGATACGATAAGAAGAGAGAGAAAAATGAAGGAGAAGCGTTGACGTTTTTAGCAATAGAGGTCTTCTGATGACAACCGTGACCATTCCAGACGAATCCGCCGAAGCGTTGCGTGCGCTTGGCGATTGCAACTGGCAGTAGATCTGGCGCTGCAGCGGTACACGATCGAACAAATCACCGCTAAAATTGCGTCTTTACGCCAACGCGTACGTGAATACGAAACCAAGTATGGTGTCGATTACTCCACTTTTACTCTTCGCATAGCAAATGAAGAATCCTTCATTCGCGACATTGAAGCGACTGTGAACCCACTCTGGGAACTAGACCAAGCGAACTGGGAGTTCTGCGTGAAAGGCATTGAAGAATGGACCCACACGCTCCAGACTATTTTGCTGACGTGATTCAGCTGGTGCGTACAACGTTCACCGACGTTGAGGTGGAGATCGATACGACTCCTGTTCGTGCGCTCCTACGGATTCAAGGTCACTATGGCCCGTATCGCGTTTTCATCACCGAACTGAGCGATGGGAGTCGTCGTCAGTACCGCTATTACGTATGCAAGGTAACGATGTAGAAGCGGGGTTCGATAATAGTTCTGATCCTCGCGCCCTTCGCTTGAAGTACGGTCGGATTGGCGAGGAACACCTTGGGGAATATCTACCGCATCTGCATCGCGCAAATAAAACTCAACTCTTGCTGACTGAAGAAATGCACTGTGTCGATTTTGTGCACTGGCTGCATCAACATCTGCCTCTCAATCAGTTTTGACATCTCTCTCTACAGAGGACATGACAGCACGATATTTTCTTTCTGGAAAAAATGCTGGGGTCGACGTTGTCTCAACCCAGCCTACGGTTTTAGTGCGTCACGGGCAGCTTGCTGCCCGTGTTTTCCGCGTGTCAGTCTTCCTTAATCATGATCATGCCCGCCATGCGGCAGAATCAGCGTGCCAGTAAACTCCCCACTAGAGGAGCCAAACCCCTGGGGTGGGTTGGCATTCGCGTCAAAAACCTGAAAGAAGCCGGCGAAACTATTCTCACCATTTCCCGACGCTCCAGCAAACTTTCCTGTTCCGTCAACGATAGCTGAAAGTGCTAGAGCCGGTGAATCCTCCTACGCCGTCGGAGCAAAGCGTGCGAGTGAGTACCCGTGCATAGAGCTGGTCGCCATTGGGGAAGGTTTCGGTGCAGGTCCCAAATCCCTGCCCATTTTGCGCATCGATGATGAACACGCCCCCAGGACACGCTGCCGTTGGGCCAGTGGGGACTAATTCGCTAACGCCCTGGTAGACGCGTTTTCCTGGAGTACTCGTCGTCACTCCTGTTTCCCAACCAGCCGGCACTCCATCGTCATTCCGATCGATACGAGAGTGAAGAAAGGTTCCGGCGAACTTGCCATTGTTCCGAATTTGCCTTGGCTTCCACCCGGCCAAGGCCTGCGACGAGCAGACACCCGATCGCTGCTCCGATGATCAATCCTTTTTTACTGTACATACAATTGCTCCTTCTTATGCGTGTTACGTGTTACGTGTTTCCTGCTTACTCCCGATTGCTCCCTCGCTGCCCTCATCCTTCGACCCTCAAAGGCATCACCTCCTTTCTATGAAACGTTGCAATCGCGTCCGTTCTGTGAGAGGAGGGTAAGAGAGCAGCGACAGGAAGTCCTGGAAAAGTTATGGAATTTGTCCGCCATTTCTCTGGAAATTTGCCGCCAGTTTGCCAAAGGGTCGGAATATGAGTTCGTCTCTCTTGCATTTCCCCCCTTTTCGCCTTGACCCGAGCAATGAGCGGCTCTGGCGTGAGACGGTGGAGATTCCGCTCCGACCCAAAACCTTCGCCGTGCTGCGTTATTTGGTGGAACATCCGGAGCAACTCGTCACGAAAGAGGATCTGCTGAACGCGGTCTGGGCTGGAACGGTGGTGGGGGAAGATGCGCTGACGGGGTGTATCCGTGATTTACGCAAAGTCTTAGGAGACGAGGCGAGGAGGCCGCACTACATCGAGACCGTGCATCGGCGGGGATATCGCTTCATTGCGAGAAGTAGCCAACAGTCAACAAGAAGAGGAAAGGCAAAAGTCAAAAGGCAAAAGATCAAAAGGCAAAAGTAGAGGAGCAAGAGATAGAGATAGGGACACAGACAGAAAAGACGGAGACAGAGATAGAGACAGAGGCGGACAAGACAGAACTAAACGATGTTGGACTGCGGACACTGGACGTTCAGATATCGAACCCCTAGCATTCAACACCCAGCACCTAATCCTCAGTCCTCAGTCGGTAGCCTGGATGAAGCGCAGCGGAATCCAGGGGAAAAGTTTGAGACAGAGACCCGGATTTCACCTCGTTCCATCCGGGCTACCGAACTAGCGACTGAGACCCGGAAGCTGGCGGCCATCATGTTCACCGCCATCGTGGGCTTTAGCCGCCAGATGGGCAGCCAACGAAGCCCGTACGCTGCGGTTGCTGGACACCCATAATCAGATCATTCAACGCGCGGTCGCCGAGCATCACGGCACGGTCATCAAAACGATCGGTGATGCCTTCCTGGTCGATTTTCCCTCCGTCGTCCACGCCGTGCAGTGCGCCCAGCGATTCAGGCGCAGTTGCGCGAGCATAACAACGCGAGAAAGAGCAAAGCCGAACAGATTCATGTCCGCATCGGCATTCACTCAGGTGATATCGTCCAGACGCGATGGTGATGTGTTCGGCGATGGAGTCAACATCGCGTCACGGCTGCAGAGTCTCGCCGAACCGGATACCGTCTATATCTCACAGAAAGTACTATGAAGAGGTAGCCAAGAAACTGGAATTGGGGACAGTCATTTCGCTGGGCACGTCCGCAGCTGAAGAACATCGCCGAACGGTTCCAGGTCTATGCGTTGCTGCCGGAGACACCCAAGGGCATCCGACGGGTCTCTGCAAGTACAGTGGCTGAGAGCTTCACGTACGGGTGCGCCCTGCGCACCAAGTGGCGATAGGCCTCGTGCTGCTCGTAGGCGCAATCACAGCCCCTGGTATCTCGCTCGTTCCCCACTCAGTCCTCAACCCTCAGTCCTAGCCCCAAGCCGCCCAGCAGCGCTGCCGCTGCCCGACAAACCCTCAATCATTATCCTGCCCTTCGACAACATGAGCGGCGATCCCGGCCAAGACTACTTCAGTGACGGCCTGACCGAAGTCCTGACCAGCGACCTCTCCAAGATCTCCAGTCTCTTTGTCATCGCGCGCAATTCTGCGTTCACCTACAAAGGCAAGGCGGTGAAGGTCCAAGATGTGAGTCGGGAGATGGGTGTGCGCTATGTGTTGGAAGGGGGAGTGCAGAGAGCGGAGGAGCAGGTGCGGATCACGGCGCAGTTGATCGACGCCACCACCGGCTATCATCTCTGGTCCGAGCGCTACGACCGCCCCTCAGGGATATCTTTGCCCTGCAAGATGAGATCGTGCAGAAGATCGTGACGACGCTGAACCTCCAGCTCACGTTGCAGGAGCAAGGGATCCATCGTGCGCAAACACACGGACAACCTGGAGGCCTATGACGCCTTCTTGCGTGGGGTGGAGTACTGTTGCCGCATCACGAAAGAGGCCAATGCCCAGGCGCGGCAGATGTATGAGAAAGCCATTGCGCTGGACCCGCAGTATGCCGAGGCGTACGCGGCGCTGGGTTGGACCTACTAGATGGAGTGGATCTTGGCGCTGGAGTGCGGACCCCCAGACCCTGGAGCGGCGTTGGAACTGGCGCAACAGGCCCTTGCCCTGGATGACTCCCTGCCTCTGGCCCATGCGCTCTTGGGCATGGTCTATGCGCAGAAACAGCAGTCTGACCAAGCCATGGCTGAAGGGGAGCAGGCGGTCGCCCTCGATCCCAACTATGCTGACAGCTATGCATGGCAGGCGGAGGTGCTGAATTTCGCGGGCAGGCCAGAGGAAGCCCTACGGGCGGTGGAGCAGGCGATGCGGCTCAACCCCCGCTATCCGCCCCTGTACTTGGTCGAATTGGGCTGGGCCTATCGCTCGACCGGGCGGTATGCCGAGGCGATCGCCGCGCTGCAGGAACTCATCCGCCGGAACCCCAATTTTCTGTTTGCCCACGTTCACCTGGCTGTCAGCTACTTGTTGCAGTGGCTCTCGCAACAGAGCCCGGATGCCCAGACGTTGGAGCAGGCAATGGCGGCGGCGCAACGGGCCCTGGCCCTCAATGACTCCTTGTCCTGGAGCCACATGGTCTTGGGCTTGTCTATCTTGAACAGCAGTATGACCAGGCCCTGGCGGAGATGGAGCGGGCCGTGGCCCTCGCTCCCAACGAGGCGGTGAGCTATGCGGCGCTGGCTGAGGTGCTGAGCTGTGTGGGCAGGACGGAGAGGCTCTGGAGGCCGCCGCACAGGCGCTGCGCCTCAAGCCCCATGCGGACGACCACTTAGCAGCGTCGGCACCGCCTATACGATGGCCGGGCGCTACGAGGAGGCGCGTGCTCCCTTGCAGCGCTACCTCAGCCGCTACCCCAACATTCTGGCTGCCCATCTCATGTTGGCTGCGGTCTACAGCGAGTTAGGCCAAGAAGCGAGGCCCGGGCCGAGGCAGCGGAAGTCCTGCGGCTCAATCCGAAGTTCTCGCTAGAGGTTCACAAGCAGCGAATGCCGATCAAAGATCCAGCGGTGTTGGAGCGGCATATTGCCGCGTTGCGCAAGGCAGGGCTCAAATAATGGAGAATGAAAAATTGAGAATGGAGAATGAGGAATGCGGAATGGAGAACGAGGAATGAAGAAGTGAAGGAGTAGAGGGGAATGGGAAAGAATGAAGGGTGAAGAGTGAAAAAAGATGAGGGGATGAATGCTGAACACTGAATGAAAAAGGAGTGACTGCAGAAATCGCAGGACACAGCTGAGCGCCGGAGTTGTCGGTGCGCGGAGTACGGTCTATAGCTCTATTCCTAGACTATTCAGTGGCATACCCACTCTACGCTGCCGTGGATACAGACCGCACGGACGTAATCGGAATGATCTCGCTGAGCGGAAGGGGTATAGGCAGACAACGTTAAAAACTCAGCTCACTGGCGGATGTTGCACGATCTCCAGTGCCAGTTCCCGCAATTCCGTGGAAAGTTCTGCAAGTCCGCTGAGCGGAACGCTACGCGGACCGATGTCCGTCGGTTGCTGCAAGGAGCGAAGTACTCGAAAAGCGTCAACCCGACAGCTCGACGCTCGGCTGTGTTGATCCTAGAGCAGAATATGCTCGTTGAGTTCAAGACGTCGCAGGTTCTCCTGGCAGCAAAGGAAATATACAGGGCGTATCGCTGGTTTCCATCGGTGAGATGAAGAAGTTAGATGGTCGTCACTGTGGGTCAACCTGATCACCTTCTTGATAGGCTGTCACGAATAATCTCACCATAGTTATTGGGGCCTAGGCTAGTTAACTAATTGTCTTGCGCATAGGTTTTTCTCTTTGTGACTACACCATCCGTCGCATCAGTAGCTCTAAGAAATACACCGCCATTGCCAGTGGAATGAGGTAGGGCAGCAAAGAGTGCTGTTCCGGCGAGGCGACCGGCAGTACAAGAGACGCAACGTCTGGATTAATAGTCCCGCCGGTCGCAGCGGCTAACGCTTCAAGTAACGGCGTGTTCGGTTGCGGCTGTGGCACCTCGGCTGCGTGTTGCGGTGGCAGCGTGTACCCCAGTGGCCCCAGATTCTCTCCTGTCGGCAGCGTCACCTCAATGCGATAGTCCCCCACTTTGGTGGTTCGATGAACACCTTGATAGTGACCAGGAGCGAGTCGTTGAAGTGCGAGCGAAGCATCTGCATCATCAGGGCCGCTGACTCGAGCAAATGCACTTCTCCCTTCTTCGTTGGGACCATAGGAGAATACGTCGATCGCCAAGCCGTCGTCGGTGTGTCCTAACTCAACGGAAAAGTGTGGTTGCGTCTGATTTGCAGTCTTCTCTGGAGACTGATTGCCATCGGCTAAGGTCCAACGGACGGCCTGTTCCCAAAACTTGGCAAATCCGTCCCAACTGACCCACGGTGCAGACCATCGTCCATTTGCATCTGAGGTAAAGGCTACCGCTTTTCCTTGACCATACGACCACGAGGCTAACAATGGCGGGCGTTTGCCGTTCACTTGCAGCGATACGTCGGTCCTGGCTCCAGGCTTTGCCTGGGTTGCGACATACCCTTTGATGGTTGGAAAGGCACGGTTCTCAAGCCCTTGAAGGAGGGGCGAAGCCGGGTTGGCAATCGGGACGAGGTCTTTTTCGACCATGGTCTTTTCTTCTGGTTTCTTTTCCTGTTGCAGTTCGCTGATGAGCAGGTCGGGGAGATTTTCGGGAGTTGTGGTGTGGTGAAACGCTCCACCGCCATAGTCGGCGATACGTGACAACAGTCTGAGGTTTGGCTCCTCGCCCACGGCAATAGCTGAAATCGTCATTTTTAGCTCACGATTCATTACCGAGACGAGATCGAGATACTCTGCCCCACTACCACCAGTCTCACCATCGGTGAGGATAATCATATGCTTCCGTGTGGCTGGTTGTCGTTCCAATTGTCGCTTCGCTTCTTCAAGGGCGGGTAACAAGAATGTCCCTCCAGAGGGTTTGAGTCGCTCTAATCGGCTATCTACGTCGCCTCGCACAGCTCCCATCTGTTGAACCGGAATTACCGGGAATGGTTCGGTATCAAAGCCAATGACGCCAAAAAAATCCCGATCCTTTAGGTTTCGCGCAACCGCACGGACACCTTCTTTGGCATAGAGTAATTTTGATTCCCGACGCATACTGCCTGAGGTGTCAATGACCAGGACTACTACTGTCGTGTGCTCTTCTTTCTGTGGTGGGGTAACGGTGACAGGTAAAATCTCTTCGATCTCAGAGCCCTTGTAGCCACCGAGACCCAGGCTTTCTTCTCCACCGACCATGATGAGTCCACCGCCTTGGCGGACGTAGGTATCAAGTCCTGAAAGTAATGAGTCGGGTAGCTTGTTTCTGGCGACGTTATTGAGAATGACTGTTCGAAACGACGACAACGACGGGATCGATGCGGGTAGATCGATAGCCGTTGTCCCTAGCCCGTGATTAGCAAGCACGCGTGCCAGATAGCGATTGTCTTGTGTTCGTGCGCTGACGAGCAAAATCTCTTTCTCCTTGGCAGAGACGTGAATCCAGGCCGTCGCTTGATTATCCGGTCGAAGCGAATCTTCCGCTGATTCACTCGGAGTGAAAACTGCGCGTAAGGGAATCAGCCCATCATTTGTCTCGGGAAACGCAATGGGATGAGTAAAAACTGAGGCTCCAGGAGCGAGTGTTATCGGTTGTTGCCAGACAACTCGATCTTTCTCTGTCACTTTGAGTTCGCCACGTACAGCGCGGGAATTGGTATTCTCCAATGCGATACGCGCTCGGACCGTTTCCCCACCAGTCGCGGATTGTGGTACACCAAACCGTTGAATGGCGATGTTCGGGACCGTCGCAGGAGGTGGCGGAAGAAAGGGATAGATTCTTAATTGTCGTTCCTTCAGCAGCGGGAACAATGATCTTGTATCTGTCTCGGGTGTGTCGCTCTTTTCTGTTGAGCTAGAGGCATTTTCGCTGACTTCCCAACCATCGGTAAACAGATAGACATGGCGATTTTGCGTTTCATCCAACAGCGCGGTGAGTGCATGTTTCAGGCTGGTGGCATTCAGTTGTAACTCTTCCGGCGGCTTTGTGAGCAACGCCTTTGCCGCACGCCAGTCAACCTGTTTCGCAGTTCCAGCAAAGATCACTGTTGGTGTGTCAGACTCTGGGCGCAATTGTTGCTCAACGGTTTCTTGTATCCATTGTCGTTGTGGATCAGTTAAACTGCGGGAAAGGTCGATGACAAGAAGCGGGATACTTGCTGCACCTGGGCGCAGAGTATGGAGTCCGGCGACAGCAAGAATCAATAGAGCTAAGACGAGTGAATGTAACAACAAACTGAGAAACAACGGCAAGCGACGAAACGCGCGCCATTGCCAGAGCCAGAACAACGGCAAGAGCAAAAAAAGCGAGAGCAGGTGAGGTTGGCTAAAATCGTAGGGAGGCAGTGAAGAGAGCATGAGGCAATCTGTCCGTCAGCCAAGTACAAATTCAAAAGGCAGCGCACTGCGCTGCCCTTGATCTTACGATGGACGCGGACAGAGAGGAAGCATCCGTGGTTAGTTTGCCAGGTTATACAACTCGGCGACGTTATCGTGAAGAATGTAGTTTTTCTCTTGCTCGGTGAGATGTGCGGTATGTTTCTGCAACAACTCTTGCGAGTACGGCCAGGTTGAGTCGCTGTGAGGAAAGTCATTCGCCCACATCAGGCGACGCACGTTGCACATGTCTTTCATTCTGAACGCCACCCAGTCATCCTGGAAGGTCAAATAGATATGCTCACGGAAGTATTCGCTCGGCATTTTGGAGAGCTTTCCTGCGGTGAGCCAGTAGCGATGGCGATCGTACGCATGATCCATGCGGTACATGTAATGCGGTGCCCAGCCAGCATCGGCTTCGACACAGACGATTTTCAGTTTGGGATGACGCTCGAAGACGCCGCTGAGAATGAAAGTGCCCATGATGTCCTGGCAGCCGCGGATAATAGATAGGAACCCATTCATCTTTGGTCCGCGCGGTGGTGCTCCGACCACATCTCCCTTACTGGTAAGGATGTGGAAGCTAAGGGGCATCTGCATATCGATGGCTGCTTCAAAGAAGGGGCCATACATCGGATCATCGTAATCGGCGACTTGCGGGTTGCCGGGCATCATGACGCCACGCAGTCCCAGCGCCTTCATTTTGCGCAGATCTTCAATGCCTTCGTCTACCGATCGCATCGCGGTTTGTCCGAGACCGATCAGACGCTCTGGATTGGAAGAAGCATACTCAGCGATCCACAGATTGTAGGCATCAAAGCAGGCTTTTTTATAGTCGAAATCAGGATGGTTGCAGAGCAACATGCCGACGGTGGGATAGAGAATCTCTGCGGCGACGCCGTCGCGATCCTGGTCAGCGAGGCGGGCCTTAGGGTCCCAGCCGCCACGGTGCAGTTCTTCAAATTTGGCACCAAAGGTTTGTAGCTCTTCGGCTTTTTTCCCGGCTGCAGCAACCAAGCCCATTGGGATCGGTTGATTGAGACCATCGATGATAAAGAGGTCACCTTTCTTTTCATCACGAACGATATGTGGGGCGGTGTCTTTGTATTTGTGGTCGATACGATCCACGTATGTCCCCGGTGGCTCGGTAATGTGTGAGTCCGAAGAAATGATCGGCTTCAACATGCAATCCTCCTGTGTCGCGTCTGAATTTTTGAGTACGCGCGTTCTCTTAATTGTATAGCTGTGATTTGTTGTGGGGTGAAGAGGGCGACCCGCTCAACTCAGTCGGGCTTTTTACTTCCGAAGAGTTCTCATCAGTAAACAGCGAGATGAATCGACGCAAAGAGCCGTTCATTAAGGCTTTTGCGAAGGTTCCACCTGTTCAACAAATTCCTCAGGATTAAGAACTCTGACCTCCGTTTGTCGGAAGTGCTTTTTGTTCCGAGTGACGATAGTCTCAACGTTTGCTGTCTTTGCGGCTTCGAGTTGCAGAGCATCTTCAAAATCGGGGAGAGTCGTTGTATATGCCGTCTCGAGCGCTTCCTCAGTCAGAGACACAACAGCAAAGCCCTGAAGGATCCCCTGCACGGCCTGACGCGCCGCTTTTTCTCCTCGGGTTCTGCGGCGAAAATAGTACAGAATGGGAGGAGTCAACGCAGACACGTACCCACTGGCCTGTCTATTCTTCACACAGTTGAGGACTGCCAAGCTCGCCTCCCAGCCCTGCCTTTGGCGAAAGACATCCTCGAATATGTTAATGTCCACGAGAATTTCATTTGTTGGCAAAGCGGGCAGCAATGATGTCACGTCGCTCTCTTTTTTCTTCGGCAAGACTTAACGGAGGATCGCTCCCTACCAGGTTCAACAATTGCGGATCAACGCGGATATGAGGATATTTGCGCTGAAAGGCGGCTCGTACTGAAGCGGGTTTTGGCTTTTGTAAAGCTGCCGCTTTTCGTTCGACGAGAGACAAGCGGCGTTTGAGTTCTTGAATTTCTTTGAGGATATTTTCCTGACGCTCAGTCTTCATCGCATGCTCCAAATCTCTCTTTCTTTCGAGAAATGATCCCATGACCCAATCACTTAATGACTCAATTCTTCAATCAGCGCCTTCGTCTCTTGCAAATCTTTCGTCTCGAACCCCTCAGTAAACCAGTTGTAGACCTCGGACAACAGCTTGTGAGCTTTGGTCCGCTTCCCTTGTTGTTGCCAGAGACGTGCGAGGCTCGCGGTGGCACGGAGTTCCCAAGATTTAGCTTGTTGCTTCTGGGCGATGTCGATCGCTTTGAGGAAGCAGACTTCGGCCTCGGATTGGGTTTTGGGATTTAGGATCGGGGGTCTAGAATCTGAAATTTTTGATTTCTGACTTTTACCCTTTGACCATTCGACTACGCTCACCTGTGCCTGCGGCACTGGCGCAGGCAGGATAAACTCCGGCAACGAAGCAATCTCTGTTTCAGGCAAAGATTGCTTCACTACACTCGCAATAACTTGCTCCTTTGAGTTTTTGGATAGTCCGTAAGTTCTATTCCGACGCCCCAAAGCAAGCTCCAGCTTTTCCAGCTTCTCTTCAGGACTATCGCTATTCTGGAATCCGAGCCTGTACTGCATGTGTTCAATCACCGGATACAGAGCACTGTTTTGGTGATACGGCGAATAGTGCAATTCCAGGCAGCTCGTACGCTCTTGCGTGAGAGATTCTTTGAGCGCCTCGACCAGCCGTGATTTGCCAATGCCTGGCTCGCCGCTGAGCAGTACGACTTGCCCTGCACCATCTTTTACCTGTGTCCAGCGCTCTTGTAAGAGTCCGTACTCATGTTCGCGCCCGACCAGCGGCGTGAGCCCTTTGCGTGCGATGACCTGAAACCGACTGTGAGCTTCGCCCTCTTTGACTACACGATAGAGCGTCAGCGGGGTCGAGATCCCTTTCAGTTCTGGACTGCCCCGGTCTTCGCACTCAATCAACCCTTCGACCAGGCGATACGTGGTTGTGCTGATCACTACTTCATCGGGATTGGCCATTCCTTGCACCCGAGCGGCGATGTTCGGCGTCTCGCCCAGTGCGAGCTGCTCATGACGGCTGCCTCCGCCGATCTCTCCAATCACGACTAACCCGGTATGAATGCCGATGCGAACTTGCAAGAGTGGTGTAAGCGCGGGGTCTGTAGGGGCACGGCGCCGCCTTGCCCCTACGGTGGCCTGTATCTGATCGTTCAGGCGTGGCAATTCTGCGAAGATCTCTAACCCCGTTCGCACCGCCCGTCGCGCGTCATCTTCATGCGCAACTGGGTAACCGAAGTACACCAACAATCCATCGCCCAGATACTGCGCAAGGTAACCCTCATGCCGCTGGATGACCTGGGCACAAGTTTGCTGATACCGTTGCACGACGGTCCGGTAGTCTTCGGGATCAAGTTGTGTTGACAGCGCTGTTGAGCCCACTAGATCACAGAACATTACCGTGAGTTGGCGGCGTTCGGCGGCTGGGGACTGGGTGTTAGGTGTTGGGTGTTGGGGACTGAGAACTGACAACTGAGAACTGACGACTTCCTTTTCGCCTTTTGCCCCTTTCCCCTTTTCGCCCTCTTCTGCCGTCCCCACCAAAACCAGTACCTTGCCGTTTTCATCAGTAGCAAGGCGCTTGGCGTCGATGAGTTCGTCTTTCAGGGCGTCGAGTACGTCATCGTTCAGATTGAATTCGAGCTTGAGGGCACGGTAGGAGACGCGCCCCTCGCGCTGAAGCCAAGCCATCGTTTGCGCTACGACTTGTGAAAATTTCATGACTGCTCTCAGTCTGCGGAAGTTGTTCCACCCTGAGATGTGTTCTCGGTAGGAACATAGTGCCGCCGTGCCCCTACCAAATTGAAACTGCGCGACTATCGAAACGCGGCGAACAATTCCTCGAAGGCAACCATTTGATTACCATGGGCTGATGAGGGCACAAGAATGAGCGTGTTTACGCCAGCGTCGTACCACGCTTCGATTCCTTCGCGTACCTCTTTTGCCGAGCCATACAAAGTGACTTGCGACAACCAGCGGTCAGACAACAGTTGCGGAATTTTCTCTTCTTCTTTGTTGGCGATGGCTTTACGAACGGCCATCATCTCTTCTTCAAAGCCGGCTTCGATCCAGTACTGTTGATAATTGGGCAGGCGTACGTAACTAGAGAGTGTACGACGATTTACCGCTGCCGCGGCTGCTTTGTCATCGTCAATGCAGGTCGGCACCATATTGCCAATCATAAATTTGGAATTGTTGCGTTTCTCTGCTGGCAAGGCAGTAATGGAATCGGCCATGTGTGAACGTGCGGCGTTGGCCCACAAGGCACCCTGTGCGATTTCACCAGCCAGACGAACCATAGGTTTACGAAGTGTTGCCAGCACGATTGGCGGCAACATGTCGATATTAGGTACACTCTTTTTCACTTCGCCGATGAAGTTGCGAATATCGCCAAGCGGTTTTCCTGCCTGGAGTCCAAGCCGTTGGTGAATCGGTCCGTGACTGACGCCAATGCCAAATTGAAACCGGCCACCTGATAACTCATGAATAAACGACGCCGTCTGCGCATAATCAAATGGATGGCGCGTATAAATGTTGGTGATAGCTGTGCCGAACGGAATCTCTTTCGTCGTTTGCGCCAATAACGCACACCACGTCATGTTATCGATAACGCTAGGGCAATAGATACCGCTGAATCCGGCACGTTCAACTTGTTGCGCGAGTTCGATGGTTACTCTCCGCCGTCCAGGCATGGGAGCGACACTTACGGCAGGTTTCTTGGTCATGTGGGTCTCCTTACTCATCAAAAAGGCGGTCTTTATTCGAGGCGGGGTCCAGCGGGATTCTGTACAAAACTTTTCCTGGGAGCGGAAGGTCTGGCAAGACAATGTCCTTATTGAGATCTAGTGGTGGAGTCCCGCCTGGTGAGTGGTCCCAGGGTCTCCTCCAATCGGTTGTTCTTGAGCTTAGGAGACTGAGAGGGTGCCACCAATCTGTCTTTTGCTTTCCCTTGTCCCTTCGTCAAATTTCGGCGTTCCTTTCCGCTAGGGTCACGTTTAGTTACAGGAACTGGAGGGGCTAACTCCAGAGCGGGTGGTCGGTTCTCAACCAAAGAGAACGAAATAGGAGTTGCCTCTATACCTGGGGCTGCCTGTGCAACCATATTATTATTGCGAAAAAGGTGGGTGAGATTTGGAAGTATAGTGCTCCAGCCGTTTGTGATTCCGTGTTGAGAGGAGAACAAGAGAAGTGTGGCCGCAACCGCACCAACGCTAGCTGCCCAGAGCTTCTGTGAGTTCGGTAGTAGGACTGCACGTTGGGGGGGGATCGGTGGGCGTGTAAGCTGTATGCGCGCAACTGGGCGGTTCATCATTGGCAGCGTACGAAACTCACCTATAACCTCTAACATCAAAGGGCCTGAAATTGGCTTTTGTCGTCGTGTAGCTCCTGTCCGTAAAGCAGCATTTGCAAGGGTATTGAGGTACTGTGGGTTTCCTTTTCCGTGACGGGCCAAGAGACGAAGAGCTTCAACCGAAAATATGGGAGATGTAGAACGTGACCCATGTTTTGCTCGTAGCCGCGCGAGGAGGTAGACAAAACTCTCTTCGAATGACAGTGACGTGAGCTCACCATGTACGGCGATTCGCTGCTTGAGTAGCTGCAATTGCGGCATTTCGAGTTTAAGCGAAAGTGTGGCATTGCCGACGAAGATCGTCTGTAAGAGTTTCCCTTCCGGGGTTTCGAGTAGAGACAGCCAGTGAAAATCCTCTATTGCTTTGACTGGCAAATGATGAGCCTTGTCAATCACAAGGACAACCGCACCCCCCTGTTGGGTTTGATTAGTAAGCAGTGCCTCATAGAGTGCGCGCATAAGCGGCGCAATCTCCTCTAAGGGTGCTATAGGATGAGCCGGTTTTTCCGGTGTTGTAGAGGCATTCGGGAGAGGGTTCTGCTGTTCTACTGTTCTGCCTAGCTCACAAATCACCGTTTTGAGTAGCATCGGGAAAGATAATTTCTCGGACGACACCGATATCACTTTTAACTTTTGTGCGGCCAAGCCATCCAAAACGGCGCGAACAAAGGTTGTTTTGCCGCTTCCTTCCTCGCCAGTCAGTACCAACATTCCTTGTCGCTCGACAAGGGCACGACGAAATAGTGTGGCAAGATCCTGGCGTTTTGCTGTCCAGAACATCGATAACGAATCTGTATCTCCAAAAGGGGTTTGGCGGAGGCCAAAGAAGTTAAGATTCATGATCGGGTACCACCTCTCGGCGTGACTCTCGTCTATAAGCAAAGTCACAAACTTGGTTCGGTTTGGCGTCCTCTCAACTCGGGAGCAGCAAGGGCTTGGGTTGCCTGTTCTACTGTGAGGCGAGCAAATACTAGCGTCCCGATCATCCCTACCGCAGCGCCAAAGACAAAAAGAAAACGGAGTCCAAAGAATTCTGCTAACGTTCCTGCCAGTACTGGTCCTAACATCATACCAACACTCATTGCCATATTCAGCACCCCCATAACCGAGGCCATGCCACTACTCTGTCCTTCATCTGCAGCCAGCGCAGTAAGCGCGGGCATCGCCACTGCCCCCAACGCTCCGGTAAGCGTGCCAATAAGAAGGAGATGCACAAATCCTTGTGCATAACACACAGTCAGAAACGCGATCGACCCTAGATAACCACCGAGAGAGACCAAGAAACGGCGACTCATGCGGTCGGCCCAGCGGCCAGCCGGAACCTGTACGAGAGAGCTAACCAACATGTGGACGGCAATTACGGTCCCAATCTGTGATTTGCTCAGCGAGAGAACCTCAGATGCCAGCAGGGGAAGAAACGAGAACCACAGTCCCATTTGAATCGAGTTGACCATACGGTACAGTGCTAATCCTTTTACTTTTGGCCGTTGCAAAAGTTCACGATACGACATTGGCTGTGCCTTGGTTTGTGCATCACTATGCGACTCTGGGAGGAAAAAAAGTACCGCGAAAAATGCAAGAACAGTGAGCCCACCCATCCAGTAGAAGCTCGCAGCCATCCCGTAACGATCGCTGATCCAGCCTCCAGCCAGAGGTCCCATGCCAAAACTACTAGTGAGAAATAAGTTAAAAATCCCCATGTATTTCCCACGTTGTTGTGGTGGAACTAAGTCGCCGACATACGCTGTGGCGATGGGCAGTACCAAGGCCATAAGGCCACCTTGAATGAAACGCCCGACAATCAGATAGCCGATCGTCGGCGCGTACACGTACCACAGTGAGAGTATGCTGCTCAGGAGCAATCCAATAGCGATGAACCACTTACGTCCATATTGATCTGACCAGCGACTAATAAGTGGCATGAAGAGCATCTGCGCCAGCGGAAAGCTGGCAAAGAATACGCCGATGGTGATGGCGGTCGCCCCGAGCGTCTTGGCATAGATCGGCATGAAGGGGATAACAATGCCAATCCCTAGCATGCCGGTAAACACGGCAAAGTTCAGAATGTAAAACGCTTGGTAATTCACAATATTTTTATGCTAATCCAGAAGCTACCTACTATACAAGAGAAAAAGAGGCTTGTCGCTGAGCTTCCCAGGCGTGTGCGATTTCTGCTAGATAAGGAGGGCAAAGCAATTCGCGAAAATTTGAGACAATTGGCCACGCACGCGTGACGCTATTACAGGGAGGACGATCTCATGTTTAATCATCCGGTGATTTCCGCTGATGGACATATTGATTTACCGTGGCTGCCACCAACACTTTTTGTTGATAACGCTTCGGCTGTGCTGAAAGACAAAATGCCAAAGGTCGTTGATGCTCCCGAAGGTAAAATGTGGGTTGCTCATAACGGGACCAACCTCGGACTCGCAGGAGGGATGGGGTCGGCTGGGAGGCCGTATGTTCCTGGCCAGATTTATCGTTCGGACCGCATGGCGTCAGAAGGGCTGTACGATGACTACAAGCGTGGCATCTTTCGGACGTCCGATCCGAAATACCGCCTGCTCGATCAAGACCGCGATGGCGTTGTCGGTGAGGTACTCTACGGCATCCTTGGTGCCTCTTTTCGTTTGCAAGATCCCGAGATCGTTGAGATGGTCGTACGCATCTACAACGATTTCGCCGCAAGCTTTAGCAAAGCCTGCCCTGAACGATTGGCAACGATTGCCTGTCTACCGACCTTTTCTCCAGGGAAAGCTGCCGAAGAGCTCCGGCGTTGTGCCAAGCTCGGACTGAAGGGTGCAGAGATTCCCATTTCTCCGGGGATGATGCCGCTGTGGCATGAAGACTGGAACCCCTTGTGGGAAGCGGCACATGAGTGTCGTATTCCCATCCACTTTCATACCATCGGTCCCAAGCAGGACATGAGTTGGTTAACCAATCATCGTGCTCGTCGGTTATGGTTGGCGACATTACTCGCAGGATTCCAGATGTCTATGGTCGAAGCGATGGCTGCGATCATCTACAGCGGTGCGCTTGAACGTTTGCCGCAACTAAAAATTGTCATCGGCGAAGCAGGAATCGGCTGGATACCGTACGTGCTCGAACGGCTTGATTATGAGTGGGAAGATCAATTCAAGGATCTGGAATTGAAGATGAAGCCTAGCGAATACTGGTATCGGCAAATGTATGCAACCTATCAACAAGACCAAGCCGGAATCGACCAAATCGAGAAAGTAGGCGTGAATAACGTCATGTGGGGATCCGACTTTCCTCACCCTGACGGAGTGTGGCCGGATTCGCAAGAATTCTTGCAAACACAACTCGGCCAAATGCCAGAAGCGATACGGCGGAAAATTGTCTACGAGAATGTGGCAAAGTTGTATGGGTTTCCGATGAGGCTGTAAAAGATACCGCCTGCGATGAGACAAAACTAGTAGTGACAGAAACTCAATTGAGCAGAAAGTGGTAGAGCCCGATGGGGAATCCGGGCTTACTGTTCTGGGATATTGCTGTGCCCCTGCTAGACTACGGAATCTGTGCGCAAGAAGTATAGAATCTCTTACGACGCAATGGCTCGTTCTAATTTCCTCGGCGTTCTTGCCGCATTTGCGACGACGGAAAGCAAGCGCTGAATTTCACTCTCTCGGTTTTTGAACCAATCTGTTGACCAGATGCGGTGAATTTTCCAACCTTTCGCTTCGAGTATTTCTTGTCGCAACCGATCGCGGTCGCGCACTGATTTTGCGCTGTGGTAGGTTGCGCCGTCACATTCGATACCGAGTATGTACGTTCCTGCGTCCTGTGGATCTTTCACTCCAATATCAATGAAAAAGCCCGCCACGCCTACTTGGGCCTCGACCTGGTATCCGTGCGAGATCAGCAGGGTAGCTACGTCAATCTCGAAGTCGCTGTCAGGAGACCGGCCCGAATCAAGTCCAATCTCTACAATCTGTCCCGTCTCTGCGAAGGCGAGATAGTTACGGAAAGCAACTACTCCTCGCGACGGATTTTCTCCAAGTACAATGTCGCTTGGCTTGAGCGAAGTAAACAGCTCAATTCTCCGACGCGCGCGTGTGAAGAGTACGTTCAGTCGTCGCCAACCTTTGTCTCTCGCAATTGGTCCAAAGCGTTGATAGACACGCTGTGTTTCTGGATCGCGCCCGTAAGTTGTTGAAATGAATATGACCTCTCGCTCATCGCCTTGGACGTTTTCAAGGTTCTTGACGAAGAACGGTTCGTCCCGTTCCTCCTGCTGTCGTAACGCTACATCAAACCTTCCATCTGCCTTCTGTAAGCGTTCAATCTCTGCCAGGATCAGATCTCGTTGCTGAGAATTCATTGTCGCGACACCAAGGGATACCTCAGGTTGCTCACTGAGGTGAGTGCGAACTGCCTGTGCTACTTGTAATGCTTCCACGAAATTACGTGAGTTCTTGTACGTCGCGTTTTCAATCCAGTGGACCTGAACGCCAAACTCATGATGCTGAGCATAAGGAGAGGGAAAGAGCAGTAGCTCGTTGTTGTAAAACTGACTGTTAGAAAACGCAATTAAAGAAGGATGCTGCGAACGGTAGTGCCAGAGAAGGGTGCGATTTGCAAACGTGCGCTGGGCAATCTCTAGGATGGACTCTGTTTCCTCTGCGGCGATGCGTTCCCCGTCGTCCTCTTCTCCATCGGAGAGCTGCTCAAAGAACGTCGTCGGGGGAAGTTGCTTCGGGTCACCGACAATGACAACTTGTTTTCCTCGCAGAATAGCACCAAGGGCATCCTCGGGTTTCACTTGTGAGGCTTCATCCATCAGCACCAGATCGAACTCGATCTGGCCCGGCGGCAGATATTGGGCAACGGAAAGTGGACTCATCATAAAGCAGGGCTTAATCGCCTGGAGTGCTTTTCCGGCCCGACGCACCAATTGTCGAATAGGAATGTGTCTGGTTTTCTTGGACAGCTCGTTCTCAATCAGACCGCGGTTTGTCAACGTACGTACCGGGCCTGTCCCGATCCCAGCCGGGATCGGTCGTTTTGCGATGTTGCTTGCGATGTACTGACCACGAAGACCATTGAGTTCACGATCAATGCGCTGAAACTCACGAATCGTTCGCTCGTACGCCACTCGGGTAAAATTGGCAAGCTCTGGATTTGCCTGCACTGCTTGTCGTGCAATTGCTTCATAGGCCAATGCACGGAAATATGAGGCAACCCTTTCAGGGGAGAGACTGCGCTTTCGTATCAGCCTCAACAGATCTGTATGTCCATAATCTTGAAGACGCGCAGTGACTCGGCAGAATTCGCTCCAACGATTGAGAGACGCGGTTGTCGCAAGACACCTTTCGCAGGCATGGATAATGTCTTGGAAAGTATAGCTCGTTTCCTCCTTTGCTATCCAATTTGCAAGGTCGACTCCGCCCCAACGCTCCAGTTGTTGGAGTGACTCTTCCAAGACGGAAACAAACCTCTTCGTTGTGTTTGCAATATCACCTACCTCGTGTGTCCTTGGTCCTGCTGGCCCCGAAACAAACCACGAGAGGAGAGCAGGTTCAATTTGCATCGCCTGAATACTGGTGAGCCAGCTAAGCGCTTGTATGAGAGAGGATGTATCTGTATCGAGACCTTGCCAATAGGGTCCTAACACCGCAGGTAAATCTTGCATCGCCTCAAGCTCCTGCTTCATATCGAGAAGCTTTCGCATGGCTGTGGTAGCAATACTGACTTGCTCTACGGTTGTTGGGCGAGGAAGCTGCGCTCTTCTCAATATCGGTAATGTCTCTTCAAGCAAGCGGGCTTGCTCTAGGAGAAGCTGTTGGATCAATGCAAGGGGAGATTCACTATGAGTTCCTAACCCGCACTCTGCTAGTCTTTCCCGTAAGACTGTAATTGGTTGAGGCAACTGGCCTCTGAGACGGCTGACTTTTGTTGCTGTTGTTTCTCTGTTTGCGAGGAGGTCTTGAGAGAGAAAGGAGTCTTCTATCGTTTGCGTGAACTTTCCTGCCCATGAAACGGCAGAGCGAAGAGCGGGCCAGTCAGTGTCTACACCTTTGAAGGCAGTTCCCAGGGCAGCTTTCATGCTTGTGTCCTCCGCGAACCGCCTTACTTCATCGAGAAGACCTGCCAGTTCCTCAAGACGACCAGCAAGAGCACGATCCTGAACTTCTTTAGGGTTACGAAGAACAGGCAGAAGTTCTTTGCGTAGAGCGCGATATTCACTGCGCAATCGGCCAAACCACTGTGTATGGATGATCTGCAATCGCTTTGCCATGAGGCGCAACTTTTGTGGCCCCGGAACGAATTCGGTATCAAATTTTTTCTGCATTTCGCGAAGCCTTGACGCTAACTTCTGCGAGGTCTCTTCTGCCTGATTGAGTTTCTGTATAGCGTCCGGGCGTAGCCAAGCGGATTCAAAAGCGTGTTCGACCAGTGCTGGCATTTTTTCACAGAGTTCTGCTAGGGCTAGCAACTTCTCAAAGTCATGCAGGTACGATGGCTCAGTGCCCAATACCTCCTGGGCTGCTGCACGACAAGATAGTAAGCGTTGGGCGGCGTCATTGCAGCGCACGACACTCTGCTGAAGGACATCGAGTTGGGGCAAGGTCTTATTGTGAAACTCTTGGTTTCCAAGCCGTGGACAGGCGCTATGCAGCTGTGCAAGAAACTCTTTGTCAAGACAATCTGGAGTCTGTAGAAGCACTGACGACGCTTTTGTCAACGCTGGAACTTCTGAAAGGCGGTGGTGTAGCGCTCTGATCTGCGCAGTAGTTGATTCCGAGAGGAAATGGGACCAAAGGTGTGAGGAAATTTTCGGTGGAGGAGACGTATTGAGGATCTGGTGCAGTGTGATGACCGCCTGCAGTTGGGCTATGCTGCACGAAATCGACGATCCCTCTCCAAAGAATGAGTCGATAGATTGCTGTCCCTCGGTGGCAGCGGTGTTGAGGCGTTCCAGTATGTGAGGAACACCTCGTAAATCTGCCTCAAAAGCATTGCGTAGGTCGATGCCATTCCATGCTTGGCAGACCGTTTGGGGGAGTCCCTGCCACAATTCTCCTGCCTCGTGTATCAGTCGTGCTCGTTCTTCAATCTGACTGCGGGTCAACAACGGAAACTCACCTTGCCGAGGTTCTGGAAACTCGAGATTTGCAAGGGTGCGGTATCGAGATGTACGAAAGGCGGCCTTAAAGAAAGGTTCTTGATCTGGGCCTATAGGCGTTTGTGCTGCTTCTGTGTACGAAAGAAGACGCGATCTTTCCTGGGTGAGGTTTGCTTCCTGTTCTTTAATATCCCGAGGCTCTGGAAACCGTTTGTGAAGTCGACGCTCTAGTTGTCGATGAAGTTGTCCTTTGTTTGTCCCCAATGAATGCAGTTCCAGTACGAAATCTCCAAGTCCGCACCGGTCCAAGCGGTTTTTGACGACTTCAAGTGCAGCACTTTTCTCTGCTACAAAGAGGAGACTCTTGCCGCTTGCTAAAGCGGCAGCAATAAGATTGGTAATCGTTTGGGATTTTCCCGTACCAGGGGGGCCATGAATGACGAGATTCTTCCCCTCCGTCAGGGCATCGATCAGGGCTGAATGCTGTGAGCTATCAGCATCCATCACTAACTGGATCTCATGTGCGTGCTGGTGACGATCAACGTTATAGATTTCCGCTAATTGCAAATCGATGTGGTTGTCTGAGCGTGCTTCAGTATCCCCGAGTAATTTTGACACAAGTGAGTGCTCAACGGGATGCTGAGTTTCTGGTCCGTGGTTTTGGTTGAGCTCGCGATACATCAGCAACTTAGAAAAACTAAAAAGGTCTATCACCATCTCTCGTACGATGCGCCAACGCGGATAGGGAAGTACTTTCTCGGATACTTGTGAAAAGTACTCTTCTGGATCACATTCTGAATCAAACTCAGGCAGGTCAATGCGAAAGTCCTGAGCCATCTTTTCTGCAAGAGACAAATTGGTCTCAATATCCTCTTCACTGTAATTGATCGAGTACTGAAACGTATCGGTCCACGGGTCATGATTTCCTTTGTGGATTTCAAGAGGGACAAGAATGAGGGGCGCACGCGACGGTTCAGCGGAATCGTCGGATTCGAACCACTCCAAGAACCCGATGGCCAGATGTAGAAAATTTGTTCCTTTCTCCTCAAGGGCAGTCCGTGCTGCGGTATAAATGGTCGAACAGCGTCGTTCGAGTTCTTTCGGATTGAATGGAGTCTGTAGGAGATCATCCAAATGTTTGGGATCAATGACTTCGCTAGGTCTAGGCAATTCTTGGGAGACATATGTAGAGAGATCTTGGTCTTCGACAGTTGCGAGTTGCCCTCTACGAGTAGGTATGAGTGCTCGATTCGACGGGTCTTGGGATTCTTCGATGGCAGTCAAGGTGAAGCGGCGGCCAGCTAACAAAGGGTGAAAGGTTGCAGAAGGAAGTTCATCGATGATTTTGATACTTCGTTTTGGAAACCGGTAGTTTAAGAGTGGATTACGTCTGGAGAGATCGAGGAGTCGTCTTCGGAGGCGGTCAAGACTTTCCTTAAGACCTTGCTTACCAGAAACTTGCTCGTTCATTTAGTCCCTGCCCCCAAACAGATTCTCTATACATTCTAGAGCTGCTCCTGGAGCAAAATCTACTTAATACCTCACCTTACGCGACAGGGAGCGAAAAAGGTATAGCCTCGCGCATATGAAACAACAACCGATAGCCGATTTGTATTCCGATTACTTGCTGGCCTCGTTTGGGGCGACGACAGCCACGGGGCTGAGCGAACTGCTGGAAGGGGAAGTCAGCCATGATCAAGTGACCCGGTACTTGGCGGGGACGAAGAAAACCGCGACCGATCTGTGGCAGACCGTCAAGTCCTTTGTTCGGGAGGTACAATCTGCGGAAGGGGTGTTGATCCTTGACGACTCGATCGAGGAGAAGCCGTACACCGACGAGAACGAGATTGTCTGTTGGCACTACGATCACTCCAAAGACCGGATGCTCAAAGGGATCAATTTCCTGACGGCGCTGTATAGCAGCCAAGGGGTGAGTGTCCCGGTGGGCTTCCACTTGGTGGCCAAGACCAAGACGTATATCGACCCCAAGACACAGAAGGAGAAGCGGCGCAGTCCCGTGTCCAAGAATACCGTGTGTCAGGAACTGATCAAACAGGCGGTGCGCAATCGCATTCCCTTTCGCTTTGTCCTCTTCGATGTGTGGTTCGCCTCGGCCGAAACCATGGTCTTCCTCAAACAGCGACAGCGCCGCGACTTTATCTGTCCCCTCAAGACCAATCGCAAGGTCGCCTTGAGTCAGGCCGATAAGCAGCAGGGCCGCTATGTCAGAGTGGACACCCTGGAGTTGGAAGCGCACGCCACCACGATCGTCTATCTCGAAGGAGTCGACTTTCCGTTGGTGCTCGTTAAGCAAGTCTTCACAAACGAAGACGGCAGCATCGGCATTCGCTATCTAGTCTCCAGTGATACCACCGTGTCGTTTGCGGATCTGACCACGACCTACCACGAACGGTGGGGAGTGGAATGTTATCATAAGTCGCTCAAACAGAACGTCTCGTTAGCCAAGTCGCCGACACAAACGGTTACGACGCAAACTAATCACTTCTTCGCCGCTCTGTGCGGCTTTATCAAATTGGAGCGGTTGAAAGGGAAAACCCAGCTCAATCATTTTGCCTTGAAGGCTAAACTCTATCTCAACGCCCTCCACTCGGCGTTCACTACCTTACGGACACTAACGCCTGTACAGGGCGCCGCGTAAGGTGAGTTAATACTGCCAGTATCGCACAATTGTGATTACCCTTTAGAAGGCTCGTGTCATTATGTCGGACCTCTTTCTGCGTACTGTTTTCATGTTCCCCTGGTCTCTCTTCTATCCGCATCAGGGTAACCCTATTCGACATACACACCTCTAATGCGTATAGTTTTCTACAAGGAGAACGACTGTATGCATGAACGTATCAACATTACTCTACCGGAGGAGACGATCCGACTCCTCGATCACGCTGCTCCAAACGGCTCTCGGAGTCGGTTCATTGACCAGGCTATCAAGCATTTTATTAGGACTGAGTCACGCAAACAGTTGAAAGACCGAATCAAGAAGGGAGCTATCGCCAGAGCCGAGCGGGATCTCGGACTTGTGGAGGAGTGGTTTACGATGGAGGAGGAAGCATGGCAGCCCAAGGGCAAAAAGTAGCTGCACCCAGACGCGGCGAGGTGTACCTCGTCAATTTTGATCCGACTCTAGGGGCCGAAATTCAGAAAACGCGGCCTGCGATGATTCTGCAAAACGATATTGCTAATCGGCACAGTCCGATCACTATGGTCGCTGCCATTACCTCCAAGTTCGATAACACTCTCTATCCCACCGAAGTCTTGATTCACCCACCGGAAGGGGGGCTCACGGTTGCATCGGTCGTGCTGCTCAACCAGGTACGTTCGATCGACAAGCGGCGACTCGTCAAGCGGCTGGGTGCACTGAAGCCAGCTACGATGCGCCAGGTCGAACAGGCACTGCTTATCAGCTTTGGGATCGTCAAAATATCGTGACGAAAAACAGAGACGGAGCTCGAATCAAATCTGGGCTTCTAGTTCCTGGATTTTGCTACGCTCCATCCAGACTACAGAACTTGTTGTGATCGAGAGGTGTTAGCTAACTACTTCGCGATGTTTACAGAAACAAATCATTCGCCGGCATCGTCCAACCTGGGACTGCTGGCTCGGCTTCGGCAACTTCGCCACTGTGGTAGATAGTTGGATGCTCGAGGCTACTGGCGCGATAAACTCGTACAACTTCATCACTCAACAGATCGACATCCCACACAACGAGTGTTCCAGCGGCGAAATAATCCGCTCGTTTTCGTGCGAGTGCTCGCTCTGCCCGCGGTCCATAATCTCGCTCGCTTCTGACTTCGACAGCAAACACTGGTGCGCCTTCGAAGAATTTCATTCCCGGAGAAGGGCCAACATAAAACGCAGCGTCAGGGCTGAACGATTTCCGACGGGGAAGGTTTACTCGAAACGCCTTGTTATCTCCTACCGCATATCCACGTCCGGTACGCCGAGCATATTCTCGTAAAGAGACGAAAATTTCATCTCCAGCAAATCCAGGCGTTCCACCAGTCGGCGCTAGGTGAAGAATCTTTCCATTTACCAGTTCTGCCTTTCCTGGCGTACGGGAAAGATCCTCAATTGTCGCTTCATGAGGAGGTGGAGACGGAGCAGTATACGAGCGGGCTTCTTTCACACGCGACCTCCAGGTGCTTGCATAAACTTGCCGCTTGTTCACTCCCCATAATACCGCGCTTCGATTTCATTTCCTTCTGGGTCATGGAAATAGATCGACGTACCATTACCGCGAGCACCCCAGCGGGGAAGGGGGCCCTCGATCGCGACGTGGTGTGCTTCCAGCCGCGCACAGAGTTTGCTCCATTCGCTCTTCTCTAAGGTTAAACAAAAGTGATTGAGGTTACGTCGTCCCATAGAGCGAGGACTCGTACGCTCCCACATCGCTTTCGGGGAAATATCGATAAGCGTGTTCTCGTTAATGCGGACAGAGGGAAAGAGCACTTTTCCTTGACGAAACTCTTCGACGCGCTCCGGCGCCAATTCAACTACATCAGTGTAGAACCGTACCAACGCTTCGACGTCTTCTGCATTGAGAACGATATGATCCATAATGCCTTGCATACTGCGCCTCCCTGTCGACTGTCGTGTGTTTGTCTTAGCCCACTGCTACAGTTTTCTGCAACTATACTCTGCTTGACCCACGTCAGATCTCTCTTATACAGTACCCTCGCTTTTACTGAATACACTACGAGAGGAGACGGCAATGAAAATCATTCCGATCCCTGTTTTAGCGGATAATTATGCGTATTTACTGATTGATGAGGCAACTAAAGAAGCTGGTGTGGTTGATCCTTCAGAAGCTGGTCCAGTGGCAGAAGCGGTCAAACGCGAAGGTGTGAAGTTTACGGCTATCATCAATACGCATCATCATTGGGATCATGTGGGTGGTAACGAAGAATTGGTCAAGGAATTTCCTGGCCTCAAGGTGTACGGCCATAAACGAGATAAAGACCGTACCCCAGCGATCACCAATCTCGTCGATGAAGGGGATACGCTCCAGATTGGTAAACTCACTGCGCGTTTTCTCTTTATCCCGTGCCATACCAACGGCCACGTGGCGCTCCATTTTCCGCAAGAGAAGGCGGTCTTTACTGGCGATACGCTTTTTGTTGCTGGTTGTGGTCGCCTGTTTGAAGGAACCGCGACGGATATGCATAACAACATGGTGAAGCTCATGTCCTTGCCGGATGATACTCGTGTGTATTGTGGGCATGAATACACCGTGAAAAATCTGCAATTCGCTCTGACATTAGAGCCGCAGAACGCCAAGATCCAAGCCAAGCTGCAATGGGCACAGGATCTGCGTGCGAAGAAAACGCCGACCGTGCCATCGACTGTCGCCGAAGAGAAAGAGATCAATCCGTTCGTGCGAGTCAGTAATGCTGAGTTGCAAGCGAATGTGAAGAAGCAATTCCCTGAGATCACGCTTGATCCAGTGTCGGTGTTGGCGAAAACGCGACACTTGAAGGATAATTTCTGACGAGGAATGTGGTTGCGGATCGCGTGTTGCGTGTTACGTGATGCGTGAAACGTGGAGGTAAGACCTGAGACTTTTGTAACACGCAATACGCACCACGCAGTATGGTCCACGCTTCTGCTCTCCTGACGAACGAAAGGAAATGGCATGTCCGCGACAACGAAATTCGGTATTGGCCTACCGAACGGATTCCCGCGCAGTGAAGTAAACTCAACCGAGTATCTTGAGGTTGCCACGAAAGCTGAAGAGTATGGATATGACTCTGTATGGGGCGGGGATCACATTGTGTTCCACATTCCTCGGTTCGAGATTTTTACTACATTAGCAGCGGTAGCCGCACGCACGACACGCATTCATCTTGGCCCAGCAGTGTTGCTTTTGCCGTTGCGGAATCCGGTGCACGTCGCGCAGGCCGTTGCTACGCTTGATCATATTTCAGGCGGACGGTTCATCTTTGGTGTCGGCGTTGGTGGTGAGCATCCCAAAGAATTTATGGCATCGGGCGTACCAGTCAAAGAGCGCGGAGCGCGAACGAATGAAGGCTTAGAAGTCTTGCGCCTACTGTGGACGGGAGAGCCGATCGCATTCACGGGAAAGTATTACCGCTTTGACGCGATCGCTATGTTGCCCACGCCCTTGCAGCGACCACATCCACCAATTTGGGTCGGGGGGCGAAGCGAGGGCGCCTTGCGACGAACCGTAAAGTATGGACAAGCCTGGGCTCCTGCTTTTGTGACGCCAGAGCGTTTTCTGCAAGGGAGAGCGCGACTTGACGAGTTATGTCGTGAAGGTGGACGTGATCCTAAAGAGGTGGAGTCGGCCGTCTATTGCTTTGCCAATGTAGGAACAAGTCGAGAGGCGGCATGGGCGGAAGCCGGTGCATTCTTAAGCAGCAATTACAACATTCCTGCTGCGCCATTTGAACGCCTTGCATCCATGGTACCCCAGAGGACTGTATCACTCACACCCGACGCTTTATTGATGCCGGTGCTGAACATATTGTTGATTCGCTTTGCGAGCCCAAACCCAGTGCAACAACTGGAACGATGGACAGAAGGATGTGATGCCAGGGTTACGGTGAAAAAGAACGTAATTCCGTGACGCGTGTTGCGTGGAACCTGGAACGAGTAATGAATCGGAGATTATCTTTCCCTTACTGGCTACTGGTTACTGGTTACTGGCTACTTTTTCCCGTCTTGCGCGCTTTTCGATAACACAAAACTGGAACAACAAAAGGCTGAAATCGAGCGACTGAAGCAAGAGACCGCGCAGCTCAAGGCTGAAGCAGACGCGTTGCAGCAGAGCGTGAAAAAGAAGAAAAAGAACGGATTGCATGCAATCAAGCCTTTTCCTCTTTTGACGCGGCACGCAAGGCGACGAATGATGAAGAGGCGATCTCCCGATATCGCGAGGGACTTGACCTGTGCCCGAGCGATGAAGTTGCGCACAATGAGTTAGGGGAAGTATATTCGCGCGCAGGACGACCTGCGGACGCCCGTGCCGAGTTTGAAGCGGCACTGAAGCTCAATCCCAACTTTGCCCGAGCGCAGAAGAATTTGGATACGTTGCGGTAATACACCGCAGAAGTTGCGTAAATTGCCGCGGTGAGGATGCGGGAAATGTCGCTATTCGATCTACCGCAATCCACAAACAGGACGTACCGTTACAGTGCTCGTCATCGCGAGATCAAAGACACTATCGTTATCACTATATGTGAGAAAATCAACATATCTCGCCCGGAGTGACATGCACGACTGGCCACGCCAGGAGTGACTCTTAGCGATGTTGGATTGCAAGACCTGGCTCTTCCTTTATTGAGACTATACTGCTTGGGGATGTCTGCTCAGTACGTTCGCCGTTCAACAACAATTTCCCGGAATAAGGAATCGCTCCGGCATATTGGGGGAGAGGCGATGGGAGCCCGTTTCCTGCGTGGGCGCGGGATTGCAGCGTGAGTTGTGAGCCCCACAAGCGGGCAAGATTCTTCTCTGTGTTGTTAAATGTGAAATCATGGCTCGATACTAATCTGGCTAAGCTGGAGTCAAGCAGCCACCCGCCGCTTGGTGCAAAGACGACTCGTCGTTGCACGTCATACATGGCAATTTCTTTCCCACTACGAAAACTTTCCGGTTTGGTGAAGTCGCGTGTCGCTTGGGGATCGAAAAAGAAGCGTAACGTCCCTTGGCTTTCGATGAGAAGGGCGGGGGGATTTTGTTGTATATCGACTACTATTCCTTCGATAACAAAAGTGACGATCGCTGATGACTCATTTTCAGCAGATTGTAGTGTGGTGCGAGGAAGCGCTTCGATCTCAGACAAGTATCCGTAGGCAAGGAACGGGGCTCCTTCGACTGCACGACCGCCGAACAACACCCATGATGAAAACCGGGCGAGTGCGGGACTCTCTTGTGTCGTGCTATCCTCGGCCTGAGCCTTCTGCGTTTCCCAACTAGTGAGAAAGAAGAGTGCAACGCTTAATGCCAGGAGTGTGGCAGTACGCGGAGTCCTCCGAAGCATCTGTACACGGTTAGAATCTACCCGCATTCGTGCGCAATCCTGTTGTGATCGCTCGCTACGAACGGTACAACACACTTTTTACCGCGTTTATTACCTTCTCTGTATTCGGAAACACCAAATGTTCTAGATTTTTTGCGTATGGCATCGGTACGTCTTCGCCAGTGACACGCGTTACCGGAGCATCAAGATAGTCAAATGCGCTACTCATAATGCGGTGCGAGATTTCAGCTCCGGCTCCGGCAAACGGCCAACCTTCTTCAACAATGACACAACGACTGGTCTTTTTAACAGAACGGAGGATCAGAGCTTCATCCAGTGGACGGATCGTGCGAGGGTCAATAATTTCGACCTCAATTCCGCCTTTTGCCAATTCAGTGGCTGCTTCTAACGCGACAGCGACCATCTTTGACCACGCAACAATGGTGACATCTTTTCCTTCGCGTTTTACGTCGCCTTTGCCAAGCGGTATCGTATATTCTTCTTCTGGAACTTGGCCTTTGCGGCCATAGAGCAATTCACCTTCAATGAAAACAATCGGATTCTCATCGCGAATGGCGGATTTCAATAGTCCTTTAGCATCATACGGTGTCGCTGGTGCTACAACTTTCAAGCCTGGGACGTACGCGTACAGACTCTCAACTGCTTGTGAATGCTGGGCCGCCAAGTTGATGAGCCGCACCGCCGGGACCGCGAAAAACGATCGGCAGCGATAACTGCCCACCAGACATATAGCGCAATTTTGCAGCATTATTGACGAGTTGGTCATAGGCGCATAACGAGAAGTTCCACGTCATGAACTCGATGATTGGCCGCAGGCCAACCATCGCTGCACCAATGCCAATCCCCGCAAATCCGGTTTCAGCGATCGGCGTATCGACTACTCGACGCTCACCAAAACGATCAAGCAGACCTTCTGAGACCTTGTAGGCGCCGTTGTAATAGCCAACTTCTTCGCCCATTAAAAACACGCGCTCGTCGCGTTCCATTTCTTCACTCATTGCTTCACGAAGAGCTTCACGGTAGGTAATTTCGCGCATACTTAAATCCTCGTAAACCTGGAAACGTACAGCCTGAAAATGGACCTCCTATTTCACACCTTACGTGTTACGTGAAAAAGGAATCATGCTCCATTCTTCAGGCCTCGTTACGCACATGACTCATTACTAGTTATTCATTACGATCTACGCTCGTGCTCGTCGCGGTAAGAGAACGACTTTCTCGGGCCCGCCCTCTTGGGGCGTCTCAGTGTATATGTCATCATACAGCGTTGCCGGATCGGGGACCGGCGATTCATCGGCAAACTTCACTGCTGCATTCACATCCTGTTTGGCTTGCTCGTCCACTGCTTTCAATTGCGCTTCGCTGGCGACCCCCAGCTGGTAAATCCGTTCGGCAAGAATACGGATCGGGTCGCGTTTCATCCATTCCTCGACTTCTTCTTTGGTGCGATATTTAGCTGGATCGGACATCGAATGGCCACGAAAACGATAGGTTTTTGCCTCTACTAAGATCGGTAAACTCTCGGTCCGTGCCCGCTTGGCAGCACGACGAACAACCTCGCGGACTTCCAACACGTCGTCCCCGTTCACAATTTCCTGGGCCATGGGATAGCCCTTGGCGCGTACGGCAATATCTTCAACCGCTAGGGTACGATACAGTGGAGTACCCATCGAATACAGGTTGTTCTCGCAAATGAAGATCACTGGGAGTTTCCACAGCGCCGCCAACGCCATTCCTTCATGAAACGCACCCATGTTGGCTGTTCCGTCACCAAAGAAACACAAGGTGACGTCTGGTTCACCTCGATACTTGGAGGCAAAAGCGATACCGGCAGCAATGGGAACGTGGCTGCCAACAATCGCATGTCCGCCCATGAAGCGTTTGCTGGTGTCAAAGAAATGCATTGATCCGCCACGGCCTTTGGCACAGCCGGTGGCTTTGCCGAACAATTCTGCCATTGCAGCATTCATATCGCCGACACGGGCCAGATAATGCGCATGTTCACGGTAGGTTGCGAGGAGGTAATCGGTTGGTTCAACGGCAGAGATCGCGCCAACCGCGACGCCTTCCTGGCCATTATACAAATGAAGAAATCCACCTATCTTGCCACGGCTATATTGCCGAGCACATTCTTCTTCAAAGCGACGGATACGAATCATGTCACGGTACAACGACAGCATTAGATCTTTATCCATGAGAACTCCCTTCTCTGGGAATGAAGAGTGTAGAATGAAAAATGAAGAATGAGCAAAGCCATAGATGTTATACCGTGCGTGGATGCCTTCTTGCTATATTCTTCATTCTTATATCTTCACTATAATTCTTACATTCTTTTTCATCTTCCTTTTGGCATTTTTAGCACACGTTCAGCGATAATGTTGCGCTGGATTTCTGACGTGCCAGCTTCGATCGTATTCGCCCGTGAGCGCATAAAGTGATGCTGCCAGCGTCCACCTTCAATCGCCCACGGAGACTCACGCATGAGCTGATTATACGGACCTTCCAACATCATCGCGGTTTCTTGCATACGTTGATTGAGTTCACTCCACCATAATTTCAGAATCGACCCTTCTGGTCCCGGCGTTCCACCACGTAGAATGCGGGTAAAGTTACGATAGCAGTTATACTTCAAAATCTCGACATCGATGAGATGTTGTGCGAGTTGCTGACGGACCAACGGGTCTTTCGTTGCATTCTGGCCGTTGACTGACGATTGTTTCGCCAGTGTCACAAGATTCTCATAAAGGATACGAAAACGAGCTTGGGTACCGAATGAGGCTGTTCCACGTTCGTTCATGAGGGTGGTGAGTGCGACTCCCCAACCGTTGTTCAGTTCTCCGACTAAATTGGTCCGCGGTACGCGGACATCTTCAAAGAAAATCTCGTTGAACTCGGATTCGCCGGTCATCTGTCGTAATGGTCGTACCGTAATGCCAGGACTTTTCATATCAACAAGGATATACGAAATGCCACGATGTTTTGGAGCGTCGGGATCAGTACGAACGAGGAGCATGCACCAGTCGGAGACCTGGGCGAGGGTCGTCCACACTTTTTGTCCGTTGATAATGAACTCATCGCCGTGCAATTCCGCTTTCGTGCGAATCGAGGCAACATCAGAACCGGAGCCGGGCTCGGAAAACCCTTGGCACCAGATCTCGTCACAGTTGAGGATTTTCTGTAGATGACGTTTTTTTTGTTCTTCTGTGCCATGGACGATAATCGTTGGTCCAGCCATGCTGAGTCCAAGCACGTTGAGCGGCCCCGGAGCTTCAACTTTGGCCATCTCTTCATTGAAGATAGCCATTTCGATCATTGATGCGCCACGCCCTCCGTACTCTTTGGGCCAAGATAATCCTACGTAACCACCTTCGTACATCTTTCGTTGCCAATCGCGCAGGAACGCAAGCCGTCCTTCGCCCTTGGGCGCTTTGTACTCTGCGCTTCCCCACCCAGCAGGGAGGTTCCTTTGCAACCAATCGCGGAGTTCCTGGCGAAAGTGTTCTTCTTCGGGTGAGAATGAGAAATCCATCCCTTTTCTCCTTCTTCTATCTTACATGTTCTGAACTTGCGGGGAATACAAGGGATAAAACGTGAAGCATGAAAAGAAAACTATTCTGCCTTTCCGGGTTCCTTTACGTTTTACGCATTACGTATTACGTCACGCGGTCCCCTTCGCGCCCCTTCCAGCATCTCTCGCGCATGCCGTCGTGCTTCAGTACTAATCTCTACACCGCCGAGCATACGAGCGATTTCTTGGAGTTGTTCACTCTGCGTGAGCTTTTTTGTAGAGGAAACTGTACGGCCCCGAGTCGTTGTCTTCACTACGGTATACGCATGATCGGCAAAAGCAGCGATCTGGGGCAGGTGGGTGATACACAACACCTGTCGCTGCTTGGCGAGGGTTTTGAGACGACGACCAACAACTTCGGCAATAGCGCCGCCAATCCCAGCATCGACTTCGTCAAAGATCAGTGTTGGTGCTTCTCCTGCCGCTGCGCTTAAAGCTTTTAAGGCGAGCATCAGACGAGACAGCTCACCACCAGAGGCAACTTGCACCAGCGGACGGAGCGGCTCGCCGACATTGGCAGACAGGTAGAACTCTATCTGATCACACCCTGTTGATCGGAGGTGTTGATGTCCGTGAACGAATGGAGTTCCGGTTGGCTCTCCATTTTCGTTGGCAGATGCTTCAAGAAAGCGAACGCTGAAGGTTGCACCTTTCATACCGAGTTTAGTCAACTCTTTCTTCATGCTCGCTTCGAGTATCCGAGCGGCGTTCCGTCGGTGTTGCGACAACTCCTGTGCCCATGTCCATGCGGCGGCCGAGGCGGTTTCTATGTCCTGCCGCAAAGTACCGAGTGCTTCTTCCCCACCCTCGAGCTGCTGTAATTCTTGTGTGATTGATTCATACAACGCGAGCGCTGCCTCAAGACTGCCACCATATTTGTGTTTGAGGCGCGAGAGTAAGGTGAGTCGTGTATCGACCTCTTCCAGTCGATCTGGATTGAGGCGAACGCGGGTTCCGTATTTATGGAGTGACCGGGCGGCTTCTTCGACCTGAGCGACACTACTACTGACCAGGGCAACAATATCTTCTAGTCCACCATCAATCCGGGCCAATTCACGCAGCCGAGTCAGTAGTCGTCCTAGGCGATCGGTAACAGCTTCTTCTCCTCCGACCAACAGCTCTTCTCCAGCAATCACTCCTTGTGCAAGTTTTTCTGCGTTTACGAGGAGCAATTTCTCTTGACGAAGACTTTCATCTTCTCCCAGATGGAGGTCTGCTCGTTTGATTTCGTCAGCTTGGAAACGGAGAAGCTCCCGTCGTGCCTGCGCAGCCTCTTTGCCTTGGGTGAGGGCCTGAAGCCGAGACCATAGCTGGCGGAGCGCAGAATAGCGTGTGTCCATCTCTCGGAGCTGCAGCGTGTGGCTGGCAAAGCCATCGAGTAGTCCTAACGCAGCTTCTGCTTGGAGTAAGACTTGCTGCTCATGCTGTCCGTAGATGTGCATGAGTTGCTCGCCGAGTTGGCGGAGGACCGCGACGGTTGCGACTGCACCGTTGAGATACACGCGGCCACGCCCATTCTGTGAGATGATCCGTCGCACGAGCAGTTCGTCATCGGTGGGATATCCGCTTTCCTCTAAAAGGCGCGTGATACGATCGTCATCAATCGTAAATACGGCTTCAACGCTGGCTTCTTGGGCCTCGTGACGAATAAGGTCGGACGCTGCGCGGCTGCCAATGGCTAGTCCCAGCGCTTGCATCAGTAAGCTTTTGCCGGCACCGGTCTCTCCAGTAATGACATTAAAGCCTTCGTCGAATGAGACTTCGAGATCATCGATCAGAGCAAGGTTCTTGATATGAAGATGACGGAGCATGGCGTTTGAGCCGTCAGCAATCAGCCTTCAGCGAAATATCCGCAAATTGTACCTTCTGTAGTTCTTCCAACAAGGCCGGGGGCTTTATGGTGCTACGGTCGGTCGTTGTGCGTCTTGTAGTCGGAGGCTAAGGATCTTGGCCAGATTCAGGAAAATCTTAGCGCCGATACGAGGATAGCGCTTCTGTATGCGATTCAGGAAACGATCGTTGACTGCCAGGACTTCGACATCATCGGTGGCAAGTACATCGGCGGTCCGCACATGATCGCCAAGGAGCGCCATCTCGCCCAGGACGTCTCCCCGTTGCAGTGTCCGTGCCCGGCGTGGTTGGGTGTCAGGATTGATAATCACGTCCGCTGCACCGCTGAGGAGGAGGTACATCTCCTCGCCTTTCTCTCCGTGCCGGATGATGTGTTGTCCCTTAGCAAACTTTTTCAGTTCGCCCATCAGAGTTACGATACGGGCCTGGAGCGGTCGCAACCCTTGAAACAACTGGATCGTCTTGTGTGGATCTTTGCCGAGTTTCATATGGAGAAGATCCCACAACGTAATGATGCGTGTTGTCGCCAACATTGCCGGCAAGAGCAAGAATTCGCCAATCACGCCGATTACGATCGTCGCGGCGGACAGCAAGCCGAATTCTTGGATCGGGACAAAAGTTGCGGTGCCGAGGGTGAGAAACCCCAGGAACAGCAGTCCAGAGTAATAAAGTGCCGGTTTGCCCACTGTAGACAACGCTTCGATGAGCGCCTCCCCTTCTTTGTCGGTGTTGCGCACTTCGGAACTCAAACGGTACATGATGTGAATGGTATCATCTACTGCCAGCCCAAGAGCGATAGAAGCAATGATATTGGTGCCAAAGTTAAGCGCGACGCCCATCAAACCCATCAAGCCGAAAAAGATCATGATGGGAAACAAATTAGGAATCATGGCAATCAGCCCGACCCGCGACGAAAGAAACATCGCCGCCATAAGGATGAAAATGACCACCGCGGTGAGCGTCAAACTTTGTGCCTGGCCACTGACAATGTCACCAGTAGTTTTTGTCAACAAAATAATACTTCCCGTGGGATGCGCTTTGAGCTCGGGAGGAAGAATCTCGGCAGCCAGGGCTTGGATTTTTTCCACGGTAGCGGCGAGGTCATTTGAGCGCGACAGCGAGGTGCGTACAAGAATGTTAGTGCGTGAGAACTCGGGGTTCACCACCAAGGCGAGGCTTTTCGGTCGCCCTGCAAACAATTGCATAACCCCTTTTAGTTGCTCGGGGTTTTCGAGAAAGGTTGTCTTCTTTCCAGATGCTTGAACTGTAGGCTCGACCAACTCTCCTTCGGGGGAGACTTCGAGGCTACCGCCTCCCTCTTGCACTCCACGGTCGATGAGTAAACAGTAATCTACGAAGGATACTGTCTTATCGACTCCCGGTAAGGCATCGATTGCCTCTTGCAAGGTGCGTAGTCGCCGTAAGGTTTCCCACTGCTTCATCACATCGCGGGTCGTTCCATCAACCACGACATTAAACGCCATGCTGCCAGCGAGCTGACGACTGACCACGTCCGTGGCCTGACGAATGGGGTCTGATGGACGGAAGAACGATTGAAAGTCAGAATTGACCTGAACCTTAGGAATCTGGTAGGCCGCGAGGAGCGCCACAATAGCGCATCCCATGATAACTGCACGCCGCTGCCGAATGACTGCCCTAGTCAACTGCCGCAGCTTGGTACTGAGCCCTGGGGCAAAGGAGTCCACGCGTCGGTTTGGTAAACGCAACATTGCGAGCAGCGCCGGTACGAGGGTGAGCGAGAACACGAACGCCAAGGTGATACCGAGCGACGAGTAGATGCCCATTTCGCGAATACTGACGATCGGGTTCAGCGTTTGCGAGAAAAATCCCATAACGGTTGTCAGGGCGGCCATTAGGGCTGGGGTGTTGATTGTCTGTAATGTCTCCGACACCACTTCCTTGGGCGAGCGGTCAGGTCGTGCGAGTTCATAGTACTCGGCAACCACATGGAGTGAATAGGCGACGCCGATTACCAGCACCAGCGGTGGCAGCGCGATACTGCCCAGGCTGAGGGCATCCCCATTGAGTACCATGATCCCCAGAGTCCAAATCAGACTAACGATCACCGTCAAGGTCGGGAGCAGAACACCACGCAGCGAGCGGAAACAAAAAAACAAAACCACGACAATAAACAGCAACATCAACGGCACAAAGCGTGACAAGTCACGCTGCATGACATGGGTTGAGTAGACCTTAAAGTGAGGTAAGCCGGTGTAGTACCATCGTTCAGGCCGCTGCTCTTGAACGGCGGTAGCATTTTCCCGCTCGACGATTTTCTGGATCGTGTCATCAATGCCACGGCGCATGAATTCGTCGTTGCTCATCTCGGCAAAAAAGATATTGATGGCCGCCGCCCGCCCGTCGGGAGCCACGAGGATTTTGAGATAAATCGGACGATCGGCCAACTTCTCTTGTAGGGCCGTGGACGCTGCCGGCGTAGTTGGGATTTGCGGCATGATCAGCGGCGGCTCGGTCACATCGACCACTGGGTCTACCGCATTAGCAAGGCTGAGCACGCTCGCTACCCCTTCAACCTTTTCAATTTCTTTGGTGAGACGTTGGAGCTTGTTCAACACCTCGGCGGCGTAGATACTGTCGGCGACGACAGCAATGACGCCGACTTCATCGTTCCCGAACAGCTTACGAACTTCCGCATAGTATTGATTGTCCGGGTCATTTTCCGGCAGTAGCCGATCCATTGAGCCATCGAGCCGGATATGTTGCGCGTGATAACCAAAGAAACAGGTCAGCGCGAAGATGAACAATAAGACGATCTGGGGTTTGTCCACAATCAGACGGAAGATCCGCTGCATCACGCCTCCCCACTATTCGATGATGGAGCATCCATAATCTGACTGACAGTTATAGCAAGCAAGCTGGGAAGGGAAAGAGGAGCTTAGAAGGCGAAGCAGTTGCTGGATAGAGTATGGTTTCCTCATTGAAATGTGGATCGGGCATCCGGCACCGAGTGGATAGAGACATCCCGGCAGGGCGTCTCGATAAAATCTCCACAATTCAGATAGGAACTCTTATGGTGAGAAACCCTCCGGCTTGACCACACGGCATACTCTGCGCTAAGCCAAAAGACAGAGGTGCTGTGAACGCGTGGCGGACCTTGGTGGGCTGAATCAACTCATTTGGAGTATGGGGCTAAAATTTCGTGCTGCGTTAGCTCAACAGTCTCACTCGGCCTATAATCAACCCCTTCACAATCAAGCAATAACGCTTGCGACGACACATCTCTTCCTTGCCTTGCCTGATGCCGTGCGGCGGACCCTCAAGCGGACGACACCCGAGGCAATTGCTCAACAAGGAAAATTCTTAGGCTCGTCAGTGTCTCCACTGGCGATTTGGTTGTTTGGCTACCATTTTTTGGTTGGACGTGAGATTCTTATTGACCTTGGTCAGGTGTCAGCCAACGCCCATGCGGAGGATATTGCGTTGGTTCTCGATTTCTGGCGCCGACTTGCTTTTGCTCATCGTGGGGATGGACGTCTGGATAATAGCGATGCCGGTGCGACGAATGATTTCTTGCCACCGGCGACGATACAGCAACTCTATGAAGCGCTGGTTCCGGTCGATACCGCGATTCAGCCTCGGTTAACGCAATTCTTGACGACTACAGATGAGTATCGCATACGCTTGCATGCTGGGGCACGGGTCGGTTGTGCTGACTCCGGCCCCTATCCGCTCAATATCGAACGTATACTGATTGTGAGAGATTGTTGTGACCTCAAAGGAACCTACTATCCTTGGCGAGATCTTGTTGCCGATGTTCCGTATCGTACCTGTGCTCTTGCGATGACATTTGATGCTGAAGATTTTCAGACCCTCGAACTCAGTGACCATAGCGAGATCCGAGCGATCCCGCCTGAGTATCCGACACTCATACGTGAAATCACTTTTGTAGCCGGGAATGATGGGTCGAACCGTGTTCTTCCTATTACGGAAATGGATTGGCTAACACGCAGTGTGAAGAAAGTCCAACCTAAGCTTGAGAGATGGTTTAGCCGCCAGACGCGACAGGAGCAGATTATGGCGTGTGCATTGCCATGGATCGTGTCACCACTTGCTCTTCTGTCAGCGGAGGAAGGACACCGCGCGGGAGACCTTTCTCCGCTAGCGCTGCAACTGCTCCCTGTATATGAAACAGATGCAACGGTTGCTGCGCGGTGGCGGACGCATCGCTGCTTGGCGCCGGGGAGTACGAGTGCCTTTGTTCCACTGATGTAAAGTGAAACGGCTTCCCCTCGACGCTATCGTTCTCCTATTGTTGCAAGCGATCGTCGTTCATGCTTCGATCCTTCGACAAGCTCAGGACAGGCTTGACCCTGAGGGGCACGCTCTGCACGAACGGAAGGCGGTAGGAGCTAAAAACCGTTCACCCTGAGCCCTTCGGCTACGCTCAGGATAAACTACGCCCAGCGGATTCGAAGGCGAACTCAGACAAGTCCCGCTACATTATTGCTCCTCGGTTTCTCTTTGCCTGCTACCTGCTATGATCGTTGCGCATGGCCGAAAAAAAGATTGCCCTCCCACCGTTGTTTACGCCACAGTTTCTTGCGGGGCTCGAAACTTTGCGTGTTCGTGCTCGACGCCAGTTCCTTGGCAATCGGCCCGGAAGTCATCTCTCGCCTCATCGTGGAGCAGGCCTCGAATTTGCTGATTATCGCCACTATACGCCTGGTGATGATTTACGGTACATCGACTGGAAGCTCTACAGCCGTACTGATCGCATATACATTAAACTCTTTCAGGAAGAAGAAGAACTCTATACTTCGCTGTTCCTCGACCTGAGCGCGTCGATGGCCTGTCCTGCCACAAGCGGAAAGTATGAAGCCGCGCGTGACTTGGCGCTAGCCCTGGCGTATGTCGTGCTCGCCAACGATGATGCTGTGAAACTGCACGCTCTGAGCAGCCAAAGCGGTGTCCAGGCCACTCCGTTTTTTCGCGGACGCTCTCGGATGTTCGATCTTGCGACGTTTCTGCACGCGCGCCCTCCAGTGGGAAAAGTAGAAACTCCTGCTGTGCTTGCACAGCACCTACAGATTGTGCGCCGTCCTGGTAAAGCGATCTGGATCTCTGACTTTTTATTCTCTTCGACAGTGTACCAGAGTGGACTCAATCTCTTGCGTGCCGCGAATTTCGATATCGCAGTCATTCAGGTGCTCGGAGCCAATGAGGTTGATCCTCCTGTCCAGTCTGAGGGAGTCCAGATGGTGGATAGCGAAAGTGGAGAATCAGTGCTGGTGCGTTTTGATAGTGTCGCGAAGAAAGAATACCTTCGCCGACTCGACGGGCACAACCGCACGTTACGCAGCTTTTGTCACCAAATGGGTGTGCACCATGTACTGTTTACAACTGCACAGGATCTGCGAACGTTTGTCCTCCGCGAGTTACCGAGGTTAGGGTTACTCGTATGAGGAGTACTCCATAACCGGTTAGGAAGATTACGCGGACTCGATCGAAGCTGCCAACGCGTGTGGATGTGCGTTGTCATCGACCTGTTGCTCGTCCGTTGTCACAACAAACTGCTCCACCAACGCCTTCAGCGTGTACCCGACGGCTTGTAAATTGAGTGCGGCGGTTTCAACTTTGCGAAGTCCCTCGACGCTCTGGGTGCTTGCCTGTCTGATTGATCGCATTGCTACGACAACCCGATCCATACCAACTAATTGTTGTTGACTCGATATAGCGATCTGGCTCAGCGCTTGTGCTGACTCGGTGACGTTCTGTGTCAGTGCGCGAATCGATTCTCCAGCTTGCAGCGAACGTTGAGCGCCGAGATCGGCGGCCTGTGTCCCTTGCCGTGTCACAAGAACCGCCGTGTCTGCAGCACGACGAATATCCGTCAAGATCTTCTGGACTTCTGCCGTGGCGCGTTTGGACTGGTCGGCAAGCCCGCGGATTTCTTGGGCGACAACAGCGAATCCTTTCCCAGCATCCCCGGCTTTTGCGGCTTCGATGGCGGCATTAATCGCTAAGAGATGCGATTGCTCAGCGAGCGTGTTGACGGTCGTAATAATATCGCCAATGGTCTGCGTCTGGGTGCCGAGCTCGGCAACGCGTTGAGCAATGGATTCCATCTGACTGCGCACGTGATTCATACCGGTGAGCGCTTCTTCAACCGAATGCTGTCCGTGTTGTGATGTTTCCAGGGTTTGGTGGCTATTCCCCGATACTTCTTGTGCTTTATGATTCGAGACCTGGGCAGTTTGTTTCACTTCCTCTACAGTCGTGGCGGTCTCAGCAACTGAAGTTGCGGCTTGGGTGGTGGTCGCGACAAGCTGTTGTGTGGAGGACACGATCTTTTCGATAGCAGCCGCCAAGACACGGGTGCTTTCCTGCATTTGTCCACTCATGTGTCGTAAGGTTTCAACCATCCGCAAAAAACTATGAGAAAGGATGTCGTCTTCCGAGCGGACCCGTAACTGTACCGTGAGATCTCCTTTACTAATAGCGTCAGCCGCACCAGCAACCGTACGAAAATATTGGATCAGGTCGCGAAATGCAGAGGCAAGGGCACCCATCTCATCCTGGGACTCGTAGGTGACCTGCTGCTGGACATTCCCTTGGGCAATCTTCACTGCAGCAGCGGTAATCTCTGCAAGCGGTTTAGTGATAGAACGAGCGAGTAAAAACCCCGGGGTAAAAATAAGCAGCAGCGTAACGATCAGAACCCTTTGCGCAGTTCGCTTTGCACTTTTGGTGACCTGCATACCTACGACGTTAATCACCGAGACTTCAGCTGCAAGCATGCTATTGATGGTCTCTAACTTTGCTCGTAACTGTAGGAAGTGTTCTTCAAGATCTTTGAGCATGATACGTGCTTCTTGAGGCTTGCCGTTGACGGCGGTAGTTACGATCTCCTGCGCTTTGACGACATAAGTATCAACAAGGGGTCGCACCACAGTGAGTGACTGTACAATCTCGGCAGAGAGCGGGAGGGTGAGACTCTCATCGAAGAGCGTCTTCACCGTCTCGACCGCTTCTTGCAGTTTTGCTTGGACCTCCAGTTTTCCTGTCTCGTCATTTTGCTCAGCCAGATACACCGCATGATAGCCAAGCATACGTAACCCATCATGCGTGATATCGACCTGCAACGTATTTTGCGCGGCGGTAAAATACTGGTGACTCAACTTCAAGTTGTCACTCAGCTGCTCAATTCCTCGATATCCGGCCAGTCCAGTCATTCCGAGCGCGAAGAAAAGCACAATGGCAAAGAGCTGAAGCTTCTCTTTGATAGGAATATTTTTCAGTCTGGACATAAAAATTTCTCCGAGTGGGAGATTCACGCTCCTGTGTGCCGGCAAGGAGGATCGCTTATTTGCACAATGCTCTTCTTGAAATAATGATCCCTGACCTCCTTTTCGTTATCGGATTGCCGAGAAAAACCTTTATTTTTAGAGGAAAACAGCAAAAGCAGATCAGGGAAAGAATGTAGATACAGAACGAACGAGAAAAAGTGATTTTTCTCTGGGCTATTGCCCCTTGGTTTCTTCCTCTTTATCAAGAGAAACAACGCACATTATGGATTTTTCTTTTCTTTCTCCTTCAGCCTGGCAGCTACTCTACGCATTGCCGCTACTCCTGATTCCTTATCTCTTTCGCGAGCGTGGACGTCGCGTGGTGGTGTCTGCAGTGTTCCTCTATCAAGGTCTCCCGCCGGCGACACAACGCCGTTTGTGGGGCACTCTGCGTCTCTCTCCGTTGTTTTTCCTTCAGCTTCTTATTCTCCTGTTTTTGATCACAGCGGCTGCTCAACCGTTTCTCCATCGGCGTGGCGAGAAAGTAGCGATTGTGCTTGATACCTCAGCCAGCATGCAAGCGCGTTCTCTCACAACGAAAAACAATGTGTTTGTCATAGCTCAGCAGCAAGCTCTAGACCTGATTGCCTCGCTTCCGAGTGAAGATTCGGTAAGCCTTTTTGTCACGACCCCTTTTCCAACCGTCGTTGCTACTTCAAGCGAGACTGCTTCATGGGTACAAGAACAGGCTGCCGCGGTCAGGGTGACAGACATGCCCGATGTGAGTGATGAGGTGCTTTCGGCATTCTTCTCTCAGCTTCTCAAAGAGCAAGATTTTCAGCGGATTGTTTTTTTTACTGACCGACCATTGGCCGCAGAGCAAGAGACAAACGCACTAACCGTGCGAGTACTTGGTTCGCCACAGCCCAATTTATCGATTGCGACGTTCCAAATTGATCGCAGTCCATTTACTCCCGATGATGTCGAGGCGACTGTGACGGTCTCGGGACTTGAACGTGGAGTGAGTGGGAGTGTCAGTATTGAAGACGGGGAATCAGGGAAAGTTCTCGTCTCCCAGCCGTTAGTGAAACACGAACGATCTGTGATGACATTTGCGCATTTGCCAGTAGCGACAACCTATCGGGCGCGCCTTCTTGTGGATGACGCCTTGGCCGTTGATAATGAAGCCTATGCAGTGTTGCCGTCCGTAAAGGCGATTTCCATTTTGGTCGTGTCTCCCACAGCCAACGTGGCGAGTAGCCTCGACCAGATTCCTAACCTCCACGTGGAACGTCTCACTCCCGCAGAATATACTCCAGCCCGTGCGGTTGGGGTTCCACTTGTGATGTTTCACCTCGTGATGCCGGAATCTCTGCCAGAAACTAATGCCGCGTTTATCTTTCCGCCTGAGGGAAACGCTTTGTTTCCTCTCGGAAAAGCCGCGCAACGACCGCAGGTGACTCAGTGGGCGGCGGCTCATCCATTGACCAGTTATGTGACTTTTCCATTACTAACCCCTCGGTATGCTCAGGCGTTACTGCCCGTCGGATGGTGTGCGCCAATTGTGAGTGGTACTGTTGGGACACTCCTCCTTGCTGGTGAGCGCGACGGCTATCGCTATGCAGCGGTTGGGTTTGATCTCCTCCCATATCTCGGAAAACAGAATCTTCCGACATCTATTCTGACGCTCAACTTATTAGGGTGGTTGGCTGCCCGTGCCGGACAGCCACTTGATCTCCATACTGGGTCGTCATTCCCGGTGCTGAACACAGAGACGCAAATTCACCTGGCAAACGGTGAACAGATACAGCCGATCGGGAACGCCGTCATTTTAGCAAAACAGGGGATGTATACTAGTCAGTGAGAATGGTCAGGAGCGACGGATTGCGTGAATCTCAGTAATACAGAGGAATCCCAACTTGGCCGTCCCTTGCAACTTACCCCGTTGGACTTTGCCGACACCCCTTGCGGCAGAAAAGACCGGCAAACCATTGTGGCCGTGGCTTCTCCTTAGCGTGGTCATCTTGTTAATGGTCGAGTGGTGGTGGGCGATGCGTAAAGCACGTCGGGGGGTTGAACACTCGACTCGTACTGTTCCGAGCTGAAGATGAGAGGCTGTCATTGCGAGCCCTTCGTCAAGCTCAGGATAAACTGGGCGAAGCAATCTCTGCCTTATTTGTTGCGTTATACGAGATTGCTTCGTCGCCGAAGCCTGTCCTGAGCGTAGCGGTAACGAAGTCGCAGGGGTTCCTCGCAATGACTCCCTTCAGACGTTTTTAGACAACTTTGTAGTGTCTCGCTCTACGACCTTCCCCCGACATGTGTGCCCTGGTTGGCAAACGTGTCCTTTCCATGTGCATAGGCAAAAATATTCTGCCCAGCGTTCCGGTTCACCAACTCTCGTCCCCACATCGGATGGAACATACTGCGTACTTCATGTTCGAGCTCACACAGAGTTCTTCCCGAGTCGGGATCAATGATAGTGCGGAATCGATATTGATGATTATCACTCTCCTCGCTCACCAGTCCGCGCTCCTTCAGGAACGCATGGGGGGTAGAAAAATTGGCAATATAAATGGCGATGTGGTGGCCATCGTATGACGGAATCGGCGCTGTGGTTTCGCGAAACATTAGCTTTTGTGAACGCCCGACTTGGACACAGGCCACCGCACCCTGTTTGCTCGGCGTCCAGGTCGCTGGTGCTTGCATGATTTCCTTGTAGAACTGCGCGATACCTAATGCGGCGTTCGGTTCGACCGTCAGCTCTATATAAGGAATACCCAGAGTCATATCGCCAAATTGCGGGCTAGGCGCGTGACAGCGAAACTGATTGCCCCACGGGCAAGTGACTGTAATATGGCCATTCTCTTCTGCACAGCGGAACGCCGTGCCCGTAAGCTTGGTTTGCGCACGTTCCAAGCGTCTCTTCAGTGAATCGAGATCGGGAACGACCAAGCCGATGTGTCCGCGCAGCACTTGCGGTTGACGAGTCGGGAGATGGAATTGCTGCTCTCCGACATTGACCCACATATTTTCCGTGCCAACCATCATATACGGGTCGCGTGTGAGTCCGAGTGTCTGGACATAAAATTGTAACGCGAGTGCTTGATCAGGAACGGTAACGTTGACATGCTCCATCGCTAAGATGTTCCCAACATCCTGCGTCGTACGATCATAATTTTTTTCTGCCATGCTCTCTTCCTCCTTTGCGAGTTGATTTTGCTTAGGGGCGTGACTCCAGCTCGATTTTTACCGTGGCGCGCGGTTGGACGATACGTCGTGGCTCCCCTTTCTTTTCTCTAAAGAAGATCTTGACACTGCGGACACCTGCCACTTGCGCGAGTTTCCGTTGCAATTCAGGATCAGGAGCAACGAAGGTAATCATCTCTAGTTGATTATTCTCTACAAGCTGCAAGATAAGGCCGTCTAGAAAAGAGAAGGACAGCAACTTTGCACTACTAAGGTCAACTTCTACTATCCCGCTGAGGAGATGCTCACGAAGCTTCTGGTAGGCCTCCTCCCCGCGAGGCCGGGTTACGGTTTTTGGAGCCAATTGAGTAATTGATACGTAGGTCTCCATTGTCATGGCCTCCCTGGGAAAATCAATTCGATTTGCACGCCGGTGAGTTCAAACCCCATTTTCTTTGCTGTGTTCTTTCCGGTTTTTCCATGCACGATAATATATTCATCTCCGGTTGCGATACGAAATTCCCCTTTCAGGTCCGTAACGTAGTCCAACATCTCACTGAATCCCGTCCCACCGCCTCCACGTTTGCTACTCACTCCCGGTTCAAGAGCTTTCAAAATCGCTTCGTGATGCGGCTGATGTGCAAGATAGGCATATTTTTCAGTGGTGGACAAGCAAGCCCTGATCCCTCTTCCACAATCACCAATTGCCATCACAAGTTCTCCAGAAGGTCCGCGGTTGCGATAATACTGGACCATGAAGGCTGCCAGGTTTTGGCCTGAATGCTCGACGAAATTCTGTACAAGCTCGGCCGTAACTTCAGCAACGACACTTGGACGCAATTTGTCAGCGTTCCTCTCCACGACGTTAGCAACTGCGTCTGCCAGCTCCTCCGCAACATGCTGATCTTTTTCTACATCTGCGATGTCGTCGAGAGAGGTAGAAGTCGTAAAGCGACGCAGGTTTTCTGTCTTGATCACTCGCGGGTCAAAATTAAACCGCTCCCAGAATTGCTGTTGAGCAAGATACTGTCGGGCTTTTTTGTTACTGGGTGGGGCAACGTCGAAGGATCGCTTCTGTGAATTGAAATGGCGGAGAAACATTCCTAAATACACCAAGGCAAACGGCTCAAAGAAAGTTACGTCAGACAAGTCTATCGTTGGTCTTTGCTTCGCAAAATTGACCTTGCTACAAAACTCTCCAATAGTGAAAAATGTAAGACTGCTCATAGGAACCTTATTACAACTCCGCCACAGGATGAGAAGGACAACCCAAAGCCTTTTATGCTTAGCGCATTCAGCCGTTAAAGTGAAAGAGGTATGTTTACTTCACCCCAACAACACCAGTGCGATTCCAGCCGTGACCAAAGCCACGCCAGGAAGCTGACGGAGAATCTCACGTTCCCGCCAGACGACAAGCGCAAGGACAACCGCAAGGATCGCCTCAATTTGGCCCACAGCTTTGGCATAGGCGACAAGAGTCAGCGAATATGACCAGAACCAACACAAGCTACCGCCGAAGCCAGCCGCGCCAATGAGTGCCATTCGTCGCCAGTGTACGGGGACGAGGCGAAACTCTTGTGGTTTGTCCAGGCAATGAGCGGAGTGAGGATAACAACTTCAATCCATACCGTATGAAAGAGTGTATGGGCAGAGGAGACGAACCGCCCAGACCCGACCCAGGGATTGGCTGACAACAAACACTTTGTTTGCTTCTTTCAACATAAAGCTGGCAATGACGATAAAGAAGGCACACGCTAAGGCCAGCAGGGTGCCCGTGTCGAGATGAAACGCGCGACGCCAACCATCCGGTCCAGTTTCTCGCCCAAGGTTCATGAATAACACGCCGAGACTACACACGCCGATGCCAAGCCAGCCAGTCATAGTCGGATATTCACCAAAGAGCAGGACACCAGTAACAGCAGTGAAAGCAACTTCAAGTTTGTGCAATACGATCGACTGGGCAAAGTTGGCACGGTTAAAGGCCGCGATCAGAGCAATGTTCCCGAGAATCTGAGTGACGGCAGTTGCAGTACAGTAACCGAAGAACGCCAACGGTAACTGTGGCCAGCCATAACGGTACAGCAATAATGCAGTGAGAGGGAGGCACAACGGCAAATTGAAAGCGAATCGCGACCAACTATTAAGTAGTGGCGAAACTTTTCCCGCCAGACTGCGGGAAAAGGCGTTTCGGGCAGTTTGCAAACACCCAGCGGTGAAGGCAATCTCAGCCCACATTACTTCCACGCTCGGCGGAATTCACACTGAGGGAGGGCTTCTTGAAGGGCGTCGACAGCAGCGGTACTCACCAGAGTACTGCGGAGATTGAGAACTCGCAGTCCGGTCAAGCTTCGCAAATGTGCGAGGCCGGCATCGCTAATGGGGGTGTCGTAGAGCCACAACACACGGAGGCCGCTGAGTTTGCTCAAATGTGCCAATTGCGCATTTGAGACACGTGTACTGGAAAGCTGGAGATATTGGATGTCGTCAGGTCGAAGTTGACTTAACGAGGAAAGGTCGGTTGCGGCTTGTGGGTTAATAATAAGACGTAACTCTTTGTCACTAGGGATGGAGATCATTCCACGTGCTTCACCGATAGGTTCCCAAAAAGCATAATCTTCAGGACTGAACTCACGATCACGCATCCACAACATGCCGAGTGAACGATCTGAGGGGAAGCGAACTTGGCGAGGCGGAAGGGCATTCGCAGCCTTGCCTTTACTATTCAATGAGAGCGTCAGTGACCCATGCCGGGGCGGTTTCGCATTGTTCATGAAACGATTATCTCTTGCCTTCCTTATAACCGGGCTAAGTTAGCGATATGCGAGGGTAAGTCAACCGCTTTCGTCATTCCAGCGCAAGCTGGAATCCAGGAAGAATAACCGGCGGCTATTGCTTGAGGCACCTGGATTCCGGGTCTCGCGCTGCTCGCCCGGAATGACGAAGAAGAGAACCCGCTCTGTATTTCGTGTGCTGTGTACTGAGCAGATCGATTGTGAAGAGTAGGGTATACAGATCGAACACAATGACATCGAGATCCTCGTCTGTGGTATACTAAGACATATCGAGAATACGAATCTTAGGGGGGATTTTCTGGGGCTCTTCGTGTCATCACTATTGCCGAGAATAGTCCTGGGCAGGTGTCACCGTACGTGCTGGGTATGAGGAGAGGGTGGAAGTGACAGTCCTCCAGAGCAACTTCGCCCAACTCGCAGAGCACGACGAGCAGCTCTTACGTCTGGGGCTGCTTGCGGAACGGTATTTCCCAGAAGATCCAAATACTTCGCTGCTCAAGTTGCGCCAGTTGACAGAACTGCTCGCGCAGCATGTCGCGACCAATGTCGGTGCCTATGTGTCGACGGAGGAGGCGCAGTACGACCTCATTCGTCGCCTGCAAGATCAAGGCATCCTTCCTCGCGAGATTGCCCAACTCTTCAGTGAAGTGAGGCGAGCAGGCAACGCCGCTAGCCATGCGCTGGTCGGAGATCATCGCACCGCGCTCGCAGCACTCAAGATCACCTGGCAAATTGGCGTCTGGTTTCATCGCACCTTCAAGAATCCGGCATTTAAGTCTGGCGCTTTCATTCCACCGCAGGCTCCACGGGATGAATCCGACGATCTGCGTGCTGAACTTGCGCGTCTGACCAGGGAGTTGGACGAGCATCGCGCTGCCCATCATGAAGTCGTGCAGCACCTCGAATCCACCGAAGCCAAGCTGCGCGAGGCTAAAGACGAACAGTCCTTCTGGGAACAGATGGCGGTCGAAGCCGAGAATGCTAAAGCCACGCTCGCCCAGCAGCTAGCGCAGCAGCAGGCGTTGACCGCCACGCAGTCAAAAGAAACTGTGGCTACGTTCGTTGCGGCTGCGAACACTGCTGCGACAGCAGTACATCTTGATGAGGCCGAGACCCGTACACTCATCGACCAACAACTCCGCCAGGCAGGGTGGGAAGCCGACTCCGCGACCATCAGATACTCGACCGGTGCACGCCCCGAGAAGGGGAAGAACCTGGCGATCGCCGAGTGGCCTACTGCGAGCGGCCCGGCTGATTACGTCCTCTTCGTTGGCCTCACGCCGATGGCTGCGGTCGAGGCCAAACGCAAGAACACCGACGTCTCCGGCGCCTTACAACAAGCCAAGCGCTACAGCCGTGGATTCACTCCTAGTGAAGAGACAGCGTTGCATCCGGAGAACTGGGGTGCTGAAAACACTTACCGTTTGCCTTTTGTCTTCTCGTCCAACGGCCGCCCGTATCTGCGTCAACTCGCTACCAAAAGTGGTATCTGGTTTTGTGACGTGCGCCGTACCGACAACCTCGGCCACGCGCTCGATGGCTGGTACACACCCGAAGGTTTGACCACCCTACTCAAGCGTGACGAGCAACGCGCGCACGACCAGCTTAAAACCGAACCATTCAACTACGGCTTCTTGCTGCGCCACTACCAACAAGCCGCCATCCAAGCCGCAGAATCCGCCATCGCCCAGGGGCGACGCGAGATGTTGCTCGCCATGGCCACTGGCACCGGCAAGACTAAGACTTGTATCGCACTGATCTATCGCTTGCTCAAAGTGCAACGCTTCCGCCGCGTGCTCTTTCTCGTGGATCGTTCTGCACTCGGCGAACAAGCCGCCAACGCGTTCAAGGACACGCGAATGGAGAGCCTGCAGACCTTCGCCGACATCTTCGGCATCAAGGAACTCGACGAGCAGAAGCCCGACACTGACACCGCCGTGCATATCGCCACGGTGCAAGGTATGGTTCAACGCACGCTCTATCCAGGCGAGGATACGGCGCCGCCGGCCGTCGATCAGTACGACTGCATTGTCGTCGACGAGTGTCATCGCGGCTATCTACTCGATCGTGAACTGTCTGATACTGAACTCGGCTTCCGCAGCTTCGAAGACTACATCTCGAAATATCGCCGCGTGCTGGATTACTTTGACGCCTACAAGATCGGTCTCACTGCCACTCCAGCCTTACATACCACGCAAATCTTCGGCACGCCGATCTATACTTACAGCTATCGCGAAGCAGTGATTGACGGTTATCTCGTTGACCATGAGCCACCGGTGCAGATCAACACTGAGCTGTCCACCGACGGTATCAAGTGGAGAGTCGGTGAAACAGTCTCTGTTTTCGACCCGCACCGCAACCAGATCGATCTCTTTACCACGCCCGATGAGATCAAGCTCGATATCGAGGACTTTAACCGTAAGGTCATTACCAGGCCATTCAACGAGGTCATCTGCAATTACCTGGCACAAGAACTCGACCCTGCTTCGCGTCAGAAAACTTTGATCTTCTGCGCCACTGACGCGCACGCGGATCTCGTTGTCGACTTGCTCAAGCAAGCGTTTAAGAACCACTACGGCACAGTCGACGACGATGCTGTTATCAAGATCACCGGCGCCGCCGATAAGCCGCTGCAACTGATCCGCCGCTACAAGAACGAGCGCAACCCGAACGTCGCTGTCACAGTGGACCTGTTGACCACCGGCGTGGATGTGCCCGAAATCTGTAACCTCGTCTTCCTACGCCGGGTCAATAGTCGCATCCTGTTCGACCAGATGCTTGGCCGCGCGACGCGTCTGTGCGAGGAGATTGGTAAAGAGACCTTCCGCATCTTCGATGCAGTGAAGATCTACGAAGCCCTGAAGGGCCTCACCGCAATGCAACCCGTGGTCATCAACCCAGCCATCAGCTTCACCCAACTCGCCCGCGAGCTGACGCAGGTGACCAGCGACAAGGAACGCGCGCTCGTGCGCGACCAATTCGTCGCTAAACTCCAGCGCAAGAAGCGCCACTTGAGTGAAGCCAACACTCGCGACTTCGAAACCCGTGCCGGCATGCCGCCCGATGCCTTTCTTCGGAAGCTCCGCACTATGCCATTGACGGACATCGCGGCCTGGTTCACGCAGCATCCTGACCTTGGCGAAATCCTCGACCGCAAGGGAGAAGGGCGTGCGACCCCGGTCTTCATCTCCGAGCATCCTGACCAGTTGCTCAGCACCGAACGTGGCTATGGCAAGGCCAAGAAGCCGGACGACTACCTCAAGGAGTTCACCGCTTTCATCAATAGCCACCGCAACGACATCCCGGCGCTACTCACCGTGCTCACCCGTCCGCGTGAACTCACTCGCAAACAATTGCGCGAACTCGCACTTAGAGCTGGACCAAGGCTGGTTACAGCGAGGTCAATCTCGCCATCGCCTGGCGCGAGAAGACCAATCAAGACATTGCCGCACGTATCATCGGTTACATCCGTCAGGCTGCCATCGGTGATCCACTGTTGCCCTATGAGCAACGGGTGGACAACGCTTTGCAGAAAATGCTCGCCTCGCGCGCCTGGTCCACGCCGCAGCGTCAGTGGTTACAGAAGATCGCCGCCCAGACCAAGGCCAACCTCATCGTCGATCGCGCTGCGCTCGATGACCCGGACCTCGTCTTCAAGCGCGAAGGTGGCGGCTTCACCCGGCTCGACCGTATCTTCGGTGGCGAACTCACGCAGGTACTCGAAACATTCAACGATGCTCTGTGGGAAGATGCAGCCTGAGTCAGAACTGTGAGGCTGGAATAAGCGGAGCGTTTCGGCGAGGAAAAGGATACCGCCAGGAACGTTGTGGCATCCTGGCCTACGATGAGAGATCGTAGGCCGGAATAAGCGCAGCGTTTCCGGCAGTAGGATGTGCTCATGAGTGACTATCGAAGGCTTTATATTCCTGGCGGCTCTTATTTCTTCACCGTAGTCACATATGAACGGCAGTATTTATTCACTACTGCGCAACGGGTGAAAGAGCTGCGTCAAGCATTTAGCTACGTCAAAATGCGCCGTCCCTTTGCTATTGTTGCAGCCGTCGTGCTCCCGGATCATCTTCACTGCTTGTGGCAATTACCGGATGGTGACTGCGATTTCTCGACTCGCTGGCAAATGATTAAGACGGAATTTTCACGACGCATTCCTTCGCCGGCAGGAAAGGATGGGGCAAAGACGATTTGGCAACCTCGCTTTTGGGAACATCGTGATTCGCGACGAAGAGGATTTTCGCCGTCATCTCGACTACATCCACTACAATCCAGTGAAGCATGGATTGGTGTCCGCTCCTGCAGCATGGCCGTACAGCTCTTTTCGGAAATTCGTCAGGATGCACTGGTATGACGTGGATTGGGGTGCTACAGAACCCAAAACTCTCGCTAACCTGGAATACGAGTAGAAGAGTGCCAGGACACGGCCTGCGATGAGAGAGCTGTAGGCCGGAATAAGCGCAGCGTTATCCGGCACGACGGGATGCCAGGAACGGCCGTGGCCTTATCCTGGCCTACGATGAAATGTAGGCCGGAATAAGCGGAGCGTTTCCGGCACTCGAGAGAGCAAGACGCTGGGCCTAACCGGCTACGATGAAGAGGTAGGCCGGAATAAGCGCAGCGTTTCCGGCAACAAGAGACGAAACCATGAGCACCATCACCCACGACATCGTCGCCAAACTGTGGAACCTCTGTAACGTCCTCAAGGACGACGGGGTCACCTATCACCAGTACGTCACCGAGCTGACCTATCTCTTGTTCCTCAAGATGGCCAAAGAGACCGGCACCGAGGAGCAGATTCCCACCGGCCATCGTTGGGACGACCTCGAAGCCAAGGCTGCACCGGACCGTCTCGAAGCCTACAAACTCACCTTGATCCATCTCGGCAGCCACGGTTCCACGCTGGTGAAGGAGATCTTCGGCAACGCCAGTTCCTTCATCAAGAAACCCGCCACCCTCTCCACCCTCGTCGCCGAGATCGACAAACTCGACTGGTACAGCGCACGGCAGGAAGGGCTGGGCGATCTCTACGAAGGCCTGCTGGAGAAGAACGCCAACGAGAAGAAATCTGGCGCCGGTCAGTACTTCACGCCCCGGCCGTTGATCGACTGCATGGTGGCGGTGATGAAGCCGATGTTGCAAGACATCATCCAAGACCCTGCCGCTGGCACTGGTGGTTTTCTCATCGCCTCCAATCGGTACATCCGTGAACACAGTGACCCCGATGCGTGGACGGAAGCGGAGCAGCGTAAATACCGCCGCAACACTTTCTTCGGCATGGAGCACGTACAGGACGCGCACCGCCTGGCGTTGATGAACCTGATGTTGCACGGGCTGGACTCCGACCCGCACGCTTCCGGCATTCGCTATGGAGATACACTCTCACCCGAAGGGCAAGCGCTGCCCAAGGCAACGCTCGTTCTCACCAATCCGCCGTTTGGCACCAAGAAAGGCGGCGGGTTGCCATCGCGCGATGACTTCACCTTTCCGACCAGCAACAAGCAGTTCTGCTTCCTCCAGCATATCTACCGTGCGCTCCTGCCCGGCGGTCGCGCGGAGTTGATTTTGCCCGACAACGTGCTGTTCGAGGGCAACGTCGGCAAACAGATCCGTGCCGATCTCATGGACAAGTGCAACCTGCACACCATCCTGCGCCTGCCCACCGGCATCTTCTACGCCCAGGGCGTGAAGACCAACGTACTGTTCTTCACTCGTGGTGAGACGGACAAGGGCAACACCAAGGAAGTGTGGGTCTACGACCTGCGCGCCAACATGCCGCAGTTCGGTAAGCGCACCATGCTCACGCGCCAGCACTTCGCCGAGTTCGAAGAGGCCTTCGGTGACGATCCGCTCGGCAGTCGCAACAGAGTCTGAAGAAACGCAAGGACACCGGCGAGGCTGGCCGCTTCCGTCGCTTCACCCGCGAATGGATCGCCGAACGTGGCGACAGTCTCGACATCGAGTTGGCTCAAGGACGAGAGCGACGGCGGCACGGACGAACTGCCGGAACCGGCCGCGCTCGCGCAGGAGGCGATGGGCGAACTCGAAGGCGCGATGGAAGAACTGCGCGGGATTCTGGAGGAGTTAGGTGAGGAGATAGATGAGGAGGTAGCGGCGTGAGTGAGCTGCCTGCCGGATGGACATTGCGCTTGCGTATCGGCGACATTGCACGATGCGGTTCGGTGAATGTCCGATGCACTGCACTCAGGGTGAGACTTCGGACGACTCGGAGTTCTACAGATTGCGACATTCGGATCTGTAGACTGAAGCAGAGCTGTGCGCAACTTCGCAGATGCGTGAGGATATGTTGCGCAAGCAGTCGCACCGAGCTTACAAGACGGTGAAGCCGGTATTGCCTGCGCGACAGTGTACGCTAAGTTGGCGCAGCGATTACGCTGAATCGACGTATGCTCAAGTCGGTTGAAGCTGCTCTTGACCGACACCAACTCATTCGGTCAAGTCGATCTCGATGAGTCGATACCGTCTTCGACATGCTTCTTACGTATGCGGACCTCACGAAGCTATGCGTACGAGCTGGACAACAGTCGCGCACGCTCGACACTCGGATGTCATCGAAGTCGTTCGAGGTTCCGCTTACCCCCGCTCAACGAACAGAAGCGCATCGCCGACAAGCTCGACGCGGTCCTCGCGCGGGTCGACGCCTGCCGCGAACGCCTCGACCGCGTCCCCGCCATCCTCAAACGCTTCCGCCAATCCGTCCTCGCCGCCGCCACCTCCGGCAAGCTGACGGAGGAGTGGCGAGGACAGAGCATACGTGACTACAGCTATTGGAGTATGCACTCGTTGGCGAAGTTGCATCAAGGTCTCAATCGAGGGAAATCCTTATGCGGCTTCCAGAGTTGGCAATGGATGGCGCTCGCGATATCCAAGTGATTGGCAGGCATACTGAGTGCCGCAATGCGCTATCGGACAATGAGCAAATGCTTACCGTACAGAGACTATGGATGCGTTGTGGCGTTATCGGGTTCGACGTACTGTGGAAGCGTGAATATTTACTCGCCTGCAGAGGATGGCAAAATTAGTCGTGGATCAGACAACGCGCTAATAGTACCGACACTGGATGAATCATCTTGACTGCAAATCAGCTATATAGTATCTTAATGCATGGAAGCGAGTTAATCCTTCGAGCTCAAGTCGACTTCATCAACGGAATAGACCAGTCAAATTTACCGAGGTGAAAATATATCCGCATTCCCGATTCCAGTTGCCGCTCATTGGCCAGAGCAACACGAAATCGTCCGCCGTGTCGAAGCCCTCTTCGCCTACGCCGACCGCCTCGAAGCTCGCTACACCGCCGCCCGCGCCCAGGTCGAACGCCTGACACCTGCGCTGCTCGCCAAGGCCTTTCGCGGCGAACTGGTCCCCCAGGACCCGAACGACGAACCCGCGTCGGTGTTGTTGGAACGTATCCACGCGCTTGGAGTAGGCCGGAATAAGCGTAGCGTTTCCGGCACGGAGGCAACCGCCGGGAACGGCCTGGGGCTCCTTCGACTGGGCTCACCTGTGCCTGCGGCACTGGCGCAGGCAGGACAGGCTTATCCCGGCCTACGAAAAAAGACTCGTGGAAAGACGTAGGTCGGAATAAGCGGAGCGTTTCCGGCAATGGCGCTGTGCCCAGGATTTAAGCAGCTTTCCGTACGCTACGCTTCTTCCCACCTCGATGCTTTCCTTTCGCTCCCGGAGTTATTTGGATCTTTACCGTTCCCCCCAAGGCTGAGACGGCACGCACAAGAGTTTTTAACTCGATGTTCTTCGCTTTGCCTGATTCGAGCTTGGCAATAGCTGGCTGACTCACTCCCAGTGCTTGCGCTAATTGCGTCTGAGACACACCCTGCGATTCTCTTAACGCAATCAGATCTTGCTCTAATCTCATCGTACTGAGGGTTGCCTCAATTTGCTGGTGAAACGCAGGGTTCGTTGAGAGCTGCCCGGCAAACCAATCCATGAATGGCTCTTTTTTCTTCATCATTTCACGTCTCGTTGTAGGGCAGATGCCGGGAACGGCCTGCGGCCTTATCCCGGCCTACGACGGTGCCTTGGTCACAACCAGTCCACTGCCACGCAACATCGGTGAGCCGTCGATTGCACACGCAACCTCTGCGCCAGGAATTTGTCGTTTTTCCGCACGTCCGGTGACTTGGAACACGGCTTCGGCAATATGCCCCATGCCGTGTAACCGTCCTTCGCTGAGGCTACCGCCAAAGGTGTTCACTGGTAGTTCGCCTTCGAGGGCGATGCGTCCATCTTGAATGAATGCGTATGCTTCTCCGCGTGGGCAGAATCCAGCCGCTTCAATCCAGTATATGGTTGAGGGGCTAAAGCCGTCGTACAATTCTGCTGCATCCATATCCTTGGGTCCAAAACCAGACGATGACCAGAGCTTCTGCGCGAGCGAGCCGCCACAGGCTATGTAGTCATCAAGTGCGTAATGAAATAAGGTGCGGCGTGGACTGGTATTCTGTCCGTACCCGGCAATGTACGCTGGTGGATTACGCAGGTCACGAGCGCGTTCTGCGGTCGTTAACACCAACGCGACACAGCCTTCGACCGGAATATCGCAATCGAACAAACATAACGGTTCTGCAATCCACCGTGACGCGAGATAATCGTCTCGTGTCATCGGTGTGGTGTAGAAAAACGCACGTGGGTTGAGGTTAGCGTTCCGGCGACTGTTGGTAACAAATGTCGCTAGATGCTCTCGTGTCGCGCCATATTGATGCATATAGCGTCGCCACTGCATGGCATGCCATTGGAAAATACTCGTGCTCCCATACGGCGCGATAAACTGCGCTTCACCCGCAGCACGCGTACCTGACCACGCACCATAGCGGCCGCGTGGATTATGCATGGCACGCCAGACTAACACGTAGTCACAGGCACCAACGAGCAGGGCATGGATCGCTTCAATGACCGGGCTGGCGATCATGCCAGTTTCAATCTGCGCGTACCAGCGAATATCCGGCGCGAGCGGCAGATGATTGACCAGGTACATGACACTGACAATATCCTCGCCGTCGCGACTGCCAGCACCAAGGGCAGGCAATTCGGGATAAGTTGCGAGCCCATCGACTTGTTCTGGTCGCACGCCAGCATCTGTAAGGGCTGCATGACAGGCATCAATGGCGAGAAGCCCAAGCGGTTTCTGCGAATGTCGTGTCAATTCGGAGTAGCCAATGCCGACGATTGCAGTTTTTCCTTTGCCTGACCACATAGGAAATGTCCTTTCCTGCCTTTCCTGTCAAAGGTGCCCTGGCGCGGTATGGTAATGCCTTGTATCAGAATGCTCGACAGAAGAAAGAGCACGGACGCGGTACGGAGGAGAATATGAAAACTGACGGAAGCTTCAAGGAACGATGAAGTTCAAACACTATTACGCAAACCTCAAAGATGTTCGCCTCCATTATGTGACCCTCGGACAGGGCACGCCAGTCGTTCTGCTGCATGGCTGGCCACAGACCTGGTACGAGTGGCGTCTGGTAATGCCGCTACTGGCGGATCAGTTTTGTCTGATTGCGCCGGACCTGCGTGGCCTCGGTGCTTCATCGCGTCCGATCGGTGGCTATGACAAGAAAACGGTGGCGCATGACATCTGGCAGCTTATGCACGATCATCTGAAATATGATCGCTTTGCGGTGGTCGGCCATGATGTCGGCGCAGTTGTCGCCTTTCGTCTGGCAGCAGATCACGCAGAAGCCGTTTCCCATCTAGTGCTCCTGGATGTTCCAGTGATTGGTCTCCAAGCAGAGGCTATGGGTGGATTGATACCTCCTGGGCAAATGCCACGTTGGCATCATCTGTTTCATCAAGTGCCGGATCTTCCTGAAGCGCTGACGTTTGGTCGTGAGCGAATCTATCTGGAATGGTTTTTTAATTGGGGAACCGATCAAGCTGGAGTCTTCAGTGATGCCGACATCAGCGAGTACGTACGGGCCTATGCGCAAGCAGGGGCGATGCGCGCGGGGTTCAACATGTATCGCGCGCTCGGGCAAGATATTACTGATAATCAGGCAACATTTGCGACAGGGTTCAAACTACCGATGCCAACATTAGGGCTTGGTGGCGGTGGTTCGCGTGGGCGTGGGAATCTGGTTGTGGAATCACTCAAGCGTGCAGCACTTCACGCGGAAGGAGGTTCCGTGGCTGATTGCGGGCATTTTATTCCCGAAGAGAAGCCGCAGGAACTGGCCGAAGAGCTACAGAGGTTTTTGAAGAAGTAGAGCGAGAGCTACACCAAGCGGAACTGTGGCAAGGTGATCTCGTCATCGATCTTCTCAAACGTCACTTCGACGCGTCCGCCGATGCGAATCTTGTCGTGCTCTGCCATTGGCAAGTATGACACCATGAATAGTCGTGGTTGTTCGTCGAGTTCGACTAAGATGTTGATGTAGGGAATTTCTTTCTCAAAGCCAGCGACGTTGGGTTGATACATGACCGTGTAGCTGTAAATCGTGCCGCAGCCACTCACGGGTGCAAATTCGAGACGTTGAGAAAGACAGGCGTCACACACAGGTCGTGGCGGATGGTTGAGGTAGCCGCACTCCTGGCAGCATTGAATCATCAATTGGTGCCGTGCGGCTGCTTGCCAGAAGGGGCGGGTGAGATCGTCGATCGCTGGCAAGGGTTTGAGGGAATTCCCTACTTGTGGGTTTGCGGGCATCTTTTTCCTCTCTTGTTCTCTGTCTCTGTCTTTCTATGCCAGATAGCAAAATCTTAGCACTCTTGGCAACGCCGACTTGCGCTGTATGAAATTTTCCGATCTAACCTGACTGTAGGAGGCATGTGCGGTGCAGTGTACAGCGTGTGGTGCAGATAACCCTTCGGGAATGGTCTTCTGTGGACAGTGTGCCTGTCCCCTCCTTCAACTCTGTCAGCCGTGTGGATTTCAGAATCCAGGGCAAACGAAATTCTGTGGGCGGTGTGGAAGCCCCCTCACTGGTAGTGTGATCCTTGGGCGTGAACAGCAAACTCCACCGCAACGACAAAATGTTCCGGTGGAGAATGAGGAACAATTCCCAGTTGACGTTCGATTGCAAGCGCAAAGAATAGCGCTACGGCAGGGATTAGGGAGGCGCCAGTTAACGGTCATGTTCTGTGACCTGGTAGGATCAACCGCCCTCTCTCAGCAGGTGGAGCTTGAAGAGTTGCGCCAAGTGATCCAGGCCTATCATGATCTCTGTGCTGAGGTCATCGCTCGCTTTGACGGGTACCTCGCACGGTATCTCGGCGACGGAGCGTTAGTCTATTTTGGTTTCCCTGTTGCACATGAGGGAGATGCCTATCGAGCTGTCCGTGCAGGGTTGGAAATCATTGCTGCGTTACCACGACTCAATGCACGTTTGCAGAAGACTGTGGATAAGTTACGTACATTCCCTCTCCAGGTGCGTATCGGTATTCATACGGGGACAGTGGTGGCTGGAGAGGTCAAAACCGAAGGTGCGCGGGATCTTGTTGAAGTAGTCGGCGAGCCGCTCAACCTCTCTGCCCGTCTGCAGGAGATTGCCGAACCAAACAGTGTCGTTGTTTGTGCGACGACATTCCGACTTATCCAAGGGTTCTTCACCTGTCGTGCTCTAGGCACGCCCCCCCTCAAAGATGTTTCTGCGCCTCTGGCGGTTTATCAGGTGGTGGAAGAAAGTGAGGCACGTAGCCGCCTCGAAGTTGCGGCGACGAAAGGGCTGACGCCGTTGGTCGGAAGAGCGCAGCAATTAGCGACCTTGCTCGACCGTTGGCAACAGGCAAAATCAGGCGCTGGGCATGTAGTGTTACTAAGTGGTGAAGCAGGTATTGGAAAGTCTCGCCTTGTACAAGCATTGCGGGAACACGTGAGCGGGGAGTCTCAGACGTGGCTCGAATGTCATTGTTTCCCTTATCATCAGCACAGCGCGTTATACCCTGCTATCGACCTCTTGTGGCGTGGGCTCCGCTTAAAACGTTCCGATATTCCAGCCCAACAGTTAGAGAAACTTGAACGAGCGATCTCTGCGTATGGCTTATCACTGCCGGAAACTGTCCCGATTTTTGCTAACTGGCTTGGTCTACCGCTCCCACCAGATCGCTATGCCCCGTTTTCACTTCCACCACAGCAACAGCGCAGAGGGGTGCTCAATGGTCTACGGTTATGGTTGAGCAAAGCTGCTGAACGTGGGCCAGTGATCGGTGTGGTTGAGGATCTACAGTGGGCCGATCCCTCAACGTTAGAATCCCTCACGTTGTTTATGGAGCAAGTCCCGCTTGCGCCGATCTTGTTGGTGTTCACTTTTCGCCCTGATTTTCATGTCCCGTGGCGCTTCTCCTCGTATATGACACATCTGCCACTCAGCCGATTAGCGGACATAGAGGTTGAAGCAATGATTGCGCACGTCGCGCAGGGACGGGCGCTGTCACCCGATACTCAAGCCCGATTAGTGAAAAAAGCTGATGGCGTCCCGCTGTTCGTCGAAGAATTGACCAAGATGGTGGCTGAGAGCGGCGCATTTGCGGCTCCCACTGCTGGGCAATCATCGCGATCTCCGGCTATCCCGACCACGCTGAACGATGTCCTCATGGCGCGACTTGATCGTTCGCAAGCGGCTAAGGAGATCGCGCAGCTTGGGGCAACGATCGGACGCGAGTTTTCCTATGAGTTGCTGCAAGCCGTGTCCTCGGTTGATGAGGACACGTTACAACGCGCACTAACAACACTCGTCGATGCCGAACTCTTGCATCAGCGTGGGGTGCCACCACGAGCGAGCTATTTTTTCAAGCACGCATTGATTCAGGACGTTGCGTATCAATCCCTGCTGAAACGAACCCAACGCCAATATCATCACCGTATCGCGCAGACATTAGAGGCGCGTTCTGTGGAACCCAGGGAGGCACAGCCAGAGGTCGTTGCCCATCACTATACTGAGGCGCGTCTCCCTGAGCATGCCATTCGCTATTGGCAGTTAGCTGGGCAGAACGCGACTGAGCGATCTGCCCTTGCTGAAGCGACGCATCATTTTATGAAAGGCTTGGAACTTCTTCGTGGTCTTCCAGAAACGAACGAACGTAATCAGCAAGAGTTAACTTTACAGATGGCGCTTGGAGGACCATTGATTGCGACTCACGGCTATGGGGCAGCGGGGGTTGAGCAGTGTTATGCACGAGCACTGGTGCTTTGCCGGCAGATCGGTGAGACCCCACGGTTGTTGCGGACCCTACTCGGGATGGAAGCCTTCTATTTTATTCGCGCGCAACTGCGCACTGCCCAACAATTAGCCGAGCAGTGTTTTGGGCTTGCACAACAACAACAGCAGCCAGGGCCGCTTGTTCAAGCGCATTGGACGCTAGGACAGGCTCTCTTTCATCGAGGAAGATTTGTCGAGGCTCAATCGCATGTCGAGCGGGGCATTGCGCTGTACACGCCTGAACTGCATCAACCACGAGCGCTGCAAGACCCTGGCGTCATGTGTCTGGCGTACGCTGCGTTCACACAGTGGTGCTTAGGCTATCCTGAGCAAGCTTTCCACCGCAGCCAGCAAATGTTGGCGCTGGCGCGATCGCTTACGCATCGATTTAGTCTCGCATTTGCTTTGAATATTGCGGCGACTATACGGGTCTTACGAGGAGAGATTACCGAGGCGGAGACGTTGACAACAGAAGGTATTGCGCTTTGCCAAGAGTACGGGTTCCCGGTGTGGATGGCATACGGGAAAGTGCTGCGCGGATGGATACACGGGCAGCGTGGCGCGCGCAGGCCGGCATGGGAGGAGTTACAGCGGGGGATCACAGAGTGGGAAGCCACCGGGGCGGAGGTTACGCGTACTGCATTTCTGGCGCTGTTAGGACATGCTTATGCGCGTATCGGTCAAGGAGACAAAGCACGAAAAACCATTGACCAGGCGTTGGCACTCGCTGAGCAGAATGAAGAGTTCTATGGAGTCACCGAACTATGGCGACTCAAAGGAGAACTGATTTTAAGAAAGTTCAAAGTTCAAAGTTCAAAGTTCAAAGTTGACAATCTGCAATCTGCAATCTGTCTGCCCCCTCCGTCGGGGGGCAATCTGCAATTAGAAGCTGAGGAATGTTTTCATCGCGCGCTTGCCATTGCTCGCCAACAGCAGGCCAAAGCATTTGAACTACGGGCCGCACTGAGCTTGAGTCGTTTATGGAAGCGACAGGGGAAACGTGAACCGGCACAGCAACTCCTGTCGTCAGCCTATGCGAAATTCACTGAAGGATTTACCATGCCGGATCTTCGTAGAGCACAGGTATTGTTAGCTCAACTTGATCATTAGAGAGGCTGAGTCGTTGAACTGTTGAAAAATTGACTCAATGAAACAGTTCTTCTACTGTCGCAATCCAGCCTGTCGCATCAGAGGCATCACACGTTCGCCAAAATACTTAATTTCTTCATTGTAATCGAGCCAACAGAGGATCACACCTTCAAGGCCAATGTTGGAGAGTTTGATCAACTCGTCAGTAACTTGTTCTGGTGTCCCGACCATCGGATAGCCGCCCCAGCCAGCGATGAAGTGTTCAGCATATTTCGTGAGGTGCTCTTCAGTGAAGGAACCGCTTTCGATGCCGAGCAGTCGCAGAATGCTTCGCGTCGCTTCCCAATCCCCTTTTTCGACAATGTAATCGTACATCTGCCGTGCTTCTTTTTCGGTATCGCGACAGACGACTAAGCCATAGCTCATCATGCCGATCTCACGGTTGTAGTTTTTCCGCGCGAGCCCTTTGACATCGTCGATGATCTCCTTGCCATGTTCAAGGGTGTCAATGGCGATAAAATTAAAATCAACCTCACGAGCTGAAAAGTCTTTTCCTGCTGGTGAGAACCCAGCATTGATGAGGACCGGGTAGGGTTTCTGCACCGGCTTGGGAAGCATGTATCCATCTTTGATGTGGAAAAACTCACCGTGATGATTGAAGTGCTGCTCTGACCACAAGCGTTTGATGACGTGAATCCATTCGCTGGCCTGACGATAGCGCTCATCATGCGGCATTTGTGGTGCACCAAACATTTCCATCTCCGGGCTAAACCAGCCGCAAACGATATTCAGTCCCCACCGTCCTTCGGAGATATTATCGATCGTTGATCCCTGTTTCGCGGCGACGATCGGGTGCATAGTTGGCACGTGCGAAGTGGAAAAGAGCATGATGTTGCTGGTTTGCGTTGCCATTGCTGTGGCCCACGTGTAAGTCTCCATGCAGTCGCCGTTGAAGTCGGTCGTGCCACCGAACCCCCGCCAACGGCCCACCGGAACGAGCAACTCGAATCCGAGGTTGTCCGCTTTCTGAGAGATCTCCACATTATGCTTATACGTGGGTTTGAAGGTGGTCTCCGCATGGGTAATCGTACAGCCGTTACTGCAATTCTGACCAAAGATGCCCAACTTGAGCTTGTTCGCGTTGTAGACAGGGATGTGCTTCCAGCGGTATTCCTGGAGTTCGGTTGCGTTCATAGGTCTCTTTCCTTTATTGTCTCGATCTATGTCCCAGCTCGACATCTATGTCTGTACGAAAAGCAAATGTACGGCGAAACGCGTTCAGGTCAAGGTGTCTGTAACAGATGGCGAATCTGGTTCTTATAATGGTCCTGCACTGCTTGAGGCAATCCGTGGGTTGGTAGAGAAAAAACACTTCCAGGAGCAAGTCCGCATTCACGAGGTCGCCTGTATGGCAGGTTGCCCGGTTGGTCCGCGTGTGGATATGATCTGTGGCGGCAAGCGTGTGATGTATTTCAACCGTCAAAGATCGACAGGGAGATCCGATTTGGTGACTTGGCAGTCTGTTGAGAGTGTAGAGGCTGTGATTAAGCATCATCTTCTTCATAGCCAAAGTGATTGAAATTGACATAATTGCATACAGAATGTATGACATTAAGTATGGCAAAAACTATTTCTATTCGTATAGACGAAGAACTGCTCCACGCGGTTGATGTGGCAGGTGAAGCAGATCAGCGTGGACGTTCAGAGGTGATCCGCGAAGCGCTGGAAGCATGGCTAAAGCATCGGGTCCTAGCGGAGAAAGTGCAGCGTCATCGTGAAGGTTATGCCCGACATCCTATCTGCCCCTGACGAGTTTGCTCCTATCCTTAGGTCGCAAGTATGGCCGAAGTAAATCGTGGCGAAATTTGGCAGTTTGAATTTGCTCGTCCCAATAAACGTCGTCCGGTATTGATTCTCACTCGACAGGATATCCTTGGACATCTTCATAGCGTTACTGTCGCTCCTATTACGACTACTATTCGAGGTATTCCTTCCGAAGTCATTATCGGGCCAGAAAGTGGATTAAAGACGACTTCAGCGATTAACCTTGACAATTAGCAACCGTCCCCAAAGATGGGCTACGCTCATTCGTTGGAACAGTTTCCCCTCAAACGCTTCACACGATTCGTGAGGCACTCTTATTTGCACTTGGCTTTGAGGATTGAGGGAGAATGCATCATGTTGAAATTATACTTTAAGGAGGGCGTTAGAGATGATCGATGCACCAAATCAATGGCGGTTAGAAACCCCTGGACACACAGGCTGGGAGCGCACGGCCCGGCCCAATGATCCGAACAAGTATTTCATGGTCTCGTGCGACAGCCACATGAACGAGCCTGCAAACCTGTGGAAGGAGCGCCTGGATGCGAAGTACAGTGACCGTTTGCCCCGTATTGAGGTAGACGAAAAGGGCGTGAAGTGGACTGTCTCAGAGGGTTTTCAACGATCGCGGTTGCATGATTCTGTTTTCCAAGGGGAAGATCTGGAGCGGCAGAAATCCGGCGCCGACCCGGAGCAACGTCTCAAGGATATGGCGCGCGACGGAGTGGATGCCGAGATCATTTTCCCCAACAAAGGGCTGGCGATGTGGGCAACGCCGGATCCGCAATTCGCTATGGCGCAGTGTCGCATTTATAACGACTGGGCTTGGGAGGTCTTTGGCAAATACAACGATCGCATGTCGCCCATGGCCTGCCTTGCTACCGGCGATCTGGAAGTCTCAATTGCTGAGGTGAAGCGTGTCGCCAAGATGGGCTACCGTGGTTTGACGCTGCCGTGCAAACCGATCTTCGGCGCGCACGATGCACGACACCCTAACTATAACCTGCCTATGTTCGATCCTCTGTGGGGATGATTCAGGAGACACGGGTCTGCCGATCACGTTTCATATTTCCACTGGACGCGACCCGCGCGCCGCGCGCAAAGATGGCGGGGCGGTGATCAATTATGTGTCACATTCGTTCGCGCCGACCGTGGAGCCGATCGCAAACATGTGCGCTTCGGGTGTTTTAGAGCGGTTTCCGCAGTTGCGGTTTGCCGCCATTGAGTGCGGCATCGGTTGGGTCGCGTGGGCGATCAACGCGATGGACGAGGCCTACAAGAAACATCACATGTGGAGATGGCCGACGTTGAAGAAGTTGCCGAGTGACTATTTCCGCGAACATGGTTATGCGTCTTTCCAAGAAGATCAGGTTGGTATTGACCTCGCGGTGAAATACAACTTGGTTGAGAACTGCCTCTGGGCGAACGACTATCCGCATCATGAAGGGTCATGGCCACATTCGGCTGAGGCGATTGAGCGACAGATGGGTGATCTCTCTGATAAACATCGTGCAAAAATTCTCGGCCTCAATGCGGCGAAACTCTTCAAGTTCGAGGTGCCGAAAACCTATCTCGCCAATTACGGTGAGACGTTGCATTGACCCTCAGAGAAAAGTCGCCTTTTTTCTCTACGTGAGCGCAGGTATTAGGGTAAGGGCTACCAAATAGCACTAATGGGTTGGTTCAATAGTCGGCAGTTCTTACCCTTCTCTCAATCTCAGGGCAGGGGAAGGTGGAGCAAAAAAATCATTCTTCAGCAATGCCGATCATTGTTGGTGGGGTTGGTCGTGGACATTCTTTCCGCTTCGCGATGGGGCCTGGGCTATTTGCAAACGCGACCGTTTTGCTCTTTGCTCTTTCAGGGTCTCAACGTCTAGCGCTCGGATGAGAGGAACGCAGGTATCTGACTGTCTCGAATTGGTCCACGAAAGACAGGGGAGATATGATGACGTTTAAGGGAACAATTCAGCGCTGTACGTTGACCGCATTAGTGCTCACGATCTTGCTGTTGGCTGCTGGCGTTGGCAAGGCCGCTGGCCCAGCCGACACGAACTGGATGACCTACAATGGTACAGTGAACGGTCAGCGCTACTCGTCGCTTGATCAAATCAACGTGCAGAACGTGGCGTCACTGGCTGAAGTCTGCCGACTGAAAGTTGACGATTCAGGGGCGTTCCAGGCTGGCCTCTTACAGATCGACGGCACGCTCTATATGACCAACGCACACGACACTCTAGCGGTCGATGCGACGAACTGTACAGTGCGCTGGCGCAATGTCTACAAGTCTGAGCAGGAAGATATCTTCCAGGTTAATCGTGGCGTGGCCTTCGCGAATGGCAAACTATTTCGCGGGACACCGGATAGTCGCATGCTGGCGATCGATGCCGCTACTGGTAAGACACTATGGAAGCAGCAAGTCGGCGATCCGCAGCAAGGGGAGTTCTTCAGCTCCGTGCCTGCGGTTTGGCAAGGGCTGTTGATCACGGGCTCGGCTGGGAGCGACTGGGGTATTCGCGGACGCATCATGGCCTACGAGCAGGAGAGTGGACGCGAGGTGTGGCGGTTCTACACAATCCCGCGCGGCAAGGAGACAGGTGCCGAGACTTGGACTGAGCGGGATAGTGCGCGCTACGGTGGCGGTGGTAGTTGGACTACCTATACGCTCGATATGTCGAGCGGGGAAGTGTTTGTGCCAGTCGGCAATCCTGCACCCGACTTTGTACCGAGCCATCGGCCGGGGGCAAACCTCTTTACCGACAGTATGGTGGTGCTTGACGCGCGCACCGGTGCACTCAAATGGTGGTATCAGATGTCACCGAATGACGGCCTTGATCTCGACCTTGCTGCCGCGCCGATGCTGTACTGGAACAGCAAAGGTCACCCCATGGTCGCGATTGGCAGTAAGGACGGGTATCTCTACGGGGTCAACCGTGAAACCAAGAAACAGGTGTTCAAGACCCCGGTGACGACCATAAAGATCCCAGAACAGGCACCGCACGCGAGAGGCGTCTTTAGCTGCCCAGGGCCAGTGGGTGGCGTCGAATGGAATGGTCCCGCCTACGATCAGCTAACGAAACAGATCGTAGTGGGCGCTGTCGACTGGTGTGCAACCATCAAATCCGACGAGGTAGAGTTTCAACCTGGTAAGTTTTTGCTCGGCGGGAGTTGGGAGTGGGATTCTGCCAAGACTGGTTGGGTGACCGCCGTCGATCCGGATTCCGGCGCTGTGCGATGGAAGTATCACGCCGACGCGCCCGTTGTTGCTGCTATCACTCCTACTGCGGGTGGCGTGACCTTCACCGGCGACATGGATGGCAATTTCTTCGCGTTCGAATCTACCACCGGTAAACTACTGTTCAAGACGGCGACCAACGGGGCACTGGCGGGTGGCGTGATCACCTATGCGCTCGGCGGCACGCAGTACGTCGCCATCACCTCGGGTAATGTGTCGCGATTGTCCTTCGGCGAGAGCGGCAAGCCGTCGCTTGTTATCTATGCACTGCCAGAACACGCCAAGTCAGTAGCACCAGCACCTCAGGCTGCGGCGACGGCTCCGACCACAGTAGCGGCTGCGGCTACTGCTCCAGACGCTGGACGCGGGAAAGAGCTGTACAGCAAGAACTGTGCAGCGTGCCATGGAAACCAGGGAGAGGGCGGCTCCGGTCCAGCTTTGAAAGGCTATACGCTCGCGTCTTGATTTCAACGCAACCGTCAATTGGATCGAGAATCCCTCGGAGAAGATGCCACGTCTCTATCCCTCCATTCTCGATGCGCAGGCGGTGGTCGATGTCGCGTCGTATGTCCAGGGGTTCTGAGGGTGACGATGTGTAAAAATCACGTTTCAAAAGATCGTCACGATAAATAATGTGGCGAAAATGGGGCCAACTTAATTGTCTAGACACTGTCTGGACAATTGATCTCGTCAGAGTAGACCTCAGCAAACCGCACCATGTGGAAGAGATTCGTGCGAGTGAAACCCTGCCCGTGGTCAGCTACTAATTGTGCAGACACTGTTTGCACAATCTCCTGGCCAGACTCAGCACGCTTCTGTTTAAGGATGTCGCGTCGGATACGGTTACCGATACTCCAGTACAAAAGTACAATTCACCATCTGAATCATATCTATAATCGAGAATTCTTTAGGGTTGTACGCTGTTCAAACGGCGTACGGCAGCCTGCGAGGATCTCGAATACGGAGATAACAGAACACAAGATTGTCGATCTTGCCTCAGCACGACGCCAAAAGTCGAGAGCCCGAGGCTGCTTTCTTGTCACGTCGATGAGAATGTCGGTATCAACGAAGGTTCGCTGTTCTGTCACCCCGAGTCTCCAGCTGCCGCCTTAGGGTTCTGGCGAAAGATTGGCCATCGATAATATCAGTCCGGTCTGCCCACATCCCACAGAAAGGGGTATCGAGGAGGCTCTTTTTCTTCGCCTTCCTTCGCTTAGGTGCAGAGGTGCTTTTCGCTCCGGGGTCAGCGAGCGCCTCAGCCACATCACGGACGATCCGCAGCCGAGTTTTGGGTACGCGCTTGAGAGTTTCGAAAATCTCATCAGGGTTACCCTTTTAGATTCTGCTTTCGCAAGTTTCATGAATCTTTACTCCTTCCCTGCGCACATTCAGAAGCAGGGGACTGCCCTGAGCTGTTCGGGAATCAAACTGCTACTCACGGTTCTAACGGTGCACGGAGACCTCGACGAACTGCTTCTCGCAGTGCTTGCGCTTTCCTCAGAAGACCTTCTTGGTAGACCTGCATGAGAGCGAGAAGTTCTGCAGGTTCTGAGTCGGTAAGAGTTCCTGCCTGCTGTTTGTCAAGCAAATTGCTGAGACGTTGGTCCTGCGCTGGTGGCATTTGCAGATCAGCCAGTGCTAAGACTTTCTGGTCGGCTAGTTCTGTAATTGGCTGCTCTTTTTGTGCATGTGGGGTGAGTGACGGCAGCGCAAGTGTGATGGTGTCTGCTAGCAAGTCAGAGACATTACGACTCACTACCTGAGCGAGCCGTTCAGCTCGATGGTAGACTTCGTCTGGTAAGGTAATCTCAACTCGGGTGCTCATAGTGACTTGTTCCTACAACAAAATTGCCTCAACCAAGCTTAGCAAATCGCAAAAGAATTACGAGCCTTTGTTTGTAGATAGATGCATGAAAATTTCTTGACTACCAATTGAGCAGTGAGTAGGCCGGAATAAGCGAAGCGTTTCCGGCGCGGGCAAACCCAGTGAATGCCAGGAACGGCCTGTGACCCTATCCCGGCTTACCTGTGCGCCAAAGGAAGCCAGGATTGTGTCATGTACCTCCTACGACTCCGGGATTGACAGCAAAAAGGACTGTTGGTTAAGTAGCCGCTCACTTGCGAAAGTGGCGGAACTGGCAGACGCGCAGGATTCAGGTTCCTGTGGGCTAATACCCCGTGGGGGTTCAAGTCCCCCCTTTCGCATAACTACTGTAAGAAAGGGGGTTCTGCCTGAACGAAGTGGGTAGAACCCCTTTCTCATTTGCTTATGGCACTCGATAAAACATACGACCCAAGTTTGGTGGAGAACCGCTGGGCTCATGCCTGGATCGACAAGGGTTTCTTTCGTCCGGAACAAAACCCCGCTGGTCAACCGTTCTCGATGGTGATTCCTCCACCCAATGTCACCGGCTCGCTGCATATGGGCCATGCGCTCAATAATACGCTGCAAGACATTTTGGCACGCTATAAGCGCATGGATGGCTACCAGGTCCTGTGGGTACCGGGGACGGATCATGCTGGCATTGCGACACAAAACGTCGTTGAACGCCTCCTGCTGCAAGAAGGAACTGACCGCTGGGCGCTGGGGCGCGAGAAGTTTGTCGAACGGGCGTGGACCTGGAAAGCGGAATCCGGCGGACAGATTGTCAATCAGCTCAAAGTTCTCGGAGCGTCGTGTGACTGGTCCCGCGAACGTTTCACAATGGACGCCGGATTGTCACGCGCTGTGCGCGAAGTCTTTGTTCGCCTCTATGAAGAAGGATTAATTTACCGTGGTCGCTATCTCATTAATTGGTGTCCACGCTGCGAGACGGCGCTGTCTGACTTGGAAGTCGAACCAAAAGAGAGCGAAGGTTATCTGTATCATCTGTCCTATCCGCGTACTGATGGCACAGGAGCAGTGACGATCGCGACAACCCGCCCTGAAACGATGCTGGGCGATACGGCTGTTGCAGTCCACCCCGAAGATGAACGGTATAGTGAGCTGGATTGGTAAAACACTGACGTTGCCCATTTTAGGACGTGAAATTCCAGTGATCGCTGACGAGCATGTGGATAAAGAATTCGGCACTGGCGCACTGAAAGTGACCCCAGCACACGACTTTACCGACTTTGACATCGGTAGAACGCATAGTCTGCCCTCCATCTCTATCCTTGACGAAAAAGCGCGAATGACGAGCGAAGCTGGACCTTATGTCGGCATGGATCGCTATGAGTGCCGGAAGCAACTGGTCGAAGAGCTGCAGCAATCCGGGGTGCTGATCAAAACCGAGCCGTACAAAATCATGCTCGGTCACTGCTATCGGTGTCAGACCGTGGTCGAGCCGTTCTTGTCTAACCAATGGTTCGTCAAGATTAAGCCGCTCGCGGATGTCGCTATTGCTGCAGTGAAAGATGGCCGAACGCAATTTTCCCGACACACTGGGAGAAGACCTATTTCGCCTCGATGGAAAATATCCGTGACTGGTGTATCTCGCGTCAACTGTGGTGGGGCCATCGTATCCCTGCATGGTACTGTGGCAACTGTGGTGAGATGACCGTCTCACGAGAAGACGTCACAAGCTGTCCAAAGTCAATCAGCGAAACTGACACAAGAAACAGACGTCCTTGATACGTGGTTCAGCTCAGGACTGTGGCCGTTTTCTACGCTCGGCTGGCCGGACCAAACCGCGGACCTCAAGACATTTTATCCAACATCAGTATTAGTCACTGGCTTTGACATCATTTTCTTCTGGGTTGCCCGCATGATGATGCTTGGACTGAAGTTCATGGGCGAGGTGCCGTTCCGTCACATCTATATTCACGCCCTTGTCCGTGACGAGCGTGGACAGAAGATGTCGAAGTCGAAAGGCAATGTAGTTGATCCGCTTAGAACTGATGTCAACGTTTG
>CAVTCR010000071.1:0-175641 GCA_963733195.1 uncultured delta proteobacterium
ACCCTGTCCTCCTCCGACTACGCGAAGGACAAGCTCTCCCGCAAGGGGAGAGGGAACCTTTTGTCGCAGAATCTGTACACAAACTGGCTCACGTCATTCATCAGCGCACGGATGGCAACCCACTGTTCATGGTGAACGTGACCAATGAGCTGGTGGCACGCGAGGTCATTACCCAGCACGATGGGCACTGGGAAATCGAAGGCCAAATTGCCGACGATGGCATGAGGGTACCGAGAATCTCCGCCAATTGATCGAGCAACAGCTTGCACGCGTGAGCCCTGACGAGCGCAAAGTCTTAGAGGCAGCGAGTGTAGCGGGGGCAGAGTTCTCCGCGGCAGCCGTGGCCGCGGGCACAGAGCAAACTGACGGAAGCGGTAGAAACACACTGTGATGGTTTGGTACGCCGAGAACAATTCCTCCGTACCCAAGGGACGAGCGAATGGCCAGATGGAACAGTGGCAGCACGCTACGGCTTCGTACATGCCTTGTATCAAGAAGTGTGTACGAGCAGATGTCCGCCACTCGGCGCATCCGTTTACATCGGCAAATTGGTGAGCGCGAAGAACAAGCTTACGGCGACCGAGCGCGAGAGATTGCCGCTGAACTGGCCGTGCACTTTGAGCGCGGGCGGGATACCAACGAGCCATCCAGTATCTGCAACAAGCGGGCGAGAATGCCGTGCGGCGTTCTGCCTATCAGGAAGCAATCATTCTCCTCACCAGGGGCTCCAGCTGCTCAAGACCTTGCCGGACACCCTGAGCGCGTCCGGCAAGAACTCACACTACAACTCGCCCTGAATGATGCTCTGATTCCTACCAAGGGCTATGCGGCCCCGGAAGTGGAAAAAACTGTACACCCGGGCCCGGGAACTGTGCCAGCAGCTGGGGGAGACTTCTCAGCTCTTCCCAGTGCTGTGGAGACTGATGCGTGTTTTATCATAACCAGGGGGAGTTACAGACGGCACGTGAGCTGGGGGAGCAGCTGTTGCGTCTAGCTCAGACACGCCAAGACCCGTATCTCCTCTCGCTGGCTCACATATGCACGGGAGGATCTTGTACTGGCTTGGAGAGTTGACCTCGGCTCGGACACACTTCGAGCAGGCGATTGCGTTGTATGACCCCCAGCAGCATCCTCGTTCCACTTTCCATACGGCTGACCGAGGGTAGATGCCTCTCGCTATGCAGCCTCAGACCTTGTGGTACCTTGGCTATCCAGACCAAGCCTTGAAGAGGAGCCACGAGGCACTCGCCTTGGCCCAAGAGCTATGCGCACCCTTATAGTCTAGCTTATGCCTTTACTGGGATGCAGCTGGTTCATCACCTCCGCCGGGAGGCGCAAGCAGCCCGAGAGCGGGCAGAGGCGGTGATTGCACTCTGCGACCGAGCAGGGGTTTCCGTTCTGGTTGGCGAGTGGGACGAGACTGCGGGGCTGGGCACTGGCCGAGCAAGGACAGGTGGGAAGAGGGCATTACCCACAGATGCGGCATGGCAGCCTCAGGCTATCTGAGCATCCTATATCTTGCCCTGCTGGCCGAAGCGTATGGAAAAGCAGGACAGGTAGAAGAAGGGCTGACCGTGCTGGCCGAAGCGCTGGCTATGGTGGACAAAACTGGAGAGCGATGTCTACGAGGCGGAGCTGTATCGGCTAAAAGGCGAGCTCACGCTCGCCCAGTCTAGGGTCCAGAGTCTAGAGTCTAGGCAGACAAATCAAAAGGCAAAGGGCAGAAGTCGAAAGAAGAAGCTGTCAGTCGTCAGTTCTCAGTTATCAGTCCCTAACACCCAACCCCTAGCACCCAGCACCGAGGCGACGGTGGAACAGGAAGCAGTGTTTTCTCAAGGCCATTGAGATTGCACAGAAGCAACAAGCCAAGTCCCTAGAACTTCGCGCTACGATGAGCCTGGTACGACTATGGCGACAGCAACAACGCAAGCACAGACACGCAAGCTCACACAAGATGTTATCTGATATCTACAACTGGTTCACCGAAGGGTTTGACACCAAAGACTTGCAAGAGGCGAAGGCGCTACTCGAAGAATTGAATCATTGAGCCATCGAGCCATTAAATGGGGAAAATGGATCAATGAGTGATTAGGGTGTTAAGTGCATCAATGATCGGAGTTGGCTTAAGAAAGGCGGGAACAAGGGAGAAAATTCAACCCAGTGCTACGTAGTGGATGTGATCGTCTCGACGGTAACGGCTTGGGTCTGATGATCGGGTCGATAATAGAGCCGCTCAAAACCGATAACTTCTCCGGTCTTGCTGTTTTTAATCAGAATGACCCCTTCCCCGGTTTCTTCACAAACCTGATCTGGAGAAGGTTCTTTCCAATACACGGTAAGCGTCTCTCCTATGGAGTCGTGGATCACACGGATATGGGCCATACCAATTCCCCTTCCTTGACTTTGTCACTCAAGTAACTGGTGATCATAAATCCTTCGCCGTTCAGCCGTTTAGCGACGACCACGATATAATACGGCGGGTCTGAGGCGTAGAACAAGTATACTGTCCGGTCTTGCTTACTGCGACGGACCTGTTCGGGTTTTCGCAGACAATCCTGTATGGTGCTTTCTTTTCCGGTAACTTCAGGATGCTTCCGTAGAATCAATTCCCAATGGGAGGAAGTAGTACGTACAGAAAACCCAGTAGCGGAGTCGGGATAAAAAAACAAAGGATCTTGCACCGTGCCTGTCCTTTACTATGTTTTCTCTCTGTAGCCTGAATGAAGAGCTGCCGTAAAGGGGAGAGGTGGAAGGTTACCATTGCTTAGCTGAAGGGCTTGATACAGGACTTGCAAGAGGCGAAGGGGTTGTTGGACAAGAGTAACGAGTATAGGATCTAAGGTACAGCGTCAAAACAGGTGCAACATATCATTAAAGGTTTCCTCAGAGGACTGACCTTTGACTTTCCGTATCCTCAGGCCTGAGAAAGGCACGAGGCTTATGCAGTAGGTTGGCCGAAGCACACAAGATGTTATCCGACATCTACAACTGGTTCACCGAAGGGTTTGACACCAAGGACTTGCAAGAGGCGAAGGCGCTACTCGAAGAATTGGGCCATTGAGGGATTGAGACATTGAGGGATTGTAGACTTGTTTTCAATGACCCGATCGCCCGATGACTCAATTCTTCAATGACTCGATGACCCAATATAACAACGTCTTCTTCCTTGTCTTGTTCACTGTTTTTTCGTATCCTCGTCTCCGAGAAAGGCGTTACGCTTATGCATACGGTCACCGATATCGGTAGCTTGATTGTTTGCTCACCTGAAATCCGTGGAGGACGACCTCGTATCGCCGGTACAGGGGTGACAGTTAGACGCGTTGTGAGCTGGTACAAGCAAGGTCTCAATCCGGAGGAAATTGTCGATCAGTTCGGGCACTTAACTCTGGCGCACGTGTATGCTGCGCTCGCCTACTATCACGCTAATCGTGATGCGATAGAAGCGGATCTGGCTACCGAAGATGCAGAGACGGTAGACTCGCACAGCAGCACTCTTCAACTCGCCAATAACATATGGCGACGATCCGTCTCTACATCGATGAAGACTCTATGGATCGCGCTTTGCTCCGCGCCCTCCGTGCACGCGGAGCAGCAGAGATGAGCAACAGTGTGGAATTTCTTCAGGCGTGGGGCAAAGAATAATAAGGAGACAGCTCACACCGCCCGACCAAGGACCTGGTAAATCTCGATAGGCTCGGCGATGTTCTTCAAGTGCTCACGTCCAAGGCTTGCCAAGCAATAGCGGTCGCCAAGACGGCGTACTGTCTCAGGACCAACAAGAATCTGTCCAGCTTGCGCGACACCTGCGAGCCTCGCAGCGAGGTTGGTGACTGGGCCGCTGGCGGTGAACGTCCATCGCGTTCCATGCATTCCCTCAAGGCGCGTCGCGCCGACGAATGCAACTCCCGAGTTCAGACCGATGTGAATCGCAATCGGATGCTCACGGTTTGCGTGGTTGAGCGTCTCGGTGACGGTTAGCAGGGACAGAGCAGTATCAATCGCTTTGATGGCATGCGCGTATCGGTCCATATCTTGAAAGACAATCATGAGGCCATCACCGGCAGTCGCAGTGATGTCACCATCAGTTTCATGAATACGATCAAGAAAAACAGAGAAATACCGCTCGACCAATGTATTCACCACATCGAGCGGTAGTCGTTCACTCAAGGCAGTATACTCGCTGATATCAACGAAGAGGACAGAGACATCTTGCTCCCGTTTCTCTAACGCCGGTGCTGCTGCATCTTTCTCAAGCAGACGCCTCACCGATTGTGGGACGAACTTCGTCAGGTATTCCTGTACTCCCTGCAGCACATTCACCTTGCGTTCGATTGTCTGTTTCAGTCGCAGCGAGGTACGAATCCGCGCTATCAATTCGTCGCGATGAACCGGTTTCGTCAGAAAGTCGTCAGCTCCGGCTTCGATCCCTTTGATGCGGTCCTCAACTTGGCCCAAGGCCGTCATAATAATCACCGGGATCAACCGCGTTTCTTCATTGTCCTTGAGTCGTTTGCAGACCTCAAACCCATCGAGAAGTGGCATCATGATATCTAACAGGATTAGATCAGGTCGCTCCTCTTGCACTTGCCGCAGCGCCTCTTCTCCGTCATAGGCTTTGACAACAGCATAGCCTCGCGGAAGCAACAACGCTTCTAACAACTTGACATTTTTCGTCTCGTCATCGACGACGAGGATCTTTGCGTGGAGCTCAGCCATGAGACTCACACCTGCCCTTGCGGGTTGCGCATACAGAAACGCTCGACGACTTTGGGCAACTCTTTAATATCAATGGGCTTCGCCATGTAGCCGTCGAACCCCTCAGTCTGCAAACTTTCTTGGTCTCCTTTCATGGCAAACGCAGTCAAGGCAATGATGGGAATGTGCTGCGTGCTTACATCCGCTTTCAAAAGCTTGAGCGCCGCTCGTCCATCCATGCCAGGCAGTTGCACATCCATCAGGATGAGCGCAGGGAGTCGTTCGTGCGCCAGGGCAACCCCAGCTTCACCGGTTTCCGCCTCCAGCGTCGCGTAGCCGTGAAACTGCAGGACATCGCGTACCAGTTTGAGATTCTTCGGGTTATCTTCGATGATCAGAATAAGTTCCCCAGACATAAGCCAGATCTCCTCTTAGGAGGCACGGGAGGACCTTACTGACCGTTCTGACAACTGCAAAACGTTCAACCCTTCGAGCAGTTCCTCTCGGTGAACCGGCTTGACCAAATACTGTATCGCGCCCAAGGCAAGACCTTTGCCTTTCTGGTCGACAATTGACGCAATAATGACTGGAAGATCCTTGGTCACCGGGTCTGCTTTTATCTGTGAGAGCAAAGCCCAGCCGTCCATCTTCGGCAATAACACATCGAGAATAATCGCGTCCGGGGCAAGCTGCATGAGCTGTTCAAGACCGGCTTGGCCATCACGGGCAATAGCAACAGCGTAACCAGCTTCGGTAAGGTAGAGCCGAAGCAGTTCTGCTGCTTTCGTATCATCATCAATGATCAGCACCAGGGGCTTGGTGGAGTTTTCTTCGGTCACATTCTCTCGAACTGCTCTCTGACGCACGGCTGATAGCAGCGTACTCTTTGCTTGTTCCTACAATGGGGAGGGTAAAAGTAAAGGCGCTTCCCTGTCCTAAGCTGCTCTCCACCCAAATCTGCCCACCATGCAGTTCGATAAACTTTTTCGTCAAGGCCAGACCCAAACCAGTGCCTTCAGCTTTTCCTACTGTCCCCTTTCCGACTTGCTGAAATGCCTCAAAGATCTGCTGCTGATCTTCCGCGGCAATCCCGATACCGGTATCCCGCACGACCACTTGCACAACGCCATCCGTCTTTGTGGCCGTGACACTCACCTTACCCTTGTCTGGCGTAAACTTTACGGCGTTCGAGAGGAGATTGAAGAGGACCTGTTTCACTTTGCGCTCATCTCCAATGAAAGTGTCGAGTTCCTCAGCAATGTCCAACGAGAGCGTGAGGCCGTGCGCGAGCGCACGCTCCTTGACCATCACCAGACTACCCTCCAAAAGCTCTCGGAGGTTAAACACGGCTGGCTCCAGCTCCATCTTCCCGGCTTCGACCTTGGAGAGGTCGAGGATGTCATTGATAAGTGCGAGGAGATGCTGGCCGGAAGAGAGGATGTCTTGGAGATATTCTTCTTGCTTCTCATTCAGCTCACCGAACATTTTCTCCAGCAGCACTTCGGAGAAGCCGATGATCGCGTTGAGCGGCGTGCGCAATTCGTGTGACATGTTCGCCAGGAACTCAGACTTGTGGCGAGTGGCGGCTTCGGCTGTCTCTTTCGCTTGTTGCAGTGCAGCCTCGGCCCGCTTGCGTGCGGCCAGTTCTTCCATCAGGCGGTACTGGATTTGGACTTCCAGCTCGTGGCTGTCGTGCTCACTCATGCGGCAGTCCCTAACCGTTCGATAAACTGGTTGTGATCAAGTACTTCAGCGTACAGGGGAAAGACATTTTCACAATAGAAATCTTGCTCGAAAGTCGTCCGACCAGACGTACAGTCAGAAAGGATAGAAACCTTATACCCACGCTCGAAAGCGGAGCGGCCCGTGGAATCGACGCAGATGGAAGTCACCACCCCAGCTATGGCGACATTGGTGATCCCACGTTGTTGAAACAGATTGTCGAGGTCAGTATTAGAAAAGGCATTGAGCCCGCGTTTGCCAGGCACTTCTAAGATCCGCTCCCCGAGGCGGCGCAGTTCTGAGATTGTCTCCGCTCCTTTTGTGCCCGCCTTAAAGGCGCCCATCTCTTTCACAGTCTTGAGAATCCCAACTGGGTCAGTGAGTTCACTGTAGTCAGGCGTGAAGCTAATCGGTGTGGCGACGATCAAGACTGGAGTAGAAGACAAGTGTTCCAGCAGATCGACGGTATTAGCGAGGGTACCAGTGACACGCGAGGCTTCTTCAATGACACGGTAAAGAACGCCATCCGTCGCGAAGTAATCATTCTGATAACCGATCAACACCAAGGCCGCGTGTTGTGGGTCCATGACCTGCCCTCCATACTGAGAGACATCCAGTTCGGATACGACAAGGGTGGCATGTAAGCTATGCCGCGAACTGTAGTCCCTTTGGATTATAGTTGCAAGCAAAAGTTAAGATGTAAGGCGTGCCCCGAGCGGCAAGATGGCATATCACACCAGCACGTAGTACACGCCCTACGAAGCTCTCAATTGATTGGCAGCGCCGTGGCTTGCCCATTCCAATTTTAGTGAACGGGCCGCAGAAAATGACTGACGGCACGATCAGCGATCTTGCGACCATGCTTAATGCCTGTGTTGACAGCATCGCGAAAATGAAACCCATTATAGATGCGTGAGACCCCATTCTCCTCCGCTGCTTGTGTGAAACTGGTAAACGAGCGGCGCACCTCTGACGCTCCGCCGCACTGCTCCTCGGCGAGCGGAACGACAGGCTGCACGCAGTGAAGCTGATGTCATCATCCTTGAAAAACCGCTTCAACACCTGCGCAGCGGCGCCACCTTCGACGCTGTGGCCTGAATCGTAATCCGGGACCGGTGGCGTCGGCGCAAGCGGCTCCCACGTTGGGTCAGCAGTGGTGTCGGGGTTGCCGTCGGTGTCCGCAAGTTGAATCGCCGTGACCGGTCGCCAGAAATTGTAATGATACTTGGTATCGAACGTCCCGATATAGCCATCGGCCATCGCCATATTCAGCAGGCCGAAGAGCCGGGCATTCTCCCACAGGTCGAGTCCTTCAGCAGCCGAGACCGTGCGTGCGATGCGATTCCACATCAGCGGTGAACTTTCTATCCAGAAGAGAGCGATTTGGGTTTGCTCGGCGGTGCGCGCGCTGGGGGTGGTGACTCCGTCACCGCCGAGACTTTTCACTTCGTTGAGATCTGCCGCGTACTTCTTGCTGGTCAGTTTGTAAGGAGGCCCCGGACTGATACTGAGCAGCGTCGTTCAGCACGAAAGGTGTGACATCGGCCCAGCCTGGTGCAAAGGCAAACGGGAACCCCGGCGTAAAGCGCCACTCGCCGGGAGCCGTCCTTGCGGGATAGGCCGTGTCAATTAACAGCGTGTCTGACCCATCGTTAGTCGCGGAGCGCGAGGATAGCTGCGGCTGCAGCTTGGTCCAACGCAATACCTTGCGTCTTGGCTGATTCCATTCGGGATTGCGGCCAACGCAGCGGTATAGTCGGCTTCGACACTGGCGACTCCCGCATCGATACACATCCTGGGGGAAAGAGATCGGAGGGAGCTGATTGATCAGCGCGACCAACACGTCATGCGCTGCCGCAGCCACAGCGGCATCCGCAGAAGCGCCTGACGGGGCCTGACTGTCGAAAGTGTACGGACGGGAGCGCCGATCGATCGCATTGAGCGCGTCATGAATGGCGATGTGCACCATCGCATACATACGCGATTCGTGGAGTGGATCATCGTCGGGAGATATACAGGCGGCCTTGGCGGCTTCGCCAGCGTTCTCGTTCCAATCGGTGACCGCGTCGGCACTGACTAGGCGTGACCAGCCACAGAAGAGGAACAACAGAGTGAAAATTCTGCTAGCATCGTGTCTTCATATTGACCTCCTTTTTACCTGTTGCTTGGAAAGCTGCCCTAATAGGGCATCCTTTCCTGTTTGTTATTGTTCCTGTCTCCCGGCTTTCCTTCTGTTCTGCCCCGTGTAGTCCTCCTTTCTGTGACTGTGCTCGTCTCAGTAGGCGTAACAGGAGTATGAACAAGTCGTTCATTCTGCCGGAACAATTGAACGGTTTTTCACTCTTCGGCGCGACGGCGTAGCACCCGCGCCATAAACGCCAGCAACTCCTCCAGAGAGTCGAAGTGCGTCGATTGCCCCGACACCACATGCTCCACTCGTCCCTCGACTCGGTCCACGAGCGACATTGCTGCTCGTGCGAAAATGCACGACAAACGCCCGGTGGACTGATAAGGGGGCCTTTCCTGTTTGCTGCTGCGGCATGGTGGTACGTCCGTCTCCATGTTTCGCTTGCAATCGCGCGTGCCTGTGCGAGGAGAATAGAAGCACGGGAAAAGAAAGTCATAGGAAAGTTCTGGGATTACTCTGGGATTATTCTAGGACGCGGTGAGGGCAAAAAATGCAGGCGGAACAGCTACTTAGCTTTGGTCCCTATCGACTTCGACCTCCACACTGGGCAGCTGTGGCGGGGAAAACAGGAAGTGAGGCTCACGCTGAAAGCCCTGCCGTGCTCCGCTATCTGCTGGAACGCGGCCGGGCAGGTGGTGACCAAAGACGATCTCTTTGCAGGCGGTGTGGTCCGAGACGGTCGTCAGCGATGCGGCGCTGACCTCGTGTATTCAAGAACTGCGTCAAGCGTTACACGATGACGCCCGCAAGCCGCGCTACATTGAGACCGTGCACCGGCGCGGGTTTCGCTTCATCGGGAAAGTAGTCAGTAGTCAGCAATCAGTAGTCAGTAGTCAGCAGTCCAGAGTCCAATTCCCTTCCGACATCCCCTAACCCCCAGTACCCCGCACTCTACCCTGGTGGGTCGAGAAGCCGAACTCGCGCAACTCCACGGGTGGTTGGACAAAGCGCTGAGCGGCGAGCGCCAGCTGGTCTTTGTGACCGGTGAGCCGGGGATCGGCAAGACCACGCTGGTCGAAGCCTTTCTCAGAGGATCTAGGGATCTGGGGTTAGGGTCTAGTTCCTCACGCCCAAATCAGGCAAGTCAAAACTCCAGATCCCAAACCCAATCCCCAATCCCTGGCTCCCTGGCTTGGGCGGGGGCAGTGCATCGAACACTACGGGGCAGGCGAAGCGTATCTGCCGATGCTGGAAGCCTTAGGGCGATTGTGCCGGGAGCCAGATAGGGCAACGTCTGATCGCGCTGTTGCATCAGCACGCGCCGACTTGGCTGGTGCAGATGCCGGCATTGCTCAGCGACTGCAGAGCTGGAGACGTTGCAGCGCAGGACCCAGGCGTGACGCGAGAACGGATGCTGCGAGAGTTGGCCGAGGCGCTGGAAGTGATCACGGCCGAGCGGCCGTTGGTTTGGTGCTGGAAGACCTGCACTGGAGTGATGTCTCGACGTTGGACTTGCTCTCCATGCTGGCGCGGCGGCAAGAGCCAGCGCGCTTGCTGATCATCGGCACGTATCGTCCAGTGGAAGTGTTGACCCGCGACCATCCGCTCAAAGGGATCAAGCAGGAGTTGCAGCTGCATGGGCAGTGTGAGGAACTGGCGCTGGATTTTCTGAGCGAAGAAGCGGTGGGGAATATCTGACGCATGCGATTTACGCTCGCTCCCTCACCCGCGCTCGATACGCGAGGACGAGCGTGCGGGGTGAGGGCCTGTTTTCAGCGTCCCTCCACAAGCTGGCCCAGTCATTCACCAACGCACGGATGGCAATCCGCTGTTCATGGTCAACGTGACCAATGAGCTGGTGGCGCGCGAGGTGATCACCAGACGCGATGGGCAGCTGGGAGATACAAAGCACACTTGCAGACGACAGCATTAGGGTGCCGGAGAATCTCCGCCAATTGATCGAGCAACAGCTTGCCCGTGTGAGTCCTGACGAGCGCAAAATCCTGGAAGCGGCGAGTGTGGCTGGAGCAGAGTTCTCCGCTGCAGCGGTGGCGGCAGGCGTCGAGCAAACTACGGAGACAGTAGAAACACACTGTGAAACTGGTACGCCGGGAACAATTTCTCCGTACCCAAGGAACGAGCGAATGGCCGGATGGAACAGTGGCGGCACGCTACAGCTTCCTGCATGCGTTGTATCAAGAAGTGCTGTACGAGCGGCTCTCAGCCAGTCGGCGCAGCGGTTACATCAGCAGATTGGCGAGCGGGAAGAGCAGGCGTACGGCGAGCGAGCCAGAGAGATGCAGCCGAACTGGCGGTGCATTTGAGCGGGGCGAGATACCAAGCGAGCCATCCAGTATCTGCAGCAAGCGGGGGAGAATGCGCTCGGCGTTCTGCCTATCAGGAGGCGATCAGCCTGCTCACCAAGGGGCTAGAGTTGCTCAAGACTCTACCCGACACACCGGAGCGCACCCAGCAAGAAATTCAGCCCTGCAACTCGCCCTGAGTGATGCGCTGATCGCTATCAAGGGCTATAGCGGCCCCAGAAGTGGAAAAAACTGTACACCCGGGCCCGGGCACTGTGCCAGCAGATCGGGGAGACGCCTCAGCGTCTTCCCGGTGCTGTTGAGACTGTGGTTATTTCTATTTAATCACGGGGAGTTACAGACGCGCCGTAGAGCTGGCGGAGCAGCTGATGCGTCTGGCCCAGAGCACGCAAGATCCGGTATTCCTCTGGATGGCTCACTATGCACTGGGGGATATTGTTCTGGCTTGGAGAGTTGACCTCGGCTCGGACACACTTGGAGCAGGCGATTGCCTCTGTATGACCCCAGCAACATCACTCCCTTACTCTCCATCACGGCTGACCTGGGGTAGACTGCCTCTGCTATTGCAGCCTGGACCCTGTGGTATCTTGGCTACCCGGACCAAGCCCTGAAGAGAAGTCACGAGGCGCTCACCTTGGCCCAGGAGCTGTCTCACCCCTATAGCCTGGCATATGCCTTGCGAATGGGCTGGCAGGTTTCATCATCTCCGCCGGGAGGGGCAAGCAGCCCAAGAGCGGGCAGAGGCGGCGATAACACTCTGCGACCGAGCAGGGATTTCCGTTCTGGTTGGCGATGGAACGATGTGCGGGGCTGGGCGCTGGCCGAGCAAGGACGGAAGAGGGAATGCAGATAATGGGGATTACGCCTGCGGGCCACAAGAGCAGAAGTATCGTGGCCGTATTCTCTTACCTTGCTGGCCGAAGCGTATGGAAAAGCGGGACAGGTCGAAGAAGGGCTGGGCGTGCTGGCCGAAGCGCTGGCTGTAGACAAAACGGGAGAGCGTTTCCACGAGGCGGAACTGTATCGGCTCAAAGGCGAGCTCACGCTTGCAGCAGTCTAAGAAGGCAACAGAAGTCAAAAGTCTAAAGCGCAATCCCAATTGGTAACACTCAAGAAGCCGAAGCATGTTTTCTCAAAGCCATCGAGATTGCCCGTCAGCAACAAGCCAAGTCGCTGGAACTGCGGGCAACAGTGAGCCTCGCTCGCCTGTGGCAACAACAAGGCAAGCAAGCCGAAGCTCACAAGATGTTGTCTGAGATTTACAACTGGTTCACCGAAGGGTTTGACACCAAAGACTTGCAAGAGGCGAAGGCACTGCTCGAAGAATTAAGTAATTGAACCGTTGAGCCATCGAGTCATCGGGAGATGACGTCATTGAGAATACTCTGATGAAGCCTTATGCTTTCAGTCGCTCTTCCATTGCTGTAAGCCAAACGTCAAGGAATTCAGCATAGGAAGGGAGGTGGTGGTGAATTTCTTCGGCTAATGATTCGTTATAGGTGTGAACCGTCAGGTTGCGATCGTCAATCATTTCTAAGCCGAGAGTTGTTTGCTCATCGGTGAAGAGTCCCACATCACGACTTGCGCGAATGCTGCCTTTGGGAGAGCCGAGGCTGAGACCCTCGACTTCCTGCAAGTATCGTTGAGCTGCTTTCCAGACCGCCTCACAGGTGTATTCGAAACGTTGAATAGCCGCATCTCGCTCTATCCGAGAGGGAGACTCAACAGCAAGGACCTCCTGGAGTGTTCCTAAAGCGCGCCGGGCAACCGTTAGACGTTCGTTCAATCGTTCCACAACACGCCTTCGGTCAACACCCGTTGTCGAAATTCAGGAGACGTTCTGGTGAGATCAACTACATCGACACGGTATGGCACGTGACTTTCCTCTAATCGCTCCCTCAGTCGAGCCAGGGTGCCACGGGGAAGGGGAACAGATGGATCGATTGCCACATCGATATCCGAAAGGCGCGTCGCTTCTCTCCGAGCCCAAGAACCAAAAAGGTAGACCTTGCCATTTCTCTCCCCTACCGCGTCAAGAACAATCCGTCGTACTTCCTCAAGGGCTTTCACGGCTCTGGAAGACACTGGAGGTGTTAGCTGGTAATCCTGCATTTCTCCTCCCTACCGTACTTTGGGGTTTCCTCACAAGTCCGTGCGTTGGGAATGTGTCATTGAGGAGAGGGATGTGGTCACTATTTTCACCGCACTGGCCGGAGAATCACTTTCTCCACGCGACAGGAATCGCGAATGTCAGCTCCGCAGGCCCGTGGATTGAGATCTTTGTCCAAACATACACGAATTTCGCTCAAGAATCGTCCTTTACAAATGAGAGCAAAGTTCTGTTCGCTGAAGTTGCGATTCGCTGCAACGAAATCTTTCTTCAGTTGGCGCGGTGCAACTGACACCACATTCTTGGGATTCTTATACGGTGGAGGAATGGTGACCAAGGCATACGCATCTTCTACTTTTTCAAAATACTCCCCCACTGTCAGGCCGCTACAGGTGCCATGCTTTTTCCATTCATGGCGAATGAGTTGCTCGCTTGGCATGATTGGCAACATTCGTAGGATCATCTCTTTATTCACTCGCGAGTTGCTACTGCACGATTGCGGATACCCACGCTCGTGCTGTGGCCACAGCCCATGCACCACGAAACCAAACTGCCTTACACCATTGCACTGAGTCGAGCTTCCACTTCCTGGAGCCCCTGCACAGTACTCAGGAGACCATGAAAGACTAAAAACGTAGTAATCGAACTTCCCAGCTCGATCGTGAAAGAAATCGCCAAACTGTGCCTCGGCTCGCTCAATCCTTACGATCGCAAGTATTACGAGTAGAGCACCACAAACCTGCTTGAACCAGTGCATAAAACCTCCTCCTCATGACCCCTAAACATACGAGAAAGTCTATGGTAGGCAAAAGGATAGGAAAACACTCCGCAGGGCTGGAGAGGGAAAAAAAGAGGGAATTATGAGTACAGAACAAGTTCAGGCATCGCTACAGAATAACAAGGAACTGGCAACGCTCGGGGGCGGTTGTTTTTGGTGCTTAGAAGCCGTCTATCTTGAAATGAAGGGCATCGAAAAGGTGGAATCCGGCTACTGTGGAGGAACAGTACCTAATCCCACATACTATCAAATATGTGAGGGCGACACCGGCCACGCCGAAGTTGTACAACTTACCTTTGACCCGCAAGTGGTCTCTTTCAAAGATATTCTCAAGGTCTTTTTTACTATTCATGACCCAACGACACTTAATCGCCAAGGCGCAGATGTAGGAACACAGTATCGCTCAGCGATTTTCTATCACAACCAGGAACAAAAAGTGATTGCTGAAGAAACGATCAAAGAACTCACCGCAGAAAAAATCTGGGACAACCCCATCGTTACCCAGATTGCACCACTCGATATCTTTTATGTGGCTGAAGATTATCACCAGGAGTATTTCTCCCGGAACCAATATCAACCGTATTGCCAGTATGTCGTTGCCCCAAAGCTCGCAAAGTTCCGCAAATATTTCGTCGAAAAGCTCAAACGCTAACTATCAAGGATAAGTGGATAAAAGGGGAAAGGGGAAAAGGAACAAAGAGTTTTCGTCTTCCTTATTCGCCTTTTCCTCTTTCCCCTTTTTTTATGTGCGTGAAGGTAGCGCAGCCCGAAAGCTGCCTTGGATGGCCACCTCTCCTTTTTGATTGAGGGCTGCCACTTCACCCTCAATAATTTTCTCTCCGTTCTCGATCGCTTTCTTTGTCACTTTGCCTTTGCAGGTAATGGAGTCGCCGGGCCAGACTCGTGTGGCAAAGCGGACTTTGTATTTACGTAAGTTTTCTAATCCCGCGTAATCAGCAACAAGACGGCTCAAAATACCTGCATTGAGCATGCCCATGGCAAAAACCGTCGGAATGCCTGCCGCCTCAACAAACGTCTGGTCGTAGTGGAGCGGGGTGAAATCGCCAGACGCACCGGCGTATTTGACAAAGTCACCACGGGTTAAGTTTTCGACCGTAAACGGCCGAAGTTCGTCACCCTCTTTCACATCTTCGAAGTAGAGTTTTGTACGAGCCATACCATTCCCTTTCTAGCTAGCAACCGCTTGGCCGGTTTCGATAACCGTAAAGCGAACAACCGCGACCTTTTCTCCTTTTTGATTGGTGAAGTCGGTATCCATCACCACGAAGGTCATCGTTCCGCCGCGTCCACCGGTTTTCTCGAACACATTTGCAACTTTCGTCACCGCCGTGAGCGTGTCCCCAACATAGATCGGCTTGAGGTATTCGAACTCTTGTTCGCCATGGAGAATACGCCGGGTGTCTAATTTGACGTGCGGTTGCCCTTCCCCGTCGTCCCAATGCGCCAGTGTCATGAGAAACGTCGGTGGTGGCATGATACCGCCGATCTCGACCTTCGCCATTGCCTCATCAGAATAGAGTGGATTGCGATCCTTAATGGCTTTGGCAAATTCGCGAACCTTCCCTTCTTCAATTTTCATCACCGTTGGCTTGCCAACTTTACCGATGTCACTTTTATCTGCCATAATTACCTCTCGACGCTGTTACCGATCTCAGCCCAAGCCATCTCAGGGGAAAAGGCGTAAATGGGGAAAAAGCGAAATAGAATAGGAAGCGTTTTCTTATCCATTTCGCCCTTTCGCCGTTTCGCCCTTCTTCGCAGCTTCTTTCACGCTGCAGGCATCTCCGCTGGTGGTGGCACATCCAACGTATACTGTGCAACCAACTCTCGGTTCCAGGTTGCATCACCAAACGTGACTTCTGACCCCTTGGCACGCTTGAAGTAGATATGCATATCGTGCTCCCAGGTGAAACCGATACCACCATGCACTTGAATACCTTCAGCCGTCACTTGCCGAAACGCATCACTGCAATAAGCCTTGGCCATAGCGGCAGCCAATGATGCTTCGGCAGCATTACTCGAAACCGCCCACGCAGCATAATAGGTTGCAGACTTGGCACTCTCGACCTGCACTAACATATTGGCGCACTTGTGTTGAATCGCTTGGAACGAACCGATAGGCCGACCAAACTGCTCGCGAAGCTTGGCATACTCGACCGTCATATCAAGCACTTTTTGTGCACCACCACACATCTCTGTACACAAGGCAACTTTGCTGCGGTCAATAATCCGTTTCAGCGATTTCCCACCCTCGACACGTCTCCATCGAGCACCGCCTCGGAGCAATTTGGACTTTATCAAACGTCACCTCACAGAGCTTACGTGTCTGGTCCATCGTCTTGAGCAAACGCGTACTGACTCCAGCTTGTTGGCGGTCGACTACAAAGAGCGAGATTCCCTCCGCCGTACGCACCGCACAGACAATGACATCAGCTACATGGGCATCTGGCACAAACAGTTTGACCCCGGAGAGACTGTAGTTTTTCTTCCCTTTGCGCGCCTTGATATTGATGCCTTTTTCGTCCCACCGCGCATTCTCCTCAAGAAACGCGAGCGTGGCTTTGGTTTTCCCGGCAGCGATACCAGGCAAATACTTCTGCTTCTGCGCTTCATTGCCAGCTTCGAGAATCGCCAACCCACCTAAACACGTAGAGGAAAAGAATGGCCCAGGGACAGAGGCTTTTCCCATTTCTTCAAGAACGACGACAAGGTCGACTATCGAAAGGCCAGCCCCACCGTACTCTTCTGGGTAAATGAGACCAGTCCAGCCCAGCTCAGCCATCTTGTTCCATAGCTCATCAGAATAGCCACGATCGTCCTCCATCATCTGGCGAACATAGGTCATCGGACATTCTTTGGCTAAAAAATCAGCCGCGGATTTCCGCAACAGTTCTTGCTCTTCGCTAAATCCAAAATCCATGAATCCCCTCACTTGCAGAAAACTATCAATCAGATGTTAGCTTCCAGCAAAATCAGACCATGAAGGCTTATAACTGGTCCCTCAAAAACAGACAAGGGGTATTACGCCTAAAAATCCGCTCTTCATTGGGTTCAGTATCAGATGACAACAACGATTGTCTGTCGTAAAGAATGGCATGGACCAAGATATCAAAGCATAGAGGAAACTTCTCATGACCTTTGATGAGGTATTGGAACAAGTCCGCGAGCTGTTACAGAGCAAAGGCCGCGTTGCTTATCGTGCGCTGAAACGGCGCTTCGAGTTGGATGATGAGTATCTGGAAGACCTGAAAGCGGAATTGATCGACGCCGAACACGTGGCTTACGATGAGGATGGGAAAGTGCTGGTCTGGGCAGGCGACCACAGTCAAGAGTTAGAGTCCAGAGTGAAGAGTCAAAAAGCAAAGTCCGAGTCCAACAGTCCAAAGTCAGGAAATCCTAGTCCCCAGCCCCTAGCCCCCAGCCCCGGCAGGCGGAACGTCGGCAACTGACCGTAATGTTCATTGACTTGGTGGGGTCCACAACTCTCTCGCAACAGCTCGATCCCGAGGACTATCATGCCCGCGTAGTGACCTATCAAGACGCCTGCCGGCGGATCATTGCGCGCTACGAGGGGCATATTGCGCAATATCTGGGCGATGGCGTGCTGGTGTACTTTGGCTATCCAACGGCGCATGACGAGGATGCGGTGCGTGCGGTGCGTAGCGGTCTGGAGATCGTGGCGGCCGTGGGCCAACTGGAGTTTACGCCACCCTTACAAGTGCGGATTGGCATTCATACTGGGCCAGTAGTGGTGGGTGAGATTGGCGCAGGGGAACGCACCGAACGACTGGCGTTGGGTGAGACGCCCAACATCGCCGCCCGGGTGCAAGGCAATGGCCGAGCCAGACACGGTAATCATGAGTGCCGCAACCTATCGCTTGGTGCACGGCTTGTTTGAGTGCCAAGAATTGGGACTGCAGACGCTCAAAGGTATCTCTACTCCTCTCTCTCTGTATCGCATCATCGGAGAGAGCGCCGCACAGAGCCGCTTTGAGGTGGCCATCAGTACCGGCTTGACGCCGTTCATCGGTCGCGAGCCAGAACTGGGAGTGCTGCGGCAGCACTGGGAGCAGGCCAGAGCTGGTGACGGTCAAGTAGTGCTGGTTAGTGGCGAGCCTGGGATTGGCAAATCACGGCTGGTGCAGGAGTTCAAAGAGCAGCTGGGGCGCGAAGGGGTGACACGCCTGGAGTTTCGCTGCTCCCCCTATCATCAGAACAGTGCGCTGTATCCTATCATCGACCACCTGCAGCGCCTGCTGCAGTTTGCGCGCGAAGATTCTCCAGACGTCAAACTGGAGAAACTCCAACACACGCTCAGCCACTATCGCTTCCCGCAAGCAGATACGTTGCCGCTCCTCGCTGCATTACTGTCCTTGCCCCATCCCGCAGGCTACCCGCCGATTACAGTCAGTCCGCAGAAACAGAAGGAGAAGACGCAGGCCGCCTTAGTGGCGTGGCTGGTCGAGGAAGCAGCGCAGAACACCGTCTACAACGCCTGGGAAGATCTGCACTGGGCTGATCCGTCAACACTAGAAGTGCTCACGCTCTTGCTTGACCAAGTACCCACGACGCGGCTGTTGGCAGTGCTGACCTTTCGCCCTGAGTTCACCCCACCCTGGGGCAATCGGTCGCACCTCAGCCAGCTGACGTTGCGCCGCTTAGTGCGACCACACGTCGAGACGATGGTCGAGCAAGTGACACATGGGAAACCGCTACCGCTGGAAATATTACAACAGATTGTGAGCAAGACCGACGGCGTGCCATTGTTTGTCGAAGAATTGACCAAGACTATCGTGGAGTCGGGGCTGGTACGAGATGAGGGCGACCGGTATGTCGGAACGCACGGCAGTGCACCCATCCCGCCGCTGGCGATTCCCTCCACGTTACAGGACTCGTTGATGGCGCGGCTGGATCGCTTGGCACCAGTCAAAGAGCTGGCGCAGCTTGGGGCAACGCTGGGGCGGGAATTCTCGTATGAGGTACTCCACGCGGTATCCCCATTAGACGAGGGTAGCTTACAGCAGGGACTGCGGCAGTTAGTCGAGGCCGAGCTGCTCTACCAGCGCGGGCTGCCGCCGCAGGCAACCTATCTCTTCAAGCATGCGTTGATTCAGGACACCGCCTACCAATCGTTACTCAAGAGTAAACGCCAGCAATATCACCAGCAGATAGCCCAGGTTTTGGAGGAGCAGTTTCCAGACACACGAGAGACGCAGCCCGAGCTGGTGGCCCATCACTACACCGAAGCGGGCTCATCAGAGCAAGCCATTCCCTATTGGCAAAGCAGGGGAGCGAGCCACCCAGCGCTCGGCTTATGTGGAAGCGATTAGCTCACCTCACCAAAGGGCTGGAATTGCTCAAGGCTCTGCCGGACACGCCCGAGCGTGCCCAGCAAGAACTTATCATACAGCTCGCCCTGGGTACTCCCTTAATGGCCGTGAAAGGGTTTGCAGCCCCAGAAGTGGAAAAAACTTATGCCCGGGCGCTAGAACTGTGCCAACAGATGGGGGAGACTCCACAGCTCTTCTCGCGTACTGTATGGACTAGAATATTTTATCATGATGCGGGCGGAGCACAGACGGCGCGGAGCTGGCAAAGCAGCTCCTCGTCTGGCCCAGCATGTTCAAGACCCCGCAGTCTTCTCGATGCCCAGTCGGCACTGGGGCACATTGTATCTCCTTGGAGAATTTAGCCTCAGCTCGAGAGCACCTGGAGCAAGGGATTTCCCTCTATGATCCCCAGACAGCACTCTCGCTCTGGTGTCGATGCGGCTGACCCGGTGTGAGTTGCCTCGCCTATACAGGCTGGGCTCTGTGGTATCTTGGCTATCCAGACCAGGCCCTAAAGAGGAGCTATGAAGCTCTGACCTTGGCCGAAGAGCTGTCTCACTCTTTAGTCTGGCAATATGCTTTAGACTTTGCTGCCCAGTTCCATCTGCTCCGTCGGGATGGACAATGGCCCGAGAGCGAGCAGAGGAAGCCATTACTCTCTCGACTGATCAGGGCTTTCCGTACTGGTTAGCGAATGGTACGCTGCTGCGGGGCTGGGCGTTGGCCGAGCAGGGGCAGGTAGAAGAAGGCATTGCTCAGATGCACCAAGGCTTGGCTGCCTCCCGGGCTATGGGAGCAGAATTTGCACTGGATGGTCTTCTTCCCATGTTGGCCGAAGGTATGGGAAAAGCAGGGCAGACAGAGGAAGGATTGACCTGGCTAGCCGAGGCGCTGATTCGGGTGGACAAAACTGGGGAGCGTTACTATGAGGCGGAGCTGTATCGGCTGAAAGGGGAACTCACCCTTCAGTCCAAAGTCCAAGGTTCAAAGTCTAGAGTCGAAGAAGAAGAGGCCGAGGGGTATTTTCTCAAGGCCATCGACATCGCACGCAAGCAACAAGCAAAATCACTAGAACTGCGTGCCACGATGAGTCTCGCCATCGCACTACGGCAAGCAACAGAGGCAACAAAACCAACGAAGCTCACCAATGTTATCCGAGGTCCACAACTGGTTCACCGAAGGGTTTGACACGCTGGACCTGAAAGAGGCAAAGGCGTTGTTAGAAAGTCTAGAGTCTGGCGTCTAGAGTCCAGAGTCAAAACAAGTCAAAAAGGAAGGGGCAAAAGTTTCGTAGCCTGGATGGAGCCCTTCGATCTGCAACTCAGCTCAGGACACTTCGGAATCCCGATTTCCGGATTGCAGCCGGGCTACCTTGCTGGGTAAGTCAGGAAGGATCTCTGAGGCACGATGGTTGCTGAGCTTATTTTTTCTCTCTGATCACACGGAGGCGAAGCTGTCTGGAGTAGTAGCGGATATAGGCAACTTCGATAAGGTCGTCGCGAACAATCCGGTATACGACACGATAGGTATTCTTGGCAGTTAAGAGGGATCGGTACCCTTGAAACGCATCAAACATCGCCGGTCCCAATTCGGGAAACTCGCGTAGCAGTTCGAGCTTGTTGATAATCTGATCTTGAGTGGCAGGAGGTAGCGCCTCCAGTTCTTTTTCGGCTCGCGGCAGCAACTTAATTCTTCTTGCCACGCTTGGCCCTTCTTGCTTGGAACTCGGCGAGTTCAATACCTTTGCCAGCGCGAGAATCACGTTCTGCCTCAGCTAACCGCTCACGCCAATCCGGTTGGCTCATTTCCTCTAGCGTCGCAACCATCCCTTCGTAGTCTTCATAGTTCACCAGCAACGCGGCAGGCTTTCCTCGCTGGGTGATGATCACAGTGTCACGAGTATTCTTGACCCGTTCGACAATCTGCTTCGCCTGACTCTGTAATTCGGAGATAGGAATAATTGTTTCCATACGTCCTTATTTACTCTTCGATCACCTGAGTTGGTAGTACGTAGTCACGTGCTGCTTTGCAGCCTCTCTCGTCTCGTGGAAGTTCCTTCACCTTATGAGGATCAACTCCAGTATAGACTATAGACTGTGCTAGCGATCCTTTTGTTCGTTTTGGCAGTGGAGTTCTCCTCTTAAACTAGCGAAAAAACAAAAAGGGTGGGCAATGTCACATGCCCACCCTCTCATACAAGCTTTCTGCTGATCGCTGAAAGCTAACCGCTATTTGTTCGCCAGGATCGTCACACAGCCAACCGAACCCGGACCACCCAGGTTGTGCGCAAGCCCGACTTCAGCGTTCTTTACTTGGCGAGCGCCGGCTTTGTTCCACAGATGCTGCGACACTTCGTAGATCATACGAATGCCAGTGGCGCCAATCGGATGCCCGAAGGATTTGAGACCACCGGAAGGATTGACAGGGATCTCACCACCAATGGCGGCGCGGCCTTCCTCAACATATCTCCAGCCTTCACCTTTCTTGGCAAGGCCGAGGTCTTCAATGTTGAGGATTTCCGTAATCGTGAAGCAATCATGGCATTCGACGAGATCAATATCTTTCACCGTCATCCCAGACTGTTCATACGCGGATTGCGCCGCTTGCGCGGTAGCGGGAAACCCGGTGTACGCGAAACCAGGCTTCAGATACGGTTCACCTGAGGTGACGGCCAGACCAACGCCTTTCACAGGACCGGGTCAGGACGGAAAGATTTCGCCAGATCAGCGCGGCAAATAATCACCGCCGCCGCTCCATCCGTCGTCGGGCAGCAATCAAACAAGCCCGAGTGGACTACAGATCATCGGCGCATTGATCACCTGATCTTCGGTGACTTCCATCTGGAAGTGCGCCTTCGGACTCATCGTGCCATTGTGGTGGTTCTTCATCGCCACTTTGGCAAGGCGCGTTTGTCGATCCCATACGTTGAGAAATAGCGGTTCGCTGCCATCGCAAACAAAGATGGGGCCGTCGTTCCGTAGCCAACCACTGGATGGTTGCCGAACGTGCCAAGCCCGCGCTGTCCGGAGTCACGCAGTTTTTCGAAACCAAGCGCGAGGACGACATCATACATCCCTGACGCAACCGCCATGCACGCGTTGCGGAAGGCATCCATGCCGGACGCGCAATAGTTTTCCACGCGGGTGATGGGAATATTGAACAGCTTCAGCGGATCAGCCAACGCGTTGCCGGCATTGGCGGAGCCGAGCGTCCCGACCCACGCCGCTTGAATCTGGCTCGGGTCAATCTTAGCGTCGGCATACGCATCAAAGGCCGCAGTGACAATCATGTCCTCGGCACTCATATCATAGTTTTCACCGAACTTACTGCAGCCAGCACCAATCACTGCCACTTTATCGCGAATGTTCATCTCCTGCCTCCTTTCGAGGGATATGAGCAGCTATTAGTTATTAGCTCATCAGCTTTCAGCTAAGGTCAGACAAGAGGCGTTATGGCCTAGTCTTCCATAAGCTGAGATGCCATAAGCCACTAAGCTTGTTTCTCTATTTATTCACCGGTCGTGCTTTCCAGAAGTAATTCTTCAGTCCATAGCCTTCATGATACTTCCGGAACGTCAATTCCAACGGCATACCGATCTGCACCCGTTCTGGTTCGCAATCGGTCAATTGAACATAGACGCGACCGCCACCATCAAGATCAATGACGACATGAGTTGTCGGCGGATCTGGGGTCTCGGTCAGATAGTCATGGGTAAAAGTAAAGAGCGTCCCTTTGCGTGGCAGTTTCACTTCTTGTAAGCCATCGCGATAACCACATTCAATACAAATGCGATGGATAGGGAATTGGATCGTGTTACACTTCGGACATTTTCCCCCATGCAGCGGCAGGATTTCCTTCTGATCACGGAGGAGCACAACCGGCGTGGACACATCCGTTGTCGTATAGTCTTTTTTCATCAATTTGCGGAAACGCGCGTATTTGCCATAGGAGGACAGCGTGCGTTTAATTTCAATTTGTGAAAAGACGCTGCGTACTGCTCTGAATCCAGCAATCGCATCAGTAACACGGAAGATCGGCGGCATCGCCACCATCACCATAGCCCACAGTAAAATCAGATCCCCAGGCTTCGCCCGTTCGAGCACCGCGGCAAGGAGAACCAGCGGCTGCGCCGTCCCAGCATCACCAATGGTGTTCCAGAAAGTGTCTTGCACTTGCGATTTGGCATCCAAACCAAGCCCTTTCAGGACGGCTTGCAGCGTCCGTTGACTCGGTGCGGCAATCGCAGCATTGGCGATGTCTTTGGCGGTCAGATTACATTTTTTCAATACTCCCTGCACGGCTGCAGCGATGAAACGGTTGTAACCAAATTTCGTCTCGAATCCGCCCGGAAACGACTTGAGATAATCCTGCTCTTCGGTTCGCCAGGTACCAAGAAACTCTTGACTGATGGTATAGGTACCAACAACTTCAGCGAGCACATTCTCGGTCCCGACGAGAATAGCACCGCCGGCATCACCAAAAGTTTGTTCTTGTTGCGAATCAGGTTCACCCATGCGCGAATCACCAGAACAGACGAGAATGTTTTTGCCAGGCGGCACTAAATCAAGCGCGGTCAGCAACGCTGAGGTCCCGGCACGCAGGGTATCGGTGAAATCAATCGTGCGAATCTCCGCGCCTGCATCGAGCACGGTTGCCACCGTCACCGCAGCTTGCTTCTCTCGATACGGTGAAGTCGTCGAGGCAAAGAACACTCCAGCCAGCGACTGCGGATTACGATCGCCGAACGCATCAACTGCGGCATTCACTGCCAGTGTCAAACTGTCTTCATCAAAATTAGCGACCGTGCGTTCTCCACCAAGAGAGGCAATCCCCCACTCTTTCGCCATGACTTCGCGCGGAAGGCGATAGTTCGGAACATAGGTACCATAAGAAACAATGCCTGCTGCCATTCTTACACTCCCCAATGTCAGATTGTCAGTTGACTCTTAACGCATACAGACCTTTTGACTCTTGAGCCCACTTTGCATTCTAGCTCTTACTTGTCACGTTACTCATCATTTAGTTGAGTCGACTCCCCGGATCCCGGCGCTCATCGCACATCCATCAACTTGTAGGTTGGCTCCGCTGATATAGCTTGACGCGTCAGACGCCAAAAATACACACGGCCACGCAATTTCAAGACCGGTGCCAAACCGTTTGAGTGCGGTCGCACCGGCTGCGCGATGTTGCAGCTCCTTGGTTGGCCACAGCACTTCCATCACTCCTGGGGTTTCAATTGGTCCCGGCGAAATACAATTCACCCGGATATTGTACGGAGCCCATTCAATCGCCAGAGAGCGAGTCAGGTTGATGACACCTGCCTTTGCTGCACCATAGTGACTCATAGTCGCCGCACCAGACACTCCAGAGTCGGAGGAAATGTTGATGATATTCCCGCCAGTTTTTTTCTCCATCATGACTTTGGCGACAGCACGGGAGAAATTAAACGTGCCATTCAGGTTGATCGCCACAATCGTGGCAAATCCGTTAGGAGAAATATCATGCGCATGGGCCACAAAACTGGCGCCCGCATTGTTGATCAGAACGTCAATACGACCCCACAGGTCAATTGTTTTCTTCACGACGGCTTCGACTTGATCGTTCTGGCGCACATCACAGGCCATCGTCTCAATAGTCCCACCATCTTTGCGAATGCCTTCAGCTACAGGTCCAACGTGATCCATCGTGCGGCTAGTAACAATGACTTTCGCGCCCCGATGACAGAATTCGCGGGCAATATCGGCACCAATTCCCGTGCCGCCGCCAGTGACGATCGTTACTTTGCCACTAATATCGAATGCATCAGCCATTTCTTTTGTTCCTTCATCACAAAGTCAGTAACGAGAACCGAACTTCGAGCGCCGAGTTCAGAAAGGTGGCACTCCTTTACTCGGACCGCAGGCCTCACAGCTCAGGGCTTCTTCTCGTTACCCAATGCTCGGCAGCCACGTCTTACCGCCATCGGTTGTGTGCAAAATTGTTCCGTAGCCGCCGACGATCCAGCCGCTGTTCTCATCGAAGAAATCGACCGAGCGGAACCATGTCACTGCCCGCAACACCGAGAGGTGCTGGTTTCCACTCACCATCTGTTAATCGCAACACGCGACCAGCTCGCACCGACGATCCAGCCGTCGGTGCTTCCCACCCACCGCGGGGCATACAAGGGATCGGTTGATGTCGCAGCAAGCTCTTGCGCAATGAACGTCCACGTTTTTCCCGCATCAGTTGTCTTGGCGATCTTGCCTTCAAGGCCAACGACAATCCCCTCTGTCGCATTGACAAAACGCACTCCGAACCACGTCGGCAGATTCAGCGCATCGGTAATCCCAGCTTGTCCAAGAAGCGCGTTTTGCTGCTCTGTCCAAGTCGCGCCACCGTCCACAGAGTGATAGATCTTGCCAAACTCTCCAACCATCCACCCAGTTTTCTCGTCCACAAAATGGACATCATAGAGCGTTGGGTCATTCATCGCCAATGTGGCGTCTTCGCTTACGCCTTCGAGCGAGACCTCGACCCGCCCTTCTTCCCAGGTTGCGCCGCCGTCAGTTGTTCGCAGATGTGTGGCTTGTTGTCCCACTGCCCAGCCATGAGTCTTGTCAAGAAACCACAGCGCAAAGATAGGGATAGGGAACACCGGTATTTTGCTTTTGCCAGCTTTCGCCGCCATCTGCGGTGTGGAGAATGAGCCCATCTTGCCCACTAATCCAGCCATTCTGTGCATCGACAAATTGTACATTATAAAGCGCAAGTTCAGTGCCGCTAGGTTTAGCTTTCCAGGTTCTCCCGCCGTCTGTCGTCATCAGGATCTTTCCCCCGTAGCCAACGACGAGTGCTTTCTCGGGCGAGAGAGCTTTCACATCGTAGAACTTATCGGCAACGCCTGTCAGCGGGGCTTTAAGTGGTACATCCTTGATGTCTTGATGGCAGGCCGTGAAGAGAACGAGCAATAGCAGCCAGGGTCGGGCTTGGAAACTAACGTGCATACAATAAGTGCTTCCCTCGGCAGCGGAAATTCCCTCACTCTGTACCCGCTTGCCCACCACTTTGCAATGAGCCCTGGAGCAAAGCGGCATCCCCCTAGGAGTGCAACAGCAGCATGGTATAATCCGCGCAACTTTTGACAACCAGTGATGTCAAGAGGGGAAAGCCATGGCAAAAGCAGACAAGATTATCTATACGAAGACCGATGAAGCTCCGATGTTGGCAACCTATTCGTTCCTGCCGATCATCAACGCCTTTTCCAAGGCGGCGGGTGTGACCGTGGAATTGCGGGACATTTCGCTGGCCGGACGAGTCATCGCCGCGTTTCCGGAATACCTGACCCCACAGCAGAAGCAGCACGATGCCTTGGCCGAACTCGGCGAGCTGGCCAAGACGCCCGAAGCCAATATCATCAAGTTGCCGAACATCAGCGCGTCCATCCCGCAGCTGAAGGCGACGATCAAGGAATTGCAGAGCCAGGGCTACAAGCTGCCGGAATATCCGGAAGATCCGAAGGACGACAAGGAAAAGGACATCAAGAACCGCTACGACAAGGTGAAGGGCAGCGCCGTGAATCCGGTGTTGCGCGAAGGAAACTCGGATCGCCGCGCGCCGCTCTCCGTGAAGGCCTATGCGCGCAAGCACCCGCACAAGATGGGGGCATGGACGTCGGACTCCAAGACCCATGTGTCCCATATGAAGGGCGGGGATTTCCGGTCGAATGAAAAGTCCATGACGATACCGGCGGCCACCGAGGCCCGGATCGAGTTCGTCGGACAGGACGGCAAGGTCACGGTGTTGAAGCAGAAGCTCGCGTTGCAGGCCGGTGAAGTGCTCGATGCCACGTTCATGAGCAAGAACGCGCTGCGCAAGTTCCTCGAAGAGCAGATCGAGGATGCCAAGAAGCAGGGCGTCCTGTTCTCGCTGCACCTGAAGGCCACCATGATGAAGGAATCCGATCCGAAGATCTTCGGTCATGCCGTGACTGTGTACTACAAGGATGTGTTCGAGAAGCACGGCGAGACGCTCAAGAAGCTGGGCGTCGACCCGGACAACGGTATCGGCGACCTCTACACCAAGATCAAGGCGTTGCCGGATGATCAACGCAAGGCGATCGAAGCCGACATTCAAGAGGTCTACAAGAAGCGGCCGCCGATGGCGATGGTGAACTCGGACAGGGGGATCACCAACCTGCACGTCCCGAGCGACATCATCATCGACGCCTCCATGCCGCCGATCATTCGCGATTCGGGCAAGATGTGGAATCCGGAGAGGCAAATTACAGGACGGCAAGTTGCGTGATTCCGGACGCCAGCTACGCGCCGGTCTATAACGAGGTCGTCGAATTCTGTAAGAAACACGGCGCCTTCGATCCTCGCACGATGGGGAGCGTTCCCAACGTCGGCTTGATGGCGCAGGCGGCGGAAGAATACGGCTCGCACGACAAGACCTTCAAGGCGCCAGGCAATGGCACGATTCGCATCGTCGATGCATCCGGAAAGACGTTGCTGGAGCACAAGGTTGAGGAAGGCGACATCTGGCGCGCCTGCCAGGTGAAGGATGCCCCGATTCAGGACTGGGTGAAGCTGGCGGTGAATCGCGCCAAGGCGACCGGTGCGCCGGCGGTGTTCTGGCTGGACAAGAACCGTGCGCACGATGCCGAGCTGATCAAGAAGGTGAATCAGTATCTGCCGAAGCACGATACGACCGGCCTCGACATCCGCATCATGTCTCCGGCGGATGCGACTCGCTTCTCGCTGGAGCGGATGAAGGAAGGCAAGGACACGATTTCCGTGACCGGCAATGTGTTGCGCGACTATCTCACCGACCTCTTCCCGATTCTCGAGATCGGGACCAGCGCGAAGATGCTCTCGATCGTTCCGCTGTTGAGCGGCGGCGGTCTCTTCGAGACCGGCGCGGGAGGATCGGCGCCCAAACACGTGCAGCAACTCCAGGAAGAGGGCTATCTGCGGTGGGACTCGCTCGGCGAATTCCTCGCGCTGGCCGCATCATTGGAGCACCTGGCAAAGGCGGGGAACAATCCCGTGGCCAAGATTCTGGCGGATACGCTGGATCAGGCCAACGCGAAGTTCCTCGAGAGCAACAAGTCCCCAGCCCGTAAGGTCGGCGAGATCGACAACCGCGGCAGCCATTTCTACCTCGCGCTCTACTGGGCGCAGGCCTTGGCCGCGCAGACGCAGGACAAGAAGATTGCGGAGCGGTTCACGAAGATTGCCAAGGATCTGAGCGATAACGAGAAGAAGATCGACGGCGAATTGCTCGCCGCGCAAAGGAAGCCGGTCGACCTCGGCGGGTACTATCACCCGGACGAAGCGAAGGCTCTCCAGGGCGATGCGCCCGAGCGCGACGTTGAACGCGATCATCGACGCGATTGCATAGAGTGAAGGGCTGGACGGAAGCGGCAGATATGATCATCAACTCACTCGATAGAACAATTGGCGAAAAGATCGTGACCTACGATTTCGCCCGTCTCATGCAAGGTGCCAAAAAGGTGAAGTGCTCACAGTTCGGCGATGCACTGATTGCACGGATGTAGATATGAGAGAGGCTGGGCAACGTTCCAGCCTTTTCCTTTACGGGGGCATGGGAGCAATTTGTTGACAAGTGAACAATTTCTCCAAGGAAGGAAGGGACGATGCGCAAGTTCGGGGGAAGGGTGGCGATAGTGGTAGCAGCATGCCTGCTGCTAGGAGAGGGCAAAGCCCAAGCCAAGTTTGGGATTCCTGACGATGTTCCGGCCTCAACGTTGTTATACCCATTCTTCAAAGTCGATCCGACTCCGAGTGCGACTGATCGGCAAGATTCGTTGATCGTGATTACCAATACGGCCAATCCACAGGTGGCGTTAGCCGCAGTGGGAAGCAGTGCAGAGCACACATGGGTCCATATCACAGTGTGGAGTGCGAAGTCGCAGCATGTGTATGACTTTAGCGTACGATTGACGCCACACGATGTGTTTTCGTGCAGTTTGTTAGACTTACTGGTGAATCCTGACAATCTAGAGAAGCCCTGTGGGGTATTGCAAGCGCCGCTGGGGGTGATTGACCAACTGAAGGTAGGGGACATCTTGGTGGGGTATGTGACGGCGGATATCGTGATGGGGCCAACCTCGTTATTTCCAGGACAGGTGGACTATCCGTTTCTGGATTGGAATATCCTGGTGGGACACTTGTACTTAGTGAATTTACCGGCGGGGTCGGCAACGGGGTTCAACGCGGTGAGTATCGAGAGCGTCATAGGCATATTCGGGCTTCCTGGAGCAACCTTTGCCTCTCTTGCCACCGGCAATGCTAACCTACGCGGCATTGGGCATCCGGCAATGTTCACGCCTAGTCAGTTGGATATTGGGTTCTATCGTAATCGGTGTATCGAGGAACAGGGACCAGTAGCGAACTGTCTGGCAGACACGTCCCCCACTGGCTACGATGCGCGTGAGCGGATTGATGGGCCTAGTGGAGATGCCGCACAGACCTTCACTGCTGCGATTCCAGTGTCGAGCGCCTCGGAGTCTCCCACAGCGTTACTCATACGGTACTTTTCAGCGCCCGCGCTCAATGGGAGTTCGGAAGTGTGGTTATGGAAGGATCGTGTGACCAGTGGGCCGGCGGCCAGCGTGAGCGTGGCGGTGTATGACGAGGATGAGAATCCGCATTCGGTCACGTTCGCGTTGCCGGATGAAGTAAACTTCGCCAAGACAGCGGACATCATCTCACCGGGGGTGCCGGGTGGATGGTTTCGCATTCGCTTCACCTGTGGACCGTTTGGGTACTGCGGAAACAACCCACTTGATCCGACGACATGGACAGGCAGCGGGGGAACGTTGCGAACACCGATTCAAGCGGTGGCGTACTCGTTACAATTTGCCAACAGTCAAGATGCAACACTCAGGTGGGATGCCGTCTTCCCATCGTACCGGCAATACACAGACTACATTGGAGGAACGGCGGCGGAATAAGGTTTATCTTCAGTTTCTCCTCATTTCCCTCTTCTGTTTGGTGGAAGAGGGAAATGAGATTTCTTCTAATTCTTTTTCTCACACGCGGTATCCCTTTCCTATTCTGGCCGCTTGATCGTCTTTATTGATACGAACCACACACATTGGCACACTTACCAAAACCGCGTATGCTTCGACTTCGCCCTCTGGGCGTAGCCTGTCCTGAGCTGTCGAAGGGCTCAGCATGAGTGGTGTTGTATAGCACCTAAAGACGTTGTGTAGTGTGAGGGAGTCGCCCAGTCGAATAGGAAACAGAAACCTATGCTAGACGAATATCCCAAAGAGATTGTCCTCAAAGACGGAACATCGGTCACGTTGCGCCCTTTAGAACGTGACGATGCCGATGCGTTGATTGCCTTCTTTCAGCAGGTGCCCGCAGATGACCGCTGGTATTTGCGTCATGACGTGACTGATCCGGCGGTCGTTCGTGGTTGGACGGCAGAGATCAATTACGAACGGGTGATTCCAATTGTCGCGCTCTGTGAAGGGCGGGTTGTCGGGGATGCCACGCTCCATCGTCATCGCCACGGTAGTAGCGTTCATGTCGGTGAGGTTCGCCTGGTGATTGACCCCGCAGTGCGCGCGACACGCCTGGGCACGTGGATGCTACTCGATATCATCCAACTCGCCACTCGGCTTGGATTAGAAAAACTAGTGGCAGAAATTGCCAGCAAAGAGACTGCCGCGATACGTGCATTGCGTCACCTTGACTTCGTCCGCGAGGCGGTCATTCCTGAAATACACAAGGATGCCGGCGGAAATCCCTACGACTTAATCATCATGGTCAAGAACCTGGCTCCTGCGTGGACGGATTTTTGAAGACACGCGGAATGTTTGATGATGCATGACGGATCTACAGAAGTGAGGACCGACAGTCGTGTGAACTCGCATCCGATACCACGCGAACAGACACTGCCATCGCCACACGGACCATTGCGAATTGTGAGTGCCTGCTCCCCGGATGCATTGCGAATGATGTCGTTGGATGCAGGTATTGGACGGTTCGCACGCTATCGTTCTATTATTTCGGGCACCGCTACACTCGAGAAAGTCGCGGCCTTTCCCGACGCCAACGTGACGGTTGCGCTCTCACCGACCCAACAAATTGTAGGATACATTGAATGTAGCTATCCCGACGCGGTCGAAGGCTGGCGAGATAATGCAGATGGGTTGTGCTACGAACTCGGCGCGATTGAAGTGAGCCGCAACTGGCGCCGCCTGGGCATCGCGCAGGCAATGGTCGCGACGATTCTCGCCGACGAATTTATTGAAACTAAGGTCTTCTTTCTCACTGGGTATTCGTGGCACTGGGACACCGATCAAACTGGATTGTCAATCTACGCCTATCGTAACATGCTGGTGCGCCTGTTTCGGCCATTCGGATTCCAGGTCTACCTGACCAATAACCCAGAAATCAGAATGTCCTCCGCGAATGTGTTGATGGCGCGTATTGGTCGTTACATCACTGCTCAGCAGCGAGAACGCTTTCAGAAAATACTCTTCACATTTGAACCGTGAGGTTTGCGTGCAACGCTGGTACGCTAGCGAGTAATGCATCAGTGCGAGGAGTATGAGCGACGAAGCAATCCCTAGGTGAATGGTCACCATACCCAAAGATAGGTAGGTGACCAGAAAATTTCAGGGAATGCCCTGTAGTATTACAGGTTCCTACCGAAATGCTTTGTAGCAGCACACAGTAAGGATGGTACACACTTTGGTACCCAACTCTGGGCTGAGTACGGATCGAAAGACATAAGGTGGGGAAGTCAGCACGCATCACTGTCAGTCCAATCGCCTGATCAAAGATCAGCAGCATTGATCTCAAAAGGCTCAGGGGAGGCGGAGAGTTAATCACAGAAAGTGAATACCGCCTGAGATGTTACGTGCGATACTATGCGAATCTTGGTTGCCGACGATGTCGCTGTCAATAGATTTCTTCTGGCAAGCACGCTTGAACGCTGGGGACACTCGGTTGTGTCTGTTGCCGATGGTGTTGAGGCGTGGGAAGCCTTACAGAAGGAGCAATTTTCTTTCGTTGTGAGCGATTGGATGATGCCACGGATGAGCGGTGTGGAGCTGTGTCGCCGGATTCGCACAGCGCACTTCCCGTCCTACATCTATGTGATCTTGCTGACTTCATTAGGGCGGTCCAACGAAATTGTCGAAGGGCTTGAGGCCGGCGCAGATGATTTCGTGCATAAGCCCTTTAATGAAAACGAGTTACGAGCGCGGTTACAGGCAGGAGAACGTGTGGTCGCACTTGAACGCGGGCTCTTAGAAAGCCATGCGCAGCTGAAACAAGCCTATGCCACGTTACAGGAGGATTTAGTCGCAGCTTCACAAATGCAGCGTGAATTGCTCCCTCTGCCGAACGTCACGATTCCAGGCCTCAACTGTGCGTGGTTTTTTTGTCCTCACACTTTCGTTGCAGGAGATGCGTTTAATGTGCATCGACTCGATGAACAGCACGTCGGATTCTATACCATAGATGTTGCCGGCCATGGGGTTGCGGCAGCCATGCAATCGGTCACCCTGAGTCGCCTTCTTTCTCCCCTTCCGGGGCAAGATTCATTCCTGAAGCTTACCATTCCCGAACCTCCTCACTATATTCTTCACTCACCAGAAGTCGTGGTTCGCAATCTGAATGCTCGCTTCCAATCCGATACAGATACCATGCGTTACTTTACGATGGTGTACGGAATCTTGGATCTTGCCAGTAATCGGGTGCGACTCACGCAAGCTGGGCATCCCTCACCACTTCACCAACGAGGCCGAACGGTTACCCCCATTGGCTCGGGCGGTTACCCTGTCGGGATTCTCCCCGGAGTAGAGTATGAGTATCATGAATTTGACCTTTTCCGTGGAGACCGGTTGGTTTTGTACTCGGATGGAGTTACAGAATGTAGCAATCCTCAGGACACCGAGTTTTCTGGTCGAACGGTTAGCCGCCTCACTGCGCGACAAGAGTACAGCCCCCTTACAGAGAACAATTAGTGAAATTGAAAGCGACCTTCGCCAATGGCGGGGTGGGGGCACGTTCGAGGATGACGTCACCCTGTTCGCAATCGAGCGACAGTAGTGGCCCTCCGGCACTGATAGCGCCTTGTCCGGAACCACAGGCCAGTTGATCCTTTCCGACGAAGGCGCACTAAAAATGAAGCCGGCACTCCCAGCAGTTGACGGTGAGCAGGATGTGCCTAAAGCGGGATAATGCCACCTCCACATGCACATGCGGGAGATCCAGGTGTGTCACGCGAAATAGAATGAAGCCAATTAAAGAGAGCCATAATATACTTTTCCGTTATGTCGCTTCCTGTCCTATGGTCTCCAATGCTTGTTGAAACCCGTCCACCTCACGTTCCAATCGATTCAGAGCCGCTTCTCCCTCAACCAGGATTGCCTCACGGCTCAGATGTTCGAGATGTAAGGCTGCCGCATAGGCTCCTTGTGCCGCCATGTTGCCGACTACTCCCTTAAGTGCATGTGCCGCCCGCCGAAAATCGTCGATGTCTTGCCGTGATATTGCATCCCGCACCGCTGTGACCATCTTAGGATATTCCGCCCCAAACATTTGGGAGACCTGCGTCAATAATCTGCGATCTCCACCGACTTTGCGGAGGAGTTCCTTGACTTGTCGGAAATGTTCTTCGATAGAAGCGGTATTTAGTGGAGAGGGAATGTCGAACCCTTCACCTCCTGTGTCTTCTGTCTCAACGACCCACCGCTCTAAGACCGCAGTTAGCCCTTCGGGTGTGATCGGTTTGGGAAGATAATCATCCATGCCGGCAGCCAGACATCGTTCCCGGTCACCTTGCATCGCATTCGCCGTCATAGCGATGATCGGTACCATACGCGTAGGGATTCCTGCCCTATCATTCTCATATTTTTGCTTGCGGATGATCCGGGTCGCCTCGAATCCATCCATTTCAGGCATCTGACAATCCATAAACACGACGGCATAGTGCCTGCGTTGAACGGCGTCGACGGCGTCTCGCCCGTTGGCAACCACCTCCACTCGATAGCCCAGTCTTTCGAGCAACAAGGCCGCAAGTTTCTGGTTGATCGGGTTATCTTCAGCCACCAACACCAAGGGGCGCTGCAACATTTTTGGCTTCGCCGGGGAAATAATACTCACAGGAAGTGATTGGTATTTCTCCGCAGCTACTCCCCTTCCTGTTGTCACGAAGGGTGAGACATTCACTCAGTCGTGTCGGGCGAATCGGTTTGGCGAGATAGGCATCAATCCCAACATGGCGTGCATTCTCTAATGCTCCACGCTGGACGATGGATGTCAGCATCACTAATTTGAGACCGGCTAACTGCGGATCGGCTTTGATGCGTTGCGCCAGCTCAAGTCCATCCATACCTGGCATTTGGTAGTCAAGAATAGCGATATCATACGGTTGCCCCTGAGCACGGGCAACCTGCAGGTACTCTAGCCCTTGGTGGCCATTTGCCGCACTCTCGTCGACGATTCCCCAGTTCGTCAGGTAATGGTGGAGGACCGTACGGTTGGTCTCGTTATCGTCCACGACCAGAACCCGAAGACCGTGCAAGTCTGTACGCGGTTGTAATACCGGGTTCTGCATGTGAACTGTTTGTTTCTCAAACTGGATGGTAAACCAAAAGGTTGACCCCTGCCCTGGAGTACTCTCGACACCGATCTCCCCGCCCATCAATTCGACGAGCTGTTTGCAGATCGCGAGCCCTAACCCTGTTCCGCCATATTTACGTGTCGTTGAAGCATCAACCTGAGAAAACGATTGAAAGAGACGGTCAAGGCGGTCTGGCGAAATGCCGATGCCAGTGTCACTTACAGCAAAGCGAACCAGGGTAAGGGTAGACACGTCATACTCACGCGTCACACGTACAGTGACTTCGCCGTGTTCAGTAAATTTGAGTGCGTTACTCACCAAATTCAGGAGAACCTGACGCAGGCGGCCAGGATCTCCTCTGACCGCAGTCGGAACGTCCGCGGGCAAGAGATGCACGAGTTCCAGGCCTTTCTCTTGCGCCTTGGTCGCAAGTAATTCCAGCGTTTCTTCAACCGCCAACCGCAGATCGAAGTCCATGACCTCAATCTCCATCTTCCCAGCTTCGATCTTCGAGAAATCAAGAATGTTGTTGATGATCGAGAGGAGTGCCTCGCCGGAGCCTTTGATGATTTCAGCAAACTCACGTTGCTGAGGGGTCAGCTCAGTATCCAATAACAGGCCCGTCATACCGATTACACCATTCATCGGTGTACGGATCTCATGGCTCATGGTTGCTAAGAACTCAGACTTGGTCTGACTCGCTTGCTCTGCACGCTGCATGGCTTCGCTGAGTTCTTCGGCTTGTACTTGTAAGAAGACGGTCTGTTCTTCAATCCGGGTCCGCGCCTCCTCCATGTCCTGGAGATAGCGCTGCTGGACAGCTTCAGCCTGCTTTCTATCGGTAATATCTTCGACTGTGCCCACATAACTGCGCAGGCGACCGTCTTCGCCATACACTGCCACGGCCCGCCGATGAACCCAGCGGGTCTCGCCACTAGCATGCTGGTAACGGTACTCACGGGAAAAATTCCGCCCGTCCCGGACGCAGACCTGCCAATCTTCCAGAACTGCGGCTTTGTCTTCCTCCACGATTGCATTCGTCAACGTGTCGTCCTTTGCCTGTCCACTCGTTAAACCGGCGATCTCACACAGCTGCGGGTTGATATAGGTGCACACCCCACGGGTATCGGTCTCGAAGATACCGACAGGAGAGGCAGCACAGAGGAGACGGAAACGCTCTTCACTTTTGAGTAACGTCTCTCCGCTCTGCTTCTGTTCAGAATTATCAACGAAGAGTCCATCCCACAAAATATCACTATTGGTTTGTCGATGCGGAGTTGCGGTTCCTTGTACCCATCTAATGGTCCCATCCCGAGTCACCATACGACCTTCCCATCGCCACGGTAACAACAAGCGTGCAGACTCACTGATGGAATGAGCAAATGCCGTACGGTCGTCCGTATGAATCAGATCGGCGAGGCTCGCCGGATTATTGAACGTAACGCTCGCATCAACCCCGAAGACGATGGACGACCGCGGGCTGACATAGGAGAATGCGGCAGAACCGTCCGGAGTCTGACGATACTGGAACATCACGTTATTCGGAAAGCTACTGACGATGTGTTGCAAGCGGGCTTCGCTTCGTTCGAGTGCAGTCAGTCGGTGTGCTTTTTCTTGTTCGGCAGCAGTTTCCTGTTTGGCCAGCCGGTACCCATAGAGAGTGGCCATCATCACGAGAAGGGTGAGCGTTCCAATCACTACGGCGTGCTGCTGCCTGAATGTTGTCGTCTGGCCTCCGGGCTGGGTAAAATGATCCCGCTGGATGACATGGGCATCACTCTGTAGGGTGAAGAGCCTGGCAGTGATCTCTCCGTATACACGGTCCAAACGGATCACACTTTCACGTGCATTATCAAACTGCTTTACCGCAAAATGGCCAAACACCTGATCAGCTTCTGCCATCATTGTGATGGCTGTGGATTGCAGCTCGTCGAATTGGCGGCGCAAAAGGAGTTGGGCGAGTGCGGAGTCATTTTTGAGTTTGTTGGCGTGCCTGACCAAGTTCCTGAATGAAGGCATCGAACGCGTGTTTCGTGCACGTGCAGCTTCTTTCTCGGGATCTTGGGAAGTAAGCACCGCATGCCCTGGCGCATTGAGATCCTTCGCCAACTGCCCAAGGCGTGCATATTGATCGCTCCGCTGTTCCCACTGTTGGCCCACCGCTACCGTGTCGCTATACACACGGGAATCCCGCTGGATGTAGAGACTCGCAGTAAGGGTGAGCAGGTTCAAACCCACCAGGAGGAAATACATGTAGCGCCAGGGGGGCAATTGGCCTCACGACATGAGCTGGTGCGGGCGCGGCCGGGCGCGGGTCAGACCCGGGGACTTCCATCAGACTACTCCTTCGTCAAAGCATACGTCGGGTGGCAATCAAAGTATAGCGACCCGACGTCGTCCCCACGCAAACAACACTCGGCTGAGGCTATGAGGAAGCGGATGTCGATGTGGTGGGGGCATCACCGCAGTGGTACCCCTACTTCGAGAGATTTTTCGGCTGTTTGTGTTCGTCCTTAAATTGTTCTCTGAGGGTACAAACGCCTTACTCATAGTCTATGGCAGGCTCACACATTGATCTCTCTACCGAGAACAGGGCTGGAAGTTCGAGAAAATATGGATAGCTAGCTGTAGTGGCATCATTCTTCGCCGAAGAGAGAGTTGTCAGCACGAAATAGAAACCGAATTAGTTGGGGCAATGAGTTTGATTCGAATCTGAAGTGAAGATGCGAGTAAGAAGAAACAAGCAGAATGCGTACAGATTTCTAAGACCTTATATGAGTACGTTATTGCAGGGCCCCCATAACACGGAGCGCTAAGCGTAGAGGCAGAAACAGGGGGCTCCTGGATTTGCTAAGTACGCAGAAATCGAGCAAGAAGTGCGATAATCTATCTAAATCAGACGGCGTAAGAACAGCTCACCGGATGTGTCATTCTGAATCCAAGGCTAGGAAGGACAGCAGCTGGCAAAGGAGTTGATCAGGCAGAAGAACGTTAAAGCGGTCTCTAGCGTGAAAAGAACACGAACAACGACTCGCAAAGCCTATTCTGAATCTCCTTGTTCGTCTCGACGTTTTCCGCCATCGAGCACAGTCGAAGGGCGGAGATAATGGGATTTGTTTCTGCTGACGTGCTGAGTGCACAGCGCCAACTGCACGTACCCCTATGCTCATGCTGCGTTCTTGATCTCGGATTTCACCGGAGGTTGGCATAGCGGCAGGATAAAGCTAATGCGAGCACCTCCAGTTGGATTATTCTCTGCCCAGATGCGGCCATGATGGGCATGGAGGATCTCCCGACAGATGGCCAGCCCTAGCCCCGTGCCTCCAGCTCCAGTTTTGGTCTTGCTGCTTTGCACAAACTTATCAAACACTGCCTCCAGCTCACCCTCTGGAATCCCCACGCCTTGGTCGCTTACCCGCACCTGCACATAACCAGTGGGCTCGGCAAGGGAAGGACTCACTAGCTTCGGCCTTTCCTTGAAGTTGTCTGTCTGCGCATCGTCAGTAAGGGTGGCACACTCGACCATGATCGTACGATGCTCACCGGTAAACTTGATAGCGTTAGCAAGGACGTTACGCACGACCTGCCTCATTTGCTCCTCATCACATTCGATATCGGGCAGGAGTGCACTGTCGTAAATCCGCAGCGTTATCAGTTTCTGGGCGAGTAACGGCTGCAATTCCTTTGCGACGGCCTGAATCAGCACTGCGAGGGAACATGGGTTCATGTCGTACTCTATGTGTCCCGCTTCCAGTTTGGAGAGGTCAAGTAAATTATTGATGAGCTTGAGGAGACGCTCAGCGCTGTCGTGAATCTCGAGTAGATTTTCGCTCTGCGCCTCAGCACTGAGGTGAGGGATTCTCTTGAGACCGAATTTGGCGAACCCCAGGATGGCATGCATCGGCGTACGCAACTCGTGCGACATGTTCGCCAAGAATTGGGATTTGGCTTGGTTGGCGGCTTCGGCTATTTCTTTGGCCTGTGCGAGTTCACGCGTGCGTTCTTGGACCCGTTGTTCGAGTTCGCCATAGGCACGGTGTAGCACCTCTTCGATCTGCTTCTGTTCGGTAATGCCCTCTACGGTCCCGACATGACCGATCACCCGGCCATCTTCGGCGACCATCGGCTTTGTGCGCACACGGACCCACCGCAAGCTCCCTTGTGGCGTAAAGATACGGTATTCCTCGGTATATTCCTGTCCGTCCTGAGCTTGTTCTTGCCATTGCGCAATGACCATCTGCCGATCGTCAGGATGCACCGTTTGGCTCCAGCCCTCTCCCAAGCTTTCCGCCAAAGTCATTCCAAAGATCTCTTGCCAACGCGTATTCGTGTAGACACAGTTCCCCAATGAATCACTGAGAAAGATGCCCACTGGTGAGGCTTCACACAAAGAGCGAAACCGTGCTTCGCTTTGCCGCAGCTGTTCTTCTATGCGTTTACGTTGACTGATGTCGCGGGAGACAACGAGTACCCCAAGTGCTTCACCTTTTGCATTCCGCACCAGGCGGGAGCGGGATTCGTTGAGGACGATACTCCCATCGGGTCGCAGGACTTCCTGCTCATATATCGACGACACTTTCTCGCCTGCTCGCAAGCGGCGGGCGCGGTCTTCCACATGGGCAACTGTGGCAGACGTGACAAACTCGCTATAGTGGTGCCCGAGAACCTGATCTCGCGACCAGCCGGTCAAGACTTCCTGTCCGTGGTTGATGTCGAAAATGATGCCATCTGTAGTGAGGCAAACCATTCCATCGTAGGCATTATCAAACAAACTATGATAACGGTCTTCACTTGCTCGTAGCGTCTCCATTTGCTGCCGGAGTGCTATCATCTCCGTGCGAAGTGTAGCAATCTCGGTGGACAATTCAGCATTGTAGCGCCCGAGACGACCGTTCCATATGCCGAAGTATCCGGCGAGGCCACCCAGCAGAAGGACAGCGCCGGCAATGACCCACAGCAAGGAATGCGCAGCCATATGGAAAAGACTAACGGGGAGCACAGGGAGCCCGCGCACAACGAAGTCCACCCCCAGGGCCGCACACAGGGCGGCTCCCTCGAAGAGGGCTCCGTACAGCAGGAATTTACCTACGCCGGTCTGCTGCCCTCCCGCTTTGTGCTTCATTCAGTACCTATCTGTTTCCCATGGGTGCTTGCTGTAGACGTTGGCAATGCGGTAGATACCACAACGCAAATGAAATTTGCCAGACGAAATCGGTAATCAGAGTCCTTGGTGGGACAGGCCTCTTGCCTGTCCTCATCCACAGAAACAGGCTGGAAGCCTGTTCTACCAGAGCATTGCGAACTTGATCGTTAAGACTCATTAGGCTTCGTTATCCACAGCGCACAACGCACGTGACCGAGTTTCCCCTCCCCTCGTACCGAACAGTGTCAAAGCTCATTAAGCGTGACATCGCGATACCGCGGCCATGTGTGTCTGTCGCACGATCGGGATCGATGTCAAGGTACTGCTGCCAATAAAACCCGCTGCCTTCATCACTTATAGTGAGCATAATCTCATCTTCGTCTTTTTCATAATGGACGCGAACAAGCTTGTCAGCGTGCTCAGGTAATGCCAGTCGCCGTTGGATCTCCTCTTCCCAGGTGCCAAGTTTATTCAGTTCGGTCTTTTCCTCGTAGGTAATCCCCAGATTGCCATGCTCAACAGCGTTGATGAGTAACTCCGATACGCCGAGTACCATCCGTTCGGGCTCGGGAAAGAAGCTAGAAAGGAACACCGTGAGGTCGTGTGCTTCCTCTAACGTACGAAAAACAAAATCGCTCTGTTTGATCAACCCGAGCATACGTCGGTATTTTTTGACCTCTCCGCGCAACGTGTTCTGCGTTGCAGCATCATTGAGTGCCGCCTGAATGATCGCGAGCAGTACGTCTTCATTATACGGTTTGGTGAGGTAGTAGAAGACTCCGGTGCGTATTCCTTCCGCGACTTGACTCGTCCCGGCCGCGGCAGTCTGCATGATCACCGGCAGGTGCACAAATTCTTCTTGCTTCCTGAGGTTGACCATGAACTCCATTCCGTCCATCACCGGCATCATACGGTCGAGCAGGATCACATTAATCTGCTCGCGCTCCTGCGTGAGAATGTTCCATCCCTCGACACCATTGTCCGCGGTCAGGACTTTGTAGCTCGTATCGGCAAGATACATCTGGATGAGTTTCAAATTCTTCGGTTCATCATCAATGGCTAGAACTGTGGTCATGCTCGCTCCAGTAATACAGATGGCGGTGGGGGCTGCCGTACAGATAAGAGAAAACTAACGCACGCACCGCCAGTGGGCTTATTTTGCGCCCAAATGTGCTCATGATGAGCGTCGATGATTTCACGACAGATGGCCAATCCTAATCCGGTACCGTTTTCCCCACCGAGCAGCATGGTGGTCGTACTTCTCGTCAGTTTCATCGCCAGTTCAAACACTTGTCTCATGACTTGGCTCCTGCCGATAAGTGGACCAGAAGCACCGAGGTTCTCCTCGCTTTCCCCACCGAGGAGTTCTGTCACGTGTAGCTCCATGTATGCTTCCCCTTACAAGAATCGGATTACTGCGTAGTTGTTACGATCTGCGCAGACGCACAGTCGTCAAAACTTATGCCAAGAAATTTACTGCTGTCTGATTACTTGTGCGCCCCACCTGAGAGACATCGGTGGAGTACACAGCACATTTAAGACATGCCCGAAGATTAAAATAAACTACCTAATTTTAGATTCTAATTCTACCGGATTTCTGCTATAGTGAGGTCAGAGTTTCGCGAAAACAAACGAGCATGTAAGAAACGAGAATGCTAGAGCAGAGACGGGCACGCAATTTGCGCCCCTTAATAACGAAGAAAAAACCGCAGTACAAGATCATTACTGTTCACCGTTAGTAGTTTTTTGGATAGCCGAAAAGAATCAAGTGTCTTATTGTGAAGTGGAACTTATCATAAGAGTTTGATTCCAATGGTCACGCGACAGCGCGCTGCCATGGGTGGGTCTGGACGGATGATGGGCTTAGCTGTGAACAAAAACGACAGCCGATGTTCGTTCCTGATTCTGCGAGGGAATTGTCGGCTGGACAGGGACTCCACGGTCGGGGTCCTGACGTGAGATGACGATACTAGTTGCGGTTCTCTTTCTCATCGCGCGGCTTCACACGGTACCTCTATGATGCATACAACCATTCTTCTTGTTGATGATCATTCTTTAATCCGGCAAGGCTGCCGACGAATTCTCGAACACTATGACGGCGTTGTCATTGTCGGCGAAGCTGAGACTGGGGAAGAGGCCTTAGAAAAAATCGAAGAGTTAAAGCCGAACCTCGTCTTAATGGACCTCAGTCTTCCAGATGTCAGCGGCATTGAGATCACACGAAAGATCAAGAACCTCTTGCCAAAAATTAAGGTGATCATCCTCTCGCTTCACACACACGAGACGTATGTGTATCAGGCGCTCGCCTCCGGTGCTTCAGCGTATGTCGTGAAACAGGGCGGAGCGCGAGAGTTGGAAGGAGCGCTCGATGCCGTCATCGCAGGAAACGTATATCTCAGTCCGTTAGTATCGCAAAGAATTGTGGACGTCTATCTCAAATATGCTCCCCGAGAGATGGGGCTCGAGGGTTCGCCACTCACCAATAAGGAACGAGAAGTCTTGGTTTTGTTAACGCAAGGATTAAGCAGTAAAGAAGCAGCCCAGCGGTTACAGTTAAGCCCGCAGACTATTGATGTTCACCGGAAAAACATCATGAAGAAACTAGACATTCATAATGTCCCAGGGCTAGTGAGATGGGCGCTGCGCACCGGAATGATATCGGTGGAAGCATAGTAGTTCAGTATTCTGGGATTTAGTATCGTCATGTCCGCCCTTCGATTAGACTCAGCCTAAATCATACCACACAACATTCGTACACTTCAGCACTCGATGTGAGACTTCAAGGAGACTTCTCTCAATACGCATAGCAGCGCATCCGAGAGCAATATCGACTACTCAGGGACTGAAAAGCGCCAGGAGGTCGCGCAGGCGGATAAAGACGTCAAGAGTCTGGAACAGCTCCGCATGCGCCTATGGGAACGATCCCGCCATCAGGAAAGTAGCGAAGAACAAAAGAGCATCGACGAGATCGGGCAGCGGGCATATTACGATAAAAAGCAAACGCACAACTGAGGATCATACAACACAGCCTCAGCGGAGGAGATAAAGTGCTCTGACTACGAATCATTTACGAAGTCCGATTGTAACGAGAAAGAATCTTTATCTAAGAGATGTCTTCGTTCATTGAAACCCAGCCGCGATCCGGATCCAGGAGCAAAACACTGGATTCCGGCTTTCGCCGGAATGACGGACAAGGATGCGCCCTCTGTTTCTACCTAATGCTGAGCGCCACGCACTCTGGGCGTCTCGCAATGACAGAATTTGCCGGTTTGCGGACATGCTCCAAAAAGCGTCACTACAGTTCACTGCGTAAATGGCGATGTGAAGTCATAAGGAACTTGTAAAGAAAACTGAAGGCAGCTCATGGCTTTGTTGCCGCGAAGGACCACCAAACCGAACATTCTCCGCACCCACAGGTTAGACCGGAGAAAGGAGATCATAAACATGCAGTTTGTCGTTGATCAGTGCGACGATTTCACCATCGTGACAATTCCAGGCGACGTACTTGATGCACAGAACACAAAGCAATTTAAGAATGACATAAAGCCTTTCCTTCACGCCGGCTGCAAGGTTGTTCTCGATATGGGATTGCTCAGATTCGTCGATAGTTCCGGAATCGGAGCAATGATTTCGTGCCTACGGCAAACGCAGGCGGTCGGGGGTGACCTGAAACTCTGCGCGTTGACGAAACCCGTACGCGCCGTATTTGAACTAGTCCGAATGCATCGACTGTTTGAGATATTCTCGACAAGAGAAGACGCTATTCGCGCACTGGGACACAAACAAGCCTCTGCCGCCTGATGCGTGTTGCACGGGAGGTTTTCTCAATGCCGGTGGGTTTTCATTTACTATCCTCAATACGGTAGAGATCCAATAAAATAGGGGTGGCAGGTTCAGCAACAACACTCTTTGCCGAAGAGAGAGCTGAGGGTGTCAGTGATCTCACTACAGCTGCTCAAAGCTGTGTAAAATTTCAATTATCATAAAAAGTGTTATCATGATAAAAGTTTCTGTCGTGATGCCGGTGTACAACGTCGAGCGCTATATTGAACAGGCAGTAAAGTCAGTTTTCGCGCAGAGCTTTCATGATTTTGAGCTGTTAATTATTGACGATTGTTCTCCAGATCAGAGTATCGATATTTGTCGCAGCTTTCACGATAGTCGAATGCAGATCATAGTGCATCGAGAAAATAGAGGGCTGGCCGGTGCTCGGAATACAGCCATCCGCCATGCAGCGGGCGAGTATCTTGCCTTCTTAGATTCAGATGATGCCTGGCATCCACACAAGCTCGAACGTCACGTCGCGCATTTGGATCAGAATCCTCAGGTCGGTATTAGCTTTAGCCGATCGCAATTCATGACGCCGACTGGAGAACTCACCAAGTACTATCAAATGCCGAAATTGACCGGGATCGATAGCGCGCATTGTTTGTGTCGAAACCCAGTCGGGAACGGATCAGCTCCGGTCATTCGCCGGGCGGCGCTACAAGCGATTTGCTATCAGGATGGTCGTTATGGGGAGATGGAAAACCGCTATTTCGACGAAGACCTCCGACAGTCTGAAGACATCGAATGCTGGATTAAAATTCTGTTCTCCTGAGATCTCCGTATGGAGGGCATTCCTGAAGCGCTTACGTATTATCGACTCAACACCGGTGGTCTTTCGGCGCAGTTACATCGGCAGTTGGCGTCATGGGAGTCCATGTTGGAGAAAACGCGAAAGCGCGCACCAGCGCTCGTTGCCGCCTGGGAGCGCCTAGCACGTGCCTATCAGTTACGGTACTTAGGTCGCCAAGCAATTCGCCTGAAGGACGGTAAGGCAGCAGTACATTTTGTGAATCAAGCCTTAGCAACCCACTGGTCTATTCTTGGCACCGAGCCAGGGCGCACCCTGAGTACGCTCGCTGCAGCCTATTTACTGCGCGTGCTCCCGACCTCGATGTATCACGCAGCTGAAGCAGCCGCGCACGCTATTATTGGCGGCTTTCAGGGACGCAGTATTACGAATGATGTCGCCCAAACCACTTATCTGTGAACAGATCGGCGTCCTCTGCCCCTAACAGACAGCTGTTTCTCTACCCTACGGAACTTAAGTTCTGCATCTCCAGACGAAAGTAATGGAATCAAGGCTCATCACTACGGCGATTCCGGACACATCATACAGAAAAACCGACCTGGGTTCGGAACATCAGGAGCGACATAGGCAACCACCATTGGAAGTACCCTCCTCATCAGCCAAAAAGGGAATGGCAATATATCCCGCAAATCTTTTGCAATGAAGCACTATTGGACCTCCTCTTTTACATTACGGGTCCAGTCTCCAAGACATACGCCTCTCCTCTCTCCCTCGCTTTCCGGGTCTGAGTTATACTGAAGTTTTTTTTCTCTTCTCCGCGACGGACACTCCAGTAATAGACTCAATAATGTGGTTAAGCGGAAGAAATCATAAGGAGAGTCCGCCCATTTTTCCAGAGGAACCTGCCAGGGTAACGTCCCCAAACATGAGTGAGGAGTTCACGATCGTTGTGGGATGCCGCCTCCAATATAGACTTCAGTGTAGGGCTATTGCGAACATACCAGCTTAAATTGGGCCACGATCCTTGGGTGGTTAACTCTTGTGAGTTGCCTTTTGATATGAGTCCGAGTCGACGTCGGCACCAATCTCTGCCATAGACGATTAATTTTTCCCACACTGAAGCCCCTGGTCGCCAACCGAAATTCGCATCAATGATGGGGCCATGACACATGTGTCTCACCACGAGTCCCCATAATCTGGCGTTGAGTTTCCACTGTGGTCGCATACGGCTGTAACACTCAGCGATCGCACGGTCGGCAAAAAACGAGTCATAGGGAAAGACGCGATACATGATTTGCCCAGACAGCGCGCAGGCATAGGAAGCTGGTCTCACTCGTCGATCCTCCGCCTGCAACCAATCTCGTTCCGATTTGTGGTGATTCATCGTGCCAGCAAACCATTCTGTGATTCGGTCTTTGATTTGCGACTCGAGCGCCGCTGGAGCAGGAGGAGATTGATAACCTGTGTATGGCAAAAAGCTATCCGCTCGTTGAGTTCTGAAGCGATAGTAAGGAAGTTGTCGCCCAATGATCGGTCCATACTGTCGATCTAACGCTATTCCCTTAAAGAGCAGATCTGCCGTGCACGCAGCAAGAACTGTCCGCGTGCCGAGCTGCTGGAGAAAGTCACGGGTACCGAGAAAATGATTATCTTCCAAAGACCACATCGCTCCTGATATGCGGACCCCTGGCTGCATCCATCGTGGATAGTAGTCGTCATCTCGCGCGAAGCCTTGGTAATAGTACGCCAGCTGCTACACAGAGCTGTTCCGCAATTGCCGATTCATGATTTGGTACATCGTAGAGGTTGATTCCGTACATGACCGATGGGTCGGCAGCCGCAAAGAGAAGGAGTCGAGAATCCAATCCTCCACTCGTATAGCTGACAATAGGTGCAAGGCGTGGCAAGGTGCGAATGCGAATCGCGCTGGTCATTGCGTCTCTCAGCGTGTCGACTGCGACCTGTAATGTAGGGAATGACCGACCTCAAACGGCTGCCAATACTGACGTTGACTACACGTATGAGTAACCAGATTCCAACTCCAATGAGTCGCGGCTCCGGCACATTTAATTTCATTGTAATAGGTGTGAGGTGGAGTCGCCTGCCATTCTTTGAGGAATTCTGCCATCGAGCAATAGTCTGGCGAGGTTTGTACCGCCCTGTCAGCAGCAATGGCATCGGCAAACGTCGCAATCACAACACCCTACGCCCTGTTCAGCACGATAGAGAAACACCGGGTGATAGCCGAAATGATCAGTCAACAAATGTAGTGTCTGTTGTCGTGGGTCCCAAATCAGCAGTACGGCAGATCCGTTATGACGTTCGACGGCCTTTACCCCTCCTTTCAGGTACTGATCTAAAAGGAGGCGATTGCTCAAACCACCTGTATACTTATGCAAACTTTCAGCCTGTCGCCAATCAGGTTCATCCCAAGCAACGCGCCCGGCAGTCACGACTCGTACTCCCGTCGACGAGTGGTATGCAGGTCCGAATAACATTGGTGGATCGTGACTGACCCACGCAATTGCGAGTTTTTGCTCGGCAATGATTTCGACAGACTCCTCAGGGAAGAACGTGAGCCGTTCAGCCGCCCCTGGATACGTTCATGACTGCTCTGTCCTAAAATTACGTATAGCCCAGCCACTGCAAACCTCTCGTCTGTTCTCTTAGTTGCCGCCGCAAGCACGTGTCGACTGGCGGCTACTGTAAATATAGGAAGTATCACCACATGGGTAAGCAAAACTGCGGTAGCGACACCGAAGATTTGCCACTGCACGCCAATGAGGAGCGCGACGACAAAAATAACTGTAAAAGCGAGGTTCCAGGCAACGTCCCTCTGTGGCTTATCGATCAGCCATAAGCCCTGTGATGCAGCTTTAGCAAACGGCCGCGGTATGGCTGACAAGCAAATGAGTATTAAGACCGGAATAGCCGGAATCCATTTGGGATCAAAAACCAGTGGCAATAATCGGCGCTAAACTCGATTGTAGTGTTACAAGAGGAATAATAATCCAGGCAATCGTTTTCAAACTACCAAGATATGTGTGGCGAAATTTGTCGGGATCGGAGCGAGCACCACTCAGGTGAGGGTATAATGCCGAGTCAATTGCATTTATCGCACTCATACTGATTCCTAATCCGGCATTAAAGGCAAAATAATAGACCCCTAATGCTTGAATACCTAAGAAAGACCCAACGACAATATAGTCCACATGATCTCTCACCGTCGTCAATATTTCCACGCCGAACACACTGCGACCAAACGTAAACAGCTCTCGCCAGCGGGTTAACGTAAATCTCTTCGGTGGGGACCACTGGTGATTCCACCGATGAATAAGGACCCAGATCGGGGTTACCAAAACTTTAGGGAGAATAATCGCCCACATCCGAACCCGAAGAAGGCAAGGCCCATGGTGAGGAGATTGTCGCTCGACACTTGTAACGCGTTAGCGATTGCCAATACCTGCAAGCGATTTTCGCGCTGGATAAGCGAGGCATGGACGAGTGCTGGTGGCAGGAGCAGATACACCACTGCCAACGTACAAATTGGCAGCACGATCTGAGGATCGTTATAGACCCAGGCGACCGGAAGTGCCACTCCACACTGCAAAACAAAGAGAGATCCATACACAATCCAATTCATCCAGAATGCGGTCTGGCAATGCTCTTCGAGTTGTTCAGCGTCGACTTGAATAAGCTTGGCCCAAATCCCATTCTTGGTAAAGACATTGACAAATTCATTCGTAGTAAGAACAAGTGCTGCGAGGCCGTAGTCGTATGGTGTTAAGAGCTTTGCCAATACGATCGTCGTCGCGAGTCGAAAGACGCGGATACACAGCTGTGCCGCACCAAGCCAGCCAATGTTGCGGACAAAGCGGTTGGAAAGTCGCTGTTGAAGGAACTGAAGCAACTTGTGTCCTCTTAGTTATTGGAAATGGACTTTCCGAGACGGCTACACCCTCGCTGCCATCTTCCACAACAGCGATTGCCAGAGAGACAGAGACGTCTCCCAACTATGACGGGTTTCTTCGCGGCCATTCTGGCCCCAGGTCTGTAATTGCTGAGGTGACGTGTTGACGAATTGCGTAATTGCTGGTGCTAACACGGCTGGGTCACTCGATGATACTAACATTCCACAGGACTGCACTTGCTCAGAGAGACCATCGACAGCTGTCGCAAGGACTGGCTTGGCTGCGGCTTTTGCTTCGACACAGACAATCCCCCAGGGTTCCAATCGTGACGGGATAACCACCCCGTCACACTGTCCTAAAAACTCAGGAAGATTGCGAACCAGGCCACAAAACTCAATACTGCTTTGATCATGTGCGAGCTGTTTGAGTGTCTCTTCCTCAGGCCCATAGCCACCAATGCGCAGACGTAGAGTGTGAGAAGAGAGTCGTCGCATGGCCTCGATCAAGTCGCCGAATCCTTTGGCAGGGACGAAGCGACCATACGTTGCCAATACCATAGGTGAGGCGATCGTTCGCACAGGAAGTTGGAATAGCTCGTCCAAGACTTGGCTCTGTTGGATCACAGCTACCCGCTCAGGTGCAGCAAGCTTGTTTTCCAGCATCCACCGCGCTTGCCCGTGTGAAACTGCAACCACCTGGTCAGCGAGGCGGTAGAAAATCCTCAGCATAAAACGAAAGCGGCTCTTGGCAGGCACGTTCCAGCGTTCGAAACCGCCGGAATAATGATGCTCATGAATGAGGATCTTACCTTTGTGTCTCTTAAGGTTAAGAAACTGCGGCAAGGAGCGCCAATTACACGGGTTATGCACAATAATGGCGGCGAATGACTGTTGCTGTAGGAGCGTCTTTGCTTCATTGTTATTGGCTACGGAAAAACGAAATTCCTCTTGCAGCCGAGACTTGATGAGACAGGTTAACTGGTGTTGATGCCGCCGATCCGCCGATCATTCAAGACATGCAAGATTTCTGGTTTCATAGTGTGGCACTCGGTATCTCTTCGTTCAACGCGGCGCCTATAATCAGCAGCGCTGGCCAGAACAAATAGGCCAAAAATTTCGATATTCTCGCCAAAGGTATACAGAAAAGAGGATCAGCAGAAGGGCCAAACCTACTGAGGCTAAGCGGCTCGACTGCGCGCGAATCACAAGAGTCACAAACGTCCAAACAGAGGAAGCGCGAGCGCAACGAAGCCAACGATTCCCTTTATAAAGAGGAGACCGTACCACGTATGGTGTGAGCCGATCGCCATGAACTCCACGAGATGAGGACCAGGTTCCTGAATACCATGGCCCCATCCTGGGGCTTCGTGCCAACGATCGAAAGCAATGCGCGCGAGGGTCGCACGCACACGTGACGAGGCCGGACGCATCCCACGAAAAGCTTCTTTGAGGGTTTCTCCTATTTGGACAATCTCAGTGCCAACGAGGCCAACAAACGTCGACGCCGTAGCGGTAGCAAAATACAACGAAGGTTGCGTTAAGCGATCAGGAGACGGGCGAACACCCACACGGATAGCAGCGCGATCACCGCCATACGGGACTTGGAAAGGAGAATCATGATGACACTTCCTGTGATTCCCACCCATTTCCATTTCCACTGTCGCTCTTCAAGGACAAAGATGAAGTACATATTGGCAACGAATCCTGTCGCTGGCGCCCAAGAAGTGAAGAACAGCCAGCGTACTCCACCGCCTGCATCTCCTTCGTAGAGCATCACTGTGAAAAACATGGGGCCTGGTCCACCTACAATTTCTAACGGGGAGACATAGAGAGTCTGCGGGAGATGCAGTAGATAGGCGCCGATAAACAGCGGCAAGAGTAACAACGTGTGGAAACACACCACTGCACATGCCCGGTAGATCACTTGTGGACGTACAGGAAGACATCCAACCAGCAGAAAGATGGCGAACAGCGCCCATCCCTTGGCCCAGCCGACAGCAGACTTGATTAGCTTCGCTATCCCGAGTTCAAAATTGAGATGTCCTACAACTAGAGCCACCAGCATCAGAAGCATGCCGATGACCCACACCCACACCGCCATGGGCGGGCGCCCAATGTGGAGCATGAGATCGGTTGGCGTCGGCCACAGATAACGGACAGCAGTCGCAGAACCAGTATCCACGCAAGGACAGGTGCAACAATATAGACAGCACCGATCGCATAGAATACGTAGGTCCCGGTAATCGCGTACCAGATTACACGTTCTTCAAAATTTTCTGGCGTAATACGTGGCGGTGCCATAAGAGATGCGAAACCAATCAACGTCAAAATCGAGCCACAGGTTGCCCCGAGCAAAGCCAGGACGTGCTTGAGGGAGTCGGGTTGCTTCGGGCGCGTAGGTGCAGCAAGGACTTGCACGAGCGGATACGAGGTAAAGGGATTGGATTTCCCTAGGTCTAACTGGGCCAGGGCGGAGGTAAAGATGACGGTTGCAACCTGATGCTGGCGGTTCAGATCAGCCAGACCAGCGGCAGCTTCACTATTTTGCTGTAAGCGTCCTTCTAATTCTTGTAGGGTCCGCTGGAGGGTATCAACTTGGGCAGCAACGCCATGCTTCTCAGCATCAGCTGTGATAAGTTCCTGTAACAACTGGCCCCGTTTATCGACATCATGACTGAGTAACAACTGGACACGTTCGTCCTGCGCAAGTAAAGGATGTCCAAGTAATGATTCGCCACGTTGGAGCATCGCGCTACGCGCTTGCTGCACCTGCCCCTGCACCGTGATGACTTCAGGATGTTGGGCTCCCCATTTGCCGTTATACTCAGCAAACTTTGTTTCAGCCTTAGTATAGTCGGTCAGGTATTGTTGAAAGAGTGGATCTGCTTGTAGAAGCAAAGTATCGGCGGCTAATTGTGGCGATACTCGTAAACTCGTCTGTCAGCTGTGCCGTCCGCTGTTCTGCTGTTGGTACTGGGCGTGCAAAAGTGCGAATTCTTTCCGGAGTTGTTCAATCGAAATTGTCAGTTCTTTCAGCTGATCGAGTGATGTCAGTTTCGAGTCACTCTGGTAGGCAAATATTCTGTTGCGTATCGTCCAGTTTTTTCTGAAACCCTTGCAATAAGAGCCGGACAACGTCACCATGTCGTTGAGTTTCGTCATCCGTAACTGCTGCAACTGATCTTGTAGTGATACCGTGATGCAAGCGCTTTCTGGTAGGCCTGTTCTGCACTGTCTCTTTAATACTGAAGTACATAAGAGAAGTCGGGTCAACGAGTTTGATCTTGGGCTTACCAAATGTTTCGACGTTAAGATTCATTGCCTGCGCCGCATGATTGAGTACCGGTTCGCTCTCGGCGATGGCTTTATAAGTGACCTTCGGGTCAAGGGAGGAACTGAGTACGGAGAGTTGGTTCAGGCTGCGGCCTGCCCAAGATTATCCAAATGAATCGAAGAACAGTCCCGGCACCAGGGAGAATTAGCGTCCATCTGCAGGTATACGTCGGAGCTCTGAATCGGAGGAGGAACAAAACCGGAAGCCATAGAGAGAAATCGTTCCAACGATTGCCGCACCATATCGCTGAGGACGCCGCCAACTACGCACATCCAGTCTGGCCAGCGCTGGGCGGAGAGACGTGGCATCGATGCTGGGGAGGAAGGAGAAATCGTTCGCCGTCGCGTCTGCCACTGCCATTGCCACGCGATTGCTGCCTTTGCTTCGTTTCATCTTGTTCCCGGCTGGTCTTCTCATGTGAAACGTCCAGTATGTTGTCCTAGGGCAGCACACTCCGCATTGTGAGTGGGAACAAAACATCAGCGACCGTGCGAGCGACATCGCGGACGCTGGTCATTGTCGAGTCGTAACACGGATCGCGTCTCCTGAGAGCAAATATGGATTAAACTTATCTCGATGAGCATCGCGAATGAGCTGTTCGACCAAGCGTTCGATAACCTCAGTCTTGCCCGTGAGAGGATTACGACTCGCCAAGACGACATAGCGACTCCCGTTAGTGGCAGGTGTCCCGCCTACGAAGTTGGCCGCGACTGCTCCTTGGAGCAACCGTAGTCCTATGGCATATGGGCCGTATCACGGTGATGGCTGAGACTGAGTTTCCGGTAGCGGGAACTGTCAAATTCGACATATAGATGGCGATGCCTGGTGGGGTAATCTGGCTAGGTCGCACGAGGGAGTGCTGAAACTCTCCAGTCGAGCCCACAATGACCTGATCTCCAGCCGCGAGCGGCGGATCTGTGACTTTTATTCCATGGATAATGCCTGACAGATCAAGCAATCTAATACCGAGCACTGCGAACAATGACGATACGACGAAGATCTGCATCCGGACGAACCCCCCCAGCCGCCTGTAACGCCACGGTTAAGGTACGCCGTGGCGCATAGTCACCACCTGCTTGTGTTACTTGCTGCGCACGTTCTTCAGCCTCTCGGTTATTCAGCAGTACCTGCCCAGGCTCAAAAACCGCCCCGGCAACGTACGCCTGAATCGGCCCCCAGGATAACTGCCGCACACTAACCTTAACAAAGTGTTTCTTGAACAAACCTTCGTCGACGAGTGCGTGCGTCAGTATTTGCTCTACATCATGAATCGTGCGTCCGCTCATCTTATGTGGCTTGAGGTAGGGAAGCTGCAAGGTACCATCAAGGTTCACTTCGTAATCGCCGTTCAGTAGTTCACCATCGACAACACGAATACGCACACGGTCCCCTGGTGATAACGGAAGGTCATCGGTCAGCCCCTCTTGCGCTTCGCTCATAAACATCTTGTCTGTGGCGGAATCAGTAAAAGCAATGCGAGAAGAGCCTGCGTAGCGTTGATAGGGGTGAGACTCATCATAATACTGAGGGTCCGGACCAAGGGTTTCACGGTACACGTGGACTCGCTCACCTGGATTCTGCTTCTCCGGGCTATAAAACTGCCCATTGGCAAGGTTGTTAGCGGGAGGGATAGCGTGGAGAGTGCATCCCTCGATTGCCCACAGGTAAGCAAAGAAGAGAAACGCTACAGCCGATTGGCGATGTGACTGACCTCTTCTCCAGCAAACTCCGGGAATACTAGAGCAGGGCGTATTTTGGTGTTGGGTGTTCACCGATGAGATTGTTTCGTCGCTCTGCTTCTCACAATGACTCCAAGAGTCGTCATTGCGTGCGACTGCCAAGGAGCGAAGCAATCTCATCCCGTACAGGCGGACGAAAACTACTACAGTGCGCCAACCGTTCTTCACGTCACGACTCCTCACCACCTCTAACCAGACGCCTGAGGTAGCCTAGAACCAACTTCACATCATGGCGAAAACTTGACTGCACCGCGTAAAACGCCTCGGCAGAGTACAGCTCATCATCGCTTGTGACTCCTCCATACTGCACCTGAGCTTCTGTGATCATGCCAACCTTGCTTTGGAGGTACAGGGCTCGCCAATCAGGAGGGAGTTTGTCGATCTTCCTCCTTCGTTCGCGGTGTGACACCGACAAAGTGCAACTCCCCTTTGGCAATGTTGACAAGCGCAGGAAGAACGTTCAGCAATAGAGAGCGCAGTCCGGGTTTCTGTCCTCTCCCGTCTGTCGCGTGTATACTCCCAGTCGGGCAGAAACTCCACAACCAGAACGTGTTCCAGCGCGACTGCCCGGGTGAGACAGGCAAACGTACGACTTCCGTGCGAAACAGTACCGGCCCGTGCCGTATCACTTTAAGGTATAGAGCTGTCACTAACAGTATTGGCCACAGTACAGCGAGTAAGAAAATAGCTCCTGCCCGAGAGAGAAATGCCTGGACATTTTGTGACAAACTTTGGTCGAGTAAGCTACCAAGAATGAAATCATCGAGAACAGTCACCTCAGATCCGACCCGAACGTTTACCAAACGGTTGCGATCGACAAGAGTGTCAGCCAGTTCCAGGCCTTCTCCGACATAACTTCCCGGTAACACAACCGATTGCATGATTGCTGACTGAGGATTGATGACACAATTACGTCCGAGTACTGCATGAGGTCCGAGTTGAACATGTTCTTCCACCCAACAGTTCTCGCCGATATAGACGGGTGGAATAATGCGGGCAGTCGGATGGAGCCGCACGTTTCGCGAGACCCATACCCCAGACTCGATCTCTCGACCTTTGAGCCTGAGGCCGGAAAACTGTTTTGCCAGGACAGCCTGATGCGCAATGAGCAGTTCACTACAAGACTCGACACTAAGCGGTTTGGGTACCTCCACTAATCTCCTTGCTGGTGCCCTAACGCCCAGAGCCGCGTGGCAAACCTTGCGTTATCATCTTCGTTTGCGAGTTGAGTCAGCGCAGTTCCAGATAGCCAGGCCCACCCCGTCCATTGCGTTTGTTGGTCAGGAGCATCGTCTTGATTAAGCCAGAAATAGACAACAGGGCCACGCTGCTTCGTGAGCAACGGGTTGGTCTGCGCAAGGAGCACTTGAGGCAAGCGATCAGCATGAACCAGGAGAATAGACTCTTCTGCATTCCCCAGAGGTAACGCCTTAATGACCGACAACGGCCGCGACGCCTCTCTGGCCAAGTGGAAACGAAATGTACTGCCCCAGCGAGTACCGTCCCCAAGAAACTGCTCGATCTTCTCCGGGAAATGGCTCAGGATAAAGTCAAATTCACTCACTCCTTGATCAACCAGAAATTCAACAACGTGTTGAATAAAAGGACGATCAACAAGTGGGAGGAGAAGGGCCGGAGAGTATGTGTTCAACGGATTGTCGGGACAATACCCAGTGGCGACAAGGAGCGCTTTCATAGTGACATCAGTCCCCGTTGGTTCGATAGCGAAGAAGTCGTATCAGGAACATCGCATTGCCAACGATGTATCTCTTCCACATACGTTGGGGTTCTTGGCACAAGCGATAGAGCCACTCTCCCCCAACTTCACGTAGCCATTGTGGGGCACGTGGAATCCGACCTGAGTAGAAATCAAAAAGCCCACCAACACCAAGAGCGACCTTGACGCCGGTAGCCTCGAGGTGGCGATGAATCCACTTTTCTTGTCGGGGAACTCCGAGTGCGACAAGGAGCAAAGTTGCTTTGGAGTCAGCAATTTGCTGAACGACGGTGTGTTCTTCAGTGGGCAAAAAGTAGCCGTGATGCCATCCGCAGATGGCTACCGCTGGGTAATGGTCGCTGATCCATTGCTGGACCTTTTCCGGAACTCCCGGTTGTCCGCCAAGCAAGAACACACGGTGCTGCGTGTGAGATAGCGCAGCACAGAGCCGTGGGAACAAATCTGTTCCATTCACGTTCTGTTTAATTTCCTGGCCAAGAAGTTTACCGGCGATCTTTATGCCAATGCCGTCAGCCAAAGCGAGGTCCGCGTGTTGAAGGATCTGGAGATACTCGGGATCATGGTATGCAATGTTGGCGCAGTGTGGATTTACAAAGTAGACCTTGTGTGCTTCGTTTTGGTCACACATTGTTTTTATCGTTTCCACAGTGTCACTCATCGTCAGGTTGTGCAACGTGATGCCCAGGAGGTTGACACGATCTGGAGCTATGGAGAGACCTCGACCATACAGGAAGGTGGGAACTGCACGCAGGGCAAGACCCACGTCTCCCCCGACAGTCTGATTCTCGACATACTCTCGGTCTGCCTCACTCTCGGTTTCATAATTGATATTCGCCCGGCTGCGAACCCACCAGAGACAGACCAGTCCAGGACGCACGTCATACCGTGCACGTGTTACATGCTCACGAGGAGACAGCTCTCCTGGTGCGACAGCACGTGGTCCGATAAAGGAGAGGTCTCCTTTGAGGATATTAAGCAAGAGAGGTAAGTGCACGAGCTTACCTGCCCGCAGCAGACTCCCGACATAGTTATTTGGCGTAGAAAATTCGTAGGCAGAGAATGACTCACACCAGCGTCCGACTTTCGCAACTGAGCGGAAGATAGCGGCCCCGTGCGCTTTCAGTACTATACCAATAAGAAAGAACAGCGGGGCGAACGCGACCAACAGAACCAAAGCAACACAGAAATCGGTCGTCCGCTTGATGGCTGCTCCTGCTTGAACCAGGATGAGCCAATAAATGCGATAGAAGAAACGCCTGAGGCGCTGACGTTTCGTCCATCCTGGAGAATCAAACGAGGCAGTCTCGATAGGGTACAGTCTGTCGACGACCTCATATGGAGGAGTATGAAGTTGATTCTCCAATCAGTAAGCTCCTTTGCCGGAGAGGATGGCAGGAATCGTGCGCAGGAGGATTTTGATGTCGGTTTTTATGCTCTGACTCTCGATATACTCGATATCAAGTGTGACTTGTTGGGGAAACGCAATGTTGCTACGCCCACTCACCTGCCAGATGCATGTTAAACCAGGGGTGATATCGAGCCGACGCCGATCCGCAAGACTGTACTGGGCAACTTCGTGCGGAAGGGAGGGGCGAGGTCCGACCAGAGACATGTCTCCCTTCAGTACACACCATAGTTGTGGAAGTTCGTCGATGCTCAGTTTACGAATAATACGACCGATCCACGTCACCCGCGGATCCTTTTTCATTTTGAAGGTAATGCTTTTCTGGTGATCATTCTGTGCCAGCAGGTCAGCCTGAAGCTGCTCTGCATTCATGACCATCGAACGAAACTTCGGGAAGGGGAATTCCCATCCCCACCGCCCGACACGGGTTTGCCAAAAAACGACAGGCCCACCGTCGGTCAGCTTAATTGCGAGAGCAACAATACAGAGCAAGGGAGAAAGAGAGACGAGCAGCGTACCGGCTACACACACATCGATGGTTCGTTTCAAGAGTTTGGTGCCGTGGACAACCGTGCTCCATGCCCACGTCCTCCAGCAGATGCGCAGTCTCCGCAGAGCGCTCCGGCTACTGTTGCTCTCGACATCATACCTTCGCCACAATTCTTCGACGAGGTCTGAGTGGTGCGGAACACTACCCATGCACAATTCCTAATCGTCCTAAAAAGATCACTTATAGTGACTATTGCTATTATCTATGAATACCCGGAACCACACTGAAGAATGTCGACGGGGACGCCCCTGTCGCCATCCTTAACTCCACCATCGTGCAACGCCCCGAAGACAGCAGCTTGCAGTTTTTCTCACCACACCCCCGTCTCGACTGACACAAGCGCTCATTGGATGCTGCACATTTGTAAACTCGGCAGGAAGGTGTGTAACTGAAGGAAGTACCCTAATCTTGCAAGTAATCTACCCAATTTTAGAGAAATACACGGGCAAACATCCTACGGAAAAATACAACGATCAGGAGAGACACCGAAGTGACGATCTCACCTTGTCGAGAACCCACACAACATGGCACAGTGGCAACTCAAAACGTATCGCTGTAGTGATTAAAAAAGGAGGCGACCATGTTCAAGATAGGTAAACTGTTTCACCTCACCCATGTTGTGAACGATCTCGATGCCGTCGACAACTGGTACGACGACGTGTTTTCGTGCAAACGTTTCTACAAAGGGTACGAAAAGCTGGCAGGACGCGACGCGTCACTCCTCGTGATTGGTGAAGTTCTTATGGAACCTATGACACCGGCCAAGCGAGAAAACCTACGCAATCTGTCAGTCAAGAAATTCCACGATCGCTTCGGTCAGCATTTCCATTCTATCGCCTGGTATGTCGATGATGTTGAGGCAATCTCTGCCCAGCTCGATCAAGCAAACTTACGCCTGTTCAACATCGTTGGTACCCAGGTCAAACCTCCGCATAAGATGGACGCGATCTGGACCCATCCGCGCGAAACGCCTGGCCAGTTAGAATTTGCTCTGAATGGTGATTTCGCCAAAGATCCCCGTTTTGAACCGAACTGGTCAAATGTCCCGTGGCGGGAACATCCGTTGGGGATTGAAGGTGCCTCGCATATTGGTGTAGTCGTCGGCGACATGACCAAAGCGAAGCGCTTGTATTGTGATGTCCTCGGCGGAAAGTTGATCCATGAAGAAGAAGTGCAAGGCCGCAAGAAAAGTTCCTTCGTCGCAGTTGGTGAAGATACGGTTGTCGAACTGATTCTGCCTCATTCCCCGTCCACGCCAGAGGGACAGGATCTGGAGAAGAATGGTGAGGGCATTTATTCGTTGGTCTTCAAAACAAATAACCTGAGTAAAGCGCAGGAGTTCCTAAAGAGCAAACACATGCGGCCTGAACCTGAAGGGAAAGATTCGATCATCCTCGGACCGGACCAAGCGTTTGGGATGGTAGTGGGCTTTACCCAGCGTAGCCTACCAAACGATCCGCGATAGAAAATCGGTAATCACTCACTACAACTACAGGAGGCTCGTATGGATAAGGAACAGGTACACGAGCCTCCTACGTCGGCCGTTTTATCGTCATCCCCAGAATGTTGTAGCCACCATCAATGTGAATAATCTCGCCAGTGATTTTCGCCGCCATCGGGCTACACAAGAAGAGCGCGGCTTTGCCGGCATCAGAATTGAGAATCTCATCTTGTAACGGCGCGTAAGTTTTCATGTGCTCTTGCATGATAGAAAAGCCAGGAATACTAGTGCCAGCTTTTGTCGCTGTTGGCCCCGGCGAGAGTCCGTTCACCCGAATACGATGCTGCGCTAAGTCAAATGCAAGATTCCTGATGATATTGTCGAGTGCCGCTTTGGCAGTGCTCATCAACTGATAGCCAGGAATGACTTTCTCACTAGCAAAATAGGTCATCGCCAGAATACAACCACCTCGATTTTTCATCAGCGGTAATGCACCACGCGCTAAGGCGATCAACGAGTACGCACTAATATCGAGCGCCAGGGCAAAGTCTGCACGGGCGATCTCTACGAACCGTTTCTCGAACGATTGCGGTGGTGCATAGGCAATTGAGTGAATGAGAAAATCGATATGGTCGAACTCTTTGCCAACCTCAATATACATGCGCTCGATTTCCTCGTCTTTGCTCGCATCGCACTCAACGATGAGTGGGTTATTGAGCTGACTAGCAACATTGCCCATCATGCGACGCACGGCTTTGCGTTGAATTGATAGCGCAATTCGTGCACCACCATCGTTGAGATACTTGGCGATCGGCCACGCAATCGAGTGTTCGTCGAGTACGCCGGTCACTAGTGCTGTCTTGCCAGAAAAATCGAGAAAGCTGCTGATCGCAGTTTGCTGATCGGCCATATCCATATCCTCCCCTGTTCTTTTCCGCAGAGGACTGCTTACTGCGCTTCTTTGGACAGGGCAAGGGCTATAGCAGTACGTTATTCCTGCGAAGGCGGGAATTCAGGTTAAAGCAAACCATATGACATTCGCACGAATGTGACTCCTAAGTTATGTCATTCTGAGCGGAGCGAAGAATCTCTCTGAGAGCCCCTTCGTTGCACTTAGGATGACACGTCTGCTAGGTCAATCTTTTGTGGCTTGATTTAGCGAGAAACAAATTTGTCCCGATGTGGAAAGATGAGAGCCAGCAGCAAGTTCACGACGACAATATAAAAGAAGGCAAACTTGATGCGCGAAAATTCTTGATACAGCATCACCCAGACGGTGGTCGAGAGCAGCATATAGCCAGCAACAAATTGTGTGAGCTGCCACACCCACGGCTGCATGGTCCACAAGCCAGCGACCAAGGCTAATGCCACAACGAGTTGCAGCGCGTGCATCAATTGCGCCCAGATGCCGAACACACGCACACCCAGCACAACACTGACTGGTCCCTGTGCATATGGGCGCTCAAATGGCGCAACAAAATCCCAGGCAATGATCACCGCAGCGTAAAAAGCGATGAGCAGTGCACCAATAGTAATGCTGACAGGGCGGTCGATGGAGGTCAGATGCATTTCGTCTCTTCTCCGTATCTAAGGGTTATTCAGAAACATATCGATCTTGTCATGTTGAGCGAAGCGAAACATCTCCTTACAAGTGTAGGAGAGATTCTTCGCTTTGCTAGAATGCTGAGGAGCTCTACGGTGTCAGCCCGATAATTATCTTACCCCCGTAAATTTCGGTTCGCGTTTCTCGACGAACGAGCGAATCGCTTCTTTGTGATCTTCAGTGACAAAGCAGTGCTTCTCCAACGCAAGCGAAGTATCAAGCACGAGGTTTGCCGTGTCACGGAGGATTTTGTTCACCGACACTTTTGTCCAACGAATCGCTTTGGTTGGGCCGTTGGCTAACCGTGTCGCGAGCGCCATTGCTTTATCCATTAGTTGATCGGCTGGCACAACGTGATTCACCAACCCAATGCGTTCAGCTTCTGCGGCAGTGATAATGTCGCCAGTCATTAACAACTCTTTGGCACGCGCAGCACCAACTAACCACGGCCAGATCACGGCGCCACCGTCACCAGCAACAACACCCACTCTCACATGCGGGTCACCAATCTTGGCGTTATCCGCGGCGAAAATCACGTCAGAGAATAACGCCAGTGTCGCTCCAAGACCGGTCGCTGGGCCATTCACCGCAGCGATGATCGGCTGCTCGACTTCGAGCATATCAATGATGATCTTGCGGGCTTCGAGAAAAAGCGCATCGAGTTGTGATGTGGTCATATCTTGAAACCACTTAATGTCACCACCAGCGCAGAACGCCCTTCCCTTTCCTGTCAGCACCACGGCTTCGGCTTCTTTATCTTGGGCAATGTCAGCGAAGATTTGCGAAATCTCCGTGTGCAGCGGAGCGTTGATCGCATTGAGCGACTCAGGGCGGTTCAGAGCAACAACGAGCACCTTGTCCTTGCGTTCGACACTAAGGTAGTGATAACGGCTGTAATCCATAATCGTGTCTCCTTATATTGGTTGATGTGAAGCGCGGCTGCATTATTGGTCAGCTCGCTTGAAGGATCAAGGGACAAAGGACAGAACTATGCAAATCTATTTTTGCCGAGAAGGACTGAATTCCATCATGGCTATTCTGCAGCGGGAACTTCCAGAGGATCAAATTCTCTGTTGCGCACCAGAGAAAGTGGTTGAGGCCTCGCGTGAAGCTGACGTACTGATTCCTACCGTCTCACCTGTCACCGCTGACGCCATCAGTTCACCACGTCTCAAGCTGGTCCAGCAGTACGGTGCTGGGCTAGATACGGTCGATATTCCCACTGCTACCAAGCACGGCGTCTACGTCGCCAATGTGCCAAGTGCGGGAACAGGGAATGCCGAATCAGTCGCAGAATTGTCATTGCTCTTCATGTTGGCTCTGGCACGTCGCTATCCACAAGCGCAAGAAGCCTTACAGCAACGTAAGTTAGGCACTCCGTTTGGCTCTGCCCTCAAAGGGCGCACAGCAGCGATTATTGGTTTTGGTGGCATTGGACAAGAGCTGGCCAAACGTTTGCGCGGATTCGAGATGAAAGTGCTTGCCGTCTCGAAACGTGGTCCAAAAGCAGGAGACGCTCCGGTCGATTTTCACGGAGCACTTGATGCACTGCACACCGTGTTACAGCAAGCGGATTTTGTCATTGTCGCTCCGCCGCTCAATGACGAAACGCGTGGCATGATTGGTCAGGCTGAGTATGCCTGCATGAAACCGAGTGCGTTCATTATCAACGTTGCCCGTGGCCCGGTGCTCGATTACGATGCGACTGTCGCGGCCCTCAAAGAAAAACGCATCGCTGGTGCCGGACTCGATGTCTTCTGGCACGAACCGTTTGACCCGACTGATCAGATTTTCTCGTATAACGTCATCGCCACACCGCACGTCGGCGGCGCAACAGACCTTAGTCTACAAGGAATCGCTAAAAAGGTTGCAGACAACATCAACCGCGTGCGGCAGGGAGAGATGCCGCTCAATTGCGTGAACGCAGCGGAGATTAAGACAAAAGGAAAGTAGAAATCAAGAATTACTAAAGAGGACGGTGAGGAAGGAACACAGAATGACGGTTCTCAAACACATTCCGAATATGGAAGGGTACCAGGCATTTCCCGCCGGTACGGTCATCCTCAAAAAAGGGGAGCCTGGTGATGTCATGTACGTCGTGAAAGCGGGAACGGTTGAAGTGCGGGATGGGAGACGACTTCTTGATACAGTCGAACCAGGAGGGGTCGTAGGAGAGGTGGCACTCATCGATGCGGGAGGACGTAGCGCCTCAGTAATCGCCAAAACCGACTGCCAACTGCTCCCGATCGATGAAGAACAGTTTATCTTGCTGGTGGAACGGATGCCGTACTTTGCTCTACAGGTTATGCGGGTGCTCGCTCACCGCCTGAGACGCACGACGGAACAACGTGGCACGTCACAATCACGGAGAAGTGGGCGCAAGGCAAATCCGGCTAAGCGCAACGCACAGAAAGGCGTACAAAGACAAAAAGCAAAGAGATAACCGTAAAGAGATCAAGGCCGACCTACAGCTTCAAACGAGTCACAGACCAATAGTGTTTGGCACTCGTTGTGCAGACATGGCTACCGGGAGAAGGCAGCATGAGGGGAAAAGAATGACATTCCTTGTTGGCTCCCCTCACCTTCGCCCTCTCCCGAAGGGAGAGGGAATGACTTGCCTTGACCGTAAGACCACCTACCGCCGCTGCTCAATCGCTGCGTACGGCTGGTCGTGCGTGCCAGTATAGACCTGATCGGGCCGGAAGATACGATTATTTCTCAATTGTTCTGCCCAGTGCGCTAACCATCCGGCAACGCGGGCAATCGCAAAAATCGGCGTGAACTGATCAATATGAATGCCGAGTTTGTCGTAAACAACGCCAGAATAGAAATCGACGTTGGAGGCAATGCCTTTGGCACCGACGTGATCGTTAATCGTTTGTTCGACTTCTTGCGCAACTTTGTAGAGCGGGTGCTCACCTTTCATTTTGAAGAGGTGCTGCGCTAAGCCCTGAAGAGCAAATGCACGTGGATCTTTCACCTTGTAGACCCGATGCCCGACACCCATGATCTTTTCTTTGCGCTCCAGCTTGCCTTTAATGTAGGGCCGTACGTTCTCAACCGTTTTGATTTCCCGAAACATCCTCAGTGCCTGCTCATTGGCTCCACCGTGCAAAGGACCAGTGAGGGCACCAATCGCCGACGCCACCATAGTGTACGGATCAGCCAGTGTCGATCCAACGACTAGTCCACTAAACGTTGACGCGTTCATCGTGTGTTCAGCATGCAGAATCAGGCACACATCGAGGATGTGGACATCTAACGGATCGGGATCTTGTTCGGTCAACATCCACAGGAAGTTCGCCGCATGAGAAAGATCGTCGCGCGGACGCACCGGCTCGTCGCCATGGCGCATACGCTCAAATGCGGCGACGATCGTCGGCAGTTTGGCAATAAGGCGGATAATCGACCAATAGTGCTTCTCTTGACTCAGAACATCTGTTCCCGGGGGGAGCTTCAGCTGCGTCAATTTTCGCAGGATAGAACATCCCTAACGCCGCGACCGCTGCTTGCAGGGCGTCCATGGGATGGCCGTTTTCTGGTAAGCATTTGATTAAGTCGATCAGTTTATATTTGATCCGCCGATGGGTACGCAGATCGTGATCGAATTTGGCAAGTTCATCGCGGCTCGGGAGTTTGCCCCACAACAACAGATAGGCCACTTCTTCATAGGTGCTTTTTTCTGCCAGCGTCTCGATCGGAATCCCCCGATACTCGAGCACGCCTTTTTGGCCGTCGATGAAGCCGACTTGCGACTCCATAATCGGCACACCTTCGAGTCCAGGAATCAATTGTTTCTCCATAGTTAACCTTTCCAGTACGTAACGTTAGCGTCAGTAATGTAGCTGCGATTTTATTCCCTCAGCAAAGCATCGACTCATCAGCCCATTTGTTTAGTGAAGCCCCCCAGGTCAAAGTAGTCACGCCATGCAGAAATTTTACCATTGGTGATCTCAAATACGCCAGCAACTGGAAGCTCGATCTTCTTCGGTCCCATGACAAAGCGGTCAACCCGTTCGTTCATGACGACCTTCCCGGCTGAAGTGGTGTGCTTAATCTCAAAATGTGCTTCCTGCGCGCCCTTCAGGAAAGGTTCGACAAACTTGCGAATGGCCGCTTTGCCAACCAGGGTTCCATCGGAATATTGTGATAGAAACAGTCATCCGTGAGGTATGAAAGAACCTCGTCCGTATTCAGCCGCGACCATGCTCGACAAAAATCAGTCACTAGTTTTTCATTCTCAGCACTCATCGGAAATCCTCCTTATTGAAGAGTTACTGCCCCGCAGGGTCAGCGCTTAGCGAGCCTTACTTTTCTTATCGGAAATGTCTTACCACTGACAAGCCTATGACGGCAAGGGAAGTATGGGCCGAGTTCTCTTGACGCTATTCCGAGGCTTCTCTACCTTACCCCATGTCCGATTTCTACAATCCCTTTACTCCTGCAACAGGTGATAGCCGTGGCCGTCGACCGGAGGTCAGCGAAATTCTTCCGACCTTATTTGTCGGCGAATACCCACGCGTTGAGGACATTGCTTGGCTGAAACAAGAATTCAGCATCTCGGCGGTGTTCAGCCTCCAAGACAATGACGACCTGCAAGCCAAAGGACTTACCCTGCATACACTAAGAAACGAATGTGCGCGTCATCAGGTAGAGTTTCGTCGCACAGCAGTCGCTGATTTCAATTGTCAGAGCCTCGCTGTCGCTCTTCCTTCTGCCCTGCAAGAGTTACATGCGCTGGCACAGGATGCACATACGACATTCCTGCACTGCAATGCCGGGTGCAATCGTGCGCCTACGCTCGCCATTGCCTACTTACATGCTTATCACAACATGACACTAGAGGAGGCGCGCGATTTCTTCAAAGCCCGTCGCCCCTGTGGTCCGTATATGGAAGTGCTGTATCAGCACTTTGGGCGGTCAGTATAAATCGGTTATCTTAAAAAAAAGACGCAAAAATCGAGTCAGCAAGGAAAAGTCCTCGTTCGCTCAGCTTTATCTTGCCCTCATCCTGTGTCAGTAAACCATCAGTAACCAAGGTATCCACTTGCGGAAATGTCTCGCGCAAATCTACGCCGAATCGCTCAGCGAAAGCCGCGGGAAGAAATCCTTCGAGCTGACGGAGATTGAGAAAAACGAATTCACTCATTGCCTGTGCGCGGGTCAGCGTTTCTTCGGCGTTCTTTGCATCACCAGGAAGGACCGCCTTCTCCATATAGCGTCGTGGGCTACGCTCATTGCTCCATCGTTTTCCCCAGTCTGGTTCGTTCGCGTATGAATGCGAACCGGCTCCCAGCCCCAGATAACTGATCCCTTTCCAATAATTGGCGTTGTGACGTGAGGTGAAATCAGGTCGCGCAAAACTGGAAATCTCGTAATGGTCATATTCGGCGCGTTTACATAGCTCTTGCACCAGAGCGTACATCTCGACTTCTTCATCTTCACTCACCGCTTGGAGCTTGCCTTTCTTTCTCATGGAAAAGAACGGCGTGCGTTCTTCATAGGTGAGGCAGTAAGTAGACAGGTGGGTTGGTGCATACGCTACAGCTTGTGCGACATCGTCGGCTAACATGTCGAGGGTCTGCCCTGGCACGGCAAATATGAGGTCAAGACTGACATTACGAAATCCTGCATCCCGTACCCAGGAGAGAGAATTCTGCGCGTCGTCTACCGTATGCAGTCTGCCGAGCGTCTTGAGTACTGGAGCTTGAAATGATTGCACGCCGAAGCTGAGACGATTCACACCGATGGCGCGATACCCTGCGAGTTTTTCGTACGAGACCGAAGCTGGATCGGCTTCGAGCGTGATTTCTACCTCTGGAACAATAGAGCAATGCTCAGCCACATAGTTCAGGAACCGCTCGATAGAAGCCGGAGCGAACAATGAGGGGGTGCCCCCACCAAAGTAGATCGTCTCAATAGATTGTTCGTCCCAGGGAGGTTGAGTGAGGTAATGACGAAATTCAGCACACAGGGCGTCAATATATTGTTCTTCCGGCCATCGCTTTGCTGCATAGACGTTAAAGTCGCAGTAAGGACATTTGACGAGGCAGTAAGGGATGTGGAGGTAGAGAGAGAAAACTCTGGGGATTGGGGATTGGGGATTGGGGGTTAGGGAAGAATAAGAATCCACAGAAGTTGTCCCTTTTTTAACCAGCCCCCAGCCCCTAACCCCCAACCCCTATTTTCCATACTTCCGCAGCACCGCCACCACCACCCCGCGAATCTCTACATCTTTCCCGCGTGCAATAATCGGTTGCATTTGCGCATTGGCAGGCTGTAACCGCACGCGACCGCCGCGATCAGGAAAGAACTTCTTCACTGTGGCTTCACCATTCACCAGCGCCACCACCGTTTCTCCAGCTTGCGCAGTCGGTCGTTGTTCAATCACGATATAGTCGCCATCAAGGATGCCCTCTTCAATCATGGATTCGCCTTTTACTCGTAAGGCAAATGCAGCGTGTGAGCGACGAACAAACTCTGTTGGTACAGAAAGCGTATCGTTTGTCTCGATGACCTCAATCGGTGCCCCGGCTGCAACTCGGCCAAGGAGCGGGAGTTCGATCGATTCAGCGGACTTTCGTTGCACCGGAATTTCAATCGCACGACTCAAATTCCACTTGCGGGTGATCACCCCCTTCATCTCAAGATTGGTAAGATGCTTATGCACGGTTGCGAGCGAAGAGAGACCAAAGTGCACGCCGATCTCTTCGAGTGTCGGCGCATAGCCGTGGGCTGCAATATGTTCTTGTAAGTAGTCCCACATTTCCTTTTGTCGCCGGGTCAAAATCATAACTACCTCCAGAAGTAGTTATGCCAGCGAACAAAAAGCGAATCAAGCCTGAGCAGGAGAGATTTTCTTACCGCCCTGAATCTGGAAGAATAAAGGGCTAGAGGTGTCATGCGAATCGTCAACAATAATATTGGAAAATTTTCACTCCGCTTGTTGTTCCTCCTAGTGCTCATGCTCATCTTGTCGGGCGTGCTCGCGTACAGTCGGCGGGCACCATCCCTTGATGCCATCAAACTGCCACCAGGATTTGCTATTAATGTCTACGCTAATGATGTTCCTAGTGCACGTCAGATGGCACTCGGTTCACGTGGGACGGTCTTTGTCGGCTCAAATACAGGAAGCATCTTTGCTGTCGTTGATCGCAATCAAGATCATCAAGCAGATCAAGTCCTTACCATCGCCACAGGCTTAAACCGTGCAAGTGGCGTGGCCTTCCGCGATGGGGCGCTGTACGTCGCAGAGATTCATCGCGTGCTTCGTTTCGATCAGATTGAGGACCAGCTTGAAAAGCCGCCGCAGCCAGTCGTCGTCAATGGCAGTCTGCCCAGTGATCGGTGGCACGGCTGGAAGTTTATTGCCTTTGGGCCGGACGGTTTGCTGTATGTCCCCGTCGGTGCCCCTTGTAACGTTTGCGAACGTGAGGAGCCTTACGCCACCATTCTGCGCATGAAACCGGACGGCAGTAATATCGAGGTTTTTGCACGCGGGATTCGCAATACGGTCGGGTTTGACTGGCATCCGACCGGAAAAGAGTTGTGGTTCACCGACAATGGACGGGACATGCTCGGGGAGAACATACCACCAGACGAACTCAACCGCGCGGCAAAACAAGGGCTGCATTTTGGTTTCCCCTATTGTCATGCCGGCGAAATTCCTGACCCCGAATTTGGCCGCCAACGCAAATGCGACGAGCTTCATCGCACCAGCGCAGAAGCTTGGCCCGCACGTCGCAGCCATCGGCATGCGCTTTTACACCGGGACCATGTTTCCACAGGAGTATCGCAACCAGATTTTCATTGCCGAACACGGCTCATGGAACCGCTCCGAACCGATCGGCTACCGAGTCTCATTGGTTCGCCTCGATGATACAGGAACCCGCGCGGTGAAATACGAAACCTTCGCTGACGGCTGGTTACAAAATGGGCGTGCAGGGGGCCGTCCAGCTGACGTTCTGGTCATGCCCGACGGCGCGCTTCTGGTGTCAGATGACCAAGCCGACGCGATTTACCGGATTAGTTATAAAGAAAGATAAAGGCTCACGGTTTCATCCCTTCCCTGCGAATTGCTCCTTATACAGGCGGCGTCACCGCTCAGAAACGAAGCGACTGTATTTCACGATCACGCATGAGTTTTGGATTGAACTATGCAGTGTAATCAGTGCAATCGAGGTTGGGCCTATTTGCCTCGCTTATCCTGAACTGGCCAAGCGATAATACTCACTGTGCTGTTCGAATAACTTCTCAGCGGGACCAGCTTCTGCGACTTGTCCGTGCTTCAACACGACAATTTGATCGGCACTTTTAATCGTTGACAGTCGATGCGCAATGATTATTACCGTTCGCCCCTGACTCAGCTCGACAATTGCCTTGTGAATACGACGCTCGGTCTGCGCATCAAGTGCACTCGTCGCCTCGTCCAGGATCAAAACCTGCGGATCACATAAGATGGCTCTCGCAATCGAGAGCCGTTGTCGCTGTCCGCCGGAGAGCTTTACTCCACGATCGCCGATAGAGGTATCATAGCCGTTGGGCAATTCCATGATGAACTCATGCGCTCCGGCTCTCTTCGCCGCGTTAATAATATGTTCTTCCGAGGGTACGCCCTCTGCACTAAAAGCGATGTTATACTTAACAGTGTTGTTAAAGAGAAATGTATCCTGACTGACAACCCCAATCTGGCGATGATAGGACTCAAGTTGAAAGCGTGGCAGTGGCTCACCATCAAAGAGAATTTCTCCCTGTTGTGGGTCATAGAAGCGTAGCAACAAATGCGCGATCGTCGATTTCCCAGTGCCAGATTCACCGATAATAGCGGTGATCTTGCTAGCAGGAATAGAGAAACTCACGTCTCGCAACACTGGCGTCTCGTGACCAGGGTAGGCAAATGTCACATTACGGAATTGAATTTCGCGTCGAACGCCCGGGAAAACGTTTTTCCCATCGGGAATGAACGGTTTGTTATCTTCCCGGAGTAATTCATAGACCAAGCCAACCTGAGGCCATTGTCCAATAATCTCCACTCGTTGGTTATTGAGGATTTTCAAGAGCGGCACCATGCGTAGCAGCACATACATAAAGGGAAGCAGTTGTGTCAGCATGAGAGTCGTGTCCATCCTGTAGAGATGCAAGGCAAAAACGCATAAGACGGCAACCGCAATGGTTGCATATGCGTCGGTGATCGGATGGATTGAAAAGATTTTGAACCGACGCTGGTTCTCTATTTTGCGACTCGCTTCAATGTGCCTCCCTATCCAGGACAAGTAGCGCTGCTCTTGGCTATAGGATTTGATCAGCTGAATCCCACTCAGCGATTCATGTACGGCACTTACGACCTCACGATTGGTTGCTGCTGCCGTTCTTCCCAAACGCGAAAGGCTCTTCGTGTGCCGGTGCATAAACACGAAAAACACGATGCCTATCAAGACCGTGACTGCCATGAGCTGCCACGACAAGAGAAACAGCAGGAGCAGTAACACAAGGAACGTGAACATATTGGCGATAAACTCGATGGAATATCTGAGGGCGAGTTCTACCCCCGCTGGGTTATACACAGCTCGATCAATGAGATCTCCGGCACGAGATTTATGGTGAAATGCGATACTTACAGTGAGGAGGAGTCGCATGGCACGCAGGCGCAAATCTGCCAGCAGGCGCGTGGATAGCCAATGACCTAAACGAATGGCTATCACCAAGAACGTATTTTTGAGTAGGCTCGCGGCAACCACAACACCGATTGCCAGATAAATTTGGTGCTCGACCTGGTAGGGCTTGAAGAACGTGGCCAGCCACTGAAAAACACCCGGCAAATCGTGTGTGTTTTGCATGTTTTGCACACTACTCAACAGCGGCACAAAAATACCAATGGAGAGACCGTCGAAGCCAGAGGCGAGAATAGAAAAGACAATCACCAAAATGGCAATGTGCTTGTAGGGACGAATCACGTTAAAAAGGAATTTTGCTTTAGTCGACGTGTCCGGTTTCATAGTGTGAGTATTACGAGGCGCAGGGCTCAAATCTTTGTCAGTCATAGGGCTCGTTGAGATATAGCTTGCGCGTGGCAAAAGGCCGGCCTTAAATCAGACGTCAAAAGATTCGTACACTACACTACGCCTTTTTCGCTAGTCGTTATTTTTGCAACGACCCCACAAATTTTTCGATCCTTGAAGAGTTTAGCCAGGCTGCATAATCTCAGCATCAATAAAACGCCATACTGGCAAAACTCACTGCTGACTGCGGTGCGGTCTCAGCATAGGCATACTTCAATAACTTGCCCTGTTTCGCATTGACGAGATGTAAGAATGTGTATATCGGCGCAAAGCCGCAGATGCGACGTTGATCACCGTTCTTGGCAATCTCAGCAAAGAAATTCGCATGATCAACACTCTCTAACGCCTGAATCAGTCGCCGGTCTTCACTTTCCACCCAATTGAGAAAGTCTTGTGTCAGTGGTTCCTTATCTCCGAATTTTTGCCCCACGTGGGCAAAATCGACTCCCGCCACAAAGCAGACTTTCTTGCCACACTGTGCAATTGTCTCTCTGAGCGCATTAAGGAATGTGGCAACACGTGGGGTCTCGGCTGGCGATGTCTTGGTAAGAATCATGTGATGAAACGAGGTCACGAGGATGGGAACGATCGCAAACTCGCGGGTCTTGCCGAAGACGTATTGTAAGAACAGCGACTGAAACTCCAGCGAATGCTCGGTACGATGGATGATCTCACTGGCCAAGAGGTCTTCCCCATAATTCTGCTGGAGTGAACGAATAAACTCACGGTCAGTTCTTACCGGACCGAGCGGTGTGTTGTAATCTTTGTCGGTCCCGACAAAAAGATCCTCGGCTCCATAATGCGACGTTCCAAGTAAGATAAATAATTCAGCATCGCATCGTTCGGCCAACTCTTTGTATCCCCAGGCGTACGCTGCCCCACCGACTCGCAGATCGATATGTGGAACGATCAGTCCACGGACTGGCGGAAGCGACTCGTTGCCAACGTCTGGCATGCCCGGTCCTGCAGCTCCGGTGAACAAAGCAGTGGCTTGCTCATGAAACACCTCTGGCTGCGATGAGTAACAGGTATCCGCATGGGCCATTTCACGAATAGACGACCGTCGGAACGCCGCGTGAATTTCGCCTTGGAACACAGCAAATCGTGGACTGTCGAGGTAGTAGTACTCGTCGAGCTGCCACACGAGATCGTGAATCTGTTCACGTGGAAGAATCTGGCCAAATTGTTTGGCGAACGCTTCTTGGATATCGACCAGCGAATGCTGCCCATCGAAGTGACTAATGATGAAATAGGTTGGATAGGGCAACAGCAGTGGGGTCTGAGCGTAGCTCAATGGATCACGGATATACATCCGTGTCCGGCCTCCTTCTTCGATAGGAACTGCTTCGATATACCGTAGGCGGGGATAGTCTAAGGGCACAATATGCACTCCTTCAGCCGTAACAGTGAGAGGGTACCCTAATGGGTTTCGCTCCAGGGATCAAGTTTCCTTGACAGCCGTATGCGAAGAAAAATATAGTCCTTTCGCTCACAAAAGAAGGAGGCGTTATGAAATTCGCAGTCAGTGGTGTTGGTAGTGGCTCAACTGCCCGGCCAGAATTATTAGTACAGGTCGCACAAAAAGCTGAGGCGCTCGGATTTGAATCGGCATGGATTCCTGAACATCTCGCGGTACCGGTCACCATCACCAGCCGTTACCCATATTCTGCTGATGGCAAATTTCCCGGCGGCCCAGGTGCGGCCCTGCATGATCCCTTCGTCGCACTCGGTTTCGTTGCGGCCAGTACAAAGACGATAAAACTCGGAACAGGCGTGTTCGTGCTCCCACTGCGCAATCCTCTCGCGGTCGCCAAAGCGGCTGCCAGCGTCGATGTCCTTTCTCAAGGACGACTCTTGTTTGGGGTTGGCATTGGTTGGTGTGAAGACGAGTTTAATGCAATAGGCATGTCATTTAAGGACCGTGCAGCACGGAGTCGTGAATCTATTGCGATGATGAAAGCGCTGTGGAGCGACGAAACGCCACAATTCTCAGGTCGCTTCCATAGTTTTGCGCCGGTTGGGTTCAACCCGAAACCCATCCAGAAGCCGCATCCGCCGATCATTTTTGGTGGGGAAAGCCGTCCCGCCCTGAAGCGAGTCGCTGAATTAGGCGATGGCTGGTTCGGCTTTCGTTATACACCCGAATCACTGAAACCCCAACTTACACTGTTGAAAGAGTTGACCGAGAAAGCGGGTCGCTCATTTTCACAAATTGAGATTACCATTGCACCCCAACCCGGACTCCAACTCACACTTGACGTCGTGAAACAGTTTGCTGATGCGGGCGTCCATCGGCTGATGACCTTTGCGCCTGGCTTCATTCCCCGAGCAAAATTTGACAGCGAGTTGTACCCACAGATGGAAAAGTTTGCCAACGAGGTAATCGCCAAAGCGTAAAGGCCGGGAAGTGCAAAAATAAAAACGGCGGCCTTTTGAGGTCGCCGTTTCGTCAGCTGAAGAGCAGGAAAGAAACAGCCTAGGCCGTTTTCTTTCGTTTCCAGAGTGCAAGACCAACTAAACCTGAGCCGAATAGCAACAATGAACCAGGCTCTGGAACAACTTGTTGGGTCGCCTGCTGTACATTCAGAATGTCAAAAGCCCAGGCGTTGGTCCGCTGGAATCCGTCGAAATCGAAAAACGAGCCAGAACCAGGGCCAAAATCTACCCCGGTAAAATTTCCCTCGCCTTGCCTATCAAAACCGTCCGCCAGAGTTGGGCCAGTGGCAAAGTTGTCAAATTGCATGACGCTCACGGTATAGGTCCCAGCCACCAAAGCGGCTTGGAGGAACGAATCGAATCTCACGCCAGTCGTCGGGTCTATACCACGTCGGGAAAGGACGCCATCGTCATTTTCGTCATCGATAAATGTTCCAGTGCTATCAAAGAGTGCCAGGATAGGGTCGAATCCTCCAGCGGGAATCACCGCGCCCGCGGCATTAGTTCCCCCAGCGTAGGAATACGTGAGCAGGGTGACTGTCGACAGAGCCCCAACGACGAATGAGAATAACTGTACATCGTCGTCCTGAGTGAAAATGCCTGTAAAAGAGAAATTGGCCGCCTGGGCAGCGCCCATACTGGCAAAGAAGGAAACAAGCACGAATGTGAGTACACCATGAAACCATTTGCAGCGCTGCATACACCCTTCCTTCGTACGAATGATACCTTGCCTCAACTCATGAGCGTCTTCTGGCATATAGGGGTATAGAAAATTCAGTTCCTATTTGGCCAACGACCACTATTGCTTCAACCATGGCTTTTATTCAATCTAGCAAAAATTACACCAAATGAACGTCTCTGGTATTCTACCTCTCGAATAATACGATAAGTCCTTAATATCACAAAGAAATTTGCTTTATTGGGTCTTACAAGAAATAAGGATGCTCTTCTCTGTCGGATGTCGTATCTGGCAAGATTTCCGACGTTTGGTTAAGCGGGATCAAAGTCAAATTGGATAAAAAATAAAAGAAAAACATTGATTTAAGAGAAATTTTACTTACACAAACAACTGTAAAAATAACCGACAGTCTTCCGTTCTCTTTACGTTCTGGAGAAAAGAAACAGAGAGATTCTTGTTCTATGCTGCGCATTCAGGATTACCCAGGAAATATGAATATTTTCGACAGAAAAGAGATGTGCTAACTTCCCCAGACTGTGATCCAGCAAGATATAAGAAAAAATGACCACTCTGCACTCCGCGTTGGCGTCGTCGGGGTCGGCTACCTTGGTCGTTTCCATGCCCAGAAATACGCCACTCAGCCAGAGGTCGCGCTCGTCGCGATTGTCGATACCAATGTAACCCGTGCAGCGGAAATCGCTGCGGAATGTCACACCACAGCATTGATGGATTACCGCGAGATATTCGGCCAGGTCGATTGCGTGAGCATCGCAGTGCCAACGCAATTCCACTATGATGTTGCTCGTGACTTTCTCTTGCACGGGATCGATGTTCTCGTTGAGAAGCCCATGACCGTTACTGCTGTCGAAGGACGTGCACTTGTCGAACTCGCCGCCCAACGGCAGCGTATCCTCCAGGTCGGCCATCTTGAACGGTTCAATTCTGCACTACGTTCTCTGAGCGGGATTCTCACCTCGCCACGATTTATCGAATGCAACCGCGTTGCGCCATTTGTTGAACGCGGAACCGACGTTGATGTCGTGCGTGATCTGATGATTCACGATCTCGATGTTATTCTAAGCTTAGTCCAATCTCCGGTGACATCCATCGAAGCCTTTGGAGTTCCGGTGTTAACCTCGGAACCTGACATTGCTAATGCACGGCTCCGTTTCGCCTCTGGATGTATCGCTGATGTCACTGCCAGTCGAGTTGCGCTCAAACGCGAGCGGAAGATGCGTGTGTTTCAGCCGGACACTTACCTCGTAGTGGATTACGGCGAACATCGTATTCGCATCTGCCGACGTGAACCCGGCGCGCAACCAGGAACGCTCCCCAACATTACCTTCGAGGAGCGCGAAGTCGGAGGAGAGGATGCACTTGAAGAGGAAATCCGCGCGTTCCTGCAAGCGGTCCGTGATCGCAGCAGGCCAATTGTAAGTGGAGAAGACGGACTACAAGCGTTAGAAATGGCGGAACGGATTGTTTCCTGTCTGGAAATACCGTAGTGCGTGGAACGTGAACTTTGAACTTTGAACTCATTAAGCAACCCACAACCCGCAACACGTATCACTCGCTCCGCACAGGTCCTTCTCGTCGCCGGTGAAGCCTCGGGTGACTTGCATGGTGGGGATCTCGTGGCCGCACTAAAGCGACAAGACCCGAGTCTTAAGATTTTTGGAGTTGGAGGGTCTGCGCTCCGTGCAGCAGGAATGCAAACGCTAGTTGATAGTGCCACAATCGCCGGTATGGGACTGGTCGAAGCGCGCGACAAAGTAGGAGCATTGATCCGCACCTATCACCAACTCAAACACATACTCCGAACTGATCCCCCAGATCTTCTTATCCTGATCGACTTCCCCGAATTTAATCTCCGTCTTGCGAAGGTAGCCAAACACGCAGGCGTGCCGGTTTTTTATTACATCAGCCCACAAGTATGGGCGTGGCGTAAGAGACGTGTGTACACCATCGCCAAGCGCGTGGATCGACTCGCAGCCGTTTTTCCGTTTGAACCCGCCTTTTACGCGTCGCATGGCTGCACAGTTGATTTTGTTGGTCACCCACTGGTTGATCGCGTGCATCCTACCCGGTCACGTGAAGACACACTCCGACAGTATGGCCTTGATCCACAGCGTCGGACGATTGCCCTTCTTCCGGGCAGCCGCTCACAGGAAGTGCGCCTCCTGCTCCCACCAATGCTTGGTGCAGTAGCTCTTCTGGGTAATGACTATCAATTTGTCCTTGCTGCCGCAGACACACTCAAATCCGAAGAGTTACAGCAACAGGTCAAGCCTTCTGCAGTGCAGATCATTCAAGGAGATACCTACAATCTTATTCATGCTTCTGACCTCGTATTTGTTGCTTCGGGCACGGCAACTCTAGAAACCGCCCTCCTCGAGCGGCCAATGGTCATTATGTATCGATTAGCGCCGTTTACGTATGCACTCGCACGTTTTCTGGTACGCGTTCCGTTTATCGGCATGCCCAATCTGATCGTCGAACGGCGGGTGGTCCCAGAACTCATCCAGGGGGAAGTCACTCCCACACGCATTGCTACTGAGGCCACGCGGTTGCTCACCGATGCACAAGCGTATAGCGTAGCGCAGGAAGGATTACGCGAAGTTCGCCGCCGGCTCGGTGGGGGTGGTGCTGCTGAGCGAGTTGCTACACTTGTAGCAGAAATGCTGACTCATAAATGAAGAATGAAAAATGAAAAATTAAGAATTGATAAGAAAAAGAATTTCTTCTTGAGAAATTCTTCACTTCTTCATTCTTAATTCTTAATTCTCCTCAATGAACGTCTACCGTCGATTGCTCCCATTTCTCCGACCGTATTTATTTTCGGCTTTCATTCCGGCAATCCTCTGCATGCTGCTCTTTAGTGCGACGAATGGCGTGTTGCCGTTTGTGGTTCAGCATGTGTTCGATGACATCTTTGCTCAGAAGAATCTCGATGCCTTGAGCTTTCTGCCGTGGGTTATCGTTGGAGTCTTTCTCTTCCGCGGAGTTGTGAATTTTGGTCATGCCTATTTGATCGAGTATGTCGGACAACACATCGTCGCCGACCTGCGTAACGCCCTGAATGCGCATGTACAGTCACTCTCGCTGAGCTATTTTCAGCGCAACCCTACAGGAACCATCCTTTCTCGCGTGACGAATGACACAACACTCGTCCGTGAAGCGCTGACACAAGCCACCGCATCAATTATGAAGGATACAACCTCCCTCCTTCTACTCATTATCGTTGCGTTCGTGAAAGATTGGTTTCTTGCCCTTTTGGCCTTTATCGTCTTCCCGGTAACAATTTTGCCTCTGACCCTAATGTACAAGAAGGTACGTCGCGCTAGTCGTAGAGGGCAAGGTTCGCTAGGATCACTCACAGTTCTTTTGCAAGAAACTATTCAAGGCAGCCGTATCGTAAGGGCTTTTGGGGCTGAGACGTACGAAAACCAGCGTTTCGCGACTGAAAACAAGCGGCTCTTCTCCCATTCACTGAAAGCTGGACGGGTACGCGCATTTGTTCCACCAATGGTTGAACTCGTTGCTGCGGTAGGGATCGCAGCGGTGGTTTGGTACGGCGGCCAAAGTGTGATCGTCGGTGAACGCACCCAGGGGGAATTCATTGCTTTTCTCACGGCCCTGCTTCTCCTTTATGAACCATTCAAACATCTGACACGTACGAGTGCGGCGATTCAGACCGGACTAGCCGCAGCTGAGCGTTTATTCGAGGTTCTCGACGAACGGAGCGAGGTCGAAGACCGGCCGGATGCGCAACTACTCACAGGGGTTCGGCAAGGAATCCGCTTTGACAACGTTCATTTTCGCTATCGCCAAGAGTGGGTCTTGCAAGGCATTACCTTGGAGATTCGCACCGGCGAGGTCGTCGCGTTAGTCGGTCCCAGCGGTGGCGGGAAAAGCACAATAGCAGACTTGATTCCCCGCTTTTACGATGTGCAAAAGGGGCGGATTGCCATTAATGGCATTGATATTCGTGATGTGACGCTAGCGTCGTTGCGCTCGCAACTGGCAATCGTGTCGCAGTCAACGTTCCTGTTTAACGATACTGTCCGCAAGAATATTGCCTACGGCATGGCGGATATTCCGATGGAAGATATCATTGCTGCAGCGCAAGCAGCCTATGCCCATGACTTTATCATGGATCTTCCACACGGGTACGACACGATTATTGGCGAACTCGGTTCCACGTTGTCGGGCGGCCAGCGCCAACGTCTAGCTATCGCTCGCGCCTTGCTCAAGAATGCACCGATTTTGATTCTCGACGAAGCGACTTCCTCGCTCGATAATGAATCAGAACGACAGGTACAGGCGGCTATCGAACGGTTGATGGTCGGTCGCACGGTCCTCGTCATCGCTCATCGGCTCTCGACTGTCCACAAAGCCGATCGGATTGCAGTTCTGATCAACGGTCAGATTGTCGAGCAAGGGCGCCATGAACAGCTCATTGTTCGTAACTCACAGTATCGCAAGCTATATGAGCTTCAGTTCTACGAAACCACCCCAGCCTGAGACACCCCAGCCTCGCTTCTCGTTTGTCGAAGAGATCAAGATACGCTGCTGGTCATTTCTTGCCTTTTGTGTCTTGCGTCTACTGGGAGCGACAACCCATAAGCGGCAGGTCGGCGGCGAAGGATTATTGTCGCATTGGAAGCGTGGAGAGCAAGTGATTCTCGCTTTTTGGCATAGCAGGATTTTGCTCATGCTATTCTCATATCGGGGCCAAATAGCCTGTATCATGAATAGTGTACACCGTGATGGAGAAATTATTACTCGCGTTATTCGTCGCTTTGGGATCAGCGCAGTACGTGGCTCATCGACGCGCGGATGGATGGGTGGGCTCAAAGGGATGCTCGACGCTTATCACCAGGGATATGATCTCGTTGTCATTCCCGATGGTCCTCGCGGTCCGCGTTATCAAGCGAAATCTGGCGTGCTTCAACTGGCGCGTGCTACTGGAGCACCGATTTTTCCCGTCACTTATAGTGCGGCGTGGAAAACAACCGTAGGAAGTTGGGATCGCTTGCTGATTCCCTTTCCCTTCAGTCGTGTGTTGTACGTTGTCGGATCACCTATCCACGTCCCACCAGATGCGACGAAAGAGGTCGTGGAAGAAAAACGCCAAGAACTGGAAGCTGAGTTGATCAGAATCACGACGCAAGCTGACAATTATTTTGCCAAGCAGTCGGTGGCAGCTGGTGAGGCGGTACTTGCGGGCACTCCACAACCTTTGCCGCCACGATGAGTGGTCCTAAACCAAAGAGGGTATCCTTACACTTCACAACGTATCCCTTCACTTCTGTCATTCTGAGCAGCACGAAGAATCTCTCTGAGAGACCTTTCATGGAATTTATCCTGAGCTTATCGAAAGGCTCAGGGTGATAAATTCAGCGTGTTACCCTCTTAAAGTCTGAAGTAAGAAGCATTTCATAACTCCATGTCATTGTTTCTGTACAATCTGCTCATCACATTTTTCGCCATCGTGGCTCTCCCGGTCGCGGCCCTCGCTCTAGCGATGCGCCCTCGCTACCGTCTCGGGCTCTCGCAGCGATTAGGAATACTTCCTTCAGATGTGATTGAACGCCTACACGGACAAGCCCCAGTGTGGCTCCATGCACCGTCAGTTGGTGAAATGCTCGCGACTCGCCCTTTTCTGCACAGGCTCAAAGAGGAGTATCCTGATCATCCACTTCTGCTCTCCTGCCTCACTCCGACCGCGTATACGACAGCTCAGGAAAAGATAGTTGAAGCTGACGCGGTAATATACTTTCCGCTTGATCATCCGCTGTTTGTAGAGAAAGTGCTCGCGTACATCACACCAGCAGTATTTCTGTTTACCGAGACCGAAATGTGGCCCAATTTTCTTACCGCCTTAGCACAACGGGAAATCCCTACCGTGCTGGTCAGTGGTCGGTTTTCGTCGCGGGCCGTAGCTCGTTATCGCTGGCTCTCTCCGCTTTTTACACCTGTTTTTCAGAACCTCACTCTCTGTTGTATGCAAACGCAAGCTGATGCGGACCGGCTCATTAGCGTTGGAGCGCACCCTGTACGAGTTGTCGTCACTGGCAATTTCAAGGTTGATGGAGTTGCCGAGAGCGTCTCTCAAGGACAGACGATTCTCTCTGATGCCGGCCTAGCTAATCGACCAGTACTGATCGGAGCCAGCACGCATGCCGGCGAAGAAGAGATACTACTGAATGCCTATCGTCAGTTGCAACGTAAAATCCCCCAGTTGTTGCTCGTACTGGCTCCGCGCCATCCGCAGCGTTTCGCTGAAGTCGAACATCTCATCCACGCTAAGGGTTATCGCTATCGTAAACGCAGCCAGACTGTAGCCTCTACCTCCGAGGTTGAAGTGTTCCTATTAGACACCCTTGGTGAGTTAGCCTCGTTGTATTCCACTGCAAGCCTTGTTTTTGTTGGTGGGAGCCTGATCAAAGGGCCAGGGGGACATAGTGTGATTGAGCCAGCGCTGGCGCACGTACCGGTGTGTTTCGGTCCGTATACGCGGAACTTTACGACTGTGGTAGAGGAATTGATGCGTGAAGGTGGAGGATTCCAAATCAACAATGAAGAAAGTCTCGTGCACGCCGTACTTCCCTTGCTCACCAACGCATCTTTACGAGAGGAAACCGGCCATAAAGCATTCGCAGTGATTCGTCGTAGCCAAGGAGCAGTTGAACGGACAATAGAGGAAATAATGAAGAATGAAGAATTAAGAGTGAAGAATTAAAAATGACAACGGAAAATTCAACTCTCGGATACAGGCTCTCTTCTATATTCTACATTCTTAACTCTTAACTCTTCATTGTTTTCTAAGTTATGTTTTTCGTGCATCACCTCATCGAGAGTATCTGGCGGCGACAAAGCATGTGGTCGCGAATCGGATGGACCGCGCTCACACCGTTCTCCCTTGCTTTTTCTCTTGCCGTCCGTGCTCGAAACGTTAGTTATGACCTTGGCATATTGCCAACTGTCCGTGTGCCGCTCTTGGTTATCAGTATTGGCAATCTCACAGTGGGAGGGACCGGCAAAACACCGCTCACACTGTGGCTTGCACAGGCTCTACAGCAACGCGGATATTCAGTTGGAATCATCACTCGTGGTTATAAAGGTACGGCGGTGAGCCCTATCCTTGCTGGTCGCAACGGTACTCCGTTAGCCACTATTGCTGAGGTAGGAGATGAAGCTTTTATGCTCGCGCGGCGGTTCCCCGGAGTTGTTATTGCAGGCCGCGATCGGGTCGCGGCAGCCATGTTTGCCCATCAGCATTTTGTGCTTGATGTCGTCATTCTTGACGACGGATTCCAACATCGCCGCCTGCACCGCGATGTTGAGGTCGTGTTATTTTCTGCGCAGGAAGCAGCCAGCACCTGGCTTCTCCCGGCAGGCCCGTTTCGTGAGCCGTTCAGTGGGATACGGCGGGCGGACGCCGTCGTCATCACTAAACGAACGCAAGGACAAAATAACCTCCCTGCTCACCTCCTGTCACAACTGGATTCACACGCCATACCAATGTTCTCCGGTGAGCTTGTGCCGACTGTACTTGTACAGGTGCTTCACGGTCAATGGCTCGAACAGCCTCTATCTGCTCTGTCCGGCAAGCGTGTCATAGCAGTCACAGCGGTTGCGAATCCCCAACCTTTTTACCACAGTATACGTGAACAGGGGGCAGAACTTACGCAGGTGGTGGAATTTCCTGACCATCACAGCTATACGCACTCAGACTGGCAGCAGCTTGTCCAGGACAGTGGTTCATGTGATGTACTGCTGACGACGGAAAAAGATCTCGTCAAGCTTGAACAGTTTTCTCCTGCAGTAGATCGGCTGCGGGCGTTACGTGTACAGCTTCAACTGGAACCAGCAGAGGCGTTCCTTACAACAATCGAACAACAGCTCCGCAGTCGAAAAAGAGATAGGATCGACAATGGCCGCACCATTTCTCATCAAAGCAGTCACTGACCTGCTCGCTGACATTCCCGTATCCGGCAAAGTACTGTTAGATGTCAGTTGTAAAGAAGGTGATGTGCTCCGTGCCGTCGCACCCCTCGGGTTCAGCGTCCGGGGAACCAATTACGAGCCCACGGGACCATCTCAGAACGGAACTCCCATCGATTACGGGGTCGATCTCCTCCAGCGGCTGCCCTATGACAACGCCAGTTTTGATGTCGTCCTGCTTATCGAGGTGATTGAACACCTTGAGAATCACCGTATTGCGCTGTGCGAATTGGCTCGCATTCTCAAACCAGGCGGTGTGTTAATTCTGACGACACCGAATATCATGCGCCTCAATTCCCGTTTTCATTTCTTCTTCAGCGGTTATCACAAGACAAAACGCCGCTTCATTCCTTTCGATACGCCGCTCGCTCAGGCCCATCGGTTTCACAACTACCCCATCGACCTACCAATCTTGTATTATCTGTGTAAACAAAACGGACTGACGATTGAACGACTCGGCAACAGCAAGATCAAAGGTTTCTCTCGTCTCCTCTTCCTGCTCTTCGGTCTCCCCGTACAACTATACACGTGGTATACTTTACAGCTGCGGGAAAGAGACCCGCAGCAAAAACAAGAAAATCGCCAGCTGTGCCGCTGGTTACTGGATTCGCGTACGTTAATGGAAGACAACCTTGTCCTTCGACTGCGAAAATTTGACGGGAGTGTCCCAACTCCCCACTAAGGAGGCGTCATGGCATTGAGCAAAGAGCTCTTACAGATTCTCGTCTGTCCTAAGTGCAAAGGTGAGTTAGCTTTGACAGCGAAAGAAGACGCGTTGAACTGCCATGCGTGTAAACTGTCATATCCAATCAAAGATGACATTCCGGTCATGCTGATCGACGAGGCACTACCACTCACGTAAGGCTCATATATCGGTGATCTCGCATGTCTCTTTCCTCTCTTCAGGGTCGTTCCCAACGGGTCGTAGTCGCACAGACTGGTTTCTTGGGAGATGTGGTGTTAACGACTCCTTTGCTGACCACCCTCCACAGAACCCTGACCCCTGAGTCACTCACTGTGCTGACGACGCCCCAGGCAAAGCCTTTGATAGAACACCATCCGCATGTCTCACGAGTCTTGGTCGATACCAAACGAACAGATGGACGTGGACTCTTTGGACTATGGCGCACCGCGCAACGGCTGCGTCAGGAACGTTTTACCCTAGCGATCGCCGCGCATAAATCTCTGCGGACGGCGTTGCTCCTTGCCCTGGCCGGCATTCCCCTTCGTGTCGGGTTTCGTCAGAGTCCAGGATGGTTCTTGTATCATCATACTGCCCAGCGAGACACCCACCGACATGAGGTCGAGCGGATTCTCTGCCTCATGCGCGCTTTTGGCTTAGAACCTGAAGAGTGTGACCGTAGTCCTCGTATTGAGTATACAGAAACGACAAAGGCCCAGGCCCGCGCCCTGTTACACGACAACGGCATTGCACCGACAGATCCGCTCTTTATTGTGTGTCCTGGCTCAGTGTGGCCAACCAAACGCTGGACCGTTGAAGGATTTGCCAGCCTCGTGCGTCGCCTTGAGAGTAATTATGGTCGTGTCCTTCTCTGTGGAGGACCAGATGATGCTGAGGTCGCGCACGCAGTTCATGACCAGGCTGGACACCACGGAGTGAATCTCGTCGGACAAGCTGACCTGTCAACCTTCATGGCCTTGATTGACCACGCACAAGTAGTGATTAGTAATGACAGTGCGCCTATGCACATCGCGGTGGCGCGTGGTGTGCCAATCGTTGCAGTCTTCTGTGCAACAACTCCTAACCTTGGCTATGGTCCCTATACAAACAACGCAGTCGTCGTTGAGCGGAAGGGGTTGTCATGTCGCCCATGTGGTCGCCACGGTAGCCATTCGTGTCCACTCGGGACCGACGCGTGTATGCGCCAGGTCAGTGTTGCTGATGTGTATGGCAGGGGTAGAACAATTGCTGAACCGCTCCGCGCCAGCGGCACTGCGAGTATAGCTGCTATGTCGCTCACTCATGATTCGCAGCAGGTGTCGTCCTCCTCAGTTGAGGTTTCGCTCCGCGAACGCTTACACACGCTGAATGATACATCCTCGGCTGAAGCAACAGCACTAGCAGAGCAGGGACAGCAAGCTACATATACCACTCTCGCCTGGGCTCCGCTTTCCGCCTTTGTTCGTGTGTACTTTCGCCAAGGAGAGTGGCGTCAGGGGATCTCCGGGCTCATTGCGGCACTCTTTGCTGCCTACGGAGTCTTCATCCGTTATACTAAACTGTGGGAACAACAGAATGTGAAGACCACCGTTCCACCACCGCCGCAACCCTGACATGGCCACGCTGCCTCTTCCCGCTGGATTTGTTGAACAGCGCACAGGCAACACACTCTGGTGGGTAAAGGCTGACTGGGCACCGGTTTTGCGAGACGCCGTTGTTCGCAGCTCTCATGACCTCACTTCCTGGACGCCGGACGCCGGACGCCGGACGCCACAACTTCTCTCAGCGGAGGTCGAGGCCCAGTCCAGCGTATCGTGGTGGACTCACAAGGAGCGATCATCGTCCGCCCCTATCGTCGAGGAGGTTTCGTCCGTCACTTTGTTCACGACCTCTACTGGGATCGTCCGCTACGCCCGTTTGCTGAACTGTGCTGCATAGAGGAAGCACGGCGGCATGGAGTACCAACTGTCGAAGTGCTTGGAGCACAAGTCGAGTGGACGATAGGACCGCTGTATCGTGGGCTTTTGGTGACACGAGAAGCAACAGGCTTTCATGAGCTATGGGACGTGGTTGCAAACACGACCAGCTGCTGACCTGCGACGTGCAACTCTCAGCGCCGTTGCGCAGGCGATCGCCACTATGCATCAGGCTGGCATTGCCCACGCTGATCTGAACCCGACGAACATCTTGGTTTATCCTGACCGTGATCCTCCACAGGCATTGATAATCGACTTCGACCGCGCCCGCCTCTTTTCTGGACCACTACCTCTTCGCCTCCGAGAATCCAATCTTCGTCGGTTGCAGCGTTTTTTCGCCAACTACGATGTTCTCGCCGAATGGCTACCACCTGGTGAGTTTGAGCATTTTCGGCAGGTGTACCGTACCATCCTGCCGTTGAAAAAGTAACCGGAAAAAGATACCGAGGCAAAAACATTACATCAGCTCACTTTCACGAGAGGATCCTCGTCTGGCTTTAGTATTACCTTCCCTTACACCGCGACGCATTTTGATCGTTCTGCTTGGTGCGATCGGCGATGTCACGCGTGCGCTTCCATTACTCACTCGTCTCCGTCGAGCCTACCCGCAGGCCCACATTGCTTGGGCAGTCGAACCCGCCGCCGCCGCACTACTTGATTATCATCCTGCCCTTGATGAGATCCTTCTCTACCAACGCAGCCGTGGCTCTCGAACATTTCTTCCGTTTCTGCGCACTGTACGGGATCATCATTTTGACCTCGTACTGGATCTCCAGCGTCATTTGAAGAGTGGGCTTGTCAGTCTATGGTCCCGTGCGCCGGTCCGAGTTGGTTTTCATCGCACAAATACCAAAGAGGGCAACTGGCTGTTCAATACGCACACGATCGAGGAGGTACCAGACTTTTCTCTGAAATTGACCCAGTACCTCAAGTTCGCGGATGCCCTCGGATTGCCGGACGATGGAGTGCGCTTCGACCTCCGACTCCGTCCGGAAGAGGAACAAAAAGTTGAGACCTTGCTTGCTGGAACACCCTGCCCTGTTGCCGCATTTTTTCTTGGTTCGCGCTGGCCGAGTCGGTTTTGGTTCCCGCAGGCAACGGCGGAGGTAGCGCGGGCGCTGCAACAGGAATATGGTATGGGAATTGTCCTGATGGGCGGGCCGAATGAGGTAGCGTTCGCACAGCAGGTGAGTGAGGCGATGGGAACGGCGGTAACGAATCTGAGTGGTAAAACCTCGCTACGTGATTTGATTGGTATCTTTGGTCGTGTTCGTTTTGCAATGGGACCGGACTCTGGTCCGATGCATATTGCCGCAGCGACTGGTATCCCAGTCATCTCGCTGTGGGGTGCAACCAGTCCAATTCGTTCAGCACCGTGGCGCTCTGAAGCGTTCGTCATTCGCGGTGAGGCAGCGTGCAGTCCGTGTTATGTGCGACACTGTCCGATCGGCCGTGCGTGTATGCAGCGGATTACACCGGAGCGGGTACTTTCCGTCGCTCGCCAAGTACTTGAGAAGAGCACAAGGAGTTAAGCTGAGTGAGAAGTCAAAAGTCAAAAGCCTGTCCTGAGTGTAGCCGAAGGAGCAAAAGTTTGAAGCCGAAAGTGAGAAAGATACCCCTTTCCCTTTGTCTCTGTATTCGTGACTTCTCGTTCTCATTCCTCCTTCCCCGATTCCTAACCCCTAACCCCTAACCCCCGTTATGCGACCGAACATACTCTTTCTGCTTATCGATTGTTTACGAGCTGACGCGATCGTAGGCCCAGACCGCGGCGCACGGACACCGACGCTGGATCGGCTCGTCCGTAACGGTGTCGCGTGTACGCAAGCCGTGTCTTCCGCCTCCTCAACGACTCAGTGTGTCGCGAGTTTGCTGACCGGCACCTATTCGTTTGTCCACGGTATTCGTTCAATCTTCGGCCTGAAAATGAATGCTGCGGTCTCTTCGTTGGCGGAAACTTTTCAGGCGCACGGCTATCAGACCATCGCCGAAGTCAGTGGTCCGCTGTTCCCCGAAACCGGCTTACCTCGTGGGTTTGATACCTATCACTTTCGTGAAGGCTCGGCATATCTATCCACGGCCTGGGGAGCCGACTTCCGCCGCCGGGTGCAGAGTCCAGAATTTCGTCAACCCTGGTTCCTTTTTCTTCACTTATGGGAGTTGCATCACCATCGTCATATCTTACCGGCATACAGCAACCGAGAGTATGGTAGGAATCGCTACGAACGTGCCCTCTCTTCTCTCGACGCCGAACTCGCCACGCTTCTTGCCGTTGTCCCGCAGAATACACTGATTGTGATTCATGGCGATCACGGAGAACGCGTCATCAAGACCGACTTGCAATACCGCCTCTATCGCTTGTCGCGCGATCTGCTCGGGCACAAGACCATGAAACGCGAGGGGCACGAGATGGATGCGTCCGAGGAACTCATCCGTGTACCGTTAGTATTCACCTCTGTAGACGGGCAAGGACATCCACAGGTACGTCCTGGAGCACGAGTCGATCAACTCGTGCGGCAAATCGACGCACTCCCAACGCTTCTTGATCTCGTCGGCGCTCCACTACCGGCCAATATTCACGGACAGAGCTTGCTGCCTGCTCTGCAAAACAACGTCCCTTTAGCGATAGAAGCCTACCTCGAAGCCTTTCTCCGCATCCGCTCTGATCCTCGCAATCGGCGAGTAGGATGGCGAACTGAAGAATGGAAGTACATTTATGCTCCGCAGAATTCCAGTTTGCCACAGGAATTGTATTACCTTCCGTCCGACCCGCAGGAGCGGCGCAATGTTGCAACCCAACGACCTGAAGTTGTTGCTTTGCTTCGTCAACGTATTGAATCGATTCAGCAAGGGCCAATTGCCGCCAATCCTGGGCAAGTGATGAGCCCAGAGGAACAGGCACAGCTTGAAAAACGGTTGGTTGAGTTGGGGTACATGTGAACACGGGACCATAGGGAACGGGCGAAAAGGGCAATGGGTAAATGGGGAAAAGGATAAAGGAAAAGAAAAGAGGCTGACGGCTAAAGGGAAGAGTAAGACGTATAGGATATGGCAGTACGCAACACCGAAAACTCCGGTGCCACGATGAGGTGCTTGGTGCTTTTTTCTTTCTCATCTTGCCCCTTCGACGAAGCTCAGGACAGGCTTTTGTCTTACGGCTCTGTTTCTCTGTCTCTTCTTCCCATTTCGCCATTTCACCTTTCCGCCCATTCTCTGTAGTCTGGCGTCTATTTTATGTCATCTCTTTCTGTCATCTTCTGCGATCCTGAACGACGAGAGGTTCTCGATCTCCTGTCTCGCCCTTCCCTTTCGCATGCAGATAGTCGCGTGCTCAAGAACGGGCGTGGTATCGTAGTTACTCTCTTCCCTTCGGACCAAGGTGCGTTCGTTGTCAAACATCATCGGCTGCATACCTGGCGGCGTTGGGGAGATAGCATGATTCTTGGCTCTCCGGCGCGACGGGCGTGGCAGGGAGCGCAACTCCTCCAAGCCGCAGGCGTCGCGACTCCCCGTCCTCTTGCTGTGGTAGAGAGACGCGTCGCAGGCATGGTTCGCGAAAGCTTCTATGTGAGCGAAGCACTCCTCACACAAGTGCCACTCAACGTCTACTGGCGAGAACGACAATCACGGTGGTCCTGGAAGCGGCGCCGCGCGTTCCTTCGGGTCCTGGCTGAATTTTTTCGCACGCTCCATGCTGCGGGCCTCTACGTCGGCGACCTCAAAGATGAGAACCTTTTCGTTGAAGAACAGGGAGATCTTCACTGGAAGTTCTATATCGTGGATCTAGATCGCGTCACTCAACACCAATCTTTACATCAGCAGCGTCGCTTTAAGAACTTGACCCAACTAGAACGAACGTTAGGACGGAATGCTCGAGCCAGTGAACGGCTGTTCTTCTTTTACCACTACTTGGGTACCCCATTGCCGCCACGGGCACAACGTCGCGACCTCGTCACGCAGCTCTTGCAGTTACGCAAGCAGAAAGACCGAGAGTATGCCCGACGGCGCGTGCGTCACAGTCGGGATTTAGTCACAACCCCGACCCCGATATTCTCTCCTCCTGTGCCCCTCTCTCCCCCGTCGGTACCTGAACGTCCACCCATTTCGTGCTGCATTATTTGTTTCAACGAAGAGGCGAATATCCGCCGCTGTCTCGAGAGTGTGAAGTGGTGTGACGAGATTATTATTGTTGATTCGTTTTCGACGGACCGGACAGTGGAGATTTGTCGCGAATATACCGATCGGATCATCTCACGAGCGTGGCCAGGGTATGTTGAACAGAAACGGTTCGCGTTGTCGCAAGCGACTCATGAGTGGGTCCTCAATGTTGATGCTGATGAAGAAGTGTCGCCGGAGTTACGGCATGAAATCCGTGTCGTATTGGAGCAGAATCACCCGGCGGTTGATGGCTTTTATGTCCCGCGCTTAGTGTATTATTTGGGTCGTTGGTGGTGGCGTGGCTGGTATCCTGGTTATCGATTGCGGTTGTTCCGTAAAGCCAAAGTGCGATGGGGCGGTGTCGATCCCCATGAGAAAGTCCTGCTCCGTGGACAGGCAGACCGACTGCACGGGGCATTGTATCATTACACCTATGATGACATCAGCGACCATCTGCGTGCGATTAACGGTCTCACAGAAGTGTCTTCACGCGAATTGGCTCTGCGCGACAAACGTACGCGCCCCACAGATCTGTTGCTTCGCCCGTTATGGCGATTTTTGCGTTTCTATGTGGTAAGTGGCGGATTTCGTGACGGCGTACCAGGATTTTTTGTTGCGGTCACATCAGCATTTTACGTATTCCTCAAATACGCCAAGTTGTGGGAACGGACGACAAGGTCGCATACTGATGCAGAAGCTCAACATTCTTCACATCGATCCGGAGAGGAATTGGGGAGGGGGAGAAGTGCAGGTACTGGGGTTGACCACTTACCTGAGCCACACCGGCCATCGCTCGGTAGTCGCCAGTGATCCTCGCGGCGTCCTTTCGCATCGACTCACCCAAGCTGATCTGCCCACTGCGGTTCTCACTGTGAGGAATGATCTTGATATCCTCGCTGGGGTGCGTTTACGTCGCTTCGTCCGGACAGAAGGCTCCCAGGTTGTGCATTTTCATACCGCACGTGCGCATGCCCTGAGCCCGTGGCTGCATGGACTCCGAGTGAAGCGGGTTGTCACCCGCCGTATGGATTACCGTGTGCGACCAGGACTCATTACACATATCCTCTATAATAAGAGTGTTGATGCTGTCGTGGCTATTTCACAAGGAGTGCAATCCGCTCTCCAGACGGGAGGAGTTTCCTCATCTCGCATTCATATAATCCCAAGCGGGATTGATACCACTCGTTTTGCCATCACGGCAGACCAGCGCGCGCAACAGCGTGCCGCGCAACGGATTGCCTCTAATGAGATCGTTGTACTAGCAGTCGGCGCCTTGGCTGAGCGCAAGGGACATCACACGCTTCTTCAGGCCGCGGCTTTCTTACAACAAAAAGGCATACAGCTACGTTATCTCATCTGTGGAGACGGCCTGCTTCGTACAACGTTAGAAAGTGAGACCCAGACACTCGGCCTCGCGGAGAACGTCCAGTTTCTTGGGTTTTGTTCGGACATCGTTAACTATCTCGCAGTCGCCGACGTGGTCGTGCATGTTCCCTTATGGGAAGGTCTTGGCGTGGCAGTTATTGAAGCCCTGGCAGCAGGCTTACCGGTAGTCGCAAGCCGCGTCGGTGGTATTCCGGAGCTTATTGACAATGAACGATCTGGACTGCTTGTTCCCCCGCAGGAGCCGACAGCACTGGCGGCTGCGATCGAACGCGTGGTTCACAATCTTCCTTGGGCCAAGACATTAGGAATACATGGTCAATCCTTTGTCCGCTCACGCTACGATGTGACGGTCATGGCGCAAGCCAACGAAGCATTGTATTACAAACTGCTGGTGAAAGACTTGTAGGGACGCGACATGCCGCATCCCTACACATACGCTACCCATAGACATGAGTCGCACACCTACCCGTCGCCGTTCAGCATCCCAAGCCGGAAAACTGTCCACGTTTCTCCGGCGGTTCGCCCAAGTTCGTGTCCTTGTCATCGGCGATTTGATGCTTGATCGATACATTTGGGGAAAAGTCGACCGCATTTCTCCTGAAGCGCCGGTGCCGGTAGTGTGCGTCACGCGGGAAAGTTTACATGCTGGAGGTGCTGGCAATGTAGTCGCTAACATTCGCGCCCTCGGTGGCAGCGTGGTCGCCTGTGGAGCGGTGGGAAAAGACCAAACCGGGCAGCGCCTCCGGCGTGAACTCACCGCGCTCGGTGCTGGAATACAAGGAGTCATCACGAGCAGTAGTACGGTTACGACCAGCAAGACTCGGATTATTGCTCATAGCCAGCAAGTCGTGCGGCTCGATCACGAAGAAAGCGACATCCTCAATACACGTGTGCGGTCACAACTGCGGCGCTTTGTTCAACACCACATCGCCGACTTTCACGTGTTAGTGATTTCGGATTATGGTAAAGGCGTCGTCGATGCCGAGTTTCTTTCCCTGCTGTCCAAGCTTCGTGAACAGCATGGATTTGTGTACTTGATCGATCCAAAACGACGAAATTTTGCTCATTATCGTGGAGCGACACTTGTCAAACCCAACCGTGAAGAAGCGGGGATAGCGGCAGGAATAGAGATCCGCAACGAGCGTGACCTAAGCCAGGCTGGCACACACCTCCTCCAGTTCTGGCAAACCGAAGCGGTTCTTGTCTCACGTAGTGAGGAAGGTATGAGTTTATTTAAGCATCACGGAGCACCGCAGCATTTTCTCACCACAACCCGTGAAGTCTATGATGTCACCGGAGCCGGAGATACTGTGCTCGCCACCTGTGCACTGGCCTTAGGAGCTGGTGCAACCTTGGAAGAGGCGACAATCCTCGCTAACCACGCTGCCGGAGTCGTGGTTGGCAAAGTTGGCACGGCAACGGTCAGTCCAGAAGAACTACAAGCCGCGCTACAAGAGGATTAAGCATGCGAAGTATGACTGGATACGGTAACGGGTCAGCGACGTTCTCTGGTGGTCGGGTTACAGTCGAATTACGAGCCGTGAATCATCGCTTTCTCGAATTGAAAATGCCTTTACCTCGGGAGCTGCTCCCCTATGAGCAAGAGTTCAGGACGATGATTGAAGCCCGCATCAAACGGGGCAAGCTTGATATGTTATTCACCAGTTCAGGGAAACCGCTGCGAACCTACACTGTCCAGCCTAATCTTCCCCTTGCGCGTGCCTATCATGACGCGGTGCTACGGGTGCAGCGTGAAGTTGGGGTGAAAGGCGCGCTTGATCTTTCCTTTCTCTCTGCTCACCCAGAGCTATTTCAGGTCCAAGAACAGCAAGCGACGATCGAACCACAAGCTGAGGCGACAAAGAAAGCCTTGACGGCAGCCCTTACTGCGCTCGAACGCCAACGCACTCGCGAGGGGAAGTTTCTCCAACGTGAACTGCAGACTCGTGTGACTATGCTCGACCAGATACGGCGTAAAATAAAAGCCCGCAGCAGCATCGTGTACGAGAACACCCGCGAACGTCTCAAAGATCGCGTCAACAACCTATTGCAAGGGCTACTTCAGGGAGTCGAAATCGATCAAAGTCGGCTCTTACAGGAAGCCGCCACTCTCGCCCAGCGAGGTGATATTACCGAAGAACTCGTACGCCTGCAGGGCCATCTTGAGGCATTGAGTGGCCATTGCCGCTCGGCAGAACCAGTGGGGAAGCGCATCGATTTTCTCCTGCAAGAGGTACAGCGCGAAGTCAACACCATTGGTTCTAAGGCCGATGATGTTGAAGTACGCCATCTTGTTGTTGCTGCCAAGGAGGAGGTAGAAAAATTACGGGAACAAGTGCAAAATGTAGAGTAATTTATGTCAGACGAGCCCGACAAACCTTTTGTTCTTTCTCGCCAGGGGATTTTGTTTTTTCTCTCCGCGCCCTCAGGGGCCGGTAAAACGACCCTCTCTGCACCAGCTGTTACGACAGGTGCAGAACCTACGTCCGTCGATTTCGTACACCACGCGCCACCCACGCGCCGGTGAAATGGATGGACGTGAGTATCATTTCGTCAGTGAAGCCGAATTCTTGTCGTCTCCAAAAACAGAAGGCTTTCGCAGAATGGGCACGCGTGCATGACTTCTTTTACGGAACCGCACGGGCACCACTCGAAGAAGCACTTACACAAGGTTCCGACCTCCTCCTTGATATTGATGTCCAGGGCGTTAAACAGTTGAAACCGCAGTATCCCACGGCTTCGGTTGCCATCTTTCTATTGCCGCCCTCGTGGCACGAACTCGAACGTCGCTTGCGAGGCCGCGGGACTGACACCACTGAAGTTATTGCACGCCGCCTCCAGCGCGCACGCGAGGAAGCACGTGAGTTACCGATGTACGACTACTGTATTGTCAATGATCAGATCGAAAGTGCCGTTGCGACGTTGCAGGCCATCGTTATTGCTGAACGCACCCGGGTTGCACGACTGCACGAAAGGACGATTGCATGACCCTTGGTGAACTGGTCGATAAAATCCGCGCGTATCATCCCGATGCCGATACTGGAATGATCGGGCAAGCCTATACGTTTTCTGAGCGCATGCACCAAGGGCAAAAACGGCTCTCAGGAGATCCGTATTTTGTTCACCCGGTTGGTGTTGCCAGTATCATTGCCGATATGAAACTCGACGTACCAAGTGTTATCACCGGACTCTTACACGATACGGTTGAGGACACACTGACCACATTGGAGCAAGTCGAGAAAGACTTCGGGACCGAAGTCTCCTCCCTTGTTGATGGCGTCACCAAGATCAGTCAAATCAATTTCACCACACGAGAAGAGCGTCAGGCCGAGAACTTTCGTAAGATGATCATCGCCATGGCACACGACATTCGTGTGATCCTGGTAAAGCTCGCAGACCGTGCGCACAACATGCGGACACTGTCGTATCTGCCGGAAGACAAACAGCGAGAGATTTCGCAAGAAACCCTTGATATTTACGCTCCGCTCGCCCACCGGCTCGGTATCAATTGGCTCAAGAGTGACCTCGAAGACAACGCCTTGCGCTACCTCCATCCCGGAGTGTACGGGCAAATGAAGCAAGACGTTGCCAAGAAGAAAGCTGAACGAGAAAGCTATATCACCGAAGTCATTACCATCTTGCAGCAAAAACTGACCGAGGCTGGTATCACAGCAGAGGTCTATGGTCGCCCAAAACACTTCTATTCCATCTATCAGAAAATGCAGGCGCAGAATCTGTTGTTCAGTGAAATTTACGATCTCGTCGGCTTTCGCATCATCGTCAAGGAAGTCCGTGAATGCTACGAAGCGTTGGGGATCGTGCATAGCCACTGGCGACCAGTACCAGGCCGCTTCAAAGATTACATCGCGTTACCAAAAGAAAACATGTACCAATCGCTCCATACCACGGTCATCGGTCCCTACGGGGAACGGATTGAGGTACAGATTCGCACTCAAGAAATGCATCGCGTCGCTGAACAAGGGATTGCCGCTCATTGGACTTACAAAGAAGGTCGCCGCGGGTTAGAGGAATCACAACGGTTTACCTGGTTACGCCAACTCGTCGAGTGGCAGCAGCAACTCAAAGACCCGCAAGAGTTTCTCCAAACCGTCAAAGGCGACTTATTTACCGAAGAAGTCTACGTCTTCACTCCCAAAGGGGATTTATACAACTTCCCCCAAGGCGCGTCGGTGATTGATTTTGCCTACCGTATTCACTCAGAAGTGGGGAATCATTGCGCCGGAGCGCGAGCGAACGGACGCATGGTTCCGCTGCGGTACAAGTTGCAGAATGGCGATACGATCGAAGTCATTACCAATACACAGCAGACACCCAATAAGGATTGGCTGCGGTTCGTGAAGACCGCCAAGGCGCAAGCACGCATCCGTCAGTGGGTCAAAGCCCAGGAACATGAACGCAGCGTCGTTGTGGGTCGCGAGTTAATCGAACGTGAGCTGTCGCGCTATCGCCTTGACCTTGCCACCTTACGCAAGCAAGACAAGCTTGCTGCCGCCCTCAAAACCTTAAGTTTCAAGGATGAAGAAACCTTACTCGCAGCGGTAGGCTATGGGCAAGTCACAGTTGGGCACGTCGTGTCGCAACTTGTCCCACAACCCGAGGTTGTCCAAGGGCAAGCCGCCGATACCGTCGAGTTAGAAAAGATCCGCCAGAAACCTGCGGCCCGCGAAGATCGTGGGGGTGTCCTAGTGGGTGGTGTCGGTGACGTACTGGTACGCTTTGGTCAGTGTTGTCATCCGTTGCCTGGGGATCGCATCTTAGGCGTCATCACCCGTGGCAAAGGAGTCACCGTCCATAACTTTGAGTGCCAACGACTCTTAGCGGTAGACCCGCAACGGCATATCCAGGTCAGTTGGGATACAAATACTGGATTCCTCCATCCAGTCAAAGTCGAGGTCTTGAGCGAAGATCGTCACGGCCTGTTAGCCGCGATGAGTAAAGCGATCAGCGAAACCGGCGTCAATATCGCCAACGCTGATGTTCGCACCTTGCCTGATCAACGAGCACTCAACGTCTTCGAGGTGATGGTTGCCAATGCCGCGTCACTCGATCAAGTGATGCGCAATCTCAGTGCGATACGCGGGGTCGTCAAAGTTGATCGGGTGAGGAAATAACAGGACTGAGGGCTGAGGGCCGAGTGACGAGTGATACGTAAAACGTAATCCGTAAGACCTTAAACTTTGTAACTTTTTGAGACTTGATCCTCAGTCCTCGTTACTCATTACTCCTTACGGTTAAGCCGCTTTCTGAATCCGCCCGGAGCGGATGCAACTCGTACACACGCGAACGCGTTTCGTACCATCGTCAGTTTTGACCTTCACGCGTTGCAAGTTTGGCATCCACCGACGTTTTGTCCTATTGTTGGCATGACTGACATTATTCCCAACTGAAGGGTGTTTCCCACAGACCGTACACATCCAAGCCATCGTGCTGTCCTCCTCAATGGAGCCATTGTTGTTAACATACGCCCTCTAGTGCCGCAAGGCGTGTACAGCATCGGACTCTGCTTCTCCTAAAGACAAGAATTGCTCAGAATTCATACAATCGAAGCTGTCTCAAAACTCACTTTGATCAGGAAAATAGGGCCTTAAGATAGTGCTGGACGAAAAAGACTCGCATAAAAGCCCGATACGCTTTCTGCCCATGTTCCAACATACGGTCCAAACGCCGGCGATTGTTGAGCCAACTGAACGTCCGTTCCACTTGCCAGCGTTGGCGACAATACCGCCCGTGATGCCGATCTTTGGGAGGACGGCCACGAGGAACCGTAACATGATTTTTGCGATAAGGCGCGAGGGGAATAATCCGACGTTGCCGCAAGGCGCGGCGGTGCGCCTCACTATCGTATCCTGTGTCCAGACCCAAGCGTTTAGGTTTGCGTTTGCGTTTGCCGATGCGAATGCCATCAATCGTCTCCCACAGTTTGATCAGATCATTACGGTTGGCAGTACTGAGCGTGCAGTTGAGCGGATGGCCAGTGGCGTCGCTGACCAGAGGGCGTTTCAGCCCATTAATTCGGTGTTTTCCCGCGTATCCGACTTCTTTTTTTGCCCCTTTCTCGATTTCACGACACTGGCATCATGATAACAATTCTTGAGATTCAGCCGCCCTCGACGATCAGCTTCTTTCCTCAACTCGGCCACCATGCGTTGCCAGACCCGACGCCGTTGGTACTCCAACACCCGCCGGTTACACGTCTTGGGGGAGGCACGAATATCGTGCGGCATATCTTCCCAACGACACCCGGTGGGCAAGACATACAAGATCCCATTCCCCACCTCTCGTTCATCGGCACGGGGCCGACCGGTCCGCGCAGGACGTGGGATGAGCCGTTGGAGATAGTGCCATTGACCATCGGTCAGATCGGACTGATACGGTTTGCGTGGCATGTCCGCTAGCGTAGCGCAGCACGAATTTCGTCAGCAACTGCCCTTTTACCACTATGAAAATCACACTTTCCTTGGCATTTTTTGAGTTTTGAGACAGCCTCATCGTCATATTCACGAGGTTGCTTCGAGAAACTCCTGGATTTAAGGTATTCCTGAGGAGGTATCCATTTATGGCAAACGTCACGAACTTCACGCCCAAGGAGTTGAATCAGATTCGCGAGATTATTCCCTTAACTGGCTTTGCTGTCGCAGTCGCTGGGAATAGCGGCATCATCGGTACTTTCAAGGAAGCAGCCGCAACCGCGAGAGGGCTAGGCGAAGCCGCAGCAAAATATCCACAAAACGAACTGATTCAATCGCTCCTCAAAGACCTCAGCCAAAATCGTCCGACCATGCCGAAATACAATCCGCTTGAAGCGGGTATACAAGAGAAAATTAAGACTGACGCTTTGGAAAAAACTCGTCAGGTGGTTACCGTGCTCTCGCAGAAAGCTCCACCACAAGAAGTGAATGAATTCAAACAATGGATACTGGCTGTGAGTGAAAGTGTCGCCAATGCCGCAAAGGAAGGAGCATTTCTTGGGATTGGGGGAGAACGCGTGAGTGCAGCAGAAAAAGCGATGCTCACTGATTTGCAAGGGGTATTGAGCGTCTAAAGATCAAAAATTGAATAAGTTCCCAGCTTCATGCGGAGATTCGGGGTCCTGTCATTGCGAGAAGCCCCTTCGACTTCGTTGCGCTCCGCTCAGGACAGGCTCTATCGAAGGGCTTACGCTGAACGGCGTGTGGTCGCCCTTCGATTCTGCGCACTTGAACAACGATTACACACTATTGTCAGCGCCGCACCAATGACACAAAAAGGTGATGTCAGTTCAGCGAATAGACGTCAGGGCACTTTTCACCCGCGCTCTCGATATCGTCCTCATCAACCCAACCGATCTTACCATTGATCTTGTACGTGGCCACAACTCGGACTCGTATCCATTTCCCTAAACCTAAAGAAGGAAGTCGCTCCAGGTTCCAGCCTAGCTACTCCTTTCCCAGAAACTGAGGGGGGCGTTTTGCAAAGAAGGCAGTAATCGGGTAAGCGTCTCGAAAGTAGGTGGGAAATGCGTAAAAATAGCGACTGAGGAGTGAGCAACTCAACACTCTCGTTATAAGCAGGAGGCACTGTCATGACTGACTTACACCTGACACCCGAGCAAGAGGCGGAAGCGCAAGTCGTCTTCCAGCGGCTGAAGGTGGCGTTTGAGCGCGAAGCCCTACAGTTGGCGCGGTTGATGGCCAGTAAGGAAGATCGCCAATTGTTGGGGAGGACGGAGTTTGAGGTGCGCGACCACGTGCATCGGTTGGGGGCGCAGGTGGTGGAAAGCGTGTTACAGGAACGGAAAAAAAGGGTACCAGGGGACGAGTACAGCCTGTCCGGTCTGCGCGGAGCCCGCGCGCTGCGTAGGCTACCGCGGCAAGACGATCGTGAGTTTGCTCGGGGCGGTGCGTCGGCGCGGCCTTATTACCATGGCGTTCGTGTGGGCAGGGCGTCTGTCCCTGGGACGCGGTGTTGGGAGTGACAGCGACGGCGTTAAGTCCGGGGGTGGAAGAAGTAGCCTGTATCGCCGGAGTGCAGGGCAGTTTTGCGGAGGCCAGTGCGAAGGTGTTACCCAAGCTAGCAGGGCTGCAGCTGGCCGAATCGACGGTGGAGCGCACGACGGAAGCGGCGGGGCAGCGCCTCGCGGCGGCGCAGACGGTGGGGCAAAGTGAAGAGCCCGGGCAGGAGTGGGCGTGGCACCGGGATGCGGAGGGGAAGACGGTGGCGTATGTGGCGGTGGATGCCACAGGGGTCCCGCAACAAGGGCGCGACGGAGCAAAAGTGGAGAGTCGCATGGCCAATGTGGCGGTGCTGTACAATCCGGTGCCGGCGGACCGGGCACGCTGGGCGAGTCCGGCGGTGGGGCCGGAGCCAACGTGGCAAGCCCGGTATGTGGCTAGCCTGGAGCGGATGGCGGTGGTGGGCGCGGCCATCCGCCAGCAGGGCGTGGCGGTGGGGATCGAGCGGGCGGAGCGGTGGATTGCGCTGTCCGATGGGGGCAATGGGCTGGAAGACTGCGTGCGCACGCACTTTCCGCGCGTTGAGGTGGTCATTCTCGATTTCTACCACGCCGCGGAGTACCTCAGTGACTTGGCCAAAGCCTGGCACGGGGCGGATGCCAACGCCGGAGAGGCGTTAGGCCAGCAATGGTGTCACCAGCTCAAGCATGAAGGGGGCGCGGCGGTGTTGGCGACGGTACAGGGGTTGGACCTCCGCGGCCGCTCCACCACTGCTCGTGAGTGTTATCAGGCTACGGTGCGCTACTTCACGAATCATCTCCCGCGCATGGATTATCCCACCTATCGCGCCAAGGGGTGGCAGATTGGGAGCGGGCCGGTGGAGTCGGCGTGCAAGCGGGTCGTAGGGCAACGGCTCAAGGGAGCGGGCATGCGGTGGGGAGAAGACGGAGCCGAGGCGGTGCGTCGTCTCCGGGCTTTGTTTGTAAGCGAGCCCGGGCCGTGGGACGCTTTTTGGAGCCGAAATTAACACTTAGTGATCTACAAACGAGACGCTGACCCCGAATCCCTTCCTTCACATCTTGGCCGTCGGCGGCGTGGGTCAAGGCGTCGAGTTCGTGCGCAAGGTGGTCTGCAAATTGAGTCTCTCCCTCCGCAGCTCGCATGAGGCGTTTTGCCGTCGCGTAAGATGCCGTGGGCCCTTCAGCAAGCTGCCGGGCGGTGCGAGTCACTGTGTTCTCAAATTCCCCGTCGGCATACACTGTACCGATGAGGCCCATCTGGCAGGCCTGATGGGCACTCAGTTGTTGGTTCAGGAGAGCCAGCGTCATCGCGTGTTGCAGACCCACGAGTCGAGGGAGGAAAAACGTTGTCCCTTCCGCACCCGTTAAGGCGGTCTTGAAGTAAGCATACTCGAAGGTTGAACGGGCCGAGGCGATGACCAGATCACATCCCAAAGCAATTCCGATCCCTCCGGCGGCGACAATTCCATCCACCGCAGCAATGACCGGCTTGGGGGCACGTTGAAACGTGCGGATCAGATCGTGAAAATACCCCACAATCTGCCGGAAGCCTGCACCGTAACTCTGCTTACCCGCTTCTACCTGAGTGCGAATATATTTGAGGTCGGCTCCACTACAAAACACTTTGCCCGTACCGCGCAGGACAATGACTCGGATTGTTTCGTCCTGGGCGTACCATAGTCCGGCCTGGTATAGGGCTGTGGCTCCCTCAAGGTCGAGGGCGTTGAACCGTTCACTGCGATTAATGATGATCGTTCCTACTGCACCGTCGCGAGCGATCCGTACTTGTGGTGCAGCCGCGGACGGGAGGAGTGCACTGCTGTGCAGCGGCAGTTGGGGCGGTACTGGTTTGCCACTTCTCGTGATTGGTTCGTTCGTTTCGTAGGTTGTCATAAACATTTCTCCTCGTAGTCGTTCCCTGTTACTTGTTCGCTGTTGCTTGTGGCCTTGTAGCCGCAACTCGCGTCACTCACTGGATTGATACCGATCAGGTTTCTACTTCCTGTAGATAAAGAACGCATTAGAAACCTCCTCCTACAGAACTGTTGCATTCCACAGCTCCGGCGGGGCGAAGGCTCTCTTGCAGAGAGAGATTCTTCACCTATGAGTGGAGTCTACGAACAAGTGGTCGTTGTCATCATGTTCCCAGTGGCGTCACTCCAGCCATCGACGTACCAGCCTCGCAGGTCAGTCCGCCCGACGCTCACAAAATCACGCAGGAACATTTCCATTGAGTATGTATACGTCAGGTACGTCATCGTGGTGTCAAAGAAAGAAGCATCGGCATAGACACCGTTATGAACGCCACAATTCGGCATCCACGCAAACCAGGTGGGGAAGAGGCCGATGCCGCTCAAGCTCAGTCGGCGCCGGTGGCGAGTTCCGACCGAGACAATGAACCATCAAGAAGAGTCTGAAACTGCTGGGTGAGACGGGGACGGTGTTCGTCTGGAATGCTAAACACTGGTGGACACGGATTGTGATCTGGAGGGCAGTGGGCGAAGCTAGCCCAGTCCGCCTCGTCAGCCCAGACGACAGGGTGTCCAGTGCCTCCAGCTGTATGCTCTTGATTTGGGTCGCTGAAATCTTCACGAATGAAGAAGGGGGTGGCGATGTGGTTGAAGAGGACATGGGCGCGATCACGACATTTCCAGTCATCCCCGGTTGCTGCGTGCGTAGCGAGGCAAGAGGCGTCAAAGGCCAAGTTCCAGCTATTATACTGTTCAGAAAAATGGCCAGCAGTATGGTAGGTCGTTCCATCGTATACGAATGGAATACCGCTCCCCACCGGTTTCGCCTGACCAGATATTGCTATAGGAATCACCAAGAGGGTTTCCGTTCGTATCAGTGACGAAGGCGGCTTCGTTCTCAATCGACTCAGTGAAGTTGGCATCGAATACGGCCCGCACGTCACCTACAAATCCAGGGAGGGCTGCCAGCGATGCCGCCAGATGATCGATATTGTGATACAGGCCGTGCGCGGAGCCGGAGTGTCCGACAAACAGCACCTGATCAGCATCCACAAGTGGAGGTAGCGATTCTTGCGCTCTGACTACGTGTGCACTGCCGCCCGCCCCGCTCACACTCCACGTCGTATAGGCGAGACCGTTCTGCAGAACCGCGAACGCTTCTTCCATGATCGGGTAGCCTTGCTGATACAAATTGAAGTCGACAACGACACCACCCGGTCCGGTTTCACTGAAGTAGCCGCCTGCAGCCTCGTAGGTGACACGACCGTTGTAACGATCGTAGCTACACTTCTCGACGAGTATCCGGTTGTACGCAGCAAAGGTCGGGTTTTGTAGCGGGTTCGGCCGATTGATGCCCTGAAAGGCTTTCATTGGCGGTTCGAGTGCGGTGCCCATTTCATCGCGTTCGTTTAGGTCACCGTAGGTATCGAGGCAGGCCTGTCCATCGTCATACACGCCATCTCCATCACTATCGGAGGCATTACAGGAGCCACCGCCAGTCATGGAGATGATCCACTTGTTCGACTCGATTGGCTGACCGAGGGTACAATTTGCCCCATCGGTACAGACCGCTTTATCGACGTAAAGGATTGGGCGAGTGCCGTCTAAGCAGTGGACATCCAGGTTGTTATTGAGAAAGACGCGAGTGAAAGCTTTCACCTGTGAGGGGTTATTGGGTTGGGTGTTGAGATTTGCTTGGGGTGGAATGCCAGGGAAGACAGCACAACGTAAAGAGTCTTGCCAATATGGATCAGCTCAGTTGTTTACTTGAGCCCTTGCTACACCGGTGCCGAGCAACGGCACGACAAAGGAGAGAGCCAGTGCAAAGGCGGGACGAAGACAACTATTAGTCCAATAAAAGGAACGCATAAAGCCTCCAAAAAAGATTGTTGAATCTGACACGTCCTGCAGTGATGATGTCTTGAGTACAGAAGACGAACGGAAGCGACAGAAAGTTGTGGGAAAGTTGTGGGAAAGTTGTGGAATTTGTGCATGTCACCTCTTTTATTCGCTGTTCGATCGATCGGTTGAGTGTATTTTCCTTAGGACTTATGTTTCTCGCTGTAATAAGGTTTACGAAACAGGAGGAGAGAAATCCTTACAAACTTCCTCAATCTCTCTTTAATTGTTCTTTAATTTTTCTCTGAGCGCTGAGAGGACGCACATGAGGAAGTCGGAGCGGTATGTTTTTCCACCGTTTGTGGTGGATACATGAGCAGGAAGTCTGTACCGCGATGCAGAAGAAATCGTGCTGCGGCCAAAAACGTTCACGATGCCGTGCTATCTGCTCGAACGTTCTGGGCAGTTGGTAAGCAAAGACGAATTGCTGGAAAAAATCTGGATGGGACGTACGTGGCCGAAGGCACGCTGACGGTGCGTATCTCGGAGTTACACAAAGCGTTCGGGGATGACAAGAAGAAGCCGCGCTTCATCGCGACTGTACCGCGCGATGGCCTTATTCGATCAGACAGTACAGAAGGCACGAGAGTTGAAGATGGACGAGTCAGAGCAACGTGCCTTAGCGATCAGAACAGAAATCAAGACCAACCTCCAGAAGCAAAAGCGCAGAAAACTCACTCTTCGTAATTTACGTCTGGCAGTTGTGAACAACAGGAAGAGTGCTGTCATTGCGAGGAGTCAAAGACGACAAAGCAATCTCGTCACCTCTTCCTCTTGCCAGCGAGATTGCTTCGCGGAGTTTATCCTAAGCGTAATTAGTGAAACCGAAGGGCTTGCAATGACATGAGGGGCTCACTTCTCGGGGGGTGTGGTTTCCATACTGCACCCCCTGTTATGCCGCCCATCGGATCGCCTTGCGCAACGGGCGTAACGTCAGGGTCATCGCAGACTCCCAGCGATCACTGAGGGCTAGCGCCCGCAGATTCAGGAGATGTTCTCCGGTCGCTTCCTTCCAGCGGGCCCCCGGGCGTTTCATGCGCATGGCCACCAAGCTCTTACACGTCGCCTCGACGTTACCGCTGCCGACGGGGAATCCACGCCGACGGGCGGCGGCATAGTTCATCCGGGCCTGATGGTTCTCCAAATAGGTGATAGCTTCGTGTACGGGGCGACTCGTGCCGACCGTCGCTGCGCTTTGCCCGAAGCGTGCAATTCCTGCAGGATCTCGGCAACACTGCTCGTGCGATTGAGCAAGCGCAGGCGCCAGCCGTGCAGTACGGTGCTGCCGTGCGTCTCCCCATAGAGGAGCCGAGCGGCACTGCCCAGCTTCTCGAGCAAGTGCCAGAGGTCCACTAACTGGCGGACTGGCACGCCCAGCGTCTCGGCATTGAGATGTGCGGTCAGCAGCTTCCACAAGTCCGCAGCCCCATCCGCCAGCAGGATCACTCCGAGCCCGGGCTGCTTGCGGAGCAACGTACACACATCGTGAGTCAGAGACCGACACAGCTCTTCGACATCCCCGTGGGGCATCCGTCCATAGCGGATCGTGTGCAAGGCTTCTCCTGTACGGTCATGCAGCGTGAGCGTGGCACAGTAGGCCATGCGAAACTGCCGCCAGACCTTGCGCAGATGTCCGCCGGACTGCGGTGCCCGTTCTGCGGCTGTCCCCGCCTCTTCCATCGGCACGCTGACGCGATCCAAGGCGACACTGACACTCGCCGCTTCCGGGGGCACGCGGTACTCTTCGATCAAGCTTTCCTCTAGGTCGACCCGCACGGCCGTGTACTGCCGTCCCACCTCCTGCCCGATACTCTCAAAACTCGACCGCGCATAGGGTAAGCGACCCAGCATCTGGGCTGTGCTCTCCGCCTCCCGTGAGGTGCCCTGCTGGAGTTGATGCGCCATAGCCTGGGCAGTCGCGGGTAGCCAGCCCTCGCCCACTGCCCCACACCGTAAGCTGACCGCATTGACGGTCTTGGCGTTGCGCTGTCCGCACTCGCGGTACAACGTCCGCATAATCCGCACCGGCCCGGCCATCGTGTAGTAGTCCGCCTCATACCGCCCGACCCGCCGATACTCCAGCCCCTCGATCACGACGCGGGGCTGATCGATGTCCAACCCCTGCAGCACTGCTTGATGCCCCGCCCGCTCAATGGCTGCCACTCCTGCCGCGACTTGCCGCTCAATCGCAGCGTAGTCGACCGCCCGTCCGCCGCGCGTACTGCGCCAGTTCGCTTCCACTTGCCGGATCATGGCCTTGACCGCTTCACCGACTCCCTTGAGTTCGTCAGGCATCTCAATCACCATTTGCATTGCAGGGTATCCTCCCTCGGGTTTTATCGCTAACTCTCCGATGGCATGGCTCTGCCCTGCGTTCAACCTCCACCTGGTCTGCTTTTCCTTCACAACCGCTCTCGGTTGCTATGTTCTTTCCCGCTCAGTATGGAAGCCACACCCCTTCTCGGGCAGCCTCCTAGCTCATTTCCCAATCCCCTGGTACGTCGCCAGGATTCGTTCAATAATCCCAGTGGTGGATAAACCTTCTTGATACGGGATGAGCACAACTCTCCCGCCATTCGCTTCGACGACTTCTCGTCCAACGACCGCTTCAGGGTCCCAATCTCCACCTTTGACCAATACGTGCGGTTGAAGTAACTCGATTAACGCAAGCGGCGTGTCTTCCTCAAAGATCGTTACATAATCGACCACTGCCAAAGCAGCAAGCATCACAACACGTTCGTCCTGATTGAGAATCGGTCGACGTTCACCCTTAAGGCGTTTAACCGAGGCATCACTATTGATACCGACGATCAACACATCTCCTAAGGCTTTCGCTTGTGTCAAGGTGTGAATATGACCAGGATGCAAAATATCGAAACAGCCGTTGGTGAAGACGATGCGTTTGCCAGAGCGGCGGAGAGTGGCAATGAGTGGTGCGAGTACCTGAGCTGGCTGATATTTCGGTGAGAGCACGCGGCTAGACTTTTCCCCTCACCCGTCCCTCCTCCCTCAAGGAGAGAGGAACCTCCAAGTGAGGCCTTTGTAAATGAACAGGCTATGGAGTTTTCTGCCGAACGTCGAAAATGAGGAACGTAACTGTTTCCGAAACTAGCCCCCAGCCCCTAACCCCTAGCCCCCATTTTCACGGATGCATCCCCAACATCGTGAGTCCAGTCTCTTCTGGCAATCCAAACATCACATTCATGTTCTGCACTGCCGCACCAGCTGCACCTTTGACAAGATTATCGAGGGCAGAGAAAACCACGACTCGGCCACGCTTGTTATCGACATCAAGACCGATCTGACAGAAATTCGAGCCTGCTAACGTCGCGACACTCGGATACGGTAGATATTGCCACGAGACTTTCGGGTCTTTGTCCATATCGAGAACTTGGACAAAATACTGCCCTTGATAAAACTCTTTGAACAGATCAAGCACCTGTCCGCGATCAAGATGATCGGTCAAGAACCCATGACATGCCGCAAGGATGCCGCGGGAGAACGGCGCATAAAACGGCGTAAAATTGATTTGCAGTTTTTCTCCTGCAATTACCGACAGCTCTTGTTCTGCTTCGTAGGTGTGGCGATGATCGGTGACGTTGTAAGCGAAGATCGCGTTGCCAATTTCGGCGTGCTGGCTCTGTGTCTCTGGAACTGCACCGGCACCTGAGGTTCCCGACATTCCATCAACCAAAATGTGATCTATATCGATCAGTTTCTCTTGCACCAACGGAGCGAGACCCAGAATCATTGCCGTAGCAAAGCAGCCCGGATTGGCGATGAGCCGCGCTTTCTGTATGTCGTCACGCCGTAACTCCGTAAGACCATACGGGGCCTCGCCGACGAGCTCCCAACACGTATGTTTAGCTTTGTATACAGTTTCGAAAATTTCACGATTCTTCAGTCGGAAGTCTGAGCCGAGATCAACCACCTTACTCCCTTGCTCCAGAAATCGCCCAGCATGCAACATGGACTCACGTGACGGGGTACATAAGAAAACAACATCTCCCCCGCGTGCTTCCTCTAAGGTGATAAAGTCGAGGCCCATACCGTAGAAGTTACGGTGGATATGTTCGAGCTTCTTGTCACCGCGCGAGGTGACCCATTTGACGCGCGCTGAGGGGTGCTGCAACAGAATGCGCAGCAGTTCACTGCCCGTATACCCCGAACCACCGACGATGCCGACTTCTATCATCGCTCCGTCCTCCTGGAGAATTACTGTCGCTGAAGCGACGCGAAAAAGCAATCCGGCAGCTCTTAGAAAGCTGTCCTTCCAAATGAGCTGAGCCCCACAAAGGTAAAGAAGACGCGAAATTCGAGTTCCCGCGGGTTGACGCGGTCAATCAAACCGAGATCGACATGCCAGCACTTCTGCGGCGAGATGAATCGGACAAAGTACCGGTTCCCGATGAAGGAATCCGCGTTGAAGTCGTAGCGCCCCATGAACGCAGTCGTCAGATATTCGTTGAGACGAAAGATGACGTAGGCGTTCATTTCTTTCAACACGCGGTCGGTAATCGTGCGGTACGAGACACCTACGGTCGTGTGGCGCTGCAAATGTTCGAGTAAGGGAGCTGTGGCTGGAAGAGGACGCGGATCGGTCACAAACGCACCTAAGCGGATCGTGGTCATGTCCCCACGCGCTACGTCGTAGGTCGAATCAAAGGTAAAGGTAGCATATGGAAACGGCTGGGCACGCGCACTTAAATCCAAGTCTGAGTAGTGATCTCCCCGTCGACCAATCGCGCGGGAAGGATCATAGGCATGCCGCATTGAAAAGCGAGCGAGTTCACGCACTTCTGTCGCACTCTGCACCTCACTAGTTCCGGCTGCTGCCGGGGCAGCAAATTTGCCTAAGACGTAATTATCGACTCCATACACAAAGAGATTACGTTTATTGATGCGGTCAAGCGCGTCATACAGTGGCAGATCAAGCTGATCGACATAGGGGGTGTAGTAGTAATTCACTTGTGGTTCAATCACATGTTGGAGCTGTCGCAGACGTCCCCAGTGCGCATTAAATATACGTGAAATGCGCGTTCCTAGCTCAGCCTGAAACTGCACAGTCTCGCGGGTACGGTCACCATGCAATCGCCCGGATTCTGGAAGAGGCGGAAGTCCTAGTTCCTCAGAGGTCATGTTATAAATGGTCTCACGACCTATGGCTTTGACAGAGCCATAGAAATATTTTCCCCACTGGAAGGGCATGGCCACCCACGGCGCGAGGTCGAGGCGTTGCCCAGCATATCCGCGGTTACGATAGAAATCCGCGCCGTCAACACTAATCCCGATATCTAAACGGTCGTTCCAGATGCGTTGCTGTCCCTGGAATTGCAAGCGCGGGAGTTCTTGAAAGGCGTAATCCTGATCCTGTTGTAAATCTTGGTAGTACACCGCCTCGCCCCGAAACAGCCGCATGTCTCCAGGTTTTGACCCCACCAACGCGTGAGTCGGTGAAGCGACGTGAACGCAAATCCCAGTCATCAATTTCGAGCGTCGATTTCAGATTGAGCGCACGATGGCTAATTTCACGCAAGAAGTCGTCGTCACTGACAAAGAAGAGATCACTATACAAACGCCAGTCGTTGGGAAGTAACTGACGGTGAACTCCGGTTATACTCCAGCGATTGATAGGCGAAGTCGTCGTCGCAGGACCACGAATCTGTTCGTTAAAATACGATGCAGAGAACACTCCTTCGGTTCGCTCGTTGGGTGCATAGCGAAACTCTCCCCACACGCCCACGCGTGCACTTGTTTCCAGGTCAGTCGTCACTGTCGCGTCATAACTCTTATTAATCGCCCAGTAGAAGGGTTGCTGCCAGACAAACCCGCGCTTACTGGAAAATCCATAATTGGGAAACATGAAGCCACTTTTGCGGTCGCTAGTTATAGGGACAGTTCCGTAGGGTACGTACAAGAGTGGGATATTGCGTACGCGAAAAACTCCGTGGCGGACGGTTCCCCGTCCACGTAAGTCGACATCGATCGTCTTGCCACCGATGCTCCAATCTGCTTGGGCAAAATTGTCACATTGGCAAGTAGTAAATTTCCCATCCTCGATATGATACGTTTGCCCGTATGACTTCTGTAAGTTTTTTCCAGTCAGCACATACTGTTGTCGCGGCAAGGTTATAGTGCCATTGGTGATGTCTCCAGTTTCGTTCTCCATTTCGATGCGCATGGCATCAGCTTTGATATTTCCCCGCTCATCTTGGAGTGTCACGTTTCCACGGGCAGTCATCTCGTTGGTATCACGATTGACAGTGACTGTATCAGCCGAAAGTTTGGTCTCACCTTTGGTTACGACTACGTCGCCCGTTGCCGTCGCCACATTCCCCTGCTGTTCATAGGTCAGGGTATTTCCCTTGACCTGAACAGGCGCTTCCTCTTCTGCGCCCTGGTCTTGCGCCCAGGTGGGAGAGAACACTAGACAAAAGCCCAACAACACCACAACGTTCCACCATTGTCTCACGCGATTTGTCCTCTCTCCTGCTCAGGCAAAGGTTTCATCACGGTCGGCGAAAACAGCGGATACACTTCGCCAACAAGAAACAACGAACCCGCAATGAGCAACGCCTCATCTGGTTTCGTTGCTGCCAGCAGTTGACGACACGCGGCTGGCGCATCGTCGATGATGTGTACTGGGCAGAACGGTGCGAACGCCGCTCGCAACACCGCCGGATCTTCGGCACGTGGTTGTTGTATACGGGTCACGACCACTTCAGTCACGAGTGGGGCAAGAAGTGGAATCATTGTCCGCCAGTCTTTATCTCGCATAACCGCAAAGAGCAACTTCACCTTCCGGCCTCGCAAGATCACCGGTAATTCGGCAATCAGCGTTTGCATGGCATGGGGGTTATGCGCCCCATCCAAGATCACGAACGGTTGCTGGGAAACGACCTCAAGTCGTCCAGGCCAACGGGCAGTCTGTAACCCGCGACGTACGTTTGCTTCGGTGATAGGGAAAGCTGGTTGCACAAGCTCAAGCGCCGCAAGTGCTACTGCCGCGTTGTTGTGCTGGAAGCCTCCACGGAGTCCAAACTGGAGATCTTGCAGTTGCCAGCCAAGTCCATGATAGCTCGCACGTCCGTCGTGCTGGTCCTGTATCGTAAAATCTTGCCCCAGCAGATATGAAGAACTCTCGCGGTCTCGGGTAAGAGCACAGAGAGTTTGCCGGCTTTCCTCATCGACATGACCAATGACAGTTGGTACGCCAGGTTTAATGATCCCACCCTTCTCACGCGCAATCTCAGCGATGGTGTTACCAAGATACGCTTGGTGGTCAAGACCAATACTCGTAATCGCGGCAACAAGCGGGGTCAGCACGTTGGTGGCATCGAGTCGCCCACCAAGTCCAACCTCAACAACAGCCACATCAAGGGAAGCATGCGCGAACGCCCGAAATGCGAGCACGGTCATCAGCTCGAAGGGCGTGAGCTTGATTCCCGCAGGCTCGATCTCCGCACGGATCGCAGCGACTCCGTCGATAACTTCTTGTTCCGTGATCCACGTATGCCCAAGGCGGATACGTTCACGAAAATCAATCAAGTGTGGAGAAGTAAAGAGACCGACACGGTAGCCTGCGGCACTCAACATCGCATACAGAAATGTCGCAGTTGATCCTTTGCCATTTGTCCCCGCGACATGAATTGCTGGAAAGCGTAGATGCGGGGATCCGCAACGACGTAGTGCTTCTGCCACGCGTTCGAGCTTAAGGTCCATGCGCTCGACTTCGAGTCGATATACAAGGTCAAGAGTTTGCTGGTAGGTCAGCATGAAAATAGTGAAGAATGAAAAATGAAGAGTGAAGAATGATGGATCAAGAATGAATACCTCCGAACTCTTAACTTTTAACTCTTACCTCTTCACTCTTCATCCTGTTCTCGTCGCACAAAAGGCCCAATATTTGCTGTAAAACACGTCGCAGGTCTGCACGCTCAACTACCATATCCACCATCCCATGCTCAAGGAGAAACTCGGCACGTTGGAATCCAGGAGGTAACTTCTCTCTGATAGTTTGTTCAATAACCCGCGGTCCCGCGAAGCCGATCAGTGCTTGCGGTTCAGCAATATTGATATCACCAATCATACTTAGTGAAGCTGCAACTCCACCAGTGGTAGGGTCGGTCATCACAGACAGATAGGGTAGCCCTTGCTCGCGCAACCGGCCCAATGCCATATTGACCTTCGCCATCTGCATCAGGGAGAGTACGCCTTCCTGCATTCGTGCCCCACCTGATGCGGCGAAGAAGATTACGGGCAAGCGCTCGCGAATCGCATGCTCGACAATGCGTGTCAGCCGTTCTCCAACCACGGCACCCATACTCCCGCCGAGAAAGGCAAAATCGAAAATCCCCAGCGCCACAGCGCGCCCATGAATCGCTGCGACACCGCAGACCACGGCTTCTTGTCGTCCCGTTTTGGCACGCGTAGCAGAAAGACGTTCGGCGTACGGTTTCCGGTCTGACAAAATTCAGGGGATCATTCGACTGCAACGTGGCATCATGCTCAGTGAACGAACCACGATCGATGATAGTGAACAGTCGTTGTTCGACCGTCAAGCGTAAGTGAGCATTGCATTTCGGACAGACAAAAAGGCGACGCTCCACTTCTTTGCGAAAAAGGATCTCTTGACATGACGCGCATTTGATCCAAATTGATTCCGCGTCTTCTTGCACGGGGCGTTGCTCAATAGCAGCCATCTTTCCCCTCCCTTGATTCGGGTGTCCCTTCTACTGTACCTCCTCTGACTACGGCTGCCGTGCTTCTCGAAGTGCCTGTTTCAGGCTTCCCACGAATGCACCAGCACGTGTAATCAAGTCAGGATGTTCACAATGTGTTTCTATGATACGAGAGATAGCACTCCCAACGATCACCGCGTCAGCCAGTGCGGCAACCTGTGCGGCCTGGCTCGGCGAGGAAATACCGAATCCCACACCGACCGGAACCGGAGAGATCGCGCGAATGCGTCGAACCATCTCCCCCAAATCCTCAGGTAACGCGTCGCGGACACCCGTTACCCCAGTGACGGCTACGTAATAGACAAATCCTCGTGCCCGTGTGAGCACTTTTCGCGCACGCACCAACGAACTCGTTGGCGCAAGCAGAAAAATCAAATCGAGGTCAGTACGGTCGGTTTCCTGCTTGAGTTCATCCGCTTCTTCTGGCGGAAGGTCGACACATAAAATACCATCAACCCCAGCTTTGCATGCATCATCAGCGAATCGGGCTCCGCCGTAACGAAAGATCGGGTTGTAGTAAGTAAAAAGAAGCAAAGGCACCGTCACAGTCTGACGTAAACGGTGGACGAGGTGCAGAATCTGACGGAGGGAGGTTCCGCTTTGGAGTGCGCGCTCTGCAGCAAGCTGATTCGCCGGACCATCAGCCATGGGGTCAGAGAACGGCACGCCTAACTCGATGAGATCCGCGCCTTGGCGTACAAACTCAAGAACTAGTTGTTCGGTCGTCTCCAAGTGTGGATCGCCGGCAGTGATATAAGGAATCAGCGCAACTTCGCCACGGGCTTTCAAGCCAGCGAAGGTATCTGATATACGTGTCATAACGGTTAGTGAACGGTCCCGAGAAAGCGTGCGACCCCTTGCAGGTCTTTGTCGCCGCGTCCCGAAAGATTGAGAACAACGATTTCATCTCGGCGCAGTCGAGGAACGAAAGTCGCCGCATAGGCAATCGCATGAGAACTCTCAAGCGCCGGGATAATGCCTTCGGTCTCGGCCAACAAGCGCATCGCTTCGACAGCTTCGGTATCCTTTACAGTGGCATACTGCACGCGGTGTTGATCATTAAGATAACTTAGTTCAGGACCGACGCCGGGGTAATCAAGCCCTGGCGCTAACGAATAGGTATCACGAATCTGGCCATTCTCATCTTGCAGGACATAACTCTTGCTGCCGTGGAGCACGCCGACGTGACCGCCAGCGATCGATGCGGCATTTTGCCCGTCGCCGAGGCCTCCGGCTTCAACACCAATCATACGTACTGAGCCGTCATTGAGAAAAGGCGCAAAGAGCCCCATCGCGTTACTGCCACCACCAACACAGGCGATAAGGTAATCCGGCAGCCGCTTTTCGAGTTGAAGGATCTGCTTCTTGGCCTCACGGCCAATAATAGACTGGAAGTCGCGCACCAGCATGGGATAGGGATGCGGACCGGCAACCGTGCCAATGACATAGAAGGTAGATGCAACCTGCGAGATCCAATCCCGTAAGGCTTCATTCATCGCATCTTTCAGCGTCCGTGTCCCACTACTCACTTCGCGGACTTTCGCACCCAGCAAGCGCATGCGGAAAACATTCGGTTCCTGTCGGGCGATATCATCACTGCCCATAAAGACTTCACATTCAAGCCCAAAGAGTGCTGCCACGGTCGCAGTCGCTACACCATGTTGTCCAGCACCGGTTTCCGCAATGAGACGCCCCTTCTTCATTTGTCGCGCTAACAGCGCTTGACCAATAGTGTTGTTAATCTTGTGTGCCCCGGTGTGATTCAAGTCTTCGCGCTTCAAATAAACTTTGGCTCCATTCCAACGCTCAGTCAAACGCTTGGCAAAGGTGAGCGGAGTTGGGCGACCGACATATTCTTGCAGCAACGTGCGCAGCTCACGCTGGAAAGTAATATCGCGACGACTGCGACGATAGACTTCTTCGAGTTCTAACAGAGCGGGCATCAAGGTTTCGGCGACATACCGTCCCCCGTATGGCCCAAAGTGTCCGGCAGCATCAGGTTGTCTTGGCATTGGCAATAAACGCTCGTACTTTTTCTGGATCTTTGCGACCAGGGGCAGATTCAACGCCACTGGCAACATCGACCGCCCAAGGACGGACCGCCCGCGCGGCCTCAGTCACATTCTCTGGAGTCAGCCCACCGGCAAGAATGAGCCGATTGCGACATTCTAATGGGAGGGCAGTAAGACGTTCCCACGCAAACCGCTCCCCTGTTCCCCCGTATCGTCCAGGCTTGTGGGTGTCAAGGAGGAGGTAGTCACGGAAAAATGCTGCCAGTCTGGTAACGGACCATCAGCTGGTACACGCAACGCCTTGATCGTCAGACAAGGCCAATCTTGAACATCAGCGTTCGTTTCATCACCATGAAATTGCACGGCATGCAAGCGAAGCTGTTCGCGAAGAGCAGCAACATGCGCGCGTTCAGCATTGACGAATACGCCTACACACCAGACATGCTCAGGAAGGACAGCACGAATCGCACGGGCAGTGGTCAGCGACACACAACGCGGGCTTGGGGGATAGAAATTCAGGCCAATCAGGTCAGCACCACTATCGACAGCCAGCAGGGCATCCTCCACATTGGTCACCCCGCAAATCTTCACGCGAACACTCACGCTTCTCCCCGAATCAGCCCGCGAAGCGGAACACCAGGATCGGGGGCTGCCATAAATGTTTCACCGATCAGAAAGGCTTTCACTCCAAGTGACTCTAGACGAGTGAGTTGCTCACTCCGTGAGAGACCGCTTTCCGACACCACTGTCGTTCCTGACGGAACGAGTCGAACCAGACGTTCGCTAGTCTCGATCGTCGTATGAAAGGTTCGCAAGTCTCGATTGTTCACGCCGAGAAGCTCTGCACCACAGGCTAATGCTCGTTCGAGTTCTGCCTCATCGTGGACTTCTACCAGGCAATCGAGTCCCAGCGAACGTGCCAAACCTCCAAGTTCGCGCATTTGACCGTCAGAAAGAATTGCGACAATCAAGAGAATCGCACTCGCGCCAAACGCGCGCGCTTCATAGACTTGGTAAGGGTCAAAAAGGAAATCTTTGCGTAATAGGGGGCAACGTACCTGTTCACGAATCAGCCGCAAATAGTCTAAGCTACCCTGAAAAAACCGACTTTCGGTAAGCACCGAGATGGCCGCAGCTCCATTGGCCTCATAGGTCTTTGCCAGAGACAGGGGCTCAAAATCCGCACGAATCACCCCTTTTGATGGTGAGGCTTTTTTCACCTCAGCGATGATTGTTCGTCCTGGCCACTCACGTACAGTTTTGATAAATGGTGGCGGAGTTGCGTGGAACAACGGCATGTCCTGCAATTGCTGGAGCGACACTTTTTGTCTTTGTGACGCGAGTTCGGTTTTTTTGGACGCCACGATGTCGTCGAGGATCATACTGTTCCTACTCGGGTCAATGCGACAAAGCGCTCCACAGTACGTGTCGCAGCACCGCTATCGATTGCCATTCGTGCGCGTTCAACACCAAGCGCAATGGAAGGGACAGCATCACCAGCATACAGCGCCGCACCGGCGTTGAGGAGCACGATATCCCGTTGCGGCCCACGCGCACCGGTAAATATCGATCGAATGATGTCAGCCGATTCTTGCGCGCTTTTGACCTGTAAGTCAGTAAGGGAACAACGGACGAAGCCAAACTCTTCTGGAGTCAGGGTCGCGGTGCGCACGGTGCCATTTCGCCACTCAGCCATCGCAGTCGGTGCAGTGAGCGAGATTTCGTCGAGTCCGTCTTCACCATGCACAACGAGCGCATGCACACTTCCAAGTCGTCCGAGCGCTTCGGCCAGGGGAGTCACCCACTGTTGAGAAAAAACTCCTAACAATTGGTGACGTGCTCCCGCTGGATTGGTGAGTGGTCCTAACACATTAAACATGGTCCGAATACCGATCTCGCGTCGTGGACCAACGGCATGACGCATCGCGCGATGAAATGCCGGGGCTAAGAGAAATCCGAAGCGTACTTCGTGCAGACAGTGCTCTACTTGCGCGGGAGTCAGCTCGACGTGCGCTCCGAGTGTTTCAAGCACGTCAGCGCCGCCAACTGCTCCCGACATGGCGCGGTTGCCATGCTTGGCGACACTGAGCCCTGCAGCAGAGGCAACAAACGCCGCCGCCGTTGAAATGTTAAAGGTATGTCGACCATCACCACCAGTTCCACACGTATCCAGTACCGCAGACGAAGCATGGACCTTGGTGGCAAGTGCACGCATCACCCGAGCCGCCCCAGTAATCTCAGCAACGGTTTCTCCTTTTATATGAAGCGCCGTGAGAAGCGACCCGATCTGTGCCGGGGTCGCTTGCCCATCCATAATTTCAGTCATGACTGCCGCCATCTCGTCTTCTGTGAGATCACGACCGGTCACTACTTGGGCAATCGCTTCCCTTACCGTCATACGATCCTTACTCTGACACAAGGTACGCTTGAGAGAATCTGCCTTCGCGACGGAAGCGACCAACAGCAGCCATAGCTTCGCCTTGTTTGTTAAATTTGCCAATCCGTACACGGTAGAGCGTTTCGCCGTTCATTTGTACTTTGCTCACCAACGGACTGTAGCCTAACTCGCGCAGCTCTCGTGCCATGTCCTGCGCTGTCTCTTGATAGTTTGTAGCACCAACCTGCACGCGCCATCCGGTTGACTGTTTTTCCGCTTTCTTCGCCATCGTCAGCCCCAGCTTCGTCTCGCTCCCCTTTCCGTCTAAGAGACGTTTTGCCTCTGGTACCAGAGCCCGAGAGCGAGCTGAAGTCTCAGCTTTTTCGACATGGGTAACCGTTATAGGCATTAGCTTTTTGTCTAAATTTTCTCCACGAGAAGCAACAACAGTCGTAGCTTTTTCTGTACGCGAGGCCACTGCTGCCGGCAATTTCGGAGTAAAGGGTTCACCTACTGGCCTCGTTCGCGACGGAATATTCTCCTCATTCACAAATGGTGACTGCACTTCCCGTTGTCCTTTCATCTCAGGAGCATTTACCGGTGCCTGTGCTAGTCGTGACTTCTCTTTCTCCGTCTGCTGAAGTACCTCTTGCCTTGTTACCAGTGGCGTAGAAGGCGTCATTTTCTCTTTTGCTACCGGCCATTCCAGAGGTACATTACTCGTAGAAGCAGTTTGCCCGGCAGTTGAGTCGCTTGTTGATGTTGCTCTGCCAGCGAGTGGGTCACTAAAGGGGGCAACTGGTGCTCGCACCACCTGGGAGGGTGTCACCACTTTCCGTCCCGCCACCTCCTTTCCGACATACATGCCGGAGACGAATATCAGGAAAGAAGCGAGCAAGGCACTACCGATGAACAGGCCTCCTTCCACTCCACTGAAACGAAAACCATAGCGTCGTTCTGTCATTATCATACCCCTCCCACATCCTCTCCCTCCACAACCACAAAGGGGGAGGCTGATTTTTCAGCGCTCCCCCTTCATTTAGCATGAGTTTTGCGTTTCGTCACGCTTTTTATACGGCTGAGGTAAGCATTATAAATCGGCCTAAAGTCCTCAAACGCTTGCACGGTGAGGAAGACGAGTACGTAGTCGTCGGCCTGCATGCTCCCATCCGAGCTGAATCCATCCCTCCTGGATTTCGGATTCCGCCGGAATAACGGCTCGGGGAATGCACCGGCTGGAGGGGCTAAACTGGAGTCCCTTCTTCGGAGGAATGACGGAACGCCTCGTTTCCGCTGATGTGCTGAGTACTCAGCGCTCTGGTGGGACTTGCAACGATTCGATGTTCCTACTTTTCTAACGGCTTGTGAGGATTCCCTACCCTGCCGTTTTCTCGCCTCCGGCCCCTTCGGTTTTCGTTCTTTGTTCTCCTCGTTCAGTGAACTCGACGAGTGAAAGCGGCGCAGCATCTCCACGTCGGGTGCCGATTTTTAGCACTCGGGTATAGCCGCCGGCTCGCCCCTGGAAACGTGGGGCGACTTCATCAAACAAGCGCTGAACGAGCTTTCGGCTGCCAAGATAGGAAAACGCCAACCGGCGGGCATGGACGGTGTTGCGCTTTCCTAAGGTCACAATCCGATCAGCCCAGCGACGGAGTTCTTTGGCCTTGGCGTCAGTCGTGCGAATCTGTTCACGCTGTAGCAAGGCTTTCACAAGGTTACGCATGAGCGCTTTGCGGTGCGCCGCGCTTCGGTTCAGTTTTCGTCCATCTTTCAGATGTCGCATAGGTACTTCTCTCCCAGCAGGTCCTCAGTCGCCTACTCAGCTGTTGTCCGGAGACGTTCGAGTTCCTCCCGCGAGGGATAGTTATCAACCCGCATTCCCAGCTCCAGCCCCATTGTCTGCAACGCCTCTTTGATTTCGTTCAGAGACTTGCGACCAAAGTTTTTTGTTTTGAGTAGATCACCCTCAGTTTTTTGCACTAACTCACCGATATAGCGGATATCCGCACTTTGCAAACAGTTCGCAGAACGAACAGAAAAGTTGAGTTCTTCAATAGGACGGAACAGATTCGCATTCTGAGGAGCAGGCGGTTCTTCATGAACCTCAATGCCACGTTCTCCTTCTTCTCGTGTGCCGACAAAAATTGCGAGCTGATCTTGTAGCACCCGTGCCGCATCAGTCACTGCTTCATCAGGGCGAATACTCCCATCTGTCCACACTTCTAAGGCTAACCGTTCGTAGTCAGTTCGTTGGCCGACTCGAGCATTCGTAACAGTAAAATTCACTTTACGCACAGGAGAGAAAGCTGCATCGAGAAGAATGGTCCCTACGGGATTTTCTTCTGTCGCTTTATAGTGTTCAGCAATGACATAGCCACGTCCGCGCCGAACTGTCGCTTCTAACTCAAGACGTGCACCTTTCCCAAGAGTCGCGATATGCACGTCGGGATTGAGGATATCGACATATGGGCCAACAGAAAGGTCACCAGCTGTCACTCTGCGCTCACCTCGAAGATCAAGGCGTACGGTCTCAGCTTCACTGTCGCGTAGACGAAAACGGATTTCCTTGAGATTCAGCAGAATATCCGTGACATCTTCCGTAATCCCAGCAACAGTGGAAAACTCGTGCAGGACATCGCGAATTTTGACTTTGGTAATGGCTGCCCCTGAGAGAGAAGATAACAGCACGCGCCTGAGCGAGGTGCCCAGAGTAATCCCAAATCCGCGCTCAAACGGCTCACCCACAAACCGACCATACGTCGGAGTGAGGGTCTTTTCTTCAATCTCCAAGGCCTTGGGTTTAATCATGTCGCGCCAACTGTCTTGCATGCTGCTCCTCTTCCCGGTACTCGCTCGTCATCACGAAGAGTACCGCACCAGCGTTACACTTTAGAATACAACTCAACAATGAGCTGTTCGTTGACCGGCAGATTTAGTTGTGCGCGAGTTGGCAGTGCACGAACTCGACCGGTAAACGTATCCTTGTTTATCTCCAGCCACTCAGGTACTCCTCGGCGCTGGGTAAGGTCCACAGATTCCTGAATGCGAGAAATCTTCCGACTTGCTTCTTTGACTTGGACTTCGTCTCCTGAATCAACGAGGTAAGAAGGGATGGTCACACGCCGTTGGTTCACCAGGAAGTGCCCATGTCGAACTAACTGCCGTGCTTCTGCTCGCGAGGTAGCAAACCCCATCCGGTACACCATATTATCGAGCCGTCGTTCGAGAAAGGTGACTAAGTTTTCGCCAGTAATCCCTTTCTGCCGCTCAGCGAGACCAAAGAAACGGCGGAACGGCATTTCAAGCATGCCATAGATCCGGCGCAGCTTCTGCTTTTCACGCAACTGTACACTATACTCAGTCGCCTTTTTCCCACGTCCTTGTCCATGTTGTCCAGGTGGATAGCTCCTCCTCTCAATCGCACACTTGTCGGTGTAACACCGCTCCCCTTTGAGAAAGAGCTTGATCCCTTCACGCCGGCACAGCCGGCATACCGGACCGATATGTCGAGCCACAAAAACCTCCTGATTCTTCCGTTACCCGTGCAAGTTACGTGTCTCCAAAATAAGTGGTGACACTGTCGTGCCGGTCACACTCTCCGGCGCTTCGGCGGACGGCAGCCATTATGCGGAATCGGCGTCACATCACGAATGACGTTGATTGCAAATCCCGCAGCTTGGAGCGATCGAAGAGCTGATTCTCGCCCTGCACCCGGCCCTTTGACATGGACTTGAACACTGCGCATTCCCGCGTCAGCGGCTTTGCGAGCTGCACTCTCTGCAGCAACCTGGGCGGCAAAGGGCGTACCCTTCCGGGATCCTTTGAAGCCGACTGTTCCGGCACTCGCCCACGCCACCACATTGCCTTGCGGGTCGGTAATGCTAACAATCGTATTATTAAACGTCGAATGGATGCACACCACCCCTTCGGGAACCGCTTTGCGGGTTTTCTTTTTCCGTGGTGCTGCTGAACGTTCTGCTGCAGCCGCTTTCGCCATGAACAGTCTCCTCTATACGCCGTGAACAGTTATTTCGTTGGGGCCTGTTTTCTACCCGCAACAGTACGCCGTGGCCCTTTGCGCGTGCGCGAGTTTGTTCGCGTTCGCTGTCCTCGTACTGGTAGATTTTTCCGGTGACGGAGTCCACGATACGATCCAATATCAAGATGTCGTTTAATCGAACCTGTCACATCGCGTCGCAAGTCACCTTCCACCCGATAGCTTTGGTCAATGACACGGCGAATATTGACCACTTCTTCATCCGTTAGGTCGTCCGTTTTTTTGCCTAGGGGAACCCCGGCTTGCGATAAGATCTGCCCTGCTATGGCTCTGCCAATGCCGTAAATGTAGGTCAGGGCAATTTCTGATCTCTTATTCCGAGGCAATTCAATACCAGCAATACGTGCCATACAGATCCTCCGCTACGTCTTTCGCTCTTGTCTTCCCCTATCCCTGCCGTTGTTTATGGCGCGGGTTCTCGCAAATGACGCGAATCACACCAGCCCGACGGATGATTTTACATTTTCGACAGATTTGTTTCACAGAAGCTCGTACTTTCATACACACTTCCCTCTCTCATGTCGCTCTTTACAAACGACTGAGTACCTGAGGCCCTTTCTCTGTGATCGCCACTGAGTGTTCAAAATGAGCAGAGAGACTTCCATCTTTCGTGACTGCGGTCCAGCCATCACTTTTCAACATGACATCAGCATGACCAGCATTCACCATTGGCTCTATAGCGATGACCATTCCTTCGCGTAATCGTACTCCCCGGTCTCGCGTACCATAGTTCGGAACTGCCGGGTCCTCATGCAAGCGCCGTCCAACACCATGGCCGACAAATTCACGCACGATAGAAAATCCGTTTCTTTCAACGCGTTCCTGGATGGCCGCGGCAATATTACCTAACCGGGTCCCTACCTGTGCCTGAGCAATTCCTTCGTCCAATGCCGCCGCTGTCGTTTCAATCAGTCGCTGCGCTGCCTCTTCCACACGGCCGAGTGCAAAGGTTACCGCCGCATCTCCATAGAAATCACGGTAGATCACACCAAAATCGAGGCTTACCACGTCCCCTTCCTTTAACACTCTTTGGGAAGAGGGGATGCCATGGACGACCTCGTCGTTAAGCGAGATACAAATTGTCGCCGGAAACGGCACAGTCCCATTGCGCATCTGGTAGCCTTTGAAAGCAGAACGAGCACCATTCTTCTTGATCAGGTCAGTAGCAATCCGATCAATCTCTCCAGTCGAAATTCCCGGACGAACAACTTCACGCAATTCCGCTAGGATCTCGCTGACGATGCGGTTTGCTGTGCGCATAATCTCGATTTCCTGTGGAGATTTGAGAAAGATCATGAGGCAGCTGAGGACTGGAGGGTTTTCAGCATCTGCGTAATTCGTTCCGATACTTCTTCAAGTTTTCCAGTTCCATCGATATCGTGTAATAGCGAACGATCACGATAATACGAAAGCAACGGAGCTGTCGAACGTTCGTAGACTTCGAGTCGGGCATTAATCGTCTCCGACTTATCATCACTTCGCTGATACAACTCCCCCTGACATGAGTCACAGACTCCTGTTTTCTTTGGCGGATTGAACAATTCGTGATACATCGCTTGACATGACCGACACACCCATCGCCCACCGAGGCGAGCAACTAGCTCTTGTCTGGGAACAACGATACTGACCACGGCATTAAGACGGCGCTGATGCCGGGCGAGTTCTTTGCTCAATGCCTCAGCCTGAGCGATGGTTCGCGGAAATCCATCAAGCAAAAACCCCGGGGTGCAATCAGGCTTTTGGATACGCTCCGCCACGAGGTCTGTCACGAGTTGATCAGGGACAAGTTCTCCCCTATCCATGAATGCTTGTGCTTGTTTCCCTAAGGCTGTTCCTGCACGGGCAGCTTCACGGAGAAGGTCACCAGTAGAAATCTGTGGAATCCCGAACACTCCTTGTAGCTCTCGAGCCTGAGTTCCTTTTCCTGCCCCAGGTGGACCGAGGAGCACGATACGCATCAGCTTATCCTCCCACTCGTCCGGCCACGTAAACGCCCACGCTTCATGAACCCTTCGTAGTTGCGCATAATAATCTGCGTCTCAATCTGCGCAACCGTATCGAGAGCAACTCCGACAACAATGAGTAAAGCCGTTCCGCCAAAATAGAAAGGCACATTCAGCGAACCGATGAGAAGGGTCGGGAGAACACAAACAAGGGAGATATAAATTGCTCCACTCAGCGTAATACGGCTGAGGATACGGTCCATATATTCAGCTGTGCGTTGTCCAGGACGAATGCCCGGAATGAAGCCGCCATTCTTCTTCATATTGTCGGCAACATCGACAGGGTTAAATACCACTGCGGTATAAAAATAACAAAAGAAAATTATCAGCACGACGTAGAAGAACTCGTACATCAAATTTCCTGGGGTCAACGCATCGCCGAGAGACTTCATCCACGGATTATCCGCAAATCCAGCAATCGTGGCAGGAAAAACCAATACTGACGAAGCAAAAATCGGAGGGATAACACCAGCGGTGTTAATCTTGAGCGGGAGATGGGAAGTCTGGCCTCCATACACTCGGCGCCCAACTACGCGTTTTGCATACTGCACCGGAATACGTCGGTGCCCCCGCTCCATCACAATCACTGCTGCGATAACAACAACCATCAACACGAGGATAAGGAGAACAGCAAAAATACTTAACTCTCCTTCTCGCACAAACTCCATAGTCGACGTAATCGCAGAGGGAATACTCGCAACAATACCAGCAAATATAATGAGGGAGATACCATTCCCTATTCCACGCTCGGTGATTTGTTCGCCGAGCCACATAATGAACGCGGTTCCAGCAGAAAGAGTAATCACAGTCATTAAACGGAACTTCCATCCTGGCTCAAATACGACTGATCCTCCACTGGGTGTTTGAATCTGCTCCAACCCCATGCTGATGAAAAGCCCCTGTAAGAGCGCTAATGCAATAGTGCCGTATCGAGTATATTGGGTAATTTTTCTCCGCCCTAACTCTCCCTCTTTAGAAAGTCGCTCCAGAGGCGGAAGTACGACCGTTAACAACTGCAAGATGATAGAAGCACTAATGTAGGGCATAATGCCCAATGCAAAGATAGAAAACCGCTCGAGTGCTCCCCCCGAAAAAAGATTGACAAGTCCGAAGACGGTATTTCGCGCTTGTTCAAAAAAAACAGCTAAGGCTTGCCCATCAATTCCTGGGGTTGGAATCGCTACACCGACACGGTAGATGGCAAGCATCGCAAACGTAAAGAAGATACGCTTGCGGAGTTCAGCTATCTTGGTCGCGTTCTGGAAACCTTCGATCATGGTCAAACGACCTCGATGGTCCCCCCTGATGCAGCGATCTTTTCCTGCGCCTGTTTACTAAAAGCCTGAGCCTTCACTGTAAGTGCTTTAGTAAGGGTACCATCAGCCAGGATTTTAATCTTTTTCTTGGCGTTTTTCACTAAGCCCACTTTGATGAGCGTATCCGAATCGACAATCGATCCTGCGTCAAACCGTTCCAGGCTGCCGATGTTCACGATACTAAATTCTTCACGGAACAGGTTATGAAACCCGTACTTCGGTAATCGTCGGGATAGCGGCATTTGCCCACCTTCGTATCCTGGAGGAGTATTACCACCAGAGCGAGAACCACGTCCCTTGTGCCCTTTACCGGAAGTTTTTCCATGTCCAGACCCAGGGCCTCGACCTATACGCTTGCTTTTTTTCGTCGCTCCAGCGGCCGGGCGCAAATGACTAAGATCCATGTTCTTTTACCTCGATGAGATGCCCTACAGTGCGCAACATCCCTTGAACCGACGGCGAATCATGACGAAGGGTCGTTTTTTCTCTATGCGTGAGCCCAAGTCCGCGCAAGGTTTCACGCTGTCGGCGGGTGCATCCAATCCCACTTCGTTTGAGTGTAATCTGTAGGACTTTTCCCTTCGATTGTTCAGCCATAACTATACTCACTCTTAACGAATTTCGGCTATGCTTTTTCCTCTTCGCTCCGCGACTTGCGTAGGAATAGAGAGGCTACGCAACGCTTCGAGGGTAGCACGAACTGAATTATGCGGATTCGTCGAGCCGAGACATTTTGTCAGGGCATCTTTGACTCCGGCGAGTTCCATCACCGCGCGTACGCCTCCACCGGCAATGAGCCCCGTCCCTTGCGAGGCAGGCTTCAGAAAGACTCGGCCAGCGCCATACTTTCCTATCACTTCATGTGGGATTGTCCCTTCAGCCAGTGGCACTTGGATAAGGGACTTTTTCGCCTGTTCAATTCCTTTGCGGATGGCCTCGGGAACTTCGTGCGCTTTCCCGAGACCATATCCAACATGTCCAGATCCATCCCCCGCGACGACAACAGCACTGAAACTGAAACGTCGTCCACCTTTCACCACTTTGCTCACGCGGCTGATATGGACAACTTTCTCTTTGATCTCGAGCCCGTCAGAACTAATACGCTCTATAATTTCCGCCAATTTCTACTCCTTAAAATTGTAACCCAGCTTCGCGTGCGGCTTCGGCTACCGCACGGATGCGCCCATGATACAGAAAGCCATTGCGATCGAAAATGACCTGGGCAATTCCTTTTTCTTGGCACTTGCGCGCGATAAGGGAGCCGACTTCTTTCGCGGCGTCAATATTTGCTGTCTTCTTGAGAGTCGATCGCAGCTCTGAGGAAAGTGTCGAAACTGCCGTTAATGTTGCCCCACTCTCATCGGAAATAACTTGTGCATACATATGCCGCCCACTGCGATAGATGCACAGTCGGGGCCGCGCGTTCGTACCATGGGTCTGTCGGCGGACTCGCCCTTGCCGTAGGGTGCGAGCACGTTCTCGAGGATTAGTGCGTGCCATAGTCTACTTTACTTCGCTCCGGCGGTTTTGCCGGCCTTTCTTCGAATTGTTTCCTCAGCGTACTTAATGCCCTTCGCCTTATAAGGATCAGGCGGACGGAGGCGACGGATCGCAACCGCTACTTCGCCGATCAGTTGTTTATCTATTCCCTCAAGCGTGATAACGGTTTGGCGATCAATCTTCGCCTGAATTCCATCTGGAAGTTGAAACATGATCGGGTGAGAATATCCTAGGCTAAATTGTACTGCCGCTTTTCCGACAGCCTCAGCTCGATACCCCACTCCACTAATCTCCAGGGTGCGAGTGAATCCTTTACTTACTCCCTCGACCATATTGGCAATGAGTTTACGTGTCATGCCGTGAATGGCTTTTGCGCGACGTGATTCTTCTGCGCGCGACACAACGATTCCGCCATCCTTCATTTGCACAGTCACACAAGGATCGACCGCTACCTCGAGCTGGCCTTTTGCTCCTTGCGCGGCAACTTTTCCGTCTTGAACGGAAATCTTTACTTTATCTGGTACCGGCACTGGCCAGCGTCCAATACCTGCCATGTCCGCGTTTCTCCTCTCGGCCGAGTATTACCACAGGCTACAAAGAATCTCGCCACCGACGCGTTGTTTTCGCGCTTCTCGGTCAGCCATAATGCCCCGAGAAGTCGAAAGGATATTCACTCCAAGTCCATTTTGTACTAGCGGAATATCACTTGTGCCTGCATAGGTGCGTAAACTTGGTTTGCTCACACGCTTTACACCGCGTAGCACCGGTTGCCCAGCTGAGTCATATTTGAGCCATACGCGCAGCAGCGGGCGTCCTTTTTCTTCAATTTTCGCGTATTCTTTCAGAAATCCTTCTTCAATGACAACTTTAATGACGGACTCTTTGAGACGCGACCACGGTGCATCAACCCGTTCCTTGTGTGCATGTAGGCCGTTACGAATGCTGGTCAGCAAATCAGCGATGGGATCGGTTCGCATCCTTCATTCTCCTTACCAGCTCGCTTTGGTGAGGCCAGGAATCTGTCCTTTAAGAGCATAGTTGCGAAGACAGATTCGACACATGCGAAATCGACGATAGAAAGCGCGCGCTCGACCGCATAATCCACAGCGGTTATACTGTCTCACAGAAAACTTCTGTTTGCGTTGTGCTTTAATCCGTAAAGACGTGCGTGCCATAACTCTTTAACTCCGGAAGGGCATTCCTAAGGCGCGCAGGAGTGCTCGCCCTTCAGCGTCCGTTTGTGCTGATGTCACAAAAGAACAAGTAAATCCCTTCACTTGCTCGACTTTATCGATATTGATTTCAGGGAAGATAGTATGTTCGCGGATACCTAACGAATAGTTACCGCGACCATCAAAAGCCTTCTCTGAGACACCCTGAAAATCTCGTACACGCGGAAGGGCCACACTGACGAGACGGTCAAGAAATTCATACATGCGATCACCGTGCAAGGTCACGGCACATCCAATCGCTACCCCTTCACGCAGTTTAAAGTTCGCGATCGACTTATGAGCCTTGGTTACTATTGGTTTCTGCCCCGTGATCTGTGTCAGGTCGCTCACACCGGTCTCAAGGATCTTCGCGTTTTGTACCGCCTCCCCAAGCCCCATATTCACCACGATTTTCAGGAGGCGTGGAATCTGCATCACGTTGGCGTACCCGAGTTCTTGCTTAAGGGCAGGAACGACTTTCTGTTTATAAAACTCTTTAAGACGTGCTGCCATAATTACTTGTCCAACAGTTCGTTACAGCGTCTGCAGAATCGCGCTTTGCTTCCATCTTGCAAAACTCGGGTGCCCACACGGACCGGCGCATTACAGCGTTCACACATAGGCATCAAGTTAGAGAGATGGATCGACGCTTCTTTTTCGACGATGCCTCCTGGGCTTTGAGGTCCTCGGGGTTTAGTATGGCGTTTAACGATGTTCAAACGCTCCACAACCGCACGATTCTCCTCGGATAGTACACGCAGGACCTTACCGATCTTGCCATGCTCTTTTCCGGCAATAACCATGACAGTATCGTTCTTTTTTACTCGCGCTAACATGGCTTCTTCCTACAATACTTCTGGGGCAAGAGAGATAATCTTCATGAATCGTTTCGCACGTAACTCTCGTGCAACTGGGCCGAAAATACGAGTTCCAATCGGTTCACGCTGGTTATCCAAAAGGACGGCTGAGTTGTTGTCAAAACGAATGTACGAGCCATCAGGGCGACCTATTTCTTTAGCCGTGCGGACGATCACTGCACGCATGACATCGCCTTTTTTCACTTTCGCATTCGGTATGGCTTCACGAATAGACACCACAATCTCGTCCCCAATAGATGCATACCGCCTGCGCGTCCCACCCAGTACCCGTACACAACGGACCTTGCGTGCGCCAGAGTTGTCGGCCACATCTAAGATGGTCTCAACCTGAATCATAGTACACTTTCCCCCTGGCCCACTCTTATTTTGTCGCTGCCTGTTTTAATATAGAACGTACAAGCCAGCGCTTTTCACGACTCAGAGGTCTTGTTTCGACGATCGCAACTTGATCGCCGATATGGCAACTGTTCTCTGGATCGTGAGCTTTATATTTTTTGCGTTGTCGAACGTATTTTTTATACACAGGGTGCTGTACGAAGCGTTCGACCAAAACCACCACGGTCTTGTCCATTTTGTCGCTTACCACAACGCCCTGCCGTTCTTTTCTCTGCCCTGGCACGATGGTTATTCTCCTCTTGTTGCACGAAGACGCTGCTCGTGTCGAATCGTCTTGATCCGTGCGAGATCGCGCCGAAGTTTACGAACCAACATCGGATTCTCTAACTGTCCAGTACTTCGGCGTAATCGCAAGCGGAAGAGTTCCTCTGCCGTATCACTCTCCTTTTGCTGTGCTTCGCTGTCAGTCAAATCGCGAATTTCCTTAGCTTGCATAGGTTGCTCCGCGGCGCTCACAGAACTGCGTGTTCACTGAGAGTTTATGAGCTGCCAACCGTAAGGCTTCTTGGGCAACATCACGGGGAATGCCCTCCATTTCAAAAAGCATGCGTCCGGGTTTGACTGGGGCAACCCAAGCCTCCGGTGGTCCTTTTCCTTTCCCCATCCGTGTTTCCGCTGGCTTCTTCGTTACTGGCTTATCCGGAAAAATGCGGACCCACACTCGTCCACCACGTTTCACGTGACGCGTTAACGCAACACGAGCTGCTTCAATCTCACGTGCAGTAATCCAGCCTCGCTCAAGAGTTTTCAGGCCGAAATCTCCAAATGCAAGGGAGACTCCACGGTGAGCGTCTCCATACATTCGCCCGCGTTGCTGTTTTCGATATTTGACTTTCTTCGGCGCTAGCATGATCAGCTCCTTAGGCGCTCAACGCCGTTCGCTGTTGCTCTTCTTCTCGGGTGATGATCTCTCCCCGCATTATCCACACCTTGACCCCGATAATTCCGTAGGTCGTCTTCGCTTCGGCTACTCCATAGCTAATGTCTGCCCGAATAGTGTGAAGTGGAACTCGTCCTTCGCGGTACCATTCGGTACGGGCAATTTCTGCTCCAGCCAACCGCCCCGAACACCGAACCTTCACTCCTTGCGCCCCCATGCGTATGGCACGCGTCACACATTCCTTCATGGCTCGGCGAAACGCCACCCGCCGCTCAAGTTGGAGAGCCACATTCTCAGAAACGAGCTGGGCATCAAGATCCGGGCGACGTACCTCATGAATGTTGAGATAGACTTCCCGATTGGACAGTTTGGCAAGTTCGGCTTTGAGCTTCTCTATCTCCGCTCCCTTCTTGCCAATTACAATTCCTGGACGCGCAGTATGAATATTAATTTTCGCTTTATTAGCAGCCCGCTCAATCTCAATCTTTGCTATTCCTGCGTGTTGCAACCGTTTCTTGATAAAATTACGGACACGGATATCGTCGTGCAAAAAATGAGCATAGTCTTTTTCTGCAAACCATCGCGATTCCCATCCTTCAATGACGCCTAAGCGAAATCCTTTTGGGTGTACCTTTTGCCCCATGCTCGACTCCCTATATTACCGCTCTTCGACGATAACAGTAAAATGACTTGTCCGTTTGCGAATCGGTGTAGCTCGCCCGTGTGCTCGCGGAGTGAAACGTTTCCAGGTCGTACCTCCATCAACGTAGGTTGCCTTGACGTACAACTTGTCTGGGTCGACATTCTGAGTGTCGGTTGCGTTGGCAACAGCGGAGCGCAGGGTTTTTGCAAGTATCCGCGCCGCCTTCTTTGGTGTAAATCTGAGGATAGCAAATGCCTGCTCAACCTGTTTTCCGCGAATCAGGTCGGCAACTAAACGACCTTTTTGCGGAGAAATGCGCACTTGGCGTAAAATCGCCCTAGCTTCCATGATATCCGCTCCTATGCTTTTGCTGGCGCCTTTTTGACCTCGCCTTTACGGTCACCAGAATGACTGTAGAAGGTTCGTGTCGGTGAAAACTCTCCCAATTTGTGTCCAACCATATTCTCAGTCACGTAAACCGGAACGAACTTTTTGCCATTGTGGACCGCAAACGTATATCCAATCATTTCAGGAGTGATGGTCGAACGCCGGGACCATGTCTTCACAACTTGCTTGTTGCCACTAGAGATAAGGGCTTCAACTTTCTTCAGAAGATGGTCATCGACAAATGGGCCTTTTTTTACCGAGCGTGGCATAGAAATCTACTTCTTCTTTCTTTTTTGCATGATGTACTTATCAGTGCGCGGATTCTTTCTCGTCTTATATCCTTTTGCGAGGACTCCCCACGGACTCTGTGGATGATTTCCTTTTCCACGCCCTTCGCCACCACCCATGGGATGATCGACAGGGTTCATTGCTACTCCGCGAACATGCGGGCGGCGACCAAGCCAGCGCGAGCGGCCTGCCTTTCCTATAGATATATTCTCATGATCGAGGTTGCCGACTTGCCCGATAGTGGCTCGACATTTTATGTATACACGACGAACTTCTCCGGAGGGAAGTTTCACCGCTGCGTAGTCACCTTCTTTTGCCATCAACTGCGCAGCCACACCAGCGCTACGAACGAGTTGCCCACCTTTTCCCAATTTGAGCTCGACGTTATGGATCATCGTGCCAAGCGGGATATTACTCAACGGGAGGGCATTCCCCGGCTTAATATCGGCCTCTTCCCCTGACATCACACTGTCTCCGACCGATAGTCCCACTGGGGAAAGGATGTAACGTTTCTCCCCATCAACGTAATGAAGGAGTGCAAGGTGAGCAGAGCGATTTGGGTCATATTCGATCGCAGCGACCTTTGCCGCAATTCCATCTTTTTCACGACGAAAATCAATAATGCGATATCGGCGTTTGTGTCCCCCGCCGCGATATCGCATGGTGACGCGGCCTCGATTATTCCGCCCACCGCTCTCACGATGCGGAGCAAGGAGAGATCGTTCTGGCGCTTTTTTACTCAAGTCGCTGAAATCGACAACACTTTGGAAACGCCGTGCAGTCGATGTCGGCTTATATTGTCTAACAGCCATGAATTAGGCTCCCTCAAAAAAGTCGATGCGGTTACCTTCAGCGAGGGTTACGTACGCTTTTTTCCAAGCAGATCGTCGTCCTACGGATTTGCCAACACGCCGCTGTTTTCCGAGATACTGGATTGTGTGTATCTTTTTTACTTTTACCTTAAACAGTGTCTCGATTGCCCGTTTGATCGCTCCCTTGTCGGCCTCTGGGCGAACGCGAAAAATAATCTGATTCCCGGTCTCATTCACTAGCGTCGCTTTCTCAGTAATGAGAGGAGCAGTGAGAACCGAATAGATATCCCTGCTCATGCTGCTAGCCTTTCGTTTACTTTCTGAAACGCCGCTTGGGTAAAGAGCACCTGCTTATAATGCAACAGATCGTAGACATTAATCCCTTCACTTCGCAGCACTTTGGCCCACGGAATGTTCCGCGTCGCTTTCTCGACTTGTTCATTTGCGTCGGCAATAACAACAAGCACACTCTGCTGAAGCTGCAAGCGAGAGAAAAGTTCCAACATTTTCTTAGTTTTTATCTCTGGTAGAACGATATCGTTGACAACAAATAGTGCACCTTCACGATGCTTATTTGCGAGTGCAGCTTTTAGTGCAGTAGCCCGCGCACTTTTCGGCAATCGGTAGGAATATGAGCGGGGTTGTGGCCCAAATATTGTGGCCCCACCAACCCAGATCGGCGAGCGTGAGCTTCCAGCTCTGGCTCGTCCAGTACCTTTTTGTCGCCACGGTTTCTTTCCACCACCACGGACAAAGGCGCGCGTCTTCGTCGCCGCCGTTCCTGCCCTTCGGTTCGCGCGTTGCATTTTGACCACCTCAAAAAGGAGGTGTTCGCGCGCAGGTTGTTGCGCGATCTCCGCCGGCAACTCGACCTCACCTACAGTTTCTCTTTCCGGCGAGAACACCGGAATACGTTGCGCTTGCCCTTCCATGTTACTTCTTTCCTACCGCCGCCTTGCGCACGAGCACAATCCCACCTGGTGCGCCAGGGACTGCTCCGCGGACAAACAACAAATGACCATCCTCACGAACATCAACTACGCGAAGATGGAGCTGGGTCATGCGATCATTCCCATATTGGCCAGCCATCCGTTTACCTTTAAAAATACGCCCCGGAAACGAACGGTTACCAATTGATCCCCCGTGACGAAAGTATTCATGGGTTCCACGACCATCAGGAAACCCAGACATACCGTGTCGTTTCATGACTCCGGCATACCCACGCCCTTTTGTCTTGCCGATAACATCAACAATTTCTCCAGGTTTAAAAAGGGAACTCGCAGTGACAGCATTCCCTACTTCGTATTGATCGATATCCCCGGTACGAAACTCGCGAAGTACCGCAAAGGGTTCAGCATTGGCCTTCTTGCAGTGACCAATAAGAGGTTTGTTCGCACGCTGCAACTTGCGTGTGCCAAAGCCAAGCTGAATAGCGGTGTACCCATCACGTTCGGAGGTCTTTTTTTGTACCACGGTACAGGGTCCGGCTTGAATAATCGTTACAGGGACGAGGGTGCCGTCAGGGGCAAAGATCTGCCCCATGCCAAGTTTTCTTCCAATCAGGCCGATCATACGATGGGCTTCCTTACTGAAGCTTTATTTCGACATCGACGCCAGCAGCAAGTTCAAGTTTCCCAAGGGCATCAATGGTTTGCTGCGTTGGGTCAAGGATATCGAGCAGTCGCTTGTGGGTGCGGATCTCGAATTGTTCGCGCGATTTTTTATCTACATGAGGAGAGCGGTTAACAGTAAATCGCTCAGTCCGCGTCGGTAGGGGAATTGGTCCGGCTACCCGCCCTCCGGTGCGTTTTACCGTCTCGACAATTTCTTTCACTGACGGTATCTAACACTCTGTGATCGTATGCTTTGAGACGGATACGAATTTTTTCGTTCATCGTTGCCATAAGACATCACTGGAGGATTTTGGTGACGACACCGGCCCCGACCGTGCGGCCCCCCTCGCGAATCGCAAACCGTAACCCCTCATCCATCGCAATCGGCGTGAGTAACTCCACCACCATCCGCGTGTTGTCCCCCGGCATCACCATCTCCACCCCCTCCGGTAACGCCACACTCCCCGTCACATCCGTCGTCCGAAAGTAAAACTGCGGCCGATACCCATTGAAAAACGGCGTGTGCCGCCCCCCCTCCTCCTTCTTCAACACATACACCTCCGCCTCATACTTCGTATGCGGCGTAATGCTCCCCGGCTGCGCCAACACCTGCCCCCGCTCAATGTCCTCCCGCTTCACCCCCCGCAATAAACACCCCACATTATCCCCCGCCACCCCCTCATCTAACACCTTGCGAAACATCTCCACCCCCGTCACCACCGTCTTCACCGTCGCCTTCATCCCCACGATCTCCACCTCCTCCCCCACCTTCACCTTCCCCCGCTCAATCCGCCCCGTCGCCACCGTCCCCCGCCCCGAAATCGTAAACACATCCTCCACCGACATCAAAAACGCCTTGTCCATATCCCGCTTGGGCTCCGGAATGAAACTATCCACCGCCTCCATCAACTGCCATGATCGCCGGCTCCCCCAACTCCCCCTTGTCCCCCTCCAACGCCTTCAGCGCACTCCCCCGGATAATCGGCGTGTCATCCCCCGGAAACTCATACTTCGACAATAACTCCCGCATCTCCAATTCCACCAAGTCCAGTAACTCCGCCATCCTCCACCATGTCCACCTTGTTCATAAACACCACGATCGCCGGCACCCCCACCTGCCGCGCCAACAATATATGCTCCCGCGTCTGCGGCATCGGCCCCTCACTCGCCGCCACCACGATGATCGCCCCATCCATCTGCGCCGCCCCCGTGATCATGTTCTTGATGTAGTCCGCATGCCCCGGACAATCCACATGCGCATAATGCCGCTTGGCCGTCTCATACTCCACATGCGCCGTGTTGATCGTGATCCCCCGCTCCCGCTCCTCCGGCGCCTTGTCAATCTGATCAAACGGCACGAAATGCGCCAACTTCTTCTCCGCTAATACCTTCGTGATCGCCGCCGTCAACGTCGTCTTCCCATGATCAATATGCCCAATCGTCCCCACATTCACATGCGGCTTCGTCCGCTCAAACCGCGCCTTCGCCATCTGCTCGCTCCTTCTTACGCTAAAGTCAGTAAAAAGAAATTTTTAGAGAAGACGGGTCCTGAGGTTGTCGCATCGTACCAGCCACAACCTCGATCGCCGCTTCTGTGTTGTTATTTGGGGAGCCGCAATTGTAAAGGCTATTTCAGAAGAGTCAACGGCGTCTAGCTTACCACTTACCAGCGGTAATGTGCAAATGCCTTGTTGGCCTCAGCCATGCGGTGGGTATCTTCGCGTTTTTTTACTGCTCCGCCTCGCTTCTGTGATGCCTCAAAGAATTCTCCCGCCAGTTTCTCTCGCATGTTTTTCTCCGGTCGTTGCCGTGCAGATTGGACAAGCCAGCGCATAGCAAGAGAATTCCGACGTGTTCGTCCGAACTTCTATCGGGACCTGATACGTTGCTCCACCAACTCTTCGTGAACGCACCTCAACAATAGGTTTCACATTATCAAGCGCTCGGCGAAAAGTCTCTACCGATTCTTCTCCAGTCCGCTTCCCGAGAATGTCCAGAGCTCCATAGAGAATTCGTTCGGCTGACCCCTTTCTTCCCGCCGTCCATCATCATGTTGATGAACTTTGTCACTACAAGATCATGATATTTTGGATCGGGAAGAATATCTCGTTGTGGTGCAGGCCCTTTACGCGGCATAAATTGTCTCCTTGGCCTGTCATCGTTACTTCGGTTTTTTCGCACCATATTTTGACCGTCCTTGTTTCCGGTCCTGCACTCCAATGGAATCCAGGGTTCCTCGGATAATGTGGTATCGAACGCCAGGGAGATCTTTTACACGACCGCCTCTAATCAGCACCACAGAATGTTCCTGTAAGTTATGACCAATGCCAGGGATATAGGCCGTCACTTCAATCCCATTCGTCAATCGTACGCGGGCAACTTTTCGCAAGGCAGAGTTAGGTTTCTTCGGTGTTGTCGTATACACGCGTGTACACACACCGCGTCGTTGCGGACATGCTTGCAGCGCTGGGGTCGTCGCTTTCGTCGTTGCTGCTCTCTCCCTTGACGAACGAGTTGCTGAATCGTGGGCATGCGTTCTCCTTAGCTATTACTCGCGTTATGCTTTATGCACCAACCGCACGGGAGCGGAGACTGTTCATCGCCTTCCCCTTCGGCGGTGTGCATTCGATTTGTTGTATTCTTTGGTCCCAGTTCCTGCAGGAATAAGACGGCCCATGATGACATTTTCTTTTAGCCCTAATAGCATGTCGATTTTGCCGTGAATGGCCGCCTCTGTAAGTACTTTCGTTGTTTCCTGGAACGATGCGGCAGAAATGAAGCTGTCGGTCGAGAGGCTGGCTTTTGTAATTCCCATGAGTAAGGACTTAGCCTCAGGCGGTTTACCGCCGTGGGTCAAGATTTTTCTGTCTCTTCTTGGAAGCGCCATTTCTCAACTTGTTCGCCAATGAGGAAGTCGGAGTCACCAACTTCCGTCACTGCTACTCGCCGCATCATCTGACGGACGATCACTTCAATATGTTTATCGTGAATGCGTACACCTTGGAGTCGATAGATCTCCTGCACGGAGTCAACCAGAGATTTTGCCAGTTCTTTTTCTCCCAAGACCCCTAAAATGTCATGCGGGTTTGATGAACCGTCCATCAGGGCTTCGCCAGCACGGACATGGTCGCCTTCGCGTACACTGATATTCTTCCCACGCGGGATTAAGTACTCACGCTGTTCCCCAACTTCCGGAGTGATAACTACTTTCCGTTTTCCTTTGGTATCTTTTCCAAAAGAAACCAACCCTTCTATTTCACTAATGACTGCAAATTCTTTTGGTTTTCGCGCTTCAAACAGCTCAGCTACACGAGGCAAACCACCAGTGATGTCCTTCGTCTTTGTTGTTTCCCGGGGAATCTTTGCAACGATGTCTCCAGCGGAAATCTTCTGCCCTTCTACCACATTGAGATTGGCTCCGACGGGGAGGACATACCGTGCTTCGTTACCGTTCATCAGCTTTGCCACTTTTCCGTGGTCATCGACGATAGAGATACGAGGACGTACACTTGGGTCTCGGAAGTCAACAATCACACGACTGGACAATCCAGTCCGCTCGTCAACTTTCTCTTGCATCGTCCGCTCATCAAGGTCACTAAAGCGAACGTCCCCACCGACTTCAGTCAAAATCGGTACCGTAAACGGATCCCATTCGGCAAGGAGCTCGCCTGCTTTGACACGAGTTCCGTCTTTCTTTTTGAGCTTTGCCCCATACACGATGCGATATCGCTCACGTTCTCGTTCCCGGCCTGGTTCTGGAGAGTCAACAATAACGACTTCTCCGTTACGGTTGATCACCACCAAGTCGCCATCAAGATTCGTAACAGTTTTCAAGTTCAAGAACCGAACGATACCGTCGTTTCGTGGAGCGAGTGTCGTTTGCTCAGCCCGCCGACTCGCTGCCCCGCCAAAGTGGAAGGTTCGCATGGTGAGCTGCGTTCCCGGTTCTCCGATTGACTGGGCAGCAATGATACCGACGGCCTCCCCCATGTTCACGACCCGCCCGCGGGCAAGATCGCGCCCATAGCAGCGGATACAGATCCCACGTCGCGCTTGGCAGGTTAATGCCGAACGGATGCGTACGCGCTCCAGCCCTGAATCCTCGATCAACTTCACACGCTCTTCATCAATTTCTTCATTCGCGTGGGCAAGAATCTCATTGGAGAACGGATCGTGGACATCTTCTAGTGCAACGCGCCCGAGTACCCGTTCGCCAAGTCCTTCAATAATTTCTCCGCCTTCGATCAACGGTGTCATTTCGATTCCATCAATCGTGCCGCAATCTTCTTCACTCACGATCGAATCCTGTGCCACATCGACGAGGCGACGCGTCAGGTATCCGGAATTCGCCGTTTTCAAGGCAGTGTCTGCTAACCCTTTCCGCGCACCATGGGTGGAAATGAAATACTGCAACACCGACAGGCCTTCACGGAAGTTGGCTGTGATGGGAGTCTCAATAATTTCCCCTGAGGGTTTCGCCATTAAACCGCGCATCCCCGCGAGCTGGCGGATCTGCTGAGCACTACCGCGGGCTCCGGAGTCAGCCATGATGTAAATGGGGCTGAAGCCTTTACGATTGTCCTGCAGCCCCTTGAACATTTCATCCGCGACTTCATCGGTCACCGCTGCCCATGTATCCACGACCTTATTGTGTCGCTCACCGTCAGTGATCAAACCCTTTGTATACTGATCTTGGATCTCCTCAAGCGAACGCTGCGCCTCAGCAAGCAGTTTCTCTTTTGCTGGCGGAATTGCCATATCCTGGATGCCGATGGAGATCCCAGCTCGCGTTGCATACTCGAACTCCAAGATCTTTGAGCTGATCCGCAAAAATCACGGTGGCCTTGTTCCCAGCTTTGCGGAAGGCACTATCGATCAGCGCCCCGAGTTCTTTTTTCTTCATGACTCGGTTTATTTCAGAGAAAGACAGTTCTTTAGGGACGATATCATGGAGTAACGTGCGGCCAACCGTGGTATCAACCATCGCTCCGTTGATGCGGACTTTGATGCGTGCCTGCAGTTCAACCGCCTGTTGATCGTAAGCGATCCGCACTTCATCGGGGTTACTAAAGATTTTTCCTTCACCAACCGCTCCCGGTTTTTCACGTGTCATCGAATACAACCCCAGGACAATATCCTGAGTTGGTCCGATGACCGCCTTCCCGTGAGCTGGAGAAAGGATATTGTTGGTTGACATCATCAACCCACGGGCTTCGACTTGCGCTTCCACCGACAAGGGGATATGGACAGCCATTTGGTCGCCGTCAAAGTCGGCGTTATAGGCCATACATACGAGCGGATGGAGCTGGATAGCTTTCCCTTCAATTAAGATTGGCTCAAAGGCTTGAATACCAAGACGATGTAGGGTTGGCGCACGGTTCAGCAACACCGGATGTTCACGAATCACTTCATCGAGAATATCCCAGACTTCTGGTCGCTCTTTCTCCACCATCTTTTTTGCGCTCTTGATGGTAGTCGTGAGTCCGCGCTCTTCAAGTTTGTTGTAGATAAAAGGCTTGAATAACTCCAGCGCCATATGTTTGGGAAGCCCACATTGGTGGAGGCGCAATTCCGGCCCAATGACAATGACTGATCGGCCTGAGTAATCAACACGTTTCCCAAGTAGGTTCTGCCGGAAACGTCCTCCTTTGCCTTTGAGCATGTCAGAGAGGGATTTCAAGGGGCGTTTATTCGGGCCACTGAGAGGACGGCCTCGCCGGCCATTATCGAATAGCGCATCAACTGCTTCCTGAAGCATACGCTTTTCGTTGCGAACAATAATATCTGGGGCACTAAGTTCAATCAGCCGCTTGAGTCGGTTGTTCCGGTTAATCACTCGACGATAGAGGTCATTCAAGTCTGAAGTTGCAAACCGACCACCGTCCAGTGGGACAAGTGGGCGTAAATCGGGAGGAATGACTGGGAGGACTTCGAGAATCATCCACTCTGGTTTGTTCCCGGAGTGACGAAAAGCGTTGATGACCTTGAGGCGCTTAGCAATCTTTTTCCGCCGTGCCTCACTCGAAGTTTCCACCATTTCGACGCGGAGGTCTTCTGCCAGTTTTTCCAGGTTGAGGTCACGGAGCAACTTGCGAATAGCTTCAGCTCCCATCTCGGCCAGAAACGTTCCTGGTCCGTATTCCTCCATGAGTTTACGGTACCGGGTTTCACTGACCAACTCTTTCTTCTTGAGTGGCGTTTGTCCTGGGTCAACAATCACATACGACTCAAAATAGAGGACGCGTTCGAGTTCTTTCAGAGTCATATCCAGTAGCGTTCCAATACGACTGGGCAGACTTTTGAGGAACCAAATGTGAGCAACTGGACTTGCCAGATCGATATGGCCCATCCGCTCGCGGCGAACTTTCGATTGAATAACTTCGACACCACATTTTTCACACACCACGCCGCGATGGCGCATACGTTTATACTTCCCGCAGTTACATTCGTAATCCTTAGTCGGTCCAAAAATCTTGGCGCAAAACAGACCATCTCGTTCCGGCTTAAAGGTCCGATAGTTGATTGTTTCCGGTTTTTTTACTTCCCCGTGTGACCAGGACCGAACCATGTCCGGAGAAGCCAAGGACACGCGGATAGCATTAAATCGGAGCGGATTTTGTGGTTTCTCAAATAGCCCGAGAAAATCTTCCATGATTACTCCTCTGCACCCTAACGTGTTTCTTCCAGAAGTTCGACGTTCAATGCCAAGCTTTGTAGTTCACGAATCATCACATTGAATGATTCAGGAAGACCAGGTTCAAGCACGTTTTCCCCTTTGACAATGGCTTCATACATACGGGTCCGTCCTGCAACATCGTCAGATTTCACCGTGAGCATTTCTTGTAGACTATATGCTGCCCCATACGCCTCGAGTGCCCATACCTCCATTTCCCCTAAGCGTTGTCCACCAAATTGGGCTTTTCCGCCAAGGGGTTGTTGCGTGACGAGTGAGTATGGCCCAGTCGACCGTGCGTGGATTTTGTCTTCGACCAAGTGGTGCAATTTTAAGATATACATCACCCCGACAGTGACAGGTTCAGCAAAAGGTTCTCCGGTTCTGCCATCATAGAGAATTGTCTGTCCATTCTCTGGTAAGCCCTGTCCGTTTAAGAAAGGAGAAGATCTCTTCTTCTGTAGCACCATCAAATACAGGAGAGGCAATATGCACCCCCTGCCTCGCACGACGCGCAACACGACGTAAATCTTCTCCTGAAAGGGTATCAATGACGCTAGTAAATTCGTCAGCTCGGCCGTATACCTCTTTTAATTGGCGGCGTAATCCTTCCTCACTCCCTTTGCCTTGATGGGTGCTTTCTTCGTCCAACTGCTTCCCAACCGTGTGGATTGCCCACCCCAGGTGGGTCTCAAGGATTTGGCCAACATTCATCCGAGAGGGAACTCCAAGAGGATTTAGCACCACATCAACCGGGGTACCATCTGCTAGATGCGGCATATCTTCTTCCGGCAAGATACGGGACAGTACGCCTTTGTTCCCATGCCGTCCCGCCATCTTGTCTCCTACCTGCAATTTCCGCTTGATCGCCACAAAGACTTTCACCATCTTGATGATACCGGGAGGAAGTTCATCGCCACTCTTAATTTTTTCGATCCGCTTTTCAAAATCTTCTCGGATTTGGTTAACTTGCTCCTCCATCGCTTCGACAGTGCGCGATAATTCATCTTCAACTGTTTCGTTCTCGATTTTAATTCTTCCCCAGACCGAAGACGGCACTTCGCTCAGTAGTTCCTCTGTAATCTCTTTTCCTTTCGGAATAAGAATTCGTCGCGAGTCGTCGTCGCTAATGCGGGCAGCAGCGATTTGCCCAATCAAGAGTTCTTTCATTTTCCCGAGGGTGCTCTCCTCGATAACGCGAACCTCTTCTTCCTGATCCTTTTGCAGCCTCTGTACCTCTTCGTCTTCAATACTACGACTACGATCGTCCTTCGCTACACCTTTTCGCGAAAACACTCGTACATTAATAATGGTACCTTCCACGCCAGGAGGAACACGCAGCGAGGTGTCACGGACCTCACCAGCCTTCTCACCAAAAATAGCGCGGAGGAGTTTTTCCTCTGGAGAGAGCTGCATCTCTCCTTTTGGAGTGATCTTCCCAACCAAGATGTCTCCCGGTTTTACCTCAGCACCAATCCGTACGATACCGCTCTCGTCAAGATCTTTCAGCGCTTCTTCACCAACGTTCGGAATGTCTTGCGTGATCTCTTCCGGCCCCAATTTAGTATCGCGTGCGACACATTCAAATTCCTCAATATGGACCGACGTGAAAACATCTTCTCGCAGCAGACGTTCACTGACGAGAATGGAGTCTTCAAAGTTATATCCACCCCAGATCATGAATGCGACGAGGACGTTGCGGCCAAGTGCCAACTCGCCCATATCGGTTGCTGGGCCATCCGCGAGCACATCACCAGTCTGTAGCCGATCGCCAGCAACGACAATGGGCTTCTGGTTGACACAGGTGCTCTGATTTGAGCGCTGATACTTGGTGAGAGAATAAATATCTACCCCAACATCACCTGGACCAGCGGGGGCATCAGCTTTGAGCACGATACGAGTAGAATCGACACTTTCAACGACACCACTCCGTCTCGCAACAACGGTGGCTCCTGAGTCACGAGCCACTACCCGTTCCATGCCGGTTCCAATAAGAGGCGCTTCCGTCCGCAACAAAGGCACAGCTTGCCGCTGCATGTTGGAACCCATCAGGGCGCGGTTTGCATCGTCGTGCTCAAGGAAAGGAATCAATGCGGCAGCGACACTCACTAACTGTGTGGGAGCGACATCCATCAAGTTGCGTTTGTTGGGGTCGTACCATCACAAACTCGCCACCAAGGCGGGCTGAGATCAGTTCTCCGGTTAACACACCACGCGGACCGATTGGAGCGTTCGCCTGCGCAATAGTTTGGGTTTCTTCTTCAAGGGCAGACAAGTAGCGAACTCGGTCTGTCACACGTCCATTCTCTACTTCACGATACGGGGTCTCAATAAAGCCGTATTCATTCACTCGAGCGTACGTCGAGAGGCTCGATATCAGTCCAATATTTGGGCCTTCTGGAGTCTCAATAGGGCAGACACGACCATAATGGGTAGGATGAACATCGCGCACTTCAAACCCTGCTCGCTCTCGTGTCAATCCGCCGGGGCCAAGTGCAGAGAGTCGACGCTTGTGTGTCACTTCAGATAATGGGTTCGTTTGGTCCATGAACTGCGAGAGCTGGCTTGATCCGAAAAATTCCTTGAGGGCTGCCGAAACAGGTTTGTAGTTAACTAACTCCTGAGGCATCAACGTTTCAACGTCTTGCAGGCTCATGCGTTCTTTGACGGCTCGTTCCATACGAACCAAGCCGATGCGAAACTGATTCTCAACCAGTTCGCCGACCGCGCGAACCCGACGATTCCCGAGGTGGTCGATGTCGTCCACAACCCCATTCCCATTCTTCAATTCAATGAGGTAGCGTACGACTTCAAGGATATCCTCCCGTCGGAGTGTACCTTGATCAATAGGAGCGTTGATACGAAGCTTATGGTTTAGCTTGAGGCGCCCCACTCGCGACAGATTGTACCGCTCAGGATTAAAAAACAAGTTGTGAAAGAAGAGCGTGGCTGCTTCTATAGTCGGCGGATCGCCAGGACGTAAGCGCCGATAAATTTCGATCACGGCTTCTTCAGGCGAAGGAATTTTATCTTGCAGCAACGTATTCCGCAGCGGAGGGCCAATATGAGAATCATCGATAAATAAGACTTCAACCGAAGACACGCCATGATCGACAAGCTGGTCAAATTGCTCCTGCGTAATTTCCTGGTTGCACTCAACGAGCACTTCTTTCGTACGGGGGTCAACGATATCGTGCGCAGCAATATTCCCAATTACCTCTTCAACCGTAATAGGGACCTGCTCGACTCCCGCAGTTTCCATCTGCTTGAGTAGTCCGCGGGTGAATTTGCGCCCTTCTTTAACAATCAGGTCATTCGATACTGGGTGCCGCACATCTTTACTTGCCCGGATACCAACCAACTGTTCAGGTTTGAACACTTTGGCGACAGAACGTCGCCCTTCAAGGAGGATCGTGTCCTTCTTGTAAAAGTAATTCAACAGATCTTCCGTCGACATACCCAGTGCGCGTAACAGCACTGTCGCATGGAATTTGCGGCGTCGGTCAATACGAACGTAGAGAATGTCACGTGGGTCGAACTCGAAGTCGATCCACGACCCACGATAAGGGATGATGCGAGCAGAAAACAGGAGCTTCCCACTCGCATGGGTTTTCCCTTTATCGTGGTCAAAGAAGACGCCTGGAGAGCGATGCAACTGGCTGACGATTACACGCTCCGTCCCATTTACCATGAACGTCCCATGATTGGTCATGAGTGGAAGCTCACCAAAATACACTTCCTGCTCTTTGACGTTCTTGATGGTTCGTGCACCAGTGCGCTGATCTACATCCCACAAGACCAATTGAATCGTCACTTTTAAGGGAACCGCGTAGGTCATGCCTCTCTGGTGACATTCTTCAACGGTATACTTTGGCTCTCCCAGTGTGTAACTCACAAACTCGAGAGACGCAGTTTCGTTGAAGTCTTTGACCGGAAAAACCGATCGGAAAACTCCCTGCAATCCTGAGTCATTCCGCTGATCTGGAGGAACATTCAGTTGCAGGAACTCTTCATAGGAGTGCCGTTGAATCTCCAGCAAATGCGGAATATCAATAATCTTCCCGATCCGGCCAAACGGTCGCCGAAACCGAAAGTTATTTGCCAATTGGAGGGCCATTCACTTCTCCTTCGGTTAAGATGATTACTTTAACTCAACCGTACCACCCGCTTCTTCCAGTTTTTTCTTCATGTCACCAGCCTCAGCCTTTGCTACGGCTTCTTTCACCGTCTTGGGCGCTCCATCAACCAAGTCCTTCGCTTCTTTCAGACCAAGCCCGGTCAATTCACGAACGACTTTGATGACTTGAATTTTCTTTTCCCCAGCGCCGGTTAGTACAACATCAAAGTCTTCCTTCTCGACTACAGCCGCAGGTGCCGCGGCAGCAGGTGCACCTGCGCCAGCAACAACCACCGGGGCCGCAGCAGTAACTCCCCACTTCTCTTCGAGCTTCTTTACCAAATCCGCGACTTCGAGAATGGTGAGCCCGGAAAGGGTACCAACAATCTCCTCCATTTTTTCCGGAGTAAGGGCCATACGTTCCTCCTTCACATCTCAGATATCAGATTAGGGTCAACTTAATTGCGATTTTCTTGCATCTAAAACACGAGCAAGCTGTGCGCCTGGCGCCGCGAGCGTACTCACAAGTTGTCCAGCCGGACGAGATAACATCCCGAGCAATTGCGCACGTAACGCTTCACGACTCGGCAACTGGGATAACGTCTCTACTCCAGTTGCAGCCAGGAATTGCCCGTCGGTCACTCCACCTTTGACCGTAAATTTTTGATGCTCTTTAGCGTACCGAGTAACAATCTTGGCTAATCCAACGGCGTCTCCATAACCAATGACGAGCCCGTTCTGACCGGTTAGCAGTTCCTTAAGAGAAAGATAGGGAGATCCCTCAATAGCCAGCGCAATAAGAGTGTTCTTCGCGACTCGATATTCACCTGCAACTTCTCGCAGTTCCCGACGAAGCGCACTTATCTCGGCAACTGTGAGCCCTTTATATTCAGCAACAACTGCAGTCGTTGCCTTGCCAAGAAGCTCTTTCAGATCACCGACTTCTGTTTCTTTTGTACGACGATCCATAGCTCGAATCCTGTTTCTCTTCTTTTTAGCATCTAGACGGCAGCTTGTTGGGTAACAGAGATAGGATCAACTCGTACCCCTGGCCCCATAGTCGAGCTGACAGAAACACGAAGCAGATAGGTTCCCTTAGATGAGGACGGCTTCGCCCGTACTACAGTAGTCAATAAAGAGGTCGCGTTGTCCACAAGCTGTTGTTCACTAAAGGAAGACTTGCCCACTGGAACATGAACATTCCCAGCTTTATCAACTCGATACTCGACTTTCCCACCCTTTAGTTCTTGGACAGCCTTGCCCACATCCATAGTCACAGTCCCAACTTTAGGGTTGGGCATAAGCCCACGTGGGCCAAGAATCTTTCCTAGTCGTCCTACCACCCCCATCATGTCAGGGGTCGCGATCGCTTTATCAAACTCAAGCCATCCTTCATCTGTAATACGTTTGGCAAGCTCATCGGCCCCAACAACATCTGCCCCAGCCGCTTCCGCTTCCCGCGCCTTCTCTCCTTTTGCAAAGACAGCAACTCTCACTGTTTTGCCAGTTCCATGAGGGAGAATGACAGTACCTCTTACGTTTTGGTCAGCTTTGCGCGGGTCGACTCCAAGACGAAGAGCAAGTTCAACCGTCTCGTCAAACTTTGCTCTTTTAGTTTCACGAATGAGAGAAACAGCCTCTTTCAACGAATACAGTTTCTCTCGGTCGATCTTTTCTGCTGCAGCTCGATAGCTCTTTCCTTTGCGCGCCATACTAGTCCACCACTTCGATGCCCATGCTGCGGGCGGTTCCTTCAACAGTCTTGATCGCTCCATTGATATCTATTGCGTTCAAGTCTGGAAGTTTTATCGATGCAATCTCTCTAACTTGCGCTTTTGTGATTGAACCAACGGTTTTCTTCGCCGGTTCTCCCGATCCTTTCTCTAGCCCGATTGCCTTTTTGATGAGAATAGAGGCTGGTGGGGTTTTTGTAACAAAAGAAAAGGAACGGTCAGCATATACCGTAATCACGACCGGAATCACAAGGCCTTGCTGCCCTTGCGTGCGGGCATTGAAAGCTTTGCAGAATTCCATAATGTTCACCCCTCGCTGCCCAAGTGCTGGACCGACAGGAGGGCTAGGGTTTGCCTGGCCAGCCAGAATTTGAAGTTTGACTTCTCCCACAACTTTTTTTGCCATACGTACACTACCTAATAGTTATGCTTTTTCCACTTGCACAAGATCAAGTTCCACCGGAGTTGCACGTCCGAAGATACTGATCAAAACTCGCAGTTTCCCTTTGTCCGGCTTCACTTCTTCTACTACACCAGTGAAGTCTTGAAATGGCCCGTCGACAACTTTCACATTTTCCCCTGTTTCAAAAAGCACTTTCGGCTTCGGACGGAGTGCCCCTTCTTGCACTTGATGGTTGATCTCTAGGACTTCTGCTTCGGAAACAGGAGGAATCGTACTTGGGTCGTTTGTTCCGCCAACGAATCCCGTCACTTTAGGAGTCGATTTTACAACGTGCCAGGTCTCATCGTTCATTTCCATGTTGACAAGAATGTAACCAGGGAAGAACTTCCGCGAGGAAGTTCTTTTTCTCCCTTTCACGAGCTCCACAACTTGTTCCTCGGGAACCAGAATGTCAGCAAAGTATTCTTGCTTCCCCAATGTTCGGATGCGCTCTTCTAGCGCAGCTTTTGCTTTACGTTCGTATCCTGAATACGTGTGGACAACATACCAAAGCTTGGCCATGGATGTCTCACAATCTGCCAATTCAGCTTCTAAGGATTGCCTGGAGAAGCCACGACAGCACCCAGTCAACAAGAAACAAATAGAGAGCAATAATCGTCACAAGGGAGATAACCACAATCGTAGCAGCTCGTACCTCCTTCCGCGAAGGCCATTGGACACGTTGAAATTCAGCCCACGCTTCCTGAAGAAAGGATCGGATAGTAAAAATCCATTCTTTCATTGCCAGCGGCACCACAGATACCATTTGTTACGTCAAGACAGAGAGGCTTGTTTTCAGCGGGTCAGGCAGGATTCGAACCTGCAACCCTCGGATTTGGAGTCCGATGCTCTAGCCATTGGAGCTACTGACCCCTCATTTCCTCACACTTTAGCCCTCTTTATGAGAGGTATGAATTCGGCAGAATGGACAGAACTTCCGCAAGGATATTTTTTCTGTAGTCGTTTTTTTGTTCTTTGTCGTAGTGTAGTTTTTATGCTTACACTGTTCACAAGAAAGGGAAATTAGGTCTCGCATTACGATCTCTCCTTCACATTTGCGTATCACTGGAGGATTTTGGTGACGACACCAGCCCCCACCGTGCGGCCCCCTTCGCGCACCGCAAATCGTAACCCCTCATCCATCGCAATCGGCGTCAGTAACTCCACCACCATCCGCGTGTTGTCCCCCGGCATCACCATCTCCACCCCCTCCGGTAACGCCACACTCCCCGTCACATCCGTCGTCCGAAAGTAAAATTGCGGCCGATACCCATTGAAAAACGGCGTGTGCCGCCCCCCCTCCTCCTTCTTCAACACATACACCTCCGCCTCATACTTCGTATGCGGCGTAATGCTCCCCGGCTGCGCCAACACCTGCCCCCGCTCAATGTCCTCCCGCTTCACCCCCCGCAATAAACACCCCACATTATCCCCCGCCACCCCCTCATCCAACACCTTGCGAAACATCTCCACCCCCGTCACCACCGTCTTCACCGTCGCCTTGATCCCCACGATCTCCACTTCCTCCCCCACCTTCACCTTCCCCCGCTCAATCCGCCCCGTCGCCACCGTCCCCCGCCCCGAAATCGTGAACACATCCTCCACCGACATCAAAAACGCCCGGTCCATATCCCGCTTGGGCTCCGGAATGAAACTATCCACCGCCTCCATCAACTGCCATGATCGCCGGCTCGCCCAACTCCCCCTTGTCCCCCTCCAACGCCTTCAACGCACTCCCCCGAATAATCGGCGTGTCATCCCCCGGAAATTCATACTTCGACAACAACTCCCGCATCTCCAATTCCACCAAATCCAGTAACTCCCCGTCCTCCACCATGTCCACCTTGTTCATAAACACCACGATCGCCGGCACCCCCACCTGCCGCGCCAACAATATATGCTCCCGCGTCTGCGGCATCGGCCCCTCACTCGCCGCCACCACAATGATCGCCCCATCCATCTGCGCCGCCCCCGTGATCATGTTCTTGATGTAGTCCGCATGCCCCGGACAATCCACATGCGCATAATGCCGCTTGGCCGTCTCATACTCCACATGCGCCGTGTTGATCGTGATCCCCCGCTCCCGCTCCTCCGGCGCCTTGTCAATCTGATCAAACGGCACGAAATGCGCCAACTTCTTCTCCGCTAATACCTTCGTGATCGCCGCCGTCAACGTCGTCTTCCCATGATCAATATGCCCAATCGTCCCCACGTTCACATGCGGCTTCGTCCGCTCAAACCGCGCCTTCGCCATCTCTCACTCCTCACTGTTAGTTTAAATTAGAAGAGCTTCTGCTCCAGATGCCAGTAAAGCAATACTTTAAGCCCAGGAGCGGGATTGAACCGCCGACCTCGTCCTTACCAAGGACGTGCTCTGCCAACTGAGCTACCTGGGCAACGCCCCCTGCATCTCTTCCTTTTTACAATCAATACTCTACGTAAGACAGCTAAATAAAACCTACATTGGAATAGAGAGCGGGAAACGGGATTCGAACCCGCGACCCCAAGCTTGGAAGGCTTGCGCTCTAGCCAGCTGAGCTATTCCCGCATCATCGTGTTTCGCTGCCATCCACCCTAAGTTCATTTATGGAGAGAGGAGGATTCGAACCTCCGAAGGCGTACGCCGGCAGATTTACAGTCTGCTCCCTTTGGCCACTCGGGAATCTCTCCAGATCTTGATTCACATTGCCATGACCGAGACAAGCTGACGATAGGACTTGAACCTACAACCTACTGATTACAAATCAGTTGCTCTACCGTTGAGCTACGCCAGCAACTATTCGATTCCTGCGGACGTAGAGCAGGCGTTTCGTAGCCCAGAAGAGAAATACGACAGGAGAGACCATGTTTTACGTTTCACCAGTACGAGAGGTAAACCTTATCGATTCACCACACACAAGTCAAGAGCAGTGAACAAAGATCATGCCGAATCAAACTGAAGAAGGGCGGGTGTTTTTGGATACGGGAAAGTCGGAGAACATATTCTTTTCTATCGCGACCAAGGTGATTATCTATTTTCCTTTTGTGGAAGTGTCCGACGTAAGAATTCATAGAGGGCGACAGCACCAGCGACGGAAACATTGAGAGAATCCACATGCCCCCGCATAGGGATCGAGACGAGACAGTCACACATCTGCTTTGTGAGTTGACGCAAGCCTTTCTCTTCTCCTCCAAGCACCAGGGCAATCTTATGAGAAAGCTGAAGTTCATAGAGAGATTGCGGCGCATCTTGGACAAGTCCAATGACCCAATAACCTCGTTCTCGAATCATCGATAATGCGCGGGCAAGATTTTCCACACGACAGATTGGTAAATACGCTGTCGCTCCGGTCGCAGTCTTTTCAGCCACAGCAGACAATGGCACAGAACGCGATTCAGTGATGATTACCCCTGCAACCCCAGCTCCCTCTGCCGTTCGTAGAAGGGCTCCAAGATTACGAGGGTCAGCAAGCCCGTCTAGCACCAGTAAGAGTTCACCTTCTCGTTCGAGAATATCAGAGAGCACGGCATAAGGGAACGGAAGTAAGCGAGCAGCGACCCCTTGATGCACCCCTCCTTTGGTAAAATCCTCGAAGAAATCTGCATCCTGGTAGCGAATCGGGACCTGTGCTTGACGGGCTAATTCTTCAATCTTTGTCCCTTTGAGTGAGGGAAGCAAATAGAGCTCAAGAACATGCTGGGGGCGGGCGCGCAAATGTTCATGGACGGAGTGCCATCCATACAATCGGCGCGATTTACAATCTTTTTCTTTTTTCCTAGGATGCAGGCGCATGGGCAAAACTTTACGTCGCTACGTCTATCGTGAACTTGCGACTCCCTTCTTTTTTGCTCTGCTCATTTTTACGATTATCTTATTTACTGTACGAATCCTCAAGCTCGTTGAGCTCGTCGTAAATCGTGGAGTTCCGCTTGAACAATTGCTAGCGATCTTTCTCTACATTCTGCCAGCATTCTTCGAGGTCACAGTCCCTATGTCCTTTCTACTCGCTCTTCTGTGGAGTTTTGGCCGGTTGTCGTCAGACCGAGAAATTCTTGCGCTGAAAAGTTGCGGGATCAGTTTCAAGCAAATGGCTTTTCCTGTTGCGATCGTTACCGTCCTCATCCTCGGGGGAACATTTTTCCTCACTCTGTACGCGCGACCGTGGAGCAACACAGCATTACGACAGGTTATCTATGAAGTCACGAAAACTCGCGCAACCGCAGGATTGAGGGAAAAAACCTTCAATGACGAATTCGATGGTGTTGTTGTGTACACCGACGAGATTCAGCCTCCGGGCGATGTCCTTCAGGGCGTGATGATCGCGGACAACCGCACCGTAGAAAAGCAGAATACGATCTTCGCCCGTCAGGGACGCGTTGTCATTAATGAAAACAGCCAGTTACTTACACTCCGTCTTTTCGATGGAACAGTGCATAGCATCGAAGCGTCCCGTAAGGGTTACCAAACAACACACTTTTCCACGTATGATTTGACCCTTAACCTTGCGACTGCGCTTTCCGAGATGGCACGGACAACCACAACACCGTCAGAACTCTCGTTACGTGACTTGCGATCCTCTATTGAGCAAAAACAGAAAGACGGAGCCAATGTCAACGCCGAACTCTCTGAACTCCACCGTAGATTTTCTCTTCCCTTCTCTTGTCTTGTCTTCCTATTACTCGCCCTGCCCCTCAGCATTCGTCCGATGTGGGGGTTTCGCTCCCAGGGATTTGCCATTAGTATTGTCATCATTGTCGCGTACTATGTTCTCCTTACCGTAGGAGAAACTCTCGGTAAGAAAGGTTCTCTGCCTCCAGCCATTGCACTCTGGCTACCGAATCTTGTCCTCGGAACTATTGGGGTAATACTCTTTAGGCGAGCGGCACAGGAAAAAGAAGGACTGTTCTTTTCCTCTGCGAAGTGAACGTTCTTTTCGTTCAGTCGTTGGGGCAAGAACCAATAGTGATGCGAAACGAGTCGCGCATGTCTTCTCCGAATATTTCTTCTTCGCGGATCATTACCGTGTACTTGAGCAGAGAGTTTCTCCGTACTTTCTGCTTGTGTCTCTTATTTTTGTGGACGTTAGCATTGTTAATCGACTTCTTTGACCGCCTCGACGACTTCATCCGCCAGGATGCTAACGTTTCGTCAATTCTGCGCTATTTTTTCTTCAAAGCGCCTCTTTTCGTTTCGCAAATGGCCCCGGCGGCCGCCCTCACTGGGTCTCTGCTTAGCTTGAGTTTGCTTTCTCGTAGCCGGGAGCTGCTTGCGCTGAAAGCGTGTGGGTTTAGTACTGTCCAGATTGCTCGCCCATTACTGTTGGCTGCAGCTCTACTCAGCACTGGCGTATGGCTATGGAACGAGTTTGTCGTCCCTTTCTCTTTTCATAAAGCTCGACTCATTAATTCTGAAGAGATCAAGAAGAAGCCATTCAAAGGCTTCTTTGACGAACGCGGGTTTTGGTATCACGGGGAGAATGCTTTTTACCACATTGAGCATTTTGACCAGCGGGCCAGTGTTCTTTCAGGGCTCACGGTGTACAGACTCGACGGACAATTTCAGGTTCGATCGTTAGTCGAGATCTCACGAGCTGTTTGGCAAGAAGGGCAATGGAAATGCGACAATTTCAGGGAAAAAGATATTTCTTCTGTCGGCTCCTCTACAGCGCAGGCGTGTGGCTCTTTATTACGTGAAACCCCAGACGACTTCTCCATTGTGGCGCTAGAGGCAGAAGAGTTTTCTTCTCAACAACTGCGTCAGTATATCTTTGATCTTCGTAGAAAAGGTCTGGACACGACGGTATATCAGGTTGACCTTTATCTGAAGGGAGCTCTTCCCATTGCAACACTGGCAATGACGCTTCTCGGCCTTTCTTTAGCTATCCCCGGGGCTAGGCAGCTTACGCTTGCGACTTCGCTAGGATTTGCGCTCGTAGTGGGATTTGGCTATTGGGTGCTGTTCGCACTTTCAGTTTCCCTCGGCCATAGCGGTGCACTGTCGCCCTTTCTCTCAGCTTGGATAGCGAACAGTGCAACCTGTCTTGTGGGAATTTTCTTTCTCTTGGGAGTGGATTAGTTCCTGGCAGAGAAACTTTAACGCTTTGAGTACTGTGGGCGCTTTCTCGCTTTATGCCTCCCGTACTTCTTACGCTCAACTTCTCGTGAGTCTCGCGTAATATATCCCGCTTTCTTCAATGCCGGGCGAAACTCTGCGTTGACCTTGAGGAGCGCACGTGTCACTCCGTGACGGATCGCGGTAGCTTGGGCAGAGTTTCCACCGCCTTGCACATTCGCAATCAAATCATACTGCCCTTCAGTTTGCGTCACTGCGAAAGGCTGTTGGACGACCATCTGCGCTGTTTCTCTGCCAAAATAGGCAGAGAGGGCTTGCCGATTCACTGTGTAGGCTCCACTTCCGTTAAAAAGACGTACTCGTGCCACGGCTGTTTTTCGCTTCCCAGTCCCCCAATATTCCGTTTTCCGTTCAGCCATACCTACTCTCCAAAACTCAGTGCAGTTGGTTGCTGAGCACGGTGCGGATGCTCCGCGCCAGCATATACTTTTAGTTTTGTTGCCATACTCCGCCCGAGGCGATTCTTGGGCAACATTCCCTCGACCGCTAATCGCAACACTTCCTCGGGCTTCGACGCAAGCATCTGTCCGGCAGATGTTGAACGAATACCGCCAGGATACTCAGTGTGCCGGTAGTAGATCTTATCTTGCAGCTTGTTGCCTGAGAATCGTACATGGCGAGCGTTAATAACAACGACAAAGTCCCCACAATCAAGGTGTGGAGAAAATGCGGGATTGTTCTTTCCCCTCAGGGCAGAAGCGATCACGCTTGCAAGCCGCCCCACGGTCTTGTCGGTTGCATCGACGATGTGCCATCGCCGAGCACCGAGCAAGGTTCCTCTTGAGATTGTTTTTGTCTCCTTCTTCATTTCATCACTCTCTGTTCTCTATCGATAAGGGTGGCGGGGCCGACGAGACTCGAACTCGCGACCTCCGGCGTGACAGGCCGGCGTTCTAACCAGCTGAACTACGACCCCACCATGGGCGGTATCCGGTTCGAACGGATGGCCCTCGGCTTGTAAGGCCGATGCTCTTCCGCTGAGCTAACCGCCCTTGAGCAAGGGCTAAACAGGAGATCGACGGGGGCATGCATTCCTTCTTCGCGACCAGAGGCGAGAGCAGTAACACCCACAAAAGTTCCCGTCAATCCCCTGCCCTAATGGGTCACAATCTCGGAAGAAGCAGGAGGAACTGTCGGTTTAGAAGGATAAAGCGATTGAGCAAGCCCAGATTCTCTGCGTAGTAAGAAATTCTCTGGGTCATCAAGCACAAGCGCTTTGCGGAGGACGTCATCCAGGCTGGACACGGCTTCTACTTGTATCGCTTTCAGGACTTCAGTCGGAACTTCTTGCAAGTCTTTTACATTCTCTTCTGGGAAAAGCACCTTCTTAATCCCGGCACGATGGGCTGCAAGGATTTTCTCTTTTAACCCCCCAATAGGAAGCACTCTTCCACGGAGAGTAATCTCACCTGTCATTGCAACATCATGGCGTACCAAAGTACGTGTCAGTGCTGACACCAGGGAAGTGGCAATAGTTACTCCAGCTGAAGGGCCGTCCTTTGGAATTGCCCCTTCGGGGATATGAAGGTGAATGTCAATTTTCTGGTAGAAGTCTTTGTCCAACCCTAACTCATCAGCACGAGAGCGAACATAACTCATAGCCGCTTGCGCCGATTCCTGCATCACATCACCGATCTTACCGGTTACTGTGAGCTTTCCTTTTCCTGGCACGACCGTCACTTCAGTGGCGAGAATCTCTCCACCCATATCTGTCCAGGCAAGACCAGTGACAACACCAACCTTGTCTTCTTGTTCGGCTTTACTGACACGGAATTTCGTCGGACCAAGATATTTAGCAAGGTTCTTTGTTGTGAGGCGTACTCGGGTATTGCGATCCTTCTTGACAACTTCAACCGCAACTTTTCGGCACAGCGTGCCAATTTCTCTTTCCAAGCTACGCACTCCAGACTCTCTGGTGTACGATCGGACAACCGAAAGAAGTACGCTATCGGGGCAGTCAATATTCTGTTCTGTGAGCCCGTTCGCTTCCCTCTGCTTCTTGAACAAATATTTTTTCGCAATATGGAGTTTCTCCCATTCAGTGTATCCAGGGATACGAATAATCTCCATACGATCTTGCAAGGGTCGTGGAATGCGCTCCAATGCGTTGGCAGTACAGATAAACATTACTTTTGACAAATCGTAATCGACATCAAGGTAGTGGTCGTTAAAGGTAGTGTTTTGTTCTGGATCAAGCACTTCCATCAGTGCGGCAGAGGGGTCTCCACGAAAGTCAGTTGACATCTTGTCAACTTCATCAAGGAGGAAGACTGGATTCCCAGAGCCTGCTTTCTTCATGCCATGAATAATTTTTCCTGGCATAGCACCAATATAGGTCCGCCGGTGTCCACGAATCTCGGCTTCATCGCGCACTCCACCAAGAGAAACACGAACAAACTTTCTTCCAGTAGCTCGGGCAATCGATTTACCGAGCGAGGTTTTTCCAACACCTGGAGGACCCACGAAACACAGGATCGGTCCACGTAATTGCCCAACCAAACTCTGGACCGCAAGATATTCAAGAATTCGCTCTTTAATTTTTTCTAGGCCATAGTGGTCTTCATCTAGGACTTTCTCTGCATCCTGAATATCAAGTCGGTCTTCGGTATATTCATACCAGGGTAAGGAGAGGAGTGAGTCGATATAATTGCGAACCACCGTCGCCTCAGCCGACATCGGCGACATCATTTTTAGCTTTTTTAATTCCTTTTCGACCTTCTCTCGAGCCTCGGCTGACATTTTTTTCTGACGAATCTTTTCTTCTAATTCCTGAATCTCATTCTTGAATTCATCTTTCTCCCCGAGCTCTTTTTGAATCGCTCGCATTTGCTCGTTGAGATAGTACTCTTTCTGCGATTTCTCCATCTGTTTTTTGACACGACTGCGGATCCGTCGTTCAACTTCAAGGATCTCAATCTCTGACCGCATGTGGCCAAGAACTTTTTCTAACCGCTCTGCCGGGTCAATCGTTTCTAGAAGTACCTGCTTGTCTTCAAGCTTTACTCCAAGATGGGCAATAATCGTGTCAGCAAGGCGCGAAGGATCGTCTAGCGCAGCAACCGACATGATCATTTCTGGAGGAATCTTTTTATTGAGCCGCACGTAGTTTTCAAATGTCGAGTTCACCGTACGAGTCAGGGCATCGATATCAGATCCGCGATTGTGGGATTCTTCAATTTCTTCAGCCTCGATCCAAAAGAGATCGTTCTGATCAAGATGACGAAGAATCCGTCCTCGTTTTTTCCCCTCGACTAATACTTTTACAGTTCCATCAGGCAGTCGTAAGAGTTGCACAACGTTGCCGATCGTGCCGATTTGGTACATATCGTCTGCAACTGGATCATTAACTTTCGCATCTTTCTGGGTTGCCAAAAAGATCAGCCGTTTGTTCGCAACAGCTTCTTCAAGCGCTTTGATGGACTTCTGACGACCAACAAAGAGAGGAACAACCATGTGAGGAAAGACAATAATATCTCGTAACGGTAAAAGTGGCAGACGCACACTTCCTCCTCTTTCTCGGGAATCTTTTTTGTCATTGCGGAACTGCATAACCACTCACCCCCTAATAGCACTGACGTCTGACCTACGCACTCTCGGCAGCGGCTTTCTGATAGAGCACGATCGGTTGCGCGTTCCGCGAAACCACCTCTTCAGAAATGAGTACTTCTTTAATATTGGGTTGTGAAGGAATATCGTACATGACATCTAGCATAATGTTTTCCATGATTGCCCGAAGTCCCCGTGCTCCGGACTTTCGCTTAAGCGCCTCACGGGCAATTGCCCCTAACGCGCCTTCTGTGAAGCGCAGATGCACATTCTCCATATCAAAAAGTTTTTGATACTGACGGACGAGCGCGTTCTTCGGTTCACGCAGAATGCGCACGAGTGCCTGTTCGTCTAGTTCCTCGAGAGTCGCTAATACAGGTAAACGACCAACAAATTCTGGGATCATACCGAATTTGAGCAGATCCTCAGGCTGGACTTCTGCCAGAAGCGCGCTTGCACTTTTGTCTGCAGCTCCTTTTACGTCAGCGCCAAAACCAAGGCTTTTCCCACCAATCCGGCGACGAATAAGGTCCTCTAGACCAACAAACGCCCCACCACAGATGAACAAAATGTTTGTCGTATCAACTTGAACAAACTCTTGCTGAGGATGTTTTCGCCCACCTTTCGGAGGTACACTTGCAACTGTCCCCTCAATAATTTTGAGCAGTGCCTGCTGCACTCCTTCTCCGGACACATCTCGTGTAATCGAAGGGTTATCCCCCTTACGAGCGATCTTATCAATCTCATCAATGTAGACGATACCTTTCTGGCATTTCTCAACATCGTAATCGGCATTTTGCAACAAACTCAGAATGATATTCTCAACATCTTCTCCAACATATCCGGCTTCAGTCAGACTGGTTGCATCACCAATAGTGAACGGGACCTGCAGAAAACGCGCTAGGGTTTGCGCGAGGAGGGTTTTCCCTGATCCGGTTGGGCCGATGAGAAGAATGTTTGACTTCTGCAAATCGACATCACTCGTCACCATCTGCGAATCGACACGCTTGTAGTGGTTATGTACGGCGACGGCAAGAATTTTCTTCGCTCGCTCCTGGCCAATAACATATTGGTCGAGGACACGTTTGATTTCTGCCGGTTTCGGAACCGCTGACACTGAAGAAAAAGAGTCTTCCTGGTCCCCCTCTTCAGCAATAATGTCGTTGCACAAATCTATGCATTCATCACAGATGTACACCGTCGGGCCAGCAATGAGTTTGCGTACTTCGTCTTGGCTCTTTCCACAAAATGAGCAGACTAAGTTGCCCGGACGATCATCACCATGTCTCGCCATATCGGCTCCTCGTCATTTTTTCACTAAACGGCTTGCGACCACTTCGTCAATGATTCCGTATTCCTGCGCCTGTTTACTGGTGAAAAAGAGATCTCTATCGGTATCTCGTTCGACTCGTTTAACATTCTGCCCGGTATGCTTTGTCAGAATATTATTCATCTGCTCCCGCAGGCGAAGGATCTCTTTTGCCTGAATATCAATATCAGTTGCTTGCCCCTGAGCTCCACCTAACGGTTGGTGGACCATGATGCGCGCATGTGGCAACGCATAGCGTTTCCCTTTCGCTCCGGCTGCGAGAAGCCACGCTGCCATGCTTGCGGCTTGCCCGAGACACAAAGTAGAGACATCAGGTCTGATATACTGCATCGTATCGTAGATGGCGAGGCCTGCGGTTACTGAACCACCTGGTGAGTTGATGTAAAAATGCACGTCCTTTTCTGGATCCTCGGCCTCAAGAAAGAGGAGTTGGGCAGTGATGAGATTCGCTACGTCATCAGTCACTGCCGATCCCAAGAACAGGATGCGGTCTTTCAGTAGGCGAGAGAAGATATCGTAGGCACGTTCTCCTCTTCCTGTTTGCTCAACAACGATAGGAACAAGGTTCATAAGCTGTATCTTGTCCGATCTTAGTCTTTTTCCTCTGTACCAGCAACGTCTCCTTCAACGATCTTCACTGTTGCTTTCTCTACAACAAGCCGTAACGCTTTGTCATGAAGCAGTCGATTACGTAACATTCGCTGATTCTCTTCTTTCGCATAGTATGCATCAACCTGAGATTGCCGTTCGACACCAACTGAGGCGGTCACTTCGGCAATTTGCTGCTGCACTTCCTCGTCAGAAACCGTTAAATTCTCTTGCTTCGCCAACGCGTCAAGTAAGAAGACTGACTGCACTTGCTTGCGCGCATGCATCGTAAATTCTTCCCGTATATTGTCCGGTAGCCCTGCATCATTCACAGAACCATCGGCATTTGGGCGTACAACTCCAGCCTCAATTAACATACGTCGCATCTGTTCTCGTACCAAACTCGGCGGAACCTCGAACGCGTTCCTCTCTAAGAGACGGGCCACGACTGCATCCTGCACTTGATTCTCGGCACGTCGCTCGGCAGCCTGTTGAAGGTTCTGACGTACCTTTTCACGTAATTCGTCTAGCGTATCACACTCACCGTGGTCTTTGGCAAATTCATCATCGAGCGCGGGAATTTCCTTTCTCGCCAAGTCATGAATTGTGACACGAAACGCAGCGATACGTTCCGTCTCGGCAGCCTCAGTAGGTTCTTCTGCGCGCTGTGGCAGAGGAAGGGAAAATTGCACGGTCTCTCCTTTTTGTGCGTCGAGCAATCGCTCCTGAAATCCAGGAAAGATGGCTTCCTTACCGATCTCAACAAATCGCCCCTTCCCTTGCAATCCGGCAATCTGGCGCCCGCCTAAAGAAGTAGAGTAATCAATCGTTACTACATCACCATTCTCGACCCGGTCTCGGTCGGTAATAGGATGGAGCTGTGCAAAATTCTCCGTTAAACGGGTAAGTGCATTGTTCACGTCTTCTTCGGTTACTTTACTGAGTCGCTTCTCGACCTCTAAGCCTTCATAATTCGATAGAGTCACTTCAGGGCGAACCTCTACAGTTGCTGAGTAATGAAAAGGTTGTCCAGGCACAAGCTTTTCGGTGACCAATTGAGGATCGGTAACGACCTGAATGGAATTGTCCTGCAACGCTTGCCAGTAGGTCTCTTCAACCAGGTGAGAACTCACCTCAGCCGCCACTTGTTCACCATAGTGACGTTCTAGGACTGGGCGAGGGACTTTCCCGGCGCGAAATCCTTTGACCTGCGCACTCTGCTGGAAAGTTCGGTACGTCTTTTCGAGTTCCTCCTGAACACGTTCGGAAGGAACTTCGACACTAATTTTTTTTTGTACAGAGCTGAGAGATTCAACAAGTGCTTTCATAATAAAAAAGAGAAGAAAAAGAAAATCAATTGCAACAGGAGAGGGCACATAACGACTATACTAAGCAGATCAAGTTGCGTACGACAACAGTGCGAGAGGGGGGACTTGAACCCCCATCCGCGATTAAGCGGGCTAGATCCTAAGTCTAGTGCGTCTGCCAATTCCGCCACTCTCGCATTGCCAATGGGCCGCCGGAGATTCGAACTCCGGACCCGCTGATTAAGAGTCAGCTGCTCTACCAACTGAGCTAGCGGCCCATATTCTACCTGCATACTTTTTCAAACAGCCTTCATAAGATTTTCTGCATTTAGGGTGAGTGAAGGGATTTGAACCCTCGACCCTCGGGGCCACAACCCGATGCTCTGCCAGCTGAGCTACACCCACCATAGTTTCCATACGCGCCAGAAGGGATTCGAACCCCTGACCCACGGCTTAGAAGGCCGTTGCTCTATCCACCTGAGCTACTGGCGCCTAATCAGCAGAGAGTCAGGAAACACCGCAACATAAAAGGCCGCGTGCCTCCCGGTCTCGCTGTGCAATCGGGGCGACTGGATTTGAACCAGCGACCCCCTGCGCCCAAGGCAGGTGCGCTACCAGGCTGCGCTACGCCCCGATCTGTTGCTTGCGAATTCGATTAACAAACCCAACTAGAGAGCGCAAGGAGGATGCGTGTTTCTAGTGACAACATCACACGGTGGACAGGATAATGGGCGGCGATCTTATGAGGAGGTTGAATGCGTATTCACCGTGGAAGTGACCTCAGTTCGCATTGCAGAAGGCGTATTCCACGGACGGCGTTCCCACAACGCAAGCTCTTCACGCAAACCGGCTCTATGCGCGATATGTTGCAAGGAAATTCCAGCTAAGTAATTCCCAAGGATGCGCTGTGCTTCATGCCAGATAGAAATTTGGCTACAAACCGAGCAGTAACGGCAGGCCCGTTCTTTCTCTTCAAGACAGCCCATAAGTGTCAGAGGTCCTTCAAGACACTCATACACCTCTTTGAGGTTAATCTCCGTCGCTGAGCGCTTGAGTGTAAATCCACCACGAGCTCCCATATACGATTGTACGAATCCACCACTCTCCAAACGTTTCATAATCTTCGAGAGAAAGTGGGTGGGAATATCTTGCTTCGTCTGAATCTCGCGCCGGGACACAGTGCAGCCAGGGGCTTGAGCCGCAAGGTACGAGAGTGCACGTAAAGCGTAGTCTACACGTTTGCCGATATTCATCAGCGAGCTGCGCTCGATAGACCGCCCCTGAGTACTCTTCAGCTGGGACTTTTCTTGTATCGCTCGCTCGTGGCGAATCTGTGCCATGCCTGCTTTACCTTGTGTTTAGGTTACTCGTCTTCTGGCATGCCCAGCATCTTCCGCGCATCTACACTCATCATGCTTGGCTCCCAGGGCGGCTCCCAGACGAGTTCAATCTTTGCCTCTTCTACGTTCGGTATTTCCATCAACTTTTGCTCTGCCTCTGCGGTAATATACTGCCCCATACCACATCCACGAGCAGTGAGTGTCATCTTAATGTCGATCTTCTGGTCCACAACCTGAACATCGTATACGAGCCCTAGATCAACGATGTTCACCGGGATCTCCGGGTCGTAGCAGGTGCGCAACACCTCGTAGACTTCTTCTTGCGTTGGCATGCTTTTCCCCTTTTTCCTTTGGAGCTACAGTTGTGCCCCGCGAACAATTTGTTTCTGCCCTTGGATTTTACGTTGGAGTGCCATTAGTGCATCAAGCACATTCTCTGGACGCGGTGGACATCCGGGCACATAGACATCAACTGGAATGATGCGATCAATACCAGCAACTGTAGTATAGTTATCGTAGAACCCACCAGTCGACGCACACGCACCAAAAGCCATTACCCATTTCGGTTCACTCATTTGCTCGTAGACGCGTTTCAAGATCGGTGCTTGGCGACAGGTCACGGTACCAATCACCATCAAGAGGTCAGCTTGTCGAGGACTAAAGCGCGGTAGTAATGCACCAAAGCGATCAATATCATACGGAGTTAGCGACAGGGCCATGAACTCCATTGCGCAACATGCGGTCGCAAACGGATACGGAAACAAGGAGTACTTTCGCGCCCAGCCGATCACTTTATCGAGCTGAGTCACGACAACCGTGTCCGCAATCAGTACTTCTTCGCCACCTTGGGTCCGCGTTACCGGAGTAGGGGTAACTGTTCTCAGGCTTGCCATCAAGCTTTCCTTTCTTTAGTCAGGAGAGAAACCACCGGTTACGCTGCTTGATTATCTTTCTTGGTTCGGCCTCGCCAATCTTCCACTGCTGCTTTAATCGCATCTTCTGCAAGTACCGAACAGTGGATCTTCACCGGCGGCAGTGACAACTCTTTGACAATCTCTGAGTTCTTAATTGAGTAGGCTTCTGCCACAGTTTTGCCCTTCACGAGTTCAGTCACATAACTCGAAGAGGCAATGGCAGACCCACAACCGAAAGTTTTGAAGCGTGCGTCTTCGATTACTTCCGTTTCTGGATTAATCTTCAGTTGTAGTTTCATCACGTCCCCGCATTCCGGGGCACCAACCACACCAGTACCGACGTTCTCTTCCTCTTTCGTGAAGCTCCCCACGTTCTTGGGGCGTTCGTAGTGCTCAAGCACTTTGTCGGTATAGGCCATAAGTTGCTCCTTTCAGCAATCGTGCAGTACCAATATCGATTATAAAACAATGACGGATTTTGCCGTCAGCCTTAAAATAGACTTATAAAGTCTATTTTGTCAATCACAGGGATGGCTCACCACTTCTCGTACAGAACCGCACGCCGTTGGTATCCAGCTCCTCGTAGCAAATCCCGCAATTGCGTGACCTGTGTCCCAACGCCACAGATATAGAAATATCGACTCCGATCCTCATCTCGTTTCACGTAATGTTCTTCGACGTATTCGTGAAACGAGCCCTGGAGTCTACCCTCTCGTTCAGACGAATCAGACAGAATCGGATCAAAAACAAATCGAGCATGCTGACGCGCCCAAGTTTGTAGCTCGTCTCGATACAGCAAGTCACGTTCATGCTCCGCCCTGTACAGCAGTCGCACGGGAAACGTCCCGTTAGGAGCTAATACCCGATGGATCATGGGGCGGATTGGGACGATACCCACATGTTCAGCCAGAAAGACACACTCTGCTGCGGGAGGCTGGTCAAGGACAAACGTTCCCCACGGTCCAGTAAAGTTTACCTTGTCGCCAACATCAAGAGAAAACAGATAGTGAGATCCCAGTCCACCGAGAACGAGATTCAAGCAGATTTCTAACGGCCCGTCGCCCTCAGGGTTCGACGCAATCGAGTATGGACGAGTGAGAATCTTGCCATCAACCGGCAGTTGCAATGACAAGAATTGTCCCGGAACAAAAGTGAGTCGGTAGTCGAGGCAAGGGCGAAGAAAAAAGGAGCGGGTGTCGGACGTATGTTCAACAATTCGCTCAATGATAGCTTCGGACGCTTTGCGTGAGTCCACACTCATAAGCACTCACAGAGGTCCGGTAGACAAGACCTCTCATCACCGAACTTGCTGATTAATCGTGTAACGCGGGACTACGATTACAACTTCGCCATCTTTCTCAAACACGGCCTGGCAACCAAGTCGCGAGGTCGGCGTCAATCCAGGAGCCCGATCTAACATATCGTCTTCGGCTTCTTCATTTTCGGAGAGATGCTCCATTCCACGTTTGACAATGACGTGACAAGTTGTGCAGGCGCAGTTGCCACCGCAGGCATGTTCAAGTGGTATATCGTGACCTAACATCACGTCGAGAATTGACCCAGGCTGACCATCATGTTGGAACGGGGCCTTATGAGAGTCGAATTCAATGATTTTTTCCGGGTCGCCGGTTTCGTAGAGAATGTGAAGTGTAGCCATAGCTGCAAAAGTAGTCAGGAGAAAAAGAGCAGTGACTTTGGACTTTAGACACGGATCGTTGAACCTGGAGTTTGTACCCTACAACTAGTGAATGACAAGTTGTCGTCGTGCCCGCTCTTCCAGTCGCTGTGTCACCTGATCAGCGATCTTGAGAAACGCTTGGCTTTGTGGGTGCTGTGGATTCGCAACAACGATTGGTACACCCTGATCACCATCGACGCGAATCTCACGTACTAGGGGAATCTCACCCAGGAGAGGCACCTTGAATTGCTCGGCCATTTTTGCTCCACCACCGTGGCTGAAGATTTCAGCGCGGTGGCCGCAACGTCCGCAAATGTGGTAGCTCATATTCTCGATAACCCCGAGCACAGGAACATGAACATCCTCGAACATTTTTACTCCACGTCGAACGTCAAGCAGCGCGACATCTTGCGGGGTCGTCACAATCACTCCGCCGGAAAGAGCAGTCTTCTGCACTAGCGTTAATTGTGCATCTCCAGTGCCAGGGGGAAGGTCAATCACCAACACATCCAGATCTCCCCAATCGACGTTGCGGACGAACTCGGTGAGCAATTTGTCGATCATCGGGCCGCGCCAGATAATGGCTTGACCGTCGGGAACTAGCATCCCAACCGATATCACTTTGAGATTATGCTTCGTCACCGGAATGAGGCGTTTTTCTTCCGTCGTGCCAGGCTTCTCGGTAATTCCTAACATCAGCGGAACGCTCGGCCCATATACATCCGCGTCCATCAATCCGACTCGTTGCCCATTCGCTGACAACGCAAGTGCAAGATTGACAGCAACCGTCGATTTCCCTACCCCACCTTTCCCACTCGCCACCGCAACAATATGGCGAATACCAGGAATCTCCGGTTTGGGTGCTGCGGGCATCTGTACTGGGGCAGGTTTCTCGAAAGCTACCTCAACCGGCACGCGAACGAGCGGAGAGAGCGTCGCAATCACACTTTGGCGAAGTTGCGCAAAGACCCCCTGATTGTCGGTCGAAGGCGCCAGGTGAACGGTCACACGAGCACCCCCAACTTCGACATCTTTCACGATGCCAAAGTCGACAATATTGCGGCTGAACCCGGGATACTTCACCTGCTTCAAGGCTTCGAGCAGCTCCTGAGGTGTTGGCATAACGGTAGCGTTATCCTTTCGCCTGTTCTTGACTGAAGGTGGCGTATTGCTCACTCAAAGTGCGTAAGTATTCAAACGTATAAATGCCGGTTTCATGACCATCGGCCCAGCGAGGGCTAATCGCATAGTTTCCCACTGCGCTGATACTTTCGAGTTGGGGATTAGCGACAGGAATGAAATTCCGACTCCCACCGTGTCCCTGACACACAGCGCACGGGCACCAGCCTCGCAGATAGGTAAAGGAATACTCGCTAAGCAAATCGTCATCCCACAGGATGCGTAACGACTTCTCTTCCATGATCGGAATGATCAATGCCGGATGCGGCATACGTAGCTCTCCATGTTATGACCTCGAGTTCGACGCGGCAAAAGTGGCAGCGTCCGTTCAATGTAGGGTATTCGGGCTCGCTTGCATGACACGAGTGGCAATCGCGTGAAAGACGCGACTCACCGCATGATCAGGAGACTGGAGGACGATCGGCTTCCCTTCGTCACCACCAGTGCGAATCTCTTCTACAATGGGAATCTCGCCCAGAACTTCTAACCCAGTCTTCTTGACCCCACCATGCCCGAAGATTTCTTCTCGCTCCCCACAGTGCGGGCACAAATAATAGCTCATGTTCTCAACAACCCCGAAAAGGGGAACGTTCACTTGACGGAACATGGCAATACCACGCTGAACGTCCAACAGCGCGACATCTTGGGGAGTGCTGACGATCACTCCACCGTTCAAGGGAATCTCTTGTGCGAGGGTTAATACTGCATCGCCTGTCCCTGGAGGCAGATCAACAATAAGATAATCGAGTTCACCCCACAGGACATCGCGCAGAAACTGGCGAATAATACCCATGACAATAGGACCACGCCAAATCACCGGCGATTGATCGTCAAGAAAGAAACCCATCGAGATCAAACTGATGCCATACTTCTCAACTGGGTAGAGCTTCTTGTCCTCTCCTGCCCGAGGGGTCGCTTCACTTCCCATCATCAATGGGACACTCGGGCCATAGACATCAGCGTCGAGCAAACCAACGCGATTTCCCAACGCTTTCAGCGCTAGCGCGAGGTTCACCGACACCGTAGATTTCCCGACACCACCTTTGCCGCTCGCGACCGCAATAACTTTTCCTACACCTGGAAGTGGCGTTTTCGCCGGGGCCGCAACGGTTTTCTGTGGGCCGCCACCAACACGGCGGCGACCATCGTGGACGACAACTTGTCCCACTCCAGGTAAAGCCGACAACGCGGTAGAGATCTTCCCACCCAGGTTTTGGAGCACCTGATCACTCGCACTTGATGGGCGGAAATGAACGACAACGTCATTTCCTTGTACGCCGACTTCGCTAACTAAACCTAATGTCACAATATCGTGCCGAGATCCGGGATAGGCAATCTTTCCTAGGTGGGTGCGGACTTCTTGTTCGCTTGGCATGAAGAACTCACGGCTGAAACGTTAACAGATACAGAGCACGTTATTCCCGCACCACGAAACATGCGTACCCGCTACAGAATTCTTGTTGACGTGTTACGCGTTACGTTACATGTTCAAGCATGCTTCCACTGCACCTGCTTGAGGTCGATTCCTTCTTTGGCCATTTCGTAGAGGGGGGACATCTCTCTGAGTCGCTGTACGACTTCAACAACTCGCTTCACAACGTAATCGACGTCCTCTTCTGTGTTGAACCGCCCAAGGCCGAAACGGATAGAGGTGTGCGCAAGGTCATCACCCACCCCTAAAGCTTTCAGAACGTAGGAAGGTTCTAATGTGGCTGAGGTGCACGCCGAGCCAGACGACAAGGCAATGTCCTTGTTCACTCCCATCAGAAACGACTCGCCTTCGACATAGGAGAAACTCAGGTTGAGATTACCAGGAATCCGTTGGGTAGGATGTCCATTGAGAAAGACATCTTCGAGTTGGCTGGTGAGCCCGTCGGAGAGCTTCGTCCGTAAGGTCACGAGCTTGCCTGCCTCCGCTTCCAGCTCTTGCCCACATAGTTCACAGGCTTTGCCAAATCCGACAATGCCTGGAACATTAAGGGTGCCGGAACGCATACCGCGTTCGTGTCCACCCCCATCTATTTCTGGAGTCAACCGCACTCTGGGACCTTTGGATCGAACGTAAAGCGCGCCACACCCTTTTGGCCCGTACATCTTGTGAGCAGTCATGGAAAGCAGGTCAATACCGTCTTGGTCGACGTTCACTGGCACTTTGCCTACGCCTTGCGTCGCATCGCTGTGAAAGAGAATCCCCTTCTCTTTAGCAAGCTTACCGATCTCGCGAATCGGATGCAGCGTGCCAATTTCGTTGTTGGCGTACATAATCGAAATCAGAACGGTTTTATCGGTGATGGCATTCTTCACCGCATCAACATCGACTTGCCCGTACTGATCGACAGGCAGGTACGTAACCGTTGCTTTGCCTGCACGCTCTAGGGCTTTGCAGGTATCGAGGATCGCTTTGTGTTCTGTCACGCAGGTGATGACGTGATTGCCTTTGTCTTTGTAAAACTCGACTACACCCTTAATCGCCAGGTTGTCAGACTCGGTCGCGCCACTGGTGAAGATGATCTCTTTGCCTTTGGCGCCAATTAACTTGCCGATCTGTTCGCGAGCCTGTTCGACAGCTTCTTCGGCGGTCCATCCATAGGGATGACTACGGCTTGCAGCGTTGCCAAATTGCTCGCGAAAATAGGGTAGCATCGCCGCCAACACCCGTTCATCCATCGGTGTCGTCGCCTGGTTGTCCATATAAATGACCCGTTGCGGCATATGTTTTCTCCTCAATTTCGCTTCTGCATGCAATGTAGACTCATAAAGTCTACTTTGTCAACGACGGTTCTTCTCAGTGCGTTGCAACCGAAGGCGATTCTCTTCGTCAAGTGGAAGGATATGCACTTTTCCGGTGATATCGTTGAGACCAATATACACTTCGGTGTCGTATACCGCCTTGATATTACTGTAGGTAAGCACCTGTTCCGGTCTGCCACAGGCAAACACTTTTCCTGCTTTCAACAGTGCCAGTCGATCACAATACAGCGCGGCCAAGTTCAGGTCATGAAGGATGGCAACGACAGTCAGCCCATTCTGACGACTCAAGCGCTTGAGTAAGTCATACACCTCGACTTGATGCTTGATATCGAGAAACGCGGTTGGTTCATCAAGCAAGAGCAGTTGGGGCTCTTGCGCCAACGCCCGCGCGAGAATGACCCGTTGTCGCTCCCCTCCACTTAATTCGTGAATTTCACGATTCGCCAGCGCACTCACACCAGTGTATTCCATCGCCTGTTGGGCTATAGCGAGGTCATGCGCTTGCTCGAAGCCGAATCTCTTGAGGTAAGGCGAGCGGCCCATCAGCACAACCTCTAGAACAGAAAACGGTAGTTCCAGCCGTGGCTCCTGTGGTACCACTGCGATCTGTCGTGCTAACGCTTCGCGCTCGTATGTGGGCAATGCTCGTCTAGCGAGGAATATCTGACCGGTCAGTGGTCTGGCAACCCTGCTCATCAAACGCACGAGAGTCGATTTCCCTGATCCATTCGGTCCGAGTAAGCCAAACACTTCGCCAGTATTCACTTCTAGTGAAACGTCACTAAGGGCTTCTATTGCCTCGTAGGTGAAGCTGACGTTTTCACAGCACAGGATGGGGAGGGTCTCACTCTTCACCGTGCAATCACCTTTCGTCCTTCTTTGCGAAGCAAGTACACAAAGAAAGGCCCTCCACACAGCGCAGTGACCACTCCAACCGGCAGTTCAATCGGGCTTGCCACGGTACGTGCTAGAGTATCAGCAATCACGAGGAACATTGCGCCACCACACAAGGAAGCGGGTAATAGCAATCGATGATCTGCACCAAACAAGAGGCGCAAGAGGTGAGGGACGATGAGGCCAACAAACCCGATCATTCCGCTGACAGCAACAATTGCCCCAACCAGTAAGGAAGACGTGAGAAAGATACCCCGGCGAAGCATCTCAACGTCGATCCCGAGTTGCAGGGCACTTTCTTCACCAAGGCTGAGGAGATTTAACCGTCGCCCCTGACTGACTAGCCACAAAACACCTACACCAACATACAGTGAGGTTATCCCGACCGTCGCATAGTCATGCGCAGCTAAACTGCCCATGAGCCAGAAGAGGATAGCGTGACTTTGGTAGAAATCTACCAGTGAGTTTATCAACATGATGATGGCACTACAGAAGGCGTTAAACACTACACCAGTAAGCAACAACGCGTACGGTTGTAACCGCCCATGCAGTAACGCCAGTCGGTAGATCAGCAGCGTAGTGCCAATCGCTCCGCCGAACGCTGCTGCTGACACCAGTGATATTTTGAGAAAACTCGGCGCATGCGCAGTAATCATACTGGTTCCCACCAACGCCAGGATGCCACACAACGATGCCCCACCTGACACTCCAAGAAGGTGCGGGCAGGCTAGGGGATTATGCAACAACGCTTGTAAAGCTGTGCCAGCAACCCCTAATGCCCCACCAACAATGGCAGCGAGCAATACTCGTGGAAGACGAATCCGAAAGAGGATAATGGCTTCGGGATTATCGAACGAGGAAGACTGCCAGAGCTGAGCAAAATGCACCCGCTCAGCTCCAATAGCAGCACAGATCAACATAGTAAGAAGTAGCGCAAGGAGGAGTGCGCCATTGACCACGAACCACTTGCGCTTAGTGAGATACGACATGGGAGGCGAGTAGAACGTAAAACGCAAAAAATAACCACTCCACCTCCATCACGTTTTACGCATCACGCCTTGCGTTTTGCGCTATTGAAACCGCTCAGGATGAATGAGTCGCGCAATTTCCTCAAAGCCATCAGGAAGGCGTGGCCCCGGGCGTAAGACCGTATAGGATTGCGTGCCATACACTCGCCCATCTCGCACTGCAGGAAGGGTGGGAAAGTTCTTCCACATCCCGAGGTATTGATGCTTATCATTTTCCTCAGACCCCATCGAACCATCGATGATCACTTCTGGTTGCTTTGCCACTGCCACTTCCAAACTCAAGCGTACCCAGGGCTGATTTGCTTCCGCTGCAATGTTGATCCCATACGCTTGAGTAATCAGCTCATTGAGAAAAATTCCGCTGCCAACCGCGATGAGAGGCTCTTGTCCAACTACCATCAACACCCGACGCTGGGGTGCTCCGTTCAGGCGAGCGCGTATCGCTTCCATACGTTTGTCCATTGCTATTAAGAGAGACTCCCCTTGTTCAGCACGTGCAGCTTCATGAGCGATCGTTCGTATCGCCGCACGAATTTGCTCAATCGTATCGACTTGGACAACCACAACCCGTACCCCAAGCTGTTGGAGAGCAGCAATCGCCTCAGGGATTATTCGGTGGTACGCCAATCACCACATCTGGCCGTTTCGCCACAATTGCCTCAACGTTGGGTGCGCTATACGAACCGACACGGTCTATTGTCTCGACCCCCTGTGGAAAGTCACAAAATGTACATATTCCTACAACTTCGGCTTTAGCCCCGATGGCAAAAAGTGTCTCGGTAACCGATGGGGCGAGAGAAACAATACGACGCGAAGACGTGTCCTTCTTTGGTTCACTGTGAGTGCAGGAGGTCAAAAATAAAAGCAAGGCGACAATGGTTCTTGCTCGCATGAGTTGTTCACTTGCTCTCACCCGCAGCCGCTTTGCGTCTGCTTTCCTCTCCCAGAAGGAAAGGGCTAGGGTGAGGGCTTTCCTTAAAATGTTACCTTCACTCCAGCGATATAATTCAACGGTGGCGAACGGAATCCAAGCACCTCTTCGTAGTTACGGTCGAACAGGTTTTCAACTCTTGCGTAAACCGCTAATCGCATCCCCGCTAATAAGCCTGGTACAAACGAATACGAAGCTGCAAAGTTTGTACGTGCGAACATGGGGTTCGTACGCGGCCCCTGTACAGGGTCAATATCATCACGATCCCCAATGACATTGACGCTTAAGTGCAGCCTCAGAAGGTCGTCAGTCGAAGACAATCCTTGACGTTCGTAGTTAACCTCAACTGACCCATGCTCCGTCGGGCGACGTAACAATTTTCCATCCTGAGTATCAAAATCAAGATAAGTAAAATTTCCACTCACCGTGAGGCCAGGTAGTACGCGCAGAACCGGAATTACTTCCACTCCTTGAACATCGACCCGTCCTTTATTCTGCGCTTGAAAGATAAAGTTGTCTGGATCAACTAATACGCCTTCGATCAGTCCTTTGACGCGCCGGTTAAAATAGACGGCTTCTAACGAGAATCGTTGTCCCCATAACGTCTGTTCGAATCCCGCATCCCACTCACTACTAATTTCAGCGTCAAGGTCGGGGTTCCCGAAGTCAGGGAAAAACAACTCGTTGAAGTTAGGAGCACGAAATCCTCCCGAAAATCCACCTTTTAACTTGGTGCCAGTTTGCGGAATAAGGTAGGCGACCGAGCCGGCCGGAGTGATATGTGTACCAAAGTCTTCGTTGTCATCAAAACGAAAACCGCCGGTGATAAACAGCCGTTCGTTGAGCAAGCGTAATTGTTCTTGCAAGTAATAAGCAAAATTGTTGCGGCTCTTGTTAAAATTCGAACGAAAGCCACCAAAGTTTGATTGTACATCAGCCGACTTTTCCTCGAACTCAAAACCAAAAGTGATGATACTGAGGTTACGCCAGTAGAAATTTCCCTGAAATTCGCCGGTGAAGGTTTCAACTGGGATACGCGAGATTCCTGAGCCAAATTCATCAAATTGATCAGGTTCATCAAAGAAGCGTTGATTATCGCGGACGTAGGAACCAGCCACTCGATAGTTAAAAGCTTCGCGTAGCGTATGCTCCCATTCACCTTTCCAGAGCACCGAGTTCGTCAGTTGTCGCGCATTGGGATCTGGCACGCCGAGATAGTTCTTGTTGTTGAAGAGGCCGATCTTGGCATCAATGTAATGAACGAAATTGCGGAACGTTCCACGCGGCAGTACATCGACGTCAACACGCAGGTTCGTCGAAAAATTGCGATACCCATCATTGAACTGACGAAACCCATCCGTATCGATCGAGGCCACTGCCCCAGAAAAACCGACAATCCCCTGTGAGCCAGAGAACGAGAGCGTCTCACGATGCGTGTTCCCTTTTCCGCCCTCGGCTGAGATCGTCATTGTTGGCGTGCCTTCACCTTTCTTGGTGATGATATTAATGACTCCACCGATAGCCTGAGACCCGTAGAGTGTACCGCCTGAGCCGCGCAGCACCTCAATCCGATCAATGTTCTCAGTTGTTAGATTACTAAAGTCAAATGCGCCAAGAGTCACACTGTTCACTTCTACGCCGTCGATCAGTACCAACGTCTGATCCGATTCTGCTCCACGAATAAAAATACTGGAGGTCGTCCCTGGTGATCCATTCTGGGCAAAATCAAGACCAGGCACGAGTCGAAGCGCTTCAATAACTGTCGGGGCTTGTTGTTGCTGGATTTCGTCGTCAGTAACGACGGTGACGGAAGTTGTCGTTTCTGAGAGCGGCACTTCGGTCCGTGTCGCAGTCACCACAACTGGATCCAATTTCGTTGCTTGGAGCTGGGTCTGTTGTGCAGATTGAGGAGCAGGGGTCACTGACTGCGCAATCGAGGAGGTTGGAAGAATCAACAACGACAAAAGAGCGGCACTCACCAAAAGCACGGTTCGCATAAAACCCCGATCTCCACGGAGAAAATCAGGGCGCAAGGAAACTCGACCACTGGCGCACAGACCTTCCCCGCGGAAGGCATTCTGGCTATGGCCGGTAAGGCAGGTCTCCTGGCTTCGGGATCATCCTACTTGCCGCGCCTTCCCGGACCATCCAGTGGCATGTGCGGCGTTCGTCCCCCTTCACAGTTGCGGGGCAGCGGGGGAATCACACCCCCTTCCCTTTTCATCCGCCGGTGGCGGAACCAAACCGGAATAACGAGCCGACTAGATATGGAAGCCGTCAGCTCTTGTCAAGCAAGGGAGCAGAGCATGGGAGCGTTGACTGTTCTTAGTAGTGGGCTCACTACGCTCAGCCTGAACGGTGACAGGGCCATGATCTGTACCCGAAGCATATGTAAGGTGCCCCGAGTTTGGTGCCATTGACGTTCGCTTGCTGTGGACGGCGCGGGAGAGTAGAAGAAAAAAGTGTGGAGGAACCGTTAATGACCTTTGATGAAGTCCTTGCACAGGTGCGGGAGATGCTCCAGCGTGAGGGACGGGCAGCCTACCGTATCCTGAAGCGACGGTTTGAACTGAGTGACGATGACCTGGAAGATCTGAAAGCCGATCTCATCGACGCCAAACGGGTGGCAGTGGATGAAGAAGGCAAAGTCTTGGTGTGGGTCGGCGAGGCAGATAAGGGCGAAAAGGCGAAAGGGGGAAAAGGCGAAAAGGAAAGGGACGTCTCGGTACTCTCGTAACTCTGCACCCCAGAACCTAGATCTGCCGCCGAGCGGCGGCAGCTGACCGTAATGTTCTGTGATCTGGTGGGCTCGACCGCGCTTTCTGCCCAACTCGATCCCGAAGAGTGGCGCGAAGTCGTACGCAGCTATCAACACGTAAGTGCCGAGATCATTGGCCGGTATGCAGGACATGTCGCGCAGTATCTGGGTGATGGCCTATTGGTCTACTTCGGCTATCCGACTGCGCATGAAGATGACGCGCAGCGAGCAGTGCGGGCGGGGTTAGAGATTGTCGCGGCACATGTCAGGGATTGACGTCGCGCCAGCAAGAGGACACATGCGGCTCCCAGTACCACAGCCGTTGCAGGTCCGCATCGGTATTCACACCGGGTTAGTGGTCGTCGGCGAAATGGGGGGCGGAGCAAAGCGCGAACTGCTGGCCTTGGGCGAGGCGCCCAACATCGCTGCCCGGGTGCAGGGGGAAGCCGAGCCTAATACCGTAGTGATGAGCGCGGCCACCTCTCGACTAGTACAGGGGATGTTCGAGTGCCAGGACCTCGGTCTCCATACGTTGAAAGGCATCTCGACGCCGCTGGCGTTGTACCACATGGTCGGAGAGAGCGGCGCACAGAGCCGCTTTGAGGCCGCAGTGCGCACGGGCCTCACGCCTTTAGTAGGGAGAGCGGAAGAACTAGGATTGCTGCGGCGGCACTGGGAGCGGGTGAAAACAGGCGAAGGCCAGGTGGTGTTACTCAGCGGCGAGGCCGGCATCGGCAAGTCACGCTTGGTGCAGGAGCTGAAAGAACAGGTGACACAGGAAGGAGCGGCACGGATCGAGTTTCGCTGTTCACCCTATCACCAGAACAGTGCGCTATATCCAGTGATCGAGCACCTGCAACGACTCTTGCAGTTTGAGCGGGACGATACTCCTCTGGCTAAGGTGACAAACTCCAGCAGGCCCTCGCCCAGTATCGCTTTCCTCAAGCTGATACGCTCCCACTGGTGGCAGCGTTGCTCTCGCTCCCGCAGCCGGAAGGGCTCCCCCCTCTGACTCTGACGCCTGAGCGGCAGAAGCAGAAGACCCAGGAAGCCTTGGTAGGCTGGCTGATGGAGGAGACAGAGAAGACGGCGGTGTTCAGCGCCTGGGAAGATCTGCACTGGGCTGACCCTTCTACACTGGAGCTGCTCACACTTTTCCTCGACCAAGTCCCGACTGCACGGATGCTGGTGCTGCTGACCTTTCGCCCGGAGTTTACCCCGCCCTGGGGTAGCCGTGCCTATCTCAGCCAGCTCACCTTGGGCCGATTGGACCGCACTCAAGTGGGCGAGATGGTGGAGCGAGTGACAGGCGGCAAGGGGTTGTCCGCGGAGATGATACAGCAGGTCATAACTAAGACTGACGGTGTGCCGCTCTTTGTCGAGGAGTTGACCAAGAGTGTGGTGGAATCCGTCGGGGCACAGGGTCGTACGCCCCTCCACGCGCTGGCGATTCCTGCCACCTTGCATGATGCACTCATGGCGCGACTGGATCGCTTGTCGACCGTGCGTGAAGTCGCCCAACTCGGCGCCGCCTTAGGGCGCGAGTTTCGTATGACGTAATCCACGCGGTCTCTCCGCTCGACGAAGTAAGTTTGCAGCAGGCCCTGGCCAAGCTGGTCGAAGCCGAACTGCTGTACCAGCGGGGGTTACCGCCACAGGTACGCTATGTCTTCAAACATGCCCTGGTGCAGGACACAGCCTATCAATCCCTGCTCAAGAGCACCCGCCAGCACTATCACCAGCAGATTGCTCAGGTACTGGTAGAACAATTCCCTGACACGGTGAAACCCAACCGGAGCTAATAGCCCATCACTACACGGAAGCTGGACTGGGAGAGCACGCGATTCCTTACTGGCAGCGGGCCGGTGAGCGCGCAGTCCAACTGCCGGCCTATGCTGAAGCAGTACGGTTTTACCATCTGGCCCTGAAGCTCTAGAGCGTCAGGAACCGGTAGACGAGGCGCAACGCTGCACGCTCTTGTTGGCCTTGGGTGAAGCGCAATGGAAGGCGGGCGAACACCTTGAGGCTCAGGAAACATTCCTGCGCGCTGCCGATATTGCCCGGATGCTGGGGGCAACAGAGAGCTTCGTCCATGCTGCGCTGGGGCTCGGAAGGCTGACGCAGCAGGTCGGTCTTTCCGCTGCCCCGGCGGTGCGCCTGCTCGAGGAAGCGCTGCAAGCACTCGGGACGCAAGACAGTCTCCTCACGGCAAAAACCCTGGGCGGTTTGGCCCGAGCACTGCGGTCACAGGGGCGCAGCGACAAGCGCTAGTCTACGCCCAGCAGGCAGTGGCCATGGCCCGACGCCTTGCCGACCCGGAGCTGCTCGCCGTCAACCTCCAGGGGATGATCTACGCCCTCCAGGGGCCAGAACACACGCAGCAGCGCCTGGCTTACGCCACCGAAATGCTGCACCTCGCCAAGGCGGCGAATGATAAACAACCTCTGCTCGACGCACACTACTGGCGTGTGTATTGCCTGCTCGAGCTGGGAGATATGCCGGCCACCGATGCAGAGATCGATACGTACGCCCGCTTGGCGGAAGAGTCGCAGCGACCCTTGAACTTTGCCTCGCCACAGGGTTTCGGGCCATGCGGGCCTTGATGCAGGGCCGCTTCGCCGACAGCGAGCACCTAGCTCAGGAAGCCCTCGCCATTGGCCAGCGCCTGCAAACGGAAAACGCCGCCGGCATCTTTGGCCTGCAGATGTTTACCCTGCGCCGCGAACAGGGCCGCCTCAAGGAACTCGAACCCGTCGTGCGCTACTTTGTCCAGCAACAACGGTGGCTGGCGCCTGGCGCCCCGGCCTGGCACTGATCTACAGCGAACTCGGGCGCACTGAGGAGGCGCGGGCAGAGTTCGAACACCTGGCACAGCATGACTTCACTGATATTCCCCGTCGATGCTTTGTGGATAGCGAGCATCACGTACCTGGTTGACGTTTGCACCTTCCTGGAGGACAGGCCCCGTGCGGCCATCTTGTACCAGCTTTTGCTGCCCTACGCCGGACGCACAGTCGTCATTGGCAGTGCTGCGGCCTGCTACGGTGCGGTCTCCCGCTACCTGGGAGAGTTAGCCACCACTCTGGAACGCTGGGATGAAGCGGCACAACACTTCGAGGACGCTTTGAAGATGAACGCTCGCATGGAGGCCTGGCCCTGGCTGGCGCACACGCAGTACCAGTACGCCACTATGCTACTGGCACGTGACCAGCCCGGCGATGGCGAGAAAGCTCGGGACTTGCTCAAGGCAGCACTCCTCACAGCTCGTAAATTGGGCATGCGGGCGTTGGAGGAACAGATTACGGCAACGCTATGAGATAAAGGAGGATTCGTCGTTGCGAGAAGCCGTAGGCGACGAAGCAATCTCTTTGACAGCCAAAGATTGCTTCGCTCCTCATCAGTCGCTGCTCAGAAACAAAATGCTCCGCCCACTGCCTCTCCTGGATTCCAGCTTTCGCTGGAATGACGAAACCAACTAGCTCGTCATTCCGGGCAAGGCCGCAGGCCGCGACCCGGAATCCAGGAGCATCAAGTTTCTCCCTCCACGCTTAGCGCCCGCACTATGGATAACTCGCAATGACACCTCCGCGTACTGCTCACACGCGAACAGCTCTGGCCGCAGTTCACTATCAACTTCGATGATCACATCCGCCGGAATGTTCAGCCGGCGCGCCGCCTCGCGAATCGCTTCGGCGTTGGGCGCTTCGTACAAGCAGTAGGTCTTCTTTTTGTCGGCGCTGAGAAACGAGAACAGCCACTGCACGCCAACATCCGCATTAACTTGCTTGACTGCAGTCGCACCGTCGCGAGTTAGTTCGAATTGCTCGGCAAAATTTCGCTCAATGATGAAGCGCGGCATAGACTCCTCCTTTTTCTGTCGGGTTAATTCGGAAAATCTAGCATAGTAAGTGCCTATTGTGTAGCTCCGAGATTGGCCAATGCACGCGATATTACCCTCCCTATGTTTACTTTTCTTCCTCCTCCGAACCAACATGCATTGACATCGATAAGATGAAAACTTAGTCTAAATTCTAGTCTATAAAAGGAGGAAGAAATGGCGAGGACACTCCCTCTATCCGAGGCGAAGGCACGTTTGAGCCAACTCGTTGCTGATCTGGAAGTGAACGAAGAAGAGTTAATCATTACTCGTAATGGCCGCCCAGCTGCGGTACTGATTAGTGTGGATGAATTTGCTAGCTGGCAAGAGACACGCGAGGTCCAGCGAGACCCAGCGTTGATGCGTGAGATCAAGCGGGGACTCAGGCAACTCGCAAAAGGCCAACGGTTTACCTTTGAAGAGGTATTTGGTGAACCATTGACAAACCGTAGGTCCCGCAAATGACTCTGTACCGCCTTGAGATGTCACAGACGGTGCGAGACCTAATCACTCATTTACCGCCAGAGCTGAAACGGAAGGTAAAGACTGCCTTCAGAGCAATTGCCGTAGATCCTTATCAAGCAAAAGAGCTAAAGGACGAACTCGTAGGGCTACGAAGCTATCGACTGGGAAATGCGCGGATCATCTTTCGGCTCACAGGAAAAATTGTGGAAGTGGTTGCTTTTGGTCCTCGGCGTGACATTTATGAACGGGTCGCCGCCGAGTTGAGCATACTCTTGCGAAGAGGGAACGTGGAAGAGTAGAAAAGCACTATAGACGCTTCAGCTATACAGTAAAGGAAAGATTAGGGATGACCTTTGATGAAGTCCTGGCGCAAGTACGCGAGCTGTTAGAACGCGAAGGGCGAGTGTCGTACCGAGCGCTCAAGCGACGGTTCAGTCTCGATGACGACTACCTGGAGGACATCAAGGACGAACTCATCAAAGCCAAACAGTTAGCCAGAGATGAAGACGGTGCCGTGCTGGTCTGGACGGGCGCTTCGCCAGTTTAAGTTCCACGTTTCAAGTTTCAAGCTCCCATCCTTCTGTTTCACAGACTCCGAACTCCGAACTCCGAACTTCCCAGCCCTCAGACACTGGACTCCGAACTCTGTACCCCGAACTGAGGGCTGCCGAACGGCGACAATTGACGGTGATGTTCTGTGATCTGGTGGGCTCGACGGCGCTGTCCGAACAGCTTGATCCCGAAGAGTTCCGCGAGGTCGTACGCACCTATCAACAGGTAAGCGCCGAGATCGTTGGTCGTTATGCAGGCCATATCGCGCAGTATCTCGGTGATGGCCTATTGGTCTACTTCGGCTATCCCACAGCGCATGAAGATGACGCGCAGCGAGCGGTGCGGGCAGGATTAGAGATTGTTGCGGCCATGTCGGGATTGTTCCTCCCACGACACATTCGATTACCCCAGCCGTTGCAGGTCCGCATCGGTATTCACACTGGCCCGGTTGTCATAGGGGAGATCGGGAGTAGCGAAAAGCGAGAGGTGCTCGGCCTTGGGCGAGACGCCCAACATCGCGGCCGGGTGCAGGGGGAAGCGGAGCCCAATACGGTGGTGATCAGCGCCGCCACTTATCGGCTGGTCGAAGGGCCTGTCGAATGCCAGGATCTGGTCCTCACACGTTGAAAGGGAATTTCGACTCCCTTGATGTTGTACCGCATCGTAAGGTGAGAGTAACGCACAGAGCCGCTTTGAGGCGGCGGTCCGCACGGGCCTCACACCTCTAGTAGGCAGAGAAGAAGAACTCGGGTTGCTGCGACGACATGGAAACGGGCAAAAACCGGGGAAGGCCAGGTGGTGTTGCTCAGTGGCGAGGCCGGCATTGGCAAGTCCGGCTCATGCAGGAGCTGAAAGAACAGGTCGTGCAAGAGGGCGCGACGCGGATCGAGTTGCGCTGTTCGCCTTATCACCAGAACAGTGCGCTGTATCCGGTGATTGAGCACCTGC
>CAVTCR010000072.1:0-27689 GCA_963733195.1 uncultured delta proteobacterium
CGGCAACATCTGTCGCAGCCCCTTTGCCGCATTACTGGCAAAGGACGATGCACCAGAATTCGATGACAGGCCCGAAGGCTATCTCGGCGGGATTTTATCCGCACGGCGGCCGACTGACGCCCGCCTGGATCGCAGAACTGGCATCTGATTATGCGATCGATTTGACGCAACATCGCTCTCGCGTCGTGACCGAAAGCCAAGTCGAGTCGGTCGATGCGATCTTTGTCATGGATCGGCGGAACTATTTCGACCTGGTAACGCGATTCCCCGGAGTCAGGGACAAAACCTATTTCCTTGGATGGTTTGCCGGCGACGGCGCGGACATCGAGGATCGATACGATAAGGACCTGGCCACAGCCCGCGATTGCTTGCGTCGGCTGGCCCGATCGCTGGATGGCCTGCTCAACCGGATTCACGTCGTCCCAGGGGGCGCGCCGGGCGGAAATGGGCCGGGCCCGCAGGAGGCAGAGAGGCGATGACGTTATTTTCTCGCATCTTGAGCCGTACGAAGAATTACGAATACACTGACCACGACCTTACCTTTTTCATGCTGATCTATCGAGACTATGAGGCCGCGAACCGATGCTTAGCGCGACTCCGTAGTTACTTCCCGGAAGCGCGCGTCATCGTACGATCAGACGGCGATAGCGACCAGCGTCACGAAGAGTTGATCGACCGTTACGGCGTCGAGTATCACGCCGAACGAAGGTTGTTTCCCGTCGAAAACGGCGGCGCCATCATTGTACGAATGCTCGAGCTTTACCTGGAACGTCCTACCCGATACCTCTTTAAGATCGATCCCGACACAACGGTCCACCGACGTTTTCGCTATTTGCCGGCGCAAGATGCCCACTTCGGCACGCTTCAGGGGCTGTCACGGCTTTCGCTCAGTCCAAGGGGGGCGCGTGGGTTGAACGCGGTCGGTGGCCGAAAGCATTCTAGCTTCCCGGTTGCTTGAAAGCGACGACCTGCAGCACCCCCAGGCATGCCGAGACCGTTCGCACTATTGGCGGGTCCTGGCGAGACGCGCCGAGCGAGTGGGGCTCGCCAGCTTCGATTGGCCTCGGGTGGGCCGCCTCGGAGCTCCGCATATCGGTGCTCGAATTTCCCGAGGTTTACAGCCGTGCGAAAACTCTAGTCGACAATCGGAACCTGAGATATGCGATTACGCATCCAGAGCCTGCCCCCTTCTAACCGACCGTTTTTGCTCGGCTGGGTCCAGCAGCTCGTGAGACTTCGCAGGACAGGCGCGCGACCAGGAACTCGTCATCCATGCGTATTGCAATGATCGTCGGCACATTCGGCAAAATTTCCGAGAAGTTTGTTTTGGATCAGATCGCCGGCCTGATCGATCTCGGGCATGAGGTTGAAATTTTCGCCCGAAGTGTGGCGAACGAAGCCGTCGTGCATCCGGACGTGGTTCGCTACGGTCTTCGTGAAAAATTGCACGTCCTGGGGATTCCGTCCGGCGGCAGCTGGCGTTACATACTGAGAGCTCTCATCGTGGCCGTTACGGTGATTCCCCCATCACCCCATTCTCGTCTTCAAAATGATCTTCAGCTATTGGGATTGGGATGCATTGTTCTTGCTGGCAAAGCTACACGACCGAAAGTTCGACCTAGTTTTCGCTCAATTCGGGCCGAACGGAGAATTGGCCGCTCGACTCAAAAAGGCGGGAATGCGTTGGCCTCTTTTGACGATTTTCCGCGGATACGACATCCGCCAGGCAGTCCAGCGCGGTGCTAAGAACTATTCGAGTCTTTTCAGGGTTGGGGACCTTTTTCTCGGGGTGTCGCAAGACATTGTTGCACAGTTGTGCCGATTGGGGGTTGCCGCTGAAAGAATACGGCACCTTCCGGGCGGCGTGGATTCGACAAGTTTCATCCTTCATCCGACAGAAAGCCGTGGGAGCCGTCGCAACGCTTGGTGCTCCTGACAGTCGCTCGCCTTCATCAAATCAAGGGTCTAGCGTACGGAATCCGGGCCTTTAAAGCGCTCGTGGAGCGGAACCATGACCTCAACTTGGAATACCGGCTGGTGGGCGCGGGACCGCAGGAAAAAGAGCTGCGACAGTTGGTTGGCGACCTTGGGTTGGAAAAGGAAGTCCTTTTCTTGGGACCCTTCGCTGAGGATCAGGTGGCTTCGCAATACCGGCAGGCCCATCTCTTCATGCTACCGAGCGTCGCCGAAGGGTTACCGGTGGTGGCGCAGGAGGCGATGGCCTCCGAACTGCCCGTTGTAGCCACTGTCGTTGGTGGCGTAGGTGAATTGCTAGTCCACGGAGAAACTGGATTGTTGGTGCCACCAAAAGACGCTCAAGCGCTGGCCGATGGGCTTCAGCAGCTAATCGACTCGAGGGACACGTGGCAGGAACTGGGACAGCGTGGGCGCCGGCTGGTTGCTTCCAAGTACGAGATCAAGCAGCAGAACCGCGAACTCGAACAGATTTGCTTGCGGCTTGTGGCACACGCGCGGAACAAAATTCCGGTCGAAAGCGTCAAAAACTGCCGCGCTGGAATGGTTACAGCTATCATACCCGTCCGCAATCGGTCCGATGAACTGGCCGGATGCTTGTCCGGACTGCTGTCGCAGTGGCGGCATTTTCCCTTGCAGGTCATAGTGGTCGACGATGCAAGCACCGATGATGGAACGCGGAACCTGGCCGCCCTCCACCCGCAGGTCACTTACGTTCGAACGGACGTGCCGCGAGGGTCGGCGTTCGCCAAAAATCTCGGATTATCACTCGCCGAGGGTGAGTTCGTACTGTTTCTGGATTCCGACGTGACGTTCCTCTCCAACACCACGCTTCAGACAATGGTTGCCACGATGAGCGACGATCTCCAATGCGGGCAGGTCGGCGGCGAAGCGATCGTCGATTGCGCCGAAAAAGTGAAATTCATCTTCGGCCGGCATATCGACAAGAAAACGGGAATGAGCCGAATCCGGTTCATCCCCGCCGAACAGGCCGGATCCCGCCGATTCAGATGCGATTACGTGCCGACGAGCAACTGCATGGTGCGGCGCGATGTCGCTTTGCACGTGTGCGGTTTCGATGACGCTTATTCCAGTGTGGGCGAGGACAAGGACTTCGGATACCGGGTGAAACAGCTTGGCTTACGAAGTTATGTTCTTTCGGACAGCGCAGTGTGGCATCATTTTTCCACAACCGGCCGCACCGACTCAGGATTGCGCAAACAGTTTCGCACGCAGATCCGTTTCATCTTGCGGCACTTCGGTCTGTCCGGAGTGGTAAAGATGTTGTCCGGCATTTTCCTGGAAGCTGTGTTCGGCCGAACCCGGGCAGGCAATGAAAATTCGCGACCCGGATGTTCAGCGCTTTCAAAAGTACTATCGAGAGACGCTGCTTCAACTGAAGCCGGCGCGCAACCTGATCGATACAATTTGGCAAAACGTCTATCACGGCGGGCTTTTTCTCTCAGCCGTGCTCTGGAATGTGTCGAAAACACGAAGACTACGACCGTGTGGAAGCATTCATTTCGACTTTCAAGGGCGGAATTCCTCCGGAACCGATTCTCAAATCCGAAATCCGCAGTCGTAAGTCCGAAATCCCGCCGCTAATGCTCGGAGGAGCACCAAAGCGATCGCTATGGATGCCGAAGTAATCGACTTTTGGCCGCCCTCAGTTCGACGATTTGTTCCGTGCTGAATAGAGCCTCTATCTCTGCAAGCGCGTGTGTGACGTCAAATTTCCCGCCGGCATGAGCGAGGCGTGACCTCAACATCTACTGACTATGACTCAGATCTGAGGGATCCTGGACCGTCAGCCTTGGCAGCTTCACGAATAGTCAGCAACCAATTCATCTTCGGACTCCCTTCGCAAGGCGGCTTCGATTGTTATTATTCTCCACTTGGCCGCACGGCAGTCACGGTGACCTCGATGCTGTGGACTGCGGTACTGTCTCCCATATCTGCCTTGCGGCCAGGGTTCAGTACATTCACATTTGCTCGTGTATTCTCACGATTCGGCCACCGGCCTTTGTGCGACAACGCGACGCCACGCGGGATGTCGGTGGAGAGCGTCACGTGCATACGTAGTTGTCCAGTCTCGTTGGACAGTAAGACTTCCTCTCCTTCGCTCAGGCCACGTTCAGCGGCATCCAACGGATGAATGGCAACCGTGGCCGGTCCGATGCGTGTAGCAACTTTTTCGACATTGGCAAAACTATCGTTCAAGAGCCACGGCGAGGCCGGTGATAAGAGGCGGAGACGGTCTGCGCCGGGCCTCGGATCAGCTAGTGGAAGTGGCACGCGTGAATGTCCATCTGCTTCGGCACGCGCTGAGGTAATCTCAATGCGTCCACTAGGAGTAGGGAAGGTGCGGTCGGCAAACTGCATAACTGGCTCTGGAGAAACAAAGACCGTGCCTTTTGCTGCCAGCGAGGAAAACGTTTCTCCAATGCCCATCCGCTCCAACAAGGTTGCCATGATGGTGGCGTCGCTCTCATACAATTCCGGTTCTGTGTAGCCCATAGCGCGAGCCAGACGACGAAAAATTTCCATATTGGATAAAGCTTCGCCAGGAGGTTCAGTTACTTTTACTTGGGCGGAGAGCGTTAAATTGAAATACGCCATCACTAGATCATCGAATTCTAAAAAGCTTGCGGCTGGGAGGACAATATCCGCAAAGTTCGTTGTATCTGTGGCAAACAAATCAACGGCGACAGTGAAGAGGTCTTCACGCCGTAACGCTGCGTGTAATCGTGCTTGTTGGGGATTCGAGGCTGCTGGATTGATATTCCAACACATCAACGCCCGCGAGCGCGTCGGATTTTCCAGACAGTCGACCAGATCCATATGACTGAGCGGTGGCGGAATGTTGGCTGCGAGCTGCGGAGCCACCAGGTATTCCAGATCGAGCTTACGCTCGCCAAAGCCATTGAGATAGAGAAACCCCGCACCGGGTTTGCCGATGTTGCCGGTAACAGCGGGCAAAAGGCCACACGCGCGCATGACATTGCCGCCGTGCGGCTGGCGTTGCAGCGATTGTCCGAGCCACAAGAGCGAAGGATCCTTGGCCATACAGGCGTGCGGCTTCTTCAATCAGTGTGCTGGCACGCCAGTCGTCGCTTCTCCCCAGGCTGGTGTGCAATCCCGCAGCATCGGCTCAAGTTCTTCCCACCCAACAGTGTGTGATGCGATGAAATCGCGATTGATGCGGCCGTCGCGCCAAAGAACATGTAACAGCGCAAAGGCTAACGCCGCGTCACTGCCCGGAAAGGGTTGGAGATGCAAATCAGCAGCCTGCGCCGTCGGCGTACGCACGGGGTCGATGACGATTACTTTACCAGGGGCTTCTCGCAACCAGTGTTCATGCGCATGTGGTGCTGAGGCCGAGGGATTCGCTCCCCACACCATGATGCAGGCGGCGTCTCGCGCGGTACGGGGATCAAAGCCCACCAGCGGAGTGCCGTACAGATACGTCAACGCTACCTGTCCAGCTTTATTACAGATGGTGTCAGGATCGACTTCGGTTGCGCCCAAGCGGAAGAAAAAGCGCAGAGGAAACAGATAGGCAAGTAGAGAAATCGTGCCAGTGTAGTGAGCATTCAAGATTGTCTGCGCACCACTAGTTGCAACGATCTGCTTGAACCGCTCGGCAATCGTCGTCAGCGCCGTCTCCCACGACACTGGTTCGAACTGGCCTGCACCTTTGGGGCCGATGCGTCGCAGCGGGTGGGTGAGCCGTACTTTGGGATCGAGCCATTCGCGATTATACGCGATCGAACATTTGGCGCAGAGTTTGCCGCGATTGATTGGATGGGCTGGATCGCCCCGGACCTGGGTAATTTTCTCACCCTGTTTAACGACGACGATCCCGCACGTGTCATAGCAATCGCGGGGACAGGTGGTACGGATATGCTCTGTGCTGGTTGTCATTGTCTGTTTCTCCGTTACCTATAATGTGTTCCCGGATTCCGTCTCACTCCATTCAAGCTATGGCACTGGAACAACAGGTGGGGCTCCCTTCTCCTTGACAAAAAATACCAGAAACTTGGCCGGCTGGGAGTTGCTCGCGTTCTTCGAGACCGCGTGGATGTCCTCGGGCGATTCGTAAAACGTCTGACCTGGTCCCAGGGTCACCGCTTGTCCGCCTTCGACCTGCATGACGATGGAACCTTCCAGGACATAGACAAAAGTGTGTGCGTTATGCCTATGCTTGTCGGTCGAGCCTCCCGGCGCGTACTCCACCGTGAGCATTGTCCCTTCCTTGCCGGCGAGTCCAGCTAGATCCTTCGCCATGAGCGGGTTGACCTTAGCGTCCTCAGCCATAGATGGAGCCGCAAGAAGGCAGAGCATTCCTACCAAAGCCGATTGTGCTGCCATACGATATCTCATCCGATTTCCTCCTCTTCTCTTTCCTATGAACAGTCTCACATGTGGTTAGGTCGTCGCCAAAGAGTTCGTCTTTGATTCTCAGGTGATTGTCCTGGCTCCGATTACAAGAAGATTGCTGCATTCATTGCATGTCTCCTTACTTGCGCAACTTGCGTACCGGATGGTCCGGCGGCAGCATGCAGAGGTTGTCACTCTCGATTTTCAGCGCGCAGTTGAACCGGGCACGAAAATTCTCCAACGCGATGGCTGCGGTCAGCTCAACAATTTGTTCGCTAGTGAATAAAGACTGAATTTCCGCGAACACGGCATCGGACACATCGGCTGGCGTACGCGTCATCCCTTCTGCATAGCGCAGCACTGCCTTTTCACGGCCGTCGAAATGCGGGCTCGTCTCGAAAGCGGCCAGAGTCTCTAACTGCTCGTCGGTGATTCCGGCGTCTCTGCCTACGGCAGAGTTGATATCCACTCAAAAAGGACAGCCGACCATTTGCGCTGCGCGTACCGACACCATCGTCTTGAGACGGCCCTCGACGACAGTTGAGGCGCTGATCGCTTGTCCCATCTTTGCATGGGCAAGGAGGATCTCTGGTCGATGGGCCATGACCAGACTTGGCGTAATGACACGCCCGAAGAAGTCGAGGCTTCCCTGAAATACCGGTCGGACACTCTCGGGTGCGTTTTGTGGGTCGATTCCATTGATGCGCATTTTTATAACACCTCCTAGCGGCGGTATTTCGCCGCTCTGTTCATGCTGTCATTCTCATATACGTTTACTGTTATGCGAGACTATGTTGCATTGAGCATCGCGCGTAGCGAATGCGCTCCGACGCATAGTTAGACGACATTTTTATCCGCAGGTCTAGCTATCTCGTCATAGCCTCGACCCACGAACTCTATCAGGCAAAACCCATTGCCAAATGGATCGGACAATACAGCAATTTTTCCCCAGGCGTGAGAAGCCATTGGTTTCTCGACTTTGGCGCCAAACTGTAACGCCTTCTCTATAGCCTGCTCGATATCATCCACAACAAAGTCAAGATGAACCGGCGTCCAATGGCGTTCGTAAGACCTCTGTGCGGAACTCGTTGAACAGGGGCGGGAGCCCTCCTCTTTCTCCAGGAGATAAACCGCAACATCACCAAGAAAGAGTTCGGCTACCCGCTCGGTCAGAAACCGGGCAAAACGCAGCCCTAGGCCATCTCTATAAAATGAAATACCAGACTGTATGTCCGGCACATCAATATTCGCTAGAAGGCTCTTCATACTCTCCCTCCTGAAGGTGTAAGGCGCGACGCTGCAGGGCTGATCCCTCAACTCTGCATGAAGCCGTTCAACTCCGAGGCCGACGAGGAACGGTCAAGGTAGCCGAAGGTACCCTTTTCCTGGACCTCGCGGGCGGCTTCGAGCAGGTTACTCATCGCCGCGTGGTACAGTGAGGTGGCGAGGCTGATCCGCCTGACGCCGGCCGCCTCGAGCTCGGCGACGGAGAATGACTTGCCCCTGATGCCGACCATGAAGTTGACCGGCTTCGACACTGCGGCGCAGACCGCACGCACAGATGCAAGGTCGGGTAGGCCTGGTGCAAACAGCACATCCGCTCCTGCCCTCTCGAACGCCTGCAAACGTTTGATCGTGTCCTCCAAATCCGGGTTGCCGCGTAGGAAGTTCTCCGAGCGGGCGGTCAAGGTAAATGAGAAGGGGAGTGCCCGCGCCGCCTGCGCGGCCGCCTCCACGCGCTCGGTCGCGTGACCGATGTCGTAGAGCGGCTTGTTCTTGTCACCGGTCGCATCCTCAATCGAGCCGCCGACCAATCCTGCCTCGGCGGCGAGACGAATCGTTTCCGCCACGGTCGCCGGCGCATCACCGAAGCCCTTCTCCAGATCGGCAGACACGGGTAGGTCGGTCGCCACGACAATGGCGCGTGCCAGCGCTAGTGCCTCCTCACGTGTCACCTTGCCGTCGCGGCGGCCGAGGACGCCGGCGGAGGCGCCGCTCGACGTCGCCAGTGCCTGGAAGCCGAGCCCGGCGAGTATGCGTGCGGAGCCCGCGTCCCACGGGTTTGGGATCACGAATACGCCCGGCCTCTGATGCAACGCGTTGAAGCGGGTGGCCTTGTCACTCTGGGTTGTGGTCATGACATTCTCCTTACGTCTTGAGTTATATTTCTTTAAGAAGCGGCCATCCTGGCAGTGCTACTTTTTTCATGTGACGCCCCCTTTCTCAGCGGTCGTGTGACTCGGTGTCGTCACTGTAGAGAAACTAGTTGGTTCTATCAAGAGAGCCATTTATCTGATAGTTGATGGAACCACTTTTTGTATACGCGATAGCTATTTATGAGCAGAGTTTCGTCCTCTCTGGTTTCCGCGTTGGTCGCGCTCGATACCGCCTCGCCTGATCCGCTTCATCGACAACTGTACGGCAAGCTCCGGAATGCAATTCTCACAGGGCGGATTTCTCCGGGAGCGCAGATTCCATCCTCGCGAGACTTGGCGCGAGAGCTTGGCGTGGCCCGTAACACCGTACTCAACGCTGTCGAGCAACTGATCGCCGAAGGCTATCTACAGGGAGAACCCGGTTCGGGCACCATGTACATCGAACTCTGCCAGACGATACGCTCCACGTTCCACGTCTACAGGCTGCTACCGCGCAAAGAGCACGAAAGCACTTTCCGCTTTCTCAGCGCAGTAGAGGCCTGGCGAATCTATCAACTCTTCTCCCCTCGGCGGGACGGCCGAAGCCCTTTCATCTAGCCGTCCCGGCAGTGGACGCTTTCCCTTTTAATCTCTGGGCGAAGCTCGTACAAAAACAATGGCGGCGACACCCAAGCGATCTCCTCGGTTTTGGGGAACCTGCCGGGTACCTGCCGCTCCGCCGCGCCATCGCAGCGTACCTGACCGGCGCCCGTGCCGTTCGCTGTGAGGCTGAACAAGTTGTCATCGTCTCTGGAGCGCAACAGGCGTTGGACCTCGCGTCCCGCTTGTTGATCGATCCCGGAGATCCCGTCTGGGTTGAAGAACCCGGCTATCCTGGGATACGCGCTACCTTGCTTGCCGCCGGCGCGCATCTCATCCCTGTGCCGGTAGACGAAGAAGGACTCAATGTGCAGGCTGGAATCACACGTTCCGCGCATGCTCGCCTGGTCTATGTGACACCTTCACATCAGTTTCCGTTAGGTTACACCATGACGCTGGCGCGACGCCTGGAATTGCTCAACTGGTCTCAGCGAGCGCACGCCTGGATTCTGGAAGATGATTACGATAGCGAGTATCGCTACACGAGTCGCCCAATCCCAGCCTTGCAAGGGCTCGCCGCTCAGGAACAGGTCATCTATGTGGGTACTTTTAGTAAAGTACTCTTTCCTTCACTCAGACTGGGGTATCTGGTCGTCCCGTCCGCGCTTGTCGAGGTCTTTACCGCGGCGCGAACGGTTGCCGCTGGGTACCCACCCCTTATCGAACAAGCAGTGCTGACAGAGTTTATCACCGAGGGCCATTTCGGGCGCCATATCCGACGCATGCGCGCCCTTTATCAAGAACGCCGGGCGGTGTTGCTGGACGAAGCGCAGCGTGAGTTGACCGGACTTCTTGAGGTCCAGGTCTCAGACGCGGGGCTCCACGCGATAGGCTGGTTGCCCCAAGGGACAGACGACCGTTCGGCGGCGCGACTCGCCGCGGCAGAAGGAGTGGACACAGTCCCACTGTCGAGTTTCTATTGGGGACTAGGGAAACAGAGTGGTCTGGTGCTTGGATTTGCCGCATTCAGTGCGCCCGAGCTGCGCAGCGGAGCGCGAAAACTCGCTCGGGCTTTGGCTTTGTTGAAATCGCAATGATTTGTGAAAGGAGCGACTGAGGTTAACAGCGCAGACACAGAAGGAGAATCCTGTGCAGATCACCACTGAGTTGACGCTGGCTATAGTGAACCTAAATGAGATGTTCCGTGCAGTTTTCCTGCGCCCTTCGACTTCGCTGCGCTACGCTCAGGACGAGCGGTTTCCGGCCCCGTTCGTGCTGAGCGTAACCCGAAGGGTGAAGTCGAAGTATGAACGGCGCTCGCCACAAATGATTTAGGATACCTATATCGCCGCAGAGTAGCCTGCCACGGAGCCATCTCCCATTTTATTTGTGACTGCCGGTTATACTAGCACTAGACAAATTCACAAACTCGAAACTTCTGCTTGCTGCGTAACTGGTAATCCAGTATGCCATATTGCGCGCTATGAAGTAAAGTGGCAATTGCACGCTGATAGGCATTCGTTTATCGTCGGAAATGATCCTCCCAACGTTCCTCAGTTGTCAAATCTATGGTACAGAAAAAGGGAAACCACGAGAGGGTGAAGCATTATGTCAGCGAGCCTCAACGAACTTGCCGAACGGATTGTTGCGCTTGCGCCTGCAGAGCAAGAAGCACTCATCGAGAGAGTCGCTGAGTTAAACTTCCAACGCGGGTTAGAGGCCTTGTCGCAGAGGTACCGGAAACGTCTTGCGCAGGAAGGACAATTAGACCAAGCAGCGACTGAAGTTCTTGCTGAACTCGCCAAGCTGAGAGAAACAATTGCCGCACATGACTATCGGGCGTGAATGGGTCGTCCTTGATACGAATGTGTGGATATTTGGTCTACGTGGCAACAAGAACTTGTCCACTCAGGTTTAATCTCGCTTGCCGCAGTGGCGTCAGCGGTAAGAAAAGTAAACTTGGCTCTGGCGTGGCTCTTGCTTTTGCTCACAGTCAAGGAATGCTGGGCGAGCTGATACACGATCGTGGACATTGCCGCGCTCTTGCAGTTGATTTTTGCGTCAGCTTCCTAAGAATCTATATACAATCAGAGCAAGCCCATCTGCAACGCTGGTACGACAAAGCAGGCGTCGGTACGCCGGAACGCAAAGGCATAACACGAAGTGACGAAGCGAAGGATGAAGTCTTATCGCAAGGTGACTCGCGTGTCACAAAATAAGACCGGATGTTCGGATAAAATACCACAAGGGACGGAAAGGGAAAAAGTAGAAGCCATGAAACCGTTAATTTTTACGCCATGCTCGACGACTTCCTGCTGGCCTGGTTCTTGCGGACAGTAAGTGACGCGCGCATTGCACGACACTCTTTCAGTAGTAGGAGGCAGATATGATTCCTTTCATTCCGACATTCTCTGGGGTTCCAACCAATGTCCTCGATATGACTGACGCTATTGCTCCATTTGCGGGTACTGTCCTTGTCGGGCTCTTTCTCTCCAGTCTTGCCGGCATTGTGATCACCGTACTCCTCGATCGTTGGCTCACACAGCGACAACAGCGAGTGCTGGCGACGCAAGTGGCAGAGCTGAACCCAATACGCCACGCAGCCTAAGCGCGAGGGAACAGTTGTTGAGGTTCTCTCAATGAGGAGCAGAGGAGCACTGACGATGAACACAAGCCTAATTCAAGACACCACAATAGAACTGCAATACGTTGAAGCCCCACTCAATTATCTGAGTGAGGAGACGACAAAAGCCCGCCGCCTACATGTACACGCCGCCGCCAGGCATTCCGAGCCGGTCAGGACAGTACATTGCTCATACGCTGCCAATCTTTAACGGTCGCGTGTTGCAGGATCACCTCTCGTTGGACCGACACGGCTTTCAGTTGATCCGCCGCAAGACTCAGGTGAAGAATTTTTACGATGCCCAGGAAGTGAAAGCGATCTACTATCCCGAGGTCGAGTACCTGGTGAGGAAATTCACCGGTGCGGCGAGAGTCATTGCTTTCGATCATAACGTACGCTGCGGAACGCTGGCAAAACAAGGTGAGGCCGGCATACGTGAACCGGTGAAAACCGTGCACAACGATTACACGCTCAAATCCGGCCCGCAGCGCGTACGTGACTTGCTCCCACCCGAGGAAGCCGAAGAGCTGCTCCAGCATCGGTTTGCGGTGATCAACGTCTGGCGGCCCATTCGTGGACCTGTGCAAGAGTCACCATTGGCGGTGTGTGACGCCCGCAGCATCACCCAGGAAGACTTCATCCCGACTGATCTGGTGTACCGTGACCGTAAGGGCGAGATCTATTTGGTGGCGTTCAGTCCTAGTCACCGCTGGTTCTACTTCCCACACATGCAGACCAATGAGGCGCTGCTGCTCAAATGCTACGACTCGATGGACGACGGACGCGCACGGTTTACCGCCCACTCCGCGTTTGCTGATCCGACCAGTCCGCCTGATGCGCCGGCGCGGGAGAGTATTGAAGTACGTACGCTGGCGTTCTTTGCTTCGTAGCCTAACCAGTGTCAAAGGAGGGACATCATGGCTGAAACATCACCACGCCCGGTTGCCGTCGTCGTCGGAGTGGGTGCAGGATTAGGCGCGGCCTTAGCACGCCGCTTTGCGTCGGGGTACACAGTGGCGCTCCTCGCGCGTGGAGAAGAGTATTTGACCTACGCTTGCCAAAGAGATCGAGGGCGCGGGTGGACGTGCACTGGTAGTGCCCACCGACGTGAGTCAAGAAAAACAGATTGAGGCGGCCTTCACTACTATCCGTCGTGAATTGGGCGCTCCGGAGGTGTTGCTCTATAACGCGGCAATGCGTCCGTTTGGCCGGCTGCTGGAGACCAAGGCCAGCACGTTTGAGAACACCTGGCGTGTCTGCGTCTTTGGTGCGTTCCTTTGCGCTCAGCATGTCGTACCCGACATGCTGACGAAAGGTAAAGGTAGCGTCCTGTTTACAGGTGCCACGGCGGGCGTCAAGCCGTTCCCGACGTCGGCGGCGTTTGGCCCAGCGAAGTTTGCCATGCGCGGACTGGCGCAGGTGTTGGCGCGCGACCTTGGCCCACGAGGGATTCACGTGGCTTATATCAACGTGGACGGACCGATCGACATGCCGTTTATTCGCCAGCGGTTTCCTGACATGAAAGATGAAGACATGCTCAAACCGTCAGCAATTGCCGAGACCTATTGGCACCTCGCTCACCAAGATCCTAGTGCGTGGACGCAAGAACTTGATGTGAGACCATTCAAGGAGAAGTTCTAAGCGACCTATCAGATATCGAACGCCTGTGCGCGAAAGGATGACGACTCGCCGCGCCGCTGGGTGATGTAATCCTTCCCGAAGGAATTCAGGTATACGTCGAGCGCGTACTGAAACAGTGCCAAGAAACCCTAACCAGAGAAGAATATTCATGCCGCCAGACCTGGAGCCGCTTGCGGATCTGGACTTTTGCTATCTCACCACGACTGGCCGCGTGACCAGTCAGCCACGGACCATCGAAATCTGGTTTGCCGTACATGGGCAAACCCTCTATATGCTAGCGGGAAGTGGAAGAAACGCGGGGTGGGTGAAGAATCTCAAACACACCCCGGAAGTCACTGTGCGCATTGGCAAACACCACTTCACGGGTCGTGCGCGGATCGTGGAAGACAGTGCTGAAGATGCACTTGCGCGTCAGCTCGTCGTCGGCAAGTATCAGCCACGTGATAGTGACGACCTTTCTACGTGGGGGAAGGTCGCGCTCCCTGTGGCGGTTGATTTTTGATCGTAACTGGGGGAAGTGGTATCAGCGATAGCAAACTCTCAGGAACACGGAGGACATCATGGCAGCAGAAATCGCACGTGACGATTATAAGTTGAAATATGTCAGCTTGGCCGAAGCGAAGAACATGACTGGGCTGCGGCTCATTCTCGGCGCACATACGATCCCTGGCCCGTGGCGCGAGGCGTGCAAAAGCATCTTTTATGTGAAGAAAATTCCTTACACACCGGTGGCATCTGCCGGGCAGGATGGATCAGACCGTGAGTTACGCGAATGGACTGCGCAGAATAGCGCGCCCGTGGCGATCTGGAATGATGAACGCCCACGCTCGACGTGGATCGAACAGCTTTACCTGGCTGAACGCTTACAGCCGACCCCAGCCCTAATTCCTGCGAGTATCGACGACCGCTCATTGATGTTTGGCTACATTAACGAAATCGCGGGTCAGAACGGCTTTGCCTGGTCCAAGCGTCTCACCATGATTCATGGCACAGTGACCAATCCCAAGACCGATGAGCCCACACGCGCCTTTTGGCTTAAGTTTGGGACGAAGTATGGCTATAGCGCGGAAGCAGCCGAAGCTGCGCCCGCACGCATGGTGGAGGTCTTACGATTTCTTGGTACCCGTCTGGAGCAGCAGAAAGCTAAAGGCAGCAAGTTCTTCATCGGTAATCAACTTTCTGCACTCGACATTTACTGGGCGGCATTCACGGCACTCGTGCAACCGCTACCGCCTGAGTTGTGTCCGATGGCCACGGCATTTCGTGCCTTTTACACGGAAAAGAATCCAGTGGTGACGGCGGCGGTATCGCCGGCGTTATTGGAACATCGCGACTTCATTTACCGCGAGTATCTGGAGTTGCCGATCGTGTTTTAGAGCGGAATGAAGGGAGGTATTGCCTTCCGTACGTATGTTGTAAGAGAGACCGGCGCAAGGAGGGACAGCAATGTTCGAGGGATTCGAACACCTACAAATCAAAACAGCGGGAGCAACCATCAATGTACTGAAAGGCGGGAAGGGGGCGCCGGTCCTGCTGTTACACGGGTATCCACAGACGCATGTGATGTGGCATAAAATCGCGCCACGGTTAGCCAACGATTTCTCTCTGGTTCTTCCTGACCTCCGCGGCTATGGCGACAGCAGTAAACCGCCAGACGGTGATGATCATTTCGGTTACTCGAAACGTGCTACTGCTCAAGACCAAGTCGAGGTCATGGAGCAGCTTGGCTTCAAGCAATTTGCCGTGGTGGGACACGACCGTGGCGGGCGCGTGGCGCATCGCATGGCGCTTGACCATTCTGAACGAGTGACCAAACTCGCGGTCCTTGATATCGCTCCGACTCACAAATTGTATCATAACGTGAGTAAAGCCTTTGCGACCGCATATTACCATTGGTTCTTTTTGATCCAGCCGGCTCCGATGCCAGAAACCCTGATCGGCAATAGCGCTGAATTCTATCTCAACTCGTTGCTCGGCATTGGCAGGCTCAAGCCGCACGCGATCACTCCCGAAGCTTTTGCTGAATACCTTCGCTGCTTCCGTGACCCGGCAACTATTCATGCGACTTGTGAGGATTACCGTGCTGCTGCGTCCATTGACTTGGTGCATGATGACGCCGACATGGATCGCAAGGTCACCTGTCCGGTACTGGCACTCTGGGGCGAAAAGGGGGTTATGCACAGAATGTACGACGTTGTCGCAGTCTGGCGTGAGCGAGCGGTCAATGTGAGTGGCAAAGCCTTACCGTGTGGTCACTTCCTGGCCGAAGAGGCGCCGGAGGAGACACTGACGGAACTCAGGAGTTTTCTTAAAGACTGAGAGTGGTGAGCCCATGAGCACGACAGATCCCACTCAGCACCTTGCTAAAGTCGATCCCGTGATGCGTCGTCTCATCCGGGAAATCGGGCCGTATAGCTTGCAGACCAACATCCGTCGCTCCCCTTTTGAAATCCTGGCACGCGCCATTGCCAATCAACAGCTCAATGGCACCGCCGCTGAAACTATTCTGCGCCGCCTCGTCGCGCTCTTTCCTGGACGTCAATTCCCAACTCCTGATGACCTACTCACGGCTAGTGAAGACGACATACGGGGCGTGGGCTTCTCGCGCGCAAAGGTGGCGGCCCTGCGTGACCTCGCTGCGAAGACGTTGGATGGGACGGTGCCTCTGGCGCGTGTTATTCGCCGACTCGACGATGATGTGATTGTCGAGCGCCTCACCCAAGTCCGTGGCGTCGGCCGCTGGACGGTGGAGATGCTGCTGATCTTCCATCTCGGACGACCGGATGTGTTACCTATTGACGATTTTGGTGTACGCGCGGGTTTTCGTGTCGCCTACGGTTTAGCTGATTTGCCGAAGCCAAAGGAACTGCTGCTCCATGGGGAACGCTGGCGACCGTATCGCACCACAGCGGCGTGGTACTTGTGGCGGGCAGTGGAGCGGGCGAAAGCCGCGCAACTGTTGCAGAGTAAGAAGAATACGTAGATCTCTTATAAGGTGACTTTAAAAATTCGGTTACCGATTTTGGTTGTCAAATTTCATTAGGCTAAAAACTATTTGTGACGCCTAGACCCCGGCAAATGCAAACTGTTCGATAAAGATGTCAAAAGGCGAGTTTGATCATGGAGTGCGGAACGAATTCGTTTTGCCCGGCGATGCCAAACTCGTTGTGAATATAGCGAAACTCGACGCCGCAAAACAGATGATTCTCGTAGCCAAAGAACGTTCCCACATCGAGCAGCAATTGCGTGTCACTATAGATGGTCCACGGGAGATCGCCTTCATCGCCGGCAATGTCGATATAGCCCCCGTACGACAATTTTAGTCCAGACACTGTGAAAGGAATCGCCCAGTCCAGGATGACCTGCCAGGTTACACCGTCCTGGTCAACATTATCCTTCACAAGGAACCTAGAATTGGCAAACTCGAAGTGAAGGAAGTCCAGACTGAAGCTGACGCCACTCGAATGCGTCAAGAAACCGTCAGCAAAGGCGAACTCATGGGCGATCAGCGCGTCTTTGACTAGCCCACGAGAGAGCTTCCAGCCAAAAATCTTACTCAAGCTGAAGCGCGGGTGCCACTCGCCGTAATAGGTGGCGTCGCCGAGTAATCGGTCATGCTCGGCTAGATTGTAGACATCAAGGAAGAAATAATTATCGCCGTACCACCAGGCGTCGGCGTGTTCAAAGGTCAATGTATCTCGCGTTCCCTTCCCCAGGTCCCAGTTAAAACCGTAGAGATACTGGATGTTCGACGTCATCCATTCAATAAACGGTTGTTTCTTTTGTTGCGTCTGAAGAGAGGGGAGTCTCGGGCAGTGGGCCTACCACGCCGATTTCTGGCGTCTTCTCCTGCGCCGCCGCCTCCCAGCTCTCGCCATTTATCACAACGATAAGCAGGAGTATCAGCCAGGCACACAGTCTATGGGAAAAGCAAGTCATAGACATGCGGATGGAGCAGTGTTCTGACGACCGCCACAGCCTAGTCATTTTTATGGAACTATCAAGAGAGCAAAAATTTCGTTTCGGCGTTAGCTCAGGCTGGAAGGCGAAAGATACATTGGAAAACTGCCACACTGTCACTTTATGTTGTACTTGACTCGTCCCTATTAGTCGCTGACTCCGGAGAGAATATACAGGCAAGCGCCAACAGTTCCTATACACCCCGGAGGCGCAAGTGAACGCGTTCTTACAGCCCGATCATCTTCTTGTAGATCTTGAGCGCCTGCGCACGAGTAGACGTGCGCGCTACGGCTTGCTTCCAGATAGGATAACGGTCTTTCATACACGTTGCGCAGGGGCGGTAACCGGCAGCAATAGCTGTAGCCTCATCGGCAAAGAACACGCGGTGTTTGACGTAATAACCTTTGGCGATCCAGAGCAACGCACTGCGACAATCCATGCGGCCGTAACCCTTACTGCCCCGGTGACCACCGAAAGTGCCTGGGGTACTACTTTCATAAAACTTTCCGTCTGGCCCTATAAGTTTGTAGAGTTTCATTAACCCTCGACTCTCACCCTATAGTGACACTCACACCTTCGTGTTGTAGCAGCCAACGTTTACGCTCCAGGCCACCAGCGTAGCCAGTCAGTGCCCCATTTGCGCCCACCAACCGATGGCAGGGAACGACAATAGCGATCGGATTCAGCCCATTCGTCATGCCGACAGCACGATAGGCAGTAGGTTTCCCCAACTTTGCTGCCAACTCGCCATACGTGAGCACTGTTCCTGGCGGGATCGTGCGTAACGCCGACCACACCTGCTGCTGAAACGCAGTGCCTCCAGTGTTGACGGGAATACGGCTGATACAGGCAATGATCACCCGCGAGATAGGCGCGGATCAGACTGCTGAATCCTTGTGGGTCGATAGTATCTTGCAACTGAAAATCAGGGTCACGCCGTCTCAGCAGCGTCATCATGCGGTTTTCGTAGCCGGCGTAGTCAAGAGCGCAGAGCCGCTCGCCGTCAGAGACCAGTAGAATCTTCCCGAGTGCCGAATCGATTCTGTCGATGAGGAGTTCCATAGCGCCCTTCCTTATCATTCGTCCTCTGATTCTTTAAGAGAGACACCACAGGAAGGGAAATGTGAAAAGAGAAGGACTACGATCTCATAGGAACATCTGCGCCCTCACCTGTAAAAATCTGGATGTATCTGTCGGGTATGTCAGCGCAAGTGCGATTCAGGGCTGACCACCCACCAATGTCATTCTGAGGTCGCAGACCGAAGAGTCTCTTTGTTCGGTGCCTTGACTGATTCCGGGCGGTTCAACACCGCATTGAAGACGGTCGCTGGCACACGGAGACGGTCGTCATCTGCGTAGAGCGTACGCAATTCGGTGAATGCAGTATCGGGCGCTCGTGTGATCGCGGCAAGCCGGTCGAAAAACGTAAGCTGCTCATCAGTGAGCGACGTATCCGGTTGGGGCATGGCGCCCCAGACGTCCCACGGCAGCATCTCCATTTTGTTGAGTGCTGCGACATCACGCACCAGATTCCCGGCAATAAACCACAGTCCGCGTAGGTTCGCGAAGGCGATGCCGAACTTCGCCGGCTCGACCTGACCTGCGCGGCATTGTGCCCACGCCTCGCCCGCGATCACGAAGCGATCGCGCGGCACATCAAGGATGTCGAAATCGGGTTTGAGTTTCTCCTGCCATATGTCGTCTAGCTGCGAGTCGACTAAAACCCACCGCGCTTCTGTAGCATTCCAGTATTCGCACACCCAGTGATCCTCCAAGTATGGGGGATTGAAATACGCGCCGAAACCGCATCGAGATCTCGCTGGAACACCTTTGGCCCGCAACATCGCGACTAGAAAACGCGTAAAGTTATGACAGCGGCAAGCCAGGCGCTTATTGACCGGTCGAGCGACCGACAGCGACTGGTCATCGAGAGCAAGGAGGCGATCCAACATTTGCTCCATGGAGCGAAGATGAATTTCATTCTGGCGTTGATCTGGAATCGCGTAGCCGTAGAAACTAGCCGCCACTACATCATAGATCCCTAGTCCCTGAATAAGGCGCACTAACTCTCTCACGTCGTTTGGCAACTCATCAAACAGTGACGCGTGGCGTCCCGCTGAGGTCAGTATTGACGGTTGCGTATAGAAGTCGAGAAGATGTTGTTGGGTCGTCATGATGGTCTGTTCCTTTCGTCGTCACTCTCAACGCGATGAACCGACGCATGTGTCGTGCTACGAGGTATGACAGCGACACTATGCACAAGATCACCAATAGCACCCGTAGGTGCGTTGCCGTTGACAGCGACATCCCGACACCGGTTCCCATCGCCACATAGGCCGCCAAGCAGGCGGGGCACTTGGGCAACAGCGCCAGGACGGCGCCCGGCACTATCCATCCGGCGATGTCGAGGCAACGCCGAGCGAACGTCAGCGTCTGCGGATCGTCATCTGCGGTCTGCGCTGTGAGCGTCTCGCGGTTTGCGCCATGTGCAGCGACTGCGCAGCAACAATGAGCATTCACGAGTGGTCCTCCCGCGAACAGCACGAGGAGTCCGAGTTTTTAGGAGGCGCGTACAACGCCTTCGGGTCGACGACATAGTCGTCACCATAGCGATCGTGGTGGCGAACCCAGGCCATCTTAAAGGCCAGGCTGTCTTCGTCGCGGCCCTTCGGCACGAGGTCGAGGTAGTTGTACGCGCCAATCAACATGTCGACCCCGCGAGCGTAACTGGAATAGGTGTGGAAGATGTCGCCGGTCGCGTCCTTGTAAAATACGCTGGTGCCGGGGGCTTCGCCCTCGTCCTGAGATTCGCGTATTTGGTAGTTGTAGTATGTCTTGCCCTTTGCCACATCGTCCTTGGTGAACGACACGTGATAGTCGCTGTTAAAGTCGCAGCCGTATGACGACACCCACTTAAAGCGCCAACCCATGCGCTTCTTAAAGGCTTCGATCTCGGGGAAGGGCGCTCGCGAGACCGCCATCAGCGTCACGTCACGGTGCGCGAGGTGCACGACGCTACCGTCGATATGATCGGACACCAGCGAGCAGCTCGGGCAACCGTGCTCCCACCCTGGACCAAACATGAAGTGATAAATGATCAATTGTCCGCGTCCGTCGAACAGGTCAGCGAGCGTTTCTTTGCCGTTTGGCCCGTCGAATACGTAGTTCTTCTCAACCTTTACCCAGGGCAGCTCGCGACGCTCGGCACTCAGTTGATCGCGCAACCGGGTGAGTTCTTTTTCCTTCTGCAAGTGTCGCTTCCGTGCAGCGATCCACTCCTCTTGTGATACGATACGGTTGTGTTGCATGATGTGATCTCCTTTCAGTAAGATTTTTTGCTTCAGTCTTTTGCAAGATATTCGACAAGCAGCTCAAAGGCGCTGCTCCAGCCTTCTCCATGCTCATTTCGCGATGTGATCGACTCGAAGACACCCTGATGAAAAGTGAGCAAGGTCTTTCCATCGTGATCGGCGAAGGTCACCGTTACCAGCGTCTCGTGCTTAGGCTTACCCTCCGCATCCTCCCATGCTTGAGTGAAGACAATTCGCTCCGGCTCGACGATCTCGCGGAATACGCCGTGCTCTGCATGTTCGGTTCCCTTGGGTGATCGCGAGCGAGTACGCCATGCCCCACCGAGTCGAAGATCCATCTCGCAGGACAGCGTGGTGAAGCCGCGCGGTCCCCACCACTGCTTGATGCGTTCGGGCTCGGTCCAGGCTTTGAAAACGAGTGCGCGCGGCGCATCAAAGACCCGCGTGATGACCAGCTCGCGCTCCGTCGTATCGGTTGCAACGCTACTTCTTGCGGCCATGTTTCTTCTCCTTTCTCTGCACCTTGTGTAGATATTCAGCTAAACGATCGAAGCTTTGTTCCCAGAAAGGACGATAGTGCTCCAGCCAGTCGGTGGCGTCCTTGAGCGGGCCTGCCGCGAGCTGGCAGGGTCGCCACTGCGCGTCCCGGCCACGGGCAATTAGCCCGGCGTTTTCCAACACCTTGAGATGCTTAGAAATGGCGGGCAGGCTCATGCTGAATGGTTCGGCTAGCTCCATGACCGAGGCCTCCCCCAAAGCGAGACGCTCCAGGATTGCGCGTCGAGTGGGATCGGCAAGAGCAGCGAAGGTAGTGTTGAGGGGATCAGGTGACATAGTTATTAACTCTTTGGTTAATTAACCAAAAGGTTAAATACACTCATCGATGAGAGCTTGTCAAGCAGAGTTGGGTTATTCAGTGAGTTTTCTGTTCGTCGAGAGTGTTGTGCAGGTCGCGAAAGAGTTCGGCTTTTACCTTTTGGTTTGGATTACTCATTGGCGCCTCTTTAGCTAGAGCTAAAGTTCGAACAGTTCACGCACCAATTTTTTGATCTGAGTAAGCTGTTCTGGTGTTAGAGTTCCCAATTTTGCTCCCAGACGCCGACGATCAATAGCGCGGAGTTGGGAATCAAGCTTCATTTTGCTGAGCGGTGAATCGTGAGAGGGCAAGCGGTGAGGAAGCGCGCTGGCCTTCACGACCCCGATACGGCTTCTGCTATACAGCGTCCGGTCTGGAGAGCATCACACTTATTGTGATGTGGTACGGCATGCCGGAAGGGAACGGCCATGAAGCAACCCGAAGATGTCCAGCTCAGCCGGGAGGACGGCGAAGCGTTGCTCGCCCGGCTCGAAGCCAACACGCTGACCGCGGACGATCGGCGCGTGTTGGGGAAAGTGCTGACCTCTTACTTTTGGTTGTTGTTTGCGCTGCGGGAAGCGAAGCTGAGTCTCAAGCGAATCAAGGCGCTGGTGTTTGGCGAGAAGCCCAAGCCACCCAAGCCGCCGGCAGCGGGCGGGACGGCGGGCGGCGGGAGTGCGGGCGAGAACGCAACGCAGACCAGCACATCACAGGGAGTGCCATCCCTCCACTTCCCCATCGTCGCCGGAGAAGAAGCCGCCGCCTGGGCATGGGCGGCACGGCGCGGAGGTCTATCGGGCGGCGCAGACGGTGGAGTGTCGGCATGAGGAATTAGCCGTGGGTGAGCGATGTCCGGCGTGTGGTCGTGGGAACCTTGTATCGCTTACCGCCGGGCGTGGAGATGCGGCTCGATGGCAACGCGTTATTGTCGGCGGTGCGCTATGAGCTGGAGAAGTTACGCTGCTCGGCCTGTGGGCAAATCTTTACCGCATCGGTGCCGGCAGCAGCAGGGACCGAGAAGTATACGGCACGGGCGCGGGCGGTGTTAGCGCTGGCGCGCTACTACTTAGGGCTTGCCGTGGCATCGGCTCGAAGGATTCCAAGCGTTAGTCGGCGTGCCGGTGCCCGATGCGACACAATGGGATCAGGGCGAGATCGTGGGCGACTGTACCCATCCCATCTTCAAGTGGTTGGAGAAGCTGGCGGCGCAAGGCGAAGTGATCTTTCAAGATGATACGCCCGGGCGGGTGTTAACGTTAATTGAGGAAAACCAGCAGGCGCGAGCGAAGGCCCGGGCGCAAGGCAAAGCGAAGCCGGACACACGGACGGGCATGCAAACGACGGCGTTGATCGTGCAGGTGGGGGAGCGGCGCATTTGCTTGTATTATACGGGGCGGCGGCATGCGGGCGAGAATCTGGAGGCGCTCTTAACGAAACGGGAACCGGGACGCGAAAAACCGTTGGTGATGTCCGATGCCTTGAGCCAGCAACAATGCTGAGGAAGACGAACGCTCATCCGCTGTCATTGTCTGGCCCATGGGCGGCGCAGTTCACCGAGTTGGCCGAGGATTTCCCTGCGGAGAGTGCGGTTGTGGTGGAGGCGCTCAAGCTGATGTACGACCATGAAGAGCAGGCGCGGGACCAAGGGCTCAGTGCGCAGGAGCGATTGGTCTACCATCAAACGTATAGTGAGCCCGTATTGACGACACTCAAGACGTGGCTGGAGCAGCAAACGGCAGAGCGTTGGTAGAACCCAATAGTAGTTTGGGCAAAGCGATCGCGTACTGTTGGAGCATTGGGAGACGCTGACGCGAGTCGTCAAAGTGCCGGGCGCGCCACTCGATAATAATGTCGCCGAGCGCGCGTTAAAACTGGCGATTCGCCAGCGCAAGAACTCCTTGTTCTATGCCACCGAGCATAGTGCCTACATTGCCAGTATCCTCACCAGTGTGATTGCCACCTGTGTACAGGCCGGGGTCAATGCCTTGGACTATCTGGTCGCGGTCCAGGAACACCGCCAGGAGGTGTTTGCCAATCCCAGTGCCTGGCTGCCGTGGAATTATGAGGCGGCCCTCGTGCCGTCGTAACGGATGGGCCGCCAGTCGGGGGCGAGTTGGGCGCGGTCAGGATGGCCGTTGCCTAAGAGCACGTTCAGCTCCCACGCGGAGAGGGTCACGCTCTGGGTGCTGGCGGTCGGCCACCAGGAAAAACGCCCGTGGGACAGACGTTTCGTGCAGAGCCAAAACCCTTGGCCATCGTAGGCCAAGAGCTTAAGCGTCGTGCCAGTGCGGTTGCGAAAGACATAGACCGTGCCGCCCAAGGGATTCTCATGCAACAGCCTGGCGACAGAGCGCCGCGAGCCCATCGATACCCTTCGGAAGTCGACAGGCTGCACGGCCAGAAAGATGCGACTCTGGGGCGTGAGTTGGAGCATCAGTGGGAGTCCAGGAAGGTTTGGAGCAAGGGGACGAGGCGGAGAGGCGTCACTGTACGTGATGCGCAGCCGGGTGCCATCGGGCCGTTGGATTTCGACTTCCGTCGCGGGCGTCCGCCAGGCCGGCCGCGACTTCGACAAATGCGGGACGTGGGGAGAGGGCAGTGGCGCGGGCGTGCCATTCAGGGCCTCACGCCGTCGTTTGAGCGCATGGGGCGTGAGGCCCAGTTGGTTGGCGACCCGCGAGACGGAGAAGGTGGCCGTGAGCGCCACGGCGCTGCGCCCACAACTCCGTGAGGAATGCGTCCCCGGGGAGTGCGGCGGCTTTGCCGCCACTGCGCAAAGTGGTGGGTTAAGTGCATAAGGGCTTCTTCGGCCTGGGCTGGCGATAATGGCTGCATACCAAGCTCCCATCGTCGAACAAATTGTGGGAGCAACAATAGACGCCTGCGATGCTGCGCTGTCACGCAGGCTCACCGGACGACACTACTCTGTGCCAGACGGGCGAAACTGCCGAAGACGATCGCTCTCACTTGAAGTGTGGAACGTGCAAAGATGGGCGAAGCGCCTTTCAGTGAAAGAGGGCAAGCTTGCTCCCCGGAAAGACAAATCAATGCTACTGATCTAGCAGAAAGATGGTTAGAAAGGTCCGGGTCAATAACCAAGGTGGCTGGGAACCTGCGCGCCTTCAAGCGGCTGGTCAGTGGAACAATTTGGATAGTGGTCAGTCTGGCTGTGAGCTGAGGGTTCTGCAGAATGAGAGCAGGACGGAGCCCGGCTTGCTCGTGACCATCGGCAGCCGGAATCTGGACCCAGTAGATATCACCGGGGCTCATGCAAGGTTCTTTTCAAACTCGACCAGCGCCTCGTCGCTCAGACGATCCCACTCAGCGAACTCCGCTTCTAATCCCGAGTCGGCGAGCGGGAGATAGTAAGTGAGAGCATCTACAATGACACTCTGGGGTTTGGTCTTCTTTGCTTTTGCAACCCGTTCTATACGCGCCTTGATTTTTGGTGAAATAACGATTTGGAGACGACGACTTGCCATTTTGTCCTAGGCCTCCCATGCTTCAGCACTGTAACACCCTTCTTGCTCGGATCAATCCACCAGTGCCTCCAAGACGCGGGTGAGGCGCGCCAAATCCCCGCGGTGAATCATTTTGTCACTGGTTTTATAACTGAGAATCCGTTCGACTTGAGTCGAAGGAGGATTGATTCAATTCAACAGCTTGAGCTTTCCGGTTAACTGCGTCGATCTCCATATCGTCTGCGGGACCAAGGCCTAAGCAGGTTACTGTTCCGGTTGGCACGACCGTTCGGCCTGCATCTCTAATCAGACACGCGGGAATATGACGCTGCAGGGCTGATGTTTGTAACTCTATGAGTTCCTCTGTGCTGTTGCCCGTGAGCACAACCTTCGGCATGCCTTCCTCTAACCACCGGTGTCGTGCCTGCGTGCTCGCTTCGAGAAACGCACCGATAGCCGCATGCGCAACCTGGGCTGCCAGTTTGCCCTTTGGCAGTTTGAGAGCAGTATTCACCACAATGACCTGTTTCATGATTGTTTGGTGTAGCAGAGGAGGAACTCCTTGCATATGAAAAAGCTTGGGCATAGAACGCGAAGTGAGAGATGCGTTACCCCGTCAAGGTAACTTCGGAAGGTCTGGAAACGTGAGTCAGGCAGCGTATCCTCTCGGGTGACATAACCCACGGGACTCAAAGCTGGGTATCGGAATGGCTATGGCAAACCTCGACGCCTAACGTTGACGAGCGGGACCATCACCGTCAGATGGCCGCCTGACCCGTGTGGCTGTGTTGTTCTTCTTGCTCCGGGAGAGGCGGAGGAGTAAAGAGGCCCTATGCACTGCGCAAGCTGTGGCTTTGACAATGCAGAGGGAGCCAAGTTCTGTGAAGAATGCGGGGTGCCGTTTGTGCGGCTCTGCCCGAGTTGTGGCCAGCAAATGCGGCCCACCGCCAAGTTCTGCTCCGAATGTGGGACGGCACTGAAGGCTATAGGAAAGCCAGTGCCAGCGAAGCGCCGCAAAGGCGCGAACACCACAGGCCAGTCCCATCGTCCTACGGCTCGTTCCACAACGGCAAGCCCTCATGCTACTGCACCGGAAGCCGAGCGCCGCCAGCTCACGGTGATGTTCGTTGACTTGGTGGACTCGACTGCCCTGTCCACACAGCTCGACCCCGAGGAGTTACGCGGCGTGGTGCAGGCCTATCAAGCCGCGTGCGCAGACGTGATCGGTGGCTTTGCGGGGCATATCGCCCAATACCTCGGTGACGGGCTGCTCGTATACTTTGGCTATCCCGGTCGCCCACGAGGATGATGCCCAACGGGCCGTGCGGACAGCTTTAGGCATTCTCGTGGCCATAACACAGGCTCCGCTCCTCCAACAGCATGGCGTGCAGGTGCGGATTGGCATTCACACCGGCCCCGTCGTCGTCGGCGAGATCGGCGGAGGAGCAAAGCGTGAACAATTGGCGCTGGGAGAGACACCCAATATTGCTGCACGACTGCAAGGAGTTGCCGAGCCAGATACGGTGGTTATCAGTGCGGCCACCTCTCGGCTGGTGCAGGGCTTGTTCGAGTGCCAGGACTTGGGGCCACAGACACTCAAGGGCATCTCCACCCCATTATCCGTGTACCGGGTCATGCGGGAGAGTCAGGCCCAGAGCCGCTTTGAGGTCGCGGTCCGGACCGGCCTCACGCCCCTGATTGGGCGCGAGCACGAAGTGGGGCTGTTACAGGAACGGTGGGTGCAAGCGAAAAGCGGCGCAGGGCAAGTCGTCTTGCTGAGTGGTGAGGCCGGCATTGGCAAGTCGCGTCTAGTGCAGACGCTCAAAGAGCAGGTGAGCAGCGAGAGCGCGACCCGGATTGAGTTCCGCTGCTCGACCTTTTACCAGAATACGGCCTTCTATCCGGTCATCGAGCACTTGCAGCGGCTCCTCCAGTTGCAACGAGACGATACCCCTGACGCCAAGCTTGCGAAACTAGAGCGTGTCCTTGCTGCGTATCGCTTTCCCCAGACCGACACCGTGGCGCTCTTTGCCTCACTGCTGTCACTGCCGCACCCTAAGGGCTATCCGCCTCTCACCGTCAGTCCCCAGAAGCAGAAGCAGAAGACCCAGGAAGCCTTAATGAGCTGGCTGGTAGAGGAGGCCGAGCAGGCCGCGGTTTATTGCGTGTGGGAAGATTTGCACTGGGCCGATCCGTCCAGCCAGGAGTTCCTCGGGCGCTTAATTGATCAAGCGGCGCTGGCCCGCCTGCTGCTGGTGCTGACCTTTCGGCCGGAGTTCACGCCACCATGGGCTTCACGCGCGCACCTCACCTCGCTGACGCTCAGCCGTCTGCCCCGCACGCAGGTGGAGGAGATGGTAGAGAGGGTAACGGGCGGGAAGGCACTCCCGCCCGAGGTATTGCAAACAGATCGTGCACAAGACGGACGGCGTGCCGCTGTATGTGGAAGAGTTGACCAAGATGGTGCTAGAGTCGGGATTGCTCAGGGAGAGCGATGGCCACTATGAACTGACCGGACCTCTGCCTTCGCTGGCTATTCCCGCTACACTCCAGGATTCGCTGATGGCGCGGCTGGACCGGCTGGCCACGGTTAAAGAGGTGGCGCAGCTGGGAGCCACCTTGGGGCGAGAGTTTTCCTATGAGCTGCTGCAGGCCGTCGCGCCGGTGGAAGAGGCAAGCTTGCAGCAGGCGCTGGTCAAATTAGTGGACGCCGAGGTGCTCTACCAGCGTGGGCTGCCGCCGCAAGCC